>JAHDXO010000043.1 GCA_023382975.1 Pirellulaceae bacterium
CCGGCGCCGCTGGCGTCGAGCCAGATGCCTTCGGGCTTGCTCACGCCCAACGCGCCGCGGTAGGAGAGGTCGCCGATCGACACCGGGGTGCGGTACAACTCGGCCACCTGCCAATCGGCTAGGCCGGTCGATATCCAGTACTGGCGGGCGACTGGCAACACTGCGTCGACCGCCGCCTGAGACAACGGCTCGCCGACTGCCTCAGTGGACTGAGTGGCTGCCAGCAGGTTCGCCACGCCGGGATCGTTGCTTCCCGACCAGACATCCATCCCGTTGACCACCCAGTACGGATCGCCGCCCGCGTCGCGAATCATAATGCTCATCACCGGCGCGTCCGGATCGATGTTCTCCATCAGGATCGTGGCGAATACGTTCGCGCCGATCGAGACGGGATCCATCGTGACCCAATTCACGCCGTCGATGGACGCCTGGATCTTGTCGCGTGCAAAGCTGGCGTCGCCGACGTACACGCGGACGTTGTAGTTCTGCAACGGATTGACCGCTACCTGGAATGTCCGCACGGCCGAGCCCCAGTGGCCGTCGCGGTAGAGGGCGACGCTTGTCTTGGCCGCCGACGCCCGCTGGAACTCGGACACCGCCTGAGTCCAGCCGAAACCATCGCTGGCGTTGTACAGTTGATTGCCTCGCACGCCCGTGAAATCCAGTCGATCGTCGTCGTAGACCTGCGTATTGTTGGCCGATCCGTTGAAATCGAATCGTCTTGCGTTCGCCACGGCAAAGTCAACCGACATCTGGCCCATTCGCGCTCCGTCGATTTCCGACGAGCGGAACACCGCCGTGCCGCCCGCGGGGGGCGTGAATTCGAACGTGAATGTGCCATCGTTCTTGGCCTGGACCTGGACGCCGGTTCGCAAGGGATCTTTGTCCTGCGCCACGGGAATCGAACCCAGTGTGGTCGAGACCGTCACGAAGGCATTGGGCGTCGCACCGGTTCCCTCGATCGTGTTACCGTCGCCCTCGTCCAACGTATGCAGCCCCATCGACCGCACCGACCAGACCTCGATCGCGTTGACCGCGAAGTACGGATCGCCGCCACTGCTGACGATGCCGATGTTCAACTGGCCGTCCGTCACCGTCACGCCCTCGATCGTCAGCGTGCCACCATGATCCACCAAGATGCCCGTCGACGCCGTTGTGAATTGTCCGGCTGCGGAGGATAGATCGTCCAGCAACTTGACGCCTTCCACGTATATGTCCAGATAGTTGCGGGCAAAGCTGGCGTCACCCAGCGTGACGTTTACCACATACTGGCCGACCGGCACATCGACCAGGAACGTGTTGCTGGTCCCCCAGTGACCGTCCGTCAACAACGGATCGCTGATGCCGCGACTGAAGGTGCTGGCGGTGGACTGCCAGCCGTAGCCAAGCGCGGCGTCGTAGGCGTTGGTGGCTCCTACGCCGAGGTACCCTGGTGCCGTCGGACTGGATGAAGTATTGAAATCGAATCGCCACGGTAGCGGCGCCAGACCTTCGATCACATGCGTCGCTGAGGAAGCGGCGGCCAGGTACCCGTCGACCGGATCGCTGAGCGTCACGATCACCGTCTCGTCGGGCTCCGTGCCGCCCGAGTTGTTCGCGACTTGGACGGTGATGGTCTTCGCGATGTCGCCGGGGGCGAATGTGATCGTGCCGGTTGCTGTTTGATAATCACCCGTCAATTGCCAATCCTCGCCCAACGTGGCGGTTCCGCCAACCGCGTAATCCACGCTGATCGGGTAGTTCCGCGCGCCGGGAATGGATACCGTGAATGTCACCGTGGCCGCATCCATCTCGGGAGCACTGGCCGGATTGACGGCGATCGATACGTCCGGCGTCAGTTGCCCCGCCGCCGCGATTTCGATTCCGTTGACCGTCCAGTACGGGTCGCCGCCGCCATCGCCGATGGTCACCGTCAAGATGCCGTTGCCGTCGACATCCACTCCGCCAATCGTGATCGCCTTGAACTCGTTGGCGGCGGTGCTGACCGTCTTCGTCGCCGCTCCTTCGACGTCGATCCACAATTGATCGCGGGCAAAGCTGCGGTCGCCCGTGTAGACGCGAACATCGTAGACGCCATTTTTGGCGACCTGGATCTGGAACGTGCCGCTGCCCGAGTTCCAGTGGCCGTCGCGGTACAGACTGGCGAGCCCCGGTTGACTGATTCCGCCGTCGTCACGAACAAACTCGTTCACGGCCGCCGTCCAGCCGAAACCGTTACCCGCCGAGTAGAGTGTCCCGCCCCGTACGCTCGTGAAGCCGGACTGAGTCTGCACCGGGGAGCCGTCGAAGTCGAAACGCCGAACCGCTGGCAGCGAGTAGACCTGCGGCGTACTGCCGCGCGACGCACCGCACACTTCGTCGACTTGCACGGTCGCCTCGCCGGCCACGGTGCCGCGCCGTACATCGAAGCTGAAATTGGCTGCCGGCGCCACGATCTGGATTCCGGCGAATCGCGAGTCCGCATCCGCAGCGTCGATCGAGCCGTGCGTGGTGCTGAGCGTGTAGACCGCTCCGGCCGTGGCTCCGGTCACGCTGAACGTGTCGAGCGAAGTTCCGTCGGCCGCGCGGCTTCCCGCCTCTCCGACGATCGTTACGTCAAAGGGCGTCACGATTCGGCGCGCTTCGACAGACGCAACCGCCCAGTACGGATCGCCGCCGCCGTCGCTGAACCGCAGCGTCAACTCGCCGTCGTCCTCGGTCGCGGCCGTGAACGTGCGATGCACGAATTGACCGGCCGCGGTGGCCACGTTGGTCACCGGCAAGAGGTTCCCGCCGTCACCGCCGACCAAAGTGACGTTCATCCGGTCTCGCGTGAAACTCGCGTCGCCGAACACCACGGTCACCTCATAGTCGCCGGGTTCCAGGTACATGCGAAAATCACGCGCGCTCGATTGCCAGGCTCCATCCCGCAACAGCGGCGAGTACAGAGGGCTGGAGATCGCCCCTCGGTCGAAACTACTCGGCGAAGTCACCCAACCGAACCCGGCCGAGAGCGTGAACAGATCTGTCGGCAGCACGCCGATGTAGTTCTCCGCCAACGGATCGGCGGGCACCGGCGTCTGCGTCGGGGAACCGGGCGAGTTGAAATCGAACCGCAGCACATCGGGCAATGACTTGACCGTCACCACCGCCTTGTAGACCGATTCCGACATCGCCAAGCGAACCTTGTAGAACGTGTTCGAGCCCGCCGGGCGGAACTGCCAGTCTCCGTTGGCATCCTTGGTCAGTTCGCCCATCTTCGTGCCCGAGTCGCCCTTGTCGTCGTTCCCCTGATGTTCGTCGTCCCGGTACTTGAGGAACGTTTGGCCGCCGGAGTCGTACGTCCCCGTCACGGTGATGATGTGCGTGTCGAAGTCCAGCTCGACATCCTCGCCGCGGTTCAGTTCGGTGCGGATCCACTGCTTCACGTCCGCGCCCGTCTCCTGTCCGACGCCTTCCGGGTTGCCGACTTCGACGTCGACCTTCAGGATCTTCGTCTCGGCCGTGCTCCCGGCTCCTGCGGCCAGATTGCGCAGGTACGCGGCTTTTTGCTTCAGAAAGTCCCCGTACGTCGCTGTGCTGTTGTTCAAAGCCTCCATGTCCTGGTAGATCTGCTGAGGCGTCTTGGTCGAACCCAGGTTGTAGCGGGCGTTCAGCCAGGCGATGCTCCGCGCCGTGGCGCCCGCCAGGCATTGGTTCGTGCCTTCCTGGACGCCCGGCACCCCTTCGTGTTCGATCAGGTTGCTGATCGCCGTGCTGATCATGATTCCGGCCGGACTGCCCACGTCGTCCGGCAACGCGGGCTGGTTCAGCTTGGCATCGCCCGCCGGATGGTGGTTTACCGACTCGACAGTGGCCGTCGTCATGGCCCCCGTCGGCATGTCAGTCTGGAGTTTCGCACTTACCGTGGCCACGAAGTCAAGCGTCGTCAGTTGCGTACCCGCCGGCACTCCCAGCAGAGCGATATCGAAATCGCCGCCTTGGTTCGTCAGATCGGCGAAGATCGGCATGTTCTTCACGATCCAGACCGTTTCGTTCCCCGCGTTGGCGGCCACGTTCAGGTACATCGTCTGGCTCGGATCGCCCACGACGTCCACCTGGAACATGCCCCAACTCGAGTACGGAAACTTCGCCGTATCGGCGCCGGCATCGTACCAACTGAGTTGGCTGAACTCGAAATTGCTGACACTCGGCGGGCCCGAAACGGGCGGCAGGAAATCTTTGTCGATCACCGAGACGCTGATCGGGAAGTCCACTACAGTCGTCCCCGGCGGATTGTCGGGATACTGGTGATCCACGCTGAATTCGTAGATGCCTGCCGCCAAGTCCACCGTGCTGCTGCTGCCGTCGCCCCAGTACACCGTCACCCGATGCGTGTCCAAGATCCCCGGATCGGCGAACGTGCCGCTCAGCGTTAGCGTCGCACCAGCCACAACCGTCGTGTCGCTCAATTGCACTTCCACATCGGACGGCAAGACGTTGTCCACAAACACATCGAAGAACGATTCGACCCACCAATCGGGATCGGCAGAACCCATGTCGTCGTCCTGCACGCTCACCGTCACCTTATACGTGCCGTTGTCGGCGTACACGTGGCTGCCCGTGATCCGCCCCGGTTCGCCGCCGGACGGTGGAACCACAGTAACCGGCTCGACCGTTCCATCGCCCCAGTCGATGGTTGCAACGTGTTCATCCTCGACGCCCGGATCGGTGAACGTAACCGAAGGCAGTTGGACCAACGCCCCCTCGAATGCCCGCTGGGCGGGAATCGGAGCGATCACGGGAGCCGCATTCTGGACCGTCACCACGATCATCTCGCTGCTCGTCCCGCCGTCGTCGTCGGCAACCGTCACTGTCACCGTGTAGACTCCGTCGTCGGCGTACACGTGTTCCATTTCGAAATTCGCAGGCGGCACGACCTGACGCCCCGTCCCCCCGTTGAACAACGCGGCGATCTCGTTGTTCGTTAGCGCGCGGTCCCAGATCGCCGTCTCGTCGATGCGGCCATCGACGGCGAAACCGCGTCCATCGGCATCGTTGCGTTTGCCGATGAGCAGCGGGAAATCGGTATCAACCAAGGAACCGGCATTCTGTGTCCAGGCGATCGAGGTTCCGTCGTAACAAATATCGAAGTCGATGCCGCTTCGGCGCACGACGACTTGATGCCAGACCTGCGTCGGGATCGGTTGGTAGCCAGTGTAGAAGACCGCGCTCCAGGGGGCATAGAAGTGGAATCCGCTGCCCGGCTTGGTCAAAGTCCAGCTTGGACCGCCGCCGCCGTAGAATTTTTCAATCAGTGTCTGCTCGCCGCCCGCTTGATTGAAGTTCACCCAGATCTGGACGGTGAAGTCGCTGGACCCGAAGTCAAAGATATCATCGTCCTGCGGGCGTTGGGCGAACTGGGTGGTGTTGCCGTGCAGATCCATCGCCTGGCCAAACAGCCCTGTGGCGAATCCCACACCGCCGTACAGACTCAAGTCGCGATTGCCGCCGGACGCATCCGAGCCACTGCCGTCGAACGGCCAGTAGCCGATCAGCCCCTCGGACAATCCATCCCCGTTCGAACCACCACGAGTAATTGGGATCTGCTCCGGCGGCGTTCCGTCTCCGAAGTCGACTGTCACGGTCCAGGAGTCCTCGCCGGGATCGTTGATCGTGCCCGTCACCCGCGCCGTGTCTCCTTCGCTGATTGGCGTCGTGACCGCTACATTGCTCAAGATCTTGAAGTTGGTTAGCGGGACGCCGACCGCTTCGGCGATGCCACCCTCCCTGACCTCCACCGCGTAGGAACCTGGAATCGCATTCGCCGTCGCCGAGACACTCGCACGTCCGTCGTCACCGATCGTCGCCGGCGTGCCGCTCAGGACCGCTGAAGCTCCCGAAGCCGGGGACGTGAACGTCACCAGCCCGTTCGCCACCGGCTCGCCGTAATCGCTGGACACGGTCACGACCAGCGACTCGGCGAAGGCCGTGTTGACCGGCGCGCTTTGGCCAGCTCCGCTGACGATCGCAGCAGTGAATCCTCGCGACTCGAAAGCCCCGATGTCCGCGGCGCCCACCCGGCTGACGCCGCGTTGGTCGGTGATCGGAGCTGCGCTGCTGTCCGCCGCGTCAATCGCCGGGCTGCCAGGCAAGAGTGCCATCGTCTGCGTCGGGCCGCCGTAGCTGCCCATCGGGGCCAGCAATGGAGCCTGGCCCAAGATATTTGATGTCCCGGAGACGGTGCCCCCGGTGGTGTTCTGGATCAGGCTGAAACTTGCCCACACCGGGCCGTAGATATCAGGCGAGGTGCCGCCCGTGTTGGTATTACCCGCGACGATCGTGTTGTACAGGTCCGCCGTCGAGTTGTGGACCCAGATGCCGCCGCCGTGCGACGCCTCGTTCTGGGTGATCGTGCAGTTTGTCGCCGTAAAGGTGCCCCCGTTCTGTCCGGTTCGAATGGCGCCGCCGCCCTGAGTCCCGCCGACATTGCCCACGAAGGTGCTGTTGGTCACGATCAGGTTGCCCTCGGCGTTGCCGATGCCACCGCCGTAGTAGAACGCGCGGTTGCCGATGAAAGCGCTGTTGCTAACCTCCGCATTGACCAAGTAGTTGTTCAGGAAGCCGCCCCCGTAGCCGTCGCTTGTCGAACCGTCAGGGTTCAGGCGGCCCGCGATGTTCTCGCTGAACGTGCTACCAGTGATTCGAATCGTGCCGTAGTACGCGCTGCCGATGGCCCCGCCGCCGTAGTCCGCCGAGTTCCGACGGAAGACACAATTGTCAACGATCAAGGTATCGCTCGTATACTTGTAGATCGCGCCGCCCATTCCACCCGAGAAATTGTCCGCGAATTCGCAATCGCTGACGGTCAGGACACCGTCGTTGAAAATGGCGCCGCCGCTGTTTTGCCAGCCATCGCCCGCAACCGAGCCGTTCTTCACGGTCAACCCAGAGACAATCGCGCTGACACCGTGATGAACGTAGAAGATGCGACTTGCACGGTTGCCGTCGATCGTCAACCGGTCGGCTCCAAGACCTTGGATCGTCGTCGTGCCGATACTGTCGCTAACATCCAACTGGCCTTGGACGAGCACGATCGTCGCCCCCATCAGCGAGTCATTAAACGCGACGGTGTCGGCGCCCGCGTGGCTATTGGCATAGGCCAGCGCCTCGCGCAGGCTGGTCAGGCCGTCGTAGGCATCGACCACGTCCAAGGATGTCGTGACCACCAGGCTGGGCGATTCGGCCACTTTGACCAACGTGCTGGACGTGTCCGCGCCTCCGTCGTCGTCGGTGACGGTGACCGTCAGGGTGTACGTGCCGGCGTCGGCATAGACATGGCTGCCAGCCACTGTTCCGTTGACGCTGATACCGGGCGTCGGGATGCCGGTGGCGGTGAACTCGGTCAACACGATGTTTCCGTTGTTGCCGCCTGCCTGGAAACCAACCGTGGCGTAGCCGTTGCCGTCGTCGTCCACGGGAAACACTTCCAGCCGAAATCCGGTGACGCTGGGCAGGATGTTCGGCGCCCGCACGGTCCACCGCGCCTGCTGGCCCCCAGGCGTTTCACTCAAACCGCTGACCAAGACCGTGTTGTCGGCATGCACAGCGGCGGTCAGTGTTCCTGCCGCCCACCAGGCCGTGACCTCGCTGGGCGCCAACTGCGTCCAAGTAGCACCGCTGGAGACGGTTGGGTTTGGATCCCCGGTTACGGACAGCCGGAACTTCTGGATCTTGTGTCCGGCCGAGAACTGGTAGAAGTACTGGTCGCACACGAACTCGCTCATGCCGGTGATTGGCGTGGAGGTCTGGAAGACGGCCGTCTGAGCCGAGCCTTGCTGCGGGTAGAGCGCCCAGCCGTTGCTGCCGTCGTAGAATCCATCGATCGACGTTGCGATCCGATTGACATCGCCGTAGTTCGTCTGTTCGAAGGTGGCGGTGGCGTTGACGAGGGGGAGCACGACGTCCGGCGCCGGGTAAGCCACGATGCCGCTCTCGACCGTCCCGTCGCCCCAGTCGATCGTCGCCGTGTGCGTATCCAGGATTCCCACGTCGGTGAAGGTAGCAGAGAAGTGAAGTTCGTCGCCTTCTTCCACCGCTAGATTCTCGCCCGCGTCGACAACCGGTGGCTTGTCCTGGACCGTGACGGCCACGGTCGCCGCTGCCCCGCCCTCGTACAGGATTTGGACTTCGTTTGCGGTCAAAGCGCGGTCGTACACGGACACCTCGTCAATCATGCCGGAAAAGCACTCGTATACCGACGACCAGTAGTACCAAGCACCAATCAGGAAGTTTCCGCTGCCGGTGGCATTGGCGCCTGGCGCCGAATCGGTGCCTTTCAGTTCGCCATTCAAGTACAAGCTCATCTCCCCAGCGGCATCTCGCACGCCGACGACGTGATACCACTGATTCGTTGTGATGGGGGTCGTGATCAGACCGCGAGGCTCTTCGCCAAATGCCTCGCCGACATAAAACTCGACGACGCTGTTATCCCTGTTGATGCGCAACCAATAACCATCGCCGCCCGTGGCATAATGTGTCTTGCGCACGATGTTGTGGACGTACCAACCCGCGCCACTCCAGTTAAACCACGCTTCCAACGAGAACGGATCCGACGTCCCGAAATTCAGACTCGCGGGATTGCCCATGTCGACACGTCCAGTGGAGCCATCGAAATCGAATGCTTGGCCCGCATGTCCCGCTACGTAGTTCACGCCACCCAGGACGGTTCCGTGATTTCCATCGAAGCTATCCAACGCATTCCCCTCGGCACTCCAACGACTGAGCGGGTCCAACGTCGAGAGGCTGAGCGTGACGGTGTATTCATCCTGAACCGTGTTGCTAGGATTGTCGTCCAGGTATTGATGATCCAAAGCGAACTGGCGCGTGGCCGGATTCCAGACTACACCGCCATCCTCGATCGCAACGCTGCCCAGTACCACGATCTGCGTGTTCCCGGGTGACAGCGGATCACCCCAGTCGATTTCCAGGGTAAAGGTGTCAAGCGTTCCCGGATCGACGATCGAGCCGGTGAGAGTGGCGGTATCGCCTTCGTCGATCGGCGATGTGATCTGAACATTGTCGAACGTCGGCGCGACGTTGGTGACCGTCACGACGATGGTGTCAGTTGCTGTCCCTCCGTCATCGTCGCTGACCCGTACGGTCACGGTGTACGTGCCGCTGTCGGGGAAAATGTGTTGCGCCGATGCGTCGCTACTGGAAACTTCGTAGACGCTATTGTTGTCGAAATCCCATTCGTAGGTCAGCGGGTCGCGGTCTCCCGCGGGGTCGGTGGCATGGATCGTGACGGTCACCGGGGAGCCCTCCTCCACAGGCCCGTTGTTGGTGACGCTGTCGATCGTCGGGGGCGCATTCTCGACGGTTACGACCACTTCGGCGACGTCACCCGCGTTCAAGAGCACGGACGCGCCGGGCAGCGGCGGGCCACTGGTTGCCACGAGATCCGGCAGGCCGTCCCGGTCGAAATCAGCCACCCGAAGAACGCCGACGCCGGTGGCACCGGACGCAACCAACCGGGGTGTCGCGAAGGCACCCAGACCATTTCCGTTCAGCAGCGCCACGTCGGTCCCGTCACTCTTCCCGACCGCGATGTCCAGGTGCCCGTCCTGGTCGAAGTCCCCGACGTCCAGCATCTGGGCACCGCTGACCGCCGGAAACACCTGTCCTAGGAGGAAAGTCGCGCCACCGCTGGCGATGAACACGTACACGCTGGCCGGGTCGCTCACGACCGCCAAATCCGGCAGGCCGTCTTCATTGAAGTCGCCGGTTTGGATGCCGCGGCCCGCCGGTATCGTCAGCGTGTTCGGAGCAAGCGTGAACGTGCCGTTGCCCGCGCCCAAGAACATCTTCACGTTTCCAAGGTCGTTCATTACCACCGCCAGGTCCAAGTGCCCGTCGACGTTCAGATCGCAGGCCAGTAGGTCGAACCCATTCCTCGCGCCGAGACCCAGGGCGGACGAACCGCTGAACCCGCCGAGCCCGTTGCCCCAATGGATCGTGACCGCATTCGAATCGTGGGTTATGAAAGCCACGTCTTGTTTGTTGTCCTCGTTGAAATCGCCGACCACCACTCGATTCACGCTGCCGCCGGTCGTGAAGTATGGTTGCGCAGTAAAACTTCCGTCTCCGTTGCCCAGGCTCACCGTGAACCGATCCCCCAGCCCAAGCTGTTCGAGCCGCCATGGGTCAGCACGATGTCTAGCTTGCCGTCATTGTTAAAGTCCGCGGTGGCAATGCCCGATCCTGTCCAGGCCCCGCCACCGGGATCGTAGGTCGTGCCCGCTCCGAAACCGCCGGCGCCGTCGTTCAAAAACACCCTGAACACGCCGGGGTTGTACGGGTAGGCCCCGATGTTGGTGGACACGGCCACGTCGGGGTAGCTGTCGCCGTTGAAATCGCCGATGGCCAAACCACCCGCTCCTTGCTCGGTCGCCAGGTTGAACGGCGTCTGGAAGCCGCCCCCAAGTGCTACCCGGATCGTGTATTGGTCATCGGCGTCGTCATCCGGGTATTGATGATCCAGAGAGAACTGGCGTGTGGTCGGGTTCCAGACTACGCCGCCTTCGTCAATGGGCGCGCTGCCCAGCACCACGGTCTGCGAATCGGGAGGCGAAAACGGGGCGCCCCAGTCGACCTGCAGATTCCATGAGTGCGAAAGGTCCAGGTTCGCGACAGATCCGGTCAGCGTGGTCCAATCGCCTTCGGAAATGGGCGTCTCGACTTCGACGTGCTGCAGTTCCGGTACACCGCCCGTGAGCAACTCGAAGCGGAAATCGGCGGTGTCGCCGTATTCCAAATCCACGATGCGAAGCCAGTAGGTGGCGCCGGCGGCGACGTCGGCGTGGAGCTGCGCACCGCCTTCCGCGGCTGGAGGGCCATCGAGGGAATCGTACAGCAGCATCGCACTGTCGGCCGTGCCGCCGCTGACGATGTCGATCATCAGATGACCGGCCTGCTGAACGTCGAACTCGTACCAGCGCTGACCGAGAATGGGCGGTACGTCGTTTTGCTGAACCACGCCGGTGATCGTTCCTAGATCGACGGGCTCTTGGTAGGCCGTGGTCGCACCGTAGACCTGTTCGCCCGCGCTCAACGAGTCGTGAGTCAGGGTGCCAAGAGGCGTTACCGTTTTGCTTGCCAGATCGATCAAGTGGTAATCGCGATCGGCCTCGATCCCGATCAAGTTGCCGGGTTGAAGCCAGATCAGCCCCTCGAATTCCGGACCGTCGGGCTCGATATCGTAGACATGGTGGCTGATCACGTCCGGGATGCTCGTTCCCGCGTTCCATTCCAGAGTCAGCTTCAGCAGGTCGCCGCCGACCAGACTGACATACATTCCGCCGGAGGCGTCGGAGGTGATGTCGCCGGCCGATTCCGCGGGAATCGTGTCCAAGTTGAAGATTGGCGTCGCGGTCCGTGTGACAGGATCGACGAAGAAGACTGCGTCCTGTTTTCCTGAGCCGTCGCGAAGGTATCCCGCTCCGTAGACTCCAGCGGGGACATCGACAAGTCCCGGCGATACTTCCAACGCATTCAATCGCACGTCGATGCCAGCCGGCGTTTGCAGCGGGCCGAGGATGGTGATCGCCAACTCCGAGGTAGGATCGTTTGTGTTGAAGACGTCGATCGATGTCTGCCGCAGAACGCTCGGCAGTCCCAGAGGATCTCCCCCTGCGTCCGCCACGCAAATAAATTCGCCGCCCGGGGCGGTGAGAAACACCGCGTCATCGCGAGCTGCAGCCGCGATGGACGTGCCGTCCATCAGTTTTCCCAGATAATGGGGCGTCAACGTGGGCAGTTCTCCGGGCGAGACATTGACGTCCAGCCGGAACACATCGCTGTCGCTGGTCACCATCCCGTAGCCGTACAGGCCGGGGATGATCGCCAGCAACCGTCGATCCTCCAACGGCTCGAGGAGCAAACGCCGATCGCGCCGAGGCGTGTGTTGACGAGCACATCGATTTGATTTCCCGCGCCGGGATCTCCGGCTCGATTCATCGCTGGCAACCTGGGACAACATGATTGACTCCTCCAATAACAGAAGGACGAAGCGAGAATGCCGTGATTGGGCGCGGCAGGAAGACGCAAACTGGCGTTGGCGCTACCGCGGCGCAGGAAGATTCGGGCGATGGGCCGTCGCTGGCGATGACGACCGTCTTGGCGCGCACGTTGCGGCCATAGTCTTGGCCAGCAATCCGGCCGAGCGTGCCGGACGAGGCAGAGGTGCCTGATGCGCGAAACATGCGGCCCAGCTTTCTAGCGGGCGGCAACACGCCGTCACGGAAAAATGATGCCTTGGGAAACTACTCGCCCTGCGTTTCAGGGCGTTTTGGGCAGCAGCGGGTCGGCATCGGTCGAGAGGCTGCCGCCGAATCGTCGTGCTATTCCAGAACCCTGTCGAGCACGCGCGACATTCGTTCTTTCACTGCTGGCAATTGCACGAAATCGTCCCCAGGGTACTGAAGACCAATACGCCAGAAGATCCTTAGACCTTCTACCCCCGAACACGTTATTGCCGGATAACTCCACGTATGGTTAATCTGCGACCCCTTTTTGTGACCATCTACTGAGTTTATCGCACCGACGTTCTTCGTCAATTGGATGTCGGGGAAAATTTTCGCGGAGACGGTTCGGACCTGGTTCGCGACTTGCGTCAAGAGATCGTTGTGCGCGACCAGGCAGCGAACGAATTGGAGTAGGCATCTTCGGGACGAACGGATCCACCAGGGATTCGGAGCTTCCTGTTCGGAGCCAGTCTCATCGATTCACCCATTCGATGCGTTCGGCGCGCGACGGACCCGCGGCCGATCTTGACAATCGGGCGACCCGGCGGGTAGGTTCTCCCCGTCCGTGCTACGCACCTCCTGGAGTCAAACCATGAAGTCTCTTGCGGCAATCTTCTCCCTGTTCCTGATCGCCAACGCGGTGTTCCTGGCGTGTTCGATCGGGGTTGGGTTTCTGTTGAGTTGGTTGTTCACGGAGATCGACTTCGGCACCGCCGTTCTGATCGCCAGCGTCTCGAATCTTGCAGTGATCTTCGGTACGGTTCGACTGATGTCGAGCCTGCCGCTTCGCATTGCGCTGGAGGACGGCATGGACGATGACGAAGATGATGACGAAGACGATGACGAGTACGAATCCCGTGCGATTCCTCCGCCGCGACGAACGTCCCAGAGATCCTCGCGGCGGAAACGGTATCGGCCACGCGATTAGGGAGCCTCGATTCGCGGTATTCCGAAGCACAACCGCCGGAAGTTGCGACATTCTTCGCCTCGAAGGGGCAGCCCCATACCAGCCCAGGGCAACGCCCTGGGTTGAGGTCGGAAGTATCCGTCCTGAGCCCTGAAAGGGCGGCACAAGCCACCGACGCCACCTGTTGTTCTGCCCTTTCAGGGCGAGCTGATCCTATGGTCTCCGCAACCCAGGGCGATGCCCTGGGCTGATTTGTTCAGGCCCCTGCGGGCAACGCCGTAGCGGATTTTAGGGAGCGAGGAAGAGGGCACGGTAAGCTTCCTTTTGTTTGCGGGTCGCTTGTCGGATAATGGGCTTGGTGGCGCTCGGTGCGTCCTTGTAGTTTGCACGGTATCGGCTCGTCTTGCTTGACGTGCGCTCGTACTCGTCTTTGGTTGCGGATTGCAGACGTGACGTCAGCGTCTCCTCGCCGCAGGCCGGCTCGTGCCAGTTCTCCATCGCGTATCGGATCGCACGTAACGCCTGGGACACGCTGGTTTGTTCCGGCGGCTCATCGAGTTTGATCTGTTCCCGGATGGCAAGCAATTGAACCATGGCCAAGGCCGCCAGCGACCAATCCAGTTCTGCCACCGCGTGCTCTGCCTTGCGACTGCGCAGCTTGCCCCGGCCGAAGGTCTGTTTTGCCGTTCTGAATTGAAGCTCCACACCCCACCGCAACGGATACAGACGCTGGAGGGCGGCCGTGCTCAATTCCCGTTCGCGGAGAACATTCGTGACCAACCACATGGTGCCGCGTTCGCCCCGGACTTCGATCAGTCGCAACAGCAGGGGTTCCTGCCGCCGCCTCGCCACGGCATTGGGCCAGAGATACACGACGCCATCGCCCGTACGTACATGACCGAGGTTTTTCAGCAGTTGCACATTTCCGCCGACCCGGATCAAGAAGCTGTGACCGGCATCAACAATCGCTTTCCAGAGTTCGTAACCGACGAACCCGGCATCGCAACAAAACAATGTGTTCTCCGGGAATTTCTGGGTCTGCAGCATCTCGATCATGTGATGACGTTCGCTGGAAGTCGAGGGGCCGGTCTTCCAACACCACGGCAGCTTCAGGCCCATGTGCCACATCAGGGTCAGCCAAACCTGCGGCTTGACGGGTTCACACAGCTTCTTGCTGCGTTTCTTCTTGTTCTTCCACTTGCGTCGGGACTGGGCTTTCCGGCCCTTGCCGAAATTCTTCGCCGCGAACGCATTCTCGTTACTTTGGGTCCGCGGCGCGGTAAATCGTGAACCGTCGGTGGCCAGCGGCAACCACTTTCCGATGCGATAATGTTCTGCTCCCACTTGTTCCATCAACGCGTGCAGTCGCAACCACAGCAGCGGCAATAGGCTGCCGGTGCAGGTTGCCAAGGCTCGCATCATCCCTTGAAAGGTGCCGACCGCGACTTGCCCAAACATGTGCAGTGACAATCTCTTCGCCTTGTCGAAAGCGTCCGTCAGTCGCGGTTTGTCAGACCACGCCGTCAGCACAGCCAGTGCGACCAGATAGCGCGGCATCCATTTGGTATTGCCATGCGCCCGGAAATCGGCAAACATCTGATCGTCGAGGATCCATTCGAGGGCTCGCCGCAGCAAGCTGCTCTGAGTGCTGTCCTTGCTGTCAACATGGTTGCCGCCAGCCTGCTGCTTTTCCTTGCGAATTCCCATCAGCCAGACTCCTTTCAAGCTGAAGCGTTTTCAGTTTGTCTGTAACCGGGAGTCTGGCTTTTCTCCTATTCCGAGATTTCGCGAAATACCAATTTTCTCCGCAGCAGAATCCGCTACGGCGTTGCCCTGCGGGGCGACATCTTTGGACTGCGAACAGCGTTTCCGCCGCTATGTCCACGCCATTCGAGGCGAGCCTGGTGGCAACGAAGAATTGCGGGCGGAGGCTGCGGCTCACAATTCTCCGCCTCAAGCAATCGTCGAAGATGTTTACCGCAGTTGATCGGAGCCCCGCGCCGAGCTTGGAAGCTTTCGGCAGCACGGATGGCTGAGTCGGGGCACCGATGGGGGAGCCGGGAGAGGATAGGGATCGGCCGCGGAACGAAGACACCTGCGGTTGGCCGTTAAACGAGGTTGCGTTCGGCAAGCTGTTGTTTGACCCAGGCGAGCCAGTCGGGCGGGGGTGGGCCGTAGGGGCGGAATTTCTCGAACTCGCCTTGCTCTTCGTGGAACAGGATGGCGCGGTGGACGCCTAGACGGCTGGCATCCGGGCTGTCCATCAGGTTGGCCGAATCCGTGGCGCTCATCTGGAACAGGACTCGCCACGACAGATCGGTCAACGACTGGCGATCCAGCCAGCGGCTGAGATTGGTGTAGGTGTCGCACCAGATCAGCGTGTGGACGCCGAAGTGAGGCCCTTCGCGCAGAATGGTGGCCAATCGTTTGTCCAGCGACTCCGCGGCCCCTTCCTCGAACGAGAAGCTGAAGTCTTCGCTCTTGCGCAGTTCCCGGAACCGCGGCAGGTTGAAGACCAGCAGGAAGATCGGGGGCGCGCCGTCCAGGTTGCCTTCCAGACGGCGTTGGACTTCGGCGGCCAGGCGACCGATCTGCGCGGCGGTCTCGCCCGGCCCCGCCGTGCGCAGCGGGATCGGCAGTTGTTGACCAAAACGATTCCAGAATCCGGCCATCGGCGATTCGGCTCGCTGCCCGTCCAACACCACGAACTGGGCGTTGGCGAATTCGTTTTCCGCTTCGGCCGACTCTTCCACGCCGCCTCGCGGACCGAATCCGTCGGCGGGCCGAACGGCGGCGGCCAGACTGATGACGCAGTTGGCCAGCACGCCCAGCGCCAGCGACTCGTCCTGGCCGACCATCAGCAGATTGCTGCCGCTCTGGCGGCGGAAGACGGCGACCGCGGGATCCTTGATTGCGACGGCTTCGCCCAGCCACGCGCGCGGCGCCAGGGCGGCGGCTGCGGGCGCACCCGTCCGGAGCTCGGCCCGCAGCAGATCATTCTTCGATGGATCGGCCGGCACATTTCCTTCGAACACGATCTGCATCGGCAGTTGCAGTTGCTGCTGTTCCGCCCGCTGGGTCACTCGTTGCAGGAAGTGCTCGCGCTCGTGGTCGGGCAACCAGACGACTTGAAAGGGATGGTTGCCTTCGAACATGCCGTTGGCATCGTTGTAGATCGCTTCGCCGGGTCGGCCCAGCAGGCGGGCGGCGGTGTTGTCGTCGCTCAGAATCAGGTGCGCATCCGCTTCGCTGCACTGCAGCGCGATCCGCACTGCCATCTGTCCCAGCGTGCTGCGGGCCAGGCTGTAGGCTCCGGCCAGCGTCTGCGAGCCCAACAGCACGTGGATGCCGAACGCCCGGCCTTGCCGCACGAGCCGGTCGAGCAGCAGCGCGGCCTCCTGGGCGATCTTGTCGTCCTTGACGAAGAACTCCTGGAATTCGTCGATGATCAGCAGCAACCGCGGCAGATGCTCGTCCGGGTTGGCGTCGCGGTAGGCCCGCAGATCCTGGACTCCGTGCTGCCGGAACATGTCGCCGCGGCGTTTGAGTTCGAGGTCCAGGCGGTCGAGGACGCTCATGCCAAACTCGCGTTCGCTTTCGATCGCGATCACGCGGGCATGAGGCAGGCCAAAGGTCGCGTAGGCTTTGAACTCAACGCCCTTCTTGAAATCGATCAAGTAGAACTGGACTTCGTCCGGGCTGTAGTACGTGGCGACGTTGGTGATCAAGGCGTGCAGCAGCGTCGATTTGCCCGAACCGGTCTTTCCGGCGATCAGCACGTGTTGCGAGGTGCCTTTGCCCAGCCGCAGGTATTGCAGATTGGTCGCGCCGGCACGGCCCAGCGGCACGTCGATGCCGGCCCGGCTGTCGCTGGTCCACCACTGGCCGTCGGGGGCCGCGACGGTGGCAAAGGGAACTTCGACGCGGTTGGCGTCCTTGGCCCGCTCGCCGATCGCCCGCACGATGCCGGTGAAGCGGTCGTCGCCTGGGGGCATGTCCAGCTCCAGGGGCCATTGGGACAGGCCCTCGGCCTGCCAGCGCATCCGGGCACTTTCGGCATCCCAGGCCAGCGTCACGGCGCCGTTCTGCAAATCGGCCAAATCGAAATTCTGGGGCAGCTTCAGTTTGGTATCGACGCTGATCAGCGTGTACACGCCGCAGCGGGCGCCGCTGGCGGCGATGCTGACCAGCCGCCGCGCCGACTCCTCGTTGAAATTGGCCGGGAAGTTGGCGATCACCAGAATCTGAAACGGCTCGGCCACCTCGCCCGCGTGGCGATTGTACTGCTGGATCGATTCGAACTCGTTCCGCAGATACTTCTGAATGACGTTCTCCATGTGTTCGGTCAGGTCGGCCAGGCGCTTGTTGATATGCACGGCCTCGGTCCAAATGCGGTTGGCGACCAGCCGTTCGTCGAAGTCCGCCAGGTGCATGAAGGCCGAGAAATTCTGGCCCAGCCCCGTCGGATCGACGATGGTGAAGCGGACTTTGCCGGGCGGCAGCGAGGTCAACAGCCGCAGCATGACATCTTGCAGCGACCGCACGGCCACGTCGCGTCCGTCGCCGTCGGCCAGATACAACAGCGACGGACAACTAGGATACGAAAGGACGGCGGGCAGCGAGAATTCGTGCCGCTGGCGCTGCAGCCGCTGGTTGGCCGATCGGCCGGCGGGCAGCATGTCCAGCGCGAACCGCAACGCGCCGAACCGCAGCACGGGCAGATCCTCGTCCCCCGTCCGCCACTGGGACCAGTCCACCGCGTCCCAGTCGGGAAACAGTCGCCCGCACAAGCCGCTGAGTTCATCGACGCTGGCTTCGAACCGGTCCATGCCGCTGGTCCAGTCCTGAACCACTTGCCGCCATCGCTGTTCGAACTCCAGGCGGTTCGCTTCGAGCCGCTGCTGGCGGTCGTCGATCAGCCGCTGGCTGTCGGCCGCGAACTGCTGCTCCAAGGCTTGGATCTTCGGCGGGAACTGCTCGTCCAGAATCTTCAGGTCGCTCTGATAGGTCTCCTTCAGGCTGCGGCGGCGGATCTTGAACTGCTCGACGGCCTTCTGGACTCGCTGCTGATGCTGTTCGGATAACTCGACCCGGGCACGCGACCAGCGGGCATGTGCTTCGCTGATGGCGTGCTCGCGCCGTTCCACCAGTTCTTCGTGTTTCTGATGCGCTTCGTCCTGAGCGTCCTTGAGCGCCACGGCGATGGCGGCGCGGCCGTTGGCAACCTCCTGCAGCAGCTCGGGCAGCACCGCCGCGGTCTGGCGCTGGGCATGCGGCCGAACCAACGTGCGGACCAGCAGTCCCAAGGCGATGCCGATCACCACGGCGATGATCGGGCCGGCGATCCAGCCTTGCCACAGGCCCAGCGGAACGGCCAGCGCCATCGAGGTCAGCAGGAAAATCAGGAACGGCCAACCGGATTCCAGGAACACGGCGGCCGGCTGCCGTTCCATCTCGATCAGCAACTGGTTGGCCGCGGTCAAGCTCGCCTGGGATCGCGCCATCGGATCGGTCCCGCCGGTTTCGGCCGTTGCGGGCGGTTCCTCGGCCAGTTGGCACCGGCGGCGGCGAAGGACGCGGCCGGCATGGTTCATGATCTCGTCGAACTCGTGCGACCGCGTCTCGCAGCGGCGCCGAAACCGCTCGAAGTCCTTCTGCGGCCGGTCCTTCACTTCTTCGAATTCGTCCATCGCGGTCCGGCGTGCCACGGTCCAGGTGCGTTTGACACGCTCGAGCGTATCTTCCAGATCGGCCGCCGCCTGTTGGTCGAACCGCTCGGCCTCCTGCACCACGGCATAGCTGTTGGATTCGTAGCTGAAGATGATGTCTTCGCGGCGTTTCTGGTACTCGCCGCGCAAGGCCGTCACGGCGTCTTCGAATTCCGCGGTCAGGCGGTCTCGCTGGCTACGGTAATCGGCCAGGATCTCCTCGTCGCGGGCCGCATATTCCTGGTCGGTTCGGCCCTCGGCGTCGGCTCGCTCGTCCACCAGGCGGGCCACGTCGGCCAGCATGGATCGGATTCGGTCGGCAAATTCATGTTCCATCGTGGGTGGTCCGGTCAGTAGTTGCGGTCGCGGTCCGGATCGGCCAAGTCCTTTTCGACCTGCTCCAGTAGTTCCGCGTACTGGTGGATCGCGGCGACCGCGAGCGTGATCTGGGGGGCGAGCCCTTGCAGAAAGTCTTTTTCGAAATCCCGGCTGGCCTGGTCATTCCAATGCGTCTTGGTCTCCAGCCACTTCTCCTTCAATTGGGACGTCGAACGCTGGAGGCGGCCGAGTCCGGTGAGCAGATCGCACGACTTCATTCGGTCGCCTCCCGGCTGGGGCCGACCGAGCCCGCATCGGCGGCCGGCGCACTGTCGATCGAACCGCTGTCCAACGATCCGGCGCGAGGCGCGGCGCGTTCGGTGTATTTGTCCAAGGCGGCGGACATCCGGCCCAGCGCCGCCAGCGCCCGCGGAAACTCGGTGTCCAGGAAGTCGGTCAACTTCAGCAGGCGGCCGTGCATCGAATCCGCTTCCTGCTGGACCGAGACTCGCCAACGACGGACGGCGCGAACTTTCTGCTCGCACAGCCGCAGTCGCTGCTTGGCCTTTTCCACCGCCATCCGCTGTTCGTAGCACGACCGCCGGTCCTCGGCGCGGATCGCCGCCTCGCAGCGCGCCAATTCCTGCTGGGCTCGCAACACGGCGTCGGCCGACGCGCGGGCCTCGGCGGGCCAGTAGCGCGCCCGGTCGTGCTCGACCCAATCCAGGCTCCGCCGCAGTTCCAGCAGCAGTTGCTCGATCGCGTCGCGCACGTCCGCTTCGTATTGCTGCAACGCCACGCGGAAGTCGCGTATCGCATCGGTCGACGTGATGTGGGCCGAACCGCTCATCGCGTTTCCCTTCAGGACCGCAGGTATTCGTCGATCGCTTCCGCCTTGCGCATCAGGTACGGCACATGGCGGTCGTTGTTCTCCAGGAAGCGGGCGATCATTCTCATCCCCTCCTCGAATTGCTGCACGAACTTGACGTGTTCCTGGTCGCGCCAGGAACCGCCCAGGGCGGTCAATTGGTTGGCCAGTGACCGGGAGCGGTCGCGGAGTTCGTTGTTGAACTTTTTCAGGCTGCGAGCGAACTCGCGCAATTCTTCCGGATCGACAACAGCTTGCGGCATAACCTTCACCGTGCGTGCATTCTGGTCGGTTCCGAGCGACGATCGGAACCGCAGCGGTTTCGAAGTTGCCAGTCTGTTCGGGTCGCGTGCGTCGCCCGCGACCTGAAGTGGCCCGCGTCCGCCGGCCGCGGCTCCGGACGGCGGCGTCGCGACCCACCGACTGCCCTACAGCCGACGGATGTGAAAGCCGCCGTCCACGTTGATGCGATCGCCGGTGGTGAACGGGAACGAATCGCCGGTCAGCGCCACGACGGCCCGCGCCACGTCTTCCGGGGTTCCCCAGCGACGGATCGGCGACAATCCTTCGGCGATCAGCTTGTCGTATTTCTCCTTGACCGGCGCGGTCATGTCGCTCGCGATCACGCCCGGACAGACTTCGTACACGCGGATGCGGTGCTCGGCCAACCGGACGGCCAGCAGTTGGGTCATCATCTGCATCGCGGCCTTGGCCATGCAATAATCGGCACGGTTTGTGGTGACGGCGTAAGCGGAAATCGAGGAAATGTTGACGATCAGTCCGCCGGGAATACGGCCTGCGCCGATGGACGCGATCATCCGGTTGGCGGCTTGCTGCGCCAGAAAAAACGGGCCTTTCAGATTGGTGGCGAACACCACATCCCAACTCTCTTCGGTCGCCTCGAGCAGATCCCGGCGGCCCTGCGACGTGATGCCCGCGTTGTTCACCAGGACATCCAACCGCCCGAACTCCGCCTCGGTCTCCTCGATCAACGCCGTACGCTCTTCGGCCGAGCCGACATCGCCTTGCAAGGCGATCGCGCGCCCGCCGTTGGCCGCGATTTGTTCGACGACCTCCTGGGCCGCCTCGGGACTGCGGTAGTAATTCACCACGACAGCATGGCCGGCAGCCGCCAAGCCCACGGCGATGCCTCGCCCGATCCCCCGGGACGATCCGGTAACCAGTGCGACGGGGCGGTCGATCATCGTTGTTCCTCCATCTCGATGCCAGCCTGTACCAATCCGGGATTTATACCGCAATCCGGTCGGCGGCGAAACGATGGTAGCCGAATTCGTGAGAATTCGGAGTCTCCCCAGAAACTCCGAATTCTCACGAATTCGGCTACGAAAATCCTTCACGGCGTTACCCGATACGGCACTACTACGAGCGTTTGTGCCGCACGTCGTCGCCGCGGACCAGATAGATCACTTCCTTACAGATGTTCTTCGCCTGGTCGGCGATCCGCTCCAGGTAGCGGGCGACCAGAATCTGCGCGACGGCGTCGGCAATGTCCTTGGCGCCGGCCAGCACCTCGCGCAGCACCTCGTCGGTCAGCAGGTCGGCGATGATCTGGTCGTTCATCGCATCGACGAGATCGTCGCGGCGCCGCGTCTCGACCGCCTTGTCCACGCTGCGCGAGAAATAGGCGGTCAGCGCGTCGTCCACGACTTCGCACACCAGGTCGGCCATCTTCGGCAGATTCGGCAGCATCGGGTGCTTGGCCGGATCGCTGTGCATCAAGTGCATGGCCTGGCTGATGTTCACGCACTGGTCGCCCATCCGCTCGAACTGCGACGTCACGTGCGTACAGACCAGAATCTCCCGCAGGTCGGTGGCGACCGGTCCGTAAATGGTCAACATGCGGATGGCGTCATGGTCGATATCCGTCTGCGCCTGGTTGACCCTCGATTCCAGGGCGGTGATCTCTTCGTGGACGTCCTTGCAGCGGTCCTTGATGGCTTCGGCCGTCAGGCGGACCATGGAATTGGCGAGATCGCCCATATCGCTCATGCGCCGCTGCAGATCCGCCAGTTCGCTGTCGAATTTCTTCATGATTTCCTTTCCGAGCTATCCGTAACGTCCCTCGATATACATCTCCGTTTTTTCCTGCCGCGGGTTGAAGAACACCTGCGACGTTTCGCCGTGTTCGATCAGTTCGCCCATCAGCATGAAAATGCATTCGTCCGTTGCGCGGCGCGCTTGCGCCATGTTGTGCGTCACGATCACGACCGTGAAACGCTGGCGGAGCGTTTCGAGCAACTCTTCGATCCGGGCGGTGCCGTCGGCATCCAGCGCCGAACACGGTTCGTCCATCAGGATCACGCGCGGTTTGAGCGGAAGCAAGCGGGCGATGCACAGTTTCTGCTGCTGTTCGAGCGTCAACCGCGTGGCGCGTTTTCGCAGGTGGTCCTTCACGGCGTCCCAGAGATCGACCTCGCGCAGCGACGATTCCACCATCTCGTCCAGTTGGCCCCGAGTCGCCGAACCGCGAGGCGTATGGACGCGCACGCCGAACAAGACGTTCTCGTAGATCGAGATCGGCAACGGATTGGGCCGCTGGAAGACCATGCCCACCGTCTTGCGCAATTCGCTCAACGAGACGTCGCGATCGTAGATGTTCTTGCCCAGAATCGTGATCTCCCCGGTCGTGGTCACGTTCCCGTATCGCTCGTTGATGCGGTTGAAACAGCGCAGCAGCGTCGTCTTGCCGCACCCCGAGGGGCCGATCAGACCGGTGATGATTCCCGGCTTGATCAGGACGGAGATCTCGCGGAGGGCCTGGAAATCGCCGTACCACAGGTTCAGGTTCTGTGTTTGGATGCTGTATCCGGGCGGTGATTCGATCGAGACCGGGGTGCTCATCAGCCGAAACCTCCCGTCACGTAGTCGTAGGTGATCTTCTTGTCCGGTTGCGTGAAGATCTTCTCGGTCTCGCCCGCTTCGACCAGTTCCGAGGCGTTGAAGAAGGCGGTGTAGTCGGCCAGGCGATGGGCCTGCTGGACCAGATTGGTCACCAAGACGATGGTCATCTGGTTCTTCAGTTCCAGCAGGACGTCTTCGATCTTCATCGTCGTGACCGGGTCGATGGCGATCGAGAACTCGTCCAGGCACAGAATCTCGGGCCGGTGCGACAGGGCGCGGGCCAACGTCAGACGCTGCTGCTGGCCGCCGGACAGCTTGGTTCCCAGCGTCTGCATGCGGTCTTTCACCTCGTCCCACAGCACGGCCTGTCTCAAGCAGGTTTCGACCAATTCGTCCAACTGGCGCCGGTCGTGGATCCCGGCGCGGCGGGGCGCGTAGGCCACGTTGTCGTACACGGTCAGTGGCAAGCCGACGGGCAGCGGAAAGACCATCCCGATCCGCCGCCGCAGTTCGTAGACGTTCCGGAGACGCCGCACGTCCTCGCCGTCGACCAGCACGCGGCCCTCGACGCGGGCTTGGGTAACGAAGTCGATGGTCCGGTTGATGCATTTCAGCAGCGTGGTCTTGCCCGAGTTCGCTGGTCCGATGATCGCGTAGATGCTCTTCTCCGGCACCTGCAGCGAAACGTCCTTCAACGCGGCGTGCGATCCGTAGCGGACCGTGACGTGATCGAATTCGACATGCGGGTTCATCGTCGGCTCACCATCGCTTCCGGGAACGAAGATAGATCCGCAGCACGATCGACAGACTGTTGACGGCCAGCACCAGTCCGATCAGCACGACGGCCGTGCCGAACTTGATCTCCTGGCTGACTCCGCGGACCTGGGCGGAGAGCGTGAACAAGTGCATGGACAGCGCCATGAAGCGGTCCTGCAATCCGTACGGAAGCCAGGCGGAGGGGCCCGAATCGGCCACGGGCACGTAGAACACGGCGCCGGTGAACAGGATGGGCGCGGTTTCGCCGGCCGTGCGGGCCACCTGCAAAATGACACCCGTCAGGATGCCGCTGATCGAATTGGGCAGCACGATCGTGCGGATCGTCTGCCAGCGCGAGGCACCCAGGTTCCAGCACGCTTCGCGGAACGACATGGGCACCGACGCCAGCGCTTCGCGCGAACTGGTGATGATCACCGGCAGGGTCATCACCGCGACCGTACACGAAGCGGCGATCAACGAACGGCCCATGCCCGCGAACAGCACAAACGCGCCGACCCCGAACAACGCATGGACGATGCTCGGCACGCCCGCCAGGTTCATCACCGCCAGGTTGATGATCCGCGTCAGCCAATTGTCCCGCGCGTACTCGTTCAGGTAGACGCCGGCCAGCACGCCGATCGGCGCCGCGATCAACAGGGACAGCAGAACCAGGCAGAACGTGCCGATCAACGGAGCCCAGATGCCGCCGGCCGTCATGTAGTCCTGCGGATTGGTCAGCAGAAAGCCGACGGACAAGGCCGGCCAGGCCTTGACGACCAGATAGCCGAGGATCGACAACACCGGCACGACCAGCATCAGCGCCATGGCCAGGAACACGTACTTGGCCGCGGTCTCTTTGCGCCGCTTCCAGCGCTCCAGGGGCGTGGGGGTAAACATCCCGCGCTGCGGAGTGTCCAGTGGAACTTCAGTCATGACGCTCGCCTCGAATCCCCTTCACCACCAGATCGGCCGTCAGATTCACCACGAAAGCCACCGCGAACAGCACGATTCCGATGACGAACAGAACGCGGTAATGGTCGTCCCCCGCCACGGTCTCGCCCAATTCGGCGGCGATGGTCGCCGTGAGCGTCCGCACCGGATCGAGCAGGCTGCCCGGGATTTGTACGGCGTGCCCGGTCGCCATCAAAACGGCCATCGTTTCGCCGATCGCCCGGCCCACGCCCAGCAGCACCGCTGCCAGCAGGCCGTTCTTCGCCGCCGGGAACAGGACGCGGTAGACGATCTCCCAGCGACTGGCGCCCAACGCCGTCGCCGCCTCGCGGTACGAATCCGGCACCGCCCGCAGCGCGTCCTCGGAAACCGACACGATGATCGGCACGCTCATCAGCGCCAGAATGATCCCGCCGTTCAGCAGATTGATTCCCACCGGCGCCCCCGTGGCCCAAATGATGATCGGCCCCAGCACCGTGTAACCGATGAAGCCCCAGACGACCGACGGGATGGCCGCCAGCAACTCGATCACCACCTTGAACGTTTCCTTGATGCGAGGCCCGGCGAATTCGCTGACGTAGATCGCCGCCCCCAGTCCCAGCGGAACGGCGATCACCATCGCCAGTGCGGTGACGGCCAGCGTGCCGATCAGTAGCGCCAAGATGCCGTACTGAGCCCGGACTTCGGAATCCGGTCGCCAGTTCGGCGACGTGAAGAACTCGACCAGATCCAAATTGCCGAACAGCAGCGGGGCGCCTTCGCGGAAGACGAAGAAGAAGATCGCGAACACAAACACGATCGCGCTCCATCCGCACAGGCGGACGATCCACTCGATCAGCGGCTCCACACGATCCAACCACGAACGGCTGGACGGGGAACTCGCACCGCGGCTCGATTCTGCAAGACTCATCGGGTCACGGTGTCTCCGTCGGGGGCGCGGAGAAGTCCAGAGGGATGTACCCCAGGTCGGCGAGGATCTTCTGGCCGGTCTCCGAGCGCATCCAGTCCAGATATTCCTTGACCGCCCCCGTCGGCTCGCCCAACGTGTAGATCAACAGGGGACGAGCGATCGGATAGGTGTGGTCCAAGACCGATTCCACGCTCGGTTCGACCCCCTCGCCGCCCTCCTTGCCGACAACCTTCAACCACTTCACGTCGTCGGTGTGATATCCCATCCCGCTGTAACCGATGGCGCACGGCGTCTGCGCGACCAGGGCGACCACATCCTTCGAGCCGCTCTGGTCGATCGATCCCAGCTTGAAGTCGCGGTCTCCCAGCACGGCTTGCCGGAAGTAGTGGTAGGTTCCCGAGTTGTTCTGACGGCTCACCCGCGTGATTTCGTCCGTCTTGCAGCCCACGTTCTTCACGCCCAGTTGGGACCAATTGGTAATGCTTCCGCCGTCGGCGTAGATCTCGGCCAACTGATCGACGGTGATGGAGTCCAGCGGATTGTCTTTGTGAACATACACCGCCAGAGCGTCCATGCCGACCACGTGTTCCACCGGACGTCGCCCCGTGTTCTGCTCGGCCCGAGCGAGTTCCTTGTCGCGCATCTGGCGGCTGGAGTTCGCCATGTCGGCCACGCCGTCGATCAGGCTGGCGATGCCCACTCCCGAGCCGTTGCCCGAGACTTGGATGCGGACTTCGGGATGGATCTTGCTGTACTCTTCGGCCCAGGCCTGGGCCAAGTTCACCATCGTGTCCGAGCCCTCGACGCGAATGACCGTGTTGCCCGCCCCGCCGCCGCCCGACTGCATGCCGCTGCCGCAGCCGGCCAGCCAAACGGAAATCACTGCCCACGCCGCCGGCTGCCATCGATCCGTTCTGCTCATCCCCGCAACTCCTTGTTTCGTCCGGACTCTGGCTTTGCCGCAACGGTCGGCAGTGCCTTCAGAACGTTAATGTTTTATTCAGAAACCATGAAGCTGTCAGCAGGCTGTCGCGGGATTTTGTTGCGGTTCGTCGATGCGAAAACTGCGAAGAAACGCGGTACATGCTGCGATTGTTAAGTTTTCGTTAAGTTTTCGGACAGGCATTGGCGCGTCGTGGCGCTGCCGGATTCGGAGAAGCGGGGGTTCTTGGCATATTTGAGTGGGTTTTCCCCGTGTGATGTGCAGACATCGGCCCTGCAATCCGCCGCTGGCCTGGAATTTTGGTGGCGGGTTACTGTTCGATTCGCGGGGCTCGCATTATCTTGGAACGCTGCGTTGTTGGACGGTTATGCGCTGCTTAGGCTGCAAAATGTCGCTCGATTCCACTCTCCAACCTGAATCGCTGGCACCCGTCGCTCCGCGTCTACCCAAACTAGTGGCAGTGGTCGACATCGGAGCTTCGGCCATTCGCATGGCGATTGCCGAAATCATCGAGGACGGACCCGTGCGGACGCTGGAAAACCTGACCCAGGCGGTCAGTCTGGGGCGGGACACGTTCTCCAGAGGCGCGATCGATCCGGCGACCACGGACGACTGCGTGCGAGTGCTACGGGCTTATCGCGAGAAACTGAACGAGTTTGGGATCGTCAGTCGCGATCGGATCCACGTCGTGGCGACCAGCGCTGTGCGCGAGGCGACGAACCGGCTGGCCTTCTTGAAGCGGATTTACGTGGCGACGGGGTTCCAGGTCGAACCGTTTGACGAGGCAGCGGTCAACCGGGTGACGTTCCTGGGGGTCCGACCGTTGTTCCAGACGCGGCCCGATCTGGCCGAAGGCCGGACGCTGATTGTCGAGGTAGGCGGCGGCAGCACCCAAGTGCTGCTGTTCCAGGGCGGCGACGTCGCTCATTCGCAGATCTACCGGTTGGGTGCGCTGCGGTTGCGGAGAACGATCGAGTCGTACCACGCCCCGACCCGCAAGGTGCGCCGGATCATGGAAAGTCAAATCCAACGGTGCGTCAGTCAGATCCGGCAGCGCATTCCGCGGGACCTGCGGCCGACGATGATCGCGCTGGGCGGCGATGTGCGGTTCGCTGTCGAGCAACTGGGAGCCGATTGGGATCCGAGCGGCTTGGCCGCACTGCGCCTGCGGTCGCTGCGGGAATTGACCGAGGACATCTTGGCACGTTCGGTCGAGGAAGTGGCACGCGACTATCACTTGGCGTACACCGACGCCGAGGCGGCGGGACCGGCGCTGCTGGCCTACGTGCAGATCGCGACGGCCTTGGAGCTGGAGGAGATCCAGGTTTCCAGCATCAATCTGCGCGACGGTCTGATCAAGGAGATGGCGTTGCGCGAGGCCTGGACCGACGATTTCGTTCACCAGATCATTCGTTCGGCGGTGGACTACGGCCGGCGTCTGGGATTCGACGAAGCGCATGGCCGGCACATTGCGGAGCTGTCCAAGGTGCTGTTCCGAGCGTTGCAGCGCGAGCACGCCCTGGACGCCAGGCACGAAGTGATCCTTTACATCGGCGCGCTGCTGCACGACTTGGGCTATGCCGTGAACGCTCGCAGCCATCACAAGCATTCGATGTATCTGATCATGCACGGCGAGTTGTTTGGTTTGAGCGAGCGCGACGTGACGTTGGCGGCGCTGACGGCCCGCTACCATCGCCGTTCGACGCCGCGGCCGATTCATCCGCTGTATGCGTCGCTGGACTGGGAGAGCCAAACGAACGTCGCCAAGATGGCAGCCATCCTGCGCGTGGCGGATGCGTTGGATCGCTCGGGCAGCCAGCGAATCCGCGACATCGCCTGTACGCGTGAGGACGGCTCGCTGGTGATTTCGGTTCCGACCGGAGACGACCTCTCGCTGGAACAGTTGGCGCTGTCGCAGAAGGGCAAGATGTTCACCGAGATCTTCGGGATGCCCGTAGTTCTGAGAAACGCATCCGAGTTGTAGCTCCCGGGTGATCGGCCGGGTTTTCGGACGCCGGAAACCCGCAGGGAAGTTGGAATCGGGGACGGAGCCGTTTTCGGAGAAATAGGAATGCCGCGAAAAGCATCGAAGTACGTCAACCGCGAACTGAGCTGGCTCGAATTCAATCAGCGAGTTCTGGACGAAGCCTTGGATCGGGAGATCCCGCTGCTGGAGCGGCTGAAGTTCCTGGCCATCACGTCGTCGAACCTGGACGAGTTCTTCATGGTCCGGGTCGGCGGATTGCAGATGCTGGCCCGCAGCGGGCGGCGGAAACGCGACCCCGCCGGTCTGACGCCGCTTCACCAATTGAAGAGCATCTGCCAGCGGGTCCACCAGTTTATCGCCGCCCAGTACGCCTGCCTGCTCGACGAGATCGAACCCGGCCTGGCGGAGGCAGATCTGCGGCGGCTGGTGCCCGAGCAACTGGACGAGCAGCAACGATCCGTGTTGAAAAACGTTTTCGACAGCGAAGTTTTCCCCGTCTATACGCCGATGGCGGTCGATACGGTGGATGCGTTTCCACTGCTGCTGGGCCGGGCGCTGAACTTGTGCGTCCGCTTGGCGCCCGCCGACGCTGATCAGGAGCCACGTTTTGCGATCATCCCTTTCGGCTCGTCGCCGCAGCGGTTCTTTCGTTTGCCGTCGGATCGGGGTCACCACTACATCTTGCTGGAGGACGTGATCCGCTGTTTCGCCGACCAGTTCTTTCCCGGCGTCGAGGTTCTGGAAGTCGTCCCGTTCCGGATCACGCGGAACGCCGACATGGGCGTCCGCGAGGACATGGCCATGGATCTGATGGCCGGCATGGAAGAAGTGCTGGACGCCCGCAAGCAGAGTCACTGCGCGCGGCTCGAAGTCGCGGCGGGAGCCAGTCGCGGCCTGCTCCAGTTCCTGCGTTCCGCGCTGGAAGTCGATTCGGCCGATGTCTACGAAGCGCGGGGGCCCTTGGACCTGTCGGCCTTCATGCGGCTGACCGGCCTTTCCGGTTTCGACCAATTGCGGTACGAGCCCTGGACGCCGCGCCGCTCGCCGGACGTCGATCCGACGCAGAGCATGTTCGACATCGTGCGCCACAAGGACATCATGCTGTCGCTGCCCTACGAGAGTTTCGAACCGGTCGTGCGGTGGATCGAAGAAGCGGCAGTCGACCCGCAGGTGCTGGCGATCAAAGTGATCCTGTACCGGACCAGCCGCGACAGCCCGATCGTCGCCGCCTTGCAGCGCGCCGCCGAACGGGGCAAGAATGTGACCGTGCTGGTCGAGTTGAAGGCGAGGTTCGACGAGGCCCGCAATATCGAATGGGCACGAACGCTGGAACAGACCGGCGCCCAGGTGATCTACGGCGTCAAGGGGCTGAAGACGCACGCCAAAGTCTGCATCGTGATCCGTCGCGAGCCGCACGGCATCCGGCGGTACGTCCACTTCGCCACCGGCAACTACAACGAAGTGACCGCCCGGCTGTACAGCGACATCAGCATGTTGACGGTCGACGAGGACCTGGGCGCCGACGCGACCAGTTTCTTCAATGCGATCACGGGATACTCGCAACCCCTGCAGTACCGCAAGCTGGCGGCCGCCCCGTTCACGTTGCGCGAGCGTTTGCTGGAACTGATCGACGGCGAAATCGCGCGCAAGCGGGAAGGCCAGAAGGCGCATATCATGGGCCAGTTGAATTCGCTGGCCGACCCGAAGATCATCGACGCGCTGTACGCGGCGTCGCAGGCGGGCGTGCCCGTGGACTTGAACGTCCGCGGGATCTGCTGCCTCCGGCCGGGCGAGCCCGGACTGAGCGACAACATCCGCGTCGTCAGCATCCTGGACCGCTACCTGGAGCACAGCCGCATCATCTATTTCTACCACGGAGGCGATGAACTGCTGCTGATCTCCAGCGCCGATTGGATGCCCCGGAACCTGGACCGCCGCATCGAGCTGCTGGTCCCCGTCGAAGACGCCGATAGTCGGCGTCGGTTGATCGCGATGCTGAAATCCTACCAGCGGGACAACGTCAAGGCCCGCAAGATTCTGTCCGACGGTACGTACTCGCGGCCGCAACCTTCCAAGAGCCGCCGACTTCATCGTCACCAGCAACATCTGTACGAACTGGCGTGCGAAGCCGAAAAGCAGCAACAGCAAAGCCAGCCGACCATGTTCGAACCGCATCGGGCCGCTGCAAGAGAGGAGTGAACCGTATGGCTAGCTACAGTCGATGGGCCGAAGCCTCGCCCGACGAAACCGTCGCGGCGGTGGCCGTCCGTAGTCTTGGCGCGAGATTCCAGGCGGTGCAGGAATATCTGGAGAAAGCGGCGACGCAATCGGAGAAGGACGTCGAACACGTGCATCAAATGCGGGTCTGGTCGCGCCGCGCCGCTGCCGCCCTGGATCTGTATCAGGGGCTGATGCCCGCTTGGCGCGTGGAGCGGGTGGCCAAGCACCTGAAGCGGATCCGCCGCGCCGCAAACGATGCCCGCGACGACGATGTGTTCGCGCATCGCCTGGGCAAGGACCAAGACGACCTCGCGGCCAAAATGCTGCTCGAGAAAGTCCAGACGCACCGGCACCGGGTTCAGGAGCCGATCGTGGCCGTGTACCGGAAACTTGGCAAGAGCGGCAGCCTGGCGCGGCGCACCGCCAAGCTGCTGAGCCGCACCGGGACCGGGCGGCGCGCCGAAGCCGGTACCGTCCGCTTCGGCGACTGGGCCGTCTGCCGGATGCAGGCCGAAGCCGAAGACTTCTTCCTGTTCGCGGCGGCCGATCTGTCTGACGTCCGCACGCTACATCAATTGCGCATCGCGGGAAAGAACGTGCGCTATACGATCGAACTGCTCAGTTGCGGACTGCCTGCGGCGCTCCGCGAACATGTCTATCCGATGATCAAGGACTTGCAGGACCGGCTGGGCGCGATCAACGATCACGCCACCGCCCAACAACGACTCGACCGCTGGATCCAGGAGGCCGATTCCGACGCCGAACGCGACTATCTTGCAACTCGGCGGGATGCCGAACAATCGCACACCGAGTCGCTGCGCGGCGAATTCCTTGACTGGTGGAACGGCACTCGCGAGGGCGAACTGCGTCAAGCCTTCGCCGAATCGCTCGGCTCGTTCCAGTCGGTGTAGCGGGACCGTGCCGTCCCGTTTGCCGACGGCCTCGCTTACCACATGTACTCGGCACCGATCGAGAAGCCGTCGTAGAACAGGTCGCCTTTGTTCGAAACAAACGGCGTTCGCTCGGTCAACTGCGGGATGTCGGGATTGAAGTTGTTCATCGCGGTCGCGACACCGTCGATGAACATCAGGTTGTATCCGCCTCGTAGGGTCAGTTTGTGATTCAGGCGGTAGGTGACCATCAGGTTCAGTTCGCCGATGAACGTGACGCGGTCGTTCGAGATCCGCTCCGTCGGCAAAATCCCGATGAAATCGTCCTCGAAATCGATGCTGTAGATCGACGTCCGTTGGGAAGCGTTGTTTCCGTAGATGCCGAACTTGCCGTCGATGCCGACGTTCAGCCCCGGCAGCACACAAACCCACGTGTCGCCGCCCAACTGAGCCCCCGTCATGTAATTGGTGGCGTCCAGGTTGTAGTATCCTTCGCCGCCGGTATCCAACAATCCGTCCCCGTTTGAATCCCGTTCGACAACCGAGAGCCAACGCAGCTTCTCGATGACATGGGCATAGCGAATGCCGACCAGCCACGAACCTTGAATCGCACAAGTGGGACCGAGCCAACGGCGACGGTAGTTCAGTTCGAAGCTGTCGTAGTCGTGCGATTGGGTCACCTGATGCAAGTTGGCCAAGTCGAATTGCTCCAACCCGTTCGGAGGCGCCAAATCCGTGAAGTCGCTGAAGACCGAAAGCAGATCCTCGTTGCCCGTCGCCGTGGCGGTGGTCGAGTAGTCGAACAATCCGAAGTAAGTGAATTCCAGATTGCTGCCCGGACCGGTCTGGTACGCTCCCGTGATTCGCATCCCCGGTTCGTTGCTCAGGCCCAGATCGCTGGATGTGATGCGACTGACGTTGCTCGTATCCCTGGAGAACTCGACGAATCGCCCTCCGTTATCAAGGTTCATAAACACGGCCTCCGCGTGGACGTCGAACCAGTGCGGAGCACAACAGCCGCCTTCGCCGTAGGGTGCCAGCAACGCGAGAATCGACCGTATCCCTTGGCCCAACCGGTGACCGCGGCGAAGCCCGCTGCCTGACGCGGTGCATTCGTCGCACGTGCAGGCCGCGCTGCCGTCCATGATCGCCGGGCCGCCCGAGTACATCCCGTCGCCTCCGGCATAGCTGGCCGGTGAAACGAAACTGAAGCCGGCCCCGCTGGGAACCGCGGCGGGTGCCATGGCATACCCGGGCGCCACACCGTACGCCACCGGTTGCGGTGCGTAGCTGAAAGTTTGCCCCATTCCCGTCTGTGCTTTCAGATCGCCACCGGCGGCAGTGAGAAGGGAAGCGACTACGGCGATCCACCGAAACCGTTGCAATGTCATCGAAATCTCTCCACGGCACAAGACCTTGCCAAATGGGCTCGTCTCGCTCGATCTCCCGCGAGACACATCCGTTCAGGCAACTCTATCGGTTCCGCATAACAGATACGATCAGCACTTTCGGAACGGCTGGAATATATTTCCTATGACACCCTAATTGCGGATCTTTGCTAGTTTCACTTCTAGTGGAGAGTCTCGGAACGAAAGCTACGGGATTCCAGTCTTGTGCATAGATGATCCGTGGGGGTGACTCGCCGAACGTCTTCGTTTTATACTCTTGTCACGTTTTGAAGTTCCAAAATCCGCCGCGAGGTCATGGCAAAACGGGACGGAGCACGAACCAACGCCACGAAAACGGGGCGAATGGTCGGTCGCGATCCGCCGGTCCCAGTATTTCCGCAGCTTTGGAGGCCCCCAACATGAATGAGCCGCTCAGCATCCAAACCACCATCTCAGGCCCTGCGTTCGCTTGCCGTGCCTGCATCGCTTGGGGGATCGTCCTGGCCGCCAACAGCGGCTTACAGGCGGACAGCCTGAAACTGGAGCCGGGGGATCGCATCTGCATCATCGGCAATACGCTGGCCGAGCGAATGCAACACGACGGCTGGCTCGAAACGCTGATCCAGCACCGTTTTCCGCAACATCAACTGGTCTTCCGCAACCTGGGGTTCTCCGCCGACGAACTGACGGTGCGTTTGCGGTCGAGCAACTTTGGCAGCCCCGACGACCATTTGACCCGCAACCGGGCGGATGTCGTGTTTGCGTTCTTTGGCTACAACGAGTCCTTCGCCGGCGAGTCAGGGTTGCCGAAATTCAAGTCGGATCTGGCAGCCTTTGTGCGAGGAACCTTGGGCAAGCAGTACAACGGTCGCAGCGCGCCGCGTTTGGTGCTGTTCTCGCCGATCGCGCACGAGAATCTGGGCGATCCGAATCTGCCGGACGGTCGCGACAACAATGCGCGGCTGGCGATGTTCACCGCCGCCATGGCCGACGTGGCGGCCGAACAGGGCGTGTTGTTTATCGACCTGTTCGCCGCGACGCAGCGGATGTACCAGCAGGCGGCAAGCGGGCAGGACCGTGAAGGAACCGGGACGGGCACCTCGCTGCGCGGCCGTTCTCTGACGATCAACGGGATCCATCTGAACACCGAAGGCAACCGTTTGGTGGCCCAGGCGATCCTCGAAGCGTTGTTCCCGGACGTTTCGGCCGCCGCGCCGTTCGAGTCGCTGGAAAAGCTGCGCGCCGCCGTGCTGGACAAGAATTTCTACTGGTTCCACCGCTACCGCACGACCGACGGGTATTCCATTTTCGGAGGCCGCGCCGGGCTGACCTTTGTCGATGGTCAGACGAATCGCGAGGTGATGCAGCGCGAGATGGAAGTCCTGGACGTGATGACAGCCAACCGCGACCGCCGGATCTGGGCCGTCGCCGCGGGCGGCGACCTGCAGGTGGACGACAGCAACACCCCGCCGTTCATCCCGGTCAAGACGAACAAGCCCGGGCCGCTGCCGGACGGGCGACACGTGTTTCTGGGCGGCGAGGAAGCGATCGGCAAGATGACCGTGGCCGCGGGAATGCAGGTCAATCTATTCGCCTCGGAGGAAGATTTTCCGGTGCTGGTGAACCCGGTGCAGATGGCCTTCGACACGCGCGGCCGCCTGTGGGTTTGCGCCTGGCCAAGCTATCCGCACTGGAAGCCCAAGGACAAGATGAATGACAAGCTGTTGATCCTGGAAGACACCGACGGTGACGGCCGCGCCGACAAGTGCCAGGTGTTTGCCGACGGGTTGCACAACCCGACGGGCTTCGAGTTCTACGGGGGCGGCGTGATCGTGGCGATGGTGCCGGACATCCTGTTCCTGAAGGACACGACGGGTGACGACCGCGCCGACTATCGCGAGCGGATTCTGCACGGCATCGATTCCGCCGACACGCACCACTCGGTCAGCAGCTTCACGTTCGACCCGGGCGGCGCGTTGTATCTGCAGGAAGGCACGTTTCACCACACGCAAGTCGAGACGCCGCACGGCCCTCCGGCTCGGTCGGCCAACGCGGGTGTCTTCCGCTACGAGCCCAAGACGGGCCGCTTCGAAGTCTACGCCGCCTACGGATTCGCCAACCCGCACGGGCACGTCTTCGACCGCTGGGCGCGGCAGATCATCCACGATGGCACGGGGGCGGTGCCCTACGACGGCGCGCTGATCTCCGGGAATATGAATTTTCCGCAGAAGCATGCCGCCGCCCCGTCGGTCTATAACCAGCGGACACGTCCCTGTCCCGCGACCGAGATCTTGTCCAGCCAGCATTTCCCGCCGGCAAACCAGGGGAATCTGCTGGTGGCCAACGTGATCGGCTTCCAAGGCATTTTGCAGTATGAGATCCGCGAAGACGGCGCCAGCATCGTTGGCGGCGAGGTCGAACCGGTGGTCTCTTCGTCGGACCCGAACTTCCGCCCGGTGGACCTGGAGATCGGCCCCGACGGCGCCCTGTACTTCACCGATTGGCAGAACCCGGTGATCGGCCACATGCAGCACAACCTGCGCGATCCCAGCCGCGATACCAAGCACGGTCGCGTGTACCGCGTCACGTACCCGAGCCGTCCGCTGCTGGCCCCGCCGCCTATTGCGGACGCGGCCACCGACGCGCTGGTCGCCTTGTTGAAAGACCCGAACGACCGCGTGCGATACCGGGCAAAGTTGGAAATGAGCGCCCGCGACGCCGGCGAAGTGATCGCGGCGGTACACCGCTGGCTTGGAACGCTGGATCCGCGCGATCCCGATTACTCGCACCAACTGACCGAAGCGCTCTGGATGCATCAATACCACAACATCGTGGACACCGCGTTGCTGGACCGGGTGCTCGAACAGCACGACCACCGGGCGCGTGCCGCAGCGGTTCGCGTGCTGTGTTGCTGGCGCGACCGCATCGACGATTGCCTGGACCGGCTGAAGCGACTGGCCGACGACGATCACCCGCGGGTGCGGTTGGAGGCCGTGCGGGCGGCAAGCTTCTTCACCGATCCGTCGGCCGTCGAGGTCGCCGCCGTGGCCGCTCAGCGCCCCATGGATGCGTCCTTGCAGTATGTATACGGCGAGACGATGAAGACGATCGAGCCGTACTGGAAAAAGGCGTTGAGCGAAGGTATGCCCATCGCCGTGACCACGGACGCCGGAGCCCGGTTCTTTTTGAAGAACACGAGTCTGGAGCAACTGCTGGCCAAGGACCGTTCGCGCGCCGTGAACCTGGAACTGCTGTTCCGCGACGCGGTTCCGGACGAACATCGTCAGCAAGCGGTTGAAGGCTTGGCCGCCGAGCGGAACGTCACGCCGCTGCGCGTGCTGCTGGACGCGCTGCGCGGCTTGGATACGGGGGAGGAGAGTCAAGCGGCCAGCGTGGTGTTCGACCTGGTGAGGCTGCTGATCGGAGGGCGACAGCCCGCCGAGTTGGCGGCGGTGCGCGACGAATTGGAACAGATGGCCCTTGAAGCCCGGCAACCGGTCGTCCGCCAGGCCGGCTTCGTCGCGATTCTGCTGGCCGACCGGCGGATCGACCAAGCGTGGCAATTGGCGCTCACGTCCGCGGGCTCGCTACGCGATCTGCTGACCGCCATGCCGGTCATTCCGGACGTTCGTCTGCGCGACGCGTTGTACCCCAACGTCCTGCCGTTGTTGCAGGGTCTGCCCGAGCCGCTCGCGATGCCGGATGGCCGCGGACAGGGCAGTTACGGGCGGTTCGTGCGAGTCGGACTTTCCGGCCGCCGCACGCTGACGCTGGCCGAAGTCGAGGTCTACTCGGAAGGCCGCAACGTCGCGCGCCAGGGCCGGGCGTCGCAGAAGAACACCGCGCACGGCGGCGACGCCGCGCGCGGCATCGACGGCAACACGCACGAATCCTACGGTTCCGGTGGCCAGACGCACACCGAGGAGAATACGTCCGACCCGTGGTGGGAGGTCGATCTGGGGGAAGAATTCCCGGTCGATTCGATCGTGGTCTACAATCGCATTGAAGGCAGTCTCGGGGACCGGCTCGATGGCTTTACACTGCGAGTACTGGACGCCGGGCGAAATGAGGTGTTCCGCCAGGAAGGCATTCCGGCCCCTAAGCCCAAGGCCGAGTTTGCTTTGGCGGGCGGCGGTCCGGAAGGGTTGGTCCGCCGCGCCGCCATGAATGCGCTGACCAGCGTCCGCGGCCAGGAGGCCGAGACGTTCCGCGCGTTGGCTCGCTTCGTTCGCGAGGACATCGACCGGCCCGCAGCCATCCGCGCGATCCAGCGGTTGCCCCGCAACACTTGGCCGGCGGACGAGGCGCGTCCGCTGTTGGATGTCGTGCTCGCTCCGCTCGGCGCTCTGCCGGACGACCAGCGAACGACGCCGTCTGCGATGGCGGCGATGGAGTTTGCCGACGCGCTTGCCTCGCTGCTGCCGGCCGACGATGCGCAGCGGGTCCGCAAGCAACTGCGGGAACTGGGCGTCCAGATCGTCCGCATCGGCACGGTGCCTCACCGCATGGTGTTCGACCGGGAACTGATCGCCATCCAGGCAGGCAGACCGGTGGAGTTCCTGCTGGAGAACACGGACATCATGCCTCACAACCTGGCCATCACCGTGCCCGGCTCGCTCGAAGAGATCGGCATGTTGGCCGAGGAGACCGCGGCCGCGCCCGACGCGATCGCTCGCGGCTACGTCCCGAGATCGAACAAGGTGTTGCTGGCCAGCCGCCTGCTGCAGCCTCGCGAAACGCAGAGGCTGCCCTTCACCGCGCCGACCGAGTGCGGCGTCTATCCCTACGTCTGTACCTACCCCGGCCATTGGCGGCGGATGTACGGGGCGTTGTATGTCGTCGCGGACTTGGACGCCTACTTGGCCGATCCGGAAGGCTATCTCGCGGCGCATCCGCTCGAAATCCGCGACGCCCTGCTGCGGGACCATCGGCCGCGAACCGAGTGGAAACTGGAGGATCTGGCCGATCGGGTCGCCGGTTTGGGCTCGGGAGAAGCTCGCTCGTACGCCAGCGGTCAACAGATTTTCAAGGTGGCCAACTGCCTGGCCTGCCACAAGATGGATGGCCAGGGGCAGGAGGTCGGTCCGGACCTGACCAAGCTGAACGAGGAGATGACGCCCCTGGAGATCGCGAAACACACGCTCGAACCATCGCTCAGGATCGACGAGAAATACCAGTCCTATCTGTTCGAACTGGCCAACGGCCGAGTGCTGACGGGGATGATCGTCGAAGAGACCGACCGGTCGGTGAAGATCCTGGAGAATCCGTTGCTCAGCACCACGCCGCTGGAGATCCGCAGCGACGACATCGAGTACCGCGAGAAGTCCAGCGTCTCGACGATGCCCAAAGGCTTGCTCGACAAGTTGACGCGTGACGAGATCCTCGACCTGATCGCTTACGTCGCTGCCCGTGGCGACCGCGGCAGTCCGTTGGTGACCGACGACGGGCAGGTCCACCAGCACGGCAGCCACCAACACTGACGCGTGAAGTCCGTTCCGCCCACGCTACTAGCGACAGCCCTTGTGCCTGCCCATAATGGACGGGATTGCGGAATCGAGTCACGAGCACAAGGATCAGTACCATGCGAACCACGATTTCACGCCGAAGCTTCCTGGGGGGCGCTGCGGCCGCGGTTGCCCTTCCCCGGATCGTTCCGGCATCCGCCTTGGGACGCGACGGCAATTTGCCGCCCAGCGAACGGATTACGATCACGATGTTCGGCGTCGGCAACCGGGGCACCAGTTCGCTGCAAGCCATGCGGCCGCTGCCGGACCACCAAGTCGTCGCGATCGCCGATTGCCGCCGCGACCGGGCGGAACTGGCGCAGCGCAACGTCCATTCGTTCTACGCCGAACGCGTCGGGCAGCAGCAGTATACCGGCTGCGAGATCTACAACGACTTCCGCGAAGTCTTGGAACGCGATGACATCGACGTCGTCTGGGGCTGCGTCCCGGACCACTGGCACGGAGTCGTCTACAGCCGCGCGATCGAGGCCGGCAAGGATCTGTACGGCGAGAAGCCGGTGACACGCTGGATCGACCAGGGCATCCGCATCCGCGACATGGTGCGCCAGTACGGTTGCGTATTCCAGACCGGTACGCAGCAACGCAGTTCGACTCATTTCCGCCACGCCTGCGAACTGGCCCGCAACGGCTATCTCGGCAAGGTGCATACGATTTACGTCGGGGCGCCGGGCGGGCGGACGTATCCGGTCGAGCCGCCGTGCGATCCGCCCGCGGGTTTCGACTACGATTTCTGGTCCGGTCCCGCTCCGCTGATCCCGTTCGACACGAAGCGCTGCGAGTGGCTGGCGATGTACATGATCTCGCACTACTGCGCCGGCTTCATCACCAACTGGGGCGTGCATCATCTGGACATCGCCGGCTGGGGCTGCCCCGAGGTGTTCCAGGAGCCGTTCGAGATCCAGGGCACCGGCGTGCTGCCAACCGAGGGCATGACCGACACCTGGATCTCCTGGCAGATGGACCTGGATTGGGACAGCGGCCTGAAGATGAGTTTCACCAACACCGGCAACCCGAACCAGCAGGGCTGCAAATTCGAAGGCGACGCGGGGTGGGTCCACGCCAACCGCAGCGGCATCTGGGCCGAACCGGCTTCGTTGTTGACAGTCAAACTGAAGCCGGACGAACTGCATCTGCACGCCAGCCCCGAACATTCGAATCCGTACACGGCGCACACGGCGGACTTCTTCCGCAGCATCCGCACGCGGCAGGATCCGGTGGCGCCGGTCGAGGACGGTCACGCTGCCAGCGCCTTGGGCAACGTGTCCGACATCTCGCTGCGTCTGGACCGGCGACTGCGGTGGGATCCGCGGATCGACCGCTTCGTCGGCGACGACGACGCCAACCAAATGCTCGGCCGCGCGGCGCGAAGCCCGTGGACCATGTAGGTCCGCGCTGGTTTGCACGCTGGAGTTCACGCTTCAGCGTGTTGGCGCTGGAGTTCACGCTTCAGCGTGTTGGCCCTGGAGTGTGCCCTTCAACAAAATCGGAGAACGAAAGAACACGCTGAAGCGTGAACTCCAACAAGCGCGACGATACATGCTGAAGCGTGACCCGCAGCGAATGCGACGCGACTTTCCCCTGACACCCGCCCACCACCCCGACCGGAAGCAAGGAATCGGTTCCATGAATTCAGCTACACGCAGAATGTTCTTCTCGCTATGGATTTCCCTGGTCACCGTCACGCAATTGGCGGCGGCCGAAGTGCCGATCGACGAGGCCTGGCAGACGATGCCCAAGTACCAGTACGGGGACGATCTGGGCCCGCTGTTGACGATCGACCACGAGGTGATTCGCGCGATGGGTTCGCCCGAGTCGCGCGCGGCGTGCGCCGCGCGCCTGGCCTCGCTGCTCGAAGCGCCCGCCACGACACCGGCCGCCAAGCAGTACATCTGCCTGCAATTGCGGCAAGTCGGCACGGCGGCGGAAGTGCCGCTGTTGGCACGCTTGCTGAACGAGCCCGATTCGTCCGAGATGGCTCGCCATTCGCTCGAATCGATCGCGGGCGAGGAGTCGCTACAGGCGCTGCGCGATGCATTGGGGAAACTGGAGGGCACGCAGTTGGCCGGAGTGGTCCAGTCCCTGGCCGCTCGCCGCGATGAAGGATCGGTCCCGGTGCTGATCGAGTTGGCCGGATCGTCCGATCTGGTCGTGGCCGCTTCGGCCGTGCGCGCTCTTGGCAGCATTGCGGGCCCGGCGGCGACTCAGAAGCTGCGAAGCATGGCGACTGCGACCGAGGGGGCAGCGGCCCGCGACGTGTCCGTCGCGCTGCTCGCCTGCGCCGCCCGGCTCGCCGAAGCGGGGCAGGTCGAACCGGCTCGCGAGATCTACGACTTATTAAGCGGTTCGAAGCAGTCCGCGGGGATTCGCCGCGCGTCGCTGACCGCCCTGCTCGCGCTGGAAGGCGACCGATTGCCAATCGCGGTCCTCGAGTGGTTCGGGTCGGAGGACGGCGTGCGGCGTCAGGTGGCCGCGGCCCAACTCACCATCCTCACAGACCAACAGCTCGAACAATTGGCGACTCGAAACGAAGAACTTCCCGAAACGGCTCGGGTCGCGCTACTGGAATTGCTCGCCATGCGCAGTGGTGCCCAAGCATTGCCATTGGTGCTGAAGGCGGCGGCCAGCGACCAGCCGCAGTTGCAGCGTGCCGCCATCCGTTGCCTCGGCCTGATCGCCGACGCCGGGACCATCCCCATGCTGATCGACAAGCTGGCGGCGGGGGACGAATTGGGTCCGTTGGCTGCCCAGGCCCTGACGGCGATGCCGCGGGCCCAGGTGGGGCCGGTCTTGCTTCAAGCGCTGAACGATCGCCCGGCGCTGCGGCCGGCCATCGTCGACATTCTGAAAAAGATGGTGTACTACGAAGCCATCGATCCGTTGGTCGCGATTGCCGCCAGCGACGACCCCGCCGTGTACGACGTCGCCCTGGACGGACTGCGCGGTATCGCCGATCCCGATCCGACCGACGTTCCCCGGCTGCTGAAACTGCTGGAGCGTTCGACACCGGGTCTGCACCGGGACGAAGTTGAAAAGACGCTGCTGATCGTCTGCGAAAAACAACCGGCCGGAGCCGACCGGGCCGGGCCGGTGTTGAAAGCATTGAGCGGCGTGGACTTGGCCCGTTCCTCGCTCCATCTGCCCTTGCTTGGCCGTTTGGGCGGACCGCAATCCCTGAAGATCATCGACGCGGCACTGACCAGCGACGATGCCAGCGTGCGCGAAGCTGCCGTGCGAGGCATCTGCAACTGGCCGGACGCTTCGGTGGCCGAACGGCTGATCGCGTTGGCCGGCGACTCGAAGAACAGCGCTTACCAACAGCGGGCCCTGCGTGCCTACGTCCGCGTGATCACTCTGCCGAACGACCGGGGCGACGATCAAACGCTCCGGTTGCTGCAATCGGCCATGCAATTGGCCGGCAAGGCCGAGGATCGCCAATTGATTTTGACACGCGCCTCGACCATCCGCACGATGGACGCCGTCGACTGGATCGCCGGCTACCTGGACCAACCGGAACTCGCCCAAACCGCCTGCGAATCGCTCGTCGAGTTGGCGCACCACCGCTTCCTGCGCCAACCGAACATGGACCGCTTCAAGCCGCTCTTGCAGCGAGTCAGCCAGATCAGCCAGAATCCCGACGTCGTAGACCGAGCCAAACGCTATCAATTGGGCCTGTAACGCCAACCAAGATCTTCGCCCCAACACGTCGTTCAGCGCCCGTAAGCCACCATACGCTGTGGCCAGCGAGCACCCTGGACCGGACTGTCCGAAGAGGATATCATTGCAGCGCCGGCGCACGGTCGGCGTCGGCGGCGAGAGCCACGAACGGACGAACATGCGATGGGCGGTCCATCAACGCCTCGCGCAGGTGCTGTGCGGACCGCCTGGGAGGTGACCCATGGCCATAACGATTGAACTCCCCTGCGCCATCGAAGAGAAGCTTCGCTCCGACAAAGGCGACATTGCCGCGGCTGGCAAGGAGGCGCTGCTGATCGAACTTTACCGAGAAGGCAGGATTTCGCACGGCGAGCTGGCCGACGGTCTTGGTCTATCGCGGAGCCAAGCGGACGAAGTGCTGCGGCGCCGGAGGGTTACGGAGGATCTGCTGACGAGCGCGGAATTGGCTGAGCAAGTCGCGGGTCTGCGAAAGCTGCTGGGCCCATGATCGTCGTCTCCGACACGTCGCCGCTCAACTACCTTGTGTTGATCCAACACGCCGAAGTCCTGCCGTCGCTCTTCGGACAAGTCATCGCCCCACCGGCCGTGATGGCTGAATTGCAACATCCCGGCGCGCCAACGATCGTGCGGGCCTGGGCGGCAGGCCCGCCGGCTTGGCTGGAGATTCGAGCACCTGCCAGGATTGATCCAAGCCTTGGCCTGGGCACCGGCGAGACGCACGCCATCAGTCTGGCTCAGGAGCTTCATGCGGATGCGGTGCTCATTGACGAGCGTCGCGCGCTGACGGTAGCCAGGAAGGCGGGCCTGCTTGTGACGGGTACTCTGGGTGTTCTCGAAATCGCCGCGGAGCGGGGCCTGCTTGACCTCGTTTCCGCACTCGCTGCCCTCAGGCAAACCACGTTTCGAGTTTCCGCTCAGATTCTGGACGACCTTCTGCGACGCGACGCCGACCGTCAGCGCCAACTCTTGGACAATTTGGACGGCGGCGACCGCAAGTAGCCAATCCTTCGGATGATAGCCGCCTGCGATGTTCCGTCATCCATTGCAGGAATGCCCACCGGTTTCGCGACGATTCCGCGAACATCGTGACTCTCCGCCAATGAAATCGCCGCTTGGCCGAGTCTATTGCAGAGAAACTGCGTCGAATCTCACCAGTACCGACGACCACGCCCCCCAGCCATATTCCTACTCGCAAGTCGCTTGCGGGCGTTGAATGCAAGCCGCGCACCCCCATGTTCAGCGCCCGTGGGCCACCCAGCCGAAGTTGCGGCCGGTCTACCGACCGAGCCGCAATAGTCGACCGTTGCTGTCCAGGGACGCATGAGAGCTGCGGTCGAAGGGTCCGACCTGCCAGTCGCCAGACAGGCGGGTTCAGAGCCCCGCGCCGAGTAGTGGCGTTCCTCGCCATCGAGCACGACGAGCAGGCTTGCCAATCACCAGCGACACTCCCATCCTCCAATACGCGCAACCATCCAAAGCCGGCCGACTGCTGAGCACGCGACACGCCACTCGGCAACGCAGGGACACAGCATTCGGCTAATTTTGAATCCGTCGCACGCCAAAAACGCCGGTTTCTCGGTGAGCCCCACGTTTGAAGGACACTTGAACTATTTCGCTCGCTCGGGTGAAATTACGGCATCATCCCTCAGGATCGCGATTTAGTCAGGTTCCGCGGGCGTCGAAGCGTGAGGACAACTGTCTTGAGCGGGGCCTTGGCATAGGTCCCGATCTGGATTCCGAATCGCGGCATCAGTTCACGCCCCCTTCCAACTAACTCCAGCGGGTCGATGCCCCAATTCTGAGCCACCGCTTCCACGGCGAGCAGCGGCAACGTCCAAGGGAACGGCTGGCCGTCAAGCGTATGGAACGTGGGGAGCACCTCGCCACCCCATCGAGGCCACCCTTCCCGGTCGTCGGCATGCAAGCTCGTCTTGATGACAGGGGCAACGATGATCCCGGGGCGGAGCAGGAGCTGCTCGGAGCGGGCAGCATCGTCGAAGGAGACCCTCTGTATATTGCCGTTCGGCAGCGTCCAGTCGAACTTCTCCGGCAGGACGATCGATACAGTTGCGGGCAGCTCAGCGTCCGCCATCCCATCGAAGTGCAAAACGTTCCTGTGGAACAGGAAGCACGGGATCTTCTTGGGGCGGACCTCAAATTCGAGGAAGAGGCTGGCGTACCACGATCCCTGCCCGAAGTCGGTACAGGCTTCGGCCAGCCGGCCCTCGGCACGCTGGAGCCATTCGCGTAAGGTCTTGGCGTCCAGCCAGGGGCGGCCAGAGGTCCGCGTCAGGTTCGGCGAGTGGCCGATCAGTATGCCCGGAAAGCACCGCAACCACGACCCGGTGGCAAAACCTCCGATGGTGATTGCGGCCTTGGGGGCCAGCGCACGTGACACCGCGAGGCGTGCGACTGGCCGGTCCCCCATCCGTAGCACCGCATCCGAGTCCGCGAGGATGCCCATGCCGGGAAAGGACTGGACTCCCATGCGCTCGAGCAACTGTTCGAACGGGATCGTGACCCAGTCGTTGGCTTCAATGACGGAGCGGTAGACCGCCTCCCGGCCGGGTTCCACGATCCGTGACCTCACGGTCACATCGAGTGTCGGTGTAGTTCCGGTGATCAGCCGAGACAGGAGTTCATCCAAGGCATGGACGCGATTAGACGACGAGGAGCCCCTCTCGAACATACTCGCGATAACGGCCATGATCCACTGACTGCTGTGCAGTCGGGACAGGAGCCCCTGCGATTCGCTCGGATGCCTGCGGAGCCAGATGCGTACCCGCGTCCCTGGTTTGGGGAACCACTCCTCGGGCTTGGCCGGCCGGATCAGGGCGTTTGTCGAGTTCGGGTCCCGGAATTCTAAGGCGAGAATCTGGCTCTCGTCGACCCCGAACCGCGGCGCGGCGCGGGACACGACTCGGATCCGATCACCCAGCATGAAAGCCGAAAAGAAGCCGATCCCGAACTTCCCCGTCGGCTCGAACCCGCGCGAAAGCAGGCCCGGGTGTTCCTCGCGCGCGAGCCACGTCTCCCAGTAGCTCGTGCCGAATTCGAGCAATGGGCCGCTCAGCAGCGCCTCGGACATGCCGACTCCGTCGTCCGCCACCTCCAACCAATAGGCATCGTCGATATCGCGACCCAGCGGTGACCGTGATCGTACCCCAGTCCGGTGGGAGTTCCGCCTCCAGGACCCTCCGAGCCCGAATCGCGTCTGCGGCGTTGGCCAGCAACTCCCGCAGGGCCACGCCTGGGTCGTTCCCGTACAGATGCTCTCCGCCGAACTTCTTGATCACCCCCAGAGCGTCCTTGATGCCAATCCTTGCGCGGCGCGGGGTCCACCCCTCGACCTCGACGGTACGGAGGACGACCTCGGGCGAATCGTGACCGACGACGCCGTGGGCGGCGAAGCGGAATTCTGGACGGCAGCGACTCAGGATCTCGTCCGCCGCCGCTAGCTCGTTGTGGATCATTCGCAGGGCGTCCAGGCAAAGCCACCACGACTCGGCGTCCTCGACCCGGAAGGGTTTCGCGCTGTGGTAGACGAGATAACCGCTCTGGACCACTGGTCGCTTCAGCTTGTTCTGGAAGTTCCAGTGCAGGTAAGACGTTCCCGTTGGCCGCCGGATGGCCAGCGCGAATGTCGGGGCCCGACGGGAGTCGATCTGCGCGGCATCGGCGAGCCGCAGCAACAAGGCAACCTTCAGGACATCGACCTTCCAGTCTGGGTATCCGCTCGGCGCCGGATGGACTTGGCCGGCGAATTCGTCCTCGACCTTGGCCGCCGGCCAGTGGTGGCTGTGTGCGATCCTCCCGATCAGGTGCCCCAACTCCTCGCGAAGTCTCTGGTTATCGAGCAGGTAGATCGGCTCCACTTGGCCTGCGGCGGCCTGCGTCCTGTTTAACGGTTCCGTCGCGAGGGACACCGCCTGCGCGGCGTGGATCTCGCGGAGCCGCTGAAGCAGGGGCTCGGGCAAGGATCGCGGCGGCTGGCGGAGTTCCTCGGGGCTCGGGGCACGATCCAGGTTGCGTCGGAAATGGGCGTGGACCAGATCATCCCACTCAGGGCCTCTCAAGCCGTCAGACCCGTTGGGGAAGGCCGCGACTGAGTTGGCTAGGTCGTGCAGCAGCACTGCACCACCAAAAACGAATGCTTCGAGTGGGTTGAACGGGACACCCTTGGCTAAGGTCGAAGAGATATCCCAAAGGGCATCAAGGTGCTTGACCGAATGGTCCGTGAGGCTCGGTACGTCGGCTTCGATCTGCGCCGCAAGGATCTCCGCGCGTGCGCGGAAATTGCGATACGCGGTTCTTAGCTCCTCAATAGCCGAACGTTCCGAATTCGAGCCGGCGTCAAGCCCGAGGCTGCGATTCCAGAGGTCCGTTTCATTCCAGTGCATGGCGTACCCCAAAACCTTGGAAAGGACTAGCGACGCCGTCCCGAGCCCATGAATTACGCTTGATGGGCTTCGACTGTGCCTCATAAACTCATGATCTGCAAGTCCCCATTGGACTCGCCCATTCAGGCCGAGTCAACAGCAGAATGGACATCGGTATCGTGCACCGTCACGGCGTAGGGGGCGGTGAGCGAGGTGTGCTGGGCTTGACTGCGAACGTGCTTGGCTCGTTGGCGGCGAGATTTGGTCGGGGTGCGGTACGCCGAAGGGCTCGATACCGTTCCTTCCAGCGATGGCTCAACCCCCGCGGCTCTTCCAGACTCGCAGGGCACGGACCTGCGGTCCGACTCCGAAGCTGCTGATCGCAAAGGTTTGCTTGCGGTCCGGCGCTAAGGGGTAGGACAGCTCGGTGTCGATCCGCAGTTCCTGATCGACCCAGACTCGCAGTTGCGCGCCGCGTTTCTCGACTCGCAGCGTGTGATCCTGCTCCGTTGAGATGGGCCGCGGATCCTGCGCCAGCAGCGTTGCTTCGACCGGATAGATGCTGTCCACGTTGATCCCGTTGGGATAGTTCGGGGCGATGAAGATGATGCGATAACCCTGAAAGCTGTCACCATCAACCGACAGGCCCATCGACCACGGCTCGCCAGCAGCCACATCGACCTCGATCGCCACGTCACCGCCGACGGGCTCGGCCCAACGCGTGACCAACAGTCCGTGCTCGCCGAACACTTGCCGCGAGTCCACAAAACGCAAGCTCCCGTCTTCCAGTCGGACGCCGCCAGGCGCAGGCACGATCTTCCGCTGGGCGGTGTGCAGACTCGGACTGTCGCAGTACACCGTCTCCAGTTGCGGCGGCATGGATTGCAAGGTGCTGAAGTCGAGGTCGCAGACCGGCTGCCACGCTTGCACCCCTTGGATGTTCGCCGTGCTGGCTTCCCCGGCGGCTACCTCGACGCTCCGCCCCCCGGCCGTCCAACGCACGCGGCCTTCGAGGACTCGCACCCGCGATTCGACCGGCGTCGCAAGCAACTCGAAAGCCGTCCCGAGCACCGTCAATTCCGCGTGTGGAGTCTGAAAGACCAGGGGCTGGCCCGGTGGCTGTTCCGTCACTTCGCAGTGCATCACGCCCGTCCTCAGTTGAACCTGGCGTGCGGCTTTTTCTTGAACGAAGCCGACGTCGGTCGAGCCGCCCACGCGGATGCTGGTCCCGTCGGCCAAGTGCAGTTGTACCGAGGCATTCGGGCCGGTCAGCAGACGTTCGCCGGACCGGATCCGCCCGCCCGCGTCGGCTGGGATTCGCTGGCCGTCACGCAGGATCTGCACTTCCCCACTCGCCGACGTGATGGCTGGCTGCAGCCCATCCGTCGGCGAGACTACCCACACCACCAGCGCCGCCGTGGCTGCCAGGGCGAGCACGGCGACGCCGACCGCTCGCCAGCCCACACGCCTGCGACGCTGCCCCGCGGGCGGCTCCAGGGCGGCGAGGACACCGTGGGCGGAACGCAGCAGCGCGTGCATCTGGCAGTAATCGAGGTACAGGCGGCGGGCTTCGGGCTCCTCGCGCACCAACTGGGCCAAGCGGCGCCGCTCCGCGTCGTCCAGTGCGGCGTCGGTCATCGCGCCCAGCAAGCCTGCCATCTCGCGCAGGACATCTTGTTCCGGAGTGGCCATCAATTCGCCCCTCCTTCCGCCAAGCGACTCACACAGTCGATCAGCGTACGGCGCACCCGAAACAGCGTCTGGGCCACCGCATTGGCGGTTCGGCGGACGCTGTCCGCAATGGCCTGGAGCGACAAGCCGTCAGCGTATCGTTGACGCAGCAACCCGCGCTGGGCCTCCGGCAACTTCTCCAAGCACGCCGTCAGACGCTCCTGCCGCTCTACGTAGGTTTCGTCAACGGCTCTTGCCGCTGGATCGAGCACTGCCAGCAGTTCGTCGTCGAACACCAGTCGATCCCGCAACTGCCGCTGTCGGTGCGCCATCACCTGGAAATGGGCGATGCGAAACGCCCAGGCCCGGAAATTCGAACCCAACTGAAACTCCGCGGCGTTGCGCCACAGAACCAGATTGGCCTCCTGCAACACGTCGTTGGCATGATCCGGATCGGCCAGCAGCGACAGGACATAGGCGTACAGCCGCCCCTGATGTTCGGTCATCAGTTGCACAAAGGTTTCCGAATTGTCGGACGAATCTTGGGCCATTGGCTCACTCCAACATGGAAATAGCGGAAGGGCCGAATCCATTACAGGAAATCTACGGCGATCCGGCCAGTCCCGTCACGAAGGACAACTTCGTAGGGCGGACTTCAGTCCGCCTGGGTGGACTAAGTATCCGCCTGGGTGGACTAAAGTCCACCCTACCACGCAAGCATGGTGTTATTGGACAAATGGTAAGCCGTCATTCGGGCCGTCATCCGAGTGCCGCCTTTGCATCGACGACGCTTCGCGAGAACGCCGTCACCAGCGGACGGGGCTGCTGGGGGCTGGGAGGGGGCCTGCGGCACGAGAATCGCATCGATGATGAGACACTGCCGTTGCCGGGGCGACCGGGGACAACCTTCAGCTCTGTTTGCATCGCTGCTGGGTGATCTCGATCGCTTTCAGCAGTCCGTGGGCCTTGTTCAGGGTCTCTTGGTATTCGAGATTCGGCTGGCTGTCCGCGACGATTCCTGCGCCGGCTTGGACGTAGGCGCGGTCGCCCTGCACGACGATCGTTCGCAGCGCGATGCAGGTGTCCATGTTGCCGTGGTAGTCCAGATGCCCAACCGCGCCGGCATAGGGACCGCGGCGGTGCGGTTCCAGTGCGTCGATAATCTCCATTGCCCGCACCTTGGGCGCACCCGAAACCGTCCCGGCTGGCAGACAAGCTTGCAGCGCGTCGAAAGCGTCTCGACCGGGCTGCAATTGGCCGGTGACGTTCGAGGTGATGTGCATCACGTGGCTGTAGCGTTCGATGACCATCACGTCGGACAGTTGCACGGTGCCGTAGCGGGCAACGCGGCCGACATCGTTGCGGCCTAGGTCGACCAACATCACGTGCTCGGCCCGTTCCTTGGGATCGGCCAGCAACTCGGCGGCTAGACGCTGATCCTCTTCTTCGGTCCGTCCGCGTCGGCGGGTTCCCGCCAGTGGGCGCACGGTGACTTTGCCGTCTACGACCCGGCACATGATTTCGGGCGAACTGCCGACCAGAGTCACGTCGCCCGTGCGCAGGAAGAACATGAACGGGCTGGGATTGACTACGCGGAGCGTGCGGTAGATCTCGAAGGGATCGGACTGGATCGGCACCTCCAGCCGCTGGCTGATGACAACCTGGAAGATATCGCCGGCGCGGATGTAATCGACGCAGCGGCGGACCGCGGACTCGAAATCCTCTTGCCGGAAATTCGACACGTACTCGATCTTGGCATCGCCGACGGTGCCGATGTCGGCGCAGTTCAGGCCCGTATCGCCCGATGACAGTTGCTCGACCAGCTCGTCCACTCGGCGGCAGGCTTCCCGGTAGACGTCATCGGCCCCGCCCGGCTTGGTCTGAGCCATCACGACCGCGTACATCGTCTTGTCGACGTTGTCGAAGACGACCATCCGGTCGTAGAAGCCGAAGGCCAGATCGGGCAAGTGACGGTCGTCGAGCGGCGCGTTGGGCAGATGCTCGGCGTACCGGACGACGTCGTAGCCCGCGTAGCCGACCGCGCCGCCCTCGAACGGCGGCAATTCGGGCAACCTCGCCGCACTGGCCGAGTACAATAGCCGGCGCAGTTCCTGCAAGGGATCGGCGGCTTGGAACGTCCGACGGCCCTCCGCATCGGCCACGGTGACTTCGGTGCCGTAGGCCGCCAATTCCAGGAACGGATCGGCAGCCAAGAAACTGTAACGCCCCACCTTTTCGCCGCCGACCACGCTCTCGAACAAACACGCGCCTCCGCCCGAATCGATCTTGCGAAAGGCCGTCACCGGCGTCAGCGTATCGCTCACCAGACGCCGGTAGACCGGCACCAATTGATACCGTTCGGCCAACTGCCGGAACGTTTCGAAGTCGGGAAGATGGTTCATGGACCCGGTCACTTCTCCGTCAGGTCCTTGATGGCCAGATTGCGCCACCGCACTTCGTAAGGGCCGGTTTCCTTCTTGATTCCGTGTACCTGCAGACCGATAAAGCCGCTGGGCATGTTGCTCTTCTCGTCGACCAGATCGGCCACCGGAACGTCGTTTACCCAAGTCTTGATCGACTTGCCGACGGCCCGTACGCGGTACTTGTTCCACTCGCCCTTCTTAAACGCCTCATTGGCGGCCGGATTCGAGCGGTCCTCGCTCAGCCAGCCGGTGTCCAATGCCTCTCCGTAGATGTACCCGGCGGTGCCATTGGTGGCGATCTCGACCTGCGGGCCGTGAACGCGGCTGTTCTTGATCTCCGGCTTGCTGACCGAGCGGATTTGCACGCCGGAATTCAAGGCGTCGTCCACCTTGACTTCGAACGTCATTTCGAAATCGCCGTATTCCTTCTCGCTGCACAGAAACGAATTCGGGCTGCCTTCCGTTGTCTTGCCGACAATGCAACCATCCTCGACTCGATAGGTAGCGGTGCCGTTCCGCTGAATCCAGCCATCGAGTGTCTTGCCGTCGAACATCGACACCCAACCATCCTCGGCAGGCTCAGCCGCCTGGGCCGCAGCGCCCGGCATTTGGGCCACGATCCCGATCAGGGCCATCAAACAGATCGCACCGCTCTTCATGGTTTGCTACTCCTTGGTGAAAAAGTTGGTTCGTATCGTCATTTCCTTGGTCTTAGTCTGCAAGTCGTTTCTCGTCAACCGGCTTCGGAGTGGAGCAGAGCGAACGCTTTCTTCATGGCCGCGGCGGTGGCTTCGACCGCGGCTTCGTTGTCCAAGGCGTTCAGTTCCCGATTGAACGGCTCGGCTCGCACCGGCCCGTCGTACCCGATATCGACCAGCGCCGTCAAAAACGCGCGCAGATCGATCACGCCGGTCGCCGCGGGCAATTCGCGGCTGTTGTCGCGCTGCTGGTCCACCGCGATACCCGCCGGGGCGTCGTTCAAATCGCAGGCGACCACATCCCGGTTTTGCAGACTGCGCAGATCGTCGGCCGTCTCGCCCGCCGTGTACCAATGCCAACTGTCCAGGACGAAACCGACGTTGGGCTGAGCGATCTCGGCGAGCAGGTCCTTCATTTCGGCCATCGAGTGAATGAACGGGAAACGCGAGCCGGTCCACGACGTCTTCGGTCCGACGTACTCCAAACCGAAACGCTGTCCACAGTCGCCCAGGATCTTGGCGATCTCGCGAAGCCGCGCCGCGTGCTGGCGGAAATTCTGGATGTAGGTCAGTTCCTGATGACTGGGGCCGATCCATGTGCTGACCCGCGAGACGCCCGCGAGTTGCAGAGCTTTCGCGAGTTGCGGCAAGGCTTTCAGTTCCGTTCGAAAAGTGGTCTCGTCGCGGCGAAAGTTGACAGGCAATCCAGCCGCACCCCAGACCAAACGTTTGGCTCGCAAATCGCCCAACAGTTCGTCCAACTGGCCGTCGGTCAATTCGGCCAAGAACTGGGGCGACGGAGCGACCGACTCGAAGCCGTGCGCGTGGGCCAATCGGATGGCCTCGCGCTGATCGGCGTTGACGCCAATGGCGCCGCACACGAGATCCATCGTGAACTGTCGCCGGGACTCGGCCGCAGCCACTTCGCCCGCCCAGCGCGCCATGCTGGTCGCCACCGCGATGGCCACGCCGCCGCGCCGCAGAAATACTCGTCGGGAAATGGACGTCATCGCAATGCTCCTGGGATGCACGGAAAACCGCCAGAACTTGAGGAATGAAGATTCTAAACCGCCGTTGGCCCGCGAAACACGGGGCAAACTGGGGATCGGCAAGAAAATCATCCCGCGGATCCGAAAACCCAAGCGAATCCTGTCCCACAGTACGAGATGGTGGTCCTTGCGGGACACCAACCCAACCGGATAGAGTAGAGAACGCTCTGACCGGGACTGCGAGTAGCGGAATCAGTCTCCGGGCAGCGTCGTTCGTTTCCTAGAAGGAGCCAAGGTGACCTCCCGCGAACCAGATGCCTGCATTGACGTGTCGTTCTCCGTGCCTTTCACGCATCGACTGCGGTTTACCGACGACGTCTTGGGTGCCGATCAACACGTCCTGGCCGAACTACTCGAACCGTCGCCGGGCCAAAGGGCGCGAGTCCAGTTATGGATCGACCAAAACGTGGCAGAAGCTCAGCCGGATCTCTTGGATCGCCTTGCCACTTTCTCTCGGCATCACCAGGACAGGCTGGAAGTCGAGTCGCCCGTTCAGGTGGTTCCTGGCGGTGAGGCGATCAAGAACGACTTGCAGGTGATCGTGCGGATGCTGGACGCCATGAACGCCGCCAATTTGGACCGCCGCAGCTATGTGGTGGTGATCGGCGGCGGGGCGGTTCTGGACGCCGTGGGATTTGCGGCGGCGATCGCGCATCGAGGGATTCGTCTGGTGCGATTGCCCTCGTCCACGCTCGGACAGGGCGATTCGGGGGTCGGCGTCAAGAACGGCGTCAATTTGTATCGCAAGAAAAACTGGTTGGGTGCATTCGCCGTGCCGTGGGGAGTGATCAACGACGCCCGCATGTTACAGTCGCTCAGCGACCGGGATTTCGTCTGCGGGTTCTCCGAAGCGGTCAAAGTGTCGATGCTGAAGGACACCGCGATGTTTGACGAACTGTGCGCCGTCGCTCGCCAAGTCCGCCAGCGCGACATGCGAGCGGCGTGGCCGATGATCCGGCGCTCGGCTCGACTGCATCTGGACCACATCACGCAGGGCGGCGATCCGTTCGAGATGCTGGAAGCCCGGCCGTTGGATTTCGGACATTGGTCGGCCCATCGGCTGGAATCGATGACCGGGTTCCGCATCCGGCATGGTGAAGCGGTGGCCATCGGAGTCGCGATCGACACCGTCTATTCGTCGCTCACTCAAGGTCTGCCAGCCGCCGATGCCGACCGGGTACTTCATTGCCTGCGGGATTTGGGCTTGCCGCTCAGCGATCCGGCCCTCGCCGAGACGGATGAACTGTTTCGCGGGCTGGAGGAATTCCGCCAGCATCTGGGCGGGCAGTTCACGCTGACGCTGGTCAGCGCCATCGGCCGCAGTGTCGATGTTCACGAAATCGACCACGTACGCATGAAGCAGGCCATCCAGCAAGTCGCCCAGTTCGCCAACCGCGAGGCGTCGTAGACGGCTGCGTGCGGAGAGTGCGAGAGAACAGCCCTTCTGCGAAGTTGGCAAAACATCCGGCTACCGGGTAGACTGAACGAAACACTCGTTCTCGACCCACGAGGTGACTCCATGCTGTTTCGGCCCGTTTGCTTTGCCTGCGTTCTTCTGGCTGTTTCTGCCACAAGCTGTATGGCCGGCGATGCTCCGCTCGAGATTCACACACGGGCGGATCTCGAGGCAGCCATCGCCCGTTTGAGCAACGCAGAAACCAAGTTGTCGGCTCTGGAAGCGTTGATTTCGTTCGGCTCGTTGCGTGTGTTTCAAGGTGGCTCGGTGTTCGGTTCGACGGGGGATGCCGAGAAGGATGCGCTGATCCAAAGGGCAGCCGACGCTGTGGCAAAGAGCGCCGACTTCGAAACCATCCGCGCGGCCATCCACTCGTCAAGCGAGAATCTGCAATATTGGGCACTGTTCCGTTTTCCCATGCCGCCGTTCGAGGACGGTCATCCTTGGGAAGACCTGCTTTCTCGGTTGCGTCAACTGGCTCGGTCCGATGCTCCGCAGATTCGCGAATCGGCGCAGAACCGGCTCTCGTTTTTCTCCGGACAACGGGAGTTTCTCGCCGAATGTCTGGCGGTGGAGACTTCGGCGTCGAACCTGATGAAACTGCTTTACCACCTGGATCGATCGCAGTATCGACGGCAGACGAGCGAGCGGATCGCAGCGCTCCTGCACCACGCGGATCCGGAGGTTCGCAAGAGCGCCCTGGGTTTCGTGGGATTCAACTCGCAACGGGCCGCGATGTGGCAGATCGAGTTCCACGCCGAGGTGTTGAACCAAGTGCTGGTGCTTTCGCGTTCGGAGTCCACCGCGGAGCGCAGTTCCGCCGTCTACGCACTGAGCGACTTGGACAGTCAGAGTCATCTGCGCGGGCAGAAGCCCGGCGCGATTCGCGCGAGACTGATCGAGTTGGCCGACGACCCTTCGACGGACGTGCGTTGGCAAGTTGCCTGGGCGCTGCGCGCCCACGCAGAGGATACGGAGGGCCGAGCCGCATTGGTCCGTCTGCTGCGAGACGAATCGCCGCGGGTACAATACTTCGCCATTCTGGCTTCGGGGCCGGAACACCACATCGGCGAACTTCGCGAACTCGCCTCGTGCTCGGACGCGGAGGTGGCGGAATACGCGGCGGGCAAACTGCGGCAGTTGGAACCACGGTAGCCCTGAGGCCCGGTGAATGAACTCGTGACGCGTTTTGCGGACGAGGGCGGGAGCATCCCCCACGAAAAAATCCGCCGAAAAAAGGCTTGACTTGGTTGCGGCAGTCGACATAATGATGGATGAACGCTCGTTCGTTTGTGCTCTCTCCTTCCTTACCATTTCAGCTTATGGGAGGGCAGTTATGCAAGTTCCACCGGGCTTTCTGGAATGAGGGGCAAGTCGATTGGCTTGTTCCTCGAAGGATTGGCGTTTTGGGTTCTGATCCGCGGAAGCAATCCCCGCGAAAGCTGACCCGGCTTCTGCCGCGATTGCCATCCGCGAGCCTCTAACTGTCGAACGTTTCCAGACGTATCTCAACATGCGAGAATCCGCCTTCGTTCGACTGTCGAAGGCGCGAGTCTTCGATGATTCGCTGGTGGAAGAGGGTAGCGTCCCGCAGTAACACGCACTCGACGATTCGCTCACGGCTCGGTCCGTGATGACGACGCGAGATAAGCCCATCAGGGGTGTTGCTCGACGGACCCTGGCCGATCGGCGGATTGTGACGACTCGATTCTCTCCGTTCGAAACCTTTCGGCCCTCGCCGTGCTTCTTCACGACGAGGGCTTTTTTTGTTGGCTGGCCGTCGCTGGGAGCGTACTTGAAATGACCCTGGATTGATCTAAGCTGGGGCTCTATGTCCAGTATTTTGGTCACCGGCGGGGCGGGGTTCATTGGCAGCAACTTCGTGGTGAAGTGGCTGGACGAAGAGTCCGTGCCGTTGGTTGTACTCGACCGCTTGACTTACGCGGGCAACCTGGAATCGCTCGGCGGCTTCCTCAATCATCCGCGGCTCTGCTTTGTGCAGGGCGATATCGGGGACCGTGGTTTGGTTGACAATCTGTTGCGCGCCCACGACGTGGTGGCGGTAGTCCATCTCGCGGCGGAGAGTCACGTCGACCGCTCGATCGACGAGCCGGATGTCTTCGTGCAGACGAACGTCGTGGGCACCTACCAGTTGTTGTCGGCCGCTTTGACATATTGGAGAGATTCCTCCGCGAGCGTGCGGAAGCGATTCCGTTTTGTCCATGTCTCGACGGACGAGGTCTACGGTTCACTGGGACCGACGGGCAGATTCAGCGAAACGACCCCTTATGCGCCGAATTCCCCTTACGCAGCTTCGAAAGCCGCTGCGGACCATTTCGTCCGCGCGTTCCACAGCACCTACGGGTTGCCCGTGCTGATCACCAATTGCTCGAACAACTACGGACCCAGGCAGTTTCCCGAGAAGCTGGTTCCGCTGATGATCCTGAACGCGATCGAGGGCAAGCCGTTGCCGGTCTACGGCGACGGACAGAACATCCGGGACTGGTTGTTCGTCGAGGACCACTGCCGCGCGCTGCGCGCGGTACTGGCCCGAGGGCGTCCCGGCCATGTGTACTGCCTAGGCGGCGACTGCGAAGTGACGAACCTGGAGATCATCCGTCAGATTTGTGCGACGGTGGACCGGCTTTGTCCCGGGTTGCCTCACGCGCCCTGCGAATCCTTGATTGAATTCGTCGCCGACCGCCCGGGCCACGACCGTCGCTACGGGATGGATGCAGGCAAGATCCGCTTGGACTTGGGATGGTCCGCCGAAGTCGACTTGCGCGACGGACTGGAGCGTACGGTGAGATGGTACTTGGAAAATCAGACGTGGGTCCAGAACGTCGCTCGGGGCCACTTCCGTCGCGAACGACTTGGGTTGGCGGGGGGAAACTATGACTGATTCCGATTCCCGGCCTCCGTGCAACGGACCTTGCGAGATAACCAGTCCCGACGCCAACGTACACGAGTCCGATGCTGGCCCCGTCCGCTGCCCCAAAGGCATCGTCATGGCGGGTGGGTCGGGATCAAGGCTGTACCCGCTAACCCGCGCGGTCAACAAACATCTGCTGGCGATTTACGACAAGCCGATGATCTACTATCCGCTGTCCACGCTGATGCTGGCCGGAATTCAGGACGTGCTGCTGATCACCGGCCCAGAAGATGCTCCGTTGTTCCAGCGTCTGCTGGGCGACGGCACACGGATCGGGATGTCGATTCACTACGCGATTCAACCCGAACCGCAGGGCCCCGCTCAGGCGTTCCAGATCGGACGCGACTTCATTGGCGGCGACCGCGTCGCGTTGATTCTTGGCGACAACATCTTCTATGGGCAGGGCTTCCAGTCGCTGTTGGCCGAAGCTGCTTCCCAGCCCGTTGGCGCAACCGTGTTTGCGTACCCCATCAAGGATCCGCAGCGGTTCGGGGTGGTGGAACTGGACGCACAACACCAGGTTCTCTCGCTGGAAGAGAAACCGGTCTCGCCCAAGTCGAACTGGGCGGTCGTCGGCCTGTACTTCTACGACAACCAAGTGGTCGAGATCGCCGCCGGCCTGAAACCATCGGCCAGGGGGGAACTTGAGATCACCGATGTCAATCTGGAATACTTGCGCCGCGGCTTGCTGCGCTGCCAGCCCATGGGGCGAGGCTACACGTGGCTCGACATGGGAACCCCCGAGTCGATGGTGCAAGCCAGCAGCTTCATCGCCACGATCGAATCGCGTCAGGGTTTGAAAGTGGCCTGCTTGGAGGAGATCGCGCTGGTCAAAGGCTTCATCGACGCCCGCCAACTGGAGATCATCGCCGCGTCGATCGGAAACGAATACGGCCGTTATCTTGCACAGCGAGTCGAAGAATGGAAGCGAAACGAAGGAAAGGGGCATTCCACTCAACGCACCAAGTAGAATGCCCCCCGGCGTCGTCCCCTGGTGGTCAGACCAGAGCGGCAAGATGTTCCAGACTCTTGGCGGCCTGGTCGGGGGTGCCGCATTCGACCGAGAAAACGATGTCGCGTGGACATTTCTCCTGGACGATGGCGATGATGCGTTTCCAATCCAATACACCTTCCCCGCATGCGCAACCGACCGGAGTGCCCGTCACCTTGCCTCGTTCAGCCGACGAGTGCGATTCGGAAATATCCTTGGCATGCAGGTGGACTAGTCGCGAAGCGACGCGCTCCAGCCAGGCATAGACGTCGTGTCCGCAAAGATATGCATTGCCCGTATCGAAATTGATGCCGATCGACGGAGACTTGACCAAGTTGTAGATGCGGTCCAGGCCATCGGGCGTACGGGAATACTGAGCGTGCGGTTCCAGTCCGATCTTCACGCCTCGCCGCTCGGCCACGAAGGCAGCTTCCTGCAGCGTGTATTTAATCAGCACAAAGTCTTCTTCCTCGGAGGTCCATTTCGCCTTGATGCCTTCGTCCGTGTTGATCACCGGGACGCCGATCTCGGAGGCGACGCGAATCGCTAGCTTGATGTATTCGCCATGCACTTCCGGCCGTCCCAGGGGACCATGACTTTGCAGTCCGGAGATGGTCAGGCCGGCTGCGTCGCAGGCTTCCTTGATCCGGTACGGGTCGTCAAACATCGAGACGGTGTGGAAATAGCCGGCTTCGCTCATCAGTTCGCGTCCGAAGTGGATCATCGGCTCGAAGTACTTGTAGCCCATCTTTGCCGCGGCTTCGACGGCCCATTCGAACGGCTTGTCGCTGCTTCGGGAGAACTCGGCGTTCAGGCCAACATAGATCTTTCCCATCGTATCGCTCCGTTTGGCTAGAGGGGTAAGTGACGCCGTTTTCTAGCATATCATCGGACTGACAACCAGCCGGCAGGGTGCTATACTTGTTTCCTCAGACGATCCTCTTTGCCATTACCGATGGATGCCATCCATGAACAGTCCGCTGACCGAAGACGATTTGTACTTGTTTAACGAAGGCACTCATCTGACCCTGTACGAGAAGCTCGGATCGCACCCCTGCACCATCGGGGGGAAAACGGGCGTCTTCTTCGCCGTGTGGGCGCCGAATGCCGAGTCCGTGCATGTGATGGGCGACTTCAATGGATGGTCCAAGTCGCAACATCCGATGAAGCCTCGCGGCAGCTCCGGGATTTGGGAGACGTTTCTACCCGACATCGGCAGCGGGGCACGGTACAAGTTCTTTGTCGCCTCGCGTCTGAACGGTTACCGGGTGGACAAGACGGATCCCTTCGCGTTTCACAACGAGATCCCTCCGCGAACGGCCTCGATCGTCTGCGATCTGGCGTACCAATGGCAGGATGACGAATGGATGGCCGGACGGTGGCGTCACAACGGGTTGGGGGCGCCGATCTCGATCTACGAGATGCATCTGGGGTCATGGGGCAAGCTTTCGCCGGAGTACGGGCGTCATCCGACATACCGGGAACTGGCCGCTCCGCTAGTCGAATACCTGCGCAAGATGAACTTCACACACGTCGAGTTTCTGCCCGTCATGGAGCATCCGTTCTACGGTTCGTGGGGCTATCAGTCGACCGGTTACTTCGCTCCGACCAGCCGCCACGGCACGCCGCAGGACTTGATGTACCTGATCGATTGTCTGCACCGCAACGGCATCGGGGTGATCCTGGACTGGGTTCCGTCGCACTTCACGACCGACGAGCACGGACTCGGCTATTTCGACGGCACCCACCTGTTTGAGCATTCCGACCGTCGGCAAGGTTGGCATCCGGACTGGGACAGCTATGTGTTCAACTACGGACGAACGGAGGTGCGCGAGTTCCTGCTGAACAGCGCCCTATTCTGGCTGGACAAATATCACATCGACGGTTTGCGAGTGGACGCGGTGGCCTCGATGCTATACCTGGACTACTCGCGAAAGGAAGGCGAGTGGATTCCGAACCGCTTCGGCGGGCGCGAAAACCTGGATGCCATCGACTTCCTGCGGAACATGAACACGCAGATCTACGCCAAGCATCCCGATGTGATCACGATCGCCGAAGAGTCAACGGCTTGGCCGATGGTATCCCGTCCGCTGTACGTTGGCGGATTGGGATTCGGGGCCAAGTGGGACATGGGCTGGATGCACGATACGCTTGAATACGTTTCCCAGGATCCGGTGTACCGCAAGTATCGCCACGACCAGATCACATTCCGCATGGTGTACGCATTTTCCGAGAACTACGTGCTGCCGCTGTCGCACGACGAAGTCGTCCACGGGAAGGGGTCGCTGCTGAGCAAGATGCCCGGCGACTGGTGGCAGAAGTTCGCGAACCTGAAGACGCTGTACGGTTACATGTGGGCTCAACCGGGCAAGAAGCTGTTGTTCATGGGCGGCGAATTCGGACAATGGCGCGAATGGAACCACGACCTGACGCTGGATTGGAATCTACTGGACTTTTCCACGCACAGCGGTTTGCTGCGGTGGGTCGAAGACCTGAACCGGATGTACCGCGACGATCCGGCGCTGCACGAATACGACTGCCATCACAACGGCTTCCAGTGGATTGACTGCCATGACAGCCAGCAGAGCGTGCTGAGTTTTCTGCGCAAGGGGAAGATGACGGATCACGAGGTTCTGGCCGTGTTCAACTTCACACCCGTCCCGCGCAGCGGATACCGGTTGGGCGTGCCGAAACCCGGCTTCTGGCAGGAGATTCTCAACAGCGATGCGGAGATCTACAACGGCACCGGCTGGGGCAATTCGGGCGGAGTCCAGGCGACCGGATTTCCTTCGCACGGTCAACCGTACTCGCTGGAACTGACGCTGCCCCCGCTGTCGGCCGTCTTCCTGCGCAGCGACGTCACCGCCGGCGAAAAGCGACTAGAGCCCGAACCAGACTGACGACGACCATCAGCAGCATCGGGGCGGCCAGCGTCATCAGGATGAAGATCAATTGATAGCGTCGGTCGCCTTCGCGCAGCGCGCGGACCAGATAGCCCCCGGCCGATGCCATGACGGCGAAGACCAACATCGTCAACAACATCGTGGCGATCGAGAACCGCGGCTGCCACGGCTCGGGCCGTTCGTTCGGATTGCGATCCTGGCCGCGGATCATGCCAACGCTCCGAGATCGTAGTAGAGCAGCATCGTTACGATCCCCGACGCTCCGATCACCAGGAAAGCGAGCAGCACTTCCTTGAACAACCCCCGGTGCCCTAGCCACAGGACCAGCACCAACTTCATCAGGGTGTTCGCCAGTGCGCCGAGCACCAGATTGAAACTGGCCCAGTCCAGACTGATCAGGCCTGATGTATGCGCATCGCTGATCGAAAAGGCAATGGCATCGGCGTCGGTCAAGCCGCTGATGGCGGCGATCAGCGGCAGCCAACGGTCGCCCAGGTAATCGATGGCCAACCGCGTGACGATCAACGTCGCGGCGAAGATGGCGGCGAATGTCAACGCGGATTTCAGGCTGAAGGGATTGGTGAGTTGCAGGGGTTCGGCCCGCACCCACTGCCGGGACGATCGGGCGAAGTAGGCGATCGCCACAATCAAGCCGACGATCGCCATCACCGCGACAGGCACCATCATGTTGCGCATCAGGGCGTAGTTAACCACCGCAATCTGCACCAACAGTCGCGGGAACATCACCGTCGATGCGAGGATCACCGCGATCGCGAAACGCCGGTTCCAGTCCGGCGCTTCCAGACTCCGCCGGGCAAAACTCACGGCGGTCACCGTGCTGGACGCCAGACCGCCGATCAAACCGGTCAGGCCGATACCGGCGTTCGCGCCCAGCACCTTGACCAGCACGTAGCCGACAAAACTGATGAACGAGACCAGGACGACGATCAACCAGATCTTGTAGGGATGGATTGCCGACAGCGCGACGCTCAGGAACCGCTCGGTGGGTTCGACCTTGAGCAACTGGCCGACTTCGAATTCATCCGCCGCTTCGCCTTCGTAGATCGCAGTCAGCCGTTGCGGGTCGATCTCCTGGATCTCCAGCAGACCCAAGTTCCGCGCTTGCGGGCCGTAGACCGAGATCTTCCGGCCCACGTCGAAAGTCAAGCCCGGAATCAACTCGACCGTGACTCGCCGCGCCGAATCGTCCCAGGCGACGATGCGGCCCAGCGGAAAAGTGACGTAGGTATCCAGCGTCTGTTTGGGCAGGATCGGCAGAACGATGAAGCTGATCACTAACAGCTTGGCCGCCGCATTGATCTCGTACTCCTGCACACGACTCTGCAGATGCCCCAATGCCTTCTTCTGAGACAGCACGATCAGGACGACCACCCCAATCGCGATCGCCATGACGGCGGCATCCTTCATCACCAACACGCCCAGGAAGAATGTCAGCATCGCGCTGATTTCCGTCGTGATGCCCGAGCGTTCCGCCTCGTTCGGTTGCCTGTCCTGCCAGTAGCACGCGATCAGCAGCGCGACGATTCCGGCAAACCCCACGATCAGTATCGCACTGTTTTCGTATCGGCCAGCAAGAAAAGCGGTCACGGCACCGATCAGGGCGAACAAAATGAAATCCCGCACGCCGGGCGACTCGTCTTCGCGATGCGACTTCTCCCGCTCCAGCCCGATCAACAGGCCCAGCGCCGCAGCGATGCCGAATTTCAGGAAGATGTCCAGCAGGAATTCTTCGGGCATGGCCGAATCCAGAGCCCCGAGTCAGTAGCGATACGCCTACCATCCAGAATAATCGAAACAACGGGCCGCCGCACTGCGGGAACGCAAATCCGAGATTTTGGTCGTCTCGATCCCGCGCAGACGCTGCCCGTGCGGCTAATCGAACTCGTCCAGCGCATCGACCAGGGCATCGAGTTCATCGGGAGCGCGGTCGGACGGCCGTTTGGGTGGCCGAGCGCCGGCGACCGCAGTTCCGACTGGCTGCCGCCCCGCGGCCAGCAGTTGCTCGTCGCGCTCGCGGGCGGCGACGGCGAGCGCGTCCTCGCCCGGGCTTGGCCCGCCGAACAAGCGAGACAAGTCGATTTTGAAACCGCCGGCCGCCGCCGGGGCACCGGCAATCGCCGGCGTCTTGTGCTGCGGGAAGAGGATGGCATTCTCAGGACAAACGCGACTGCACGCCGGACAGCCTTTGCGGCAGTTGTCCGGCTGTTCGACCAAGATCGTCTCGGCTCCATCGACGCCGTAGACGCCGAACAAGCAGAAATCAATGCACTCCATGCAGTTGGTGCAGCGGCTGAAGTCGATCACCGGATACCAGCGCCGATCCGCTTCGTCATCGATCTGTCGCCATTCCCGCGCGCCGTTTCCGCCCGGGGTGTGAGTAGCGGAGACTGACGGAACACCGAGTTCGCCAACGATGCGGGCAACCTCGTCGACGACCGGTTCGGCCGACTCGCAAGCTCGCAGATCGGCACAGTAGATCGACCTGGATGGCGATGGCCGGGTGTCGGCGACTCGCTCGACTCGATCGCCCTCCGGTTCTCCCTCCGCTTCCTCCGTTTCCTCTTCGTCGGTGGGCAACCGCAACAAGCTCGTTTCCATGGCGCCAGAAACACCGTTTCGGTCCAAGATCCAGTGCGCCGCGCGCGGGTAGAGCCACGAGAGGACGATCAAATGGCCGGGCAGTGCGCGCAGAGCGTTCAGCGTCGCGCCGTCGGGCCGCAGGTCGTATAGATTCGGGACGACCAGCACATCCAACTGGTGCTGGCCGCTCAATCGTTCGGCGATCTCGCTTTCCATCGCCCGCTTCGCCGGATGGCTGCTTTGTCCTTGCGATACGATCACGGTGATCTGCGGTTTCATCGATTATTTCCTCGCGCCGTCTCCGGCCGCAACCAGTTCGCTTCACGGCCAGCCGAAGGCTCTAACTCAATTGACCTTTGATTGTTCGCTGCGTCGCCACCCAGACTTCGTCCAGGTACTCGACGTACTCCCCAGCCGACAGCAGTCCTTCGCCGTCGCCTTCCACTTCGAACAGCCAGCCCACGCTGTACGTGTCGACGTTGATCGCGGACGGGTCGTCGAGCAGTTCCGGGTTGAATTCCGTCAAGCGACCGGCGATCGGGGCGTACAGACTCGCTTCCGCCTTCTTGCTTTCGATCGACCCGATCTCCTGCCGCGTTTCCAGCCGGCTGTTGGCATCGATCGTCCAGTCCAGAAAGTACACGTCTTGCAGCAACCGCACCGCGTAGGCGGAAAATCCAAATCGATACACGTGGCCGCGCCGTTGCGCCCACATGTGATTGCGGGCGTATTGCCGGTCAGTCGGAATGGTTGCTGCGTACTGACCCATCATGAACACCAGCGAGTCGCTCATGTGTAGCGGACTCCCTGGTGTTGCGGTTCGAAAAAGGCGGGCAACAACGCGTCGGCACGCAACAGCCCTTTGCGGGTCAGTTGGATGCGGTCGCCCTCGATCGTCAACAACTGGTCGTCGGCGTATCGTTGCCATGTTTCCGGCCAAAGACCAAGAATCTCCGCGCTGAACTTGTTCCGGAAATACCCCGCGTCCAGATAGCCGCGTTTCAGTTGCAGGATCAACTCGCGAACCAGCAATTGATGCGGGGTGGGCCGCAACGCACGTCCCAGCGGCAATCGGCTTTCGTCCAGCAACGGACGGATGTATTGATCCCACTCGGGCAAGTTCTGGTAATGCATGCCCGAGACATGGCCAAAACTGGCAATACCGGTGGCCAACAGATCCGAGCCCATCCAGAGATTGTCCCGGTAGCTGAAGTTCACTTTGTCCGGATCCCGTACCACCGTGTACGCGCTCGATACGTGGTATCCGGCGGCGAGCAGTTCGTCGAAGGCATAATCGACCCAGTCGCGTTTGGTCGTCCAGCCGGCAACCGGAATCTCGATCCGATTGCCCAAGACGTCCTGCGAGTAGATCGTGTTGAACGGCAGTTCCATCTGATAGATCGTGACACTTTCCGGGGCCAAGTCGATGGTCTTGCGAATGTTCTCCTTCCAGTTCTCCCACGTTTCGCCGACCATGCCCGAGATCAGGTCGATGTTCACGTTCGGAAAACCAGCGGACTGAATCCAGTCCCACGCGCGGTAAATCTCAGGTGACAGATGCGCCCGGCCGTTTTCTCGCAACACGTCGTCGCTGAAGTTCTCCACGCCCAGGCTGAGCCGCGTCACGCCCAGATCCTTCAGCGTCCGCACCTTGGGTTCGGCCAGCGTTCCCGGCTCGCATTCGAAGGTCACTTCCTCTGCCCGGTCCCAATTCACATTCTCCCGCAGGCGATCGACCAGGGAATTCAACTGGCGAACGCTCAGAAACGATGGCGTGCCGCCGCCGAAATAGACGAACCGGAACGGCCGCTCACCAATCACCGGCTGGTGGCTGACCAACTCGATCTCCCGCGCCAGCGCGCTGACGTAGGTCTCGATGTCGCTGGGCCGGTTGTCCGTGAAGACCTTGAAGTAGCAGAATTTGCACCGTTTCCGGCAGAAGGGAATGTGCAGGTACAATCCCAACGGAACTTCGCGAGGCGGTTGGTGGAGCACCCGCTCGACCTCTGTCACCTGATCGCGAGTCCACTGCGAGTACGGCGGGTAGTTCGAGATGAAATAGCTGCCGATCTCGGTCTTGGTTTCCGTTGCCGCGGTCATCGTTGATTGATCTCTTGGTTAGCGTGCCCCGAAACAATAGACGACTCCCTTGTCGTCCGCAATCACCAGTCGGCCGCCCGCGACGGCCGGCGAGCCCGTAAAGCCGTTGCCGGTCTCGAACTGCCAGCGTTCTTCCCCGCTGGCCAAATCCAAGGCGTGGATCCGTCCGTCGGCCGCTGCTGCAAAGACTCGGTCTCCCACGATCACGGGCGATGAATCCACTCGTTGCCGCGCCGAGAATTGCCACAGCAGTTTGCCTGTCTCGGGGTGCAGCGCCCGAACGCTGCGGTCACGGCCCCCGACGACGACCGCCTGTCCGGTCGCCGCCGGGCAACTGCGGAACGCTTGAGCACGGTCGTCCTTGAACGTCCAGGCGACTTCGGCCTTGCGCCAATCCACACACAGGAACTCGCCGTTTTCCGCTCCGAAAAACACGCGGTCCCCGACGGCTGCGGGGGTCACCCCGGTGGGCGACCCAATTGGCACCGCCGTCGCGGCCTGTCCGTCCTCGACTCGGATGATGTGCAGTTGCCCATCGCAGCCCGCAACGAAACAGCGGCCCTCGACAATCGTTGGACTGCAGCGGATCTGGTCCTCGATCTCGTGTTTCCAGATCAATTCGCCGGTCTTCGCCCGCAGACAGTACAACGTCGCGTCCTGCGAACCGAACAGGACGCGGTCCTCGAAGAAGTTCGCACTGCCGTCAATTTCGGCCTCGGCCTCGTACTGCCACAACAACTTGCCTTCCTCGGCCCGGACACAATAGAAGCGTCCGTCGTAGTCGCCGATGTAGATCAGGCCGTCTCGTACCGACGGCGACGCGGTGAAGCCGCCTTCCAGCTTAAGGGTCCACTTCTGCTCGCCGGTCGCCAGATCAATCGCGTACAAGTTGCCGTCCAGATCCGCGATGTAGACAACTCCGGCAACAATGGCCGGTGTGCCTTCGAACGCGCCCTTGGGTACGACAAACTTCCACTGGAGCATCAGGTCGCGCGGCAACGTGCTACGGGCAACACCCGTGGATTGTGAATCTCCGCGGAACATCGGCCAATCTGCGTCCGCCACGGCCTCCGCTCCAAGGCTGGGCCGTTGAAGTCCGGAAGCCGCCAACAAAGCGATAAACAGAAGTGTTCGGGTCATTTCGTCGTCTCGTTGAATCCAAGAATCAACCACCGACAGCCTACGAAGCAATCCGTGGGTATTGTAGGGCTCTCGTGTCTTTGTCCACCACTACGATCGGCGTCGAATCCGTCCCACTCGGACGGAATTCAATAGGCCAAACGGTACAGCTCCGCGAGCTCTCGCTCGGCAACCGAGCGGGGATTGAACGTAGCCGTCCACTGTCCCGCGGCATCCTTGGCCAGCCGGGGGATCTGGTCGATTGGAACCCCTCGCTCGGAAATTGCGGCGGTAATTCCGCACTTCTCGACCAACCCCGCGACAAAACGGGCAAGCCCTTCGACGCCATCCGCGGCATCCGGGTAACCAGGCAGACCCGATGTCGAACGCACTAACTCGAGATACAAGTCGCCAAACTGTTCGCCGTTGTAACGAATGACGTGCGGCAGCATGATGCCAATCGCCTCGCCATGCACAAGGCCGTATCCGGCGGTCAATGGGTTGGCCAAGGCGTGCGTCGCGCCAAGCATCGAATTCTCGATCGCCAGACCTGCATAGCAAGCACCCAGTTGCATTGCCCCCCGCGACTCCAAGTCCTCCGGTGTTTCCAGCACCTGCTCCAAATTCCCCGCCAGCAGACGCCATGCCTCGCGGCTGAACACCTGGGATATCGGGTTTCGGCGCTTGGTCACGTAGGTTTCCAAAGCGTGAGCCAATGCATCAATACCGGTAAACGCAGTGACGGAACGCGGCTGGGTCGCCGTCAGACGCGGATCGAGAAGAGCGACACGGCACGCAGCTTTCTTGTCCCCGCAGGCCATCTTGGCATGAGTCTCTGCGTCGGAGATCAACGCAAACGACTGGGATTCGCTGCCAGTCCCGGCGGTGGTCGGGACCGCGATCATCGGCAGCATCGACTTGGTTGCCCGTCCGACACCCCAATAGTCCTGCATTCGTCCACCATTGGTGAGCAGGAAATTGATCCCCTTGGCGCAGTCCATCGAGCTGCCGCCTCCCAATCCAACCAGACAGTCTGGGCCGAATTCTGCTGCACACGCGAGTCCTCGTTCGACATCGACGGTGCTGGGATTCTCGTGGACGCCTTCGAACAGGCAAGTTTCAATCCCCTCGCTTTCGAGAGACGCGATTCCCCGTTGGGCATGACCAACTGCGATTACGCCAGGGTCGCTCACCACCAACGCACGGCGCGCGTTCAATTCTCGAACCAAGCTACCCAAGCGCTCGATCGCGTCCACGCCAAACACGATCCGAGTGCGAGGCTCAAAATCAAACGTCGGCAAGGGAGCAAATCTGGACATTGAGGTGGGGTATCTTCGAGGCAAGCTTGTTACGGACGTCGTCGGAAAGCTTCAAACGCCCCCGATGAAAGTGTAGCGGTCTTGCCCCCGAATAGCAATGTCCTCGCTAGGCCTTGCCCGCGTCTCCAAGTCATTCGCGGGCGTCCAGCGAAGCGTTTTCGATTAGTCCGTCTGTACCGAGTTGCGGGTGTCTTGGGAGGCGTTTTGGGCGGTCCGGCGGTTTGACACCCGGATGTCACCTGCATATACTTGAAAGTCTACCTCAGAAACGCTGATTCCGTCGCGCATGAGGAAGTCTACGTCATTTGCGAGCATTCAGTCGAGTTGGAGACCGACCATGAAGAAGGCCGATGCGAGAGAGTACAAGGAGCGTCTGTTGATGCTGCGGGCGAGATTGCGGGGCGATGTCCTTGCGATGGCCGAATCCGCTTTGAACAAGACGCGAGCGGAGGCCAGCGGCGACCTGTCCTTGATGCCCATCCATATGGCTGACATGGGCACGGACAACTACGAGCAGGAATTCACGCTCAGTCTGTTGGAAAACGAGGAGAGCACGCTGGAAGCGGTTGAAGCTGCTCTTGAAAGGATCGAGGCGGGCGTCTATGGTGACTGTGCCGAATGTGGCCGGATCATCCCCAAAACCCGTCTAAACGCGATTCCTTTTACGCCGTACTGTGTCAAGTGTGCTAGCAAGCTCGAAGGCAACGGAGATCACTGAACTGACCGCAGTGTCGGCCAGCCGATACCTCGTATTCGGTGGCTTGGCGATCGGCGGCTGGGTTCTCGACTTGTGGACCAAGCACTGGGTTTTTCAGTGGCGCGGGATGCCCAGGCCCGATAATCAATGGTGGCTCTGGGAGAATTTCGTTGGCATCGAAACGGCCCTGAATTCGGGTGCGTTGTTCGGTCTTGGTCCCGGTTACGGCGGCGTGTTCGCGCTGCTATCCGTGGTAGCGGCGGTCGGGATTGTGTTTTGGCTGTTTCGGTTGGGCGCCGCCCACGATTGGCTGCTCACGTTCGCCCTGGGTTGCGTGATGGGCGGGATCGGCGGAAATCTATACGACCGGCTGGGGCTGTGGCAGAACCCGGAAAATCCGGGCGAGTGGCGCAACGAAGTCCGGGACTGGATTCTGCTCCGCTACCAGGAGTTCACTTGGCCGAACTTCAACGTCGCGGATTCGCTGCTTGTCTGCGGAGCGATCCTGTTGGTTTGGCACGGCCTGTTTCACCAGCCGCCGCATTCGGAAAAATCACTGTCGTCGGTTCAAACCCCGGAAACGCCCGGCGACCACGTATCCGTTGATTGACTTTTCCGGCGACTCTGATATATCTGACGGCTTGGTAAGGCGTCATCAAGACGTAAGGGGTACTGATTGCTGCACGAGAGTCGGAGCGGGTTGACCGAACTGGGGCATCCCGGGGGCAGTGCGGCGGTCAATTAGCAAAAGCAGGCGATAACGATGAAGCTTTCGCGGACCGTCTCGTATGCCGTTCGGGCCACGCTCCAACTGGCTCAGAGTGATCCCTCCACGCCCGTGCCGTGCAGCAAGCTCGCTTCGGAAGGCGAGATGCCCGAGCGTTTTCTGCTGCAAATTCTGCGGGTTCTGGTGACACACGGGATACTTCGCTCCACGCGCGGCGTCGACGGGGGTTATGCTCTGACCAAGCCGGCCGACCAGATCTCACTGCTGGAGGTGATCGAAGCGATCGATGGACCACTCGACAGTGAATCGCAGAATTGGTCCCCGGAGCCTGCCGAGACCATGGAAGCCAAGCTGCAGACGGCACTGATGCAGGTTACCTCGACGGCCCGACGCCAGTTGGAGTCGATCAAGTTGTCGCAATTGCTGAAGCCGCCGGACGATATTCTGTCGGAAACTGCATTGTCCGAACTCCCGCCGGATGGCAACACCCTGCCGACGTCGTGAGAATCCCAACACCATAACCGTAATCGCGAGATTTCGGGAAGAACCTCCGAGACTCGAAGTTCTCGCCACGCCAGCCGTCAGGGTTGCCATGCCCGCCAACTCGCCGACCGCCGTCTCGCAACGCCTGGATGTCGCTCTTTCCGCCGGACGCGAGGCGGGACGACTGACGCTCGACTTCTTTCAGCGCCGCGGCCTGAAAGTCGACCGCAAACAGGATCGTTCGCCCGTGACGGAGGCGGACCGGCAGGCCGAGCAGTTGCTGCGCCGCCGGATTGCGGCCGCGTTTCCGGACGATGGCATCCTGGGGGAAGAGTACGGCGAGCAGACGGGGACTTCGGGATTCCGCTGGATTCTGGATCCGATCGACGGCACCAAATCGTTCATTTGCGGCGTCCCGTTGTACGGCACGATGGTCGGAGTCGAGTATGCAGGCCGCAGCTTGATCGGCGTCGTCGACATCCCCGCGCTGGGCGAGTGCGTGTACGCTGGTTCGGGGCTCGGCGCTTGGTACTGCCGCGGCGATGGCCAGCCGCAAGCAACCCGCGTGTCGGAGTGTTCTTCGCTGGACGAAGCCGTCTTTCTCACATCGCAACTCGACTCGTTCCGCGGGCGCGGCGCTATGGAGGCCTACCAGCGTTTGGAGCAGCACGCGGCGATCACTCGCACTTGGGGCGACTGCTACGGGTATCTGCTGGTCGCCACGGGAAGGGCGGATGTCATGGTCGATCCCGTCATGAACGTCTGGGACGCCGCCGCGTTGCAGCCGATTCTGGAAGAAGCGGGGGGTGCCTTCACCGACTGGAGCGGCCGGCCGACGATTCACAGCGGCGAGTCGCTCGCTTGCAACCGCATACTGCTCGAACAGGTGCTCGAAATCACGCGACAATTCCCTCGCCGCTCCGAAACCAACGGCTAGTTCCCTCCTCCAGTCGCAAGCCGCTTCGCCTACCGCCCGCTCTTCGGCCCGTTGCCCGTCGAGCCTCTGGACGTTATAATCCGGCACTTCACACCAGTCGGCCTGCGGGCCACCCTTGAGGACTGTGACTGAGGCCGTTCGAACGGGTCGCGGGTTTCCGGCCGGAAGAACGTTCTGCTCGCTGTTCTGAACGGAATAAACACAACTGGACTTTTACATTGCGCGCACGGTGCGCGCAGTTACCCGGTGACGAGACTTGATTCGGAGGAGGAAAGACGTGGCAATTCGTATTGGCATCAATGGATTTGGACGCATCGGACGTTTGACGTTCCGCAACTTGTACGAGCGATCCAGCGAGTTCGAAGTCGTGGCGGTGAACGACTTGACGGACAACCGCACGTTGGCGACGTTGCTGAAGTACGACAGTGTACACGGCCGTTTCAGCGGGCAGGTCGGCTACGACGCCGAGAACCTGATCGTCGACGGGAAGATGGTGCGTGCCTTGGCCGAAAAGGACCCGGCGCAACTGCCGTGGGGAGCGTTAGGCGTCGACATCGTGATCGAGAGCACCGGCCGGTTCACGGACCGGGCCGCAGGTGGCAAGCCAGGCTACGACACGCACTTGCAGGCGGGTGCCAAGAGAGTGATCCTGAGCGCACCGGCCAAGGACGGGGCCGACCTGACATGCGTTCTGGGCGTGAACGATGACAAACTGACGGCCGACATGAAGTGCATTTCCAACGCAAGCTGCACCACGAATTGCTTGGCCCCGGTCGCCAAGGTGTTGCACGAGTCCTTTGGGATCGAGTCGGGGCTGATGACGACGGTCCATGCCTACACGAACGACCAGAACGTCCAGGACATGCCGCACAAGGATCCGTACCGGGCTCGCGCCGCGGCCCTGAACATCATTCCGACTTCGACGGGGGCCGCCAAGGCAGTTGGGCTGGTGATCCCCGCACTGAACGGCAAGCTGACGGGCATCTCGCTGCGGGTGCCGGTCTCGACGGGCAGCGCCGTCGATCTGACCGCGAATCTGAGCAAGGAAGTCACGGCGCAAGACATCAACGCGGCTATCAAGGCAGCAGCCGAAGGTCCGTTGAAGGGCATCCTGAGCTACACCGAAGATCCCGTTGTCTCGACGGACATCATCCACGACCCGCACAGTTCGATCTTCGCCGCCGACTGGACCCAAGTGCTGGGCGGCAAGGGTAAGTTGGTCAAGGTCGTTAGCTGGTACGACAACGAATGGGGCTATAGCTGCCGCACCGCCGACCTCTGCGCCAAGATCGGCGCTTGGCTGTAACCATCGCGCAGCCCTCGACGCGAATCAACGCTCGGCGCGGGTCTTCCGACCCCGCCGCGGTTCAGGGCGTCGTTCATTTTCCGCTCGGCGAGAGGTTCCTCTTTCGCCGAGTCCGCTGCGCGAAGCTCGGATGAAGATCGTCTGACCAAGATGTCGTCCGCAGGACGGCCTTCCCCAGCCGTTTGGTCGGATTGGAAGAGCCCGTCTGCGTTCCAACGAGGCATGGGCTTGCTCGCAGGCCTCAGGTCACCGGTTGCGGACGTTTTCCAGCAGTCGTCTGCGCATGGCGTCCCAGCGCGACTCGCGGCCCACCGGGTAAGGCTGTGGATTCTCCAATCGGCGGATTTCCTCTGGCAGCGCCGCCCATTGCGATTGGGTTCGACCGCGGGCTGTCGCCGCATCAGGCGGATCGTAGACGAGCCTGCCCGCACGGAAAACCGGCACGAGCAGGTCTTCCGATTTCGTTGGCGCATCCAGGCGAATCGGCGACGACCCGTCCCAAGACACCACGCTTGGACGGGCCTCGATGCCGGTTGCTTCATCGTAGACGGCATCGGCAACGGGAATGCTATCGGCCTGATAGAAGCGGCGGACTTGCAGGATGCCGGGGTCGGAGGTCTTGGCTTGCTGGTCGGACAGCTTGAGTCGATAGGTCCAGTGGCCGTTCGGGGCCTGCAGCGCAGCCAGCTTGTAGACGCCGGCCAGCGCAGGCTCGTCAAACGCGGTGGCCAGTCGAGTCCCCACGCCCCACACGTCGATTTCGGCGCCGGCAGTCAGCAGCCGACTTATCTCGTACTCGTCCAAGTCGCCGCTGGCCACAATCGCCGCCTCCGACATGCCGGCTTCGTTCAACATGCGTCGCGCCTGCTGGCTCAACGCTACCAAGTCACCGGAATCCAGCCGGATGCCCAACATGCGGAAGCCTTTGTCGCCGAGCTGTCGGCCCACTTGAATCGCGTGTCGGACGCCGTCCAGAGTGCCGTAGGTGTCGACCAGAAAGATGCAATTTGCGGGCATCGCGTCGGCGTAGCGCTGGAACGCTTCCAGTTCGCTGTCAAAGGCCATGACCCAACTGTGGCCGTGCGTTCCCTTGACCGGGATACCGTACAACTTACCGGCCAGGACATTCGAGGTCGCCGCGCAACCGCCGATGTACGCGGCCCGACTGGCGGTGACTCCGCCATCGACGCCCTGCGCGCGCCGCAAGCCGAACTCCAGCACCGGTCGGCCCCCCGCGACGCCGGCGATGCGCGCGGCCTTGGTGGCGACGAGCGTTGGAAAGTTGACCAATGTCAGGAGAGCGGTCTCGACGATTTGTGCTTGCAGCAGTGGACCGCGGATGCGCAACAGAGGTTCGTGGGCGAATACAACCGTTCCCTCGACCACCGCATCCATGTCGCAAGCGAACCGCAATTCGCCTAGGTATCGGAGGAATTCGTCGTCGAACAAGGCATTCGAGTCCCCACCGCGCAGCGATGCCAGGTATTTCAGGTCGCCGTCGGTGAACCGCAGTGCGCGAAGGAACTCGACCACCTGGGCCAATCCACAGGCCACCGCATACTGACCGCCGAACGGATGCTTGCGGAATCCGAGATGAAAGACAGCGCACCGGTCGGCCATGCCCGATTTCCAGAAGCCGTAGGCCATCGTCAACTGGTACAGGTCGGTCAACAGCGCCGACAGACCGGCTGCGTGTTCGGTTACCCGCATGACGCACGATCCCGGATTCGGGTAAACACGTGTTGCAACCCGTGGTCTCGCCACGCTACGCGGGCAGACCGAGCACCCGCGTCAAAACGCTGGACGGGCATGGCCCGTTGCCTGTCGGCTTTGCCCCGCGAATCCAGTTCGCGCCGAAGCCGCTCGCATTCAAGCTGAGATTCATGCAGACGCTGCTCGTACTGGTCCATTTCGCGCTTCCAGCGACGCTGCAGGTCTTCGCACTGATTCCGCGCCACATCGCGCTGGCTGCGCATCTGCTCGAGCATGTGATCCATTTCCCGCAAGGCTGCCAATAGCTCGTCCATCTGCGGTTTCGTTCCGTGCAGCACATCACTCATCGAACCAGCCTCGACGCCTTGGGAAGACCCATACCGAACACGATGCCGCGGCCGAATTCGCGCGAAGCAAAACAATACCGTCCGGCGCATCACAGCCTCAGCTACCATGCTCTATCGGCAGCCGGGCCAATCGCCTCGAGATTGTCCGACCTAACACATTTCGATCGCCCAACCGTCATGACTCGACCGGCGAGCGACATGTCCCTTGCCGTCGCGAAGCGATCAGACCGGCAATGTAGGCGCCCTTGAATCCCGAATCGATGTTCACGACGGTAACGTTCGATGCGCAACTGTTCAGCATTCCCAGCAGGGCGGCCACGCCGCCGAAGCTGGCTCCGTAGCCGACGCTGGTTGGAACCGCGACCACGGGACAATCGACATAGCCGCCGACCACGCTGGGCAATGCGCCTTCCATCCCGGCCACGACCACGACCGCATCCAAGTCCTGCAACTTGGGCAGGTGCGCGGGCAGACGGTGGGGTCCAGCGACCCCGACATCGTGGATCGTGATCACCTCGATGCCCATCCAATCGAGCGTTTCGCGGGCTTCTTCGGCCACGGGCAGATCACTCGATCCGGCGGTGATCAACGCGACCCGGCCTGGCCTCGGGTTCGGCGCACTGGCGTCACCGCCCGGCGCGGGGATGCGAAAAGTTCTCGCCAGCGCGTTGTAGCGGCCGTCGGGAAAACGCACGCCTAGCGTCTCGGCCTTGTCGGCACTCACTCGGGTAGCCAAGACCGGCGCGCCGTGTTCTCCCAGCCTCTGAAAGATCTTGGTGAGAGTTTCGACGCTTTTCCCTTCACCATAGACGACCTCGGGAAACCCGCAGCGTCTCGCCCGGTCCAGGTCCAGCGTCACCTCGGCGAATTCGGCCATCGTCGGCTGAGCGACCGCTTGAACGAACTGGTCCAGAGCGATCTCTCCGTTCAGCAGACGTTTGGCAAAGGATTCTACGCGTTCGGCATCCATTGTTCGGCACTCCAGAGCGTGGTTCAGGCCCAATCCAGCCCGGTGATTCCCCTGATCCGCTCGTGATACTCGCCCAGTAGGCCGCCGATCACGTCCCAACAGCAACTGCGGCGGACTTCGATGTCCCCATGTTCATTCACGCGGACGATCGTATCCTCCGTGATGCCGGCGTCGATCAGATCCTGCTCACGCAACTCGTTGTCGTTGACCACGCGAGCCAACTGTCTTCCGGTCATTTCGATAAACCGCATCGTCGCTCCTCGAAAAATCTGCTTTGCTGCCAACTCGCCGCATCAAGAATCGTTCAGGTTTTTCCTCGCCTCACTGCGATCCGTTACCCCATCCCGGCGACGCGCTGGCGCACGGCCTCGCCTAACGCCAACATCGCGCTGACGTCAAGTTCCTCGGCACGAGCGTTCCCGTCAAGCCCCTGTTGAAGCATGATCTCATCGACGGAGGGCTTATCCAGTTGCGTTTTGAAGGCGCTTAACAACTCGCTGCGCAGGAACTTGCGGCGATGAAAGAACATCGCGCGGACAAAGCTGTGAAAGAACACCGGGTCGATCAGCATCGCCCGTTTCTCGGGGACGGGCCGGATTTGCAGGATCGTCGAGTCGACTTGGGGACGAGGCCAAAACACGCTCGGCGGCAGAACACGCACGATCTCCGTCTCGCACTGGCACTGAATCCAAATGCTCAAGGCCCCGTATTGTTTGGTACACGGAGCGGCGGTCATCCGCTCCGCCAACTCCTTCTGAATCGTCACCGTCATCGAAACCGGCAGCGGTTCGATGTGCAGCAGATTCGAAATAATCGGAGTCGCCACGTTGTAAGGCAGATTCGCCGCCAGCTTCAAACGCAGCCCCGGGCGTTCGGCCAGCCGGCCGCGGATCGCTTCGAGCACTTGGGGAGCGAAACGGTTCTTGTTCTTCAGGGCGTCCAACTGCAACATGGTGATGTTGTCGAAGTCGATCAGCGTCTCGGCAGCCAGTTGATGCAGATGCTCGTCGATCTCGACCGTGACCACCGCGGCCGCGTGCTCCGCCAGCATGGCCGTCAGCGATCCTGTGCCCGTCCCGATCTCCAGCACGACATCGTCCGGTCCGCACGCAGCCGCGTCGGCCAACAGGCGGACCAGATTCAGATCGACCAGGAAGTTCTGCCCGTGACGCGTGTCCGGCGTCAGCCCGACTTCGCGGAAGCGTTGGATCAGGTACGAAACCGTCTGGCGCGGAGAGTTCATCAATCGTGTTCTTCGTCGGCAACAGGAGCAAAGTGGTTCAAAAAGACAACAGACACTGCCAGATAAACGCGTTACCCAGTCCTTCGATCTGGTCCCAGACCCGTTGAGCCAGGGCCTCGTCGCCAAGGATCTCCGGAATCTCGCGGCGTTTCTCGTCCCAGGGCACGCAGACACCCGGCTTGATCCGCGGTTGCGGCCGGCCTCGCAGACCGAACCCCGTCTCCGGCAAAGGCTCGACCGGCGACGCCGGCGCGACCGCTGCAGTGGAAGGCGTGCCGGAATAGACGCCGTATTGCCGAGTCGCCTCGGTCATCGCTCGCAGGTTCTCGATTCGCGTGTCGTTCTGCATGATTGCCCCGGCATCCATGATGTAGCCGCCATCGCCGGCAACCCCGTCGATGACTCGACGGCAATAATCGCGCACTTCCTCCGGCGTCCCGAAACTCAGCAAACGGTTCGGGATGCCGCCGCTTAAACAGAACTTGTGCCCGATCTTGCGATGAGCCTCGAAGATATCGTCCTGGTCGACGTGGTAGACGATGCTCTGGTCCGGCAGTTCGGAAAAAGCGTCCAGGTGGGCGTTCCACTTGCCTTCGGCGTAGAACAACGTCTGGTGGCCGTGAGCCCAGAGTTCCTCGATGATCGGCTTGAGCGTCGGCCAGAAATGCGACGCGAATTGCTGGTGGTTGATGAACGGGACACAGCCGCGATGCATCCAGAACCCGATCGGCACCTGCTTGGCCGGGTCCGCCGTGGTCAGCGCGACGTGCGTCAGATGAGGCACCAGCGCCTCGCAGGCCGCCAGCACCTTGTCGGGCTGCGTGTGCATGTCCATCACCAGACCGATGTAGCCTCGCAGCTTGTCGGCGATGATGTCGAACGGCGCCTTCAGGATGCCGGCGATCGCCGACACGGTGCCGCACTCCTGCCGCAGCAACTGATTCTGGTGGCCCAACGCCCCGAAATACTGCATCATGGCCATGCCGCCCTTGACCAAGGCCAGATTGTGCCGATACGTCGCCGGTTGCCCCGGCGCCACCATGTCCGCCGAGACGCGAGGCAGCCAGACGTTGTACAGGAACCCCGTCGGGTCGTCGATCAACTGATCGTACTCGTCGGCTTTCATGAACGCGTCGTCCTCGCCCGGCTCGCGGTACTGGAAGCCGACATTCGGTTCGATGTGGATTCCCGGAATGCCGTAGTATTTCAGCCCTAGCGCCTGGGTCAGCCCAGTCCACACGTAGACCATGTTGCAGACGACCGCGTCCCAGTCGAAATCGAGTGCACAGCGGCGGGCCGCCTCCAAAGCGTATTCGTAGTCGTGCGTCACCTGCTGGCACGTGTACCCCGCGTGGACCGCGGTCACCTCGGCCACGAACGGCCGGATGGGGACCATGTCCGGCATTTCGTTCCGCATCGCGGTCATGTAGCGATTCAACCGTTGCGCGTACAGCGTTTCCGTGTCCGAGTGGATGGCATTGCTCACGACCGATATCCTCCGCGGCGGGGTGGAAGGGAGTTGTAACGGGCCCAATCGAGGAAAGCGGATGGGACAGGATTCGAACCTGCGGTGGACTCACGCCCACAGCGGTTTTCAAGACCGCCGCCTTAGACCACTCGGCCACCCATCCGGAACGTTGTTTTTACCGTGTTTTCTTGCGTCTGCCGTTTTTTTGTCATTCCGTCTGTACAACGGATTGTACAACGGATATGATGGTTTTCGGCGGTTGTACAACGGCACGTACAACCAAACGCCCCGCCCGGCGGCTACCGGACGGGGCAAGATCCACCTAACCCAGTTACAAGCGAGGTGAACCATGAAACGCAAGTCTAGCCGATCCAAGCCCGCCCGCAAGTCGCGTTCCGAATTCCCGCTATCCCGCCATTCTAGGGGCGTTTGGTGCAAGAACATCAAGACGCCAGATGGTTGGAAGATGTTCTACTTCGGGCGCATCGAGGGCGACGAAGACGGATGCAAGGCGCTGGAACTGTTCAACCATGAAGCCCCGTATCATCGCGAGGGCCGAATCCCGCCCCCGTTGCCCCGGCTGGTTGAAGAATCGGACGTCTTGACGGTCAAGAAGCTGGTCAACAAGTTCTTGAACTTCAAGCACCAGTTGGTTGAAAGCGGCGAACTGGCACAGAGATCGCTTGACGAGTACATCCTGACAAGCGAACTGCTTGCCGAACACCTGGGGAGTTCCCGCCCGGTTTCCGATCTGACTTCGGGCGACTTTCAATCTTTCCGCGCGGTACTCGCCAAGCGGTATGGCCCCGTCCGGTTGGGCAACACCATACAGCGGGTCCGGTCGATTTTCAAATTCGGCTACGATTCCGACATGATGGACAAGCCCGTCAAGTTTGGCCCCGGCTTCCGGAAGCCATCGGCGAAAACGCTTCGGGCCACTCGGCTGGAAAAAGGGCCGAAGATGTTCCAACCCGAGGAACTGCGGGCCATCTTGGAACATGCAACCCCGAATATCAAGGCGATGGTTCTACTCGGCATCAACGGGGGACTCGGCAACACGGACTGCGCGGAACTGGAGTTGCGACGGTTGGACCTGACATCCGGTTGGCTGGTCTATCCGCGTGGCAAGACCGCCATCAATCGAAGAATCTCGCTCTGGCCGGAGACGATCGAAGCCATCAAGGAAGCCATCAAGCACCGAGGCACCCCGCAAGACCCGCAAGACAAGGGGCTGTTGTTCATCGGCCGGCGCGGTCAAAACTACGTGGTCGGTCGGAAGGGATACCGCATCCATCAAGAGTTTCAGCGGGTTTGCAAAGCGGCCGGCGTGGCTGGTCGGACGTTCTACGATTTGCGAAGAACGTTCGAAACGGTCGGGGGAGCAAGCCGAGATCAAGCCGCGGTCGACGCCGTTATGGGGCACGCCCCACCCGAAAACGACATGGCTGCGCTGTACCGTCAAACGGTTGGCGACGATCGCTTGCAGGCCGTTGTCAATCATGTTCGGCAATGGCTGTTCCCACGGGCTGCCGAGTCGGACACCGAGGAACCGGCGACTTTGCGGTTTCCATCGGCCGGTTGAAAGCGGTACAATCGAGATTTGACGGGCTAGGGTAGGCCACCTGAAAAGCGGACATCCTGAACCGCCCGCCCGTCGATTTCTTCAATTCAGGAATTCGCCAATCAGGAGGGCGAAACATGCACGAACCCATCATCGAACAAGCCCGCAAGTTCTTGTCGTGGCTGGACGCAACACAAGTTCCGGCGACTGCGGGCGCGGTTCTGCCGAGAACCGACTTGCACCGTTTCCGGGAACTGGCGAACGGGGTTTGGCAAGCGTGGTTCGTGGCCACCGTCGAAGCTGGCCACCGGCTGCCCGATGACACCGAAGCCGCGTTTCGAGCGTTTGAAGACGCCGTGTTTTCCGAGGACTGGAACGGCCGGGTTCTGATTGTCCAGCAAGTGCGACAGCAGCAAACCCGTTTTCCGAGCTTCCCGGTTCACGATCCGTGGGAACTGGCTTACGATCCGGCGCGGTTGGCAGCGGTTCGGAAGTCGCTCGAGCGCATCGCGGGGCCGCGGCTGATTGAAGAACCACTCGCCCCACCGGCTGCCGAGTCGGATGATGACATACCTTGGAGCAAGCCCGAACCGCCGAAGAACTGGGCGGACATGTTCAACTGTAGCGAGCGGACGTTCAAGCGGAGAGTCGAGAACGGCACGATTCACGCGAGGAAACTGAGCACCAAGGCATATCAGGTGGACAAACGGCAGATTCCCAAGACGAGGAATTGACGGCTGACTTGACACAACTGGACACAAGTTGACACAAGTGGACAAATGGCTTGCATTGCCGTTGTCCACTTTTTTTATGCGCGCATGATGGTGGCATGAACACTACATGCCCCCACCTGCTGACGCCGATGGAAGCCGCGGATATCTTGCGACTTCCAACCCGGCAAGTCGTGAAACTGGCCAAGTCTGGCACCATTCCGCGGGTACTCTTGCCCGGCGAAGAAATCCGATTCGATGAATCAGATCTGCGGACGTGGATCGAAGCCCGCAAGCAAGACGGGGAGGGCCGCGCCGATGACTGACACCACCCCCCGAGCCGAGATCCCCGCCTACCTGACCGCGCAGGAAACCGCCCGGCTGCTGCGCGTCCGCCAAGCAAAAGTGATCCGTTGGCTGCGGTCGGGCGAACTTGCCGGCGCCGATCTATCCGAGCGACCTGGGCGCGGTCGGGCGCGTTGGCGCATCAGCAAAGAGGCAATCGAGCAATTCTTGCGGGCGCGACAACCCGCCCCACCCGCCAAGAGAGCCGCGCGGCGACGGACCAAGCAGGAGCGCCCGGCCGGTTGGATCGAATTCATCAAGTAGGACCGAGACACCCCGCCCGGCGTAGCAACGAAAATGCCCCGCCGATCACGACTTCGACGGGGCAAAGCACAAATGGACTAGCACTATGGTAGGCATGAATCACGAACGAATCAAGACGGAACAACTGACGCGCGGCGAGTGCTGGGAACCCCCCGCCGACGAACTACCACCCGATGCGCTGCGGTTCGATCCGAGCGAATTCAGCAGCGCGGCCGATTTTGACGCCCCACCCGCGGCCACTGTGGGCCAGGCGGGCAGGAAGGCGACGGCTGTGGAGACAAAGCCCGTCATTCCGACATCGCGAACCGTACGCGAACTGGTTCGGATGTTCCCCAAGATGCGAAAGGTGAGCATCTACGGGCTGCTGAGAATCGGCGAAACAGTAAACATCATTGCCCCACCGAAGACGGGCAAATCCTGGGGGGCTGCCGATCTGGCCATCCACAAGGCAACCGGGCGAAAGTGGCTCGACAACTTCGAGTGCGAACCCGGCTTGGTGGTGATACTCGACAACGAACTGCATGGCGAAACCATCGCCCACCGTTTGCCCCAAGTTGCCGAGGCGCGCGGCATCGCGTTCGATGACTACGCCGACAAGATACAGGTAGTGTCATTGCGGGGCCATTTGTGCGACGTCTACGGCATCGGCGACGTGTTGAAGCAATTCCCCGCCGACGAACTGGACGGGGCGCTTGTGGTGGTTGATGCCTTCTACCGCATTTTGCCACCTGGAGTATCCGAAAACGACAACGGGGCAATCGCGAACATTTACAACGAAATCGACCGATTGGCGATGACTTACGGGTGTTCGTTCTGCTTGATCCACCACTCGACAAAAGGCAACCAAGCTGCAAAGGCCGTTACCGACGTAGGGGCCGGCGCTGGATCGCAAGCACGGGCCACCGATACCCACCTGATTCTGCGGGCGCATGCCGAGCAAGGGCACTACGTCCTAGAGGCTGCCGTCCGAAGCTGGGCACCCGTTGAACCGCTCGTGTTGAAATGGGACTGGCCAGTCTGGCAACTGGCCACCGGGTTGGATGCGAGCCAGTTGAAGACGGACAAGCCCACCCCCGCCAACCGGCTGGAACAATGCAAGGCTGCCATTTTGAAATCGTTCGTGCATTATCCGGACGGGGCCACCAAGCGCAAAATCCAAGAGCATACCGGACGTCCTACCGTCTGGCAGCAAGCACTAGCAGAACTGCTTGACGCTGGCGACGTGGTAACGTGCGAAATCCCTAACCCCACCCACAAGAAAGCCGATTCGGGCTACAAGCGAGTTTACACCAATGACGACGATATTTGACGCAAAAGGTACGGGAGCGCAGAGCGGCGCGCACGGTGCGCAATTCGTGCTGCGCGGCGGGGTGCTTTCCCGGGGGGCCGGCGCGCAGCAATCCCCTAAAGGGAATTGCTGCGCGCCGGTCCCCCCTGTGAACGAAAGCACCCTAGGACTGAACACCGATCAGAGAAACCAGACAAACCCAATCCACTTTCAAAGGGAGCAAGCGCAATGATCGAAACTGAACGAACTGAGCGGCGCATCATCCAACAGGCGTTCGGGGGTGCTGCCCAACTGGTCGAAACTGGTCCTGCACCTGGGCACCCTGGGCGCGTCGAGATCTGGCGCGGGGGTGGGTTGCTGGGCAGCGGTACGACGTTCGCCCGGGCGTTGGCCGATTCGCTGGCGTTCACGTTGCCCGGCGTGGTTCGTGCCATTGAATTGGAGGTGCTGCTGTGAGATCCGGCGACCCCTGCCCGCATTGTTCCCGCGGCGTGTTGCTGGTCTACAGTACCCGGTCGACACCTGGGGGGCGGATTCGCTATCTGAAATGCGATCAATGCGGACTCACACAAAAACAGGTGTCCCGGTTTGCTACCGATCTAGCAAATCGAGACGATTTGGCCGTTGGACGCTGCCCTTGCTGCGGTAGACTGTGGGGAACTTCTGACACACGGGGAAATGAATCATGACCGAACTGCTTTCCATCGACACGGTTGCCGAGCGCTGCCAAGTCGATGTGCCTACCGTCCTACGCTGGATTCGCGACGGCGACATTCCCGCCCCCTGCATCGTCGGGGGGTTGGCTCGTTGGACGTCTGGCGGCTTCGACACCTGGGCGGCTTCCGGCTGCCCGAAGTGCGATCCGCCCGGCTACTGCGACTTCGAGCGGGTTCGCCTTGCCTACTCTGAGGACGCATGGATTCGTGTTGTTGAACTGGCTGACAAGATCGGTGCTGACCGCGCCGAAGAGATCCTGATTGAACTGGAAACGGAGAATTGACAATGCCGCAAGTATTACGAGACCGCCGCTTGGACCAATTGGAACGGCGCGTTGCCGATGCCCGCCAAATGATTGCCACCCTGCACCGCGTTGCAGCGGGGGAGGGGCGAGCGCTGACGGAGAAGGAAAACGGCCAGTTGGAAGAATACCTGAGCATGAAAACGGCCGCGCAGGCGGACGTCGACGCCTATCGTCGGCAACTGGAACTTGACTACAGCGAGCCGCCGATCTGGAGCGAAGAGTTGCCCGGCAATCACCACTACCCGCCCCGCCCGGTCGATACCAGCGGCATGGGCAAAGGCGAGGCATGGGCTACCAAGCTGTTCGGCGGCGCTCCCCGCGCGTCCAGCGGATTCGCCAGCTTGGAAGAATACTTCCAAGTGGTTCGCGCCGGAAAATGGGACGATCGGCTGCAAGGCGTGATGGTGTCCGGCCAGAAATCCGGCAGCGGTTCCGCAGGCGGCTTCCTGGTTCCGGAAGAATTCGTCTTTTCGGCGCTGGGACCAGCGTACGAATCTTCTATCGTCTTGCAGCGGGCGGAAGTGGTGCCGATGCAGGCCGAGAGTCGCACGGTTGCCGGTTGGGATTCGTCGAGTGCATCGGGTGGAACGCTGTTCGGCGGATTCGCGCCGCAATGGCTCGGTGAAGGCGATCAACTGGACATTCAGACAGCGCAGGCCAGGAAGATCAAGCTGGTTCCCAAGAAGGTGGCGCTGCTGGGCAAAACCAGCAACGAGATCTTGGACGATGCAACCGCGCTTCCGGAGTTTATGACCAGCGGCATGGGCACCGCGCTGGGATTCACGATCGACTTCGCCTGCTTGCACGGCACCGGCGCTGGTCAACCCCTGGGCGCATTCAACTGTGGCAGCAAAGTGCAAGTCGGCAAGGAAGCCGCGCAGGCGGCTAACAGCATCGTCTACAGCAACATCCTCAAGATGCAGTCGCGATTGCATCCGGCGCTGTGGAATGATGCCGTCTGGATGGCGCATCCGTCCACTATCCCGTGGCTGTTCCGCATGACCGTTGACGTGGGCACCGCTGGCAGTTTCATTCCGGTTCTGACGAGTCGAGACGGCCAGGCCGAAATGCTTTACCGGCCGATCATTTGGACGGAGAAATGCAACCCGCTGGGCACCGAGGGCGATATCGTCTTGGTTGCGTGGTCCGAATACTACATCGGTCTGAGGAAGGAAATCAGCATCGAACAAAGCCAACATGTCTACTTCACGACTGACGAGACGGCTTGGCGGGGGGTGGCTCGGATCGACGGGCAACCGCGCTGGTCGACGCCCTACACGCCCGCCAAAGGCAGCGATTCGTTTTCGTGGTGCGTTACCTTGGAAAGCCGATAACCCTTCATCCGAACGGAGAGACAAGACAATGAGTGCATATCTTACGGAAACCCACAAGATCGTTTGCGGTTCGCCAATCGCGACTACGAACGGCGGTATCACGGGCGCTTACGTCAGTTTGAAGAACGTGCATCGCGTTACCATCATCGCCAACCTGTTGCAGGCGGCTGCCCATGCCACGGCGCTGGGCATCAACGAGGCGACCAGCGTTGCAGGTGGGGGCGCGCAGGCGGTCACCGCACACTTGCCCGTCTTCAAGAATGCCGATGTGTCGGCAGGCGATGCGCTGGTCCGAGGCACTGACGCTGCCAGCATCGCGGCGACGGCTGCCATTGCCAACCAGATACTTGTCGCGGTGTTCGATCCGAGCAAGCTGTCTGCCGGGTTCGATTGCATCGCGGCGACGCTGGACGATTCGAGCGAGGCGACGAACTTCGCCAGCATCACGTACATTCTGGAAACACGCTATCCGCAGGCGACACCACCGTCTGCGCTGGTCGATTGATTCACGGCATTGGGTTGTTGTCGATTTGGGCAGCGAGCCGTCACGCAACGCGGGCGGACGCTGCCCTTTTTCGCATACCGAGGGAGGGGGGGAAGGGTAATAGCTGGGCAGAAAACGCTCCTGACCATCGCCTAGCACGCAAAGGTTCGTGAGTGGTAACGGCCAGCCAAGAATTCGGAGACAACCAAAATGCGACGCATAACGCGAACCAGACGGCGAATCGAGCCATTTACCGAGCAACACCGGCGCTATCTGGCCCATATCGGCCGCCATGTCGCACAATTCACGCCCCCGGGCCGCGTTTCGGCGCGGTTGGTGGATCGACACCCCTACGCCATTGAACGCGAACTGATCGCCGCCTGGGCGTTCTACGGGCCATCCATCATGGCGGACGGCAGCGGCAAGCAATCCTGGGGATTCCTTCACTTCGGAGAGCCTAAGCCATGAAGACAACACCACCCCCCAAGCACCTGAAAGCATCCGGCAAGGCGTTCTGGGAAAAGATCGCTGAGCAGTACGAACTGCTCGACCACGACTTCGCACGGTTGGAAGGCGCTTGCATCGCCTTGGATCGAGCCGCCGACGCCCGGGAAGCCATCGCAAAGGACGGTGCGGTAGTCACGGATCGCTTCGGGCAGGCAAAGGAACATCCAGCGGTCAGAATCGAGTCGGCTTCCTGGGGCACGTTCCGTCTATTGGTCCGCGAACTGGGGTTGGACGATGAACTGCCGGGAGACAATCGCCCGGCGACAGCACCGAGGGGCTACCGATAATGAGACGGGTACGCAAATCGCGATCGCGCCGGGAGTGGTCGGACGCGCATCGAATCCAACTGCAAACCGGCCACGATTACTTCGATGAAGCATGGGGGCCGCGTTCGTCCTGGTCGGCAGCCGATCTGGACGAAATGCGTTCGGCGTGGTCGGACTGCCAGGATGCAGTTCTGGCCGATCACCTCGAGCGCTTCCCGTGTTCGCGCCCCTGGGCATGGTGGCAATTCTCGTCACCTGAGCCGCGCGACGAAGCGATTGAACAACGAGAGCAGTTGCAGCGGTTGGGCGTCTTGTCCGCTGACGAGATCGCACGATTGGAGCGAGCCGAAGCTATCCGCAAGACAGCGGCCGTTTGACGCATCGCAGCGGTCGTACGTGATTCGAGCCGCGATTGTCCTTCCGATTGGAGTTTTTTTCATGCCGACTTACGCGCCAAGCAGTTGGATTTCCCCGCTCAAGAAGATCATCACCCTGCCGCCCGGCGCGTCGATGTGCTGCTGTGGCCCACCGCCTGAGCCACCGGAAGGCCCCTGCAGCGCCACTGGCGCAACGTGGAACGGTCACGACTTCACGCTGATCGACGCTGCCGACGCGCCCACTTGCGGGCCGACAAACGACGGTTTTTTCTACGGGTTGGACATCTACCCGGAGTTTGCAGGAGTCGCCAAAGTTCTCTTTCTGGACGTTGCCGGAGATCCGGCCGCAAACAATTTTCAGCGCGTCTACATCTGGAGTGAAAACGGCATCTTGCACGTCACAAGCTGTAGCGAAACCGGCGACGGCACCGGCGTGTTCAGTCTGGACGATAGCACAACGAGTTGCGACCAACTGAACTGGATTGACGACGAAGCCGAACTGTCCTATTCGATCGGCAGCGGCGGCACGATCCGATTGACACGATAGACGCATCGGCCGGTTCAAGGTGTTCCGAGCCGACTTGCCGGGTTCGCGTCGATTCTGGCGCAAATGCGGCGACGTGGCGGGCGTTCGGTCGGTTCGCTGGTCCCACCGTCTGCGGTTCGTTCAGTCTGGCCACATCGCCGTGGCGCTGCCGTCCAGTTCCCCGCACATCGCCAGGAATGGGCCACCATCGCACGATCGGCCAGCAACCCGACTTCGGACGCCTGGGCACGGTCGCCGCGTTCCCACCGGCTTGTGGTTCGTCCAGTTGGGCACCTGGGCGCGGTTGGCGTTGGCGTGGCTCGTCTGCCGTGGCTGCCGAGATCCCCTTGCCACCATCTTGCACCTGGGCGAGATCCCACCGTCTGCCGGTTGCCCCGTGGCTGCGAGATCTGGCCACCATCGCACGATCACCGGGCAAAGCGACTGAGAACACCCGGCGACGTGGCGAGCGTTCAGGAGGGCCACCGGCTGCCGTCCAGTCTGGCCGATCACATCGCCGTGGCTGCCGTCAGGTCGGGCGCTGGCCCCGTGGCTCGTCTGCGGTCGGACGTCTGGCCACCGGGTTGCACCTGGGCGACGATCACCGAGGGGCCACCGTCTGCGGTCACCACCTGGGCGACGGTTCAACGGGTGTCGGGGCGAAAATCTCGTTGTACGTACAACGAAACCGGGTTGAAAACGGAAGTTAGAAGAACTTAGGGAGGGGGGCAGGAAACTGCGAAAACCCTTGTTTTTACCGTGTTTGCTGGCGTTTTCGGGGTTGGCGAAAACTGCCGTTTTTGCCTTTCAAGACCGCCGCCTTAGACCACTCGGCCACCCATCCGGAACGTAGTTTTTACCGTATTTTCTTGCGTTTCTGTAAGTTCCGTGAATGCTGCTGCAGAGTCCCCAAGTCTAGCCGATCCAATTCTGCTGGCAAGGCTTGTTCCGATTTCCCGCCAATCCGGTGCCCGAAAGGGGCGTTCGACGCCGGCTCAGCGTCGAAAGTAATCGGCCAGAGGATACACTTGGCGATTCAGTTCGGTCATGGCGTCCAGCAGCGGGGCGTAGGGTTCGTATCGGATGGTGACGATACCCTTGTTGGAATCGCGGTTGGATGGATCGGCACGCAGATCATTCGGGTCGTTGTCCATGTAACGGAACCAATGCCAGCCCACGCAATTGTCCGATCGCAATAGCCCGAGCGTGAATGTTTGATAGAACAGCCCGCGGTCTCGTTGCGTCGGCACCGTCCAGCCGGCGCCGGAATGGTTGGGATACCCCGAGTCCATGCCCTTGGCATACCATTCCGTGATCATCACCGGCTTTCCCGACCAAGCCGTCCAACGTCCGATATCCTCGGGGCGGGGTTCCCAGACGCCGTAGTGGTTGACGGCGATCACATCCAGCCAGTGGCCAGCGGCGCGAAAGGCGGCGGCTTTCGATTTCTCCGCGCCGTAGAACCGCGAGCCGAGGCACAGATGGTTCGGGTCGTAGCGGCGGATGGCTGTGGTGGTCAGTTCGAAGTAGCGGTCGTACGCGAACTCGGTCCAGGCGTCGCGGTCCGCGTTGGTGATGTCCCCGGTTCCTGAATCCCGTCCCTTGCGCTGATCAAGCCATTGCCGGGCCGCTTGGTAACTGGTTCCCATGTCGGGATCGCCGGGCGGCAAGTCGAGATATCTCTCAAGGCGCGGCATGGGCAGTTCGTTGTCGGAGAAGTAGCCTAGCAACCAAGGGTCGTCCTTGTTGTCGGCCAACGACTTGGCGTGTTCGTCGCAGAAGCGTTCGAACTCGGGATGGAACACGGGGATGCAGTCGTTGGGATAGACGGCATGTCCGGTGCCTTGCTTGGCCAACCCCTTGGCGGTGCCGAAGGCCCGCATGAAGCCGCCTTTGCCTCCGGGAGTATCCCGGCCGCCGTTCCCTTCCATCGTGTAGACCAGCGGTGGATCGACGGCTCGCAGCAAAGGCACGGCACACCATGCCCCCGCCCCATTGAAGCCCGCCGCACGCAGGCGTTGCGTCTCGGCATCCGCCCACGCCGCCGCCTCGCCGTACTGAGCCTGCATGGCTGCTTCGCTCGTGTCCGTCGGGCCGGGCCGGATACCGTTGACGGCCACATGCAGGAACAGGCAGCCCTCGGGATCGACCAGCCACCAACGGCCATCGCTCTTCTCGACTCGAAAGAAGCCGGTGGCCTTGCTGCGGCGATCCGTGCGCCCGCCGAACCGCCCGAGCGGTACATCGCGCGGCGTGAAGTCCGGAAGGCTGTTCACCGTGCGGACCGCGTATTCGGTCCAGTCCGCATCGGACGGCTTTCTCTTGACCTTGACGGTGACGGAGGCAACATCGGTCACATCCGATGTCGGCTCACTCGCGGCTCCCTGACCGCCAAGAACCGCCACCAGGAACAACGTCAAGCACCATGTGCTTCTAACATCCATGACAGAATCCTTCGAATCGTGCTGAACAGGACATGGCTTGGTGCGACGTCCGGGCTGACGTCGTCCGCGGTGGCATTCTGACATTCGCGGCGGGCTCTGGCAATCGGTTGCCGGGCTTTCCGACCCGCTCGGCCATCAGGCGGCGCGTCGTTCCATCGTGCGGATGGGCATCGCGGTCGATCGGGCCGCGGCGACGGCATCCGGTTCCACGGCGTCGGGATGGAACAACTGAATCCTGTCCATTTCGGACTCGCCGCTCTCGTCCAGGGAACCGAAGAGCAGATCTTCCAGCGGCCATGTGCGGCAGAGCGTGTACAGCAATTGCGATGCTTCGAACAGCCGGGAGGCGGCTTGCGGATTCGGAATGACCCCGCGGGCCGTCAGCGTCGCACGGATGTCCCCGTCCCGCATCGCACTGTACCTCAGTTCCCAATGGTCGGTGCCCACCTCGGCCGGATCGTCGGCCGTCCAGTTCAGCCGGAAGAAGATCTGCCGGTCCTGCAGGTCGCTGAAACGGAACTCCAATCGTTTGCCACCAAGTCGTTCCACTCGTGCGCAAACTCGCCGCCAATAATCCTGACGCTGTCCTGCTTCCATGTTTTCCAACTGGACGCTCAGCAGACGCGATGGCAACGCGCGGGAAGTCTCCAGCAACATGCAGCCGATCGCGCGCAGGTGCCCCAGAACCAAATCCGTCTCGTGATGTCCGAACACCCGTCCCATCACCAGAACAGCCAACAACGTTCCGCACAACGACACGGCCAGCACTTCGTTGTCGACCCAGAACGACACCACCGCGATGGCGGCCATGGACGCGCACAGCGCCGAGATCAGCAGCAGCGATTGGACTCTCGAGAGCCCGCGATCCTGCAGACGATGATGAATGTGGCCGCGATCCGCTTCGCCGATTCCGCGGCCGGTCAACTTCCGGCGAAGAATCGCCATCGCCGTATCGAATACGGGAATGCTGATCAGCACCAAGGGCACGACCAGCGTGAAACTGGCTGCTTGCTTCAATGCTGCCTCGATGGCCAGGGCCCCGACCAGGAAACCGAGCATCAGACTGCCGGCGTCCCCCATGAAGATCCTGGCAGGCGGCCAGTTGTGGACCAGGAAGCCGATTGTGCTGGCCGCTGTCAACAACGCGACCACGGCGATTTCGTATCGTCCGATCAAGATCGACAGCGCCGCCAAGGTCAGCAGTGCGATGCAACTGATCGTTCCCGCCAAGCCGTCCATGCCGTCCATCAGGTTGATCACGTTCGAGCAGGCAACCAGCCAGAAGACCGTGAGCGGAACGTTCCAGACGCCCAGTTCCCATTGAACCCCCAGCACCTCGACCGCGCCAATCGATCGCCCCCAAATCGCAAATGGCAGGCTCGCCACGATCTGCCCGACGAGTTTGTGCCGCGGTCGCAGCCCCCATCGATCGTCGCAGCACCCTAGCACGCAGAACAGGCCGGTCGATACGAACAGCGGAAGCAGCGCCGCGATGTTGCTCGGATCCGTCAGAAGCAACCAGGGCGCGACAGCCACCAGGATCAGCGCGGCCAGGGACAGCGATGCGCAGATCGCCACCCCGCCCATCAGCGGCATCGACCGCGCATGCAGCTTGCGCGAACCGTCCGGTCGATCGACCAGCCCGATTCGCGGTGCCGACCACCGCGCCCCGGCGGTCAACAGATAGCTCAGCAAAAATGTTCCGGCGCCGACAGCAAGAGCCGTCCAGACCATGCAGGTACTCCCCGCCCCCAGTTGCCCGACGAGAAATCAATCAGCGTGTGAAAGCCGTTCGAATAGACCGCGGAGTATAGGAAGGTTCGCCGAATCGGCAAACATCAAAATCGAGATCGAGGAGGAGACCAAACCGGCTGCATTCCGGCTGAAAGGCCGTTCGGCGTTGGGCCAAGATGTGCCCTAACGCCACCGTTGCAGTCACCCCGGCGCATTGGCCCGCAAGCGGCCGAGGATGTCGGAATCCCGGCCGCGGCGACAAGAGCGTGATTACCCAGCCATCCGTGTGACGTGGCTTTCGGCGAATTCGACCTCCGCGTCGGCTGGGCTGTAGCGGTACTGCATCAGATAGGCGTCTTCGGTCGTGTCGTCGTAGAAGTCACGCAGCACCGAGATCGCCCGGAACCCGGCATCGCGGAAAAACAGTTGAGCGTCCAGATTCGTTTCGCGGATTTCCAGCAGAATGCGGTTCCGCCGCTGCTGCGACAATTTGCCGATCAGCTTCCGGACCATCGCGTGGCCGACGCCGCGTCGGCGAAACTCGGGACGCACCGCAAAGTTCAAGACGTGCAAGCGATTCTTGTGCAGTTCATAGATCATGAACCCGACGACCCGCTCGTCGTATTCAGCGACCATGCCGATGCAATTGCGTTGGCGAAGGCACCGGATGAAGTCGTCCTCGCACCACGGAAACTCGAAGCTACTGGTTTCGATCCCCAGCACCTCGGGCATGTCGCGGCGAATCATCCAGCGGATATGTACGCAAAGTTCCGTCTTTCCCTGGGTTAGCATGTCGGACTCCTTCCTCGACGGTCCGGACCCTCCTGCGAAACCTGGGGCTCGCCACGCTGTCGAAGCCAGGTTTCCGTCCTCGACTGACCACCCGTGTCAGTAGGGGTAAAGATTATCAAATCCGCCTTGGGCTGCCAATACGAACTAGCCGCCTCGCGCAAAGAACCGAGGCCGATTCCCGCGCAGATTTGCCCCGCAGCAGCCGGAAAATGCTAGCACCAGCCGGCCACGGACCCGCTCGCTGGAACGCTTGCTCCAGCGATGGATCAGCCTCGAACCGAAGGACATTCGGCCTACCGAGTCGGCGAGTAGTCGGTCGCCTTCAGGAACAGCGACTGGACGCCGCCCGGGGCCGTCAGCGAACCGCCGGCCTTGTCTTCCGAAGCCTTGCGGGCTGCCAGCCAGTCGGGATCCTGGCGAAAGGCGTCGAACGATGTCTTGGCCGCCTCGACGCTCTTGTGACTGATCAGATAGACCAGCGTCTGCCCGGCGCCAGGCTGACCGTCCAGCGGGGTCCAGTACCCGAAGTTGCTGATGCCGTGACGCTCGAACAACTTGAGCGTATGATCGCGGAAACGGGCGTTCAGGTGCCCGAGGTTGCCCTCCGAGGCGGTGTACGTCCGGAGTTCAAAGATCCGCGGCTCGGCGATCGAAGCCGCGGTCTTCGGCGAGTAGTCCGTGGCGCCCAGCAGCACACTTTCGATGCGGTCGACGATCTTGCCGTCCACTTCGGTCTGCTTCTTGACGGCCAGCCAATCGGGATCAGCGAGGAACGCTTTCCAGGACGCGTCGCGCGCTTCGCGACTGGGGAACGCCAACAGATAAATCATCTTGTTTTCCGGATTGTCGATCGGCGTCCAGTAGCCGACGTTGACCATGCCGTGCTTCTCGAACAGCTTCAGCGTGTGCTCGCGAAAGCGGGCGTTCAAGGCGTCCAGCTTGCCGGCCGGCGCCCAGTACGTGCGCATCTCGAACACGCGCGTGTCCTGATCCGCGGCAGAAGCGGCACCTGCCAATCCCAGCGCGATCGACATCAACAAAGTTCCTTTCGTCATCATGATGGATGCTCCTAAGTTGGTTGTGGATGCTCGTACCCAATGCACGGCATCCTAGCAAAACCCAACTCGCCTGCGAAGGAGCCAAGATTCCGATGACGAAGTTCCTAGAACTTGACCTCCAAGCCAGCCACCAGGGCGTCGATCGTTTGGCGGTTGGTGACGGTGAAGCCTGGGGGCGCAAACGGGATGTCGCCGGTGATCGAGTTCTCGAAGGCCCGCAGGTACGCGATCGAGAAACTGGTCCTGCTCGTCACTTGCCATGTGGCCCCGAGCGCGATGATGTGCTGGTAGATGGCCGCTGCCGGGATGTTGACGTAGGCATATTGGTCGGGAACCGGATTCTCGTTGAAGATGTACCCGACGCGGAACGACCAAGCGTCGTTCAACTGGTATTGAACGCCCGTCGAGACCGAGAACACGCTGTCCCAGCCAAGTCCACCAGCCAGCGGAGAAGGCCCGAAGAACGCCGCGTTCGCATAATCCAGGTACCGCAGATCCAGTGCCCAAACCAGTCGGGAGAACCCCGTGTAGGACACGCCCGCCGAGTAGATCGCCGGATACTCGATGTTCAGCGAGATCGGACCGAAAGCCGTGTTGTATTCGAAATCCTCAAACCACTGCGGACTCTTGTACGACAAGCCAAAGTTCCAGTGCGCGTCGGTTTCATAGTACAAGCCCGCATTGAACCCGGCGCCCCAGCGCATCGGCCCGTGCGTCAGGGCCGCCGGTAGTGCCGGCTGGAAGTCCAAGGAAGCATCGGCCATTGAAACGGTCGCGCCGAAACCGATCGACAGGCGATCGGTCAGCTTCAGCGAAGCCGAGGGCACCAACTGCAGGATCTGCAAACGCGAAAAGATGGGCTCGATCGCGAGATTCGCGGTATTGCCGTCCAACGCGTAGTTGGTTCCGAAGCCACCGATCGTAAACAACCCCAGCCCGAACGTCCACGGAGTGTCCTCCGGCTGCCAGGTGATCGCCAGGGTCGGCAACGGACTGATCCCCGAATCGCTGCGGGTCGAACCGAAGGCCGTCTCGACGTGAGTCGACAGGTACAGCAGTTCAAACCCGATGACCACTTCGGAACTGGGCAGCGCCGACATCGTCGCCGGGTTCCAGTGGATCGCGCCGGCCGCGTCCAGCGGAGCCGCCGTCGCCGTGCCCGCCATCGATCGGTTGATCGGGCCGACGCCGGGAACGACGATCCCCTGTGCGCCGACCGGCGTCGCCAGCGCCTGTACCATCCCCCCGACCATCAACACCGCTATCAGAAGTCGCATCCGCATATTTCTGACCTCCCGCATCTGCGCCATGTTCGCATCGGGGCGATGTGCCCCCGCGAGTTTCCTTCCAGACACTCCGCGTGCGAGTTATCGGCACCAACAATCAGGGAGAATCAAGTCGCGGGGCGCGAAATAGCGGCGACTTTTCCAGCACGAAGCCGTGGATGCCGAGTGTTCCGGTTCGTTCGACGAACGCACGCGTCATGCGCGCCATACCGGGTACAGCCCGACCAATCGGCGGCTCGGAACCAGCCGCAACGATCGTTGCAGGAAGGACGGGCAATTCCCTCGCTACCCGTGGCGCAAACGGTATCCGCCGGCAGACGAAGGGGGACGCGGTCCGCGAAATGGGTCGCTCGCGCCAGTGTGGGTCGCGGACGCTGAACGCGATTCCCAGAGGTTCCGTTCAGCGCTCGGAACCCACCCGGAATCCGCCAGCGCCGGCGGACCAGAGTCTTACGCCCTCAACCCAAACCGAGCACGTCGTGCATCGTGTACAACCCCGGCGGCTTGCCTGCCACGAACTTGGCAGCGGCCAAGGCTCCTAGTGCATAGCAGTCGCGGTTGCTGGCGCGGACGGTCAACTCAATCGTCTCGCCCAACATGCCGAAGACGATGGTGTGTTCGCCCGGGTTATCGCCCACGCGAACCGCATGATAGGCGATCTCGCCGTGCGGACGCTGGCCGACTTGTCCCTCGCGGCCGTGGATGTGGTGCTGCTGGCCCATGATGTCCGCAATGATCTGGCCGAACTTCAGGGCCGTGCCGCTGGGCGCATCGGCCTTGTAGCGGTGATGACGCTCGATGATCTCGACATCGGCGCCTTGGGGAAGATCCTTCAGCGCCTCGGCCGCCAACGCAGCCAAACGCATTGTCAGATTGACCGCCAGACTCATGCTCGGCGCCCACACCACCGCCGTGGTTTCGGCCGCCGCGCGGATGGCCGCCTGCTGTTCCGGGGCCAGGCCGGTGGTGGCCACGACCAACGGCACGCGGCGCTGCGCGCAGGTTCGCGTGATCGATTCTGCCGCGGCGGGAACCGAGAAATCGATCACGGCCTCCACTCCGTCCGGCAACTCGCTCGCCAAGGTCAGACCGATTGGTCCCAGGCCCGCGGCCAAGCCGATGTCACTTCCCAGAACGGGATGGCTTGCCGAGTCGATCGCGGCGACGACTCGCAATTGAGGATCCTGGGCACTCAGGGCGATCAGCCGCAGACCCATGCGTCCGGCGGCTCCGTGGATGGCGATGCGTGTCGGGTTCATAGTCAACTGTGCGATTCAATGGCGTGGATGATCTGGTCCAATTCGTTCGGCACCGCGATCGCCCGGTTGGCGAACGACGCGCAGCGGATTCCGCGGCTGCCGAGCACCTCGTCAAATTTCTGTTGGTCCCCGCTGTGATAGGCGACCGTCGCGGTCGGGTCTTTCAACTGATGGCCGGTCAGGATGCAGACGACTCGCTCGCCCGGCCGGATCACGCCTTCCGCGGCCAGCAACCGGGCACCGGCCACGCTGGCGGCGCTGGCCGGTTCGCAACCGATCCCGCCCGCACCCACCTGCGCCTTGGCATCCAGGATCTCCTGGTCGCTCACCTGACGAACCACGCCGTCGCAGCAGTCCAACGCCCGCAGGCACTTGCGCAGATTGACCGGCCGGTTGATTTCGATCGCGCTGGCGATTGTGGACGCTTTCTTGTGTTCCCGGTCCAGGCTAGCGTAGTATTCGTCCACCGCGGCCATGTCCCCGCGGCCGCCCTGCCACCGCACGCCGCGAACCTGGTGCAGTTGATACAGAGTGTCGGCGCCGCCCGCGTTGATCACAGCCAGCCGAGGCACACGGTCGATCAGCCCCAGGCAGTGCAGTTCCGAAAACGCCTTGCCGAACGCGCTGGAGTTGCCCAGGTTGCCGCCCGGCACCACGATCCAGTCGGGCACCTCCCAGCGCAGCGATTCAAGAACCCGGTACATGATCGTCTTCTGGCCTTCGAGCCGGAACGGGTTGACGCTGTTGACCAAATAGATACCCAAGTCGCGCGAGACCTCTTGGACCCGGACCATCGCATCGTCGAAGTCGCCCGCGATCTGCACGGTCAGCGCGCCGTATTCGAGCGCCTGGGACAGCTTGCCGTAAGCGATCTTGCCCGAACCGATGAAGATCACGGCCTTCATCAACCGCGTGACGGCGCAGTACATGGCCAGCGAGGCGCTGGTGTTGCCGGTCGACGCGCACGCCGCACGCTGGGCGCCGACATGGCGGGCATGTGTAAACGCCGCGGACATGCCGTTGTCTTTGAAACTGCCCGACGGATTCATGCCTTCGTACTGCAGGAACAATCGGCCCGGCTGAACGCCGACGTAAGTCGCGACGCCGTCCGCCTGCTGCAGCAACGTCTGGCCCTCGCCCGCCGTCACGACCTGCTCTGGCGGGGCGAACGGCAGCAACTCGTGGAACCGCCACACGCCGCTGAAAGACAACGGATCGTGCCGATGACTCCACTTCTGCTCGAACTCCTGCAACCGTCCGGGAACCGGCAGTCGGCCCCAGTCGTACTGAACGTCGAGCAGATCCCCGCACCGGGGGCAGGCGACATGCACTTCGGAAACGCCGAACGCAGTGCCGCAATCGGGAGAAATACACTTCTGAAACGCGATTTCGCTGCGGATCACGCGACCAAGCCTGTGGGAAAGATCGAAGAAAGAGGACCCTATGACACTCTGCGGTGGTAGTCTACGTCACAAAAGCGGACCTATCAAGCCGCATTGAACCTGCAAGAGAGCCAGCCGCGAATCGCTCGTACGCTTTGCGGTCGCCACCGGAGCCTGCTGAAATACTGGCAAGAACCGAGGTGGGGTAAGCTTCCAGCTTGCC
>JAHDXO010000044.1 GCA_023382975.1 Pirellulaceae bacterium
GTTTCTACACTTAGCGCCAAAGGAGTGCATCATGTTGGACACGCTTTAGCGTGTTTTCCCGTCTTGCTCCTTCGCCCTTACACAACGAAAATCGAGACCGCAAGCAGCGAAAACACGGTGAACCGTACACTCCAGCGCGAGGAGATCGTGCGACGGACTTCGTCCACTTCAACAGGAGGACCCTCATGCAAGAACGAATCCAAAACCTGGACGACGCAACCGCGATCCGCGTGCTGCGGACGTTCGCCACCGCGCGCCGCCGCTACGGGGATTATCACACCGACTGGTCGCCCGAGTTGCAGCAAGCAGTGGTCGAGAACACCGACGCCTCGGACGCCTCGGACGCGTCCGACGCGGTGGGCGAAGGCGACCTGGCCCGCGAGGCCCTGTTGCTGCTGGCCGACGATCCGGACAACCGCGCGGCGCTGGCCGCGCTGATCGAAAGCCCGCCCGTCCAACGCTTTCTGGACCCGGCCACCATCGCCGTCGGAGTCGCCGCGCTGATCGCACTGCAGACCCACGTCAAATTCGAACGCACGAAGGACGGCAAGATCCATTTCAAGATCGAAAAGAAGCCCCTGCCGGTCGAGCTGATGCGCAAGCTCCTGACGTTCTTCAGCCAGAAATAAGCCCCCGACCACGAGTCCCTTGTCCAGCGCCGCGCGACGGGGTCGGGAGTCGTTTTCGGCCATCGACCAACCACATGGCAAGACGCTTGCCCGAAAACGACTCCCGACCCCTTCCCCGTCGGAGTTCACGCTTCGAGCGTGTTTTTCCCTCCCGCTGTCGTTTCCCCAGGCGGTTCAGAATGGATAAAACAAAAGCCAAGAGCACGATGAATCGTGAACTCCAGCGCGGCGCACCACGGGGTCGGGAGTCGTTTTCGGCCATCGACTAAACCTATGGAAACGACCTTGCCCGAAAACGACTCCCGACCCCTTCCGCCGGTTCCACAAAGAACGACATAGCCGAGTGCTTCGTGCCCCCAAAGAAAGAGCCCCGTGATCCAGTGTTCCATCGCTGGTCGTATCCGAACTGCGCAGATGGCTGAACGGCTGCTCGGGCCTCGAACCGCTCCGGGATGGATGACCGCCGAAACAGCGGATCACCGTGTCGAGTTCGCGGCGGATGTCGGAGAAGTCAAAATGGTCTTCATCGATTTGACGATTCTCGATCCGCGACACGAGCAGCAGCAGGAGAAGCGGCTTCTTCAGCGCAGCACCAAGGGAACTCGAACGATGTAGCTTCATCGAGCAGATGTCGGTTAGCAACTGTTCCAAGATTTGGTCGGGATCGTCTTCCATCTGCTGTTTCGATTGGCAGGACGGCGTTTGATCCGAAGGTGCGTAATATACCTTCGTCAGTGAATCCATCGGGGCAACTTCTGGACTTTCCCTCCGAGGTTTGGACCGGTTCGTCGGACGATTCTTCGAGCGAGCTGGGCATCATCCCGCCGAATCCGGGAATGGGATCTCAGCGGTGGCTGTCCCAGCGAACGTCGGTGGTTTTCACGGATGCAGTCAGCGGCGAACCGAATCGCAGCCTTGGCGTTGTTGTACTCGTTGGCCGGGGATCGGGAAGCACCCGCGGACGAGTTTTCGAATCGTCCGTGTTGCGGGTTGCGATAGGAAAATGAGGACAGAAAGATGGTGAACGGGCGGGGGGACACTTCTGCCATCAAGGCTCTTGACGTGCTTCATCGGACTTTGCGGCGGACGCTGGGTGCTGCGTGCGTTGCTCGTTCGGACGATTCGCCATGAAGAGGCGCAGGGCAGCCGGTGGGCGACGGCGGCCGGTTGCTGAATTGCGGAGATCGCGGGAGACCTGCGGTCGGCGGGGACGGCGGGGTGGAGAGCCGCGCCGAGCGTGTCGCCGATTTCAACCGTTCGCAATTCCGCCTGCAACGAGCCCTCGGTTGGCCCGTCGCCCCCCACCGCTCGCCAGCCGACGACCAAGCCTTCGCCGACGAAACCTCCACTTGGTGGTAAACCCGGTGGGCTTACGCCACACCGCTCGCCAGGAAAAAGCATTCGCCGACGAAACGTCAACTTAGTGGCTCGCGGGCGCCGAACGCGAGTCGCCCCCGCCGAGCTTGCTCGGTGGTGCGGTGATTTTGCACTAGAGGGCAAAATCTGTACGTCTTCCGCTCCCCGCCGAGCTTGCTCGGTGGAAGCCGTGATTGAAGCTTCGCGCGTGAGCATGACCGAATCATGCGCTCCACCGAGCGAGCTCGGCGGGGGCGAGGCTTCTCGCGATTCCGAGATTTAGTGTAGAATCGCCGTCCCACCGAGCAAGCTCGGCGGAGACGCGGCCAACTTCAAAGTAGCCTCTCTTCCGGCCGGCCTTGGTCCCTTGAAGGCTCTCTCGGTTCGCAACCGTCTTCCCCGACGATCACCACACGATCTGATCCATCGTTAGCTAGATCTCTGGATACTGAACACGACCATCCACTCCAACGTGAATATGTCGCTGCCGTTTCAGTTCAGCGAAGATTTTCTCCTTGTCACCATCCGAAATTCCGCCTTGGAACTGAAACATGGCGCCGATGGAATTGAAGACCGCCTCCTTCTTCGAGGGCTTCAATTTTCGAAGGCGGTCAGCGACGTACTGAACGACCTCCGGGTCCGGCTTGGGTTTTGCCTCAGTCGTTTGCCTTCGTTGTGGATTCTGTTCCTCTTCCTCCTTCCGCGCCAATTGAATCAATAATTGCGCTAAGCGAAACTTGTCACGATAGGTGAGTTGCTCAATTCCCTTGGTAAGGTCATCGTAGGTCATGGCGAATCCGTCGAGTGATTAGGTTTCGACCCGCTTTCGGAGGTCAAAAACGTTAAGGCGTCGATACTGCCGGCGCTCAGTGATTTGACTTGCCATATACGAGGACTCGTTTCCGAACCCTGCAGGATCGAAACCTGGTTAACTGGACCGCGGAACCGCAGCGGGTATGGATTCTCTATTCCGCAAACCGCTCCGCACGCGACCATTTTAGCCAGACGGGAAAGTGAATGGCAACTAGCCACGGGCGGGGTTTTCGAGGAATCTCTGTGGAATCGGAGACTGGCGAAGTCTGCAGGACGATGCAGCGCGATGGATTGTGGCGATGGTGCTGGGCGGCGGTGCTTGAAGCAAGCACGCGGCGGTCATTTCTTGCTATGATGCGTTCTTTGACGGAACACCCACAGTCGCCAAGTGCCACGAAAGGTCGCAGGACACCGAAGACTTTGAAGTTGCGCGTGGCCGGGTTCGCGAGAATTCGTTGGTGTTTCGCGGGGGACGGCCAACAATCCAGAGTCCGAATTCTCACGAATTCGGCTACTCCCCGTCGAGAAGCGCAACTTCAACGAGTGAAGACGATCCCCAGATCCTCACCAAGGATGACGAACATGAATCGAATCACGACGCTCGCCCTCGCACTGTTGTTGTTACTGAGCACCTCGCTTGCCGCCGCGGACCTCGACTCGGGTTTGGTCGGCCATTGGCGGTTCGACGATGGCGACGGGAAGACGGTCAAGGATCTGTCAGGCGGCGGAAACGACGGGGTGATCGCCTTCGGTACGCTCCGCAAGGAGCGGGGCACCACGTCGCTCGAACTCGACGGGTTCGACGGGCATGTACGGATCGAGCCCCAGACGCCGCTGCCATTGACGAACGAAATCACTACGGCCCTGTGGGTCAAGGTGGCTCGGTTGCCGAACAACACGGTGCTGTTCGGCATCCCCAACGCCAATCCCGACTGGACCACGCCGGTCTTCGGCATGTATGCGTCGGCCGGACGGATCGTCTACGGCCAGTTCGGCGACAAGCGCGCTCCCAAGGCGCTGGTCGAAGCGAGGACGGAAATGCCGCTGGGCGCATGGACCTTGCTGACCGCCACGTCGGACGGCGCGACGCTGCGATTCTACGTCAACGGGGTGCTGGACGCCGAGCAGGTCCAGCCCTCGGTCGTGGCCTTCAACGGCCAGCCGCTGCTGATCGGCAAAGGGATGGGCGCGAAGCCGTCGTTGCGTGGACGCGTCGGAGAATTGCGGATCTACAACCGCACGTTGACGGCCGACGAGGTGCACTCGCTGTTCGCCCAGACTCGATCGGCTTACGATCAGTCATCGCCGGTTCGCGCCTCGGCTCGAGATGGAACCGTGCCGGTCGAAACGCACGGAAACAGTCCAGCGCACAACGCGCCCTGGCGAGTCCAACCCACGCGGTTGCTGGAGTTGCTGGACGGGTACACGCCGTCGGGCCAACAGGTGAAGTTGAACCGCTACGGCGGCAGAATGGACCGTCCGCGCGAAGAGGCCACCGGATTCTTTACCACCAAGAAGATCAACGGGCGCTGGTGGTTGATCGATCCGGAAGGCTGTCGCTTCGTCCACATCGCGATCAACGCGGTGCGTGAACCACGGGACGTGAATGCGAACTTCGGCTCCGCCGATCAGTGGGCCGAGGCCGTGACGAAACAACTGCGGGCCAACGGTTTCAACGGACTGGGCAATTGGTCCACCAGCCGACTGCAAGAGGTCGATTCGCCGTTGGTCTGGGTGCTGCGCCGCGATTTCATCTTCGCCTTTGCCCGCGCAAAGAACCTGGTCGAGCCAGCCGCCGGAACGCAAGGCTTCCTGAACCGCTGCATGCCGGTGTTTCATCCCGAGTTCCCGGCGTTTTGCGAAGAGTACGGCAAGGAGTTGGCGGCGACGGCCGATGACCCGACGCTGCTGGGCATCATGACGGAAAACGAATTGCAGTGCCCCTACGATCTGCTGGACCGCTATCTCGCAAGCGACGCGGCGAATCCCGATCTGAAGCCCGGACGCGACGCGGCCGTGGCGTGGCTGACCGCGCGAAAGGGTTCGGCCGATCCCAGCGGGCTGACTCGCCGCGATCGGTACGAATTTATCGCGTACGCTTTCGATTCGTACTATCGCATCGTCACGCCGATCGTCCGCAAGTACGACCCGAACCATTTGTACCTCGGTTCGCGGCTGAACTATTCCTCGGGCCAGTTCGACAATCCTTGGTTCTGGAAAATGCTCGCGCCGTTTCACGATGTCGTATCGGTGAATTACTATCACCGCTGGGAACCGCAGGCGGACGAGTTCTCGGACTGGGCAGCATGGGCGGATAAACCGATTCTGATCACGGAATGGTACGCCAAGGCGATGGACGTGCCGAACTTGGCCAATACGCACGGCGCCGGCTGGTTGGTGCGGACTCAGGAGGACCGCGCGCGGTTCTACCAGCATTTCACGCTGGGCTTGCTGGAAACGCCGAACGTCGTCGGCTGGCATTACTTCAAGTACCTGGACGATCCGCCGGAGTCCAAGGCGTTGGACAATCTGGGCGGCGCCAACAAAGGGATGTTCGACGTGCTGGGCAAGCCGTACCCACCGCTATTCGAGCGAGCCGGCGCCGTGAACCGCGAGGCGTATCCGCTGATCGAATTCTTCGACGCGCGTCGTTAGAGTTCGGCTACTGCCCCTGGCCCTTCTTGCGCCAGTACTCCAGGAATTCGGCGACGGGCTTGCCGCCGGGTTTCGCGCCGGCGGCGTGTTCTTCGATCGAGTGCCCGAAGTAGTGGCTGATCCATCCATCGACGCGATCGCTGGCCCCGTCGATGAACTGATCGAGTTCCTCGAGTGTGCAGCTCAGCGGAAAGATCTCGCCGACGACCATCGGCTTGCCGATATCGTAGACGGCCAATGCCGTCAGCGCCTTGTCGACTTCGCCCGACTTGGGATAGAAGTGGACGCTGACGAAGTCCAGGTGGCGAGCGACCTCGGGGGCGTAGAACAAGGGCTTCGCGCCCGGAAACACCTGCGCCCAGGGAATCACGCCGATGGTCACCAGATGGTCGCGATCGTGTTGGCGAATGGCCTCGGTCATCTTCTTGACCCAGGCCTCGGCGATGGCCGGACTGGTTCGTCCCGCCGGTTCGTTGCAGATTCGTTGCACGAAGTAGAACCCCTCCAACTCGCCCAGCAGCCAGGGATGTTCGCCTTCCTTGGCCTGGGTGATGACGGGCTCGTTCATCAAGTCGTAGCAGAACACCGCGGGATGTCCCGCGCACGCTTGAGCGATCACTTCCCAGAAGTTCGCTTGCGTCTGCCAGCGTTCCGCTTCGCCCAGTTTGTCGTACCAAGCCGGGACATGGTTCAGGCGGTAGCATCCCAGGCCGGTGAGTTTCAGATAGAGGCCGCAATCCCGAGCCAGATTCAACGTGCGCCGCAGTCGTTGGATCGCTTCGGCATCGACCTCCTCGGCCGTGTTCATGTAGGTGCCCACCTGGAGATGCAGACGCACCACGTTGGCGCCCAGGTCGCGCATCCGCCGGAAATCCGCTTCGACGCTCAGCCAGTCCTCCTCCCAGTACTCCTCGACGATCTGGCCGAACTTGCCGACGAAATTGAAGCCCCACGGCACAAAAGGCGTCTTCGAGTCAGCCAGGACGAACCCCTTGCCATCCTCGGCGATCTGGACCGCCTGCATGCTGTGTTTCTCCGCCGCGGCCGATTGGGCGGACGGTTCCTGTGCGTGCAGCGACGCCGTCGCGCACAAGAGCATTGCAGCCAGCCAGATCGTCGTTTCCGAAAACTTGAGAGCCTTCTTCGTTTTCATGCCAGGGTCTCCTTGGACGAGAGGTATCACCGCACGTCGGGCCGTGCCAAGCCGCGTTGGTCTTCGCCGTAACAGGCTTCGAGGAACGCGACGGCCGCCGGGTCCGCCGATTCCTCGCCGCTGAGTTTGAGACAAATGTCGCGAGGGTTCAATACCGGATGATCTTCCGCAACAACCAGATGCCCGCCAAACCCAGCAAAACGTTGCCGGCCCACACCGTGCAGGGCGGCAGGACACCCGTCTTCGCTTGATCGACGCCGAGTGCCAGCAGCGGGTAGTACACGATCAGAATGGGCAGGAAGACGATCGCGAAGCTGGTCCACAGATCCGAATTGCGGAGATGCATGGACAGCGGCGCGCCGACCACCACGAAGAACAGGCAACTGAAGCCGTTGGCCCAGCGCCGCCACGGTTCAGTCTCCAGCCGGTGCAGCCGTTCGGCGGAGGTGCGCAGCTCGCGTTGGCGGATGCTCCACTCGGCGCCCGACAGACTCTGCAAGTCGCCGGTCAAGAACGCATACGAGGCTTCCACGGCGCTGCGTTGTCGCAACTGATCGAGCGCTTCGCGTTGCTTCTCCGTTTCCGGGGCGAGCAGCCACATGGGCAGATTGGAAGGGCTGGTCGAAGCCCCGGCCTTCTGTGCGGCGTCGGTCAGCGGGATCTCGCGGCTGATCGTATTCGGGAACACGATCGACGCCTGATCGCCCACGGTGACTTCGCCGTCGGTCATTTGAATGCTCAGCGTCCCGCGCGCCGGATTCAGCGTTAGTTCCGCCACCTGAGCCGTCAGTACCACAGGCGGCTTACCGCCCTCGGTGTGGAAACAGATCATCGGCCGGATCAAACGCCGATCCTCGACGTCCTTGACGCTCACCGAAAACTGCTTGGTCCGGTACGAACCCTGACTATGCAACATGCCGTAGATGATCTGCTCGACCGAATGCAGCACCACTCGCTCCATGCCGCGCCGGCCCCAGGACACGGCCAGGTCGTTCAGCCAGACAGCGACCAGGCTGACCAGGAAGGCCAGCACCAGCGCCGGCGCGATCAGTTTCATCGGCGAGATGCCCAGGGATTTGAGCGCCACGACCTCGTTTCCGGCAGCCATCCGGCCGAAGACGCTGCAAGCCGCGAACAACATGGTGCCGGGAACCGCGAATCTCAGGGCGTTGGGGGTCGCGTACGGGATCAACTTCAAGATCGGTTCGGGGCCCAGGCCCTGCCGAATCGCCTCGTGCGCCACGCCGACGATCAGCATCAACACGGTCATCCCGGTCAAGGTCAGGATGAACACCTTGAGCAGTTCGCACAGTACGTAGCGAGAGATGATCCACATACGACGCCCAGCGGCGAGATCCGGTCGAAAGCGCAACGACCCGCGGACTGTACCAATTCGCGCGCACTCTGAAAACGACAGTTTCCTGGTCGCGAGCCGTCAAACCGCCTGCGGGCAGTGCTAGCATGGGCCGGACGAAGCCCCAGCGATCTCGCCGAAGCGTTTCAGCAGCGATTCGGCCCACGGGGTTTCGGCAACCGCGTCCCGCAACCGGTCGGGATCATCGCCCTGGTCGCGCAGCGCGTCGGCGCATTGTCCGATGTAGCTCCGCACCGCCGCGACATCGAACTCCGGATGAAACTGGACGCACCAGGTGGATTCGCCCAGTCGATAAGCATGATGCGGGTCGCGATCGCTGGAAGCCAGACACACGGCCCCAGGCGGAAGCCGCAGCACGGATTGAGTATGGCTGGCATGGGCACCGAAACGGTCCGGCAGATCCGTGAACAGCGGGTCCGTACGAGCCGACTCGTGCAAAACGATTTCGACCGTCCCGAATTCGCGGCCTTGAGGATTCACCCCGACGTCGCCGCCCAGTGCGTGGGCGATCAATTGATGGCCGTAACAGATCCCGAGCACCGGCGTCCGGGTCTGGAGCACCGCCGGAATCCAGCGAGCCGTCTGTTCGCTCCACGTCTCGCGATCCGTGACCATCGAATGGGAGCCCGTCAGAATCACCCCGGAAAACCGTGCCGCGTCCGGCAGCGGCGCGACGCGCGGATCGGTCACCTCGATCTGTCCCGGTTCCCGGCCCAACCCTCGTGCAATCCAATCCTCGAAATCGCCCTGCGACTCGGCCAAGGCCGGAATGGTCGAGCCCAGTTTCACAATCAGAATAGGTTTCATCCGAATCAAGTCCCCAAGTGGGTCGCGGGCGCCGAACGCGACTCCAAGACCACGACAACCTCTTCATCAATCCACGTCCGATCGGCGCCCGAATCCTACCGCGGACCAGGTCAATACGGATTCAGCATCTCCTTGACTTGCTTGGTTCCCCAGATGATGGCCTCGTCGATCACGCAGTGTTCCGGGACGTCGATGCAATGCACCAAGGTACGAGCGAAATCGTGGGCGTCCGGATAGCCTTCGAGCCAACTGCTGTCGATGCCGGCGGCGTCGCAGAATCCGGTGCGGGCGGCGCCGGGCACGAAACTGGTGGCTTTGCCGCCCCACTCGGCCATCTCCTTGTGCAAACATCGCGTGAACGCGACCAGCCCCGCCTTGGCCGCCGTGTAGGTCGCCCACTGCCCCCACGAGTAATGCGCGCACCCGCTCGATACGTTGACGATGTGCCCGCTGCCCTGCGGTTTCATCACCTTGACCACTTCGCGACAGCCCTTGATCACGGATGCCAAATTGATATTCAGAATGGACTCGATCTCGGCATCGTCCAGCTTTTCGACCTCCGCGATCCTGACCCCGGCGCCGTGGTTGTTGACCAGAACGTCCAACCGTCCGAACCGGTCCAGCGTGGCCTGGATCAACCGTTGCCAGTCCTCCGTTCGCACCGCGTCCGCTTGGACGGCCAGCAAATCGTTCGACGACAATCCGTCCGCCGCCATGTTCAGCCGGAGTTGATCGCGCCCGGTGATCACCACCCGGGCACCCATCTCCAACAAGATCCGAGCCGCGTGCAAACCGAACCCCGACGAACCGCCGGTGATGATGATCACCTTGTCCTGCACATAGTGGTCCATTGCCTCGATCTCCCCAACGCAATCCGGTGACGATGTTGCCGACGCAGCATCGCAAGGTAGGAAACGCCACATCGGCAGCATAGCCGGAAAGCCCAAGGCAATCAATCGAGCGTGCTGGTCGAGGCGGAACCGGTCCAGTCATGGATTTGAGTGGAGTCGATGCGGAGGCGTTCGCCGGCTCTTAGGCTGGGCCAGAGCTGCGAGTCTGCGGTCAGTTCGCCGGTCCAGCGGTACTCGCCGTAGCCTTCGTGTTGGACAGCGACGACGCGCAGCCAAAGAACTTCCGTCGCGGGACCAAGCTGGATCCGCACACCGATCCGCGCCTCGGCCGTTGAGTCGCGGCCGAACGACTCGGCGAACGCCCGCAGTTCGCGGCGGCGATCGGCGGCAGCCTTGTTCGAGACGGCTGGCGCGGCGGTTCCACGATGCTCCAGATCGAACGCAACTCCACCGTCTTCAAGCCATTCATCGAGTCGCGAGGAGGCCCGCAAACGCTCCGCTGTGTCCGGGCCGGCAAGGGCGAGGCGTGAACCAGACATCCAGGCATCGCGGACGAATACTGCCCGAAGGCTGCGGCCGGGAACGTCAGACGCCCGCGTCGTCTTCTCCGCCGCCTCGATGTTGTCGACCAGATCTGCGGCAAGTCGCCGAACGGCCGACTCCAGCAACACACGATCTTGGGGTTCCGCGGTTTCGACGCCCTGGACGAGCACCCAACCATCGTGCTCGCGCAAGACGGCCGCCAGCTCGGTGTGCCGCGGCAGCAATCGCTTCACGGAGGCTTCGTTCGCGTAGACGCCCGGGCCGGCCGCTACGACGATGCGCCCGGCTGACGTGCGGACTTCGAGCACCGCCTCGTCCGGCGGCGCCGGCAGGACACGGACTTCGAATGGCTCAACGTCTGAGGCGAGTTCCCGCAAGCGGTCTTCGTCGATGCGGTGTGGTGCGGCGGTCAGCAAGACGACTAGACCGCCGAAATCCGGCTCGGGCAACGGCAAGGGGAACCGCCGGCGCAGTTCCGCCGCAGCCGCATCCCAGCGCAGATTGCGCAAGTGGCTTGAATCGCCCCAGCGGAATTCGTCCAGGAAGCGTTCGGCAACGGTCGGGTCTTCGAGGGCGCGCGCCAATTCGTCCCATTGCCGTTGATGATTCAGAGCCATAAAGAGCGGCAAGTGGTCCGCGTCCGCGTCGGCGAATTCCCGCGCCCGCTCGAACGCCTCGTCGCTCCGCCCCAACCGCAGCAGGCTCGTGACCAATCGAACTCGGGCCACGTCCGTGTCTGATGCCGATTCGGACAGCAGATCGGGCCAGGGCGTCAGCATTTCCACCACGTGCGAATCGTCGCCCTGTTCCCAGGCGCAATCCAAGGACCCTGTCAGACATCCTCGCTCATCAGGAAACGCAGCACGATGCTGCTCGCACAATTCGCTCAACGCGGTCCATTCGCGACGACTGCGCAACTCCCACGCGAGATGGTAAAACGTCTCGTCCGGAGCGGAGCAGCTCGCGTAAGCTTCCCGCCACCGGCCCAGCGCCAAGAGCAATTCGGCGCGGAGATGCCGGACGCTCCAGCCCAAGTCCGCATCGTCATCCGTAGCCATCTGGCCCAGTTGCTCCAACGCGGCTTCCTCGCGGCCGGAAAGCTGTTCCAAGATCGCGGCGTAGTACGCGATCCAGGGATCGTCTGGGGACATCGTACGATGCTCTTCCAGCAGTTGCTCCAGGCCCGTCGCGTCGCGGTCATCGCGGCATCTGGCCGCCAGTTCGGCGAATACGTTCGGAATGCCCGCATAGGCTCGATAGGCCTCGATCAGTTTGGCCTGCCGGATCATCACGTCACGATGCCGAGCTGCCGCGCCCTCGTCCGAACCAACTGATAACGCGAATTCCTGCTCGGCCGTCGCCAAGTCGCCACGGTGATCGGCCAGCACGCCGGCGAAATAGTGCAACCACGGATCCGCGGGCATACGTTCGCGGTGAGCCTCCAGCAGTTCGGGAAGATCCTCGATGGAGATCCGTGCGTAACCGGCTTCGACGCCAAGTGCCAGGTCGAGCAAGGCGCTCGGAGCGTCGGGCATGATCCGATAGGCCTCGACCGCGCGACCATCTTTCACCATGGCATTCAGGAACGAAGTCCAGTGGCCGCGCCGCGTCTCGACATCCGTCTCCCGCTCGGCGGCCATGCGATAGCATTCCGCCGCCGCATCCCATCGGCCCTGGTACTCCGCCACGCGCCCGTCCAGAGCGACCGCGTGGAGGGAGTCCGGCGAGTGCTCGCGAACGAAACCTTGCAGCATGCTCAGCAGTCCCTCGTCATCACGGTACATCCACCAATTCGTCCACTCGATCGCCATAGCGGCGGGATCTTCGGCCAACCGCAAGACATCCAATACCTCCGCGCGACGTTCCGGCGGCAAAACGTCGTAGTAATCGGACACCAACACAACGTCATCCGGCAGGAATTCGGCCAAACGCAGCCGGCAGTCGATTGCCTCGTCCTGGCGTCCGAGGGCCAACAGGATCTCGGCTTTCAACTCGAAGGTATCCACGGAGAACCCCGCGGCGCGTTCGGCCTTTTCGATCGCGGACAGCGCTTCCTCGTGTCGGTCCAGCCAATTCAGGCTGGTGGCACGCAGCGTGTGGATCTCCGGGACGCAGTCCGCTTCATCCACTTGGGCGCAAACGCTCAGGCATTCATCCCACGCTTCCATTTGGCTGTACAGTTGGGCAATTCGCCACTGAGTCATGGGCACGAGCAACGGCGGAATTGGAGTCTCTTCGATGCTCTTCAGCCGGTTCTTCGCCCTCTCGAACTCTTCCGACTCGATCCAGGTCTCGACATCTTCCAACTGCGTCCAGACTCTGTCGTACCGGTTCAGTCCGGCATCATCGCCGGCGGCCAGCGCCCGGGCGTAGTGCTCGGCCTGACTCCAGCCGGTCGCGACACGTTCCCAGTCTTGGACCCGCCAGCCGTCCGAGGTGCGGCAGAGCAGCAGCCGGTACGGATCACCGCGGATCTGATCGTTGAAGGCATAGGCGTAGGCGATCGCCTGATCCGACGCAGGACGATCCAAATGGACCAAGTCGAATCGTTCGACGTCCCCGACACCGGTGGACTGCATAGGGATCTGGAACTTGAAGACCGCCCGATCCAGCAGCGTGAGCGACTTCTGACCGGGATATCTGGCGATCCGCTCGATGAAGCCGTCGAAATCCTGCAAGCGGCGGAAGCCCGCCGCGTCGGCGTTGCGGGACGTGGAAGCGATTTCGTCCAGCAGACGCAGGATCTCCGGCAGATCCGCATCCTGGATCTCGCGCCGCTGTCCGTCGAACGCGGCAACCAGGGCGGCCCGGCGCTGCTCGGCCGTGTCCCAAGGCAATACCGAGACGGCGCCGGGAAACTGGTTGGTCAACCAAGCCGCGATACCCACCAGCAGGCCGAGGAAAAGCAGTCCGACGACCGCGCAGCCGACGACCAGGGCTCGGTGACCGGGTCGTCGCAAGGTGGCGTCGGAATCGGACAGGATGATCGCGTCCAGGGGTTCCCGGGGATCAAAGGACATGGAATTCTCCGACAGACGTTGATGGGCGGTGGAAATTGCGAGAGGTGATGGAAAGCGAAAGCATGCCGAATTCGCACGAATTCAGCGTCGATTCGGATTCGAGTACGATTCTATACCCCAGACGGCGACTCGACAAAGGGACGAATTTCGCGGGCAAGTTGCCGCCGTCGTCTTTCAGCCGCTACAATACCCGCTATGAACGAAACACCTGACGACTTGCTGAGAATCCGACGCACGCCAGACTATGCCGACGGCACGCTCGTCCTGGCCCTGAACGGCTGGATGGACGGAGGCGATGTATCCACCGGAACCGTCGAACGCCTGGCGCGTCTGGTGGATGCCGAACCGGTCGCGGAAATCGATCCCGATCCGTTCTACATCTTCAATTTTCCCGGCTCGATGGAGATCGCCGCGATGTTCCGGCCGGCGACCGAGATCCAGAACGGGGTCGTCAGCCACGTCGAGATGCCGACGAACATCTTCTACGCGCACGATCCCGGATCGTTGTTGCTGTTCGTCGGCAGCGAACCGAACCTGCGCTGGCGGACCTTCGGCGAGTGCCTGTTCCGGTTCGCGCACCAGACCGGCGTGCGGCGGATCCTGTTCGTCGGTTCGTTCGGCGGCACCGTGCCGCATACGCGCGAACCCCGCTTGTTCGTGACCGTGTCGAATGCGGAACTGCTGCCCGCGATGGAGCAGTACCAGTTGCGGCGCACCGACTACGAAGGCCCTGGTTCGTTCACGACCTATTTGATGTCCCAAGCCGAATCGCAAGGTCTGGAGATGATCTCGCTGGTCGCCGAGATCCCCGCCTATCTGCAAGGCGCCAATCCGACTTGCATCGAAGCGGTGACCCGGCGATTGGCCAAGATTCTGCGTCTGCCCCTAGAGCTCGATTCTCTGCGCAGCGCGAGCACCGAGTGGGAACTGCAAGTTTCCAGCGCCATCGAAGAGAACGCGGAATTGGCGGCCCGCGTCCACGAACTCGAAGAACAATACGACAACGATCTGCTGCGGCAAGAGGCCGAAGGGGCGTAGCAAGGATGGCAAGGCCGGGGCACGGAGGAAAGGGAAGGACAACTTGTCGCGAGGCGGTAGCCGGTCGCTAGCCGGCGAGCAGCCAGGTCGCCAGTCCCAGGTAATAGAGCATGGTGCCCAGGTCGGTCAGCGTCAGGACGATGGGGCCGGAAGCGAGTTTCGGATCGCGCTGGGCCGCCAACAGGATCGTCGGTACGATCAGGCCCAGGACTGCGGCGGTCGTGACGGACAGCGTGATCGCCGACAGGATCGTCAGGCCGACCATCGCCTCCCCCTTCCAAATCAGCGCCATACCCGCGACCAGGACACCCGCGCCCAAGCCGAGCAAAGCGCCAACGGGGATCTCCCGGGCCAGCGCCCCCAGCGTGTCACGCCAGCGGAACCGGTTGCCGTGATGGGCTTGCAGAGCCAGACTGAGCGTCTGGATGCTGACGCTCTCGGCGATCGCCAGCACGACCGGGATGAAGAGCGAAAGCGATACGAACTTGGCCAGCACGCTTTCGAACTGGCCGCCGAGCAGCGCGCACGCGAGTCCGCCGAAGATGTTGCTCAGCAGCCAGGGGAAGCGGCGTCCGAAAACCGCGGGAATCGAAGCCCGCTGCACCTCGGCCAACCGGACGCCGATCAGTTGGAACACATCGTCACTTTCCTCGCGACGCGCCAATTCGCTGATCTCGTCCGTGTACAACTCGACGTCGACGACGCCCACCATCCGGCCCTCGCGATCGACGACCGGCAATCCCAGCAGCCGGTGAAAGATGAAATACTCGCAGGCGTCCAGCAGCGTAGCTTGGTGAGGCAACGCGATGACTTCCTTGACCATGATCTCCCGCACGGGAGTGTCCGGTTCGCTCAGCAGCAGTCGCCGCGTCGGCAGCACACCCTTCAAGCGTCCTTCGTCGTCCAGCACGTAGAAATAGACGATCCGTCCCGCCGGCCGACTTTGGCGGACCTGTTCCAACGCGTCGGCGACGGTGCAGGTGTCCAGCACACGGACAAAGTCGTCGCGGGCATGTTGCAGAACCGGTTCGTCATAGTGGTTCCGCTTGGGTCGATCTCGCATCTTGGCTCCTTCCGCAGTCGCCTTCGGCCTGCCGTTCAACGAAGTTGCGCGCACCGTGCATGCATCTTACTCCGAAGACTCTATAATCCTTCACTTGATCCTTCCCTTAATCTTTCACCTAATCTTTCCCTTCATCTCTTCCCACTGTCCTGGAACCGGGAGGATTAAGTGAAAGATTACGTGAAAGATGATGGTATTCTTCCTGCCAACCGCCAGCGTCGGTTACGGCTGCGCGGACTCGGATGATTCGGCCGCCTGTTTTCTCTTCTTCGGTTTCTCTTTAGCGGCTTTGGCGGCCTTGGCCTGCGGTGGCCGGGCGGGCCGGTCGGAAACGTAGTCTCCGGTGCCGGACACAGCCCAGGCCAGATCGGCCTGAATCATCGCGTTGGCGGCGCGCGGATCGCTGAATCGCTGGCCGTAAGCAGCCAATTCCTGTCCCAGTTCACGGACCGTTCGGCGGTACGCCGAGTCGCGAAAGCGGTTGACCAACTCGTCGGGATCGTTCTCCAGATCGAACAGCCAAGGCTCGTCGCTCGTCGAAACCACCAGCTTGTAACGCTTGGTCACCGCGGCCAGCCATCCATGCTCCAGCCCCGTACCGCGCAGTATCGCGATGTCCTTCCAATCGGCGGGCGCACGGCCCGCGGTCAGGAGCGACGAAGCGTCGCGGCCTTCCACTTCGCCCGTCGCAGCGACCTGCATCAATCCCAGAATGGTCGGGTGGAAATCGACGCATCCCAACGCTTCGTGGACGATCGTTCCGGGCTGGATCTTGCCGGGATACGCGATCACGAACGGAACTTTCGCCGATCCCTCGTAGGGCACGCCCTTGTTCTGCCGATGGTGCTCGCCGCGCAGATCTCCGTGGTCCGACGTGAAGACGACGATCGTCTGCTCGCTCAGTCCCGTCTGGTGGAGCGCGTCGAGGATCTTGCCCACGTTGTCGTCGATGCATTTGACCATGCCGTAGTAGGCCGCTTGATTGAAGCCTCCCTGCTGCTTCTGCCCCCACGTCGGCAGTCCGTCGTCGGTTTTCAAAGCAGACCGCGGCTGCCGGTAGGTTTGGTGTTGGAACATCGTGTCGTACGGTGGCCGGACCGTGTCGGGGCCGTGCGGATCGGGCAGGCTGAGCATCAGGCAGAATGGACGATCGCGGTGCGCGCGAATGAACTCGACCGTCCGGTCGGCCAGGAAGTCCGTGGCGAACGATTGTTCGTCGGCGCCCGCGACGTCGTAGGTCGGCTCGCCCGCGGCGTTCGTCGCTTTGACTCGAGGCCCAGCCGCTGTGTCTTCCAGTTGCTTCCAGTGTCCCCGGTTGAACATGTAGCGGTTGTCCTCGAACCCGAACTTCCGCTCGGGTGCCCATTGCGGTTTGCCCGTGCCGTCCAGGTGCCACTTCCCCAGGTAGCCGGTCGAATAGCCGACGCGGCGGAGGATCTCCGCAAAGGTAACGATTTGGTCGCTCATCGCGATGTCGTTCGTATACACCGGCGTGTTGTGCGGGTAACGCCCGGAGACGAACGAGGACCGGGACGGCGAACAAACCGGGGTCGTGGCGTAGAAACTGGTACACAGCGCGCCGCGCTGGGCGATCGAATCAATGTGCGGCGTCTCGACCACCGCCTCGCCCCACATCAGCGCCTGCTCGGGCGGCAACGTGGCCCGGTAGCAGCCCAGCGTGCGAAAATTGTGTTCGTCCGTATGGATGATCAACAGGTTGGGCCGGCGAGGCGCCGCATCGGCCCGCGCATCCCGCTTGCCGACCGACAAGGCAGCCGACAAGGCCAGAGCCAGCACGAGGGCGCGAAGCGGAAACTTGCCGGTCAGCACGAGGTCGTTTCTCATGGCACTCTCTCGAATGGTCCGTTGTGTGATTCGCGGGGGCCAGTCTCCCGGTCGAGCGATGTTCGGTCGCCTCATGACCACCGGTCGCAATCGGCGAGGATCTCCAGGACTTCCTCGGTCGGCTTTGTCTTGCCGAATTCGCAAGCGACGATGCCGCGGTAGCCCGTGTCGTAGATCGCCTTGAAGACGTTCCGGTAGTTGATTTCGCCGGTGCCCGGTTCGTGGCGGCCCGGATTGTCGGCGAAATGATAGTGCCCGATCTCCTGGTGGTACTTCCGGATGTTGTTGATCAAGTTGCCTTCGCTAATCTGCTGATGGTAGATGTCGAACAGGAACTTGACGTTCGGATGACCGGTCCGCTTGGTCAATTCGGAACCGTCTGCGGAGTACACCAGGAAGTAGCCCGGATGGTTGACCAACACGTTCAGCGTCTCCCATACGAGGACGACTCCGGCCTCTTCCAACAACGGTGCGACCCGCTTGCCGGCTTGAACCAACGCTTCCATCTGTTCCTCTTTGCTGACGCCGTCGCGCGCCGCGCCGCTGAGTGCCAGCACCAGTTTGGACCCGATCGCCGTGGCGTTGGCGATCCCTTCCTTGACCGCTTCGACAAACCGGTCGTGGTGCGCCGGGTCGTTCGGTCCCCAATCGTTGATGGTTCCCATCCCGCCGCCGACCGCGCCCACCTCGATGCCCAGTTCCTGGCAGCGGGCGCGAACGGCTTCCTTGTCCTCCCACGTGCCGCACCGCAACAGCTCGAAAGCCGGAAAGCCATAGGCCGCGATCTGTTCGACCTGCTCGATGTGCGTTCCGGTGAACCAACTTGGATTCACGGCGATCTTTGTCCGCAGATCGGCCCCAATCTTCTTGACGTCCGCCGCGGCCGATGCGTCCGCTGCGGCACCGCGGGAGGCCAAGGCGGCGACTGAAGCCGCGCCCAATCCAGCTTGAAGAAAGTCCCGACGATCCATAGTTGCGATCTCCTGCAAAAAGAAATAGCTTGAGTCCATCCGTGGCCACCCTATACCGGCCAGTTTGGCGAACCGTCACAGTTTACCCGATGATCGTCCCGCGAGATAGCGTCATGCAAACCAAAACCGTCCCGCGAGCATTGCTTGCTGCGCTGACTGCCGCACTGGTTGCCCTCCCGGGCCTTCGCTCGGGCCGCGCGGATGATCCCATGGCGAGCTTCGACCGGATGGCGACTCGTTTTCTGGCCGAGCACGGTGTGCCGGGGATGGCGCTGGCCGTCACCGATGGGAGCCGGCTGGTGTACGCCCGCGGCTTCGGGCTCGCCGACACCTCGTCCGAAGAACCGGTCACGCCCACCAGTCTGTTCCGGATCGCCAGCGTGTCCAAGCCGATCACGGCTATCGCGGCCCTACAACTGGTCCAGGACAAGCGTCTGCGGTTGGACGACCGAGTCGTCGAGATCGTGCCGATCGAGCCCTTCGTGCCGGACGGGGCATCGCGGGACGCTCGCTGGAACTCGGTCACCGTCCGTCACCTGCTGGAGCATCGCGGCGGCTGGGACCGCGACCAGTCGTTCGATCCGATGTTCCAAGCGGTTCGTTGCGCCAACGCGTTGGGCGTCGAGCCGCCGGCCGAACCCGCGCACATCATCCGCTGGATGCTGGGGCAACCGCTCGATTTCGAGCCCGGCGAGCGTTACGCCTATTCGAATTTCGGCTACTGTTTGATGGGTCGCGCGATCGAGGCGGCAGCCGGCCAGGATTACGAGTCCTACGTCAAGGAGCACGTCCTGGCGCCGCTGGGCATCCGGTCGATGCGGATCGGAAGTACGCGCTCCGACCAGCGGGCACCGAACGAAGTCTGTTACTACCATCCGGGCACAGGCCGATCCGTCTTTGCCGACGATTTGAACGAACCCTGCCCGCATCCCTACGGTGCGTGGCATCTGGAGGCGATGGACGCGCACGGTGGTTGGATCGCCTCGGCGGTGGATCTCGCTCGATTGGCCGTGGCCTTGGATCATTCAGACCGCTGCAAGATCTTGTCCGACGAGAGCATTCGCACGATGTACGGCAGACCGGGCGGTCGCGTCGAGACGGACCCGGACGGCACACCGTCGCCCGTGTACTACTCGTGCGGCTGGTCGAACCGAATCGTCGCCGAAGGGAAATTCAATCGCTGGCACGCCGGCTCGCTGCCCGGCACTACCGCCCTGCTGGTCCGCCGCCACGACGGACGCAACTGGGCGGTGCTGTGCAACGCCAGCATCGGCAAGGACGGCATCTCGCTGGTCCGAGCCGTCGATCCGCTTATTCACGCCGCAGCAAGGGAGGTATCATCATGGCCCGAACACGACTTGTTCGACAACTTCTGAAAGACGGGAGACTCCATTCCCGCGATCCCCGCGCAACCGTGCTTGCCGTCTTGACGGTGCTGGCGATCGGGGGGGCCGTCCTGGAAGCGGGCGAGCCCTCCCCGGCGGCGCGCGAGGTGGCTGAGCGGATTCGGCACGAGGCGTTGCTGCCGCCGCGCGGGCCGGCGGGCCGACCGCTGCCGCTGCTGGGCCACTGGAACATGGGCGGCCAAGGCCAGGGGTGGACGCCGCAGTATCAGTTGGAACTGCTGGACCAGGGCACGCCGCTGCTGCCCTGGTTCGGCTGGCCGCAGGGCGATCCGGACAAGGACGAGAAAGCGGCGCAGCGATTTCGCGACTACTACGAGGCATGGATCACCCGCTGCCGCCAACTGCGACTGCCGATCTCGTTCCGCGGCACGCAGTGGGAAGCGGTCCTGGTGGGCAAGGAGTATCGGCAACTGCCGCCGGAAGAGTGCCCGGCGGTGATCACTCCCGAAGGCCAAGCGATCATCAAACTCTGCCCGTTCGGCCCCATCGATAAATGGCGTGACCCGGCCGCGGTCTACGTCGACACGCCGGCGATGAAGTTGCTGCAACAGTGGTATCCCGATCCGCCGCTCGTGCTGTTCGTGTCGAACAACGAAGCGCCGGACCTCCGCTGGCACCAGGCCGAGACGCTGTCGCAGCGATACCGGGACCGCTTCGGCACCGGCCGGTCCGACGAATTTAAGCGGCAGGTGGTCGCCCGCGGATGGATGGAACGCTATCCGGTGATGTTCCAGGCCATGCGCGACGCGCTGGTCAGCGACGCATGGAAGAAGAACGTCCGTTTTGTCGGCTACGGCGCCTTCGGGCCATCGCATTTCGGACGCTGGGACGGCTGGAAGGAATACTCGCTGATCACGGACCAATGGACCAGTCCGGATTGGCACATTTGGGACGGAGGCAGCCCGTCGTACTACACGCACAACTGGTGCCCGAACCGCGATCATTGGGTCTGGTCGACGCAGGTCGAGTCGATGAACTGGATCTTTCAATTGGACGAAGCGTGGCGGGTGAATCCGAACTTCTGGTGGGAAGTCTCGATCTGGGACGGCAACCAGTCCTGGAAGCCCAACGATCCGTTCGACCCCAAGCTGTTGGCCAATTCGAAAGCCTGCCAATACATGAACGACGGGCAGACGTACACGCCCGAGCGTTACCGCGGCTGGGTCCAGTTCGGCATGTGGCTGTTGCGTCCGCGCGTGGTGCGCGAGTTCCGCGGCAGCACGGTGCCGCGCGAACCGTGGCGAGCTTATTTCGACGAATTGATCGCCACCGTCAAACTCGTCCACTCGGACGATACGCTGGCCGAATTCTGGAGGCACGGAGAATTGGTGGCCAACCCAAGCCACGAGCATCCGTTCCAGGATGACATTCCCGAAAAGTACCACGAAACGCAACGTTGGTTCCTGCTGGACACCGACCTGGACGCGCCGCGACCGTGGGACCGGCAGACGGATATTCCCGTGTTCAGTCTGGCGCTGGTCCGCGGGACGGCCGGATCGCGTCAGTGGCTACTGTATGCCCACTCGCCGCTCGCAGACCGCTCGAACGTCGCCGTGACGATCCCCGAATTCGGAGCACTGACCGTTGACGTCCCGCGAGCCGGAGCGTTTTACGTGGTTGAAGAAAGTGGCCGACGAGTGACTTTGAAGTTGCACATTTCGTCCGGCTTCGCCCCCCGCCGAGCTTGCTCGGTGGTGCGGTGATTTTGCACTATAAGGCAAATCTCAACGTTTCTTGCTCCCCGCCGAGCTTGCTCGGTGGAAGCAATGATTGGAGCTTTGCGAGTGAGAGTGATTGAATCATGCGCTCCACCGAGCAAGCTCGGCGGGGGCGGGGCTTCTCGGAATTCCTCGATTTAGTGCAGAATCGTCGTTCCACCGAGCAAGCTCGGCGGAGACGATGCGCAACTTCAAAGACGAGTAACGGGGCGGTAGGGTGGGCGGCAGGATTTGTAGGCGAGGCGTTGCGAGCATGTTACCGATCGTTATCGACCGTATCGACGATTCGCGGCTGGATGTATTCCGCGAACTGAAGGCGCCGCGCGAGCCGCGTTTTCGGCCGCTGTTCGTCGTCGAAGGGTTGCTGGTTACCGAGCGATTGTTGGCCAGCCGGTTCGAGGTCGAGGCGGTGTTGACCGAGCCGCGCTTCGTCGATCGTCTGTCGGCCCAACTCGACGATGCCACCGTGCTGTACGTGCTGCCTCGCGACCGCATTCAACAATTGGCGGGATTCAATTTCCACCGCGGCGTGCTGGGTTGCGGCCGGCGACCGGCGTTACCCGCGCTGGTCGACCTGGTGCCCGCCGCCCCGGCCCCTGTCACGTTGGCCGTTTGCGTCGGCATTCAGGATCCGGAGAACCTGGGAGGCATCCTGCGCAGCAGCGCGGCGTTGGGCATCCAGGCGGTCGTGCTGGGGCCGAATTGCGCCGATCCGTACTCGCGTCGCGTCGCGCGGACCTCGATGGGCGCCAACTTCCGCGTTCCCGTTGCGGAACCGCAGGATCTTGGCCGCGAATTGGCCGAACTGCGCGACCGGCACGGAGTCCGGCTGATCGCCACCGTGCTCGATCCGCGCGCGGATCGGCTGGACGAGGCCGAGCGTCCCGCCCGAGTCGCCTTGCTGTTCGGCAGCGAGGGTTGGGGGCTGGACGAGTGGTGGACCGCGCTGTGCGATCAGCGAGTCACGATCCCGATGCAACCCGGCGTCGATTCCCTGAACGCCAGCGTCGCCGCCGGGATCTTCCTGTACACCTACCGCCGCACCGACTGACACCCGGTCTCGCTCGACCAATCTGGGATGCTTCGGCGCTCAACGGCTTTCCGCGTCCAGTTCCTGGATCAGGATGTTGGCGAATTCGATGGGATCGCCATGATGCTGCAACGCAATCGGGCCGCGCTCCGGGACGCCGGGCAGTTGGGCGTTCTCGATCACCGTCTCGTCGTTCAAGACCACCGTCAACCGGTCGCCTCGCATCGTAATGACGAAGCGGTTCCACTGTCCGATCGGCTTGTCCGCCTTCTTCTTCGGCGTCACGCCGGCGCGAATCTCGGGCGGTTGGCTGCCGTCGGTGCGATAGCCCCAGACTTCACCCGACCCGCTCGGCCAGCACCAGATGTTCACCTGGCTCTTGCTGCTGCCGCGCAGATAGATCCCGCTGTCGCCCGCGTCCGGTGCCATCTCGGTCTTCGGCTGGCCGTTCTCGTCCACGGCTTGGTCGCCGCTGGGCAGGAGAACCGGCAGCGGCTTCGCTTCGGGCTTGCGAGTCCAGCGCCAATCGCAAACGAGCGTGAAATCGCCGAACTCTTTTTCCGTCCAAAGGCTCTTATCGTTCGCTTCGCTCTGACCATCGTACGCCAGCCGCCAGTCCTTGGGCTGCCAATGTCCTTCGTGGCCGGGATCCGCCCGCCAATTGGTCAAATCTTCCCCCGTGTACAACGGCACGAACCCCTTGACCGCCACAGCGGTTTCTTCGGGCTTCGGATCGGTCGAGGGCAATTCGACGATTCGGATGTTGCGGAAGTGGCATTCCGAGCCCTCGGATTCCAGGCACAAGTAGCCCTTGCGCGGCACGCAGTCTTTGCCGACCGTCACCTCTTTGCCGTTGACGCTCAGCCGCAGCTCGCCGTTGCGGCCTTCGACCCGGTAGTGATTCCACTCCGGGGAATCCTTCACGCGGTCCTCGCTGGGAAAACTCCGGCTGCCATTCTTGGAAGTGCGTCCGGTCGTTGTCATGGTCGCGCCCCAGACCGGGAACACGTCGCCGTGTGTCGTGAACCACTCGTTCTTGCCGTTGGCGTTGTAGCCCGTGTCCAGGATTTGCACCTCGATCCCGCGGGCGAAAGGCGATCCGACGGCCGGCAGACCGTCGCCCCACACGAACAGCCCCGCGTTGCCGCCCGGCTTCATGTGCCGCCATTCCAACTCGATGATGAAGTTCTCGTACTGCTTCTCGGTGCGGAGCAAGCCGGTCGGAATCCCAGTCGACACGATGATGCCGTCCCGCACGGTAAACGTGCCAGGCCCGACGTTGATCGGTATCCAGCCGGTCAAGTCGCGGCCGTTGAACAGGGGCACGAATGGCTCCGCCTGCTCGTCGGCGCAACTGGCCTCGGGGACAGCCCACAGCATGGCCGCGATCAGCAGAAATCCGAGCGAGACATATCGTTTCTGAATCCAGTGGTTCATTCGACTACCTTTCTGTTTGCTACCGGTTGGTGCCACAATACCGCATTCAAAACGTCCCAAGCCGCTAGAGACTCCATCCCGGACGATACTCGCGCCGCAGGGCGGCATCCGCCTCGGGGTGGTCCATGATCTTGCACGCGGAAACATCGAAGGTCAAACGCTCCGCGAACCGCGAAGCCACGTTTCCCAACATCAGGAATTCGTTCAACGGCCCCGCGTAGTCGAAATTCGACAGCGAGCGGGGCCCGCCTTTGCAGGCCGCGATCCATTCGCGTTCGTGGCTGCCCGAGCGGGGAAGCGTGGGGGACGGTCCCTCGAAACCGGCGAACTTGTCCTCCGGGTACAGGAAGATCCGAGTGTTGTGTTCCGTGGCCCGCAGCATCCCTTCGCTGCCGACGATCAGGCATCCGCCATGCTCCAGCCACTTCCGATCGCCCGCGTCGCCCCAGTCCAAGCGCCGGCCGATCAGCTCCTCGACCCGCTCCCGTCCCGGCTGGTATCCATTGTGCCACTGGATCGTGATGGGCGGCAAGTCGTGCCGCGCGGGGACTTCCCAGCGGACCGATTCCCAACGGGGAAAGTTGTCGTTCAGCGTCTCCGATACTTCGGCCTTGAACGACAGCGTCTTCTCCACCGGCGCCCCTCCCTCACTGTCCCACAGAGAAGCGATCTTCAACGCCATGAAAGGCAGATTGGCGCTGTGCGAGCCCCAGTTTCCCAACTGGCCCGTGGCGAAATCCCGCCAGGTATGCCAGCGCATCCAGTCGGGATGGTACGAACGCCAAGCGGCCGGCCCGAGCCACAGATCCCAATCGAGCGCCGTCGGAACCGGCTGCTCGCCCTGCGGTTTGGGGCGTGCTCCGGAACCGCCCGTGTTCCACACGTGAACTTCTTGGATCGTGCCCAAGACGCCTGCCTGAACAATCTCCACACCGCGACGGAAATCGGCGGTCGCCGTTCCTTGGTTGCCCATCTGGGTGGCCACGCCGTGCTGGCGAGCCAGTTCGCGGACCGCGCGGGCCTCGGCCACGTCGTGCGTCAGCGGCTTCTCGCAGTACACATGCTTGCGGTGCCGGATCGCCGCCGCCGAAATTACCGCGTGCGTGTTGTCGGGCGTGGCGACGATCACCGCGTCGATCTCCTTCTGCCGATCGTCCAACATCCGGCGGAAATCCCGGTATTTCGGGACGTCCGGCAACTTCTGGAATGCGGCTGCCGCGCGTTGCTCGTTGACGTCGCACGCCGCCACGACGTTCTCGCCGATCCTCGGAATCGTCTCGACAAACCACGATCCCCGGCCGCTCACGCCGACCAAGGCGACGTTCAGCCGCTGGTTCGCCGCGAATCCGCGCGCCGATCTCGCATCGCGGAGGATCAGCCATGATGCTCCCGCCCCCGCTGCTCCAGCCAAGAATTGCCGCCGACTCGTTCTTGCGCCCATCGTGGAACTCCTCGTTGCATCGCGTAACGACTGACTCTCGGTTGGAAAATCCGCCAAGTGCAAATAGCACTAGACCGCAGATCGATCCGCTAGCCAACCGGGGATGGGCAATGTGGGCGAGGGCTGAAGCGGAGAACCACCGGAATCGTTCCACTTTTTTCCGGCGAGTGCCGATGGTAGTTGTGGAGTACACTTTTCACGGCCCATTCGCAACGACTTGGATTGCCCCTTTTCCAGCGGAATCCTCCCGCTCGCCGTACCCCAAAATGACACCAGCACTGACGGCAGACCGACCGGCTAGTGATTCGAACCGCGGGACCAGTCTTGTCTGGTCGAAACCGGCAAGAGGATTCGATGACTGGCAACTCCGTGAAGAATTGACCGCGGCGGATCGCCTGCTCGCCGATCTCGAGCGGGAATTGGCCGCGGAACAGCGTGCCCGCCGACGGGCGATTGACAGCGCGTCATCGAAGACTCCGCCGGTGGCCGAAGCCGCTACTGAGGTCGCCGCCGGCCCGTCCAGCCGACCGGTTCCAGCCTGGTTGGTATCCGCTCTCTGGCCGCTGGGCATCGCCGCGCTGGTGGCCGGAGCGGGACTTGTCGCGGGATCTTTCGCCGCCGATTGCGGCGGACTGTGGGACGGCGGCTTGGCCGCGATGGTGATCGGCCAAGCAATCCTCTTGCTGGCATCTCTGGCAGACCGCCGTGCGTAGCGGCGCCGCAACAAGAACGGCGGGCTCGAAAACATGCGGCAGTTGCTGCTAGCATCGCACCGGCGTTGCGAGACTCGCGCCGCCCAGGATCTCGGCCAGTCGTTGGCGAGTTTCCGGCGAGTCAAGCGACTTCTTGCCGAATCCCATCTCCGCCCCGACTGCTGTCGCCTGCTGCTGAAAGTGCTCAAAGTCGGAGATCAGCATCGCCGGTGTGGAGCTTAGCTGCGGATCGGCCTTGATCGTCTGAATCAATCCGAGCCCGTCGCCGCCGTCGCGATTCATTACGCGGTTCACCAGCACCAGGTCGAACTTCCCACCACGCAGACTGGTGATCGCGTCCGCGGGGCCGTGAGCCCGGGAGACCGTGGCTTCGAAGTTGGATTCGATCAGCCGTTTCAGATTCGAGTGATCAAACGAGCAATTGCCGACATCCAGCACATGTTTTTTCATGATTCCGTCCTCCGTTTCGAGTTGCGTTATTATGCGAGCGACCTCAGACCGTGCAACCCCCCGATACGACGTCTTCCAAGTCCGTTTGTTCTCGCTGGAACTACGTTTGGTCTCTCGCGACCGCGTCCGCTCGACACAGGATGGCCGAACGCGAATCGCCGCGACGCGCTGCCTGCGACCGCTAGACCATCACCGGCTGTCGGCTTACATTAAACCGACACGAAGGGAAGACAGCGCGGAGTTGTGGGTATGGAAGTAAGGGACTTAACCCCGGAGGACAGGCGAGCGGCCGAGCAAGCTCTCGGTTATCTCAATTTCTCGTCCGGCGCGCCCGATCCCCGCTTTCTCGCTAGTCTGAATCACCTGTTCGCCTCGGCGTTGTCGCTGGACTCGAATCGTCCGCCTTGGACGGTTGTGCTGGCGACGCTCGAAATCGAGCTGGCGCGGTTGGCTGCCGAATCGACGGCGTTTCGGGACGCCGAGCAAGCGCGGGCCGTGCTACGCCTCGTCAGCGGCACGGTCCTGCCCGGGTATCTCGAATTTCATCGCGACCTGCTGTTTCATCAAAACGACGCAACGCTTTTCAACTCGTTCTTTCTGGGCCGAGTGTGCGAAGCCGTGCTGCGTCAGGAGCCGCCCTGGGACGATCCGGCGCGGATCGCGTCGGTGGCGATCCAAACGCTGTGCGACTACATCGGCCACCGGCCGGTTGCGGTACTCGAATCGCAGCGGATGGAACCCTACGCGCACGAATGGGTCCGGCCTGTTCCGCTGTACGTTCGCGATGCCGGAGTGGCGGTCGGCGGATACCGTGAAGTCGTCGAGACGGCGTTGCGGCTGTTGGCCGAGGCGAGCGAGGATATCCTGCGCGAGGCCTGTTTCGACCCGGGACTCCTGGACGAATTGGCTTTCGATCCACGAGCCTACGATTTCGACCATCCGGTGAACAAGCGGCCGAACTACCATTTCGGCCAGTGGGATCCGAACCTGATCGATAACCAAGGTTTCTACCGGCGCTACGTGGCTCAGCAGGTCACGTTGGACGCGCTGACGTCGCGGTTGACTACCTGTACCGATACGCCGCACGACGAGTTGGTCTTCGAAGCCGCCGCGGTCCTGGCGGGAACGATCATCATGTCGACCGGCATCAGCGGATCGGGGCCGGGTAGCCACGATTCCACCGTCACGCTGACGACGCTGTTGCCGCGGATCGCAGCGTACCGCGATGCGTTTTACGAACGACTTCTCGGCCGGCTGACGGGGCGGCACGGGGAGCGGCTTCGCCGCGAGGCCGAACAGCGGCGGCAGCCGTTCGGCGGCGCCCGCCAGCACCTGAACGGCGAATTGGCGCGCCGCCGCGCCGCTCAACTGGAACATGTCCATCTGGCCGCGATCTTCGCGCGGATGGGATATCCCGACGCCGCCGTGTCGCAGGCCGATGTGGTGCCCGCGGTCTCGGCCCGCATGTTGTGCCAGATCGATTGCCGCTTGACCGAGGGCGATCTGACGCTGAACGTCGGCGACTTGCCGCGGTGCGCCCGGTTGGTGGACGAGATCATGGAGTGGATCCACCGCGGAATCCAGTGCGGCGCGATCGTCGACCCGTGGAACATTCTTGGATTCGACGGCAATTTCAGTCTGTTTCCCGCGTCGGAAAACAGTGTCCGCGATCACCGCATCGACGAACTGGTGACCTTGATGGAACAGGTCTTCGGCCTGTACTCGCGGTTGTGGAGCGAGGCGGCGGCGCGGAACGACGGGCCGTTGTGCGAACAGGTCTCAGCCCGGTTCCGGGACACGGCGACATGGTGGCGACGCTACGCGGCGCACGAGGTGTCCAGCGTCGAGGCGATCGATGTCGACGAAGCCTACGAGTCGGCCGAGCGGGTGGCGCACGCCCTGAATCTTTGGCATCGGGGCGGGGCGGCTGCGGAGGATGTTCGCTTCTGGGCGCCGCACGCGGACATGTTCGATTCGCCCAAGGCGTACGGTCTGGTCATCGCCAATCTGTTGGAACGGGGCGGATTGGTGACCTCGATGGCGCTGATGATGCACTGGCTCGAACAGGCCGCGCGCATCGGTCTGGAGAAGGGCGACACGTCGTTCTTCGAATTGGCCGAGCGGTGGATTTACGAACTCCGGCGGCGTTCCGAATCGGGAAAGCCGGACGCGGCCTCGGTCGATGCGTGGTCCTTGGCCTGCAAGTTCCTCGAACGTCTGGAAGCCAACGCCGACGAGTACTGGGACGTGCCTTCGTTCGAACTGGCCCGCGACCGGAATCACCCGCCGAGACGGGGTGGATTCATCGAAGAAACGGACGAAGACGACGAGGACGAGAATGAGAACGAGTTGTACCGCGCAGCGCGTGAAGGCGTGACCTTTGTGGGCAGCACCGACGATGGCTTCGAGGGTTCCGTAGCCGACGAAGGCCCGGTGAGCGACGACGAGCTGTACGGTGAGTCCAAGCGATTGAGCGAGCGGCTGTTGTTCTTGAGTCTGGTGGCGCGGCTCTGGCAACTCGCGGTGACTTGTCCTTCGCCCTCCGGCGGAACCGACATGGACGCCGCGCGGCGCGAAGTGGTCAGCCGCTGGATCGATCAGGCTTCGACCCATCGCGAGCAACTGCGCGGGCTGGTGGACGAAATCGCGGCTTTTCGCCTGCCGTCGCCCAGCGGCGACCATGATTCGATGGTCCAATACGACCGCATCCGCATGATCAAAGAGACGATGCTCGATAACGCCATTGCGTCGAGCGTCGACATGGTGGACGCCTGCCGGGTGTTGGCCGCCACCACGTTCGAAGCCAAGCCCGCGGGCGGTCGCCCGCCCATGGCCGGGGAGTACGGCGAAGACGAATTGAAATCGTTGCCCGTCCTGGCGGCGATTTTCCAGGGGAATCCGCAGGAAGTCCGCCGGGGCTGGGAGCCGTTGGTCAAGTGCTTGCGACGTCTGCCCTTGCTGTACGTGCCCCTGGCCAAGGAAGGAAATCCTCACGATCTGGTCACCGCCAAGGCGCGGCAGCACATGATCCAATCGCTGCTGGCTTGGCTCCCGCGCCTGGGCCTGGTCTTCGAGACCTGCCAACTGATCGAAACAGCCCGCGAGATGGAACGTCAGCACCCGGTCGGCCCGGGGGCAGTGACCGAATTCGACGAGCTGTTCAAGATCGGCTACAAGTCGCTGGTACGGACGATCATCCGCGCCGCCTCGGAGGGAACCGCGTCCGGCGCCACGAAACCTTCGATCCGCAAGCGGGAAGGGGCGATCGTCGATTGCCTGAAGCAATTGACCGAGTCGTTGCTGTCCAGTTGGTTGGCCCATAGTCGGACCTTGCGTCTGTCGGTGCTCGAACGGCTGAAAGACAAGGACGATTGGCAGGAACTGGTCGCGTTCATCGAACACTACGGCGCCGATATTTTCACTCAGCGGTTCTTGAACTTGTCCAATCTGCGCGCGATCTTGCATCGCGGGGTACGGCTGTGGCTGCAGCAGTTGGTCGAAGATGAAAACTCGGAACTGGAATGGCGTCTGTTGGACGACCTGCAGTCGGGACGCCTGTCTCCGGACATTGCTCAGGAATATCTTTCGCTGGTGCTGGAGGCGATCGTCGAGAACTACGGCGAGTACCGGGACTACAACAGCATGACCACGCAATCGGACCGCGGGGAACTGCTGTACATGCTGTTGGATTTCCTGCGACTCAGAACCCAGTACGACCGCATCTGCTGGCAATTGAAGCCCGTGGTATGGGCTCACGAACTGCTCGTGCGCCGCGGGCAGAAGCAAGCTGCGGAGATTTGGCGCCGCGAGTTCAGCGAGCAGACGCGCGAGCAGGCCGACCGCCTGCTCGAACGCCTGGCGGCGTTGCAGAAGAAGTACGCCATGCGGATGCCCACCGTCGCCGACCGACTTGGCGAACGCTTTGTTCGGCCGATGGCCATCGACCGCATCCGCGCGCTGGTGGGACCGGCGATGGAAGAGTGCCGCGTCAGCACGCCGTCCAGCAGCTTCGAACTGCTGCAGCAGGAGACGGACCTGCTCACTCGCGAACCCAGCGGCGTCGGTCTGGACGTGCCGGCCTGGCTGGTCGCCTTGGAAGAAGAAGTCGCGGAGACCCTGCAGCAAGAGGCGCACTGGAACCAGGCCCGCCAGTTGGAAGTCCTCATCCCGCGGCAGCCGCTCACGCTTCAGGAAGCTCGCCGCCAACTGGAACGCTGGCGCCGCGAATGGAAAACGCGGGACTAGCCCGGATCCTTGTAGCAAGCGGCCCGCGGATCGCCCGTGATGTGGCCTTCCGCACGGGTAGCGGATCCCGCGATGTCGCGGAAGTCGGTAAGGATGTTGTCGAAATTGCTCATGGGCCGCTGGATCCTCTCACGGAGGCACGGAGTACACAAAGTAGGTATTCGTGAGTCAGCAGTTTCCGTCCTTTTCCGCCTTTCTCCGTGTGCTCCGTGTCTCTGTGAGAGCCTCGTCTACAGAGTTCCGTTGATGGTGCGCGTGATGCCTTGCTTCATCAACTCCTCGCCGAAGTTGAGCAGATACCCCAGCTTGATTCCAGTGAGCTTCAGGTACGTGAGCACTTGCTTTTTATGCGCGTTGTTGACCTTCTCCACGGACTTCAGTTCCAGGAGCACCTTGCCCTCGACGATCAAGTTCGCCCGGAAACCTTCCTCGAAATGTTCGCCCTCGAACTCGATCGGCACCGGTACTTGACGCTGCACGTTCAATCCCCGCTTGGCGAGACGACGAGCCAAGACTACCTCGTAAACCGATTCCAGAAGGCCCGGGCCCAACGCCTTGTGTAAGTAAATCGCCTCGTCCACCACGATCGTTCCGATTTCGTTCTCGTTCACGGCAAGCTCCTTTCGCGCAGGGCAGAAATGAAGTCTCCACAGACCAGAGAGTACTCTCACGGAGGCACGGAGTACACAGCGTGAACAATGTCCTACTTCTCCGTGAGCTCCGTGCCTCTGTGAGAGAAAGCTTCAAAGCTCTGAGGCGGAACCAGGAATCGCGGCCAAATCGAATCGCTGACCAACAGACCGTCGCGGGTCAGCCGCAGATGGTCGCCTCGCTGTTCCAGCAGACCTCGATCGATCAGTTCCCGCATGCTGTCACCGACCAGCGTCTCGACCGCGAACCCGGACTGCTGTTGAAACCGGCGCACGTCCACGCCCTCGATGATTCGCAACTGGAACACCAAACGCTCGCGCGCCCGGTCTTCGCTGCCCAACCGTTCCCGCTCCGCCACGGGCGATCGACCAGCCAGCACGCGGTGCATCCAGGTGGTCGTGCTGCGGTGATTGGTCTCGCGGACGCCGGCGACGTAACGCGCGGCGCCGGGGCCGGCGGCGTAGTACTCCTGCCCAGTCCAGTAGACTTCGTTGTGCCGGCAGCGATGTCCCGGCCGCGCAAAATTCGAGACCTCGTAGTGCTCCCAGCCCGCGCCCGTCAGCACGTCGATGGCGGCCAGATACATCTGCCGCTCCAGTTCCTCGTCGGCCGGCGTCAACAGGCCCTTCGTCATCCGGCCCCAAAACGCGGCGCCTTTCTCGTAGGTCAGGCCGTAGGTCGAAACATGATCCGGACATCGTTCGACGGTCGCTTGCAGGTCGGCCAACCAGACGTCCAGCGATTCGTCCGGCACGCCGAAGATCAAGTCCAGCGACCACGACGCGAAGCGTCCGCGGCAGGCCGCCAGGGCGCGGTCGACATCGGCGCGGCGATGATCGCGTTCCAAGCGATTCAGTTTGGCGTCGTCGAACGATTGAACGCCGATACTCAACCGGTTGACGCCACCGTCGACCAAGACCGCGATCTTCTCGGGGACCAGATCTACCGGATTCGCCTCGATGCTGAATTCGGCTTGTCCCGACAACGGAAACCAATGCGTGGCCAGCTTCAACAAGCGTTCCAGTTGAGCTGGCGCCAGATGCGTCGGCGTCCCGCCGCCCAGGAACAAGGTGTCGACGGGCCGGGGCCACTGGAGGCCTTGCAGCTCTCGCTCCAACGCCGTCAGGAAACGCTCGATCAGATCGTCGCGCCCGGCCGTCACGGTAAAGTTGCAATAGCCGCAACGGCGCCGGCAGAATGGGACGTGAATGTAAGCCGCTCGCGGGTCCATGACCGGTTCGCCGTCAAAGCCACAGATGCAAACGGCCGCCCAACATGTCGGGCAGCGCCCTTTCGACGAAGTTGCGGATCTGGCTGCCGCTGTAGCGGGTGCTGAAATGGCAGGCGATCACCAACTCGTTCTGGAAACGGTCGCGACGCTCGACAAAATCGTCCAAGTGCATGTGGCCGTGCTTGTGGATCTTCTCCTTGCGGTGCGCCGGCGCGACGAATGTCATCTCGGCGATCAGGATTTTCGCCTGGTACATCTCCGGGCAATCGTCCAGGCCGCGAGGCTCCGTGTCGCCCAGCACGCCCACCAGCGGATGCCGCCGCTCCTCGGTCACTTCGACGCCAGACAACCGCAGATCCCGGATCTGCTCGCCCGCCAGTTCGAGATACTCCGCCTTGAGCTTCTTGCGCCGGTCCCAGACGATATACCCCAGCGACGGCACCGTGTGCCGCGTGGCATGCGCCGTCACCACCAATTCCTTGGACAGCTCGAACTGGTCGCCCGCCTTGACCGGGATCAACTCGCAAGGCAGCCGCCCGCGGTCCAGTCGGCTGACCGCGCGCAGCAGTTGGCCGATCAGCTCCAAAGCATGTTCCGGAACGTAGATCGTCGGCGGGTCCATCTTCATCATCCGCCGCCGGGCCACGTAGACAGGCAGCGCCGCGATGTGGTCCAAATGCGTGTGCGAGATGAACCAAGTGGACGTCCCCATGAAATCCCAGGGCTGGGCTCCCAGATCGAATCCGAGCTTCAACTCGGGAATCCGCCAATACGTCTGCACCGCGGCGCGCGAGTAGCCCTCGATCGTCAGTCCTTGGTGTTCGAGCTGTTTGACGGGAAGATTGCGGATCATAGTCGGCTTCTGGACAAGGATACGGAAACCGGCAAGTGTACGGACACACTGTTCGATGCGAAAGGGGACATCGGCGGCCCAAGTCCCGACGGAGGGCTGTCCCGTCGGCGGACTTCGTGAGCCTGGCAGGCGTCGGCGGCAGCGATCTCGCGACGCCCTCGCGAGTGTGGTAGATTGATGCCGCGGAACGTGGCAAGATCTTCGACCAATCATCCGGGGGACAGAACGATGCGAAGCGGTATCAATCGTCGACGTTTTTTGCGCGGCAGTGCGGGGGTGGCTGGAGCGTGTTTCGGGATGCCGGCCCTGGTGCCATCGTCCGTCCTGGGTCTCGACGGAGCGGTGGCGCCTAGCGAGAAGATCACGGTCGGCTTCATCGGCACCGGCAGCCACGGAATCCACTGGAATCTGCGGGCCTATCTGGCTCAGCCCGATGCCCGCATCCTGGCCGTTTGCGATGTGGACAGCAACAACCTGACCAAGGCCCTGACGCAGGTCAACGAGAAATACGGCAATCAAGACTGCGCGGCGACCAAGGACTTCCGCGAGGTGCTGGACCGCAAGGACATCGACGCCGTCATGATCTCGACGCCGGACCATTGGCACACACTGATGAGTGTGATGGCGATCCAGGCCGGCAAGGACGTCCAATGCGAGAAACCGACGCTGACGATCGACGAAGGCAAGATCCTGATCAAGCGGGTCCGCGAGGCGGGCAAGGTCTTCCAGACCAGCACCGAGGACCGATCGCTGGACATGTACCACCGGATGGCGCAACTGGTGCGCAACGGGCGGATCGGCAAGCTGCAGCGCATCGAAGTGATTCTGCCCAAGCAGCCCAACCACGCCGGAGATCCGACGCCCCAGCCCGTGCCGCCCGAGTTGGACTACGAGATGTGGCTGGGTCCGGCGCCGTACGCACCGTACACACCCCAGCGAGTCCACTTCAACTTCCGCTGGATCTGGGACTACTCGGGCGGCATCATCTGCGATTGGGGCACACATCTGTTCGACACAGCGCAGTGGGGCAACGACACCGAGCATACCGGGCCCGTCGAGATCACGGGCACCGGCACGCATTGGGAAGGCGGGCTGTACAACACGGTCAAGGACTACGACGTGACCTACAAGTACGCCAACGGCGTGGTGATGTCCTGTACGCCGGGCAACCCGAGCATCAAGTTCATCGGGACCGACGGCTGGGTCGGCAACCGCGGCTGGCGTGGACGGCTGGAGGCCAGTTCTGACGAGATCCTGAACTCGGTCATCGGCCCCGACGAAATCCACCTGTACACCAACCCGGCCGGCGAGCACCGCGATTTCCTGGACTGTGTCAAGAGCCGCAAGGACCCGTACTTCCCCGTCGAGATCGGCCATCGCGTCGCGACGATCTGCCATCTGGGCAACATCGCGATCAAGGTGGGCCGCACACTGAAATGGGATCCCGACCAGGAAGTATTCCCCGGCGACGACGAAGCCAACGCCTTCCTCTCCCGCCCCATGCGCAGCCCCTGGAAACTGACGTGACGATTTGACGCACCGCCGGCCTCGACTCGACGCGAATCTCGACGCCATCGGGCTTCGATGGACCGCCATGTGCGGACGATTGCCGAATGCGAAGCTAGGCACGTGTGAGCCCGATCCGATTCGCGTGGCGCTCGACGCACCGATGAGCGACGGGATCCATGGGCTCAGGCGATCGAAGCGGCTACGTTGTCCAGGGTGATAGATGCGTCGCTGGCGATTCGTGCGGAAAGGGCTGCCCAGCAACCGCGTCGTCTCCAACAGCCGGTGAATTCGGGTGTTCAGTCTGTGCTTGTCAAAGTCAACCCCCTGCATTCCGTCTTTGTCTGCATCGCGATACCCCCTCTGCCTCGCGCGGATGGTGGATCAGATTGAACGGCTATCGCTGTCGTTTATCCACTTGGTTTCAGACCCGACTTCGGGTTGCGTGGCACGACGATGTTCGCATGATGGATACGTGCGACCGTGAGAGAATGCGGGGCGAAATCGACTACGTTGCCGACCCGGAAGCGTTGGATTGCCGGGAATCGCTGTCAGTGACGGCCGAAGGCGAAGCCGATTGGGCGGCGCGCGGTTCATCAAAGACTTCGGTGCCGTTGGCCACCGGCCGGGGGAATTCGACGCCGCACACGCTGCACGCGGTGCGGTCGCGCGGAAGCCGCTGGCCGCAGGACGGACACGGCTGACGCACCGGCCAACTCCGGTGCAGCAGATAACCGGCCAAACCCGGCAAGCCCAACAGCAAGACGAAGACGAACCAAACCACGCCGCCGGTCTGACCGTAACGGCGATGCCGTCGACGACACCAGGCGGCCAAGGCGAATGTCAACAACGTAACTGGCGGCACAAACCAACGGTATTCCCGCAAGCTAGTTGCCAGGGCTTCGAAGTACGTCGCGGCCGTGCCCTGGAAAAGTGCCTCAAGCGGCTGGAGCAAGATGACGAACAAGCCGAGCAGGATGGGGACCGGCAGCATGACCACCGCCCCCAGCTTGTTCAGCCAGCCGCTTGTGGATCGAAGGCTCGCTCGATTCAACGTGACCACCTGCTGCCGTGAGATGTTCCCGCCTTCGTCCAGCCACAGTACATCGAAAGGAGCGTTGGCGTACATGGGCCAGTCCGAGGCGGTCAGCAGCAAACCGTCCTGCAGCAGATGTACTCCCAAATAGCGATTTCGCAACTCCTGCGGCAAGGGAAACTTGCGTCGGTCGCCCGTGCCGGGGGCGACGATTCATACGCAGTCGTGACCGCGAGCCGCCAGGTATTCCACCGGTGCCTCCGCGTGAGTTCCTGCCTCGTCTGCGCCCAGGGCCCGTTCGACAATGCCGACCGAGATCAGGTCCGCATCTTCCAACACGGTCCGCACGCTGCGCTGCCGCAGGTCGATCTCCAATAATTGGCCCGCCGAAACCAGATAAACCATCCACGGCGGGAGTTGAGCGCGACCTGTTCCGGCGGATGCCGTGCTGGTTACGCCCGCATTCCCCCACAACGGACCGCCAGGATTCGTACGTCCCGCAAGCAAGGTTGCGAGAGTCCTGCCATCGACCGCAAATATTGCATCCGGCCCAGGCGGATCCGAACGGAATCCATCCCGGCCGATCCAGCCGACTCGCTGTTTGGTGACGCTGTCGAATCCCTCGAACCATGCCTGCCCCTCGCGCCGTCCGTCATGCACGAAGTACCACAGCGACGGAGGCGTGGCGAAGTCGGAACAGCCCTGAACTCGAAAACGCCAATCCCACCGCTGGCCCATGCGATCCAGTTGAGCCAGGGCCAGCAGGCTGGCGGAACGCAACTGGTTGCCCTCCGCACGGAAATCTCCGTTCAAAGTGCGAAAGGTGCTCCGGCTGTAACCACCGGCATACGAGTTGGTGGCGATCACAGGGGTGCCGTCTTGCAGGACAAGCAACTGCTCGTAGCTGCTCTGTGGTTGCCGGACGGCGCGGAGCCAGGCGTCGATCAGGCTGCCCACAAAGCCGCAGGCCACGCCCCACGCGATCGCAGCGCCAATGGCGAGCACCAGGGCGAGCAGCACGCCGCGAACCATCCCGCTTGGCTTGTCCATCGTCCGATCCTTTCAAGAGTAATCGCGAACGCTCGCCGCCTGCTGAATGCAGACCAGAAACAAGACGTCCAGCACGATCACAATCGGCACCGTCAACCACCAAACGGCCGCCACGTGCAGCACGAATACCGGCAGTCCGACCGCCGCCAGCGGAAGCAGCCGCGAGCCGATCCAGCGCGCCGACCGCAGACCGCTGAGGAATGCGGCCAAGTAGAGCGCCGTCATACTGAACCAACTGGCCCATGCCGGCAGCGTCATCGACCAGTAGAACGGGCTGGCGTGCGTGCCGGGCGTCGCCCCCCAGGCGGCAAAAATCGCGATCGGCAACGCGGCGCAGAACAAGTACGTCACCAAACCAACCAACAATTTGGCATACAGCAGATCATTGCGACGGATGGGCAACCGCCACAAGAGCAGCCACGTCTCGTGCAGCGATTCACCGAGCGTCTGCCGAAAAGCGATGGCAATCGCCAGAAGGGCCGAGACGATCGCGATGGAAGTCACGAAGTCGTTGGCAACAAAGGGAATCTGTTGCGGCCCCCCGCGATAGCCGTAGGAATAGATCCACGAAACGCCGGAAAGGAAACCCGGCAGATTCCAGCCGATGTTGTCGATCACAATCAGCAGGTAGACGGCCAGCGCGACCGCGGCGATCCAGGTGTTTTCCCGGATCTCCTTAATGGCCAGTGCTTTCCACATCGTCCCGTTCCTTTGCGAAAATCGGCAGCGACCGTCGCGGCCCCCGTGTGTACTCGATGAACGCGTCTTCCAGATTCAGGTCCAGCACCTCCTGAGACCGCGGTCCCAGTCCGGCGATCTGCTGCTGCACCGCGCCGTCCAGGCGGACCACAATCAATTCCAACCGCGTGCCAACTTGACGGCGACTGACCAGTCCCGAGCAGGGCGGGAAATCGGGCGGCTCGCGCCCGAATTCGAGCACCACCCGCTTGACCGCCTGCTTGAACGTCTCCGTGGGACAGTCCACGCGCAACACGCCGTCGACCAGCACGCCGATCCGGTCCGCCACCCGCTCGACATCCGCCAGGATGTGCGAGCTGAACAGGATCGTGCGTCCCTGCTGCTGAATGATCTGGATCATCGATTCCAGGAAATCACGCCTGACGACCGTATCCAGTCCGATCGTGGGATCGTCCAGGATCAGCAGTTCCGGCTCCGACGCGACCGCCAAGGCCAACGCCACCTGCGCCCGCTGGCCGCGCGACAGGTGCCGGATGCGTTTCTTGGTCGGCAGCTCGAAATGATCCAGAATCTGCTCGACCAACCGCGAGTTCCAGGCGGGATAGAACGCACGGGTGAAGGCGACCATCTGGCCGACCGTCATCCAGCGGTACAGCGGGTGGCCTTCCGCCAGATATGCGACGCGAGCCAGCACGCCCGGCGACAAGCCGGCGGAATCCTCGCCCAACAACTCGGCCCGGCCGCAATCCGGGTGGACCATTCCCAGCAGCATCTTGATGGCCGTCGATTTCCCCGCGCCGTTGCGGCCCAACAGCCCGTACACCGCCCCGCGCGGGATCCGCAGATCCAGCGAATCGACCACTGGCCTGCCGCCGTAATATTTGGTCAAGCGGTGCGTCACCACGGCATCGGACATGCCAACCTCCGTTTTCCCTCACGAACCAATTGCCAACAAACAACTCTCCAAGGCGGAATTTACGGGCCGGATTGCTCCCATTGGAATCGCGTCGCGCGTTCGGCAAGTAGTTCCGCGACTTCCGCGGACGTAAAACCCAAATGCACGGCCTCGGTCAGCAATCCGTCGACCCGTCGAGTCAGCCGGTCTCGCCGCGCCCGTTTCGTCAGTTCGTGGTGTGGCCGAGCTACGAACACACCCAAACCGGGCCTCGTGTTCAGAATCCCCTCGCGTTCCAGTTCCAAGTACACCCGCGCGATCGTGTTGGGATTGACCACCAGCGTTCGTGACAGCTCCCGCACCGACGGCAGACGCTCGTCCCACGCCAACTGGCCGGTCGCGATCGCGCCGCGAATCTGGTCGGCCAATTGACGATAGATCGGTACGCGGCTGCTGGGTTCGATGCGAAATTCCATGACGCTGTCCTAACTGTACTAATAATACCAATACAGTTTTCAAGTGCGTCAAGCGGGCTCGCGGAATTTTCTCGTCGTTTTCCAGGCTTGTGCCCGGTGACACTGAGTCGTGAAAGGCGGACATCCGCGATGCCTGCCTCTAAGAGTTCGTCAAGCGACCAAGTTGCCTTGCAGGTATCGCCGATTGACGCGCGGCGGCAATATGCGCCGCGCTCCGAGCCCCGGACAGTTGCGAGACGCTGGGCGATGTCTGACAGCTCTGCCCGGACGGCGCAATCGGCCGGTTTCGTCGTCCAGGATCGCAACGACATGGAAACGCGACTCCCACAAGGTGCTTTTGAAGTCGTCCTCCTTGTTCGCCATCCGTGCCAGGGGCACGTTCAATGCCAACGTGAACCATCCCAAGTCAACCCCAGCGTTGCAAAAAGGACGGTAGTCGAAGTCGAGAGACTTCGCAATTTGCCGTCTCAGCTCGACCAATAGATCTCGCTGACGGATTGCTCAATCCGTGAGTTCTAGAAACAACGTACTTTGGTCGGCTTAAGTCCCGTTTTTCCGAATTCTCACGAATTCGGCTACGATTGCGTATGCAACTACGGGGTCAACCAACCGCGCGGGACATTTCCAGGCGGATGAGTTGGTTGAGAGGGACCGCGTAGCACATGGGCAGTTCCTTCAGCAACGGTTCGAGAAAACCGACGATGATCATTTCGTTGGCTTCGTTCTCGGTCAAGCCGCGGCTCCTGAGATAGAACAGTTGGTCGGTTGCGATCTTGGAAATCGATGCCTCGTGTTCCACGACGGCATCCCGCTCTCGGACCTCGATCACCGGGTAGGTGTCGCAACGGCTGACCGCATCCAGGATCATCGAATCGCAGCAGACATGCGATCTCGCCCGGCGACTGCCGCGGAGAACTTGCACCCGGCCGCGAAACGTGGTTCGGCCGCCGTCTTTGGCAATGGATTTCGACAGGATCTTGCAGCTCGTGTCGCAAGCGGCGTGCAGTACCTGGGCGCCTGTGTCTTGATGCTGGCCGGCGCCAGCAACGGAAAGGGATAGCAACTCGGCGCGCGCCCCGTGTCCCTGCAATCGCACCGACGGATACGACATCGTCACCCGCGACCCCAGATTGCCGCCGATCCATTGGATGGTGGCCTGCTCGTCCAACTTGGCTTGTCGAGTCGCCAAACTGAAGAAGTTCCCAGCCCAGTTCTGGATGGAGGAAAAACGACAACGGGCCCGGGGACCGAGCACAATCTCGACCACTCCTGCATGGAGCGACCGGGCGAGGCCCGCGCGCGAGGAACAGGCTTCGACGTAGTCCAGCGTGGCATCTTCTTCCAAGACGATGATCGTGTGCTCGAACTGTCCGAAGTGCGGCGTGTGAACGTGGTAGTAGCCGTGCAGGGGCAACTCGACTGCGGTCCCTGCCGGAAGATAGACGAAAACGCCCCCCGACCACATGGCAAAGTTCAATGCCGCAAACCGGTTGTCCGTCGCCTTGACGACCGCGCCAAAGTACTTGCGCACCAGGTCAGGGTACTGGCGCAAGGCCGTGTCGGTATCCGTGAAGATGATCCCATGCCGATCGAACGATTCGAGGCGGCTGCCATAGACCACTTCGGAATCGTATTGGGCCTGGATGCCGACGCCGTCATCTCGTTCTGTCGCCACCAAGCCGAGCCTCTCGTAGGTCCTGCGCATCTCCTCGGGCAAGTCCCTCCAATCGGCCGTCTTATGCTCGATTGCCCGCTGGTAGTAGTCTAATTCGCCCAGGTCGTGCAGGCCGGGATCGCCGCACGATCGATGGGCGAGATGGTTCAGGTACGCAGCCAAGCCCTTCAGGCGAAGTTCACACATCCACGGCGGCTCGGCCTTCAATGCCGAGATCTCGCGAACGGCCGCAGCAGTGATACCGGTAAATTTCATGGGAGCAAGCTCCGAGGCTGGCACATTCGCCTGGCTCCGAAGGGTGTGCCGGACCGCCAAAGTCCGATACATCTGCGGGCGGTGACGACATGTGCTTCGTGAGAATGAGGCAAATACGATGCCAATCCCTGCCGAGTTCCGGCATGCGTTGTGCATCGTTCATCCAGATGGCGATTCTGGTGCCGCGTCGAACCGGCTCGAACGATGGGAGCCAAGACACATCGCATAGGGAGAGAACGCATGTCTACTCTAGCCAATTTGACCAATGAAGAATGTGAATTGTTAGTCGAGGTGTTGAGCGCGAAACAGAAGGAGTTGCAGCTTCATCCTACCGAGATCGAATCGCGCGAGGAAACCGAAGGTGATCCACAGCGTCAAGAAGTGTTGGGGCAACTGCTGTGGCACGCCAAGCTGGGATGTGCAAAACAAGATCCGAATGACGTCGAACTCAGACGAATCAGCAGCTACGCTTGAACGCGCCGCTGGTCATTGGCGCCGTCTGTGCGTAGCGCGACTAGGCATTCTTGGGCTGGAACTGGAGCTTAACGACGATTTCCTGTTCTGTCTCGCGGTGCTCGACAACCCGATAACGATGGGCTCCTTGCAGACCGGCATCCGCCGCCTCGGGCCAGCCATGCAGACGGGCATAGGTTACAGCATCGTCGGACAGTCCTACGCATTCCGCGCCGATCGTCCCGTGATGAGCCATTTCGTAACAAGCCGATGCTAGTAGCGATTCCTCCTGGTCGGCGGAATCGGTGTGAAGGGTCTTGCCCTCCCAGTATCCCCCGGCGAATTCCAGGGTGATCGTCTTGCCGTGATGCACTTGCGGCCGTGGTTCGACAACGGCTGATCTCGCGATGGGCCTACTCCGGTTCACCTCGGCCTCCCTTGGGATGGAATCGTCCTGTCGGCTGACGCCAACAGCGAAAGAGATGTGTCGGTTCCAGCGTTCGTCGTCGGGCTCCGGGTAATCGGTGCGGATGTGACCGCCGCGCGACTCGGTGCGGAGCGTTGCGGCCTGGACGATCAGCCCGGCCACGATCAACATGTTCTGCAATTCCCAGCCGATGGGGTTCGAAAACTGGCGGGACAAGACGTAGCGGCACCAGCGACCGATGCTCTCAGCCGCTTCGGCCAAACCCGAGGCATCGCGACGCACACCGCAGGCGCGCCACATCAGGCTCTTCAGCGAGTTGCGGATATCAGCGATGTCCAGCGGCTCACCACCTGAATCGATGGGCGAATTCTCCAATGCGGAGGCATGAAAACTGTCGTTCTGAAGTGCCGCTGCCGTCGACGCTTCCCGCCCGGCGTGGGCTGCGTAGACAGCCGCTTCGCTGAGACTGTTCGATGCCAAGCGGTTGGCACCGTGCAGGCCAGTCGAAGCCACCTCGCCCGCCGCCCACAGACGCGGCAGCGTCGTGCGGCCATCGCGGTCTACGGTTACGCCGCCCATCATGTAGTGTGCGCCAGGCCGGACTGGGATGCGGTCGCAGGTGATGTCCAAACCGAACTGAGCGCACAGGGCAGAGATCCCGGGAAACCGATGACGCACGAATTGCGGGTCCAAGTGAGCCAAGTCCAGGTAAACGTTGGGGTGACGCGTCCTCTCCATCTGGGTGACGATTGCGCCGCTGACGATGTCGCGCGGCGCCAGTTCCGCACGGGGGTCATAGTCGAGCATAAAACGATGGCCGTCCCGGTCGATCAGATGAGCGCCTTCGCCTCGCACGGCTTCGGTAATTAAGTGGCGGCTGCTGCCGGCGACGTATAGCACGGTTGGATGGAATTGCATGAACTCCAAGTCGCGGATTTCAGCACCCGCGCGGTAAGCGATGGCCAAGCCGTCGCCCGTGGCGACCTCCGGATTGGTCGTCTCGCGGTAGATTTGCCCTGCTCCGCCGGCGGCCAGAATCGTCTCTTTCGCCCAAATCGACGTCTTGCCGTGTTGCCGGTTCCAAACCAGTGCCCCGCCGCATTGCGTCGCGTGGATCAGCAGATCGATCGTGAACGTATTCTGCCAAACGCTGATGTTCGGTGCTTGCTGGACGCGGTGGGCCAATGCCCTCATCACTTCGCGACCGGTTGCGTCTCCGTCGGCATGAACCACGCGGTTGTGGCGGTGGCCCCCCTCGCGAGTCAGAGCCAAACGGCTGCCCTCTTGATCGAACTTCGTCCCCCATTCGATCAACTCGAAGACTCGCCGCGGGGCCTCCTCCACAACCGAGCGGACGACATCCCGGTCGCACAGCACGCCGCCGGCGATGAGCGTGTCGGCGACGTGATCATCGAAACAGTCGTCGCTGCCCAGGACGGCGGCTATTCCTCCTTGGGCACACGCGGTATTTGAGAGTTGAAGCTCCGCCTTGGTCACGACCAGTACCGAGAGATTTGGATCGACTTCCAACGCGGCGCGCAGCCCCGCCAGGCCGCTCCCGATCACCAGCACATCCGTGAAGAAGTGTGGCACTTGCTTCGGCTGAAACGTGGCTAAATAGCGAGGGCCCACACACAGACATTCTGTCCCCGTTGCCTTACTGAGAATCGGCATCGTTCACCTTCTTCCGGCAAATTCCAGGTAGAGATTTCCGCATAGCCGCTTGCGGATCGCGAGCCGATTTCCTTGGCACACACTCGTGTTCGGCAGCGGCATGTGATCACATCGCAGCTTCCAGGGCTGCTTTGACGTTCGTCAAACGCTCCATGACCGTCCGGTGGTGCTTGGAGATCCGCTCGTGGGCGTCGCGTTGTTTCTGGTGGCGTTCCGAAAGCGCTTGGTGGGCATCGGCCAAGGTCTCTTGCAGACGCTCGTCGGTGCCCTGATGCTCGTACTCGGAGATCGCTCGGTCGTGGTTCGAGAGATCCTGTTGATGCTGCTCGATGGCGCACGCATGGTCGGCAAGCGCTTCCCCGTGTTGACGGATCATCTCCTGCAGCTTCGTCAACTCGGACAAGGCCGATCCATGCTCGCGTTGCCAGTGTTCCAGGTCGACTCGCCAAGCGGAATGCACGTGATCCCACCGGCGGTGGTCGGCCTGCATACTCGTGAAACTGAGAATTTCCTGGTTCATGGCTCGTCTCCCATCGTCGCTTGATGCTGCTCGCTTTCCCGGCCTGCTATTCATTAAACAGCAACTTCCGGGCCGTTTAGCCGCTCAGGCAGTTCCATCGGAATGCCGATGAGCCACGTAGCTCAGCAACATGGGATTCGTTGAAACCTGTCTGGCATCATGCCAGAGGCTTTTCTGCCCGGAGAAGGGCAATTTGCAAGACCGTTTTCATCGTTGAACCGCCGGTCGATGGTTCCCGATCACAGATCGCTCACGTGGAAACGAAGTCATTTTCACAGGATCGGCCGGAACGCTTCGCGAGATGTTGCTTTGGCACGAGTAATGCAAAAGGGAGCAGGCAGACGATTCACCCACGGAGTACCCCGCCATGAAGCTTGCAATTACGGCTCAGGATACCGACTTGAACGCTCCGATCGAGACTCGATTCGGGCGTGCCCGATACCTCTTGATTGTCGACTCGGAGAGCGGAAGTCTCCGCGTCCACGACAACGCCGAAAACGCAGACGGACTGCAAGGAGCGGGCATTCAGAGCGCTCAAGCCGCGGTCAAGTTGGGAGCCCAGGCGTTGCTGACAGGCCATGTTGGCCCCAAAGCGTTGGAGACTCTGCAAGCGGCAGGAATCGCCGTGTACGTCGGCGCGACGGGAACCGTGGCGGAGACGATCGAGTCATTTCATGCGGGAAAACTGGACGTCGTGGCAGAATCGCCGACCACGGAACACGCTTCTTCGTCGAAGTAGCCGCTTCGCACAGCGCGCAGCAACAACCCGCATTCGACATTTCGAAATCCGGAAAGGAGATTCATCATGCCCGGAGGAGATGGAACAGGACCTAGTCGAAGAGGCTCGCGGACAGGCCGTGGGTCGGGATTCTGCCGCGGCGTCAGAGTCACAGCCCCAGATGCCTCGGAGGAACCAAGGAACACCGGTGGAGGCGGCCGCGAGGACAGCACTCGACGGCATGGCGAGCGGCGGCGACGCCGTTGGCGGAGCGGGCTTGATGCTGCCGAGCCGACCGTGTCGCAGGTTGATCCCGTGGCGATGGATGCGGCCCAAACGCCCGACGCAGCGACTCCGCAAGACTTGGCGGAACTCCTGGAACAAGCCGACAGGCTGGCCGTCGAGTTGGACGAGATCCGCAAACGCATCCGGGAGATCTAGGCCATCGGACGATGAACGAATCTCGCGAGGGGAGGAGTACGATGCGAATCGCAGTGGCCAGCGGCAAAGGCGGCACGGGCAAGACGACGATCGCCACGAACTTGGCCTACCTGGCCGCCAAGGCCGGTCGCCGGGTTGTCTACGCGGACTGCGACGTCGAGGAACCGAACGGGCATCTGTTCCTCGCTCCGACCATTACCCAGGAGATCTCGATCGATCGCCTGCTGCCGGTGGTGGATCGAGACCGATGCACCCTGTGCGGACGGTGCAGCGAGGTCTGCCGTTACGGCGCGATTGCCTGCGTCGGCCGGTCGGTATTGGTTTTCTCCGAGTTGTGTCACTCCTGCGGCGGCTGCCAGTTGGCCTGTCCGGAAGCAGCGATTACCGAGGTGCCGCGGTCTCTGGGGCGAGTACGACTGGGGGCGAGTGGAGAACTCAGATTCGTAGACGGGTGCTTGAACGTGGGCGAAGCGATGAGCCCGCCGGCGATACGAGCCGTCAAGGTGGCGATCCCGGTGGATGCCGATCTGGTGTTTCTGGACTGCCCACCGGGCACTTCGTGTCCAGCGATCGAAAGTGTGCGCGGCGCTGACCTGGTGCTGTTGGTGACCGAGCCAACGCCTTTCGGCCTCCACGACTTGGAACTGGCCGTCCAGATGATTCGCGCCTTGCAATTGCCCTTCGCCGTGGTGGTCAATCGGGCCGATGTGGGCGATCGGAAAGTCTGGCAATACTGCGGTCGTCAGCACATCACGATCCTGGCAGAGTTTCCGGACGACCGCGATGTGGCTGGTGCGTACTCGCGAGGCCAGTTGGCAGCCGTCGCGGTGCCGCGTTTGGCAGCAAGCCTGCATGGATTGTTGGAGGCCGTGGAAGCAGAAAGTAGTCTGCAGGAGAGTGCGGTGGCATGAAGGAATTAGTGGTCATCAGCGGCAAAGGCGGGACGGGCAAGACGTCGATCGTGGCGTCACTGGCGAGTCTCGCACGGCGAGTGGTCTTGGCCGACTGCGATGTCGACGCGGCCGATCTGCATTTGGTCCTTCAACCAGAGATTGGACATCGCGAGGATTTCATCGGGGGCAGCAAGGCACAAATCGATCCGGCGCGCTGCAGGGCGTGTGGACAGTGCGCGAAATGGTGTCGATTCGATGCGGTCTCGGCCGACGGCCCCGAGAACGGCTCGCACCTGACAACGTGCCGGATCGACCCGCTGGCCTGCGAGGGCTGTGGAGTCTGCGTGGACTACTGCCCCTGGCGAGCGATCGAATTGCAGCCGGTGGTGTGCGGGCAATGGTTCGTCTCGCGGACGCGTTTTGGCCCGTTGGTTCACGCCCAGTTGGCGATCGCGTCGGAGAACTCCGGCAAGTTGGTAACGCACCTGCGACGCACGGCTCGACGGCTGGCCGAGGAGCGGCACCTGGAAATCATCCTTTGCGACGGTCCACCCGGCATTGGCTGTCCGGTCATTGCGTCGTTGACCGGCGCCGACTTGGCTCTTTTTGTCGCGGAGCCTACGATTTCCGGCCTGCACGATCTTCGCCGCTTGGCCGAACTGGCGAAGCGACTGCAAGTTCCGGGGATGTTGGCGGTCAACAAGGCCGATGTGAACCCGGATTTGACAGTCGAATTGGAACAGTGGGCCCGGCAACAAGGTTTGCTGATCGCCGGTCGCGTACCCTACGATGCGGCCGTGACGCGCGCTCAAGTGGCCGGGCAACCGGTGGTGGAAGTCTCCGATGGTCCGGCAGCGAGTGCGATCCGCGCGCTGTGGACCGAAGTGGCAACCAGATTGCCGACGGTGACCCCGGCAGCAATGCGAGGGTTGATACACCTGGCAGGCTAGGAGGCTCGAGATTTCATCATGGCTACGACGACCGCCTATGTGTTTGGCCCCGTGCCGTCGCGGCGTTTGGGACGGTCGCTCGGGGTCGATCTCGTGCCTTTCAAGACATGCACGTTCGATTGCATCTATTGTCAGTTGGGGCGAACGACCCGCAGGACGATGGAACGGAAGCAGTGGGTGCTGCTGGAGCAAGTGCTGTCTCAGGTGCAGGCAAAGCTCGCCTCGCAACCGGACTACATCACGTTGAGCGGATCGGGCGAGCCAACCCTGTTTTCGCCGTTGGACCGCGTGATCGACGGCATTCGCGCGATGACCGACATTCCCATCGCGGTGCTGACCAATGGCTCGCTGTTGGGTAACAGCCAGGTTCAACGAGAATTACATTCGGCCGATCTGGTCATCCCTTCGCTGGATGCCGGCAACGAAACCACGTTCCAGTTGGTCAACCGGCCGCACCCGGAGATCGAGTTCCGGCAAATGCTGGACGGGTTGGTTTCCTTCCGCTCCCGTTTTGGCGGCCAGGTTTGGCTGGAGATCCTGTTGGTCGATCCGTACACCACATCGCCGTCCGAGTTGGAGGATCTCCGGCGATGCGCCGAACGGATCCAACCGGACCGTGTCCAACTGAATACCGTCGTCCGTCCGCCGGCCGAAAGACGAGCTCGATCCGTTGCCGCCGAACGGCTAGCCGAGATCGCCCGCACCTTCCGACCGCCCGCCGAAGTGATCGCGGAGCATGCGGCAAACGACGAGTACTCGCCACTCTGCGGGCGCGAGGAGGTCTTGGATCTGTTGCGCCGCCGGCCTTGTACCGTCGCCGACATTGCTAGCGGTCTTCGGATCCATCCCGCCGAAACTGTCAAGATCGTCGAGTCGCTCTGTCGCGAGCAACGCGTCGAGTCTTGCTCGACCGCGGAAGGAATCCACTATCGTGCCAGGATGGAACCGGGCTGATCGACAAGCGGTTCAATCCTCCGCCGTGGCGTCATAGGCCTCCAGATAATCTCTGCCAAATCGTTCTTGCAGGATCTCCAGCGCAAGCGTTCGCTCGCTCTCGCCACAAAACGCGAAGCCCTCGTCCGTGCGGTGTCCGCCGCATCGTTCGATGCCGCGGCACAATTCCCAGGCATCGTCCCAGTCCGCCTCGGGCAGATTCAAACGGATCAGGAATCGCGGTTCCGACCGATGGGTCCGCCTGCCAACTTCCATCGTTGGTGCTTGCATGATGTTTTCCCCCTTTCCCTTCACGCATTCTCGCCAAGACGGCGCCCGAGTCAACGGACGTCCGCGTCAGGGAACGTCGAATTCGAATCGCGTTCCGACATGGCATGTGGCGCAGCGGCCTGGAAACGCTTTCCAGATCGCCGCGGTGGCCGCCATCCCAGTGCAATGGCCGGGCGCGAGCAACCGGATATTCCAAGTCCGCAGCGACTCGATCGTCCGTTCGAGCCGTTCCGGCGATGCCTGAACCAGATGCATGCCGCCCAAGACCGCATGGATCGGTTTGCCACCGGTCAACTGGTCGATGTACCGCAGTGTATTCACCACTCCACTGTGCGCGCATCCAAGAAGGACCACCACGCCGTCCGACGCCTCGAAGTAAACCGCCTGGTCATCGACCAGCGGATCGGGACGAGTGCATTCGGCGTCCAAGTAGAACGGCCCGCCCGTGTCTTCGAAATCCGTGGTGCGAGGCACGGGGCCCGTCACCATCAAACCATCCAGCACCGCGGTCGGACCCGTCGTTTCCACCACGTGTGCTCGGTAATCCTGGATCGCCCGCTGACTGGTCGAGGGCATGCCGATCTCCCGCGAAGTGCCGTCCCGGTTGCGTGCGAACTTGGGCTGCATCGCCGCTGGATGGAGGAAGACCCGCGGGTGGTTCAAGCGAAGCACGTCCGCCAAGCCGCCGGTATGGTCGTAGTGACCGTGGCTCAAAACAACCGCATCCGCCTGGTGCAGCGGCACGTCCATCTTAAAGGCATTGGCTACAAGAACGGTGCCTTGCCCGGTGTCCAGCAACACGCGGCGGCCCTTCCACTCAATCCAATAGGCCAGACCATGTTCCGCCAACAGTCTGGCTCCCTCGACCGTATTCTCAACGACGACGCGAATCTGAATTTTCTCGGGCATGATCCCGATTCTCCGGGTACTGAAAACCTCGGTGCCATCCACCATGGATCCGTGTACGCACTTTTCATGCCGACCGTTTGTTCGCTGGGAAGACGAGTGCGTATCGTCGGCCCGGCAAGATCCGTGTCGGCAACCCCAAACCGCTTCCGACATGGCGATCCTGGAGGACCCAAGCTGAAGAACCGCAGATTGCCAGCGGTAAACTGCAAGGCTGGCGTCTCCAGCCACCGTGGCATTTTGCCGTACCGAAGGCCATCAGGACTTCCGTGGCTTGGAACCCGGCATCTCGATGCCGTACGATCGAATCTTACGGTGCAGCGTGCTGGGGTCGATGCCCAGTTGCTTGGCCGCCGCGGTGCGGTTGCCCTGGTGCTTGCTCAGGGCGTCGCGGATCAGCCATTGTTCGGCGGCGGCGAGCGTCATGCCGGTCATCTCGGCCAGCGAGCACGATTCCGCCGGGCGGCGCAGCGAGGCGGGCAGGTGCGACATCTGGATCAGACCGCTGCGGCAGAGGACAAAGGCGTGTTCGATGATGTTCTCCAATTCTCGCACGTTGCCGGGGAATTCGTATTCCATCAAACGCGACAGCACCTCGTCGGCGACGCCCACGACGTCCTTGCCTTGCAGCCGGTTGAACTTGGCGACAAAGTGATCGGTCAACAACGGAACGTCTTCGCGGCGCTGGCAGAGACGCGGCAACTCGAGGCGCACCACGTGAATCCGGTAGAACAGATCCTCGCGGAACGTGCCCGCCTCGACCAGTCCGGCCAAGTCCTGGTGCGTGGCAGCCAGCACGCGCACATCCGTGGCGACCGATTCGACGGACCCCAGCGGCTCGAACACCTTTTCCTGCAAGACACGGAGCAGACGAGCCTGCATCGCGGGAGAAATGTCACCGATCTCGTCCAGGAAAATCGTCCCGCCGCGGGCCAACTCGAACCGTCCGGGCTTGTCGCGGCGCGCGTCCGTAAACGCGCCGGCCTTGTAGCCGAACAGTTCCGATTCCAAGAGAGTGTCCGGCAAGGCGCCGCAGTTGATGGCGACGAACGGATGGTCTTTGCGCCGCGACAGCGAATGGATCGCGCGGGCGAACAGTTCCTTGCCCGTTCCGCTGGCGCCGTGGATCAACACCGTGCTTTCGCTCTCCGCCAGCAGCGGCAAGAGCTCGAAGACCTGGCGGATCGCGGCGCTTCGTCCCACGATGTCGGCGAAGGTATGCTTCCGCTCGAGTTCCTTCCTGAGATCTTCGACCAGAGTCAAATCGCGGAACGTTTCGACACCGCCGATCACCTTGCCGCGGCGGTCCTTGAACACAGCGGTCGAAATGCTGATCGGGATCCGCTGGCCTTTCACGCCGAGGATGTAGATCGGCTTGTTGACGATCGGACGCCCTGTCGCCAACGTTTCCCGCAAGGCGCACGAGGCCTCGCAGATGCTGGCGCGAAACACTTCGCAGCAGCGGCGTCCCAGGGCTTCCTTGCGTTTGACTCCCGTGATGCGTTCGGCCCCTCGGTTGAACGAGGTGATCCGCCACTCTTCGTCCACGGTGAACACCCCGTCGTTGATCGAGTCGAGGATGACACCGTGGAATTCGTCGATATTGCCAACAGTCATCGGCCTGCTTCAGCCCTCCGGGAAAAATGCTCGACGCCTCCCGCCAAGACGGATGGGCCGCGCGTCGTGGTCGATCGCACCGCGGAAACGCGGTTCGCTGCCCCCGATGATTATAGCGGTCGGGCTCCGTCTCGGGTAATCTTGACAGGGGCCTTGCGGGTGGTAGAATCCGGACGTCAAATAATCCTTACCAAATAAGGACTTGCAAACCATCATGAAATGCGACCGATGTGACAAACAGGCTACGTTTCACATCACCGAGCGGGTCGGAGAAGAGGAGCAGTGGGAGGAACGCCATCTGTGCGAGAACTGTGCCCGGGAATATCTGAGCAAGCCCAACGAATCCGAATCCCCGTCTTCGTTGGCCAGCGCCTTGGCACAGCACTTGAAAATCGGCCAGACGGCGGAAGAACTCGCCAAGCTTGACCAACAGACCTGCCCGATATGCGGGATCTCGTTCTACGATTTCCGACATCACGGACGCCTCGGCTGTCCCCACGACTACGTTTGTTTTGAGAAACAACTGACGCCGTTGATCGAGAACATCCACGGCGAAAGACAGCACACGGGCAAGCGGCCCCGGCGTTCGACGCGTGGCGCCGACCAGCAGACTCGTCTGATCCGGCTCCGCAAAGACATGCGGGAAGCCGTCCGGGCCGAAGACTACGAGCGGGCTTCCCGGCTCCGCGATGAAATCCGCGAACTGGAGGGCGGCGCGTGATCAAACTCGAGGAACTCGCGGGACGCTGCGGCGAATGGTTGCGCGGCTCCGGCCCCGATTCGGATATCGTCGTCAGCAGCCGCATCCGCTTGGCGCGCAACGTCGCGGATTTTCCGTTCATGCGGAAATGCACGGGATTGGACCGGGCGGCCATCGAACGCACCCTGCGCGAACGCCTGGAACGCATCCAGGAATGGAACGCCGTCTCGTTCATCGATGTCAACGCACTGGACGAGGTCGATCGTCAGTTTCTGGTCGAGCGGCAGTTGATCAGCCGCGAGCTGGCCGATGCCGACGGCTCGCGCGGCGTGCTGGTCGACTCGAACGAACAGTTCAGCGTCATGATCAACGAGGAAGATCATCTGCGAATCCAGGTCATGAGCAGCGGACTGGACCTGCAGGCCGCCTGGGAGCGGATCAATCGGATCGACGATCTGATCGAAAAGCAGGTGACCTACGCCTTTCACGAGAAGCTGGGCTACCTGACCGCCTGCCCGACGAACGTCGGCACCGGGATGCGGGTCAGCGTCATGCTGCACATGCCCGCGCTGGTGCTGACCCGGCACCTGGAACGAGTCTTCCGCAGCTTGCACCGCATCAGCTTGGCGGTGCGGGGACTGTACGGCGAAGGCTCGCAAGCGATGGGCGATTTCTACCAGATCAGCAACCAGATCACGCTGGGCAAGAGCGAAGAGGAACTGATCGCCCAAGTGGCCGAAGTGGCCCAGACGCTGATCGAGTACGAGCGCAAGGCGCGCGACTACTTGGTCGAGAACGGCCTGAAGGAACTGCACGACCGCGTCAGCCGGGCCTTCGGAGTGCTGTGTACCGCTCAGACCATCAGCAGCGAAGAGACAATGGCGCTGTTGTCCAGCGTCCGCATGGGAATCAACCTGGGGCTGATCCGCGACGTCGAGATCCCGACGGTCAACAAGCTGTTCATCCACACGCAGCCGGCCCACCTGCAAAAGATCCGCGGTACCGTCCTCAGCACCGCGGAGCGAAACGCCGAGCGAGCCATGTACCTGCAAACCCACCTGCGCCACCCCCCGCACGACGGCGCCGCCGAAGTGAATTGAAGACACCTAGGCGATCCAGGTCGACCGATCACCCGATACATGGAGGCACCTACAACCGAGGTTCCGGCACAAGGCCCAGTCTACCCGAGACCGCGTCACGCACCCGCCCTCCCAGATCGGCGCCAACTCTTCGAACGCCGTGACCACCAGAGGACAAGAGCTTACCTGCCGCATCGCCCTCCTCGCTCGCAACGCTCTTGATTCTGCAAGAAAACAAGGCTATTATTTCTTACATGAATGGGCGGAAGAAATCACCAAGAGCTATTGATTCCCGGATATTCGCGGCCATCCGAAGCCGCGGGCGAGGGTCCGTGTTCGTCCCAGCCGACTTCTTGAACATCGGCAGCCGGCAGGCCGTTGACGTTGCCCTCCACCGACTGGCTCGGCAGGGAACCATCCGACGGCTCGCTCGCGGAGTGTACGACTTCCCGAACGAGCATCCGGTGCTTGGGCCATTGGCACCGTCCGCCGAAAACATTGCGAGGGCACTGGCGGGACGCGACCGTACCCGTCTCCAGCCGGCCGGGGCGTATGCCGCGAACGCACTGGGGCTGTCCGATCAAGTTCCGGCCAAGGCAGTGTTCCTGACGGACGGCCCAGCCCGAAAGATCACAGTCGGTGCAACCACCATCCAGCTCCGCCGCACGACGCCGAAGAACATGGAAGCGGCCGGTCGGCTGAGCGGTTTGCTCATTCAGGCGCTCCGCGAATTAGGCAAGGAGCAAGTGACGCAGCAGCGTCGAGACCATCTCAAGCGGACGATTCCCGCAGACAAACGACGCGGTCTGCTGAAAGACCTGCGACTCGCCCCAGCCTGGATGCATCCGATCTTCCGCGAACTCGCGGCGGAGGAAGCGTGAACCTCAGTTTCCTCGCGACTCTGACCGAACTAGAGAGGCGAATCAACGGAATCGCAGAAGGCTGACTCAAGCGGGCAAACTTCGGACGGTCCTTGTTATCACGGACTGCCCTCCAACGAAACAGGGAAACATTCTCATCGGATCGTTCCGCAATCGGAATGCCGAACGAGCGCGACTCGTTCTCCTCGCCGTCACTGCTTCGTTGTTCCCCTCACGTGGTCCGGGCTCTCCGAGACTGGGTTTCCTGCACTTTGCTCGCAGACCGGCCCAGCGTCTTGGAAAGACGCGGCCACGCGGGGAAGAAGACCCGAGAATCGAAATGGGCCTCGACTGCTGATCGGAACAGTTGGGCTCGCTTCACGATGCCTCTTGCCAGTCGGGGTGGCTCGAAGCAAAATGGACCCGGCTATTCGGTTCTGTCCCAGCACGCCTTGAGATTCGTCAGCGATGTCATCGATCAACATCCGCGAAGAATTGAATCGATTTCGCGATCGGCTCTTGGATCTGTCGAACGCCAACCGTCTGCTAAACTACCGGAAGACCAAGACGCGTTCGGTGCAGATCGTTCACGCACGCTTGGATCACATCATGCAGCGTCTGGTCCAACAGGGCAAGTCGTTTCGGTTTCAATGGATAGAAGAACCGGAACTCCGTGGCGGACGCAGTCCGCGGGCGAGCCAACAGCGCGGCCTGCCGTTTCCGTCTTTCGATCAGTTCAAGGAAACGAAGGAACTTGGCACAGATGACGTTTCTGGCGAATCCCTGCCGTCGGTGGAACGAGAAGGTGATCAACCGCGGTTGGACAATCCCGAACAAGCCCCGCTTCCGGTCAAACAGCGAGACGACACGCTGCAAACGGATCGGACCGAAGCTGGCTTGGAGCGGGTACTGACGACGATTCGCCGCGCCGCGAACAATGCGGTCGAGGAGACCGGCGTCAACTATCTGTATATCGCTTTGGGGATGCTCGACTGGAACGAACGGGCGAAAGCGGCGAGCCGTTTGCTGTCGCCCTTGATCTTGGTACCCGTCAAGTTGCAACGCGAATTCGATAACCGCCGGCACCGTTACGAAACAACGCTGCACTACACAGGCGACGAAATCCAAACCAACCTTTGTTTGGGCCGACGATTGCAGCGGGATTTCGGAATCGTTATTCCGTCGCTTGTCGATGAAACTGACGAAGAACCGACAACGCCAAGAAAGTACCTTGCCCAGGTCTCGGACGCCATTGCCGGACAGCCGGAATGGAAGGTGCATGACGAAGCGGTTGTCGGCTTTTTCATGTTCAACAAACTGTTCATGTACCTGGACCTTGACATGAACGCATGGACCGATGAACTGTCCCCTGAAAATAACGAATTGGTCCGGGCGGTCATCGAAGGCAGCCAGATCGAGGAGGACGCCTCGATCGGAGGCTACGCACCGGATTATCCCATCGACGAGCATCCCGGAGCACAACGCATTCAACTGGTCAAGGATGCCGATAGTTCCCAGCATTCCGCGCTCTGTGACATCGCAGACGGCAAGAGTCTGGTGATCGAGGGGCCACCGGGAACCGGCAAATCCCAGACGATCACCAACGCGATCGCTGATGCCCTGCACCGCGGGCAGAGAATCCTGTTCGTGGCCGAGAAGCTTGCTGCTTTGGAGGTGGTGAAAAGCAACCTGAATTCGGCGGGCCTGGGGCAGTTTTGTCTCGAGTTGCACAGTGACGCTGCGACGCCACAGCGCGTGATGGACGAATTGCGACGACGCTTGGATTTCACCCCAAGACGTCCGGGCGACATTCAGGCAGTACGTACACGACTGCAAGACCGCCGAAAACGGCTCGGGCGATACCTGGAACGCATGGCGCAACCGCTTGGGCCACATCAGTTGCCTGCATACGACGTGTTATGGCGAGTGGCGGCAACACAACAAGCGAACGGTCGCAAACCGATTGGCGAGATAACGATTCCCTGGGATGTGGACGCAGCCGGTTTTGATGCTGCTTGTACGGCGATTAAGGAACTGGCAATTCATCTCCGGGAATTGCAGCCGGTGAATGAACTACCGTGGCGAGGCTTGAATGCCGATCGCTTGGTTCCCTCGAAGACACATCTCGTCAGTAAGTGGTTGGAGGATTTGCGTCGATTGGCGAGCGCTGCCGAGGTTAATCTGCAGAAGCTCGTGTCCGAGTTTGGGGACTCGGAAGAAATCTGGCTGAAACGGATCATCGCAGGACAGAACGACCAACTTGAAGAAGCACGCGCGGAATGGCTGGACGGGGTTCCTGAAAATGTGGCTCGATGGTTGGTCGAGTTTGCGATACCCAAGCGGCGCGAGTTGGCCGCCGTGATGCTGCAGGAAATCGAGGAAGCGAATACCGTGAGGTCCCAAGCAAGGTCAGTTCTGGTCGTAGATCCCGAGCAGGGCTTGACCGCAAGCGTCGCGTTGGTTTCCGCGATGGACATCCTTGGCGAAGCGGGAGTACTGACCACACCGGTCTCAGGCTTGCTCGAAATGCGTGTGCAGTGGCTGGCGGCGACAACTTGCCTGGAACATGTCATGCGATTGGGGAAGCAGTTGGAAACGTTGGGCTTCGGCCCGATCCATACGCTGCAGCATTTCCGAGAGGCCGTCGAATTGTACCGGATGATGATCCATCCCGCGGTGGAATCAGTTCCGCCGCCCGCCTGGGCTTTTTCGCAGAACGCTGCGCAACTCCTACAGCGTGGTCAGCAGGAGACTTCGACGCTGAAGTCTCTGCGAACCGAGATCGAAGAGCGGGTCTTCATGCACAAGATTCCCGCCCGCGAAACGATCGAGGAACTGATCGACGTATTTGCGACCATTGGTAAATCCTGGTTTCGCACATTCCAAAGTCGGTATCGTTGGGCGCGGCGCACCATGAAGGAATTCACCAAAGCGGCTCATGGAAGACGGAACGCTCGCCAGGATCTTCGCTTGCTGGAAAAGCTGCTCGACTTCCATTCGCGCAGCGAGCGGTTCCCTCATCACGCAGAGCTGAAGCAGGCATTGGGCGACCAGTTCTCGGGGGAAGAGACGAACTGGGAGAGATTGGACACGTTGGCTCGATGGGCTCGCCAAGCCAAGCGGATGGGGATGGGATATCAGGAGTGCTCGGAATGTCACCGCCACGTACACGCTGCGCCGAAGATGACCAATCGTGAACTGCTGGATGCATGCAAGCAATTCCAGCGGGGGTGGGAGCATCCCGTATGCGCGGCTTTGGTCGGCGGTTCGGACCTGTCCGGTATCCCGCTGGCACCACTTCGCGCACGGGCTCAGCAATGGATCGACGCTGCCGCAGTAGTGCTGGAGCATCGCCGCGCTTTTCGTGCGGTGGACGACAAACCCGTGGGGCACCTCCTGGAACTTGCTCGACTTCAAATCGAGGCATCTCAGAGCGAACAAGCCCTATCGAACGGACTTTACGGGAAGGCGTTCCCCGACTTGTTTCAAGGTGTCGCCACGGACCTGCAGGGACCCCAGTCTGCCGGAAGGTTGTACGAGGCACTGGCGCCCCTGCAGCTTTCCCCGGATTGCACGACGCGACTGGTTCGAGACGCTGACGGCATGCTCATGCGCGAGTTGTGCGGTCGCATGGCCGACAGCCGCGTCGTCCTCGGTCAGTGGAACGTCGTCCTCGACAAGCTCCGGGAACTGGGTAGCAAACCATCGACGTGGCTGAAACTCCCCGGGCCGTCCAAAGACCTCTTCCATCGCCACCGGATCGAGTCCGCCCAGCAGCGTTTCTCCTCGATCACTGCCTGGGCCGGCTACTGCCGCGCCGTGGCCCGTTGCGACAAATTGGGGCTCGCGAAGTTTGTTCGCCGACTGGAACAAGGGACGATTCCGCTAGATACGGCTGTGGAAGTCTACGACCTGACCCTGCATCATCACTTGATCGAACGATTTCTCGAAGACTCGAATCTTCTTCGCGACACATCCCGGCAGAGACTCGAAACGGCCCGCCGGGAATTCACCCAATTGGACGAAGAACTAATCGAGCTTCAGCGGCAGGAACTGGCATGTCAGTTGATCCGCCACCCGGTCCCGCCGGGAAATGCCAAGGGGCGGGTCGGTGAATTGACGGAGTTGGCGCTGATCCGGCACGAAACGAGCAAACAGCAGCGGCACTGCCGAATCCGAGATCTCATTCAACGCGCCGGCAGGGCCGTGTTGGCGCTGAAGCCCTGTTTCATGATGAGCCCCTTGTCCATCGCCCAGTACCTGGCGCCCGGCTCGGTCGAATTCGACTTGGTCGTGATGGACGAAGCGTCGCAGATCAAGCCGGAGGACGCCCTCGGCACGCTGCTGCGCGCGCGTCAAATGGTGGTCGTGGGCGATCCCAAGCAATTGCCTCCGACTTCGTTCTTCGACCGACTCGGTGGGGCCGAGGAAGAGAACGACGGCGAAGAAACGTTTCTCGACAATACGGAATCGGTGCTCGAAGTCGCCCTGAAGACGTTCCCGGCCCGGCGTCGGCTCCGCTGGCACTACCGCAGCCAGCACGAATCGTTGATCGCATTCTCCAACGAGAAGTTCTACGACGGGGAACTGGTCATCTTTCCCTCCCCGTCCAGCGAACGCGGCCGTTTGGGGGTCTTCTTGCGCCACGTTCCGGATGCGTTCTTCTCAGGCGGCTGCAACGCCGTCGAAGCGGATGTGGTCGCGCAGGCGATTGTCGAACACGCCCGGCAGCACGGTGGCGAGTCGCTCGGCATCGCCGCGTTCAATGCGGCCCAGGCCCGGGCGATCCAGGACCGCTTGGAGGCGATCTGCGTCCAGGACGACGATGCTCGAAACGCCGTGGCCGCGCTGGAACAGCACAACGAACCCCTGTTCATCAAGAATCTGGAGAGCGTCCAAGGCGACGAGCGGGATGTCATCTTCATCTCCTACACCTACGGGCCATCTCCCGAGACCGGCCGGTGTTTCAATCGTTTCGGGCCAATGGCCGGCATACACGGTTGGCGGCGGCTGAATGTGTTGATTACGCGCGCCAAAAGGCGAGTGATCGTGTTCTCGTCCATGCATCCCAGCGATATCGTCAGCGGACCGGACCGCAGCCGAGGCGTCAACGCGATGAAGCAATATCTCGAATTCGCCCAGACGGGCCGACTCGGCGAGCGCGAAACCAGCTCGGGTCGCGGCCCCGAATCACCGTTCGAAATCACCGTCTCGCGGATCGTCGAAAGCCTCGGGCTGCGCGTCGTGCCTCAAGTCGGCGTGGCTGGTTTCTTCATCGATCTGGGCGTCCTAGCGCCCGGCAGCGACGATCAATTCCTGCTGGGGATCGAATGCGACGGCGCCACCTACCACAGCTCCAAATCCTCCCGAGACCGCGACCGGCTCAGAGAGCAAGTCATCCGCAGCCGAGGCTGGAATCTCCACCGAGTCTGGTCCACCGACTGGTTCCTCAACCGAGAAGCCGAAGAACAACGCCTGCGAAAAGCGATACTGGCCCAGGTGGAAAGCTGCGAAAGGTCTTGTCGCACACTGACATCTAATGGGTAGAACCAATTAGCGCAGCGTCTCTTGCAAGACTCCCTTTCTATCAACTTCAACTTTAGACAACCTTACATCGGAAAGCCAATGACTGTAGCCCAGAATCTTTTCGCTGTATTCTTTGCAATCTTCTCGGGTTTTGTCGGGAGTGTTCAGCTACGCTGGAACATGTTTCCCTGGGCAGAAGTGGACCTATGTGACTTTTGGGTGATCCTGTCCAAACTGCTCTGCCGCCGAAGAAGGCGCGCTGGAGCTTTCAGCGCCCGATGCAATTACAGAGCGGCATACCGCTTACTACTATCGACAGTCCTGCTCAACCTTATACCTCTCGCCTACTTCATCATAGTGTTCTTCGTGCTACGCAAGGCTTCCAATTCAACTGAAGACTGGGATCTTTTTACAGCTGCTTTCCAGACTACTTGGGGGATTCTTCCCTCCTTCGCAGCATTCGGCTTCTATCGACTCTGGATCGGGATTGTACAATGCTGTCCAAGATCCTTCTATAATCTGCGTGATCGACGCAAACTCAAACTCGTCCGGGTTGAACGTTATCGAACCCCGAATATCGTGTTTGGTGTACTGTACGTTTTAATTCCGCTGCTTGTGGCCATCCTGATGGCTTAGTGTCACAGTCCTTATGCAGCTCCCGTTGAAGGATTACAGATGTCGCTACCGAATAAGTAAACAAGCTAAGCATCCCAGTACTCTTGGAATTCTGCTTCTGACACCTCGAACCATGCGCCTTCGCTGGCCTGCCTGCATCGCTTCGAGAATGCGTACAGCCCGTATCCGAGCAATAGCTTGTAGTAACGAGACTGTCCGTCTTCGATGACATGCCACAACATGGGCCGATCGTGAGATCCGAAGTCCGCCTTGTCTGCTGCGAAGTTTATCGAGATGGCAAACCTTTGTTTCAGTGGTCGAAGTGCCGCTTCAAGTCCCTGTTGCTGATCAACAGGGGTGTTGAATTGCCAGGGCTTTCTTGTGCGCGGATCAATTTCCGTCGTACGAATTCTCACTGTTGCTCCCGAAACTGCGTGGATACGTACCAAGAACCGGTAGATGTCGATAACTTGTTCCTGTCCAGGAGCAATGTACGGATCGATGATCAAGAGCTGTTTCATGGGCTTGGCAAGCAGTTCGCCCAGGTACTCCGTGGATTGTAACGGAGTCGAGATACCCGCAACGGGGTTAATCCTAAAATGATGGAAGCACCGGGCCGTCGTCAGCTCTGCCGCCGCAGTCTCCGTTGGCAACTCGAGTTGATTCATAACCTGCGAAGCCTTGCCTTCACGCGTTCTCTGAATTCGCCCTTCGCGAGTAGCCAAATTGGCTGACGAAAAACGCCACACGGCCAGAGCTTCGCCGGCGGTGCCATTCGCCACAATCACCGCGTGGCGAATGGGCTGCACCGTGGTCTCTATGCTGACGCCGCGAGCAGCCAACGCTTGAAGACTGTGATGCACATAATTGGCCTCTGCTTGTTCCGTCTGTTTGGGAACGCGATTCAAGACGATGCGTAGCGATCTGTCCTGTCGCGACAGCCAACGATGAAAGACGCCGAACCAATCCAGCTCACTGCCTTCCAGGAGGTTCCCACTCAATTCGGAGGAGAAGACATTGAGACTTTGCGTGTTGGTAGGGATGGCATTCAGTAGCTGTCTCGGCTTGCGGAATGGCGGCCTCCAAATCGATTCGATGTCTCCATGACAGCGATCGAGAAGGAGCCCCAAGTATTCGAGGACTAGACTTCGCTGTAGTTGGTCATGGAACTCCTGATTCGCGTAGTCGCACAAACAGCCATAACACCCTGTGGCGTTAGGATCGCAACTGCACTGATCCAGCAAGCGATACGTCTCGCGAAGCACATCCAGAAAGCGGTCTGCAATCTGTTTGCAATGCCCAGCGCCACCGGGCACTGCGTCGTGCAAGACAATCACCTGACGATCCTCGCCCTGCAGCGGTGCCGTGGTAACGTCTAGATCGTTCCGTTCAATTTCCAGAGCCTCGGCCGCTCCGTGAACAATCGCATAGGCCAAACTCAACCAAAATGGGGTGTCGAGCATGCCGTGCTGGGTCTCGAAGAAGTCCAGCCGCAGCACATCGGTCTCGTAAACATGAGAAAGAGCGACTTGCCGCTTCACGTCCGCCGCCCGTCCAGGGCACCGGCCAAATCTCCACCCGGGTGGACGATGATTGTTCTGGGTCTCCGTCTTCGTGAATTCGCTTCGCCCACAGTGCGGGCAGACAGAGAACCCCGCACGTGGGGCGCGAGTTGCGTGCATCCCAAGATTCAAAATTACGAGAGATCGGCCTTCGGCGTGTCGCATCGTCACCCAGGGTTGATCCGTGGCAAGCGGAATCTGATCCGTGCCGCGATCCACCTGGCCTAGGTCGAAAAATGCTCGCCCGGCGAAAACTCGGTTCGGTCGCATTCCTCTGGGCGGCCTTGGCGGAGTCTTCGCATCAGTTGTGTATCCCCACCTGGCCTCGACGGCCTGCCAAGGGATTGCCCAGTGGCCAAGGGGCTGCCGGCAGACGTCGCATATGGCTTCAAGATCGGCCGGCTTCCATATGCCTCTATATTGATGAAGGTGATTGCAACGTGGACACCATCGGAACCAGTGTTGCCAATCGAACTCCAGCGTCGGATAGCGAAACAGCCCTACAGATCGGTAAATGCGTTTCCCAGCGATGACTTCGGCCGACGGCGCATACTCGCTGATCGCAATCTTTCCATCTCGCTGAAGGGCCAACGGCGAATCTTGGCCGGGGAAGAAATACCGTCCCCCGCGTTGAAGGTGCAATTGGCGAACGTTTACGGGAAATGCAAAACTGGGAAGAACACCGCGGGTCATCAAGTGGTTGATGAGCGATTCCTTTTTGCGTTGCTTCAGCAAATTTCGGTACGACCGTTCGCGTCGCTGATACTCTTCCCGAAGCTTCACGGATGCCTCATCCAATGTCCCAGTTAGCGCGCTTGACAAGTCGATACTTTCAAGCATACCGCGCTCCAGGTCGTCCAATTCCTCGCGAGCTTCAGCTCTGGCACGTGCCAATGGATTCTCATGCTTTGCCTGAAGATCAGAGATGGCCTGAATCTCTTTTCGCGCATCCTCACGAGTCAGGTCGAAAGCATCCATGATCCTCGCCTCACATCGCGATCGCGAATCCGCTGAATCGAGCCACTGGGGCAGATAGTCAGCAGCATTCGCCCCCACAGCATCCAGGGACAGTTGAAAGAAAGTTTCTACATCGCCCGCCTTCTGGAATCGTCCAGCTTTGCCGTTAATCGACTGGTGGTCTAGCCAGCTCCAATACTCCGACAAAATCTCTCCAAAGCAATGTCGTCGCAGTATCTTGCGATTGCTGAGATCGATTCGAGGTGGTGTGACCCGTCCGGCTAGGATTGCCAATGGATCATCAAAATGTCTTCGATCGTGAGGTCTGCGTTGGCAATAGGTTAAGACAAATGCGACCGCATCCGCCCGGCGTCCCGCCCGCCCTGCACGTTGCAGATAGTTGACGGTTGTCGGCGGCACATTGCGCAGGACAACCGCCTGCAAATCGCCGATGTCAATGCCCATCTCGAACGTCGTCGAACAGCTCAAAACGCTCAATTGTCCCGACTGAAATGCTTGCTGCACTTTTTGACCCAACTTGCTGCTCAATTGCGCCGTGTGCTCTTCGCAACGCATCTCCGCGCGGATGCCGCGTGTGTACCGCCTAACCGCGTAACCGTAGCGTGAATCGAGTAACTCGCTGGTGTTTTCACTTGGCTTCAGGTTACCGGAGCATCCTGGCCGAACGCAGAGGCCAAAGAGGGAATCAACTTGGAATTTCGAGCACCTGTCGCATTGATGGACTTGAGCGGGCCGCACGAATTGAAGTCTGTCGCCGCATAACTGCAACGCCGCGGTGGCTACAGTATCTGAAGATTGCAGCCACGGATTAGGAAGCCGCAGCAATTCGAACAACTGAGCTAGAAACGGGCGGATCGAGTCGTCGTCGTCAGGCAGGCCCTGTCGCACACACCATCGGCGGATCAAGTCGACAAAGACGGTATCGCGACTACCAGCCTTCCACAAGCTAACGTGGTGCTCAGGTGCATTTTCTGAACGCGAGAACACGAGTATTCTAGCCTTACCAGCGTACCACGGATTCGCAACGCCTGGGGTCTCGCGAAGAATGACTTGCCTGCGCATCAAGTCCAGTAGCCCATTGACCAATCTAATCAGATGGCTCGCGGTAACATAGGTTCCTTTGGGGAGAGCTACGTCCTTTCCGTCCAGCTTTTCATCGCTATCTTGCATGGGTCCAAGGCGCGTGCTGGACCAGTCCCAGACGGCTCTGCTCAAGCCGACTGCTTCCAGTGACGTGGGCGTCGTCCCGGTTACTTCGGTCAGCAGATATCCCAGCATCCGGCGACGCCGAACGTCCTTGTCCAAATCGTAGCTGTCCTTGAACGGGTCGTCACGTTCCGCCAAATCGTCTTCGACCAGGAAAGGAACCAGCAGATCCTGTTCTTCGGCGCCGATCATTGTGCGCCGGGCCCACTCTTCCACACTAATCGGTTCCTCACTGGGCAGTGTCTGCAATGCAAGCTGTCGAACTAGCCCCTCGGTATGCCGATCCTGCAAATAAGACGCCATGAACGCCGCATTCTGACGGCTATCGCTAAAAAGCACCAGTTTCCGCCCTTCCCCAACCATCCGGTCCCCAGTCCCGTCGTATTGCTGCGGATACATCCGTCGGAGATTCGTCTTCTGAGCCGGCCTAAGCGGAGGTAGCTGTTCATAGATCGCTTCCGTGAGAATACCAACCGGCGCATCCTGGCCAGTCTGAAGCCGCTCCATGACCACATTGCTTCCTTTGAGACGACCACACCTTGGACATCGGAGGATGTCGCGCCCATCACCCGACGGTGGCAACCGATACATCGTTCGAACAAGCTGGTTCTCGCGGGGAGTGCCGACCACCGTTTGGCCCGTTCGCAGGTCAAGCTTGATGGCTGTCCCGGAGTCGATGTCCAGACCCTCCGAGGTCAGGGAGAAAAACTGGACGGGTCGCACCCAGACGGACGGAGCGTCCAGCGAAGGGAAATCGGAGATCTCGCTCAGCGCTAACAGCGGGTTGCGGCAGTCGCGGCAGAGCGCTACCTCGAAGCTTCGGCGATCCGCGGCGGCCAATCGTCGCAGGGCGACCCGGCGAACGTTCAACGAAGGAATCGCGAGTTCTTCAGGAGGAGTTGCCTCGTTGTCCGCCGCCAATTCCACGAAGAATCCCTCCAGCGCGCTCGTAAACAGATGGTAACGGCAAGGGAGAAGCGACTGCTCGTTTGGGGCAGACCGCGCAGCATGAGTAAGTGAGACGAGGTTCGCCAAGGCCGTTTGCTTGTCGGTCACATCCAATCGTCTCGTTTCTGGCCACATTTCGACTAGTCGATCGACTGGGACAGGCTGTTCCTGCAAATGGCTCCAAAGCCAACGAAATCGAGGGTGACCGACCAAGCAGTGAAACATAAATGCTCTGCGATCCGTACCGGCGGTGACTTTTGCGTTGTCGACCGCTGCGGCTTCGCAGATGCTGTGAAAATACGCTACGAGCGATTCGTCGACTGGTCGGTCAAGATCCTCTACCAAGTCTTGCGACATCGTCGCAAGTGCCGAGTCCGCTTCCAGTTCAGCGGCTTCGTCGGCAAAATCCCAGCCGGGTAAGCCGAGTGTAGGATCTTCCCGATCTGCAGAAACAACAGATTCTTCCGGGAATGGTGAACCGAACAGGTCAGAAGCGAACTTGGCGGTTAACCCTCGGGCGGTTTCCGAGGTCACGGATGGATCGGCAAGTGTTGCACTGGTTGCAACACAGACCGGTTCTCCAACATTGCCGACCGCAGAGCGATAACGGCGCACTGCCCCGCGCACGCGTTGCATCAGCCTCGCCAGTTCGATCGCCTGCGCGCCCCGGTAGCTGTGGGCTTCGTCCAGAATGATGTATCGCCACGCAAATTCATCGAAGTTCTGGAACAACGGAGCCTCTCGGGGACGCAGCAACGCCCGCTCTAGCATGGCAAAATTTGTCACCAGAATGTCAGGGGGGCATTCCAGAATCGCATTTCGGCTGACCAGTTCGTTCACCATGGCATTCGGATCCGGTCTGCTCGGCTCGGCATCCTCCGTTTCCCCTGTATAACGGCCGAATCGCACGGGGATCTCGCGCTCTCCTCGGCGAAATCCTACCAACTCGCGTAGGCGGCGGATCTGGTCGTTTACCAGCGCGTTCATCGGATACACAAGCAGAACTCGCACACCACTGCCTTGACCATGAATTGTGGGGTGTCGAAGAACCCAGTCCAAACACGGGATTTGGAAGCACTCTGTCTTCCCGCTCCCCGTACCGCTCACGATCACGGTGTTCTGGGCACCGTCACCGCAAAGCCTTCGGATGGCAGCAATCTGGTGATCATAAAGAAATCGGTCCGGGTCGAATCTGAACACCGGTGACGCCGTTTCCTGTGAGATGGATGGCGTCGCGCTCAATGCAAGCCGGGCGGCCAATCCACCGTCCGAGCCCTCCGCTGTCGCCACGCGCCCCTCTTTCGGGGCGCAAAGCAATGAAGCGAAATGCTTGCAAAGGAGGCCGCTTTCGACGAGCATCGGTAAAGTCTGGCTGGACCGAACGTAGGTAGCAGTAGCCTCCAGATAAGGTCCTGCAATCAACTGGCCCGGCATCTGCAATTGTTGTGCAAATGCAGACACTAGTTCCCCTTGAATCTCGTTGGGCCCGAATGTGCCGGTTAAGTAATCGAGGTAGCGCGCTCTGACTTCTCGCGAAACAAGAATCGGATCCATGATGATATGCCTCGTAGCAAAAAGGATGTGGGCGATTAGCCAGGATACCGGACGGCGCATCCGAGTCCTCGTCCAAACCGCTGAATACAGATTAACTCCGCAAGCACAAAAAGACGTTCGGTGAACTGAGGCACTGCTTCGCAGCACGCTGCCAAAGCTCGATTAAGTTGTTCGATGGAAACATCTTCTGGAAGATATCCACGTTGCCGGTACACGGTTGCCCAAACACAAGACCACGCCAAGCGAAATCCATCGGTTACCTCCGGATGTTCGGAGTTCAATCCGTTCTGAGAGGAAGCATCAAGTCGCGATACTTGAGCCAGGACCTCCCGATGTATTGGCAGCAGTCCCTCTTTGCCGAGCAGGCGGAGTGGATCGATAGATTGCGAGAACTGCAACCATTCATTGTTTAAGGTTCTGTCTTGCACGCTGGTGAGATCCCAAGCATCGAGAATCGATCCAATTCGGGACGACAGTTCGCATTTGGGTCTCTCGGCAAAGAATGCCCCGTTGTGCTCCTGTGGCTCGTACCAGGGGCGAGTCAGCGTCCAGCGTAGATAGCGGGGTTCCCAGCGAGCTTCCCAGCAAATGTCGTGATCCCACGGCCTTGCTTCAGGCCCGAGCCGCCGCTGCCCAGGTTCAACTAGTTTGACCGTCCACTCGTCGATTCCGAGCGCGCCCTTCCAAGTCCGCGTCATGCAGCAGCTCTCGTGCTGGAAACGTCGCTCCTTCAAGAGCCAAGTAGAAACAACAACGGGACTCTGATGCAGTAGTATCTGCATTTTTGCTCTATCCAAAAAGTGCAGGACCCGTGCCAATGCCTTGCTCTGATAGACGCCCCAAGGGGGAATGTCGATGTCATCGAAGCACTTACTCCAATTCAATGCTTCCTGTTCATTTACACTCAAGGTCCACAAATCGTGTAGCATCTGGAACGGAACGCCATCTGATTCAACGAGTGTTTGCTCCATCCAGTTGGACCAATGAACGCGTAGTGGATCCAAAGGACTCCTTAGCAACCGAGCAATGGAAATTCCTTCATTCAACCGCTTGCCGATCACTCGAGCCCATTCATAGTCGACATGATGTGTGCTCAAGCCAGCAAATCCTCGCAGCCACTGGCCACTCCAGTGACAACGAGCGGCTGGCGAATCCGCGGCCGGATCGACAGCAGCGGTCATCAAGTCGCACAAATGATCGATGGGTATACGCTTCCAAACGAGGTTATCTGAGCAGTCTGCGAGCCGAGCGCTCGGTTGATCAGTTGCCATTGCAGCGGTCACTTGCACCATCGCACGAGTGAACGCGGTGAGGGAGTCCGATTCAGGAGGCGGATGGCTTTCCGAACGCAGATCAATCCAATCGAACCACACTTCACCCGGCCGATCCGTTAAGTTTCCGAATTCCAGCAACTCGCCTCCTCCGATCCTTAAACGCTCTGCCAGAGACAACGGAGCGGTTCGAGCGACAGCGATAGCGACTGGGCCGTTAATGCCAATGTCCGAAGTGGCAACGCGAAATTCACCCGATTCGTGATCGCCACCTCTAGCGTCGAATCGGATAAAAGATCTGTCAGGCCGCAACGGGTTCCAGAAAAGCCACTGCGATCCTTCCGGCAATCGGCCTCGCCAACGAATTACCAAGCCACGTGACTCCAGGTGAATTCCGATCGTTTCCAGTTGTGGGCGATCTGTTTTCATCCCTAGGCAGACGGGATCTCCACCATCGACCCGAACGACCAAAAAATCCCATTTGAGCAGCGATAAGCGATATCGATCTCCCGATGCGGTAGATCGCTTTCGTGGCGGCTTCTCGCTGCCCTCGATATCGAGCCGACTGTCACGCGGTATCTCCAACTCAATGACGGGTTCGAGTACCGCCGCTTCGTGTCGAGTAAAGATCACGGGCCGCTTTCGCCATTCACCGGGTTCGGCGCTCTCATTCACATCAATCAATCTCCAGCGTACGCCTGTTACCGGAATCAATACCTTGACACTCCTCGCCCTGTCCTTCGAGCGCCAGACCACAGGAAGATACGGATTGACCGGATCCACCGTCGTGGACAAGACCTGACACTCAGGAGTTGCAGTCCGGTCACTCGTCAATGTACCTTGGCTGACGGAGACTTGGAGCCTGGGTTGCTCCAAGTCTCCCGATTGATGAAAGGCTAGCCCCGGCACCACCGCGAAACGGTCAAGTAATTGCCCGATCCCTTCCAAGCGACGAATTTGAAAGACGCCACCTCTCTCTGCGGGAATGGTTTCGCTGTCTTCGTGCAACGTACCGATCGTGCGCTCAAGGCGGTCACCAAGCTTTTCGAACAAACGCACGGGTGCGGACGAGATCTTCATTATCTCGCCGTTCGCTGATCGTACCTCGGGAGATCGATCAAAGACTGGCAGAATGTCGTCGTCGCCAAGGTCGGCGACCGCAACCGGTACATTCAGCATCTGAAGTCTTCGCCCACCTCGGTTGGCGCGACGAATCTCTCTTCGTATGCCACTCATGGTCAACGCGAAACGATCTGACCTGGTTTCCTCGACATCCACCCTCCACGCCGTCCAGCGATTACCGGTACGTAGATGTTCCCAGTACAGCGGAAGCGGCTCTCCTTCATCCAAACTGACGACGTTGGGCAATATGACAAAGTAGTGTCCTGGACGTACCCCGAACCGAGTCTGCCGAGGATCGATGTAGCGACCACCACGTTCAGAGAACCAGAGGCCCGGCGGGGATTCACTTGGCCGCTCCGGGCCCAGGTCGAATTCACGGTCGAGTTCGCGTCCCTCCCACATGGCCCGAAGCTTGACCGGATGCGCAGGAGGGAGAACCAGAAGCAAGTCCTTGCCACCGGCGTTTTGTGAGAACACCGCCTTCCCGCCGCTCTGAAATAGATCATCAACAATGCTCCATACGGGCTGTTCCGGAATGTGCAACAATACTGCCCCCGATTCGGCGTGAAATCGCACGAATGGGTACGGTACGGCTTGCCGCTGAGCATCCCGTTGCTCTGCCGTTATCTCCTGAAAGCCCTTTTCAATTTGGTCTGGGTTGATAGAAGGTGGACACTGCTCCCTGATTTCGCGGCAGGCATCGTCGAGTCGATCGGGGTAGGCATCCTCCCACACCAGTGCGGTGTGGCAAAGATAACTCCACAGATCGTCGCTGCCGTAGATTGGAGTCGTCAATAACCTTCGATCGTTTGCGTTCAAGCCGGATGCTTGAAGAATGTCCGCTCGGTCTTCCGCTGTAAAGAACTCGGCTTCGGCACCATAGCAACGAACGATTTGCAGGGCGAGCTTCGCAGCCTTACATGCACCAACACCAGGAAGTCCAGCGTGAAACAGGAGAGCATTCAACTCGCTGTACGCACGTCCTTCAGTGAACTTCGGTACAGAATATCCGAAATGATTCAGTGCCCTTTGATACAGTTCACAGATACTCTGCTGATACTTTTGGTTTCCGGCGATGTGGAATTGCAGGCCCGCATGTCCGCCAGCCTGCTCTTCGAAGCGTTTTTCGAGCAGCGTGTAGAAGCCAGTATCTTCTCCGTAGTCCTCCTGAGCGACCGTAAGCAATGCCAGTAGAATACGAGCGTAGTCTTCTTCTTCAGGCGTTTTCGGTGATCGCAAGCTGCGCCGCTTGGTCCACAGCTTCAGCGTGTTAAAGGCCTTTTGCCGATCCTCTCGCTCGAACGACCGAATATCGATCAATCCGGCGATATCGTACGGGTTCTCCTTGAATGCTCGTGCAATACGGCCCATCACAACGCCCTTCGTCGCAAAACAAGCACCTCGTATCGGGCAATCGATGTCTCACCGAACCCCCCAATGGAAGCTGTTGTGCCCAATTAGAACTCGAATTTGCGACGGAAGTCAACTGGTATACCCAATTTTTCTGCATCGCGAGTTTCGTTCCGCCGCTAAGAACAAGCCGAAATTCAGTGCGGACGTCGAGCGAGTGGGGACGGCGGAGGTCTTGACGGCGTTCATACGCGGAGGGGAGACGCTGGCAGAGTTCGCCGGGATTCCGGACCTGACCGCATGCTACAGCGAAGACGGGGAACTGTTGGTATTCAACCGCGGGGACAATCAGTTGGGATTCGCGATCTGCTGGAAATGTGGTTACGCTGACAGCGAGAGACGGATCGGCAAGGGCCAGATGGATCTTCCGCCAGGATTCCAAGATCATGCTCCGGTCTTCGAGACAAAGCCCTGGAGGAAGTGCAGTGGCAAGAAAACTGGCAGTAGCATCGGCAGCAATCAGATTCTCGCGGCGCGCGAGGCGACGGACGTGCTGCAAATCGATTTTTCAAAGTGTCTGCTCCCAGGTGAAGCACACGACGAAAGCCTGATGTGGACGTTCGGTTACGCGCTGCGGCGGACTGGGGCAAAACTGTTGGAACTTGATCCGCGGGAGATCGGTGTTTTGCTGATGCCGGCCGGGGACGGTGGCCGGGCGTGGGCGCCAGTGCTGTACGACAATGTGCCGGGCGGAGCCGGGCATGTCCGCGAACTGTGGGAACAAGGCCGGGAGCTTTTCGCGCGGACTCGGGACGTGTTGTTCGTCAACGCGGAACACCACCGCCGCTGCGATACGGCGTGCCTGGATTGCCTGCTGTCCTTCGATTCGCAGACGGTCGCCACCCAACACGGCTTCGCCCGCCGCCAAGCTCTGAAGCGACTGGACGAACTGCTGGATACGGACTGAAGCAGAACACCGACACTCGCCCATTTACCGCGTCGAGATCGAGCACTCCGTGATTCAGCCAGGTTTGCGCGTTGCACACTCTCTCGTTTGGCAGGGAATAGTGCCCGAAAAGTCCGGGGGGAAGGACGTTCAAAAAGCAAGAATGCGGAGCGAACTCCGAAAGCTTGTGGCAGGCATTCCGTGAGCCCTACGGCGACGATGGATCTCGGCGGAAGGTCTTGGGCAGCAAGGCTTCGACGGCTTGGAGGATGCGGTCTTCCATGAGTGGGGCGAGTTGTTCGGGGCGGCCGTAGGTGACGGTGGCGCTCAGGGAGTTGTTCACCTCGTAGCCGCCTTCGTCGAGCAATCGCTTCGAGACAATGTACTTGGAAACGTCGCCCGTGTAGGCACTGACCCACAGCCGATCCGCGTCCCACTGGCTCTTCAATCGCAGCGCGTAGTCGACGACTACCTCGTCCGAGAAGAACACCATGGCCAGATCGTCGCCGAAGGTCCAGACCGCGATGCGGAAGGGCATGGATTGCGGGAGATCGCGTCCCTCCTGCTGCAACCTCAGTAAACGCTTGCCCGCATGGCTCGTCCGCGCCAGAGCCTCCAACTCTTCGGGCGGCGGCACCGGCGCAAATGGGATCTCCAAGGTGGTCATCCGCGCGGCGACGTTGCCCGGCAGCGGGCGGAACGGGCCATCGAGCAGACGCTTGACTTCGTCGGCCACTGCCCGCCCGTGCTGCTGGCAAAGCTCGACCGTGCCATGCGGATTCGGGTCGGCGTCGGCGCCGCAGCCGACGGTCACCATCGCGGTGACGCCAGGAGTATCCGCTTCGATGGCTTCCTGTGCGCACGCGGCCCAGTCCCCGTGGATCTCTCGGAAATTGCCGCGCAGCGTGGTATTGTGGCAGGCGTAGTTGACGACCACGGCCAACAGCCGGCCATCCTCGCCGGTCACGCGGAGCAACGGCAGACTGCGGTCGGCCGGAGCGTCGGGAACCGCCCCGAATCCGGACCACTTTCCGTCTTTCAGCACGCGGCGATTGGCCGCGAAGCCGACACGGCCCTGCGTCCAAGCCAGATGCCCCGGCCGCCGAGAGTCCAGGGCTCGTTGAACTGCCTGCACCAGACGATCGGTCAATTGGTTCGCGTAGGCCGCCAGATGCTCGTGCTGCTCGCCCTCGATCGTCGCCATGCCCTTCAGGTTCGGTCCGGAATGATTGTGGGAGTTGCACACGATGAAACGCTCGGGCTTTAGCGGATGAGTCGCTTGAATTCGCTGCAACACTTGTTCACAGATCTCGACCGGCACGGCTCCGCAGTCCACGGTCAGCAGCACGGCGGGGCCTTCGCCGGAATCGCTGCCGATGGCCAGCGCCGCGGCGTGCAGACGGCCGGCGACCCCCTCGGACTCGGTCGTGCGCGAAGCATAGCCGTACATCCGCACGGGCGTCTCCGGCGTAATATCCACTTTCGCGACGCCCACGGGCACGGGTTCAGCGGCCATCGCCGACTGCAGCTCGACGAGCCCGACTACCAACTGAACAGAAACGAAAGCCGACGCCACGATCCAATAACGCACCATCATCGCTCTCCTTCTTTCGATCATTCCCCTCGCAGCCCAGGCTGCCAGCCGGTAATCTTCGCAGCCCCTCGTAGCACAGGCTGCCAGCCTGTAGCCCGCGTCCTGCAGCAGGATTGCCACGAACACACAAGTTTACGATCGCACCACGCCTCAACCCTCCCGGATTCTATCGCGAGTCACTCGCGTCTGCCACAAGTCAGACCGTCGCCCGAATCTGCTCGATGGTGATCGCTGCGGCTTCGGCCTCCAACGTCGCAGGATTCAAGCGGCAGGGCAAGAGTTGCCGAACATTCTGAGCCGCCGCGGCCAATCCCAAACGAACGCAATCCGGGACAGGTCGGCCGGCGCGAAGTCCCCAGGCGATTCCGGCGGACAACGCGTCGCCCGAGGCGATCGGATTGACCACTTCGTCGATCGCCGGCGGATGCAGACGGTACACCGTGTCCAGCGAGCTGACCCAGACCGGCTGGCTGCCTTGCGTGACCACCACCCAGCGAGCCCCCCGCTCGTTCAACGCCCGCATCGCTGCGAGCAGTTCGCGATCGTCGTCCAGCGGCCGGTTCAAGGTTTGCGCCAGTTCTTCGCGGTTGGGTTTGATGACAGTCGGCTGCAAATCCAGAACCGACATCAGACCGGGTCCGCGGAAGTCCAGGACGACGGGACACGAAGCGCGCTGAAGCAGGTCGCGGTAGTACGTGTCGGGAGTTCCGGCAGGCAGCGAACCGATCAGGATCACTACCTCGGCGCGCGAAGCTTCGTCGGCAAACGCTCGCTGGAACTCGTCTAGCTCCGCGACGGTCAGCGGACGCCCGTTTTCGACCAATTCGGTGATCGTTCGACTGGCTCGGTCGATCAGAGTCGTGCAGACGCGAGTCGGAGCTTCGGTCCGCACCCAGCGGAATGGTACGCCTAACGCTTGGAACTCGGCCGCGATCTGAGGCTCTGCCGGGCCGCCGACAGTCGCCAGCGTCAAACTGGGGCCGCCCAAGTGATGGGCCGCGATCCCTGCGTTCAGAACTTTGCCGGACGCGCACCAGACGGCTCGTTTCGCACGGTTGACCTCGCCAATTCGCAGTCCCTCCAGAACCAGAATCTGCTGCCAGGCGGGAGTTAGACCAGCGGAGAGAATCACGGCAGACGCTCCAAATAAGAAATTCCCCAAGGCTGCCCGGGCTTCCCAATCTACCCGGCCGCCGCATCAGTGTACAAAATCTTGCCCGATTCGCCTAACGCGGCATCGCGCCGTGCAACGACGCTGTGCGCACCGGCCCAACGGGCGAATCGAGACTCGAGCGCGATTCGTCTGGACAGCCGCGACGGCAAACGGTAAATAGCCGATTCGGAACAAGACGATGCTCGTGCCCGGTGACGTCGGGAACGAGCGGCCGGTCGAAGCAAAGGAGTGCAATCAATGCAATTCAACCTGTTTCTATGGATTCGCGAAGGCGTCAAACAATCCGTTCTGCTGGGTGTATCGGATGCGATCGAGGCGATAGGAACGCCCGACAATTCCGAGGATATCAGTCCTCGGCTGCTGGAGTTCATGCGCCAGGATTCGGGCGATTCCGCCACCTCGCGAGTCGCAGGCGAAGCGCGCCGAAAACGACTCGGCAAATCGTTGAAAGATCTGGAAACGCCCGCTTGAATCGAGGACTGAAGCGGGGACATTCTGCTTTTGCACAAGAGGTCGAATGTCCCCGGTGGTTTGTCTGCGCCGTTGTTACGGCTTCCAGCGGCTGTGAGCTTCGGCGATTTCCGACGTGGTTTTTTCGCCGTCCCAGAGGGCGACGGCATATCGCAGGCGGAGTGGGGCGTCGGCCTTCACGGCGAGTTTTTCGTCCTTCAGGCCTAACGTTGCCGAGAGATAGGCGAACGGTCCGGTCATGGTGAACCACGTGGCCTTGGGCCGATTGTCGGGATGATCGAACATGGCGACGGTAACGGGGTGACCGTCGACCGCCGCGGTGTACGCACACCACGGACCCGACAGCAGCTTCTCCGTGCCTCGAACCACTTCGCCCTGGTCGTCCGCCGGGGTCAGCAACTTGCCGCCCTGGTCCATCGACGCGACCATTCTCAGGCCGAGGCCAAAGTAGTGTCGGCCCCAGAGTTCGACCTGCTGCTTTCCGACCGGGGTGCGGAACTGGCTATCCCAGACCAACAGCGTGGCGCCGGGCAGAGTGTTGCCGTCCAGACGCAAGTGGCGTTCTTCCCGCAGCAGCACTTGTCCATCGGCGTCCCGCCAGTCCAGGTCCTGTTCGATGTTAGCCTGCCATAGGTCGTCAGCGGTCACCGCGACGGATCGTGTGGCCCCTCCCGCGGGGATCTGCTTGCCATGTCGCCCGCCAGGGGCCTCGCCCCAGAAATCCACGCCGTCGACACCCATCGCATACATGAGCGCACGATGGTGGATGTGATCATGCGGCGAATCGCGAAGAATCTGACGCCCGGCCGGAGTCGTCAGCGACTGGACGTAGACCTTGAAAGGATTGGGCTGGCTCTGGTACACCAACAGGTCGCGGTCACCGCTGCGGATCGCCAGTGAGCCGTCTTCTGCGACCACCCGAATCGCCTCGGCGCCATCCGCCGCGGGACTCCCGATCCAGGCACAGGCCAACAGCAGCCAACAAGCTCCGAGGCGATTCCTCCAGTCCAAGCAGATCGATTCGATCGGTTCCATCGCAATGACTCCGGAAAAAAGGGGGCTGAACTCGATACGGCCCTATCTTACCACGACGATTCGGCGCAGCCATCCTTGTGCTCGCGTGCCACTCGACGAAAGCGTCATCCGATTTGCGGAATCGAGACTGGTGATTTACAATGCCCGAACCGTAAAGCGGGATTTCCCAGCGCCGGCCGCGGCCCAGGTGGGTCGCGGGCGCTGAACGCGACTCGAAGCATGACCTTTCGAACCCCCGTCCCTTTTTTACGACCAGGAGATTCACGATGGTACACCGAATCGATCGTCGTACGTTCACCAAGTCCGGCGCTGCGGCTGCAATGGGTTTGGCAACCGTTGCTGCCGCGCCGCGCGCGGTACGCGCGGCAAATGCGTTGGGAGCGAACGAGAAGATTCGGCTCGGGTTCATCGGAGTCGCGAACCGCGGAGGCCAGTTGATCGACGGTTTCATGGCTCACGACGACATGGAGATCGTCGCCGTGTGCGACGTCGATCAAGAGGTACTGGCGCGGGCCAAGGAGAAGGTCGGCGGTCGAGTGGAGACGTACACCGATTTCCGCAAACTGATCGAACGCAACGATGTCGACGCGGTCGTCATCGCCACGCCGGACCACTGGCACGCCATCCAGATGATCATGGCCTGTGATGCGGGAAAGGACGTTTACGTCGAAAAGCCGCTGTCCATCACGGTCGTCGAGGGGCGGCGGATGGTCGAGGCGGCCCGACGCAACAATCGAGTCGTGCAAGTCGGCACGCATCGCCGCAGTTCCTTGCTGTACTCGCAGTTGGCCCAGCGCGCCACCCAGGGCGAATTCGGCAAGATCTGCGTCAGCACCGCGTACCGCTTGAGCAACATGGCGCCCGAGGGGATCGGCCGGAAGATGCCCGCCGCACCGCCGTCGAATTTGGACTGGGACATGTGGCTCGGTCCCCGCCCTCGTCGCCCGTTCCAGGAAAACATCGCGCCCTACCGATTTCGCTGGTGGGATCTGTATTCCTCGCAGATGGCGAATTGGGGAGTTCACTTCCTGGACGCGATCCGCTGGTGTACCGGAGAACTGGCGCCGTCGGCCGTCACGGCGGTCGGCGGACGCTATGCGGTCGACGACGACCGGACGATCCCCGACACGGCGCTCGCCACGTTCGAGTTCGCATCCGGCCGACTCGCCATCTTCGGCCAGTACGAGACCAGTGGCAACAGTCCGTTTCCATTTGGCGAAATCGAGATGCGGGGCACGAAAGGCACGGTGTACGCAAGCGAACGGGGCTATCGCGTCGTGCCGGAGCGAGGCGGCCAGTTCCAGGACCGCGCGTCGCGCATGGAGCCCGAAGAGTTCGACCAAGCGGGCAGCAATGCGAGCCTGACCGAGATGCATGCCCGGAATTTCCTGGACTGTGTGCGCACCCGCGAGAAACCCAACGCCGACATCGAAACCGGCCATCGGTCGACCACCTTTGCGCTGATCGCCAACATCGCGCTGCAAATGGGCCAGCGACTGCAGTGGGACGCCGAACAAGAGCGTTTCATGAACTGCGACGAAGCCAACAATCTGCTGCACTACGAATACCGCGCCCCGTGGAAACTGGGGTAGGACCGCTGCACAAGCCAGACGCGTTGACGATTTTGCTGAAGCCGGCGGAAGACGGTTGAACTGGTTTTCGTTCCGCGTTCGCTTGCCGGTTTGATTGCAGCGCGGTAACTTGATGATTAGAAGGGGGAGCCGGGGACACAGGCTGCTAATTGGGAGCGTTTGAGTGCCGCTGCACATGTACCCGGATGTTTATGCGTCTGGTTCAATACCCGCGGGTTGGGCACCGTCCAAGGGCGGAATGCTGAAGTACCCCGTTCGCAACGCGGCTGTACTGCGTTACCTTCGGCAGTTGCGTCCAGGGAAATGGCAAAAGGTCATTAAGAACGGCAATATCGGGGAAATCCATTACTTTGAACACGCTTCTGGGCAAGTTGCCGGCGTGAAGTTCTTCCCGGCGAGGGCGCAATCATGAACAAACGCATCGATCTCGCAGCGTTGTTGGAAGGAGCCGGAAGAACCCGGCCGGAACAAGTTGCGCTGTTCGCTTTGATCAATCTGGGAATTGTGGAGTCATTGTCGAGCGGCTTGATCAGTGCCGCCGAATCTCTCCGGATTTTTTTCCATGCCGAGAACTGTCTGTTCGTTCGCAAAAAACTGCGCGTGAAAGCAGCCGATCAAATCATGAGCCGCGGCGTACAACTGCCGGACTTGCTTGACGCGCTTCAAACGGATGAAGCACAGCGGGAGTTCAACTGCGAACTGGCCAAGCTGCGAAACCTATGTCTCGGATTGTTGGAGCAGAAACGATCCGCCGCATAACAACCGCTGTCATCCGAAGACGAGGTTTGATCTCGCAGAAACCGACGTGGCAACGCCCAGCTTAAGCCTTACAGTCCCGTGCTGACGATCCTTTCGCATCTTGGCTTGGCACCTCCTTCGTCACTTGCGAGTGCATTGACGGAAGGCGGCTCGCAGCGCCCACTTCATCTCCGACACGGTCGCGTAACGGTCAGCAATCCGTGTCTGCAGCGCCTTGTCGATGACCGCGGCAACCGATGGCGGAACGGTGCGCTCGCGTTTCTGGATGGGGATGGCGTCCACGCTTAAGATCACCAGCAAGGGATCGACGCACTTTCCGGTGTCGCGAGGCACATGCCCAGTCAAGAGGGATCGATGTGGGATCGCGAAACGGTGACACCAAACGCAGACGAAACCTCGACAGGGACGCCGAAGTGCCAGGTTGCCGGACTTCGGTGCATCGATCCGCACTCTCGCGAATTCGGCTACGAAGCTGCGATCAAGGCCCGGCGGTCACACTTGCGGAATGTAAACACAGTCGGGTTCGGACTCGAGGGGATCGCCGGTGACGGCGTAGGCGCGGGCGCGGCTGCCGCCGCAGGTCCAGCGGTATTCGCAATAGCCGCATTTCCCATGGAATCCGTCGGCGTTGCGCAGCGCGAGGAACGTGGGGTGATTTTGATAGGTCGCGACCACGGAATCGTCCGGCACGCGTCCGCAGACAATCGGCAGGAAGCCGGCCGGGTAGATCTCGCCGACGTGGCTGACGAACATCACGCCTCGTCCGTCCCAGACTCCCAGCGGGGCCCGATGGCCGCGATGCTTGCCCTCGTCCACTCGCCCGCCGGGGCCGGCCAGCGGATTGCCTTGCTGCTGGAGGACGTACCGCCGGTAGTGCGGCGCCTCGGTCGTCTTGACTCCGTACGGCTTGCTGCGCGCATGATGCCAGAGACGCTCGAAGGCCAGTTCGTATTCCTCGGGCCGAATCCGCTCCTGTTCAAGTCCGCGGCCCACGGGAATCAGGAAGAACACCGACCACATCGCGATCCCCTGGTCGGCCAGCAATTCCGCGATAGCGTCCAGTTGGTGGAAGTTGCGGCGAGTGACCGAGGTATTGACCTGGACGGCCATGTCCAGTTGCCTGGCATTGGCCAACATGCCCATCGTCCGCTCGAAACTGCCCGTCCAGCCGCGGAAAGCGTCGTGGACCGCTTGATCGGCGCCGTCCAGACTGATCCCCAGACGGCTCACTCCCGCATCGCGCACCGCGGCGAACGCTTCCCGAGTCGCCAGCGGCGTCGCCGAAGGCGTCAGCGCGACCTGCAGACCGGCCTGAGTCGCATGTCGGATCAGATCGAGCAGGTCGCGGCGTTTCAACGGATCGCCGCCCGTTAGCACCAGCGTCGGCGGCTTGGGAAACGATGCGATCTGATCGATCAGGGCTAACGACTTGTCGTGCGACAATTCATGCAGATCGGCCGCTTGCTTGGCCGACGCGCGACAGTGTTCGCAGACCAGATCGCAAGCTTGCGTCGTCTCGTAGTAGAACATCAGCGGCGAATTGTTGAAATCGGCTTCCGTATACTGGACGTGCATGATGGTTTGACGTGTTCCTTGCAAAGTTGACTCGGGTTGAATATCGGATCGGGAAGGCGCCGCAACGGGGTGCTACCGGGCAGTCCAGCCGCCGTCGACGGTCAGCAAGCTGCCCACCATGTAGCTGGCCGCATCGCTCGCCAAGAAAATGGCGGCACCCTGGATTTCCTCCATGCGTCCCCAGCGGCCGAGCGCGACGGCGCCCAGGATGAATTTCTTCGTCTGCTCCGCTTCGGCAATCGGCACGTTCATCGGCGTCAGGAACGGCCCCGGACAGATGGCGTTGACGCAAATGCCGAAGGGTGCCAGCTCCAGGCCTAGCGCTCGTGTCATCTGGACGACGGCGCCCTTGCTGGCCGTATAGGGAGTTCGGTTTTCCAGTCCGACCACGCCCAGCGTGCTGGCCAGATTGATGATCCGTCCGTAGCGAGCTTTCTTCATTGCGGGCACCACCGCGCGGGTAGCCAGCCACAGACCGTCGACATTCACGCGTTGCACGTCGCGAAACTGCTCGTAAGTCAGTTCGTCGATCGGACCGCGAATGTTGACACCGGCGTTGTTGACCAGAATGTCGATCTTGTTGAATTCGCTCAAGGCGCGCTCGGCCATCGCTTCGCACTGGTCGGGTTGCGACACATCGGCGGCCATCGCGACGGCTCGATGTCCAAAGTCGGCGGCGATCCGCTCCGCCGTGGCGATCGCCTCGGCTTCGTTGCGGCTGACCAACAGAACGTCCGCGCCGGCCGAGGCCAAACCGGCTGCCATCGCCTCTCCCAGCCCCTTGGAGCCGCCAGTGACAATGGCGGACCGGCCGGTCAAGTTGAACTGTTGGATTCCCGGGAGCATCAAATCCCTCCGTTGCTGAGGAAACCGTTCCGCCGTTGCATTTCTTCAGTGTCGCGCGGTTCCGCCGGGGCTCGTTGAGTTGCCAGACTCGCCGCGCGAGCAATATACTAAAAGCGGGACGAAGCAACGAGAATAACGCCAATCGCCGCAGAAGTAAACCGCGCGGACCGATACGGGGTCGAAGGACGGCGACGCTGATGACGCGATGCAACAACAAGGCCGGTTTCGTCGGGTGTCTCGCGGCGCTGGTGGTTTCGTACTGCGCCCCGTTGCCAGCGGACGACGTGTTTGTGTTGGAAAACGGGGGCCGGATCCACGGGCGTTGGCAAAACCGCAACAAGGATCCGGACGAAAACTTCGCGATCCAGTTGCGGGAAGGGGGCCGGCTGACGCTGAGTCCGGCCCAGGTGCAGCGAGCCATCGTCGAGGATCCCCGACTGGACGAATACCGGCAAGTCGCCGCGTGCGCGGAAGACACGGTGGCCGGGCACTCCGAGATGGCCCAATGGTGTCGCCAGCGTGGCTTGGAGGATCAACGTCAAATACACCTGCAACGGATCATCGAATTGGACCCCGACCACGCCGTGGCGCGCCGCGAGCTGGGTTACACCCAGATCCGCGGGCGTTGGGTCACGCGCCAGCAACACATGGAATCGCGAGGCTTCGAGCGGCACGCAGGACGCTGGCGTCTGCCGCAAGACATCCAGATCATCGAGGAGCTGCAGGAATCGGACCGGGTGCGCAAGGACTGGTTGCTGAAGTTGCGACGATGGCGAGCGATGATGGCGACCGAAGGGGCTGGCGAAGCATACCGCCAAGTCGCCGCGGTCGCGGACCCGATCGCCGTATCGGCGCTGCGCCAATTGCTGGCCGAAGAGCCCTATCGACAGGTGAAGATGCTGTACATCGAAGTCTTGGGGAAGATCGGTGATCCGGCCTCGACCCTGACACTTGCTGAAGCCAGCTTGCGGGATCCGGATGAAGAGATCTTTCACGCCTGCCTCAAGCAACTGATCCGCAACCAGCCGCCCCATATCGCGAAGCCGTATCTGGACACGTTGAAGGACGGCAACAACGTCCGCTTGAACCGTGCCGGTTACGCTCTGGGCCGCCTGGGGGATCGTTCGTGCATCCCACCGCTGATCGACTCGCTGATCACGACCCACTACGTCGTCTTACCGTCCAATCCCAATACGCACACAGCCACCTTCGCCCGCCCAGCCGGTTCGGGATCGGGCGGACCGTTGGGAGGCACTGGCTTTTCGTCCGGCGAACCGCCGCCCGTCATCGCCAGGACGGTTCGCAACGAGGAAGTCCTGCAATCGCTGATTCTGCTCAGCGGCGGCGTCAATTTCGGGTTCGACCAGCGAGCGTGGAATTCGTGGCTGGCCAACGAGAACCGGCAGGCGGTGCCCGCCTTCGACGCTCGACGCGAAAACCCGGACGAACCGTAATACGCCGTCCGAAACCGGCACGGAGGCTCAATCGACCAGCAATTTGCCGCTGATTAACTTCAAGAATTCGGCATTGCTCTTGAAGCGTCCGAGCTGTTTGGTCAGTTGTTCCATGGCATCGACCGGATGCATGGTCGACAGCGTTCTGCGCAACATCGTCACTGCGTGCAACGTGTCGGCGTCGTGCAACAATTCCTCGCGCCGCGTGCCGGATTGCGTGATGTCGATCGCCGGCCAGACCCGTCGATCGGACAGTTTGCGGTCGAGCACCAATTCCATGTTGCCCGTGCCCTTGAACTCCTGGAAGATCAGTTCGTCCATGCGGCTGCCCGTGTCGATCAACGCGGTGCCCACGATCGTCAGCGAGCCCCCCTCTTCGAACGCCCGCGCGGTCGCGAACAGTTTCTTGGGCACATCCATCGCCTTGATGTCCACGCCGCCGCTCATCGTCCGCCCCGTATTGCCAACCCACTTGTTGAAGGCGCGGGCCAGTCGCGTGATCGAGTCCATCAGCAGGAACACATCGCGCCCCATCTCCGCCAACCGACGGCAGCGTTCGACCATCAACTGGGAAATCCGGACGTGGCTTTCGACGTCCTGGTCCAAGCTGCTGGCGACCACTTCGCCGTTCACGTTTCGCCGCATGTCCGTGACTTCTTCCGGACGTTCGTCGATCAACAGGACGATCAGCTTGACGTCCGGATAGTTGGTCGAGATGCCGTGGCTGATATGTTGAAGGAGAATGGTCTTTCCGGTGCGAGGCGGGGCGACGATCAGGGCGCGCTGGCCTCGCCCCAAGGGCGTCAACAGATCCATCACGCGAGTTGTCAACGGCGCCGCCCCCGTTTCCAACCGGTACCAAACCTCCGGATTGATCGGTGTCAAAGAATCAAAGGTCTTGACTTCGGCGTACTGCTCAGGCGGGATGCCGTCGACATCGGTGATCTCTTTCAACCGCGGGCCTTGCTGGCGGCGGGCCTGCTGAACCGTGCCGGTGATCATGACCCCCTGGCGAAGTCCGTATTTCTCGATCATGGTGCCGGGCACGAAGGGATCGGTGCGTTCGCGCGAATAGTTGTTGGCGGGACTGCGGAGGAACCCGTAGCCGTTGGGATGCATCTCCAACAGGCCCAGGCCCGGTTCCAGCGGTGCATCGCTGTCTTCCACGTACTCCCTCTCCCGCTCCCTGTCCCCGCCCGGCGGACGTTCGCTCGAAACCGTTCGCCGTCGGCGTCTCGGCCGTCCGTTGCCACTGGAAACCTGCCCTCCGGAACGTCCCCCCGACCTCGTTCGTTGTCGCTTCTTATTCATGGGTCTCACCATTCACATCGCCAGCGCAAGGCGATCTCCTGCCACCGGCATTCATACCCGATCAAGGATCAATGATCGATCATCTCGCCCTTCCAGCACTTCCTGAACTGGAAATCGCTTCAGAAAACGGAATTCCAAAACACGACCGCTTCTTGTCAGCGGCAGCGGGATACAGCGAGCGACCAACGCTTCGTCTCTAGGCTTCTTCGGCTCTTCTGGTCACCCTAGAAACTCGATTTCAGAATCGAGCAAGCCTGACTCAGAGTGCATTCGAAGAAAGCTGGCAGAACCACACGAACCGCTTCGCCGGCTGGCGAAACAGTCCCACTTCCCCCAGGTCTATTTCGTTACCCTCATTAAGATCAACAACTTTTGAGGGGGGAAGTTTGTCGGGCCTTTGGTCTAAGGCTATACGACGCTACGGATTAGACTGCCAAGTGAAGGAATCTTACAGATCTTTTCGAGCGTGTCAACACCGATCGCCAACGGCAGGGGAAAAAGTCCAATATTTTCTGAAAGCCTGCCAAGCGGTGACGATGCCGTCGGTGACAGCACATCTGGTCACTCGGTAAGTCGGCTATTCCATGTTTTCCGAAAATTCTCTCTGCGCGGCAAAGTTTCGCCAATCCCTCCAGACGGTCCGACCGATATAAAAGGAGCTGTATCTGACTCCCCAGCCTGGAAGAAGCGGTTGTCCCTATGCGCAGATTACAAACTTCAGTTGTTATTGGCCTGTTCATCCTCACTCTCGGCCCTGCCACGCTCGACGCATCCATCCCGTGGATGAGCGATGTTGGGCAGGCTCAACAGATCGCCCAGCAGCAACAGCGTTTGGTGCTGTTGCACTTCTACGCGGACTGGTGCGGTCCCTGCGTGCGACTGGACCGCGAGGTGTATCCGCGTCCGGACATCTCGTCGGCCATCTCGTCCAACTTCATCCCAGTGAAAATCGACGTCCAGCGTTCGCCGCAGATCGCCCGGCACTACGGCGTCCAGAGTTTCCCGACGGACATCGTCCTGGACCCGGCGGGTCGCGTGCTCCACCGAGCAAACACTCCGGCCGACGCTGGCAAGTATCTGCAGATCCTGAACGGCCTGTCGGCGAATCAGGTACCTCCAAGTCAGGTTCCGACAAATCAGGTTGCGCCGGGTCAGACGAATCCCTGGAGTCCGAATCCCGCCAGCCAGCCAAATCCATATTATGCCGGGCCGGGCAACCAACCCGGCGCGCCTCCGACAGCGACCTCGCAGCCGTGGCAGTCGAACAACCAGTACGGCGTTCCCGCCGGTGCTCCGGGTATGCCGGTTGGCGCTCCGCCAACGGCTTACTACCCGCCCCAAACGCAATCATCGTTCGATCCCGGTTCAGTGCCGAGCCGACCCGAATACGCGCCGTCGTACGCGAACCCGTACGTGCCCGAACGGCCCAACGGAGGTCCCGTGCGCGAGGCGTCGATGGCTCCGGCGGGGACCGCAACTCCAGCGGACCCCGCGTCGTTCCGCGGTTCCAACCCCGCGTTTTCGGGCGTGGCCGGAATGCGGCAAGACGGCTGGAATTCCAATCAACCGGCGCCAGCCCAACCCGCTGCCCAGCCCGAGTTGGGCTTGGAAGGATTCTGCCCCGTCAGTCTGGCACAGAAAGAGACCTGGGAGCGAGGCGATCCGCGCTGGGGCGCGGTCCATCGCGGACGCACGTATCTGTTCGCATCCGCTTCGCACCAACAGCAGTTCCTCGCCGACCCGGATCGGTACAGCCCCGTGCTGTCGGGCTACGATACCACTCGCTTCGTCGATTACGGCGAACCCGTCGAGGGCAAGCGACGACACGGGATGTGGTTCCGTGGCAAGATGTATCTCTTCGCGGAAGAGGGTTCGCTGGAGCGGTTCCAACGCTCGCCCGAATACTACGCGCAGAAATCCCACGAAATCATGATGCGCGGCGCACGGTAGCGAGTGGGGCGTGGGAAGTCAACTCGGTCGAGGCTTGAAGATCACCACGGCCAACGGCGGAAGCGTCATCCGGATGGAATGCGGCCTGCCGTGACATCCGCGAGCCTCGGCGATCAAGCCCGGGTGGTTGCCCACGTTGCTGCCGCCATAGTACTCCGAATCACTGTTGAAAATTTCGTCGTACCAGCCTGCGTTCGGAACGCCGATCGGAAAATCCCGGCGCACCACGGGCGTGAAATTGCAGCAGATCAGCAGGAAATCTTCGGACTTCTTGGCTCGCCGCAAGTAGATCAGCGCGCTGTCTTCGTGGTTGTGGCAGTCGATCCACTCGAACCCCGGGTAGACGAACTCCTGCTCGTACAACGCAGGCTCGCGGCAATACAAACGGTTCAAGTCCGCCACTAGGTTCTTCACACCTTCGTGCGACCGCCACTGCAGCAATTCCCACTGCAGTTGGGCTTCGTGGTTCCATTCGTTCCACTGCCCGAACTCGCCGCCCATGAACAGCAGTTTTTTTCCCGGGTGCGTCCACATGTACGAATACAGCAAGCGGAGGTTGGCGAACTTCTGCCACAGGTCGCCAGGCATCTGCCCGATCAAAGACCCCTTGCCATGCACAACTTCGTCGTGCGAAAGCGGGAGCGCGAAGTTTTCGGTAAAGGCGTACAAGATACTGAACGTCAGCTCGTTGTGATGGTACTTGCGATGCACGGGTTCGTGCCGCAAGTAACTGAGCGTGTCGTTCATCCAACCCATGTTCCACTTGACGCTGAATCCCAGTCCACCGTCTTCCGTAGGTCGCGATACGCCGCCCCAGGCCGTGGATTCTTCGGCAATCGTCATCACTCCGGGGAACTGCGAGTGGACGACGCGATTGAATTCCTGCAGCATCGAGACGGCTTCAAGGTTCTCCCGACCGCCGTATTGGTTGGGAACCCATTCGCCCTCCTGGCGACTGTAGTCCAAGTACAGCATCGAAGCCACCGCGTCGACGCGAAGTCCGTCGATGTGATACTTGTCGAGCCAGAACAGGGCGTTCGAAATCAAAAAGTTATGCACCTCGTTGCGTCCGTAGTTGAAGCACATGGTGCCCCAATCCGGATGTTCGCCTCGCCGCGGGTCGTCGTGCTCGTACAAAGCCGTCCCGTCGAAACGCCGCAGACCGTGGCCGTCCTTCGGAAAATGCGCGGGCACCCAGTCGACAATCACGCCGATGCCGTTCTGGTGGCAGTAGTCGACAAAGTACATGAAATCCTCGGGCGAACCGTAGCGGCCCGTCACCGAGAAGTAGGCCGTGGGCTGGTATCCCCAACTGCCGTAGAACGGATGCTCCGAAACCGGCAGGAGTTCGATGTGCGTGAAGCCCATCTCGCGGCAGTATTCGACCAGTCGATGAGCCAACTCGCGGTATCCGTACCATTCGCCGCCGCACCGTTTCCAACTGCCCAGATGCACCTCGTAAATGGACACCGGCCGCTCCAGGTAGTTGAACTTGGAGCGCTCGTCGAGCCACTGCTTATCGGACCATTGGAACTGACCGAGATTGGCGACGATCGACGCGGATTTCGGCGGCACTTCGGCTTGGAAAGCGTAGGGATCCGCCTTCTCGATCACCTCGCCGCTGCCGGTGCGGATGCGAAACTTGTACAGATGGCCCTCACTTAGGCCCGGAATGAAGATCTCCCACAGACCGTTCGAGAAATGGCTTCTCAGTGCGTGCCGCCGTTCATCCCACTGGTTGAAGTCCCCGACCACGCTGACTCGGCACGCGTTGGGCGCCCAAACGGCGAAATTCACCCCCGAGACGCCTTCGACCACGCGCTGGTGAGCGCCGAGCTTGTCGAACGAACGATAGTGGCGGCCTTGACCCAGAAGATACAGATCGTAATCCGTAAAATAGGTCGGGAATGCGTAGGGGTCGTCAATCGTGGTCATGTTTCCCTTCTTGTCCGCCACCTGAAGCTTATACTTCCGTGGCCCTGTCGGCGATTGGCACGGGCAAATCGCTTCGTAAAACCCGGCTGGATGCAAACGCCGCATCGGTCGGGGCGTCATGTGCGATTGATCGACGACCCAAACTTGCTGCGTTTCGGGAAGAAACGCGCGAATCGCGAGCCACGTACGCCCCTCGTGCATCACTTCGTGTGGGCCAAGAACCTCGGCGGGGTTGCCGTGGGTGCCGTCGACAATCGCCCCTAAATGGCCAAGTGATAGACTCGTTCGCACAGTTTGACTTCCTTCCAAGGTATACGCGATTTTCCCATCCGCTCCAAGTGGACCTAGCTGCCATGACTGAAGCAGCAAGCGACCGCTGGAATCGACGCCGATTCATCTTCGTCGGCAGACAGAGCGGCAGGTGTCCAGCATTCGCGCGCTGGCGACATCCGCTTCGTTGTTTTCGAAGCGAAAACCACCAAAAGAGACGTATCTTATTAAGCAGCCTGAGCGGCAACTGCCCCGCGCGTCACTGGCCAGCAGCGGCGCAACACGTCCTGAAAGACCCGCCGACAGGCGGCCAACACGCTCAGCGATTCTGTCTCGCGGGAAGGCCGCGTGTCCGCCGGTTGAACGTCGCGAGCGCGTGCCGCAGTCGGCGACACTCGCCTGGACAAGTGGCTCGCAGGCGGTCCTTCCTCGGGCATATCGAATCGCCAAACACGGCAATCGACCTCGTGGAACCGCATCGCTCGGTCGATGCGTTGCCAAAGATCCCAGTTCTTCACCCGCTGCATCTCGCCGAACCGCTCCCATTGCCAGCCGTTCTCGCGCCACTCGGCCAGCCCGAATCGCAATCCGTGAGTGACATAACGACTGGGCGTGACCAGCGTCACTCGGGACGGCTGGTCCAATGCCTCCAAGCCTCGGACGACCGCCAGCAACTCCAAGCGGCTGATGTCAATTTCCGATTCATCGTCGGCCACTTCCATTTTCGTCTCGCCATCCACGCTTTCGAGCACGAACCGCCATTGTCCAACCACCTCTGACGATTCGATCGCCCCACGGTTTTTCGAGGATCGAGACTCGGAAAACAACAGAAAATGGGGGGTATTCGCTCGCATGATTTCGAATTCTCTCCGGGTAAAACGGTCTCGTCGGAACCGGTCACTCCCCAGCGAAGGTCTCTCTCACGGCGCTGCAATCCGTTCCGTCCGAGCATTCAAAATCCTCGGACTCAAAGGTGACCATTCTCCGTGGAAAAAGTCCTTCGCAGATCAGCACGAGTGACCTATATTGCCCACTTCATGCACTTTAACTCTTGCCGCTTTTCCGGAAAATGCAAATTGAAATCGACTTTTTCCCCAACGCAAATTGTGGAAACGGGACTGGCACCCGGATGAGCGAGAGGCGTATCCTGGCAGCGGCGAACAGCAGGATGCCTGCCCCGGTTTTTCAGCGAACGTTGGATGAATCAATGGCGGACTACGCCACCAGCATTCGCATCTCGTCGTGGACACGGCGATGCGACAAAACGCCGTCGATGAACTCTTCGAAGATTCGGATGTCCAGTGCCGAAGCGGAATCGGCCTCCGGGTGGAACTGCGTGCCGAAAGCGAACCAATCCGGGGACTCGCTCTCGATCACCTCGATCACACCGTCCGGGCAGCGCGCGGTGACGGCGAAGCCGGGTGCAACTTCGTCGATCGCCATGTGATGCATGCTGTTGACGCGGATTTCACCGTCTCCGTACACGCGTTCCATCAGCGAGCCGGGAGTGACCGTCAGCCCGTGGCGATGCCCCGGGTCTTGCAGATCCTTGTGCGGAATCGCGGTTGGCAGATCCTCGGGAATGTGCAGGAACAGGTTCCCGCCACCCCACACGTTCAGCAACTGCATGCCCGCTCCGATGCCAAAGACCGGCATACGGCGCTCGGCGATCAAATCCATCAGCATCCGATCGAAATTCTCGCGTTGCCGATCCATGGCACGCACCGAAGGATGCAGCATGAATCCGTCGCGGCGCGGGTCCAGATCGTGTCCGCCGACCAAAATGAATCCGTCCAGCATGTCCAGCACACGATGGACGTCGTCCTTGATCTCCAGCGGAGGCACGACCACCGGAATTCCTCCGGCAGCCAAAACGCGGCGATAATAGCCGGCAGCGATAAAAGAATAGGCGGGAGAGTCACTCTTGGCAGGTCGATAGTCGGCGTTCAGCCCAATCAGCGGTTTGTAGTGCATCGGCGAATCCCTTCAGGTCACACACAGAGTCATGAAACGATGAACGTGGCCTGAGGCACGAGGCTGTGCGGTACGGAGTGGAAGACAAGTCGGGCGATGGCAATCCACACGAACGACCTCGGCGATTCCGCTTCGCGCGGCACACGATTCACCGGAAGCACAACTCGTCTGCCGTACCCGCACCCGGGGACGCATCGCGTTGGTCCGTGACGTTGACTTTAGTTCGTCGAGGTTCTCGCTGAGCCTGCCATGCCAATCCTGGCATTCCCTCAGAAGAACGATGTCCCTATCGCTACCTCGTACCTCCCGTGACAACGCGCCTCATGTGCGCTGAAGGTTTGTTGATTAGGTCGAGCCGGTAAAATAACCGACCTGTCACGCGTTTGCAAGTAGCACCCCGTATCTTGCGGTCGCGCAGGGAACCACCTACAACATGATGTGCAAGCATCACAATTTCGGCCTCGAAGTACAGGAGCGGACGATCATGGAAAAATGGCCTTTGGGTGTGTTCACCAGTGTCGATGCCGGTCTGGGCGTGAAGCTCGAAGTGGCGCATGAACTGGGCGTGCCCACCATCCAACTGCACGCGCCAGCGGCTCAGACTCGGACTTCCGAGAACGCGGAACGGTTCTTGAATCGATTGAGTGACCTGGGAATCACGCTCACCGCGGTGTTCGGCGGATTCGAAGGTGAGAGCTACGCGGACATCCCGACTGTCAGCCGCACAGTGGGATTGGTGCCGCCGGAAACTCGCGCCGTCCGGACCCGGGAGATGAAGGAGATCGCGGATTTCGCCAAATTGCTTGGCTGTCCGGTGGTCGCGTTGCATTTGGGATTCATCCCGCACGACAGCAACGACCCGCTGTACGCCGAAGTGTTGGAGGTCACGCGGGACGTGTGCGACCACGTCAAGGCGAACGGCCAGAACTTGCACTTGGAAACCGGGCAGGAGTCGGCCGCCGGTCTGCTGGCGTTCATTCGTGACGTGGACCGGGACAATCTGTTCGTGAACTTCGATCCCGCCAACATGATCTTGTACGGCACCGGCGAGCCCATCGAGGCCCTGCGTCAAATTGGTTCGTTGGTCCGCAGCGTCCACTGTAAGGACGGCAAGTGGGCCGCGAATCCCGGCGCCGAATGGGGCCAGGAGGTTCCGTTGGGCGAAGGGGACGTGGGCATGGAGAACTACTTGCGCACGCTCGACAGTCTTGGGTACGCGGGGCCGCTTACGATCGAGCGGGAGATCCCCCAGGAACCTGAGCGGCAGAAGGCGGAGATCGGCAAGGCGTTGCGTCTGCTGACGGAATTGAAGGAAAAAATCGGCTGAACCCGCACTGGGACGGCGGGACACTGGTCGCAAGTTCCTGCGAAGCCCCTTGTTTTGTGCCATTGGCGGAATACAATGCGGTTGTGATGGATCCGTCGCCACGCGAAAGCGCATCCATCCGCAGCGAATGAAGTCGTCGGATGACTAATAACGAGCGGCCTGGATGCTTCCAGGAGCTCACTGGCGAGTAACCCGACGTGTTTGCACGATGACGTGCGGACACGTCGTTTTTTTTTGGGGGGCCGCGCCAGCCGAAGCCTTTCAGCCGGCGAAGATCGAATCGTCGCGGTCGGGCTCAATGGGGCGGCCAAACCAAGGAGATCCCATGTTTCCGTGTCTTGCTCTCTTGTTCGCGGTCAGTCTTCAAGGGATGCTGACGATCGGCGGGATCGTCATCGCAATCCTGCTGGCGCTGTTGGTTGCCGGAGCGCTGATCAACTACGGGGCGCTTTGGTTTCAGGCGTACATGTCAAGTGCGGACGTAAGCCTGCTGAGTCTGATCGGCATGAGCTTCCGTCAGGTCAAGCCTGGAATGATCGTCACCGCCAAGATTATGGGACGGCAGGCGGGACTGAGCATCGACCGACGGCAGGGCATGAGCACCGCACGCTTGGAAGCTCATTATCTTGCCGGGGGGGACGTGATGCACGTCATCCGGGCAATCATCGCGGCGCACCGCGCGGGAATCGATTTGGACTTTGACCGCGCGGCGGCGGTCGATCTCGCCGGACGCGACGTGCTGGACGCCGTCCAGACCAGTGTCTCCCCGAAAGTCATCGATTGCCCCGCGCCGCTGCGCGGCGGCAAGACCACGCTGAGTGCCGTGGCCAAAAACGGAGTCGAGTTGCGGATCCGGGTTCGCGTCACGGTCCGCACGAACCTGCTGCAATTGATCGGCGGAGCAACCGAAGAGACGATCATTGCTCGCGTTGGCCAAGGGATCGTCAGCGCGATCGGTTCGTCCGAAAGCCACATGGAAGTGCTGGCGATGCCCGACCGCATCTCGAAGAGCGTGCTGGAGCGCGGGTTGGACGCCAACACCGCGTTTCAAATCGTCTCGATCGACATCGCGGACATCGACGTGGGCGAGAACATCGGCGCCCGCCTGCAGACGGACCAGGCCGACACCGACATGCGGGTGGCCCAGGCGCGAGCCGAGGTGCGCCGCGCCGAAGCGCTGGCTTGGCAACAAGAGATGAAGGCCCGGGTGACGGAACGACGCGCGATGCTGGTGCTTGCCGAAGCCGGGATCCCGAAGGCCATCGCCTCGGCCTTTCGCGACGGACAGTTGCGCCGTCCGCGCGCGGCCGAACCCGTCGCCAACGAGGCCCGGCGGAACTAACGCCGAAGCGGCCGACATCTCACGTTGTTCCGGACGACAGTTCCGCCAACAAACGTGAATTGCGTGCTGAGCCGATCACGACATCCACATGGTTCGTCTCGCGCCATGCCATCAGACCTTCTTCGCCAGCGATGCCGTCGGCACGGAGCATGATCTTCACCGCGGGCCAGACATCCTGTTCAACGCAAGGGCCGCTCGTCAAAGCAGACGACTCAAGTTCACCTTCGAGTGGGATTGCATCCAGCGCCGGATCTGTTGGCAAAGGACAATCTGCGACGGACGTCGATCCCCGTCGTACGGTCGCTCGGTCGGTTCGCCGTCGAGGATCTGCTGGCCTGATGAGCTCATTTCGCGGCGCCAATGCGGAATTCGATCGTCTCGATGTCCGTTTGTAACAGTTTTACGGAGAAGTGGGCGCATGCCGTACAGACACGTGTCATCCGCCTCTCTCCGCCTGAAGATCCGGTGAACGCAGCGACGACCAGAATCCTATATCCGATACCTTCAGTGCAATGCGGATGGGCGGAGCGACGTGCGAGAGGCAAACAAGATGACAATCTGTCACTATCGTTACTACGCGGGATGGATACTTGCGCTGGCCCTGCTCCCGCGTTCGGCGACGGCACAGATTGCCCCGGAGCAACCGATTGCTCTCATGGACCAGGGGTCAGAGGAGTTAGTGCCGTTGGCCGACCTGTCCGAATGCGGGAAGATGTGTGCCCAAGCCGACTGGGCTCGCGGGTCGGCCTGTTGGACCGCTCGCGCCAATTTGGTGGTCCTCCAGCGGACCCGGCCCGATTCGCTGGTGTTGATCCAGGACCAGTCGGGAACGCCCGAGACGCTCGATGCCGCCGACTTTCATTTCGATTACGAATTGGGCTGGGATGTGTCGCTGCTCGGCCAAGTCGCGGGTCTGCCGCAGATGGAGATCCGTTTTTTCTCGGTCGACGGCTGGACGGCTCAGGCCTCCGCCGAAATGTTGACGGCGCCGATTCAAATCAACACGGCCACCGGCGATTTCGTCAACGCGACGGGCACGGTCGGCGCTTCGTACCATTCTGAATTGTGCAGTTTCGAGGCGAACGCACGACTGCCGCACAGCGAGCGGGTGACTTGGCTGGCCGGTTTTCGTTATCTGGAATTGGATGAGCGGTTCCTCGCAGACATTCCCAGCGAAGTGACGCTCGATGTGGCGACTCGCAATCGGCTATATGGCGCTCAGTTCGGCGCCGAGGCACAACTCTGGCAACTCGGCTGCTGGTCATTCGAAGGTACGGGCAAATTCGGCCTGTTTGGCAACGCCGCGACGCACGATGGTGTCTTCGATACCGGCAGTGACGAGCCGGAGGTCCGGAGCGCCTCGGACGGTGCCGTCGCATACCTGATCGAGGCGGGGCTGGCGGCCGTTTACCCGATCACGCCGCGACTGTCCCTACGCGGCGCCTACAACGTGCTCTGGCTGGGCAACGTGGCCGTTGCCACCGACCAGGTACCGGTCTCCAATTTCGTCGGCGACACCGGTATCGACCCGCACGGCAACTCCTTCTATCACGGAGCGTTCGTCGGCATCGAATATCGGCACTAGGGCAGGCGGCGCAGGCCCAGTCCCAGCGAATCGCTCATCAAGTCGTCGCTGCGGCCCGTCACATCCGGCAGCCCCAGCACGTGTCCCAGTTCGTGCATCACGGCCGTCAGCAGATCCACGCGATCAGCCGCCGCTCCGCCGCGGCGGGCCCGCAGTTCGTCCGCGGCGTGGGTCGTCAGGAACTCGTCATCGTTCCACGGCGATGCGTCGACAAACCAGCCGCGCCCGGCCGCATCGCGGTCGATACTCACCGTGTTCGCTGATGCCCGGCCGAGGAGATTGTCCGGCAAATCGGCCAGTTCCCAGTTGACGGCGTACAAGCCGGCCACGGCATCGTCTCCGACGGCCGCCGCCCAGCGCCGGATGGCTTCGTCCGTCACGGCCGCCAACTGCGCCGCACTCAGCGCGTCCGCCGCAGTTCGCCGGCCGGCTGCGGCGGCCAACCGCAGCGCAACAGGGTCGTCGTCCCAAATCGTGCCGGTCGCTTGGTTATCCGCCAGCGTGGCGTTCTTCGGCCGAGACAAATTGACGTAGAAGACTTCCGGCTCCTCGTGCTTCGTGTCGTTCTTGATGGGCACGATGATCTGTCCGCTCGTAGCGCCCGCCGGTATCTTCAGAGTGCCGCGTTTGGTCGTGTAGTCGTAACGTGACCCTGCCGTGCCGTTAGCAGTGGCGTAGTTGACCCGGACTTCCCGATCGCTGGCCAGCTTCAGCGTGACCGTAAAGGTGATCGAGCCAGCACTCTCATCAACCTTTTCGTCGGCAATCTCCAGCGTCGGCAGGGGCGGCACGTCGATCGTCATCCGATCGCTGATCTGCCGCACGGGTTTCTGTTCGAACGCCTGCAGGTAGACCGTCTGGTCCGCGTACTTGAACAGATCGATCATCGCCACTGCCTTGCCGCTGGAGTCGACCACGGCTTGGGCCACGACTTTGGGAGCCTGGATCTCCACCTCCACCGGCGATTGTCCCTTGACCTTGACTTGTCCAGCACCCGGCTGCACTCCCAGCACAAAGACCACCAGCCCTCCCGGCGTTGCGTTGAACGCCGTAAACATGGTCCAGCCGGCTACGTCGGGCTCGATGGGCATGGTCAGATTCAGTCCCACATGAGCCTGCATCGTATCGCTGTGCCAACCACCATCGTCATCCATGACCGTGACCGTCACCGTGTACGTGCCGTACGTCGCGTACACGTGGTGCAAAGCAAAACTCTTGTCCGCGTTGAGCGTCAACGGCTGCACACCCGAACCGTCGCCATAGTCCACTGTCCCCTCCCATAGATCGTCACCGGGATCAGTGAACGATCCGCTGCTGACTAATGTCCGAGCCTCCAGGACCAGAACGTCCTCCCCGGCGTCGACCGTCGGGGCCACGTTGGTGACCGTCACCTGGAACTGCTCCGTGTCGCTGCCCCCGTCGTCGTCGGTCACCGTGACTACCACCGTGTACGTGCCGTTGTCGGCGCAGATGTGGCTGCCGTTGAACGAACCTTGCGTGGCCGTGCCCCGGCTGCCCATCGCGTCGATCGTGGCCCCGCCCGTGTCCGCCGCCGTGCCGTCGTCCCACGCGATCGAGTAGCTGAACGTCTTCGTGTTGTTCAGCGGCATGTCGTGAAAGGCCGGGTCGGTGAACGTGCCGATGTCCGGAATCGATAGCAACGAGCCCTCCGCGACCGTCTGGTTTCCCACCACGCTAAGCGACGGATCGACGTTCTGCACGGTCACCTGGAACTGTTCCGTGTCGCTGCCCCCGTCGTCGTCGGTCACCGTAACCTTGACCGTGTATGTCCCGTTGTCGGCATACGTGTGCGTCGCGGTATTGCTGCTGCTCGCCTGCTCGTACGTGCCGTCGTTGTCGAAGTCCCATTCGTAGGTCAGCGGATCGTTGGACCCGGCCGGGTCCGTGGCCGTGATCGTCACGGTCGCAGGCGAACCTTCATCCACCGGCCCGTCGTTCGTTACACTCTGGATTGTG
>JAHDXO010000045.1 GCA_023382975.1 Pirellulaceae bacterium
ATTACTAGCGATTCCGGCTTCATGCAGGCGAGTTGCAGCCTGCAATCCGAACTGAGCCGCGTTTTTTGGGATTTGCTCACCCTCACAGGCTTGCATCCCTTTGTGCGCGGCATTGTAGGACGTGTGCAGCCCTGATCATAAAGGCCATGAGGACTTGACGTCATCCCCACCTTCCTCCGGTTTAACACCGGCAGTCTCCCTAGAGTCCCCGGCATGACCCGCTGGCAACTAGGGACAAGGGTTTCGCTCGTTAAGGGACTTAACCCGACATCTCACGACACGAGCTGACGACAGCCATGCAGCACCTGTGCAAGGGCTCTCCGAAGAGCACTCCCATCTTTCGACAGGATTCCCAAGCATGTCAAGACCAGGATAAGGTTCTTCGCGTAGCCTCGAATTAAGCCACATCCTCCACCGCTTGTGTGAGCCCCCGTCAATTCCTTTGAGTTTCAGCCTTGCGACCATACTCCCCAGGCGGAGCACTTAACACTTTCGCTACGGCCGAGAAGATGTGGAGGTCTCCTCGACCTAGTGCTCATCGTTTACGGCTAGGACTACCGGGGTATCTAATCCCGTTCGCTCCCCTAGCTTTCGTTCCTCAGCGTCAGAAAAGTCCCAGTGAGCCGCTTTCGCCACCGGTGTTCCTGATGATATCAACGCATTTCACCGCTCCACCATCAGTTCCGCTCACCTCTAACTTCCTCAAGCCCAACAGTATCGGGCGCAATTCCTCGGTTGAGCCGAGGGATTTCACACCCGACTTGCAGGGCCGCCTACGAACTCTTTAAGCCCAGTGATTCCGAATAACGTTTGCGCAGTTCGTGTTACCGCGGCTGCTGGCACGAACTTAGCCTGCGCTTCCTCCGAGGATCGGTCAACACCGAAGTGATTTCCTCCCCTCCGACAGCGGTTTACAACCCGAGGGCCTTCATCCCGCACGCGGCGTCGCTCCGTCAGGCTTTCGCCCATTGCGGAAGATTCTCGACTGCAGCCACCCGTAGGTGTCTGGGCAGTGTCTCAGTCCCAGTGAGGCGGGCCATGCTCTCACACCCGCTACCCATCTTCGCCTTGGTGGGCTTTTACCCCGCCAACTAGCTAATAGGACGCAGACCCCTCCTCAGACGGCCGAAACCTTTGGTCCGGAGACATTATCCGGTATTACCGGCGGTTTCCCCCCGCTATCCCAGATCTGAGGGCAGGTATCTACGCGTTACTCTCCCTTTCGCCGCTCCGTCGTCCGCCCGAAAGCGGACTCGTCGCTCGACTTGCATGCCTAATCCACGCCGCCAACGTTCATTCTGAGCCAGGATCAAACCCTTCAATTGAATTTAAGCTTCCAGACGACTGCTTTCGCAGCCGACCGGGTTTTTAGCTTGCCATCTTTCGAGGGCTGATGCTTTGCGGCGTCGCGGTCAACGACGCCTTCGTACTTTGGCCTACAAAGCACGGTCTCAAATTGACATAAGAGATCACGCTACCAAATTGTCAAAGATCAAGTTTTTCCCGGCGACCAAACCAGTGTTGACCACCGAGACGCACAATCTTATTCGGTGACTCCGCCCTGTCAACAGGTGCGGAAGAAAAATTTCCGAGAAAATTGACTCGGCTATTCTTCGACCACCGAAGGTTTGAAGTTTAGGTGAAATCGCCAGAGTCGACAAGGGGCACGCGGAAATTTTTTGGGGAGCCTGGAGTACCGGCCCAAATCCACTGATCAAAACAGCAAGATCGCCAGCTTGCGTCGGTAGTGCTGGACCAGTTCCGAGTCTCCGGGGAGGACGCGAAAGATATTGACCATCAACTGGCGGGCCGACTCCCCAATCCCGTCTCGCCCCTGAGCGACCAGCGACAACGCGATCTCCAATGCCTGCTGGTATTGCTGCGCTCCGGCAAGCGCCGCGGCATAATTCAGCCGTGCCGCCAAATCCGCCGGGTTCGTCTCCGCGGCAAGCCGACTGGCTTCAAGATCGGTGGTGCCGCACGCTTGCAACTCCAGTTCAGCTCTTAGCTGCTCGGCCTCCAGTTCCAGAAACCCGCGTTTATCCAACTGGGCGATGACTTCGCGCGCTTCGTCGAAGTGTCCCAGTCGCATCAGGGACCGCGCCAGACCGATTGCGGCAGCGGCCTCCTGAGGTGATTTCTGAAGAATCTCCCGATATCGATCAACCGCGGCGTTCAAATCGTGTGCTTCGAGGTTGCGGGCTTCGAGAACTTGGCCCGAACGCAGCAACTCGCCTATCCAATCGCGAACCTGCCGCTCCGGCAATGCACCGGCGAAATACGTAACGACTTCCCCGCCGATCACTCCGAAAACCGACGGAATTGACTGGACCTGAAATTGGGAAGCAATTTGTGGTAGTTCGTCTGTGTTCGCCTTGACCAGAACAAACCGGCCCGCAAATTCACGAACCAGCTTCTCCAGCAACGGTCCCAGTTGTCTACAGGGAGCGCACCAGGGAGCCCAGAAATCCACCACAACAGGAAGCCGACTGGATTGCGAAAAGACGTCGTCTTCGAAAGAGTTGGCGGTTGTGTCTATCACCCATGTAGGTGTGTTTGTGTCATTGCTCATGCGAGTTGCCCAGTTGTCTTGGAGGGTTAATGACCTCCTGAATCGACATTCCAGTTCTTCCTGTTTTGCCACCATTCACAGGTTTGCCACGGGTGTGGCTAGTTCATGCATCGTCCGGTGGTCTGTTGGGCGGGGTTGTGCGTTTTGGCGGATCATTTCGACGGTCCGTCCGGAAACGCTGCGTCCTAGAGAATTGGCAGACGTAGTGGATCTGGTTAGATTAGGAACATGTGTTCGATATTCCACCTCTTCAGATTGCGTGGTTCGCTATGATCTGTGTCTGCATCGGTCGCGGCCGTCACAAGCATGTGATCGCCGAACATCGTTACTTGGCGGAACAGGGCGTCAAGTTAGTGGAACTACGGGTCGACTATATCCGCAGCCGCCTGAACATCAAGCGGTTGCTGACGGATCGGCCCTGTCCGTGTATTGTGACCTGCCGCCGCGAAGACGACGGCGGGCAGTGGGCGGATACCGAAGAAAACCGGCGTCTCGTCTTGCGGACGGCGATCGCCGAGGGCGTCGATTATATCGACTTGGAGGACGACATCGCGGGCGAGATTCCGCGTTTCGGCAAGACCAAACGGATCGTCAGCTATCACAATTTCCGCGAGACTCCTGTCGATTTGCAGTCGATTCACGAACGTTTGTCCGGTTTGGATCCGGACATCGTCAAGATCGCAACCATGGCGCACCGCCCGAGCGATAATTTGCGGATGCTGCAAATGATCAAGGACGCGAAAAACCCGACGATCGGGATCTGCATGGGCGAGATTGGCACCCCGACGCGAATTCTGGCCGGCCGGTACGGCGCGCCGTTTACCTACGCGACATTCCAGCATGAACGCAAGCTGGCGCCTGGCCAGATGGGCTACAGGCAGATGCGGGACTTGTACCGATATGACAAGGTGGACGCTGCGACCGAAATCTACGGCGTGATAGCGGATCCGGTGACCCACAATCTCGGGCCGGTCGTTCACAACACGGGCTTCCGGGAACTGGGGTTGAACAAGGTGTTCATCCCCTTCCGCGTCCCGCAGGACGATCTCGTGTCGTTCATGGAAATGGCCCGGGATTTGGACGTCAAAGGGCTGAGTGTCTCCGTGCCTCACAAAGAGGAGATCGTTCGCTACTTGTCGCAGGCCGATGGCGCGGTTCGCGGCATTGGCGGCGCGAACACCATCATGCTGGAGCAGAACATTACCGTAGGATTCAACACGGACTACCGCGCGTTCAACGACGTCTTGGACAGCGTGTTTCCGAACTACGAGCGAGGGCAGAGCTTGTGGGGCAAGACCGCGTTGGTGCTGGGCGCGGGCGGAGTTTCCAAGGCCATCCTTTACGCGCTGAGGCGGCGCGAGGCCGACGTGCTGATCACGGCGCGTGCCTTCGACCGGGCCGGCGTGCTGGCAGAACGCTTCAAGTGCAAACCCGTCCAGTGGTTCGAACGGACCAAGGTCGAGCCGGATATCATCGTCAACGCGACTCCGATCGGGATGCATCCGAACGTGGATGAAACGCCCTTCGACCGCAGCCACATCCAACGCGGCATGATTGTATTCGATACGGTCTACAACCCCGAACAGACTCTGTTGATCAAGCACGCACGTGAACAAGGTTGCCGGGTGGTGACCGGCGTCGAGATGTTCATCCGTCAAGCAGCGCTGCAATTCGAGCATTTCACCGGGCAACCAGCCCCCGAGGATGCCATGCGAGCCGAGTTGAAAAGGGCAATTGGTGCGGCGAAGTGCTAATCGCTCGGAGAGCCATGCTACTTTGGTTGCGGCCGATGGCCGCGTTAGGATCTGTGCGTGATCGTATTGCTGTACTTCGCAATTTTCCTGATCGGCTCGCTGATCGGTGGCCAGTTGAATCGGGGAATCTACCGTTTGGCTTGGAATCCCCGTCCGATCGGGCCTTGGTCGCCGCCGCATCCGGACGCGCCGCCCGGACGACCGCTGGACCGTGTACCCGTGTTGGGTTGGTTCGCCTTGCGGCGCGAGTCGCGATTGCATGGGGCTGGTTTTTGGATCCGACCGATGCTGCTGGAACTGGCCGCCGGCGCGGGGTTCGCCGGACTGTATTGGTGGGAAGTCCGACAGGCGGGCCTGTATCCTCCAACGGTGCCCGTGCCGGATGCCTGGACGCTGCATTCCCAGTATCTGGTTCACGTGCTGCTGATCAGTCTGATGACCGTGGCAACGTTTATCGATTTCGATGAAAAGACGATTCCCGATGCGATCACTCTGCCGGGAACGCTATTGCTGCTGACGCTGGCTGCGTGCTTTCCTGTCATGGCGTTGCCGATCGTCGGTGTGTCTCCAGCCGGAGTCCAGCAGGTTGGTCCGTTACTGCTGTCATCCCCCAATCCGTGGCCGGGACGTTTGGACGGTCCCGCCGGTTTGGTTATCGGCATCGCCTGCCTGACGGGTTGGTCGCTGGCGGTCTGGCCCAAGACGGTGACGATGCGCCGCGGTTTTCGGCGGTCCGTGCAGTATCTGGTCGTCAGCATGTTCCGCTACCCGTTTTGGCGTATCATTGTGTTGGTGACGGCGGTCTGCTCCCTACTGATCGCCGCGGTTTGGAGCGTCGGCGGAAGCCACTGGCAGTCGCTGTTGTCCGCCCTGGTGGGGATGGCTTTCGCCGGGGGACTGATCTGGGCCGTCCGGATCATCGGGAGCAGCGCGTTGGGCAAGGAAGCGATGGGTTTCGGCGATGTGACGCTGATGGCCATGATCGGGGCGTACCTCGGTTGGCAGCCTTCGCTGATGGTTTTCTTCATGGCGCCATTCGTCGCCGTGGTGATTTGCTTGGCCCAATGGATTCTCACTCAGCGACGCGACATCGCATTCGGTCCCTATCTCTGTGCGGCCGCATTGATCCTGATCGTGTTCTGGAGCAACATTTGGCACCAGCGGACCAAGCCCATCTTCCAACTTGGTTGGCTCGTTCCCCAGGTGCTGTTTTTCTGCCTGATCTTGATGGGTGGTCTGCTGAGTCTGTGGCGGATCACCGAGAGTGCCCTGTTTCGCCAGCGGACGTAGACGGAAGTCGTGTTCGGGCGTGGGGTGTTCCTGGAGTTCATCGGTGCCCGACGACTCCCGCCCTCTCCGCGTCGCGTACGGCGAATCCAAGGCTGACGCTTATCGTCTTGCCGGTCCTAACGGCCGCAAAAACGGCAGGTAACCGCAAGCCATGCCTGACAGCAAACCCACGATGTGAGCCAGATTGGCAACCGACATGCCCATGCCTTCCAGGACACCCGCGACTCCCAGCAGCAACCAGACGACCAAGAATGCGACCGTGCTGCTGCTGACGAACAATCCCGATCCAGGATCGTGGATCGTCTTGATCCACAAGTAACCCAGCAGCCCGTAGACGACTCCTGACAGACCGAGGAAACGATGGGTTCCTCCCACGAGGCCCCAGTTGGTGGGCGCCAAGCCTTGGGCAGCATTGGAAAGAACCGCGATCGCCAGAATCAGCATCACGAGCCGTGGTGCCCCCTTGCGACGTTCGATTTGACTGCCGAAGAGGAAGAACATGATCATGTTGAACGCCAGATGCACGAGATCGGCATGCATAAACGCCGGGGTGACCAGCCGCCAGATTTCACCGCGACGCAGATCGATGGCTCGATCGCGCGGACTGTTGGGATTCCAGTTCGGATCGGCCTCGTGAATGGGATCGCAGAAAGCCAGGGTGCGGTAGACCGTGTCCCGGCTGCCGCCGAGGTTGATCAGCAGGAAAATGAGGACGCACAGGCCGATGACCGTCCTGACCAGCGGAATGTTGCCCGATTCCGCACGGCGCCACCGCTGCGACATGGAAACGAAGTTGCGCCGCGACTGCTCGCGCTGCCGAGCCTCTTGCTGCAGCCGTTCGGCGGCTTCCCGCAGCACACGCCGGTAGCGTTGGTCGTCCGGATCGGCGGCAAATTCTTCGAGTGCCTTCTGGGCCGCTTCCAGATGATCCTCCTCGCGGACCCAGATCGACCAGGCATCGCCGTCCTGCTCGGCCATGGCCGAGATGCCGCGCGTGACCAGGTAAGCTGTGAAGCGTTCTGCCAGAGCTTGTTGAGGCAAGGAGCCAATTTGGCGCATGAAAAATTCCGCTGGTGAGGGGGTTCGTCGGAAGCGACCCTTCGTAGTTTCCCGTCCGACACTCAGCCTCGTCAAGCCCCGAGGTGGAAGTCCATGCGTGGACGGAGCGGGAGGAATCCGTGGTGCCGATCCGAGGTTCGGAGAGAGTAAGAAGCGAGCGCGTGCCACGCTCGATCGTCGATCACTCAACCGGTGCTAGCACGGCAGATCCGGATTCCTCTATTCCGAGTTGGCATGGTCCGGCTATAATCCGCCCCGTTTCGATGGGCAGGGCAACCGTGGTCGCGAGACGGGACGGAACGCCGGTGAGACCGAGTTCTCGCGAATCCGGCCTCGAGTCCTGGCGATCACCGGTCCTGCCGCCGGCGGATGCAATCAGGAAAAGGAGTTCTCCCGATGCGGTCGATTGCGATCATCAATCAGAAAGGTGGTGTAGGGAAGACCACCACGGCGGTCAACCTAAGTGCCGCGCTGTCCGAACAGGGGCAGCGAGTCTGCTTGATCGATCTCGATCCGCAGGCCCACGCATCACTGCATCTGGGCGTTGCGCTGGCCGACGACCGCCAGTCGGTGTACCAAGTTCTGACAGGCGACACGCGTTTGTCGGAAGTGCGGTTGGCCGTCGCCGAGAATCTGTGGCTAGTTCCGTCGCAACTGGACCTGGCCGCTGCGGAGATGGAATTGGCGGGCGAAGTGGGCCGCGAGGTGATCTTGCGGGACAAACTGGTGTTGGATTCGCCCGATTTCGATTTCCTGATCATCGATTGTCCGCCGTCGCTGGGCGTACTGACGCTGAACGCTTTGACGGCGGTGCGCGAGGTCTTTCTGCCGCTGCAACCACACTTCTTGGCCTTGCACGGTTTCGGCAAGCTGCTGCGGACGATTGAAGTGGTCGCCCATCGTCTGAATCCCGGTCTGCGTCTGACGGGCGTCATACTTTGCATGTACGAGTCCGGAACGCGGTTGGCCGCCGAAGTCACCTCGGACGTCGAAGACTTCTTCCAGCGGCAGCGAGCTGAGAGCACCTGCTGGGCGGACGCCTGTAGTTTCCAGACACGCATCCGGCGAAACATCCGCTTGGCCGAGGCCCCGAGCTTCGGTCAGTCGATCTTTCAGTACTCGCCGGAGTCCAACGGTGCGAAAGATTACCGGCAACTCGCTCGCGAAGTCCTGGGACTGCCACTGGCATCGCCGGTCGGACTGTCGCTGGCGGTTGAGTCGGACTAGCCATCGGCGCGGGATTCGCGACCCCGCCGAAAACGAAGACCGCGGGGCTCTCGCTGACCAAGAGACCTTCGGTCGGTGGCGTGGCTCGGTCGGAGACCGGCCACAGCGAGGCGGAGACCGGCCGCTGCGAAGTTCACTCGGTCGGATCATCGGCGATTTGGCCGCCGTTTTGCTTCAGTTCCGACGGGGCGCCGATCTCCAGTCGGCTGACACCGGTTGTGCGGGAATCTCCTCGCAGTACGCTTTCGGTGGCCAGACGCTTTTCGGCGATCTTGGCCCGCCGCCGTACCACCGCTTCGAAATCGAAATCGATCGTCGAACGCTGGGCGAGCGGTTCCAGGTAGGTCGCCAGACGTTCGGCGGTGTCAAACCGGTTTTCGGCGCGGCGGGCCATCATTTTCCGGATGATCTTCGAGAGCCGCTCCGGCACCTTCGGATTCACTTCGTGGACGGGGGTCGCCCGCAAACGGCGATGGCCCTCCAGCTTTTTGGCCACCGATTTGTCGGGAAACGGCGGTTGACCAGTCAGCAGGAAATAGAACGTGCATCCCAGACTGTAGATGTCGGCCCGTCGGTCAACTTCCAAGCTGTCCAGCGATTGCTCGGGAGCGATGTAATCCGCGGTACCCAGGCAATTCTGCCCCAGGATCGTAGCGGCGGATAATTCCGCTTCACTTCCCGCGATCATGGCCAAGCCGAAATCCAGAAGCTTGACCGATCCATCGTTGCGGATCAGCAGATTCTCGGGCTTGACATCGCGGTGGACCAAGCCCAACTCGTGCGCGTAGTGCAGACCTCGGGCGGCTTGCAGAATGATGTCACACGCCTGGGGCCACGGCAGAACGGACCGGCGGACGGCCAGCAGCTCGTACAGACTGATCCCCCGGACCAGTTCCATCACGATGAAGTGGATCACCCCGTAGATGTCCTCGGACTGTTTGATGGCCAGGGTCCGAAGGATGTTGGGATGGGAGAGCTTCAGCCCGGCTTCGGCCTCCAACTGAAACCGCGTCAGCATCCCTTTGTGGTTGCGGTGACGCTCCGACAACACCTTCAAGGCCACCTTCCAACCGGTCGAAAGCTCCTCGGCCGAATACAGGTATCCCATGCCCCCGGAGCCCAAGATGTCCAAGATTTTGTAGTCGTCCAGAAAGAGCCCGCGGCGCCGGCCCTCGAGCAAGCGATTGGCCTGGTAGCGGGTCAGCACCTGTCGGTCCACCAGCGCGTCGGCCGCCTGCCGGGGCGTCTCCAGTTCGCGCAGGCCCAGTCGCTCGATCATCTCCTGGCACTCGTTCCATGCCAGCAGGCGGCTTCTTTGAAGCAGCGTTAGGAAGGCGCCGATCGTCTGTTGCTCGGACATGCTTGCCGTCCATCCATTCGGCGGCGTTTCAACCAGAAGGCTGTCCGTCGAGGATTCTGCCACGGTCCATCTGGATCACCCGCTGCGCCCGGGCGGCCGCGCGGTCGTCGTGGGTGACCAGCAGAATCGTTCCGCCCTGCTGCTGGAATTCCGACAGCAGGTCCAACAGTCCCGAGGCCGTCTCCGGATCCAGGTTCCCCGTCGGCTCGTCGGCCAGCAGCAACTGGGGCTGATTGAGGAGCGCGCGGGCCATCGCGACTCGTTGCCGCTGCCCGACGCTCAACTGGCCCGGCCGGTGCGTGACCCGATCACCCAACTGGAACCTTTCGAGCAACTGCTCCGCCCGGGCCAGCGCCTCCTGGCGTTTTCCCGGCGAGGCGGCGACCAAGATGTTGTCGAGCACGGACAGGTAGGGCAGCAAATGGAACATCTGAAAGACGAAACCGACGTTCTCGGTGCGGAACTGGGCCCGCTCGGCCGGCGTCATCTGCGAGACATTGCGGTCCGCAACCACCACCTGCCCGGCGGTGGGCAGTGCCAAACCGCCCACCAAGGACAACAGCGTCGATTTCCCGCAACCGCTGGGGCCACGGATCGCCACGAAGTGCCCGCTTTCAATGGACAGAGCCACGCCGTCCAGCGCCGCGACGTCCCCGCGCCGAGTCCGAAAAACCTTGGTTACGCCTTCGAGTCGAATCATCCTGGCTGTGCCTATCCGTCGGCTACCGGGGCCGCAGTACGAGGAACGTCATGCCGAACAGCAGCACGAATGCGACTGCCACGCCCGCACCCACCATGAAAACGCCCGCAAAGATCCCCGTTGCTTCCGCTGTGTCCCGGAACTCTTCGTTCGGGGTGGCAAGAGTCGATCCGCTTGGTACTGCTACGGCAGCCGGGGTGGCGGCGTCCCCGTCCGCCGCTTGGGGCGAAGCCGCGTCCGCCTGATCGTCCCCTGGATCGGCAGCGACAATCGCTTCGGCGGCCGATCCTTCCGCGGGTGGGGCACCTTCTGCTTCAGCAACCCCCTGGAGCTCAGTCGCCTCACTGGGCGCAGGCTGTGCTTCCGTTTCGGCGACCATTTCCTCGCTCGCCGTTCCCGGCTGAGCGGCGGGGATGACCAAGTCGGGGAAAAAGTCTTCCGTGCCCAACTGGTACTCGTTGCCCTCTTCGGCGCCGAACTTCGTCGCCATCGTCTCGGCCGCCTTGTACCAATCGGTGGCAATCAACAGATCCATGCCGGGATTCTGGTCCTTGACCGTACACGAGCAGGCGCCCGTCACGAAATCCACGCAGTCCAGCAAGTTATCGCGATTCACTCCCTTGCCGACGCACGGCGGCAGCGCCCGTCCGCGTCCGAAGACCATGAACATCATCGGCTTGTCGGCGAACTCGTCGTCCTTTAGATCCTCTTCCATCGACAACAGCGACTCGACGAGCCACTTTTCCTTCTCGTCGGACCTGTCCACTTTGACGAAGCCCACTGCGATCTTCGGAACTTCCGGCTCCTCTTCCACTTCGCCTTGCCGAGGCGGTGCAAAAAATCCCTGCGGCGGTGGGATGTACAACTCGATCTTGCCGTTGGCGATGTCCGCGACGAACTCCTGAATCAACTTCTCCGCCTCGGCGTTCGCCTTGTCGTCCGAGCCCGTGACCAGCACCATCACCCCCGCATGGCCCTCGGACAATTGCTTGACCATCGCTTGACGCGCGGGCGAGTCGATCATCGTTTCGAGAATCGCCTCGTCCAACTCGCCGTGATGGATCGGCAGGCCGTAAGGAGTCACAACCAAGTAGCTGGGCGTCTTCTTCTCTTCCTGCGCCTGCCACCACTTGCGAACATCGGGCGGAACGGTCTTCAACTCGGGATCCGCTTTGACGTCCACCGTGGCCAGAAACAGGTTCGCCGGCTGTTCCTCGGACTTGGACCGGTCGCGGATCATCGTGTGGAACGCCGCGGCCGCCTCATCGACGGCGTCCTCGTGGAAGTAGTAGATCTCGTACGGCGCCGCCTCCCAGCGATACATGGCATACCGGTAAACAGGCGTGCTGCAGGCCCACACCGTTCCCGCCGCGAACAGGGACATCAGCCCGACGACGGCGAACCGCCGCCAAACACACCCAAAACTCGACAAGGTCTTGATTTGGTACATCTCTCCGCCTCCGACGGAAAAAGAAGCTGGTTTTCAACTTAACGAACCCCTGTACCATACCAGCACCCGTCCCGTTCGGCAATCAACCCAGCCTGCTAGATCGTCAACCAGCGGTCGCGGGCCAGGACGTCCCAACGTTCCGCCACCCGCCGACCATCGATTACGTGAACCAGCTTGTGCAGCGCGACCGTCGGGCAGATGTGCCACGGAACGGCCATCTGGAAATCGCCCGGCTGGAGATGCGTGGCCGTTCGCGACCGGACGACCATGTGTTCTTCGTTCTGCCGGACCAGTCGAGCGTCCGGGAGATCCGGAAAGACAAGGCGATTCTCCAGCGGCGGGTCGGCGGCGCACGCCTTGTAGCCCAAGTCGAAAGTGATCAAGTCGGCCGCGGGACGGCTGATCACGCGGGTCAGCAACAAAGCCGCGATCTCGAAATCCAGATCGGGGAACGCTTCCGTGTATCCCGCGTCGTAGAACACGGCCGTGCCGGGACTCAGCTCCAGTCCGGGATCATCCATCGCTGCGAAGACGGGGAACGTCCCCGTGCCGCCGACCACGACGCGGGGGACCGGCAGTCCCTGGGCGAGCAACTGATTCCGAAACGATGCTACGGTCTTCCAAGACTCGTGGACCGCCTCGACCCGAGCTTGAAATGACTTCTGGTGATGATGGCCGTCGTAAACGTGCAGACCGGCCGGTTCCAGGCCCGGCGCGGCGGCGATTTGCCGATAGAGCCGCACGGCCTCCGGCCCCGGTGCCACGCCGGTCCGATGCATGCCAGTATCGAGATCCAACAGGACGCCGATGGGCCGTGGGGAATTTTCCATCGTCCTTCCCAGTTGCTCCACGGGTAATGGATGGTCGGCGGTGACGGCGAACCGAACCTCGGGATAGGTTTCCACGAACCGCGCGACGCGGGGGATATTCGGCCCGACCGGGTTGTAGGCCAACAGAATGTCTCGCACGCCGGCCAGGGCCAGCATTTCGGCTTCGGCCAGCGTGGCGCACTTGTGGCGCGTGATGCCTAGTGCGAGTTGCCATTCGGCGATCTGGCGGATCTTGTGCGTCTTGCAGTGAGGCCGCAACCGCTCGGGCCCGCCGGCCATGCGGATCATCAATCTCAAGTTTGTCTCGACGATTTCCCGAAAGACAAGCAGGGCGGGAGTCACGATATCGTCGAGGGCCTGAACGGCGTAGCAGGGTTCCATAGTCCGCACTTTCGGAAGCGAAGTTGCCCGATAGTCCGATCGCTGAAGCGGAAGTATAACATAACGCTCGATCCCGTTGGCGGAGCAGCATCATGCAGGGCGAAGCGTTGTTGGAAGGCCGACAGATCGGACGCCGAGCGGCGTCCGGCGACTGGCTGCTGCGCGCCGTGAACCTGCAGATCCGGGCAGGCGAACGGATCGCGGTGTCCGGACCGTCGGGCTCGGGCAAGACGCTGCTGTTGCGTGCGCTGGCCCGCCTGGACCCGATCGACGAGGGCGACGTGCTGTGGCGGGGCGAATCGGTTCGCGGGGGGCGGACGCCGGAGTTCCGCCGACAAGCGATCTACCTGCACCAGCGAGCCGCGTTGGTCGAAGGACGAGTCGAGGACGATCTGCGCGCACCTTTCCGGCTGCGGGCCAACCACGGGCTGGAGTTTTCTCCGGCGAAGATCCACCAATGGCTCGAACTGCTGGGGCGCGATGCCGGATTGCTGGAAAAACGCGACCGCGAACTGTCGGGCGGCGAATCGCAGTTGGTGGCTCTGATGCGGGCCGTGCAACTCGATCCGCAAATGCTGCTGCTGGACGAACCGACGGCCGCCCTGGATCCGCAGGCGGCGGACGCCGTCGAACAACTCGTGCGGATCTGGTACGAGCAGCAGCCGGACCGCCGGGCGCTGGTCTGGGTCAGCCACAATGCCGAGCAATCTCGCCGAGTCGCCCAGCGGCAGATCGCTCTCCAGCAAGGAAGACTTGCCGAGGCTTGACGCGCATGGAGTATTCCTATCTTGTTCTCTCGCCGTGGCAGGTTGTGCTGGCCGCTTTGCTGATTGCGGTCAACGGTGCGATCTCGGCTGGCTTGCAGTTGAAGATGGAACGGACGCTGGCCGTCGCGGCCGTCCGAACCATCCTGCAACTGCTGCTGATCGGGATGGTGCTCGAGTGGGTCTTTCGGGTCGAACGGGCCTGGGTGGTGCTGGCGCTGCTGTCCATCATGACGCTGGTCGCCGGTTACACGGCCGTCCAGCGGACGCCGCGGCGCTATCCGGGAATCTGGTGGAATGCGCTGCTGTCGATTTGGGCCAGTTCGTGGTTCGTGACCGCCTATGCCATGATGGTCGTGCTCAGCGGCGTCGACCGTTGGTATCAGCCGCAATACGCCGTTCCGCTGATGGGCATGATCCTGGGCAACACCATGAACGGCGTCTCGCTCGGCCAGTCGGCCTTGATCGAGGCGTTGCTGTCGCAGCGCGAGCGGGTCGAGACGCTGCTGGCCCTGGGCGCCTCGCGCTGGGAAGCTGCCAGCGGCCCGGTCCGCCACGCCGTCCGCACGGGGATGATCCCCCTGGTGAACATGATGATGGTCGTGGGACTGGTCAATCTGCCTGGGTTGATGACCGGACAGATCCTGTCCGGAACCCGGCCGATCGAAGCGGTCAAGTACCAGATCGTCATCATGTTCCTGGTCGCATCATCGGCAGCGCTGGGGACCGTGGGCGTGGTTCTGCTGGCCTACCTGCGCCTGTTCAGCCGCGACCACCAGTTCCTGGTCGGGCGTTTAGAACATCCGGCACCGCCGCGCCAAACGTCAGGATCGCGCTGACCGTCGCGAGACGCACGAACCTCCGATTCCGTGTCTGACCGCCCGTCGGCGGAACAATTTGCCCCAGGCGTTTGCTCCTCGCATCAGCGCGTCCTAGTGTTACGGAGAACGTATCTGTTGAATTCTCCGGGAGGAACTCCGAGCCATGCAGCCCGTCACCGCCAATCCCAAACGCACCAGCCACGACGCGATTCTCGAGAACCTGGTGCATCGCGTGAACACCTTGGTGGTCCACGAAACCGAACGGTCCCCCAAGGCGGGGACGGTGGTCGAACTGCCCGCGCGCGAGCTGCCGCCGCTGATGGATGCCTTCATCCCGGAGAAGCCGTCGAGCATGGCCGAGACGGGGCTGACGGAAAGCGAAGTCGAAGCGTTGATCCTGAAGTTGCTGCTGTCGCGGGGAAATCTGTCGGGACGCAGCATCAGCGAACACGTGAAGCTGCCCTTCGTTCTGCTCGAAGGCCCGCTGCGGCAAATGAAGCACGACCAGTTGGTCGTCTACCGCGCGTCGGCGCCGATGAACGACTACGTCTACCAATTGGCCGAGATCGGCCGCGAACGCGCCAAGCGGATGGCCGAGCATTGTTCGTACTTCGGCGCAGCTCCGGTGTCGCTGAAGGACTACATCGCCAGCGTCAAGGCGCAATCGATCGCCGACCAGCATCCAACGCTAGCCGATCTGCAGCGCGCCTTCGAAGACCTGCTGATCCCACCCCGCATGCTGGCCCGCCTGGGGCCGGCGATCAATTCGGGACGCGGGTTCCTGCTGTACGGCGCAGCGGGCAATGGCAAGACCAGCATTGCCGAACGCGTTACGCTGGCCTTCGGCGCCAAGATCTGGATTCCGCGCGCCCTGGGCGTCGAGGGTGAAATCATCCGTCTGTACGACCCGCTCAACCACGAGGAAGTGCCGATCAGCGAATCCGAGGGCTGGTGCGACACCACGCGGATCGATCAACGCTGGGTGCGCATCCGACGGCCCACGATCATCGCCGGCGGCGAACTCACGATGAGCAACCTGGAGGTCGCGTTCAACACGACCACCGGGATCAGCGAAGCGCCGCTGCAGTTAAAGAGCAACTGCGGCACGCTCGTGATCGACGACTTCGGCCGCCAGCGGATGAGCGTCCAGGAATTACTGAACCGCTGGATCGTGCCGCTGGAAAAACGGTACGACTTTCTGAACCTGGCCAACGGAAAGAAGATCCAAGTGCCGTTCGACCAACTGATCATCTTCTCGACGAACCTGGAACCGCGCGACCTGGTCGACGAAGCGTTTCTGCGGCGCATTCCCTACAAGATCGAAGTGACCGATCCCAGCGAGGAAGAGTTCCGGACGCTGATGCAGATGATGTGCCAGACCTTGAGAATTCCCTACGAGCCGGCGCAGGTCGACTATTTGATCCAACGCCACTACCAAGCTGCAGGGCGTCCCTTCCGATGCTGCCAACCGCGGGACCTGCTGCTGCAAGTCCGCAGCCACTGCCTGTTCCACGGCCTGCCGCTGGAACTGAGCGAGGACAACATCGACTGCGCGGTCGCCAACTACTTCAGCGTCATGTGATCGGAGCCACGCGGCCGCTTCACGGCCGCTCGACGACCATCAACCGCGTGAATTCGCCGTCGCTCGCGTTGTAGTAGATGCGTTTGCCGTCGGCGCTGAAGGCCGGGTGCGGATCGTTACGCCGCCAGGATCTTGCGCCCCGGTGCTGCGGGAAACTGTGCAACAGCACCCACCCGCCGCCGTCCAGGTCCGCGACCATCACGCCCCACTCGCCCGCTTTGCCGCCGACGGATTCCGTCATTCCGTCGGTCACCATCAACTCGCCGTCGGGACTGATGGAAGGGTGTGAGCCGCGCAGACGCGGCACGTCTCGAAGCGTCGTGTAGCCGAATTTCTCCTGATCGATGGGGATCGTGATGTTGCCGGCCTCGAAGATGCGGCGCGAGTCCGGCATCCAAGCCGGATGTCCCCATTTTCCGTGCTGCCAGATGCATGCGCCCTTCTCGAAGTCGTAGCACACGATACCCTGCCGATCGCTGGCGTCCTTGCACATGAAATTGTCGCCGCCCTTTCCCGCGGCGATCTTGAAGAAGACCCGCTTCCCATCCGGACTGATCACCGGGAAGAAAATCGAGCAGGACTTGCCCCCGAACACCCTCGTCAGCCATTCGCCGTACTTCGCCTCGACCTCGGCCATCGTCGCACTCGTCGACGTTTCGCCCGTGGCGGCGTTCCACAGATACAGGTCGCGATGCGGTCCGGGATTCCAGTGACAGCCGTACAGCGGCAGCAGATCGCCGTCCGGCCGGGCAAAGCCGACCTGACGATCTTCGGCTACGACCGTCTTGGCCAGCGTCTTGACGTCGACCACGACCACGCGCCACCGCTTGTCGACCACTTCATGAAACGCCACCAGTCGACCGTTCGCGAGCCACTGCTGGCACGCCACGCGATGCGCGTCCTCGGTGTGGACGTCCTGGGCGAGCACTGTCTCGTTCCCGGTTGCCCGCTCCCGGATGCGCACTTCGCCGACGTAACCCGCCGGATGCGAGGAGCTGAAGAACAGCACATGCTTTCCGTCCGGGCTTTCCGGGTTCGCCAGATAGTAGGTGTGAATCGTATGTCGGCCGGCTTCCGGCGCGACAACGCGGACCTTCGCACCGCTGCGCCACCCCGCGAGCCGATCGTCGTTGGTCTCCGCCCCGACGATCGGCCCCGCCGCGAGCAGTGCGAACAGCCACAGAGCAATTCCGCTGCCAAATTGCCCACGGATTGCGAGTCCCATTTCAGGCATCTCCCTTGCGTCTTGAGTCGGGTGCGCCGATTCGCGATTTCCAGACTGCCGGGTCACGGTGACCGTGGAACACCGCCACCAAGCTCACCAAGGGTTCCTCAAGTACGTAGCAAAGGACATACGGAAACCGGCGAATCAGTGCCTGTCGAACGTTCTTGTAAACGACCGCGTGCAGTTCCGGCATTTCGCAGATTCGTTCGAGGGCGGCGTCGACGCACGCGATGAATTCGCCCCCCAGGCCCGAACGCTGGCTCTCGTACCACCGGTAGGCTTCATCCAAATCGCCTTCCGCCTCGGGCTCAACTACCAACTGGTACTTCATGTTTCGCCGACGATTCTCCGTTTCACCTCGCCCCAGTCTGAGCCTCGCGGATCCGACGACTGACGACGCGCCAGACGCCGATCCAGTTCAGCCTTTTGGGCATTTGTAAGTTGGAACTCCGACTCATCCTCTGCGATGCTATCCCAGATTTGATCAACCAACGCCATCCGATCCGGGATTGGCAAGGCGAGTATTTCGGGGGGTATCGTGACGTGGGACATGTCAATATAACCTCAAACATTCTGCTCGCGAGATCCGCCGCTACAACCCGCAAGTATAGACAGCGTGCCCAGAAAGTCCAAGCAAGGCGGCGGATCTTCGTTGGCCGCTCGGCTGATTCAAGTGGCTCGCGGGCGCCGAACGCGAGTCGAGCCCGCAACGGTTCGCCCAGTGGCCTCGCCAATCCTCCATCTCGCCTGTGGAGAACGATCTGCGACGCTACTTGCCGCTCATCACGAACGGCCAGCGGTGGCTGGGCAGCCGCGCCCGGCGTAGATCGCTAACCGTCCGGCAAGTCGCTTGCTTTGACGATCGACGCTCCGTCGCGGTGAAGCCGGGAAACAACGGTCTCAATCTCTTGAAGGTATCGATCAGCATCAAAGTACGAGCCGGTCTTCTGCCACGATACGAGCAGACCGTGGGCAGCCTTCCTGCGGGCGTCCGATTCAAACGGGACCAATTCGTCGCAACTTCGGAGTGTCTCCACTTGGTGAATTGCGCCGTGATACCGGTAGTGTGGCGAATAGTGAACGAAAGGCGAGAATGTGTTGACCCGCCGCCAATCTGGCGAGTAGGTGGGGCTGGCGTAGGCTCGCGACAGCCAGGTCTCTTCGGTGCGGTCACCGATTTGGCAGTAAAGGAGAAAACGTGTGTGACGGACGCGTCCGCTGTTGATGTCAATATCATCGTGCCAGCAATTCAGTGCAGACCATTGGAACGATCCGCTCGCGAGCAACAACACTACCACGGCCAGGACCGCAATGCCCAACGCAATCCAGCGGCGGCGCAACTTTGGCAGAGAGGACAACATGCACCTGTGCGAAGGTAAAGGTCTCTATCCCGCAGGCTCGCGCAAAAATGCCTTTGCGTCGGAAGGCACGTTTTCCGTGAGCCTGCAGGATAGAAAGTACTCCAGCCGCGGAGATGCGGCGGCTATTCGCTTTGTTTACCGCGTCACCGTCCGCACCATGCACGGTAACCGACCTCGGGTGCGGAAGTCAAGTACCAGATTGCGGGAGTTCCGCCGGTGCGTTTTCGGATTTGCGGCGCAGGCGGGCGGCGAAGCGGTCTTTGTTGATGATGCTGCGTTTGTGCAGGCCGCGGGCGATGCGCTCGGTGGCGTCGAAGGCCTCGACTTGGAACGTGATGATGCGGCCTTCGACGTGGATCACGCGGGCGCGGCAAACAACCTGCTGGCCCGGCGGCGTTGCCGCCAGGTGTTGAACGTCGACATGAACGCCAACGGACGTCTCGCCCGACTCGAGTAGCGGCTCCAAGGCGGTGCGCCCGGCCCGTTCGAGGAACCCGATCAGACACGGCGTGCTCAACACGGCCGGCATCTGGTCGTCGGCAAAGTCGATCACGTGTTGTTGATCGACCACAAATCGAAGTTCGGCTTGATCGCCGATCTTGGGCGCTGATTTCATCGTGTCATTCCGTCGGGCGTTCTTTTTCGATCACATCGACCAAACCGGCGTCGATGTACTGGCCTCCGCGGGTCTGGCGGCAGTGGATCGCCAGGGTGTTCTTCCCCGTTCGCAACGCCGCCCGGGCGTCCACCGGCAAGTCCTCGTAATCGGTCAGATAGCCCTCGTACGAGGCGATCCGCTTGCCGTTCAGGTACACCACCGCGTCCTCGTCGTGGTGAATCCGCAGATGAAGCGACGTGATTTCGGTTTCGGCCAGATCGAAGGTGCGGCGCAGCCAGATGTTCTCCGTCTTCCACGCGGTGCGGACGACTGCGCCGGGCGTCGACGCTTCGCCGAAGCCGCCCGGTCCCTGCTTCCAGGAACTGTCGTCGAAATCGGACTCAGCCCAGCCGTCGGCCGGCTTCTCCAGCGAGTAGCGCCAGTTCTGCGGTTGCTGCTGGCTGGTCGGCACCACGACGCGCGTGATGATCACCGGCGGCGGCAGGTACAGCGGGGCGTGCAGACGGGCCATGTGGTCCACGTTGAATTTGACCACCGCGCGGTCGTAGGTCAGCAGACCGTTCACTTCGCCTTCGACGTCCGAGGTCTGGGTGTAGACCGCCGCGCACAAGCCGCGGGCGATCAACGGCTTGAGCCGGACGATCAGCGCGTCGTAGCCAACCTGCAGTTCCTCCAGATTCGTGAAGTTCCGGTAGCCCCAGTTCCGTTTGTCCCACCACAGATGTCCCTCGACGGGAATCCCCAAGCCGCCGAACTCGCCCAGCACGGCCGCGCGCTCGTCTTCCAACGGCGGGATGGCGGGGCCGGGATAGCTGTGGATGTCGCGGACATCGCCGCTGCCGAAGTTGGTCCAGCCGCTGGCTTCGTTCACCAGCCGCGTCGGATCGTACTTCTTCACCGCGGCGACCACCTCGGGCGTGTCGTGCTGGCCCCAGCCTTCGTTGAACGGCACCCACATGACGATCGACGGATGATTGTGGAAGGCGTCGATCATCCGCTTCAATTCCAATTCGAACTGCGAGCGGGGAAACGACTGGCCGTCGCCGATCTGCGGGCCAGCCGCATTGCCGCTCGGCATGTCCTGCCAGACCAGCAGGCCGAGTCGGTCGCAGTGATAATACCAGCGGGCCGGTTCGACCTTGACATGCTTGCGGGCCATGTTGTAGCCCAAGTCTTTCGTGATCTGGACGTCGTAGGCCAAGGCGGCATCGGTCGCGGCGGTGTACAGACCGTCCGGCCACCAGCCTTGGTCCAGCGGCCCCATTTGAAAGACGACCTTGCCGTTCAGCCAGATGCGGTTGATCCCGGCGTCGTCCTTTTTGAACTCGATTTTCCTCATGCCGAAGTAACTGGCGACCTGTTCGCCGCCTTCGATGCCGACTTTCAATTCGTACAGGAACGGCCGGTCGGGCGACCAGAGTTTCGCGTCCGGGATGGGCAGCTTCAGGGTGGTTCCGGACTGGCCGGTCACCACGGGGAACTGGTGGTCGCCATCGATGGCCTGCGCCCAGACCTTGGTCGCCGCGGGAGTCGTTACGGTCACGTGTAGTTCCCCGGCATCGACGTCCGGCACCAGATGCAGCGACTGGACGTGGTTCTCCGGCACGGCTTCCAGCCAGACCGTCTGCCAGATTCCGGTGACGGCCGTGTACCAGATCCCGTTGGGATCGAGCACCTGTTTGCCGCGCGGCTGCGGCCCGCGGTTGGTCGGATCCCAGACGGCTACCACCAGCGTCTGCGGCCCCGCGTTGTTTAGCAGTCCGGTGATATCGAAGCTGAACGGGTCGTAGCCTCCCTGGTGTTCTCCGGCCATCTTGCCGTTCACCCAGACCTGAGCGTGCCAATCCACCGCCTGGAAATGCAGCAGCAGACGTTGGCCCGCGGCGAATTCGGGGATCTCGAACGTACGACGATACCAGAGCCGCTGATCGGGAGTCACCGTCCGCTTGACGCCCGACAGCGCCGACTCGACGGCAAACGGCACCAAGATCTTGCCCTCGAACGACTCGGGCTCCGCGGCTTCCCGGCCGACGATCGCGTAATCCCAAAGCCCGTTCAGATTCTGCCAGTTGCCCCGCACCAACTGCGGTCGCGGATACTCGGGATGCGGTTGCTGCGGGTCGACATCCTTGGCCCAACGAGTCATCAGCGTGCTCTCGGCCGGCTTCCAATCCGCGGCCGACACGGCGGTCGCGGACAAAGCCAAACAAACGGCGATCAAGCGGGTGCGGTACTTCATGGTGAATCTCCAAATCGGGTGGTGAAATCTGCCTGTCGAGTATAAACCGCGGCCGCAGGGAAGGTAAGGCGTGATTGGCAGCCAACGGTTCTGCGGGCACAATCGGCGCTCGATGCCAGTCTTTCGAGCTTGGCGGCAAGACGAAGAAGACGCGGCATCGACCACGTAGACGAAAGAACCGCAGGCGTGCGAGTCGAGCCGGAGAGTGCGGCCCTATGTTTCGGTCTCGGCTTTCTTCTTCGTGCTCTTCTTCGCAGCCTTCTTCGCGGTTTTTCGCTTGGCGCCTTTGGCGGCGGGTTTTTCGGCGGCTCGGGTGGCGAGCAATTGCAGGGCGAATTCGAGGCTCACTTCGGCGGCCGCGGCGTCTTTGGGCAGCGAGGCGTTGGTCTCGCCGTCGGTGACGTACGGCCCGTAACGCCCGTCCAGCAACCGCACCGGCTGCTGGGTGACCGGCGAATCGCCGAGAACCCGCAAGGGTTCCTTGGGCGCGGAGGCTTGGCGCCCCCGAGTCTTGGGAGTTGCCAGCAGTTCCAGGGCTTGTTCCAGCGTGACGTCCAGCGGCGATATGTCATCGGGCAGCGAACGGGTTTCGCTGCCGCACTTGACGTACGGGCCGAAGCGGCCAGTCTGGGAAATAACCGCTTCGCCATTGTCCGGATGGTTGCCCAGCGTCCGTGGCAGCGACAGCAACCGCAAGGCCGTGTGCAGATCGACGTCCTCGGGCGCCATGCCTTTCAGCAGCGAAGCGTTCTTCGGCTTCTCCTTGTCATCGGCCACACCCAATTGCACGTAGGGTCCGAAGCGGCCGTTTTTCAGATAGACCGGCTTGCCGGTATCGGGGCAGTGGCCGAGCGGGTCGTCGTCGCTCTTGCCTCGGTCAAGCAACTCCAATGCTTTCCCCAGCGTCAGTTCGTCGGGCGGCATGTCGTGCGGGACACTCGCCCGCCGCTCGCCCTGTTCCAGAAACGGCCCGAATTTGCCGACGCGTACAAAGACCTCGTCCGAGTGCTCGCCGGCGGCCGGCTTGCCCAGCGGAAAGCGGCTGACGTCGCGGGCGTCGACTTCCTTGATCTTCGTCTCCACACGCTTCTTCAGCCCCGGCGTGTCGTTGCCGAAGAAGAATTCGTGCAGGTAGTCGACGTGCAGCGATTCGTGGCGGCTGATCGCGTCCAGGAAGTCTTCCATCTGGGCCGTAAATTCGTAGTCGACCAGGTTGGACAGATGCACTTCCAGCAGCCGGACCACGGAGAACGCGGTCCACGACGGCACCAGCGCATTGCCGCGTTTGAAGACATACTCGCGGGCTTGAATGGTGTCGATAATCGATGCGTAGGTGCTCGGCCGCCCGATCCCCAATTCTTCCAGGGCCCGGGTCAGCGACGCCTCGCTGTAGCGCGGCGGCGGCTGGGTTTCGTGCCCCTTGGTCTCCAAGTCGCGGCAGGTCACGACCTGCTCGACGGCTACCTTCGGCAGGATGACTTCGCGGTCCGCCAAGTCGGCTTGAGGATCGTCCGAACCTTCCACGTAGGCTCGCAGAAAGCCGGGGAAATCGATCGTCTTGCCGCTGACTTGAAAGATCGCTCCATCCCCCTCCAGCGTGATCGTTGTGCGGTGTCCGCGCGCGTCGGCCATCTGGCTGGCGATCGTCCGCTTCCAGATCAATTCGAACAGCCGAAACTGGTCGCTGTTCAGTTCGTGACGGAGCGATTCCGGCAGACGGAACGGGTGCCCTGCCGGCCGGATCGCTTCGTGGGCTTCCTGCGCGTTCTTGACTTTCGACGAGTACACCCGCGGTTGGTCCGGCAGGAATTGCGGGCCGTATTCCGAACGCACCAGTTCGCGAGCCGCTTCGACCGCGACCTGGGCCAACGAAGTCGAATCGGTACGCATGTAGGTGATGTAGCCGTTCTCGTACAGACTCTGGGCCACCGTCATCGTCCGCCGGGCCGTGAAGCCCAGTTTGCGATTGGCCTCCTGCTGCAACGTGCTGGTCGTGAACGGTGCAGCGGGCCGCGTGGTGTACGGTTTCTCTTCCACCGCGGACACGCGATAGCGCGCCTGGGCGAGACGCTGGGCGAGTTCTGACGCCCGCGGCTCGTCAAGCAGCAGCAGTTTCTCGTCCTTGATCTGGCCCGTGCGGGCATCGAAATCCTTGCCGGACGGCACGCGTCGCCCGTCCACCGAGACCAACTCAGCTTCGAACTCGGCGCCGGATTCTGTGGCGAACGTGCCCAGCAGATCCCAGTAGCTGGCCGAAACAAAGGCGGATCGTTCGCGTTCACGCTGAACGATCAACCGCACCGCCACGCTCTGGACGCGGCCCGCCGACAAGCCGCGGCCGATCTTGCGCCACAGGAGCGGCGATACCTCGTAGCCGTACAGCCGGTCCAGAATGCGGCGGGTCTCCTGGGCCTTGACCAGTCCATCGTCGATCTGTCGCGGGTTCTGCAGCGCTTCGCGGATCGCTTCCTCGGTGATTTCGTGAAACACCAACCGGTGGACCGGCACCTTGGGTTTCAGCACCTCGCACAGGTGCCAACTGATCGCTTCGCCTTCGCGGTCTTCGTCCGTCGCCAGAAACAGTTCCTTGGCGTCTTTCAACGCGGACCGCAGCTTGGCCACCTGTTTCTTCTTGTCCGACGGAATGACGTAGATCGGCGCGAAACCCTGGTCAACGTTCACACCCAAGTAGGCCCAGTCTTCGCCCTTGTACTGCTCCGGCACCTCTTTGGCGCCTTGCGGCAGGTCGCGGATGTGACCGATGCTTGCCTCGACCGTGAAATCACGGCCCAGGAACTTGCCGATCGTTCTCGCCTTGGCGGGGGATTCGACGATCACTAGGGATTTTCCGGATTTCTGCGCCGCTGCCTTACCCATAAACATTCCTTGGTACGCGGGACCGCTTCGCAGCTTTCCCAGGTTTCCCTTCTTTCCTGAAGCCCGAACAAATAGGTGACGCGGCCGCATCCAACGGGTGCGAAAACCGCTGAGAGCACCTGCCGACATTCCTTTTTGGGATTGTATTTACGTCGATTCGCGCTAAAATCGGCAAACTCGCAACCCACGATGACTGCGACTGCCAATCCGATTTAGACGCCTTGGTCCAACCTGTCAAGGGTAGTAGGAACTACCTGCCTATTTCAGCTAGGGATGCCTTCCATGCGAAATCCGCTCTCACTCTTCCGGCGGCACCAAAAGATCCTCCTCGCCGTTTTCGGCGTGGTGATCATGATCACGTTTACCATTGGTGGCAGTATTGACTGGTATCAGGGTTCCCAGGTCAGGTCGGGTCAGGACACCGATGTGGTGGTCACGTGGAAGCACGGCAAGTTTCGCGACGATGACCTTTATTTGATGAGGACAACGCACAACCTGACCGTGAGATTTCTGGACGCATTGGTGATGCGGGCGGTCGAGGCTGGAGGAACACCCTCGGCGCCGGGGATCACCCGCGATCCGACGACGGGGCAGATCCGCGATCCTGGGATTCCGCGGTCCTATGGAGAAGAGGACTTGGTTCAAACGGCGATCCTGGCACGCCGGGCCGAAGAAATGGGGGTGACCGTCAGCGACCAGGCGATTCTCGAGTTTCTTGACGGTCTGGCGGCCAACAAAGTGCCGCGCAGCGAATTCGCCGGATTGCTGCGGGACGCGACGGGGAACCGGTTGGTTCAACAGCAGTTGTTCGAACAGTTGCGCACCGAATTGCGGGCTCAGAATCTGCGCATGATGGCCAACAGCGGCTTGTTTGCCATTACGCCGGTCAGCGCCTGGAACTATTTCAATCGGTTGAACCGACGAGTATCGGCGGAAATGCTGCCCCTGCCTGTCGAGGACTTTGTGGCCAAGGTGTCCAAAGAACCGACGCAGGCAGAGATTCAATCGTTGTACGATGACGGGAAAGACCTGTATCCCAACCCGTATCGCCGCGAGCCAGGATTCAAACGGCCGCTGAAGATCGCCTTCCAGTACTTGAAGGCCGATTTTGAACGCTTTCTGGAAGCCGAAATGGTGAACGTCAGCGACCAGCAGGTGCAGGAATACTACGAGAAGAACAAACAGGACTTCAAGGCGGTCGAGTTGCCGCCGGCCGACGACTCGATGCCCGGCGAGCCCGAACAGCCACCGGCGTCGCCGGAAGCCGAGCCGAAGCCGGAAGCCGAGCCGACGCCCGATGCCGAGCCAAAGCCGGAAGCCGAGCCGACGCCCGATGCCGAGTCGAAACCGGAAGCGGAGTCAAAGCCGGAAGCGGAGTCGACGCCAGAAGCGGAGTCGAAGCCCGATGCCGAGTCGAAACCGGAAGCGGAAACCGGCGATGGGGGTGAGGCGAAGGAAGAGACGTTGCCGGGTGAGAGCAAGCCGGCGCCGGAAGGTCCGGAAGAGCAGCCCGAAACCGGGGAGACGCCGGCGCCTCCGCAGGAGCCGTCGAGTGACGATTCGAGTTTCGTGCCGCGATCCTCGCGAAACGGGGACAGGCCATGGGCATCCGTGCCCCGGAGCCGAGACGTTTTTCGTGGCGAGTTTGTCAGCTTGAACGCTGACACTGCGTCCGAGGAACCGCCGTCCGAAGCCACTCCCGCCGAGTCCGGCGACACCAAACCGGAACCCGCTGAACCTGCCACCCCTGGCGAGACGCCAGCAGCCGAACCAGCACCAGCAGCCGAACCAGCACCAGCGGCCGAAGCGTCGCCGGCGGCCGAATCAGCGCCGGCGGAAACCGAAGCCACGGCCGAGCCGGAAGCGGCGGTGCGATACAAGCCTCTGGAAGAGGTCGCCGACCAAATCCGCCGGAATATCGCGCGGCCGCTGGCACAGGACGCGATGAGCGAAGCCTTGAAGAACGCGAGGCGCGACATCGATGCCTACTTCCGGGCTCGGGTACGAGCTCAGGCGCTGCGCGATGCAAAACGCGAAGCGGCGACACCGGCGCCGTTGGATCTGGAAGCGTTGGGCGAGAAGTATCGGCTGATTCCCGGCGAGACCAAGTTGGTCAATGGGATGGAGATCAGCGATTTCGAGTTGGGCAAGGCGTACCGGTTCAGCTTTGCGCAGGGCCAAGTCCAGACGATCCCGTTCGCCCAGATCGCTTATGCCGAAGGCATTCCGCTGTTCCGGCCGGACCAGATTCGCTCGTTCGAAGTGGATGTCGAATTTCTGTACTGGAAGGCAGAGGAGGAAGTAGCGTTCGTGCCGACGTTGGATCAGGCCAGGGAGGATGTGATCGCGGCCTGGAAACGCGAGCAAGCACTGGAACTGGCCAAAGCCGAGGCGGAGCGACTGGTCGCAGCGGCACAGCCGGACAAGTCGTTGCGCGAGACGGTCGGCGAAACGTTGGCCGAGCGAGTCTTCGAGACCGGCGAGTTCAGTTGGATGACACGCGGTGCCACACCTTCCGGGTTTGGCGCACCGTCGCTGACTCAGGTGCCAGGCGTCGAGGGCGCCGGTCCTGGTTTCATGGAGAGCGTATTCCGGCTGCAACCCGGTCAGGCCGGGGTGGCGGTGAACGAGCCGCGAACGACGGTCTTTGTCGTGCGGTTACTTAGCCAGACTCCGGACGAGGAAAAACGCCGCGAGGACTTCATTCGCTCGGGCGTTACCTTCGATACGTTCCACATGGCCTATTCGGAGCGTGAACGCCTGGTCCAGGACTGGTACGAAGAGATTCAGCGGCAGTACGACGTCCAGTGGCAGCGGACTCCGGAGATGCCCCGCGATGATTTGTGACACGGGTCGAAGGGTCTTCTAGACGCTCCGCAGCACCGCAAGAAGACGGGCGGGCCGCCACTGCCAGCGCGGGCCGCTGACCGGTTCGACGAGACGGTATCCTGGTCTGTCCCCTGATTCTGTGGATCGGCAACCCTCCACACATGGCCGAATCTGCGAAAAAATTGTTGGGCAACAAAACTCGACAGGCAGGTCCGAAAGTGCCATAATGCCCACTGGTCACGGAAGATGTCGCTGCGTGTCTTCCCTTCCCGAGTTTGAGGTGCCGCCCATGTCTCGTTTGCATTTCGTCGGTTGGCTGTGCGTCGGCTGCTGGTTCGTCGCTTTGCTGGGCTGCGGTTGCGGAGGTTCGTCGGACCCGTCGGTCGCTTCTTCGGATTCCGGCGGCTATCAACAAGATGCCGAACATGCCGCCGAGTCGTCGCAAAACGATCCAACGCAGGGCACTGGAAACGCCGCGTCCCAGGACGAACATGCCGAAACCAGCGAGACTCCCGAGGCGAGTTCCGAAGAGGGCGCCGGGGCTCCGATGAGTGAACAGGATCCAGAGCACAGCGAAACCAGCGAGGAACCTCGCGAGGAGACCGCAGGGACCGACGAAGAGCACAGCGAAACGTCTTCGGAAGAGATGGTTGAGTCGACGCCGGAGACGTCGGATTCGCCCAGCACCGAGGGCGGGTACACGGGCGAGGAATCCGGCGCCGAGGGCGCGACGGAGGGTGGGCAAGGTACGGCGAAGACGACGACCTATGCCCAACTGGCTCAGCGGGCGTTCCGCCAGGGTGACGATCCGCTTGCACTGCGCTATCTGATGGCCCACGCCGTCACCGCGGATCCCGAAGAAGCCAAGCTGTTGTTGGACAAGATGGGATTCAACGCACGGGTCAAGCGGCCATCGTTCGCCGTACGGTGGGGAGTCGGCATCGAGTTCATCCGGCCGCCGAACTACAACGGCAGCATCTTCCCGATCGGCACCAGCCAGAACATCGCCGTGAAGCCCGTTCGTGGCGCAGGCGACGGCGGACTCGGGGAGGGAGCGGGCATCGGCGCGACGACCGGCGAAGGCGACTTCACCGGCGGTCGCAGCCCGATTCCGCAAGCGGTCAAGCAGTTGACCGGCGAACTAGGCGAGAAGATTGTCGAACAATTCACCTTGCGTCTGGATCGCGGCGACTACGGGGACGTGCTGAAGACGCCCCCCGCTGCATCGGCCGATGGCGGAGCGACGACCTACGGTGGTCAGTACGGAGAATCCGGATACGAGGGTGGGTACGGCGGCGCGCAACCCGGAGCTCAGAACCAGGGGCCGCGCAGCATTGTCCCTGGCGTCGCGCTGATCGATATCGGCAGCGCCAAGGACTTGGTGGCCAAGGCCAAGCAGGCCGGAGTCGATGTTCTTTGCGTCTTCAAGATCGCCATCGTCCTGAATCCCCGCGCCCAATTGGTCATCAACAACACCAGCCTGCTGATCTTCGATGTGGCGACCGGCAAGGAGGTTTTTGGCACCAAGCCGCTGAATAACATCGAAGTCCAGAAGGATCGGATGGAAGGCAAGCCGGACGATGTCGCCAAGGCGCTGGTCGCCATGTTCGAACACGTGGACCAGACCTGGAAACTGGGGCCGGTGCCCGCGATGGAGCCTCAGCAAGTTCTCACGCGGATCGGTGCGATTCTGAACGAAGGGCCGGGGGCCAACCCGCTGCCGGCGCTGGCCGAAGTCCGCATGTACCACTCGCGCGGTTTGCTGCAGGACAACCATCTGGAATTGGCCTACCAGCGGTTGTTGGGCGACGAACAAGCCGGTCGTGTTTTGGCGACTGGCACCGTAGAAGAGAAAAGAGCCGTGATCGAGAAATACATGAGCACGGCACCGCGAGAAACGGGCCCCCGCGACATTCTGCAGGGGACGGATTCGTAGCTGCCAACGCCCCGTAGCTGAATTCGTGAGAATTCAGCCAACTCGCAGATCGGGGGCCGCAACGCCCGAAACTGGTCTTTGAAGTTGCGAGTAGCCGAATTCCTGAGAATTCGTTGGTGTTTCGCGGGGGACAGCTACCTACCCAGAGTCCGAATTCTCACGAATTCGGCTACCCCGTCGAGAAGTGCAACTTCGAAGAAACCGGTCAGAGACTGCGCGCATAGTACAGGCTGAACAAGATGGCGGTCACCATGGCCAGCGCCATCCAGCGTTCGGGGCCCGAGCTGGTGAACCCGACGGTCAACAGTCCGATCGCCAGCACCAGCGTGCCGAACCAGAAAACACCAGTTCGCCAGAAGTTCCACATCACGACGCCGGCTCGCGCCTCCCGGGCCGCGTTCATCAGTTCCTTCCATTCGCCAGTCCGCTTCTTCTCCAAGTCGGCTTGGCGCTGCTCGTCCAACTGCCGAATGTCGGCGTTCAGATCGTTCAACCGTTGCTGTTCGGCCGGATTCAGTTGCGGCCGTTCTTCGAGGCTCCGCACCTGAAGCTCCAGCAACGTCCGCTTGCGCTGCCACTCCGATTCCAATCGCGTCTCGACCACATCGACCCGCGACGCCAAGCGTTCCGCATAACGCATCGCCGCCGACTCGCACCCGCGGCTGCCGATCACCATCAGCAGGCCCGCCAACAGCAGCGGTTGCCCGAGAAATGCGAGATACTTGAAGACTTCGGTGGACCGCGTCGGTTTCCAGCGGCCCGGACGGTCCGGTTCCCGCCGCTTCATGGCCGCGCGCGGATCTTTCGTTTCCGCTGCCGCTGCCTGCCGTTCCTGCCGGACCTTGGCGGTCGGCAGTTGGGCGTCCGGCGCGGGAGCGGAACTGCCGCCGCCGTAAAGTCCCGGGACATCTCCTGCCGGCAGCCAGTCGTCCATACCTTCGCGCCATACCAGATCATCCGGCTTGAGATTGCCGGTGCCGATCAAGGTCCGGATCTGCGCTTCGGTGACTGGCCCGCGTTCTTCATCGCCGTCGGCGAAGTACCAGATGGCTTCCGACATTCTGAGGATTCCCCGTTCTTGCCGCTTCTTCACCCGGTCAGGCCGAAAGGCCTGACGCACGCTGACCGCTCAACGGCGCCGTCGCCGCGCGTGCCATTATCCGCCGCCACCGCGGACGGTTCAACCGGACGGTTCGGATACTCGCAACCACTTTATCACGAGAAACCTGCGGTTCGTGTACAACCGGCCGAACCGTCCGAATCCGTTGCCGGATGCGGGTACTCAAGTCGCCTCGGCCGGACGCTCGATACTCAGAGAACGGTCGCTCGTCTACCGGAGAGCCTGCGAGAAAATTGGGACAGGCACCTCGCGACCAACAAATTTCCAGCATTTTCTCCGCCCCAGCGCGGAGCCAGTCCCATTTGCACCGCCTCGGAGGGATCGGAGAATGGACATCAACCGCAACCAATTTATGCTGATGGGAATCTTGCTGCTGCTGCTCGGCCTGCAATTCCGCTTTGTCGATACCTTCGTGCTGAACGAGCCCAGCACGCGGTTCCTCGCCAAACGCTCGGCCCAGGCCGAAAGCACATCCAGCCCGTGGAAACTGCCGATGTCGCTGGTCGCCAACGGCCAGGTTCCCATGCAGCGGACACGAATCCGCCCGCCGCGCTGGCTTTCCTACGCGCTGTTGGCGATGGGGGCCGTCCTGACCCTCCACAGCATCGCCATGAAGAAGACGGGCCCCTGACCGTGCGCGCGGCGGATGTGCCGCCGGTCCTCAAACGTATTCGATGGTGGCGGGCGGCTTGGGCGTCAGATCGTACAGACAGCGGTTGACCCCGTCGAGCGACGTGATGCGCTGGCAGATCCGGTGCAGTTTGGGCCACGGCACTTCGACGGCCGTCGCCTCGCGGGCATCCACGCTGTCGACGCAGCGGACGACGATGATCTCGCCGTATTCGCGGCGGCCGTCGCGAATGCCGGTCGCCTTGTCCTGCAAGAGCACCGCCAAGTACTGGAAGGTCTCGATCTCGGCCAGTTCCTCCTCGACGATCGCCGTCGCGGCGCGCACGGTTGCCAGACGTTCGGGCGTCACCTCGCCAACGATTCGCGTCGCGAGCGCCGGACCGGGGAACGGCATCCGGTCGGTGATCTGCCGGGGCAGACCGAGCCGACGCCCGACTTCGCGCACCCCGTCCTTGCGCAGCGTGTCGAGCGGTTCCAGGACGCGGTAGCCATATTGCTGCTCGGGATCGATGCCCAGTTGAGCCAGAATGTTGTGCTGGCGTTTGATCCCGGCTACGGTCTCCTCGATGTCGGTCAGGATCGTGCCGTGCAGCAGGAACCGGGCGCCCGTTTGTCGCACCAAACGGCCAAAGACGTCGCGGTAGAACGTCGAGGTCACGGCCTGTCGTTTTTCTTCCGGGTCCGTCAAGCCGGCCAGCGCCCCGAGGAACTCGGATCGCGCGTCGATCCGCTCGACCGGAATGCCCAGCGCAGCGAACGCTTCCACGACGAACTCGGGCTCGCCCTCCCGCATCAAGGCGTTGTCGATGAACACCGTCTTCAAGCGGTCGCCGATCGCGCGGTGGCCGAGAACGGTGACGACCGAGCTGTCGACGCCTCCGCTCAGTGCGTTGATCGCAAGCCCCTCGCCCACCGCGTCCCGGATAAACGCGGTCTGCTGTTCGATGAATCCTTCCCAGTCGGACATGGTGTGTCTCCTGCAAGTGGTTGGTGAAATAAACGGGGTTCGTGGAACCGGCGAGGCCAGCGGCGGATCTGCGTTTCCCAACCGAATGAACTCGTCGGTTAACGTACCACAGGCTGCCTGCACGTGTAAGTCCCACACCAATCGAGAGGGGACATCCTGCGTCTTCGAGTCGCGAGGGCGTTGGAGGCGATGGCTGTGCGCAGACGCGGCAGATGGCCGAAGTCCGGGGATTGAGATGTTTCGTGGCCTATCAGGAAGCTGCCAACACATCGAGCAATTCGGCGGACAACGCGTCGGCGTCGCGATTCGCATCAGCCGACAGGGTGCGGAACACTTCATCGCGCGGGTTGTCGTCGGCGAGTTGCTGGGATGCGGGGAACGGATCGGCGTCGAGTGGCGTGAATTCAACATCGCCAGTCGCCGATCCGGAATGAGCCTCTGCCTCCGCCTGGACTCCCGGCTCGAGGGGCCAGGGGCGAGTCAGCATGGCGGACCAATCCCATGGCCAAGCGGCTTCGCCCTCGCCCTGCGACGTTTCGTTCAGCAGGTTGACAATGGCGATGACGTCCTTCGGCGTCACCAGGCCGTCGCCGTCGACGTCGTAATAGAACTGCGGCTTGTCCGGCGGAACGGGATCGGGCGGCAACTCGAAGCCTACTTGGTTGATGTAGTTGATCAGGACCAGGACATCGACCGGCGATACCGCTCCGGAATTGTTGACATCGCCGGGCATCGCGGCATTCCGGAAATCCGGTACTTCCACAATGGTGATCGTGACCAGGGCCTCGTTCGAAAAGAACCCTTCATTGTCGCGAATCGTGTAGCGGAAGGAATCCGTGCCGAAGTAGTTCGCCGACGGGGTGTAGGTGAAAACTCCGTTGTCCAACACCACTGCACCCGAGTTGGGCCCGGAGCCGGCGACCAGCCACACGGTGCTGGCACGCACCTCGCCATCGGGATCGAAATCGTTCTCGTAGACGGCGATCTCGACCGGTACATCTTCCATCGTCGTGACCGGATCGTCGACGGCAACCGGGGTCGCCAGGACTCGCACGAGGAACGAATCGCTGGCCGTTTGTCCGGCGAGGTCCCGGGCATGCACGGTCAGCAGCGTCTGTCCCACTTCGCCCGCGGTGAAGACGAGTTCGAGAGTCGCACCGTCCAGGGCCGCGGTCAACAGAGCCGGATTCGTACTGTCGGTCGCGTTGGTGAACTCGATGGTCAGGGCATCGCCCAGCGGAATATCCAAGTCGTCGAAGACGCCCGCGAGATCCACTTCGTACCGCGTTCTGCCCTGCAAGAAGGACAAATCGTTGAGCGGTCGAGCCACGAAGGGTTTGTTCCGCGCCGGGATGCTGATGGTGGTGAAGTTCCAGGCGGCGTTCCCGCTGATTTCGACCGACGGATTGCCGGCCAAGTCCCGGAATGCGCCCGCACTGACCTCGACGTAATAGCCCGTATCCGGATCGAGGACCGACGCTGGATCGATCGTGATCTGAGCCCCGGACACCGTCACTCGCGGACTGTCGGATGACAGTGCTTCGACCAAGGCATCGTCGTCGGAACGTCGGATCGCGATCTCCCCGGCGCCGCGGGCGACAGGTTCATTCCAGAGGATTCCCAAGTTGGCGTCCCAAACGACGCGCGTGGCGTTGTCGGACGGAGTGAGACTGGCCACGATTGGGTTTCGCGTATCGATGGCGAAGACGGCCTCGCCGGTATGCGTCTGCTGCGAGATGCCGGCAACGTCCCGGGCTCCCGTCACGCCGATACGGATGCTGGCCTCGGCGACGTTCCGGTCGGCAATCTCGAAGTTGACCGAATACGTGTCGTTGGGCACGTTCGTGGAACTCCAGCCAAGCGACGAGGGGACGACCAGCGTGGCCCCCGCGGTTCCCGCGACGTTGGGCGTGAACACGAAATCGGGCGTGACTCCGGTATCCATCGATTCGTTGAAGACGACCGTGACGCCGAACGGCGTCCCGATGTCCGCATCGGTAATCAGCGTGTCGCTGGCGGTGACCCCAAGCACGCGAGGCGGTTGCGCGTCCAGTAACCGCAGCGTGTAATCGGGAACCCGGCCGCGGTCGATCAGTTCCTGTTTGGTGTGCGTGAAATCGTCGTCGTGGACCTGGACCGAGTAGTCTCCTGGTTCGGACAGCAACAGCAGTTTGTTCTGTCCCGGCGAGACCGTGGTCAGTTCCTTTCCCGACGGCGAATAGACGATCGCCCGGGGTTTGTAGGCAATCGTGGTATCCGATTCGAAGGCCACTCGCACCTGGTACGTCCCGTCGCCGTCGGTCAAGTCGTTTCCGGTCACCGTGAAGAAGTGCGAATCGACTTGGCCCATCTGGTCGATCGTCCCAGGCAGGGATTCGCCAGGCAGAATCTGCTTCGCGTTCGCGCTGACCGGATTCAGTCCTTGCAAAGCCAGGCCGTAATCCTCCGCGTCCGTGTAGTTGTTGTCGTACACCTGAATCACGTAGGGATTCTCGGCGGTGGCCGTCTCGGGCAGGAGATAGGTCACCTTCTTGCCGTTCTCGACTTCGCTGGGACCGGTGGTGGAACTCAGCTTGCTGACCAGCGTGCCGGAGGGGGCGTACAATTCCGCCCACAAACGGTTCTTCAGGCCAGACACCGCATCAGACATCGAGATGGTTACCAAATCGCCCGCGGAGCCGACGAAGCGGTAACTGTCGATCTCGCCCAAGGCAATGGCCCCGCTGACAAGAGCACCCGCAGTGATCGAGACTGCGTCGGCGCTCGGAGGACTCAGGCCTTCCAGTGCGATGGCGTATCCGTTGTCGTGCGTGTGCGTGTAGTTGTTGTCGTACACCTGGATCACGTACTGCCCGGTCTGCTGGAGCGGTCGCGTGATGTACTTCTTCCCCGACGACATCTCGTTGACTGTGCCGCCGGTCGTCGCGGACAACACCGAAAGACGCTGGCCCGTCGGCGAGTAATACAATTCGGCCCGCGGCAGAAAGCCCGCGGTGCTCGAATCCGTCTCGGCCAGCGAGATGGTCATCACGTCGCCGGCCGATGCCGTGAACGTGTAGGTCGCGATCTGGCCAGGCAGCAGCAATCCTGCTTTGACGTCGCCAGCGGAAATCGACACGGCATCGGAACTGACGGGGTTCAATCCGGTTACGGCAACCGCGTAGTCGCCGGCGTCCTTGTGGTCGTTGTCCCGGATCAAGACGTTGTACGTGCCGGCTTCCCGCAATTCGTACCGACTCTTGCTTCCCGATCCCAACATTCCGCCGATCTGATCGCCCGACTCGTGGTACAGAATCGCTTGAGGAATGAAGGTTCCGAACGAATCCGAGAGCGACAAGGTGATTTGGATCTTTCCGCCGGCTGCGTCCAACTGTGCCTGACTGACCGCAAACGGATGCACATCGGTGTCGCCGACCGGAAAGATGGCGTCTATGACGAGTCCGCCGAACTGCGTCATCAGAAAGCGAGACTCCAACGTCTCGAGCGCGAGACGCCGAAGCGAATCGGATCGTTTCGGACCTTTTATCCCGCTGCGCCGGTGTCCGCTTTGCTTCGACTTGGACAATGTCGTACCCATCGCTTCTTGGTCTGTTACCTTGGGAAGTTCCAGCAACGCTGCGGGATTTGGACGCGATCGACGGTCAAATGGTTCCCCGAATTGGTCGTTAGCCACATATTTCGGGGAGGTCGATTGACGATCGCGCCCAGTGCATCGCATTCAGAAAAATATAGGTCGAGGTTCGGCGGATCCAAACAAGGCCGAATGCCCCAGCTAGACCAGCAAGAAGCGGGGGCACACCCAACCTTCCCATCCACCACCGATCAGATACACGGTGGAAATTGACACTGAATGCGATAAATTGACCAAGTTCTGCGCTGTGTCCTTCGATGTTCTGATTCAAGGAGTTGACCATGAAATCCGCCGTTCGGTTTGGCTGTTTTTTCGCTGCAACTTTGTCTTGTATCGCCCTGCGAGCTGACGAAGGGGAGACAATCTCGCTGTTTAACAACAAGGACCTGGGCGGCTGGAGTTACCATCTGGCCGATCCCAATGTCAAGATGACGGATGTCTGGACGGTCGAGGACGGCGTGCTGACTTGCGCGGGAAAACCGGCAGGATACCTAATCACGGAAAGACGCGATTTTTCGGATTATCGCTTGACGCTCGACTGGCGTTGGCACACGGAGAAAGGTGGCAACAACGGGGTGCTGGTCCACTGTTCCACGCCTGGTGCCTTGGGCGTTTGGTGCAAATCCATCGAGGTGCAACTGGCCAACGGCAACGCGGGTGACTTCTGGATCATCGGAACCGAGTTGAATGTGACGGACGAACAGGAACGCAAGTCGGGACGCCGCTATCGAAATCTTACCGATGATTCCGAAAAGCCCATCGGTCAATGGAATACGATGGAGATCGTCTGCCAGGGAAACGAAATCGTCGTGAAAGTGAACGGAGTCCTGGTCAATCACGCCACGAACGTGAGCGAGAATCGCGGGGCCATCGCCCTGCAATCGGAAGGCACGCCGATCCAGTTCCGGAATATCAAGCTGGCCCCCTTGAAGTGATTAGGGATGCGGAGTTCTTTCCCCAAAAAGCTTGCATCGTTTGGCTGGCTCGGATTTGCCGAAGATTGGGCATTGTTAGTTTGGGGGAAATACTCTACAAACACTATTGGAAAGTTCGGAGAGGCTAATTAGAATTCAGATAGGGCGTAATGAGTTCGCCACTATCTGGTGCGTTGGTTCCACGGCACTGCTTTCTTCTTTCATGGTGGCACTCCGATGTTAGCGCAGCATACTGTTGCAAAGGACCATGTGTCCTACCGATGTCCGGTTTGCGGAAACTCGCTTCCGCACGTACTCGCTCCGCATCCCTTCGACGCTCCGTGCTCGGAGTGCGGGAACTACCTTTGGTGCAGGCGACTGGCCGACGGGGATCCCATCGTGCTCGAAGCAATCCCGGGCCGTTCTCCGGAACCGATCGAAGTCGAGCGGGTAGTGCGATCACTGTTGATCAACGGCGAACCGGTCCGCGTCATCCTCGATCTGTCGCGTTTGGAACTGATCAACAGTTCGTTCATGGCCCGTCTGATCATGATGAACCGGCGACTGCGCGACGAGGGCAGTGCTTTCTATCTGCGAAACCTGCAACCGGTGGTTCGTGAAATCTTTGACCGGGCGCGGTTGGGAATGGCCTTGGACTTGATCGACGACAACGCGGATTAGTCCAGCGGATGAATCCCGGCGATTTCGACGCGTGCCTCTTCCAGAAACTCGCCGACGCTCCCTGCCAGCCTGCCATCGAATCTCAACGCGATCCCGCAATCGCTGGAAAACTGCCGCGGGGTCGGAATCATCTTGATCTCCAAGCTGTGTTGTTTCAGCGTCTTTTCGGCACGCATCGCGGAGGAGGTTGTGTGGAAGAGAACTACGCCGTACTTGCTCATGTCCGCACGATCTGCTCCACCGCAGTGATTGCGGTTTGAATCTCTTCCAGGCGAGTGCAGGCCCCGGCGGCGAAACGCACGGTTCCTTCGGGAAAGGTGCCCAGGGTGCGATGAGCGGCCGGTGCGCAATGCAGGCCCACTCGGCACAGGATGTCGAATTCGTCGTCCAGCCGCAAACCGATCTCCGACACGCGCCGCCCGGCGACCGTGAACGAAGCCGTCGCTGTCCGTTGCGTTGGATCGGTCGGTCCGTGCAAGGCAACCTCGGGAATTGCTGCGAGGCCTTCGACTAGGGCGCGTGCCAGTTCCCGGTCGTGTTCGCGGATCGTCGCGATTCCGCGTTGCCGAACCCAACGTACGCCGGCGCCGAGACCGGCGATGCCGACGCCGTTGGGCGTCCCGCTCTCGAACCTGTCGGGGCAGAATTCGGGCTGTGTCTCGTGCGCGGAACGACTGCCCGTGCCGCCGTAGATCAGTGGCTCGATCGTGGCCGTGTCGACGGTGCTGTGGATCACTAATCCCCCGGTTCCCATCGGTCCCTGCAGCCCTTTGTGGCCAGTGAACGCCAGCAGATCGATCCCCATCGCCGCGACGTCGATCGGGATCACGCCCGCTGTCTGGGCTGCGTCGACGAGCAGCCAGGCGCCCGCGTCGTGGGCCAACCGAGCGAGTTCCGTGATCGGCAGGATCGTTCCCGCCACGTTGCTGGCATGGTTGATCACGACCATCCGAGTTCCAGGCATGATCGCCTCGGCGGCTCGGGCAAGGTCGATCGATCCGTCCGGCTCGCATGGAATCACCGCCAGCCGAACGCCCTGTTGTTCCAACGCTCGCAACGGCCGCATGACCGCGTTGTGTTCGATCCCTGTGGTGACCACTCGGTCGCCGTTGCGCAACAGTCCGCGTAGAGCCAGATTGATCGCATGCGTCGCATTGGCGGTGAAGATCACTCGCAACGGATCGGACATACCGAACAATTCCGCTACCGCTTCGCGAGTCTCGTACACCACTCGGCTGGCCGCCAGCGAGAGTCGATGCCCGGAACGGCCAGGATTGCCTCCCGCGAGGTTGCAGAAATCGTCCATCGCCCGGATTACTTCGTGTGGCTTGGGCCAGGATGTTGCCGCGTGATCAAGGTACAGCATTCGTCCGAAATCCGACGCCGGTTTCATTTCTTCAGCACCAGCCGGTAATCGCCGTCCGGTGTATCTTCGGCGGTGACCGTCCAGCCCGAGGTCCGCGCAAAGCGGCTGACGTTCTCACGCGAAGTGACCGAATCCACCAGGATCTCGACAATTCCGGCCGTCAATCCGCCGATCGTTTGCCGAGTCAACAGCACTGGCTGAGGACAGGAAAGTCCGCGCGCGTCAATCGTGGTATGTTCCATGGTTGGCAACCCCATTTCAAGATCTCGGTGGTTCGCGCATCGTCAAGCCGATCAGGCAACACGCGATCAAACCAATCACGACCGCCGCCGGGCCGTAGATCCCAGGACCGGCGGGAGTACTGGCGAGCGAGAAGTTGTGGGCGAATCCGGCACCGACCAGCATTCCCAACGCGAAAACCGCGGCATCGCCGTCGCCTTCACCGGCCAGTACCAACTGTCGGCCGGGGCAGCCGCCGGCCAAGGTGAAGGCCAAGCCGGACAAGACCATGCCGCCGATATTCCACAGCCAGTTCGTGTGAGCGATCGGCTGGCCGGCGAAACCTGCCTTGAACTGGCCCAGCAGCAGATTGGTCGCCAGCGCTGCGACGACCAATGCCACCACGCCGTTCAACAAATGCGAATCCCGCATCAGGATCATGTCGCGCAACGCCCCCACGGTGCAGAACCGGCTGCGCTGGGCCATGAACCCAACCAGCAGACCAACCGTCAGGGAAAGCCAGACGGCGGCATGTTGACTGCCGGGACCGGTCTCGGAAACGAAGATGGGACCGACCGGTGCGCCCGCCGCATCGCGCCCGAAAGAAATCGGAAACAGCAGAACGATCAGCAAAGCGACGGTCAGCACCGGCAGCATCCAGCCCAACGCCGGCGATGCCGGACGATTGCGGCCCAAGCTGAATCCCGCTCGCAGGAAGGCAACGCCCGCAGCAATGCCCGCGGCCAAACCGGCAATCCCCACCGCCGCATTCCAGTCGCCGCCGCCCAGTCGCAGGTAGGCGCGCCATGGACAACCGAGGAATACCAGCGCCCCAATCATGGCGCACACGCCCAGCAGGAAACGGGCCAGCGGCGCCGATCCAGTCCGCGCCCGGAACTCGCGGAAGATCCACGCCGCGACCAGTGATCCCAACACGAGACCGATGATTTCAGGCCGGATGTACTGAACTGCAGCGGCGCGGTGCAGCCCGAGCGATCCGGCGATATCGCGGATGAAACATGCGGCGCAAACACCCATATTGCCCGGGTTTCCGAAGCGAACCAGCAGCGGCCCGAGCACCCCCACGGCCACGCCGGTCACAATCGGCCCCCATCGCGAGGTAAACAATCGGATTAGAAAACTCATAATTCCTCCGCGAAAACGGCCCCAAAAGCGCCGGTTTGCTCCCTGCATCCGATTTTGCCAGCGCCGGTCGACGATGTCGAGGCTTTGCCGACGAACGATGGGCAATTCGCAAAACGCCTCGCTTCCGCTAGAATTCCCCGGCGTCGAATCACAGGTTTATGAAAGACGTGCGGCAGCCTGCCCCCTCCCGCGGGTGCGGTCGCATCCAAAGAAAGGCGATTCATGTTGGAAGAACGATATTCGGAAATGTCATTGCCGGACGAGTTGAAGGCATTGCTGGCGGCCTGCCCCAGCTTCTGCGTGCCGCGGGACCGCAAGACGTTGCTGCAACTGGCCATGGGCAATGATCCGGAAGCGGACACGTTCGAAGTGGCGTACGAGGTTCCCGACAAGGGACGGGTCGTCGAGGCGGTCGTCACGCGGTGCCGGAACGGCCTGTCGGTCAACTACACCGAGGCCTACATGCGCCGCCGCGACCCCGACTGTATGGTGATCGCGGACGATCAACCCTCGGATAAGCCTCAATTCGAAGACCGTTTCGGCGCACCGTTCGAGTCGCTTCGCCAAGAGACGCTCGATTGGCTTGCGACCCAAGAGCTGATCCTGTTGCCGCTGTACACGGGCGGAAGGGAGTTCGGATACCCAACGTTGCTGGTCTGTCCCAAGAATGCCGCGTTCTTCTGCGGAGCCCTGGCTGATCTGCAGGAAATGCTGCCCGCGAAGAAGGTCTCTTTGGATTTCAGTCCGCAAGCGATCCTCTACATTGCGCCACCCTTCCGGCACACCCATTGCCAGGGCCGTCAGGTGGTCGTCCACAACCGGCAGGCCGAAGTGCATGAGATCTTCGCGTACAACCTGTACCCCGGCCCGAGCGCCAAGAAGGGCGCCTACGGCGTTCTGATCCACCAGGGCGAACAAGAGGGCTGGCTGACCGCGCACGCTTCGACCGTTCAAGTCGTGACTCCGTATGACAATGTCGTGACGATTTTGCACGAAGGCGCCAGCGGCGGCGGGAAGAGCGAGATGCTCGAACCGGTGCATCGCGAGCCGGACGGGCAAGTCCTGTTGGGCCGCAATCTGGTCACGGGCGAGCGACGGCTGCTGTCGCTGCCGCGGGCCTGCGAGTTGCGTCCTGTGTCGGACGATATGGCGTTGTGCCACCCCTCGCTGCAGAGTTCGGGCGGCAAGTTGGTCGTGATGGACGCGGAGAACGCTTGGTTCCTGCGGTTGAACCATATCACGCGCTACGGCACGGATCCGTACTGGGAATCGCTGTGCTGCCATCCGAAAGAGCCGCTGTTGATGTTGAATATGGACGGCAAACCGAACGCGACGGCGTTGATTTGGGAGCATATCCACGACGAGCCGGGTAAGCCGTGCCCAAATCCACGGATCATCATGCCGCGGCGTCTGGTGCCGGGCGTCGTCGACGATCCGGTGGCCGTGGATCAACGCAGCTTTGGCGTGCGCACCCCCCCAACCACGCGCGAGCAGCCGAATTACGGGATCTTCGGGATTCTGCACATCCTGCCGCCCGCCCTGGCTTGGCTGTGGCGCCTGGTGGCGCCGCGGGGCCATGCCAATCCGAGCATCACCGAATCGGAGAAGATGAGCAGCGAGGGAGTAGGCTCGTTCTGGCCGTTTGCGACGGGGCGGCGAGTAACGCAGGCCAACCTGTTGTTGCGGCAGATCCAGCAGACGCCGCAGACCCGCTACATTCTGGTTCCCAACCAGCACATCGGCGCTTGGGAAACCGGGTTTGTCCCGCAATGGCTGGCGCGCGAGTACATGGCCCGCCGCGGTTCGGCCCGCTTCCGCCACGACCAATTGGTTCCGGCCCGCTGCCCCTTGCTAGGCTACGCCATGCGGTCCATGCAAATCGAAGGCACGTTGATCCCGCACTGGTTCCTGGAGGTTCACACTCAGCCCGAAGTGGGCGAGGACGGCTACGATGCCGGCGCCAAGCTGCTGTACGACTTCTTCCGGCGCGAGTTGCCGCAGTACCTGGAAGAAGACCTCGACCCGCTGGGACGGCACATTATCAGGAGCTGTCTGGACAACGGCAATCTGGCGGATTACGAAAGCCTGTTGCCGCAGGAAGTCTTCGTCGAAGACACGGTCGTAACCCGCCGCCGATTTTAGACGGCCGTTTGTGCTTTCCCTTGCGGCGAATCAAGACATTAGCCCCGCGCCGCCCGGATCATCGCACGGAGGTTTTCGGGCGGCGCGGTAGGCGGGATGGCGCAGCCGGCGTTCAGGATGAATCGCGGCGTGTCGGCGAACACGGCGAGCAATTCGCGGGTCTTCCGTTCGACCTCGGCGGGCGTGCCGAACGTCAGGACGCCGCTGGGGTCCAGATTGCCGAGAAACACCGTGCGGTCGTTCATCCGGTCGTGAGCCAGCCGCACGTCGGTCTTGTAGTCGATCTCCAACCCGTCGGCCCCGGTGGCCACCATGTCGTCCAGGATCGGATCGGTCCGGCCGCAGATGTGCAGCACGTAGGGCAGCCCCAGTTCGTGAGCGACGGCCGCCAATCGCTGCTCGTACGACTGGGCAAAGCGGCGATAGAAGTCCGGCGAAATGATCTCCGGCCCGGCCGGGCTGTCTCCGTTGGAAACCATCTGCGCCCCGCTCGACGCCACCAAGCGCACGAATTGACTGCTGGCTTCGGTGCAGTATTCCAAGAGCCGCAGCACATGCTCGCGATGCTCGTCGTCCAGCAGATCCATCATCCACTGAGCGGGCGTGCGCATCATGCTGGCCAAGGAGAACGGCGCCTGATCGCAATTGCCCCGCAGGTAGATTTCGCCCCGGAAGTAATCCGCCAAGATGCGAGTGGCTTCCAGCCAGATCTGCACGCGTGGATGCCGGGCGATGTCTGGAGGCGGCAGGTCGTCCACCGCCTCCAGCGTGGCCAAGCAGCCGCTGTGGCAACGGGCCGGGTCGTCCTCGGGCAGGTCCGTCGGAACGCCCACCGCCTCGGCCAGCGTCGCGGTATCCACATCGACCAGCACGCCGTCGTAGCCGTAGGTCTCGACGGCGCGAATGAACGAGCTGGCGATGCACTGCGGATCGGAGCGAAACTCCCGCATCGTGTAACCGGCCTCGCGCGCCGCATGCATGAAATTGTGCAACAGCACCGGGACCCGATCCGGCCACCGCCCCTGCATCACCGCCTCGATCCGCTGGTATCCGTTCATCGGTCCTCCAACTCTGTGAAACACGTGATCGGCTCCGGACAAGAACACCTGATGCCTGTCCCATTTTCACAAATTCAAGTCGCGCCGACAGTCAAGGCAAGTACAAGCGGCCTGTTCCGCGCAGCACGTCGACGTCGATGAGAACATCAAAAAGGCGCGCCACAACCAACGCAGCGTATTGCGCGTCGCGTCCGATCCGGTCGGGGTCCGCCAAAGTGAGCACCGGGAGTGCGTCCACGGTATTGTGACGGCGGATGGTCGCTTCCAACGAACTGGACCCCTCCGAGTTGCGGTTGCCGGTGATCAGGATCACTTGGTTGCTTTGGCACGTGTGCCAGACCGTTGCGTCGGTCGAGTCTCCGCTCAAGCCAAGATCCTCGAACGTGCAAAGCTTGCATTGGAGGTCGCGCCACAATTCCTCCCAGACGGCCGACTGACAAATATCGATCACGCGTCTGACATGCCCTTGAACGTCGTTGTCGGACATGATTCGCAGCATGTTTGTCGATCAGTTGCTTGCCGCATGTTGGTGCGACAGATGAGCTTTCACTTTGTCCCGGTTCGCGCGCAGCAATGCTTCCACGTGCGGCGGGTTGCCTGTTTGTATTCGCGCTAAGATCCGCTCGTACTCCGCGTTTACGACATCCGAGTGCGCGTGGATGTAGTCGATGGCCGCCTGGACTTGTTGCGACGACAGATTCAGCATGGCAGCAATCCAATCCTGCGTGCGGCCAGCGCGCAGATAATCAAGCACGGTATACACCGTGATCCGGGTTCCCGCGATCTTGGGACCATCGCCGCGATCAACGATCCGAGGCTCGGTCACATTTCACCTCTGCAACTCGAGTTGCGTAAAGTCCAGCCACTCTGGGCCAATTTTACCGTGGAAGCTCCGCTACGTCGACTACGCAATCCGCCAAATCTGCACATCGTTTGGCGTCCGCATTGGTCATGTAACAGCTATTGCATCCAAGGTGTTGCGTCAGAATTCTGTTTTCGCCATCGTGCAGGCGAAGTCGAAACGGACGGCCAGTTTGCCGTTGCAGCGGACGGTCGCCTGCATGTAGAAGGCGTCGGCCAGGCGTTCGTTCAAGCGGACTTCCATCTCGACCGTCTCCCCTGGGCGGACCATGCGTTTGAATTTGACGTCGTTCATCCGCGCGGCGACCGGGACGCCTTCGCCGTCCTGCATCTGGGCGGACAACAGGATCGCGCCGGTTTGCATCGCGGCCTCGCACAGGATTACGCCCGGCACCAGGGGGTAGTCCGGGTAGTGGCCCTGGAAGAAGAACTCGTCGTCCCGGAAGGTCTTGCGGCCGATGATCGAACGCTCGTCGCGCTGAACGATTTCGTCGACCAGCAGCATCGGCGAACGGTGAGGGATAGCGGCTTCGATAGCTTCTCGGTTCATTCAGGGTGCCTCTGCGGGTTGCGGTGCCGAAGGTGCGGATGCGGACATCAGCCGGGCGTCGATGTCGTTGGCCACGATCACGCCGTAGTTGATGGCGCCCAGCCAGCCGGACATGATGATCCCGACGCTGCCGGCGTGGTACAGCCCGCCGATCTGTTCGGGCAGCGCCCGGCTGATCGCCAAGCCCTCGAACTTGGTGCCGAAGCTGGCGCCGGCCAGGTGCCGGGTATAGTGTTCGAAGGTCTGCGGCGTGGCGGCCTCGAGGTGCGCGATCCGCTCCCGGCAGTTGGGGACGTATTTTTCCAGGGCGTCCAGCGTGGTCTCGATCAAGTCCTGTTTGCGGGCTTCGTATTCTTCCGCGGGCAGATTGGCCCAGTCCTCGTAGCGGGCGTTGGTGCTCGAGACGATCGCATAGCGAGGTTCGGCGTGGGGCCGCATCCGCGGGTAGTAGAACGAAAAGGTGCGGCTGGTGATGTCGCGGCTCAGCAGCAGATCCGTGCGGAACTCGCGGGCCGTCGAGCTGAACAGCAGATCGCCCGTCGATTCGTCGATCTGCTCGCCCGGCTTCAGCGCCATGTAGACCTGGGTGCTCGAGGTATTCAGCCGCACGGCGCGGGCCTCGTCCAGGAACGCGGGGTCGAAATTCCTTTCGCCGACCATCCGGAAGATCGTCGAGCGAAGATTGGCGTTGGAGATCACGGCCCGCGTGCCGATCGTCCGTCCGTTGACTTGGACACCGCTGACTTGCCCGTGTTCGACCAAAATCTTCTCGACGTTGCAGCGGATGCGCACGTCGACTCCGTTGCGCAGCAGTTCCTGATGCATCAACTGGACCAGCCGGTCCGTGCCGCCCTCGAAGATGTACACGCCCTTGGACATGAAGTTGGAAAACACGATCCCGTAGGTGATCGCGGGATCTTCCAGCGTCGAACCGTTGGCGTAGACGATCGGCTCCATCAGCAGGCGGACGACGTCGTCGCGGCCCGGGAAGAACCGCTCGAACAACTGGCCGACGGTCAACTTCTGGTCGTCGTAGAAGTTCATGCCGCGAGCCGTGTCGAAGAACTGCTGAACCGTCTCGGCGGCGATGCCAAACCGCTCGACCAGCAACTGCGAGAAATCGTCGCGGTCGTAGGTCGTCGTCAGCGAGAACATCGGGTTGTCGAAGCGGATGTATTTCAGTTGGACGATGCGGTCGGCGATCTCGCGGTTCCAGTAGCGCCGGCAGCTCTTGATCATGCCGACCGGAAATCCGTGCAGCGAGATATCGAAAATGTGGCCGCCGGGCCGCTTGAACCAGGTGGCCAGCCCGCCCAGCTTGTAGTGCTGTTCGAGCAGCAGGACCGAGTACCCGGCTCGCCCCAGCACGTTGGCCGCGGTCAGGCCGCCCAGTCCGGCGCCGATCACGATGACGTCGTAGCGGTCGCGGGCATCTTTCAGAAAGTCTTTCGGCATGGCAGGGCGCTAGTCCTTCAAGCAGTGCTGGTTGGCGATCGAAATCCCGCTGACGATCGCTCCGATGATTCCCACGAACCCTTGGTCGGTGCCGCACAGGAACAGGTTCTTCAGGTGCGTCGTGCCGTCCAATCGCTTTTCCGGCGCCCCGTACACCGCGCCGTTGTCGTGCCAGGTGAAGCGGCGGATGGTGTTGGGCGTGAACATGTCCGTGTCGATCACGTGCGCACGGAAATCGGGCATGAAGCGGACGGCCGACGCGGCCATGCAATCGTACCAGTGCAGTTTCTCCAAGCGGTATTGCTCCTCGTTCAACGTCGTCCAGCGGTCGAAGCTGGCCAGCGAGGTGATCCGGATGACGCCATCGGGCAACTGGCCGTCGGATGGATCGTAGGCGTAGTTGTTCGGAGAACAGACGACGCCGGTACGCATGTCGCACAAGCCCTCGCGCGGCGTCTGCCAGTGGAATTTGTCCGAGTCGTTGTAGAACACGATCGTCCGGTCGTGGCCCAGTTCCGCGGGCTGTTTGTCGAGGATCGAGATCGATTCCACAAAGGACAGTTGTCCCGCCAGGTCGGTTTCGACTCGCGTGATGTCCTCGCACAACCGCATCGTCTCGACGAACCCCGCCGACGAAAGAACCCGGCGGGCCGCGATCTGCTGGCCATCGTCCAGCACCACGCCCGTGGCGCGGCCGTCCTCGACGACGATCCGGTTGACGCCGCTGCGCAGACGCAGTTCGCCGCCGAGCGACCGGAACCGCTTCACCAGGTTCCGCAGGATCGGGCGGACGCCGCGGAAAGGCCGCGCGAAGCCTTCCAGGAAAATGCTGCGGAACATGATGCAGAATTGGCCAAAGGCCATGTCTCGCTCGCGCGCGTTCCCGTACCACATCAGCGGGCAGAGCAGCATCTCGATCAGCAGCGGGTCGCGGAGCGTCCGCCCCAACACCTCGCGGGCCGACATGTTGAAATGCTCCTGCTGCAGGTCGTCGTAGTCGACCAGCTCGCGCAGCAGTTGCTGAAAGCGGTCCTTTTCGCGCGGAAACCGCGCGGCGATCTCGGCCTCCAGCAACCGGATGTCGTTGCCGAAACGCAACTCGACGCCCGGAAACCGGATCGCGGAACCGATCTGGGGCGCCAGGGTGAAATCCTCCCAGCGGAAACGCAGTTGCCGCAACAGACGAGCGAACGGGCCGCGTTTGGCGCCTTTCGGAGTGAAGTTCGTCACGGCGTGCAGGCCCACGTCGTAGTCGCGTCCGCGCAGCCGGTAGAACGAGTTCAGCCCGCCGATCGTGTAGTGGCGTTCCAGAATGCAGACCCGCTGGTCGTAGTAGGCCAAGCGGATGCCGGCCGCCAGCCCCGACATTCCCGCGCCGATGATGATCGTGTCGTACATCGCGTAGACGAATTCGTAGGAATTCGGAGACCCTCCCGCGGTTCGTGAGAATTCGGAGATCCCGCGTCGGCCCGCCTACAGATCCTTCATCAACGGCGCCAAATACTGAACGGTGCTGGACATGCTGGCCAGTTGCGCATAATCCTCCTCGGGAATCTGGACCCGGTGCCGTTTGCGCAGCTCCATGACGATGTCCAGAAAGTCCATGCTGTCCATCTCCAACTGCTCGCGGAAAGACACTTCGTCATCCAGGTTGCTGAGGTCTTCGTCCGGAGCGATGCTCTCCAGGATGTCCAGTACCTCCGCACGAATATCGGCGGGCGTCATGCTGCGTTGCCTCCGTCTTTGATTTCAGGTTTGCGGCCCTTAGAACCGTTTCACAATCACGACCGAATTGATCCCGAGCATGCCGAACGAGTTGTTCAGAACGTAGCTCGGATGTTCCATCTCGCGCGGCTGATTCAGGACCAGACCTTTCAATTCGCATTCCGGATCAAGTTCGTCGACGTTGATCGTCGCATGGCAGACCTTGTCCTGGAACGCGCCCAGATTGCCCGCCAGTTCCAGTGCGCCGGCCGCGCCCATGCTGTGTCCGATGAAGCTCTTGGTGTTGTTGAAGCACGTCCGGTCCGAGCCGCCGAAGATCCGCCGCAGAGCATCGCACTCTTGCGCGTCGCCGCTGGTCGTGCCGGTGGCATGCGTGCTGACGATGTCGATCTGCTCGGGCGCCAGCCCCGCGCGCTTCAGCGCCAGTTGCACGCACTCCGCCTGCCGCTCGGGATTGGGCAGCACGAAATCCGTGGCGTCTGTGTTCATCGCATAGCCGACCAGTTCGCCGTAGATCCGCGCGCCGCGCCGCCGAGCGTCGTCCAGTCGCTCCAGCGTGTAGACGCATCCTCCCTCGGCCACGACGATCCCGTTGCGGTTCAGATCGAACGGCCGCGATGCGCGAGCCGGATCGGTGTGCTCGGCCAACGCGCCCTGGCTGCGGAAACTGGCGAAGATCCCGAACGTGCGGATGCTCTCCGACACGCCGCCGCAAAACGCCAGATCGCATTCGTTCAACCGGAGCATTTGAGCGCCTTGGATCAGGCCGGCATTGCCAGCCGCACAGGCCGCCCCGATCGTGTAGTGCGGCCCCGTGATCCCCATGTTCAATGCCACTTCGCCCGCGGGGTTGTTCGCCACGGTGCGAGGGTTGTGGTGGTGCGACCAGAAACTGGTGTCGTAATCGTACCCCTTGATCTCGAAGATCTCGTTTTCCGTCTCGACGTTGCCGTGCTCGGTAACCCCCAAGTAGATGCCGACTCGCGATTTGTCGATGTTCTCCCAGTCCAGTCCGGCGTCGCGAACCGATTCGTTGCTGCAGTAGATTCCCACGCTGCCGGCCCGCGTCCCGCGCCGCAGCTCCTTGCGGGCCTGGTAACGGCGTTCGTCGAAGTGACAGATGCCGGCAAAGGTCTTGCCTACGTAGCGAATCTCGTATTCCGACACGCCGCTGCGCCCGTTCAACAGGCTCTCGCGGAACTCGCCCAGCGAATTCCCGTTCGGCGCCGTCAATCCGATTCCTGTCAAGACAATCCGTTGATTGTCCGGCAGATGACTTGACGAAGTGGTTGCGACCATATTTCCTTTCCGACGAGCCGGGAGGATTTCGAGAGTTCTGCGTCCGGCTCTTTGACAACTAAGAAACTACCCATTTCCACAGATATTGGCAAGCGCCCCGAACAGGAGACGGCCGAGATTTGGGACAGGGATCTCCGCGATTGTAGCCGGAAGCGTGAACGAGGAAAGGCTCCAGGCTCTGGCGAGTGCAGCGACCCCGCTTGTTCGCCTTGAAGACGCACTCATCCCGTTTTCGAAGTGCAAACATCAAAGTCCGGTCGGTGACAATTCCGCTGCCAAACGCTTCATGCCTTCGGCCGTGGAAATCTGCGGGAGATAACCAAAGTCATTTCGGGCCCGCTGGATGTCAAAATAGTGACTCTTGGCTAACTGAGAAGCCAGAAATCGCGTCATCCGCGGTTCGCTCGTCCAACCCATGGTTCGGTAAGCGGTCTCCATGGTCGCTCCGATCCTCCAAGCGGTTCGAAACGACAGCGATTTTCGCACCGGCGGCAGGCCAGCCAAGCCCAGGATTTCATTGATCCAATTCCAGCAATTGACGGGTTCGCCCTGGCTGATGAAATACGCTCGGCCGCAAACCTTCGAGCCCTCTTCCAAAGCATCCGCCGCTTGCAGGTGGGCCGCGGCAGCGTTTTCCACGTAGATCATGTCGACCAGATTCTTCCCGTCTCCAACTCGGCGCAACTTCCCTTGGCGCGCCCGGTTCAGCAACCGCGGGATCAGGTGGCTGTCTCTAGGACCCCATATCAGGTGAGGCCGAAGGGCGCAGGTCACCAGTCCCTGCTGACCACTGGACGCCAGCACATGCTGCTCGGCCAATGCCTTGGTGTGTGGATAGTGGCACAGCCACCGGGAAGCGTACGGGACCGATTCGTCCACGCCGTTCTGGTCGCTGCCGTCGAACGTGACGCTGGGGCTGCTGGTGTAAACCAGTTTCCGCACGCGATGCCGCAGGCAACCGGCTACGATGTTCTTGGTCGCCAGGGTGTTGATGCTGTAGTAGTGATCCCAACTGCCCCAGATGCCTGCCACGGCGGCGGCGTGGAAGACGACGTCCATGCCGTGGCACACGACCATGGCCAGATCCGCGTCGCGCAGATCGCCTTGAACCGTCTCGACACACATGGATTCCAGAGCCGGGTAGGATCCGCGCGAAACGCATCGCACTCGATCGCCGCGGGCGACCAATTGTTCGACAAGATAGCGGCCGAGAAATCCACCGGCCCCGGTGACGAGGACTCTCACAATGATCGCCTTCTGAAGTCTCCGAACTTGGCAGCGCGAACGATGCCCAAATGGTCCAGCCGTTGAAGATACCGTCTCCCCAACCGCTTGGACACCCACCGCCCAATTCACTCTCCGCCCAACGTCCTGCGGATCGTCTGTGCCGGTACGACCGATCGAAAAACCATCTGATTGCCGGCGGGTTCGGTCGACGAGACAAGTCCGGCGACGGCGCCTTGCGGATTGAAGACGGGCGATCCGCTGGAACCATCCGCGAATTCGGCCGTCACGCTCATCTTGATCGTGGAACGACCGTACAGGATGACGGCCGCGTAGCGGCTGATGTGACCGTGGCTCAACGTGAAAAACCGACCGGACGGATGGGAGATGATTGTCACCGGCGTTCCCGTCACGTCTCCTGGAGAAAGCGGGCAGAAATCCAATCCGTCGGCGGCGATCCGCAACAGGGCCAGGTCTTCGCTTTGATCCGCGACCAGGACTTCGACGATCGGATGCACGCTGCCGTCCGACAATCGCACGCCGCGCGACACGATTTCCGACGACTTGTCCAGCACGTGGTAGGCCGTCGCGATCACTCCCGTTGCTGTCAATACGACGCCGCCGGCGTGCGTAACCGTCCCGTCGCGATACAACTGGCCGATCACCACGACCGACCGGCGGTATCGGTCGTAGATTTCCGCGGGACTCAGACCCGGCGAGAGCGGAACTGGCTCCGGCAACGCGATCGCTGTTGCGGGCCGCGTGCGTCTCAATTGTTCTCGCCACCGCTCGTAACCGACGACGTCTCCCGAGGATCGAATGCGATGCAGTTGTTGCACCAGATTGTTGAGGATCTCGCCGTCGTAAACGACCTCGCCGATCCAACCGGTGGCGTCGACATCCTCCTCGGCCCGGTACTGTGGTCCCAGCGGGATCGTGCTCTGCTCGACTCGCTCGAAGCCACGAGGCACGACCAGGCTGAGGCCCGCGAGGTTCTCGGGGCCCAGCGAAAACCGCAGCACGCCCGATTTGCCGATCAGCAACCGGTACTCGCCGTCTTTCCAGCGCACCACGACTCGGTCATCGACCAGGCAATCCCCTTGGTCATTTCGCAAGCGAATCAGCACGGGATACGACCCGCGGTTGCTCGATTGATCGAGAAAACGGGCGAACTGTTCCTGGTCGATCCCGACGGCTTGGTAGAAGTCCAGGATGGAAACCTCTTGCGACGGTGCCGACACCCGTTGCCGTCGCGCATAGCGGGCGACGACGATTCCCAGCAGCAGCAGAGCCAACAGGATCGGTACAAGAGGACGTTTCATGGTGGGCTTAGGCTCTCTGAACTCTCGCAAGTTCAGTTACGACGGCAGGTCTTTGGGCCGCCACAGACGAATCAACTGGCCGCGTGTGCCGGCGACAAATTCGCGCCAGCCGGCGATCTCCAACGAGATGTGGGCCAACGCGGCCGTCGGCATCTTCTCGTACGATCCGGTGAGCTGTTCCAGCAGATCCTCCAGACCCGGATTATGGCCGACCATCATCACCGCCGCGTATTCGTCTGGCAAGCTGCGAAGGTACTGACGGTACTCGTCCGGAGGCGCTTGGTACAAGCTGCTGCTCGTGTCGATCGCGCCCCGGTAATCGCAGTGCAAAGCGACTTGGCGAGCCGTCACTTGGGCGCGAGCGGCGGTCGAGGCGATGATCAGATCCGGTGTCAGTCCGTGCTGCTTGATCAGGCCTCCGACCTTCGGCGCATCCCGCAGTCCCCTGGCATTCAGCGGCCGATCATGGTCCGACACGGTTGGATCGTCCCAACTCGACTTGGCGTGTCTCAACAGAAGGAGGGTTTTCATACAGGTTGCCTTCGCCGAAATTGCTTCGCTCGCTCCTCGACGTGTCCGTGTGCCGGAGACTCAAGGCTTGGCCCCGGACAGGCAGTCAGCCGCCCAGGCCGCGGCGCCCAGCACTCCCGCGTCGTCGCCCAACTCAGCCGGTACAACGCGGAACAAGTCCCGGTACGGGGACATGGCCGTCTCGCGAGCCATGGCATGGACGACTTCGACGAACAGTTGAGGCATGGCTTCGACCAGACCGCCACCCAGGATGATCGTGTCGGGGCACATGATGGTCACGAGGTTCCCCACCGCGACGCCGATTTTTTCCGCGGCGCGACGGACGATCTTGTCGACCGCCGTGTCGCCCTGGCGAATGGCTTCGGCCAGCATTCCGCTGCGGATCTCTTGCAAGTCCGCGCCGATATGCTCGCGCAGATGCGGAGCCTCGCCCCGGTAGGCGGCTTTTGCCGCTTCGGCGGCAATCGCCAATCGGCTGGCTTCCGTTTCCAAACAGCCGAAATGCCCGCAGCCGCACAGATGGCCGTGCGGATCAATTTGCAGATGCCCGATCTCCATGCACGAGCTGAGCGTGCCTCGAAAGATCTTGCCCTCGTACACACACCCGCCGCCGATGCCGGTGCCCGGGAAAACACCGACGACACATCGGGCTCCCCGACCTGCACCAAATCGATACTCGCCGTACACACCCAGATCGACGTCGTTGGCGATCACCGCCCGGCAGCTAAACTGCTTCTCGATGAACTCTCGCAACGGCATCTCCTGCCACCCCAGATTGACGGCTTCCAGCAGGACCCCGCGGTCCATGTCCACCGGACCCGGGAAGCCGACTCCGATCCCGCTCAGATCTTCGGGTTTCAGCCCCGCGTTGGACAATGCGCCTTGGATGGTCTTCTCGATGCGTTCCAGTCCATTTCGGATTCCGCCGTGTCCCTTGGTGCGTTTCCGCTCTCGCCCGATCTCTTGAAAGTTGGCATCGAAAATTTTCGCCAGCATTTTCGTGCCGCCGAGATCGAAACCCATCCAGTACGGCGGTTGTTTGGCATCACTCATGGATCGTGAATTCCTGAAGCCGTTGGCTTGAAAAGGGTTCGGATGTGGTTGCTGAGAATCGCGTTGATCTTGCCTCCTAGAATAACAAACTTCGTCGGCAATGCGACAGCCGCGAACGCTGGTTGGCTCGGATTATCCTCGCTGTAGGCAAATCGGGTGAGCGACGAATGCCGGGCAGTTGCAGGAGAGAGCCGTTTTCGATAAACTCGTCACATCGTCCGGATATTCTCGTCCAGACGGCCCCAGATCCCACCTTCCCCCAAGCATGCTTGGTGATCCCATAAACAGACTTTGATTTGGTTTTCAACTGTCAAAAACGAGGTTGCATCACTATGTTTCAACAAGGTGTTCTTTCACGCTTCGCCCGCGTCGTCGGATTGACCGCGGTGCTGTTGCTGGTTGGATTGTGCGGTTTAGCCCAAGCGGCCGAAGGCGCCGCGCCGTCCACCGCGAGCAACGAGATGATCGTCGTGCTGATTTGGACCATCGCGTTCGTCGCGTCCATCGTGGCTCTTGTCCAGGCTTATCTCTTCTTCAAGTCGATGATGGCCTCGGATCCAGGAAACGATCGGATGCAGGAAATCGCCGGTTACGTGCGCGAAGGTGCGAACGCGTACCTGTGGCAGCAATACAAAGTGGTCGCGATCTTTTTCGTCGTGATCGTCGTGTTGCTGGCCTACGCCGCGTTCGGCTTGAACGTCCAAAGCAAGTGGGTACCGTTCGCCTTTTTGACCGGCGGTTTCTTCTCCGGCTTGGCGGGCTGGTGCGGCATGAAGACAGCGACCTACGCCAGCAACCGGACGGCTGCGGGTGCTCAGAAGTCGCTGAACGCCGGTTTGCAGGTGGCCTTCCGTTCGGGCGCCGTGATGGGTCTGACGGTGGTCGGATTGGGCCTGCTGGACATCTGTCTGTGGTTCGCCATCCTGTACTGGCTGGTTCCCGTCATCGCTCCCCAGTACAGCCTGAGTCTGGTACAGATCACCGTGACCATGCTGTGCTTCGGCATGGGTGCCAGCAGCCAAGCGCTGTTCGCCCGCGTCGGTGGCGGTATCTTCACCAAGGCCGCCGACGTCGGGGCGGACTTGGTCGGCAAGGTCGAGCAGGGAATTCCCGAGGACGATCCCCGCAACCCGGCGACCATCGCGGACAACGTGGGTGACAATGTCGGCGACGTGGCCGGTATGGGCGCGGACTTGTACGAATCGTACTGCGGTTCGATCCTCGCGACAGCCGCCTTGGGTGTTGCGGCCTACTCGACGCACCATCTGCTACCCGACAACGTGACCAGCCTTCAGGCTCAGCTTCAGGCGTTGCTGTTGCCGATGGCCATCGCCGGCGTAGGCATCTTCCTGTCGATCCTGGGCATCTACACGGTGCGGACGAAGGAAGAGGCGACGCAGAAGAACTTGTTGGCCGCCCTCGGCATGGGCATCAACGTTTCGACCGTGCTGGTCATGATCGCTTCGATCGGTCTGGCCTACTTCCTGATGCCGGCGACGAAAGGCACGCTGCTGTTCGGGATTCCGGGCGTCGCGTTCAGCGTCATCGTGGGTCTGCTGTCCGGATGGTTGATCGGGAAGTGGACCGAGTACGCCACCAGTGACGAGTACACTCCGACGAAGAAACTGGCCGATCAATCGCTGACGGGACCGGCCACGGTGATCATCGGCGGTATCGCGGACGGTATGCTGAGCGTCTGGTTCCCCGTGCTGGTCGTCTGCGCCGGCATGGTTTCCGCGTTCGGCTTCGCGGCGGGATGGAATTTCGCGGATATCAACTACTTCTCGCTGGGTTTGTACGGCGTGGGAATCGCGGCCGTCGGAATGCTCAGCACCCTGGGCATCACGCTGGCCACCGATGCGTACGGTCCGATCGCGGACAACGCGGGCGGCAACGCGGAGATGTCCCACCTGGATCCCGTTGTGCGAGAACGCACGGACGCGCTCGACAGCCTGGGCAACACCACCGCGGCGACGGGCAAAGGTTTCGCCATCGGCTCGGCCGCGCTGACGGCTCTGGCGCTGTTGGCGGCTTACGTCGAGGAAGTCCGCATCGGTTTCGAGCACTGGGGCGAAGCGCTTGTCGCGAAAGAGTTGGCTGCCGAGCCCGCGGGCTTCTACAAAGCGTCGCAAGGCTTCGTCGTGCAGAAACTCGATAAGAGCGGCGTGCGAACGTTCATGGCCATGCCGACCGATGTCCGGGATAAGGACGTCGAGCAGGCTTGGGACGCCCTGACCTTCACGTCGGCCAAGCCAGCCACCATCCCCGCGGAGATGTTCAAGACCGACACGGACGACGGCATCCCGGTCTTCGCCGCCACCGGAGCGGCGCTGGTGCCGGTCCATGAGGCGACCTTGTCGGCGTTCTCCGAATATTACGACAGCACGCTGATGAATCCCAAAGTGCTGGTCGGAGTCTTCCTGGGCGCCATGGCGGTGTTCGTGTTCTGCGCGTTGACGATGAAGGCCGTGGGACGGGCCGCAAAGGGCATGGTCGAAGAAGTTCGGCGTCAATTCAAAGAGAAGCCGGGCATCATGGAAGGCACCGACCGACCGGACTACGCCCGCCCCGTGGCGATCAGCACCCAGGCCGCCCAGCGCGAGATGATCATCCCGTCGATTCTCGGGTTGGCGCTGCCGGTCGTCACCGGCATGGTGCTGGGAGTTGCCGGCGTCATGGGACTGCTGGTCGGAACCCTGACCGCCGGGTTCTGTGTGGCCATCTTCATGGCCAACGCCGGTGGTTCGTGGGATAACGCCAAGAAGTACATCGAACGCGGCGCGCACGGCGGAAAGCGCACCGACGCCCACAAGGCGGCCGTCGTCGGCGATACCGTCGGCGATCCGTTCAAGGACACCAGCGGTCCGAGTCTGAACATCTTGATCAAGCTGATGATGATGGTCAGCGTCGTCGCCGCCGGTCTGGTCGTCCGCTACAGCCTGGTCGCCATGGGCATCTTCTAGTCAGCGACCAGCCGACGCCCGCTTCGGCCACGGTGCCCAACGGGCCAAGTTGCCAAAAGAACAAGCCCGACTTCCAACCAGGAAGCCGGGCTTTTTTCATGCGCCGCCCACGGTCAACCGCCGCATCCCCGGCACACGCCGAACCGCTGTCCCGTCTGGCGCGATCGCGGACTATAATCTCTCCATGCAATTGATCATCAATACGTTTGGCACAAGTCTGCGGCGCAAGGGCGAGCGGTTGATCATCAAGTCGCCCGCTTCGCCGCGTCCCGTCGAAATCTCCGCGCACAAGGTGCAGAGCCTGGTGATCGCCACCGGCGCCGACCAACCCGAGCCAACACAACAAGGATTGAAACCGTTGGCAACCTTTCTCCCCGATGAACTGCGAGACTGGCACCGGGGTGCTTGCGCCACACCGCTCGCCAGCCAACGAACGCGGGCCAACAATGCATGGATGGCAACCTCGAACGCGACTCGGCGAGCTCGGGGCACACGCGTCGAGGGTGACGGTAATCTCCCCCAACAAGCTCGATGATCTCACCGACGCCCTGTCGATTCGCCGGTTCACGGTTTCGCATTCGTCGATGGACGGAATGCCCGTATCGGCGACCGACGGTCCAGACGAAGACGAATGCCGCAAACCGTTCCCGACGCCATAGGGGCGCTGCCTCGGCCCCAATCGGTGACTCTCACGATAGTTCGCTCGACGCCTGCCGCGTCCACGTCCGCGCCGCTTTGCCTACGTGCCTCGACACCGCAAGCTCGCAAGCGGAAGAGACTCGCAGGCGAAAACCCGGCAAGGGCCGATCGCTGGAGGTCGGGAATCTCGAAAATGCGCAAGGTTGCGAATTTCCGGGACGATTGCCGACGTTTTCAGCGGTATTTCCAGCGCAGCGATCGGGGTGCTGTGGGGGAATCTGCCCGCCGGGGTCAGGCTTGGTCGGCTAGGTACTGGGCGAATTGTTCGATGGTCGGGTAGTCGTAGACCAGGGTGGGGTCGACGTGTTTGCCGAGCCAGTCTTCCAGCTCGCCGGTCATGCCGATCGCTGTCGCGGAGTCCAAGGCGAAATCGTCGAACGAAACGGTCACGTCGATGTCGTCCGGCGACCGTTCGAGCGCCTTGGCCAGATAGTCGATCAGCCATTGCTGGATCTCGTCCACCGAACGCGACGATGCATGACGTTCTTCTGCAGGATTGCTCATCGTACCCCTTCAAAAAATCGAGAGACTCGTTGCACAACGACCAGCATTTTACGCCACTTCCACGGTTTCCGCGATCCGAGTTCCCCGGCCGCCTGGCCCGGCGATGCCCCCATTGCCAATCGTCACCGAGGGCTTTACCTTGAACGCTTGCCGAACTCGGTGAGCGTCACCGCGAGACGGCGTCCGTTGGAAAATCGTAACAACCAGAGGTGATTTCATGGCAGATCCCGCCTACAAGAAGATCGAAATCGTCGGCACGTCTCCAAACTCGTTCGACGAGGCCACCGCCAACGGCGTCGCCAAGGCGGCGGAGTCGGTCCACGGTATGAGCTGGTTCGAGGTCGTCGAGTTGCGCGGCTCGATCGTCGACGGCAAGGTACACCAGTATCAAGTGACGTTGAAGATCGGCTTCAAGGTGGACTGACGGTAGCCGACCCTTGAAAAGTGGGGATGACGGAAGACATGCCGGAGCACGCGATCGAAGCCGCCGCCACATCCGCCTCGCGAACCAGCCCGGACCACAGCCGGCGGGGGTTCTTCCGCAGGGCCGCGGTGCTGCTGGTTGGCTCACCTCTGGCAGTCGGTTTCACCGCGCTGACAGCCACCTTCCTGGCGTGGTTCTTGGGAAGCGTGCGTTTCATGTTTCCCAACGTGTTGATCGAGCCACCGCTGCGGTTCCGAGTCGGCAAGTTGGAGAATTACGAACCGGGGAAGGTCGAGACGAAGTATACGGATCGCTTCGGTGTCTGGATCGTCCGGGGTGAATTTCAAGGCAAGCCGCAGATTTACGTGCTTCGCGCGGTCTGTACGCATCTTGGATGCACCCCGATCTGGCTGGAATCGGAGCAGAAGTTCAAGTGTCCTTGTCACGGCAGCGGGTTCCACAAGGATGGGATGCATTTCGAAGGGCCCGCGCCGCGTCCGTTGGAACGTTTCGCGATCCGCGTTGCTGACGACGACCAATTGGAGGTGGACAAGAGCCGCACGTTCCGCCAGGAACTGGGCGAGTGGGAGGATCCGGACAGCTTCGTTCCCGTGTAAGGACTCCGATTCCTTCCGAAGTCTCACGATTTCGGCTACCATGCGGCGGCGCCCACCCGTGTAGCTGAATTCGTGAGAATTCAAATCGAAACAGTGGAATCCGAAGTCTCACGACTTTGGCTACCATGTTGAGTTATCAGCACACCTTCCTCGCAACGACAAGCAGCCTGCCATGCCATCGCTCGGCGAGATCATCCGCAATTCGCAGGTTTACAAGAGCATCTTCCGGCATCCTCTGCCGTTGGATCGCCGCAATCGCGCGATGGTCGTGCTGACCAATTTCTTCCTGCACCTGCATCCCGTCACGATTCGCAAGCAGGGAATCGCGCTCAGCTATACCTGGTGCATGGGCGGGCTGACGTTCTTTTTCTTCCTGGTCGAAACGGTGACCGGCGTCCTGTTGATGTTCTACTACCGGCCGGTGGCCGAGTATGCCTACAACGACATGTTGGCCCTACGGGACGCGACGTCGCTGGGCATCCTCCGCGAGTTGCATCGTTGGGGCGGGCACGCGATGGTGATCGCGGTCTGGCTGCACACGTACCGCGTGTTCCTGACGGCCAGCTACAAACCGCCGCGCGAATTCAACTGGGGGGTCGGCGTCATCCTGCTGCTGCTGACGCTGCTGTTGTCGTTCACCGGATACCTGCTGCCGTGGGACCAGTTGGCGATGTGGGCGATCACGGTCGGTTCCAACATGGCGCGGGCCACGCCGTTGCTGGGCCACGAGGGGCCGGGCGCGGCCTTGCTGACGATCGACGGCGTCGACTTGATCACCAGCGCGTCGGACGCGCGGTTCGCGTTGCTGGGCGCGCGTTTCGTCGGCGAGAACGCGCTGCTGAGGTTCTACGTGCTGCACTGCGTGGCGATCCCGGTCGGCGCCGCGGTGCTGATGGCGGTTCATTTCTGGCGAGTGAGAAAGGACGGCGGCATCAGCGGCCCGTTGTAGACCATGCACGATCCGGTATCTCACGAAGAATTCCTGGCCGAGGTCGCGGGGCCCCTGGGCGGCTTCTTCGTCGTGCTGGCCGCGGTGAATCTGATCGCCGCCGCCCGGACGATTCCGTTTGCGGCGAGTCGAGGAGAAAGGGGGGCAGGCTTGTCCAGCGGTTGCCTCTGGCTGCTGCTGGCGATCGTGTTCGCGGGGCTTGCCGTCCTGTGTTTTCGCGGCGACGCCGAATCGATGCGCTGGGTGGCGATGCCGGGGGCAGCGAAGAATTTCGTGGACCGTCTGATGAGTCCCACCTGGTACACGCTGGGGCTGTTGGCCGGGTTGCTCGGGATGTTTTTCGCGCGCCGTTTTTTCGTCCGGCCGACGGTTGCCTGGTTGATGCTGAACCTGTCGCTGTGGTTTGTGGGCGTCTCGCTGACCGACCCGAACTTCGTCAAGATCGTGTCGAAGCCCGACAACGTGCCGATCGTGGGCATGGTGTACCTGCTGGGCTTCTTCACGTGGCTGAGCGCCTACCGGGCTGTCCGGAACGACGACCGGCGGGCGCGGGGCGAACCGCCGCTGGAAGCCGTGGACGACGAAAAAGTACTGGTCTGGCCGGATCTGGTCTACATCGAGCTGATCTGCATGGTCGCTGTGACGGCCCTGCTGATCGTTTGGGCCATCGTGCTGAAGGCACCGCTCGAAGAGCCGGCCAACGCGGCGCACACGCCCAATCCGTCGAAGGCGCCGTGGTACTTTCTGGGCCTGCAGGAATTGCTGGTGTACTTCGATCCGTGGCTGGCCGGGGTGGTGCTGCCGGGACTGATCCTGTTCGGGTTGATCGCCATTCCGTACCTGGATCCCAATCCGGCGGGCGTGGGATACTACACGATCAACGAGCGGCCGTTTGCCTACGTCGTATTCCAGTTCGGGTTTCTGGGCCTGTGGATTTCGCTGATCTTGATGGGCACGTTCCTGCGCGGACCGAACTGGAGTTTCTTCGGGATCTACGAGACGTGGGACGTCCACAAGTCGCTGGCGTTGCACAACTACAACCTGTCGGATTACTTCTGGATCTGGGCGCTCGGCCGCGAATTGCCGACGGCGCCCCCCGACGCGGGCGTGGCCGGCCGGATGCTGACGATCGTGTGGCGCGAGTTGCCGGGCCTGGTGCTGTTGGCGATCTACTTTGTCGCCTTGCCCGTGTTGGCGGCGATTCGTGTCCCGCTGTTCCGGACGCTTTACCGGCAGATGGGCTGGCCGCGGTATGCGGTCATGGTGTTCCTGCTGATGTGGATGTTCCTGCTGCCGGTCAAGATGCTGGCCAACTGGCAATTGAATTTGCAGTACATCGTGGCGATCCCCGAATGGACACTCAATTTATGAACGACGCATGCAAGACTCGCGGACCGGGAACGGCGCGCGGGACGGCTTGACAAGGGTGGCGACATGCCGGCGGGCGACAAGGAAAAGACGTTCTACAACATCAAGCGGCTGCACTGGATCTTCGCCGCCAGCAGCTTGATCCTGCTGGCCACGACGGTCGCGATGTTCGTCGAGGACCACGGGCGCGAGTGGAAGCGGTACCAGCGCCGCGCGGCGGAGATCGATGTCCGGACGGCCACGTGGTTGCAGGCGGCCGAGGCTCGTCAGGACGGCACGGAGAGCCAGGCCGAGCGGCTCGAGCGGCGGATTCTCCAGCAGCGCTCGACGTATTTCGCCTGGGACAGCGGCTTCCCGTGGCTCGGCAAACGCTGGCTGGAGCTGCCGATTCTGGACGCCTTCAACTCGCCGCGCCGCATCGAGACCCTGTGGGCCGAGGACCTGACGCAGGACTATCATTCGCGCGAGGTGCTGCGGTACGACCGCTGTACGACTTGTCATCAGCGGATTCAAACCGGCTGGCCCGGCGACGCCAACCGGCCCCAGTTCCCGCCCGCGCGGACGTTGACCCTGCAACTGCTGCCGCCCGTGGACGCCCCGCATCCGGAACGCAGCACAAGCGACCCGCCTGAGCCCGAGGTGCGTCCCGCGGACGACCACGCGCGAATCGAGCAAGCCTTCGGGCTGGTGCTGGCCGAGACGGGCCTGACCGGTGACGAGCGTCTGACCGTGGCCTACGTGGCCGCGGGATCGCCCGCATCGAAAGCCGTGGCGCCGACGACCAAGCCACCGTTGCGGAGCCGCGACGAAATCGAGGCCCTGCTCTTGAGTCCCGATGGCGCCTTCGCGGCAGCGGAACAGTGGCCGGGGCTATGGATGGGCGACGAAATCATCGAAGTGGACGGCCAACCCGTCGGCAGCCGCCAGCAGTGGACGGCCGCGTTGCTGGCCGCCTGGGAACGAGCCGCGGCGGGCGGCGACAACGACGCGACAAACGACGAGGACCAGGCGGACGACGCTTCGGCAGCGAGCGGCGGGCCAGGAGTGACGTTGACGGTTCGCCGCGGATTGGCTCATCCGTTCGCGTCGCATCCTCGACTGGACTTGTACGTCGGTGCGTCGAGTCCCCATCCGATGTCTGAGTTTGGTTGCACGGTCTGCCACGGCGGACAGGGCAGTGCGACGTCGTTTTCCTGGGCGTCGCACACGCCGGACAGCGAAGCGGACCGCGGCCGCTGGCGCCAGGAACACGGCTGGGCCGCCAACGAATTCTGGCTCGATCCGATGCGGCCGGCCCGGTTTGCCGAGAGCGCCTGTTTGAAGTGCCACCATCACGTCGTCGACCTGGCGGCCAGCGAGCGGTTCCCGCAACCACCAGCCGCCAAACTGCTGCGCGGGTACGAACTGATCCTGCAGAACGGCTGCTTTGGCTGCCACGACATGACGGGCATCGCCGACGGCCGGCCGCTGGGTCCGGATCTGCGCGTCGAGCCGTCAAGCTCGGCGGCCGAGCAGGAGCATCCCGGCACGCTGCGCCGACCGGGGCCGTCGTTGCGGCATTTGGCCGCCAAATTGGACGGGGCTTTCGTGCGCCAGTGGCTGGCCGATCCCAGAGCACTGCGGCCCGAGACTCGGATGCCCAAGTCGTTCGGAGTGCTGGACCACGTGGCGCCGGAACTGCACGCCGAGACAGTTCGCCGCGAAGCCGTCGAGATGCATGCCGCCGCTCACTTCTTGCTTGCCGAATCCCAGCCGCTGGAATACCTCGTTTCGTCAGCGGAAGCCACGGCGTCAACGGCCGAGGAACAAGCCGCGCGCGGCCGCGAATTGTTTCAGGTCTCCGGCTGTCTGGTTTGCCACAAGCACCGGGACTTCGCGGACGCCGACCGGTTCCGCGGCGATCCGTCGGTCGCCGACGGCCCGGATCTGTCGCAGTTGGCCGACCGACTGCGAGGTCCAGACGCACGGCGCTGGTTGACCACTTGGATCCTGGATCCAACCCGCCACGATCCGCGCACCGTCATGCCCGCCTGGAATCCGCCAACCGCGGCGGCACGGCAGGATGCCGAGACGCAGTCGCCCCCCGTCGCCGATCCGGTTGCGGATTTGGTCGAGTATCTGCTGCCGCGCGACGCGGCGGCTCCTTCTGTGCCTCCGGAGCCGGACGTCGATCTCGATGCGCTCGATCAATTGGTCTTCGAACACTTGAAACGCGAGTTCCCCGAGGCTCGTGCGGCCGAGTATCGCGACCGGGGCATCCCGATGCGTCTGCGCGACGTGCTGAAGACCGCCGAGCGGGATCTGGTCGTCGCGGACGAACAGCAGCAACAGGCGGAATTCCGCTTGGACCGCGACGTGAAACTGCGCTACCTGGGCCGCAAGACGGTCGCCTGGTACGGCTGCTACGGCTGTCACGAGATTCCGGGATTCGAGAACACCAAGCCGATCGGGATCGAACTGAACGATTGGGGCCGCAAGGATCCGCGCATGCTGGCCTTCGAGCACGTGGCCGATTACGTGGCCGAGGGGCTGGACGATGCGCCGCGCCGCGAGCAGTCCGGCGAGGCGGAAGAGGCGCTCGAACGCGGCGAGGGCGGTTCGCGAAACGGCGCAGACGCCCAGTACTACCTGCGTCATTTGCGAGGCGAGAACCGGATTGGATTTCTGCATCAGAAGTTGGCCGAGCCGCGCAGCTTTGACTACGGCACGCTGCGCGCCAAGCCGTGGAACGACCGCCTGCGGATGCCGCAGTTCCGGTTCACCGCCGAGGAGCGCGAAGCCGTGATGACCTTTGTGCTGGGACTGGTCGCCCAGCCGCCCCGCCCCCGGTACGTCCACCAACCCGACTCGCAACAACTGGCCGTGCTCGAGGGCCGGAAGCTGCTGGACCAATACAACTGCCGCGGCTGCCATGCGTTGCAGGCACCGGGCTGGCAGATCGAGTTCCCGCCCGAAACCTTCCCACCGCAGCCTCGGCAGCCGACGTTCCCGTTCGTCGGGCACCAGTTTTCCGCGGAATCGCTCGCGGCCTCGCTCCAACCCGATCGCCGCGGTTTGTTGAGCGGCCGCTTGATCGGCCAGCCCGTGATCGGCGACGACGGGCGGCCGATGGTGTTCGACGACTACGGCGACGAACTGTTCGACGACGAGCAGTACGATCCCAGCGCACTCGAATACGCTTTCCAGTTGTGGCAACCGGCTGTTTTGGAAGGCCACGAGTACCAGGTGGGCGAGACGCCGCTGACCATCCCGGCGGGGCTGGTGGTTGCCAAGTCGCCGAGCAACGGCGGTTTTCTGGCCAACTACCTGCTGCCGCGCGTCGTGCGCCGCGAGCGGGAGACGAATCCCAACGCCAAGGGGTCCGAGGCCTGGGGTTGGCTGCCGCCGCCGCTGGACGGACTGGGACAACGAGTCCAGACGCCCTGGCTGCGCAATTATCTGCTGGACCCTCTTCCCATGCGTCCGGCAGCCGTCATGCCGATGCCCCGTTTCGCGCTATCGCCCCAGGAAGCCGATCGCTTGGCCCGCTACTTCGCCGCAGTCGCCGGCGTCGACGACCAAAGCGACGACGCCGCGCGCCGCAATACGGTTTACCTGGATCAGGCGGAACGGGAGTATCAGCAGCGAAGCGCGGAATTGGCGGCCGGAGACATGGCGTCGCAGGGCACCCGTTTCGATCGAGCGATGCAGATCCTGGTGGATAAGAATTACTGCATCACCTGCCACATCGTCGGTGATTTCCAGCCCCAGACCAGCGACCGAGCCAAGGCGCCCGACCTGGCCGCGGTCCACCATCGGCTGCGGCCCGAGTGGCTGCGGCGTTGGATCGGCAAACCTGTGTCGCTGGTCCCCTACACGGGCATGCCCGTGAACATCCCCTTCCAACCGGACGACGAGCACTTGGGCGGCGTCGATCAAGCTCTGTACCACGGCACAAGCATCCAGCAGGTGGACGCCGTGGTCGATCTGCTGTTGAACTTCGACCGTTACGCCGCCAGTCGCAGTGGCGTCAGCACCCAGATCCAAGCCGCCGCCGAGCCCCCACCGTAGCACAGGCTGCCAGCTTGTGCGCATTCAACTGCCGTCCGCGGCGCTGCCGACCGGGCCGTAGGACAGGCTGCCAGCCTGTGACGACAGCCGACGCCGGCTCCGTTTTCTCTTAGCATCGTTCGAGAAATAACTGTCCAGTGTTTATTGCTGATCATCCCACGGAGTGTGATGGCTACATTGACGAGGCGACAGTTGTTTCTCGAACGATGCTTAAGGCCGTTGGTACAGTTCATGCACCTTGCCGACGATGCGTTCTTCCAGCGTTGGCTTCCAGGGCCGACTGTCGGCCTCGTAGCCGCCTTCGAGCAGCACGCGCTGGCTGGGGATGTAGCCGGAGTAGCCGTTCGAATAGCCGGCGACCCAGATGGCCGGGCCGTCCGGTCGGCCGAGTTCCCGCTTCAGCCGCAGGGCGTAGTCGATCACCACTTCGTTGGCCAGCGCGATGATCGCCAGATCGTTGCCCAGGCGGAGAACCTGGACCGGATACGCATGGTCGGGTCGGTCCTCGGCGGTGAACTCCAGCGCGACGGTCTCCAGCGCCGCGCGCAACGGACCTCGCACCACGCGTTGGTGCCGGGGCGTCGTCTGACCGATCTCCAAAGCCGCTTCGACCGCGGTGGCCAGCGAGCGGCCGTGCCGCTGGGCATATTCCAGCCGGCTGCGGGGATACGGGTTCTGGTCGGCGCCGCAACCCGTCATGAACAGCGCGGTGACGCCGGGATGATCCTGCTCCAGATATTCCTGCGCGTAGCCCGCGTAGTCGCCCAGCCAGCGAAGGAAGCCCATCGTGGTGTTGTGACAGGCGTAGCCGAACAGCACGGCTCGCAATTGACCGTCCGCCCCCGCCACGCGCAGCACGGGGACCGTATGATCGACCGGGCCGTCGGGATTGGGATGGTTGCGATAACCGCTGTCGGTCGGAGTGCGGCGGTTCATGGCGAATCCGCAGCGGACGTAGCAGTACGACAGCGAAGCTTCCTCCAACCGATCGATCGCTTGCCCGACCAATTGCACCAGCGTCCCGCTCAGCCAATCGAAATAGTCCTTGGCGTCGTCGCGCATGTACGCGGGACCGCAGTGCGTGTGCGAAGCGTTCATCAGCAGCGATTGCGGCTCGATCTGGTACTTCTCTGCAACTGGACCGGCCACGGCCGCGCGCAGCTCGTCGCTCACGCCGATCAAATCCATCGTGACGATCGCCGCACGCTGGCCTTGGAAGTCCTCGATCACCAGCGCCTTGGCGAACAGTTCCTGCTCGGTTCCCTCGGCCATCTCCTTCCGCCCCGCGTATCCGGCCATGTACATGGGTCGCTGAGGCGTGATGACCACCGACGCCGCGCCGGCTTTCCAAACCTGCGCCGCCGGCTCCGCTGCATCCGCCGCAAGGGCCGACGGAGCGAGCATCAGGATCGTCCCCCAAGCCATCAAGAGCTTCGATTTCACCAGAGTTCTCCTTTCAGCCGGATGATTCATGGAACCGGTGCGAGTCTTCCGGAAGCGTTTGCTCGCGGACTTCCGCCCCATCTTACCCCAAGGGCCGCGCAATGGAACCCGCAGCGCAGCCGAATGAAACACCGGTTCCGCGGTCACGGTTCGCTTTCCTGAGTCGTTGTACGACGGGCGCGTTTTCGCCCGCGACGGCCGCCTCTACGTTGCTGAAGGCGCGGGAACCAGTTATGTTGAATAAGACTTCACCGATGCATGGCCGGCGTCTGCTCACATCGTGAAAATTCGCCCTGGAGAACGGAGATAACTCGTGACACGCTATGTTCCTTTGTTGGGATTCCTGATCGCGGCAGCGTCCGTCGCGGCGGTTCAGGCGATCGAGTACAACCGCGACGTGCGGCCGATCCTGGTCCAGTCGTGCTTTGCCTGTCACGGCCCGGACAGCGCGGCTCGCCAAGCCGACCTGCGGCTGGATCTGCGCGATGCGACCGTGGAGGCCGGAGCTATCGAGCCGGGCAAACCGGACGAGAGCGAGTTGATCCGCCGGGTGTTCTCGACGGATGCCGACGAGGTGATGCCGCCGCCGGACCACCAGCATCAACTGACGGCCGAGCAAAAGGAACTGCTGCGCCGCTGGGTGGCCGCGGGGGCTGAGTACCAATCGCACTGGTCGTTCATCGCGCCTCGGCGCCCGCCGGTGCCCGCGGTCAAGAGCGCCGCCTGGGTGCGCAATCCGATCGACGCTTTCGTCCTGGCCCAACTCGAACAGCACGGACTGGAGCCCGCGCCCGAGGCCGATCGTCGCACGCTGGCCCGCCGTTTGAGCCTGGATCTGACGGGGTTGCCGCCGGAGCCGGACATGGTCGATGCCTTCGTCCAGGACAAGGCGGCGGACGCCTACGAGCGGCTGGTCGACCGTTTGCTGCAATCCGAGCGCTGGGGCGAACACCGCGGGCGTTACTGGCTGGACGCAGCCCGCTACGCCGACACGCACGGCATCCACTTCGACAACTTCCGCGAGATCTGGGCGTATCGCGACTGGGTAATCGACGCCTTGAATCGCAACCTGCCGTTCGACCGCTTCACGATCGAGCAGTTGGCGGGCGACTTGTTGCCCGATCCCACGCTCGAGCAGCGGATCGCGACCGGCTTCCACCGCTGCAACATCACCACGAACGAAGGCGGTGTGATTCCGGAAGAGTACGCCGTGCTGTACACCCGCGACCGCACCGAGACGACGTCCTGGGTCTGGATGGGGCTGACGATGAACTGTGCGACCTGCCACGACCACAAGTTCGATCCGGTCACCCAGCGCGAGTTCTACGAGCTGGCAGCGTTCTTCAACAACACGACGCAGTCGGTGATGGACGGCAATATCAAAGATACGCCGCCGGTGCTGATGGTGCCGCCGCCAGAGGATCGCGCGCGGTGGGACGAGTTGGGCCCGGCGATCGCCGCTGCCAAGCAGCAGCAGGAACAACGCCGCGCGGCGGCTCGTGCCGATTTCGACCGTGTTCTGGCCGAGACCCCGCTGGCCGATCTCGCGCCCGCGGTGCCCGCTGACGAACTGACGTTCCACGCTCCCTTGAACGACGGCCAGTCCGACCGAGTCGCCGTGACCATCGCGGGCCAGGCGCAGTCGCTCGCACTGCCCGCCGCGCTGGCGTCCGACGTTGGGCACGTGGCTCCGACCGCCTACAAGGCTGCGCCGGACGTCACGATCGAGGTTCCCGAAGCGGGCGATTTCGACAAGGACCAAGGGTTCTCGTTCGGCGCGTGGGTCAAATTGGACAAAGCCGACGCGGGCGGTGCGTTGCTGGCCCGCATGGACGACCAGAACATGTACCGCGGCTGGGATCTATGGTTCGAAAGCGGCCGCCCCGGCACGCATCTGATCCACCGTTGGGACGAAGACGGGCTGAAGGTCGTTGCCAACGAACCGCTCAAGGCCGGACAGTGGAGTCACGTGCTGCTGACCTACGACGGATCGGGCAAAGCGGGCGGAGTCAAGGTCTTTGTGAACGGCCAGCCGCAGGCGGTTCGGGTGATGAAAGACCAATTGAAAGGCACCATCCGCACCGACGTGCCGCTCAAGGTCGCTCAGCGAAGCACCCAGTCGCGAATGGACGGCGTGCTGGTCCAAGATCTGCGGTTGTACGGCCGCGCGCTGTCCCCGCCGGAAGTCGCCCAAATCGCCACCGGCACGCGGATCTCCTATTTGGCCGCCAAGCCCGCCGACCAGCGGAGTCAAGCGGAAACGGACGAAGTGTTCGCCTGGTGGCTGGCAGCCAAGGACGAGCCGTATCGCGAAGCCACCGGGAAAGTCGCGGCGCTCGAACAGGAACAAGCGACGATCAAAGGCCGCAGCACGGTGGCCCACGTCCAGCAGGAACGCGACACACCGCCGACGGCCTTTGTGCTGTTCCGCGGCGAATACGATCAGCGGCGTGACCAGGTCGGGCCTGACACGCCGGACGTGCTGCCGCCGCTGCCGCCCGAGCTGCCCAGGAACCGATTGGGATTGGCTCAATGGCTATTGCAGCCGGACCATCCGTTGACCGCTCGCGTGACGGTCAACCGCTTCTGGCAAGACGTTTTCGGCACCGGACTGGTGCGGACCGCCGAGGACTTTGGCATCACGGGCGAACTGCCTTCGCATCCGGAGCTGCTGGATTGGCTGGCCGTCGAGTTCCGCGAAAACGGCTGGGACATGAAGAAGTTCTTCAAGCTGCTGGTCACCTCGGCGACCTACCGCCAGTCGGCGGCGGCGACTCCGGACAAGCTGGAACGCGATGCGGACAATCGGTTGCTGTCGCGCGGCCCGCGGTTCCGGGTCGATGCCGAGGTGGTCCGCGATTACGCGCTGGCGGCCAGCGGCCTGTTGTCGCCGAAGATCGGCGGCCCAAGCGTCAAACCGTACCAGCCGGACGGAGTGTGGGAAGCGGTCGCCATGATCGGCAGCAACACCCGCAATTATCAACGCGATTCGGGCGAGAACCTGTACCGCCGCAGCATGTACACGCTCTGGAAGCGGAGTGCTCCGCCGGCCTCGATGGACGTCTTCAACGCGCCCAGCCGCGAGGTGTGCGCGGTTCGCCGCGAGCGGACGAACACGCCGCTGCAAGCGCTCGTCACGTTGAACGATCCGCAGTTCGTCGAAGCCGCCCGCCATCTGGCTCAACTCGTACTCGTCCACGGCGGCGACTCGGTCGACAGTCGCTTGGACTACTTGGCCAAACGCCTGCTGTGCCGGCCGCTGGACGCCGCCGAGTTGCCGGTCGTCCAGGCATCGCTGGCCGATCTGTCGGCGCACTACAAGGCAAATGCCGAGGATGCCCGGCAGTTGCTTGCCGTAGTCGAGTCCCAACCCGATCCGTCACTGGACGCCGCCGAACTGGCCGCTTGGACGATGTTGGCCAACCAGATGATGAACCTGGACGAAGTCCTGAATAAATAGTTTCTTTCACCTAATCTTTCACTTAATCTCCCCGGATCCAAGGCGGTAGAAATAGATTAGGTGAAAGATTAAGTGAAAGATGAGGGAATTCGCTACCGACGCAGCCGGGCAAGTTCAACGATCGACCAGAATGCCGAAAACGATAGAATCGGAGAAATCTCGCATGAACCCCATTCACCAACACGGCCTGCAGATCACTCGCCGCCACTTTTTCGAGCAAGGCTCCCACGCCCTGGGTTGGGCGGCCCTCGCGTCGCTGGCCGGCGCCGACCGGTTGGCGGCCCCGGCCGCCGCTGCCCCGACCCAGTCGCTGAACCATTTCCCGGGCAAGGCCAAGCACATCATCTACCTGCACATGGTCGGCGGGCCACCGCAAATGGACATGTACGACTACAAACCCGTGATGCAGGAGTTCTACGACAAGGATCTGCCCGACTCGATCCGCATGGGCCAGCGGCTGACCACCATGACCTCGGGCCAGAAGCGGTTCCCGATCGCGCCGTCGAAATACAAGTTCGCTCAGCACGGCCAGTGCGGGATGTGGGTCAGCGAGTTGCTGCCGTGGACTGCCAAGATGGTCGACGACATGTGCTTTGTGCGCAGTTTGCACACCGAAGCGATCAACCACGAACCGGCGATCACCTATATCCAAACCGGCAACATGAACACCGGCCGGCCGTGCTTGGGCGCGTGGATGTCCTACGGCCTGGGTTCGTTGAACGAGAACCTGCCGACGTTCGTCGTGCTGGTGGCCAAGCCGACCAACACCGAACAGGTCCAGGCCATCAGCGCGCGGCTGTGGTCGTCCGGATACCTGCCGGGCGAACATGCGGGCGTCTCGTTCCGCTCCAGTGGCGATCCGATCCTGTACATCAACAACCCGCCCGGCGTGCCCGCCGAGATCCGCCGCAAGACGCTGGACGGAATCAACGCCCTGAACGAGATCAACTACCAGAACCTGCGCGACCCGGAGACCCGGACGCGGATCGCCCAGTACGAACTGGCGTTCCGCATGCAGTCCAGCGTGCCGGAGTTGGCGGACATCGGCGCCGAGCCCGAATCGACGTTCGCGCTGTACGGCGACGAGGCCAAGAAGCCCGGCACGTTCGCCAACACGGCCCTGCTGTGCCGCCGCCTGGTCGAGCGGGGCGTGCGGTTCGTGCAGGTCTACCACAACAACTGGGACACGCACTCGAACGTCGCCGGGCGACTGCCTGACCAGTGCCGGGATGTGGATCAAGCCTGTTACGGACTGATCCAGGATTTGAAGCAGCGCGGCCTGCTCGATTCCACCCTGGTGATCTGGGGCGGCGAGTTCGGCCGCACCATCTATTCGCAGGGCGGATTGTCGCGCGAGAACTACGGCCGCGACCATCATCCCCGCTGTTTCACCATCTGGATGGCCGGCGGCGGCATCAAGGGCGGGACGATCTACGGCGCGACCGACGATTTCTCGTACAACATCATCGAGGATCCCGTACACTTACGCGACTTCCACGCCACCATCCTGCACCTGCTGGGCTTCGACCACCAGCGCTTCGCCGTCCGCCACCAAGGCCTCGACCAACGCCTGACCGGAGTCGAACCCGCCCGAGTGATTCGGGAATTGTTAGCGTGAACCGCTGACGCTTGAAGTAGGCCGCGAAAGGGCAACGCCGTGAAGCATTTTCGTAGCCGAATTCGTGAGAATTCGGATGATTTGCGAGCATTCCGAATTCTCACGAATTCGGCTACGATCCGTTCGTAGGCCATTTTCCGCGTCAGAAAATGCTTCACGGCGTTGCGCGAAAGGACACAAAGAACACAAAAGACCACTTCACGGATTTCCAGTGCCGCTCCCGATTCACGCGTTCCGCCCCCTCGCCACCGAGCAAGCTCGGCGGAGAGCGGAATGGGAGGGAGGGCCACAGTTCCCTGCGCCACGCGGGCACCTACTTGACCGGGGGCTGGCTGCAGAGCCACTCTTGGGCTTCGCGGACGCGGGCGATCTGAATGGGATCGACGATCAGATAGCGGTGCGGTCCATTGGCTTCTTCGCGGAACGACGTCGTGCCGTCGGCTTCGACGACGATCCGGCCGGGTGGCGACAGGTCGAAGTAGCCTCGATCCGGACGCACGGCGTACAGCACGCTGGTCAAGTCGTAGGTGGGCTGGTCGTTCTGCAGACCGCGGTAGTAATCGTACGCTTCCACCAACGGATGCCGCTGCACGTAGCGGTAATCTTCCTGCATGCTGCGAGCGGTATGCTTGATCGCATTGCCGATCTCCCAGCCGCTGGCCACGATCGGCGTCGGCCACTGGGCGAACAGTTTCCGGGCCGGTTCGACGTCGGTGACGATGTTGTATTCCTTGCGGCCTTGCATCGATTCGCCGAACGCGCCCGCCATGGCGGACAGCAGCCGCACTTTGCGCTGCACGAGTTCTCGGCCGGTCAGCGGGCTGACGTCATCGGCGGGACTGTCGAGCAACCGGGCCAGATTCGTCGAAAAGCCGACTTGGGCCAACACCACCGATCCGTCCGGCTGGGCAGCCAGGACTTGGCGGAGCACGCCGACGGCCTCGGGCGCATCGTCGCCGGTCTGGATCTTTCGTGGGTAGCGAACCTGGCCTTCGTCCTGGGCGGTCGCGACCTGACGCAGGTATCTGCCGTCCTGCGGCGTCACGCCGCCTCGAACCATGCCGATCGGCACTTCGGACCGGCCGTAGAACACGTTCAGCAAGTCCGCCATCGGCGCGGCGTACGGGTTGTCCTTGGTGATCGTCACGGCCAGCAGTTCGCACTCGCCGCGATCCGCCAGGGCATGGATCATGCACAGGGCCATCGCGTCGTCGACGTCGTTGCCCAGGTCGGTGTCGAAGATCAGTCGCACCGGTTGGCGGACCGCTTCGGCCGCGGTCGATGCACCAGCGCACAGCGCGATTCCGACAGTCAGTAGTGGAAGAACCGTTCTCAATGCTCGGTGGTAGTTCATCGCTTGTCCCCTCGCCGGAAGAAATGGAATCGAGCAGGCAACCTACACCATCAAACGCTGCAAATCAACCTGCGATCCAGGCAGCGTGATATTGGCGCGGCGCAAATTCAGGACTGCTGATTTGGCGAGAAAATTCGTCGAACCGAGAACGCAAAGGAACGAAGACCTCAAAGGAGACATTCTCTGCGCTCTTCGCTGCTTTGCGTTCTTGTCGGTATCCCTTGATCCTCTCTCCGCAGGAGGCAATCTGGATTCCTCCACCTTGGAGCCGCGATCAACGCCAATCATTAGGACGCTTGAACCGCGAGGCGGCTAATACGAACCGACCACTTCGCGCCTGTGGCGAGTGCCCAGGGCGCTCCAGGCGGCCCGGTCGACCGATTCGGCGACAAACCGAACCGCGCCGTCGGCGAAGACGACCAGCGCGCCGCCCGGATGATGGCTGCCGACGGCCAGTTCCTTCTCGTCGACAAACACGTCCAGCTTGTGCGAATTGATCGCCACGCCCGTCGAGCCCAGGCCTTCGGAAATCTCGTTGGTCAGCCCTTCGAGCGTGCCGATGTACCAGTGGTCCAGGAACTGTTGATAGCCCGTATGATCCGGTCCGAACGCTCGGTAGATGAACATCGTCTCGCCCAGGGCGATCGTGGACGATGCGCCGTCCACGATATCGGCCATGCGGATTCCGCTGTCCACGTAGAAGATGCCGTCCGAATCGGTTGTTCCAGCCAGCGGCAGCGGGCCGGATTCGCGAGTTGCCGTGCCGCTGCTGCAAGCCACATAGTCGCAGGGAACTCGCTCGGAGATCCCCTGAGCGGTCAAGTGCCGCGGCGCGACCGAAGACGGGCAGCGATAGACGGGCAGATACGTCGCGCAGGCTTCCGCATTCGGTCCAGAATGCCACGCTTGGCCAGCATCCAGCGTGTCCACCAGTGTCTGCTGCTCGACGTAGGGCAGCAGAAAGCCGCTCCAGAACATCTGGCTCGTCGAGCACAGTCCGGGCGGAAAAGATCGCAGCGCGTCGTGATAGTGGTGCAAGCCCAGGCCCAGTTGCTTCAGTTGACTCTTGCATTGAGCTCGCCGGGCCGATTCCCGGGCCGACTGGATCGCCGGCAGAAGCAGAGCGACCAGCAGTCCCACAATGGCCATGGCGACCAATGTCTCCACCAACGTGTAGCCTCGTTTTCCTCTGAGCATGACAATGCGCCCTCAACAGCCAAAATTGCCAAGTTCAGGCGACGCGATACCGCCCAAGACGAGATTCGCGCAATGTACCCAGGCTCTCCACGAATGGCAAGCATTCCGCGCAACAAAAAACGGGACCGGTCAAACGACAACGGTGTCCGAATTTACGAGAATCCGAATCTTTCTGCGCTGTCTTTGCTGACTACGCAGGGTTGTGAATCGTTCGAACCGAGTGCTAGAATCGACCCAATGGTCCTGATCACATCCGCCGGGAGCGAGCAACGATGGGAATGCAAGTGACGCTGACATTGCCCGATCAAGTCTGGCAACGAGCCGAAGCCTGGGCGCAATGCACGGGTCGTGAAGTTGCCGATTTGCTTGCCGAGACCATCGAACTGTCATTGGACCCGCTCGGCCACGCGGATCGCGAACATTCGTTGGAGACGTGGTCGGACCATGCGATTCTCGCGGCGGTCGATTCGACGATGCCAGCCGACGAGGACCAGCGTCTGAGCGAGTTGCTGGATCGGCAGCAAGCTGCGACGCTGTCAGCCGATGAGCGGTTGGAACTGCGAGCCTTGATGCAGAGTTATGGCGAAGGATTACTCCACAAGGCCCAAGCTGTTCGCGAGGCCGTCCACCGTGGATTGCGGGAGCCGGTTGAATCATGATCGACCGCCGCCTCGCCGACGAGGTTCGAGCGCGCGTCCGTGCCCTGGCCGGCAACCGCTGCGGCTACTGCCTGAGTCCGCAGCATCTGGTTCTCGGCCTGCTCGAGATCGATCATATCATCCCGAAAGCGCGCGGCGGAACTGAACAGTCTGATCGCGGTATCGGTTCGACGATACTGGGTAGCAGCCGGATGGCATCCGCCACGTTGAATCCCGCGGATCGGTGCGGCCGTTTCGGAGCACGCGAGCTTTGAGCAGGCCGTCAGCCGTGTCGCTCGAACTCAGCAACTATGAAGCCGTCGCGGTACAGACAGTGACGCGGAGATCCAGATCCGGATTCAGAGAACCTCTCACACCACTGGGTTATCATTTCCGCGGGTTCTGCCAGTCCCTACGGCGATTGACGCCACTGGCGGACGAACTGTTCGGCGATCAACCGGTTGGGAAACTCGCGGATCTCGTGAGTGGCGACGGCTCGCTGGCCGTCCGGCAGTTGGGCGAGGCGCTGCTCGCGCCATCGCTCGGCCTGCTCGGGCAAGTGGAAAACTTCGGCCTCGCGGCGCGGGCGGGCGCCATTGGGCATCAGAATCAGTGCGGCGAAGTGGGGCCAGTCGAGGAAGGGGTCCAGATACGGCTGGCGGCGCAGGTGCAACATGACTCGCCGTTCGATGTCGGCCAGGTCTTCGCCGAAATGCTGTTTGAAGTCGCGCAGGTTGCCGGGGATCACGCCCGGCGACACGACGTCGCCGCCGCCGGTCAGCGCCCCGCGCGCGGCCGTGGCTCGCACGAAGGCATGAAACGACTCGCGCTGATTCTGAGCCAGGTAGTGCGTCAGGGCCCACGCCATGGCGTAACCGGTCGAGGTCAACCGGGCGGCGCCGATAGTCTGCGCGATCAATTGTCCGTCGGCGGTGTCGGCAGTGCGGCTCTTCAGCAGTTGTTCCAGCTCGAACATCCGCAGGTCGTTCACTTCGCCCGCGCCCTTCCACTTCAGCCGCTGGTCGGTCGTCGTCGGTGCGAAGAACTCGGCCAGCCCTTCGTTCAGCCACATCGGCCAGACGCTCAAACGCTGCTGAACGCCGATATTGTGCAGGATCTGGTGCGCCCCCTCGTGGGCGATCGTGGCGATCGTCTGGCGGATCGCCAAGTCCGGTTTGACGCGCCACAGATCCGATTCCTCGCACATCGAAACACGGTTGGTCAGCACGTCGTAATAGGCGACGACGCCGTCGGGCACCCGTCGCGCCTGGCGAAATTCCTGCTGGGTGCGATAGACGACCACGACCAGCGGAAATTCGGGCGCGGTGACGTCGATCTTCTGGGCCTGCGAGTACAGGCCGATCCCGCGGAACATCGTTTCCAGGATCCGGCTGGCGACTTCGACAAACGCCTCGCTGCTTTGGTACACGTACACGTAGCGGCGAGTTTGATGCGTGCGCCATCCGGGAAATTCCGTCTCGCTCAATTGCCGGGCCAACAGATCGTTGTCGATGATCTCGAAGGGCCGGTCCGTTTCCGGACATTGATCGGCCGGGCGGGCGACCAATTGACCGTCGGGAAGCGTAACGATCAGGTGCTGTCCCACGCGAACGTAAACGCGACCGACCGCGGCCCGGCCGGATTCGTCGCTGGTCAGGACTCGCTCGCCCCTGCCGGCGACGACCGCTGCGGCAGGAATATCCAGGCCGAACGATTGCGGCGAGACCGAGGTCCAGCCGGACGGCGTCGCCGGAGGCTCGGCGGCGGTCGCCGACAGGCTGTCGCAGAGAGTTGCTAGCATCCCGACGATGGCAAGGAGCGCCCATCCGAACAGACTCCGAGCGCCGATCGGACCCCGAGCGCTTCGGCGCCCGCGACCCCTGTAGCCCGCGTCCGTCGGCCGCGGGTCCGGATGGCGATCTGCCTGGAGTCGCGTTCGGCGCCCGCGAACCACTTGGGGTCCGGCCGGAAACCGTATCAGGAATTGGGCGGGGCGGGGGCGCAACGGACCGGTTCTCCTCAGTGGGCCTCGTCCGGGTTCAATTCGTAGCGGCGGATCTTCCGGTCAAGCGTCGAACGCTCGATCCCCAGGATGGCAGCCGTACGGCTCTTGTTCCAATGCTCGGCTTTCAATGTGGCGAGAATCTGCCGTTTCTCCATGTCGGCCAGCGTCATCGGCTCGAACGTCTCGGGCGGAGCCGCCAGTTCCCCGGATTCGCTCGATGGAGCCAGATTGGAAAGCATCAGGTCGTCGGCATCGAGCCGGTCGTTGCGGGCGAGGACCACCGCGCGTTCGATGACGTTCTTCAGTTCGCGGACGTTGCCCGGCCAGCGGTATTTCTGCATCCGTTCGATCGCCGCGGGCGTGAAGCCGCGGATCCGCTTGCCCGTCTCGTCGTTGAACCGATCGAGGAAGTGGGCGGCCAGCAGGACCACGTCTTCGGCCCGCTTGCGCAGCGGCGGCACGAGGATCTCGACGACGTGCAGCCGGAAGTACAGGTCCCGGCGGAACTTGCCTTCGGCCACGTCCTTTTCCAACTCGCGATTTGTTGCGGCGATCACGCGGACATCGACGCGGATGGCTTGGTTGCCGCCGACTCGCTCGAACGGATGACCTTCCAGGGCGCGGAGGAACTTGGCCTGGATCGAGGGGCTCATCTCGCCGATTTCGTCCATCATCAGCGTACCGCGGTCGGCGGCTTCGAACTTGCCGATCTTGCGTTCGGTGGCCCCTGTGAACGCGCCCTTTTCGTGGCCGAACAGTTCGCTCTCCAGCAGCGTTTCCGAGAGGGCCGCGCAATTCAAGCACACGAACGGACCCTTGGCGCGCGGGCTGGAGAAATGGATCGCGCGGGCCACCAGTTCCTTGCCCACGCCACTCTCGCCGCGGATCAGCACCGTCGCCCGGCTCGGCGCCGCCTGAACGATCGACTGCTGGAGTTTCACCATCAGCGGACTGCCGCCGACAATCTCGCTCTCCGCGCCCAGACGCTGACGCAACTGAACGATCTCGTCCTGCGTCTGCGACAGGTTCTCGACCAATTCCTGCTGCCGGACCAGATTCTTCAAAGCCAGCGCCACGTTGTCCGCCACGGCCAAGGTGAATTCCAAATCGTCGGGATCCAGCATCGCGTCGGCGGTGGTCGAATACAGATGCACCAAGCCGACCACTCGCTTGTCCAGGCGGACCGGCGCGCAGATCACGCTGGTCGACTCGATTTCGCCCTTGCTGTCGCGCGTGCCCAGTTGGCTGTCGTCGGAGACGTTGCGCGCCAACACTGCCTCGCCTTCGCGCATCACCGTGCCAGCCAGAAAGCTGGACACGTGGTGGTACTTGGCCGGGGCCTGCGAACGCGAGGCAACGACGCGCAACTCGGATGCCGTCAGTTCGCCTTCCGCGTCGCGGGGACCGAGCAGGACGGCGCCGGAGCTGGCCCGAGTACCTTCGAAGAGACCCGCCAGCGCCACCTCGGCGACTTTCTTCACGTCGCCCTGGTTGGCCAGTTGAAAGGCCAGTCGGCAGAGCTGCGCGGCGGCTTCGCCCAACCGGGGCGTCGCGGCCGTCCCCTTTTCGGCCGACAGGAATTTCGTCTGCCCGCGGCGATGGGTGATCCGAGTCGGCTCGTACACCTCGAAATCCTCGCCATCGCTGGTTTCGGAAATCAGCGGCTCGTTGACCGTATCTTCGTTCAAATCGGCCAAGGCGAACTTCGAACTGGAATCCTCGAAAGCGTGCGACAGGTCATGCACGAACACCATTTGGCAGTTGGCAACACGGATCATGTCGCCCGGGGACAGCGGATGATCGCCTCGGATCACCTTGCCGGCAACGTTCGTGCCGTTGCGGCTCTCCAGGTCGCGGATCGTCCAACGGCCCTGTGCCAGAAAAATCTCGGCGTGGTAACGACTGCAACGGTCGTCCTTGATCACGATCTGGTTGGTCGAGGCGCGGCCGAGCGTCACGGTCCGACCCGGCGTCAGCCGAAACACGTCGGACCACTTGTTGCCCTCGCGTATGACCAAATAGGCGAGCATGTTCTCGATCCAAAATCGAAGCCAACCGAGGGGGGACAGCGGCGAGTTCCCCGTCCGATTAGCGGTTCCTACGGAATATTGCGTGCCCTCTGCAGACAATTTGCCGGCGCGCGGGTGCGTCAGACTGGACTCCCCCCAACTTATGCACTATGTATTTTTATTGCAAGAAGCCGACGATCCAGCTAATCTAGAGATTACACGAAACGACCGACCAGTTCGATCATTCGACTTGGCGAAATCCGCCGGAATCCGCACCGCGGTTCGGATTCTGTTGCGATCAAGATACGTTAAGATACAGCGGCGCTCCGCTTCAGGGGCAGGGCGACGCCAAAATGTCAAAGGAGCCACCTGGGATGACACATCAGATTTTCGCCCGCGCGACCGCCGTTCTGCTGGTCTTGACCGGCACTCTGTGTCTTTCGAACCGCCCCGCGTGCGCGCAGAACTTTGGGTTCAACAACCGATCGGTCGGCGGCGTGGCCGTGGATGCGGACGGTGTTCTGCGGCAGGTCACGGTGTCGGAGCGGAACGAGCAACTGCGGCAACTGCGGCAGGGAGTCGGGCAAGCCGCGGGCGAATTGAGCCTGCCGGCCGAGATGCGGAAAGTCTCGCTGCGAGGGCTGGAAGCGGCGCTCCAGGCCGCCGCCAACGACCCGCAGGGCAAGGTGCCCGACGACGTCAGGTTCCTGGCCGGATTGCAGCGGATTCAGTACATCCTGGTGTATCCCGAGCAAAATGACATCGTGCTTGCCGGTCCGGGCGAGGGCTGGAAGATCGACGAGCAAGCCAACGTCGTCGGGGCGACGACCGGCCAGCCGGCGCTGCTGCTGGAGGACTTGCTGATCGCCTTCCGGACGGTCGAAGCGGCTCGTCGCGAAGGCATCAGCGTCTCGATCGATCCGACTCCCGAGGGGCGGCGGAACTTTGAACAGTTCATCAGCCGTCAAGCGACCTTCACTCCCGCCGTCGTGCGCGGGATCGAACAATCGATGGGACCGCAGCAAGTGTCGTACACGGGGATTCCCGTCAACACGCACTTTGCCCGGGTGTTGGTGGCGGCTGACTACCGCATGAAGCGGCTGGCGATGCATCTGGACGAAGCGCCCATCGACGGACTGCCCAGCTTCCTGGACCTGCTGAACCAGAAACGCCGCACTCCGAACCACGCGATGCCGCGCTGGTGGCTGGCATGCAACTACGAACCACTGGTTCGCAGCGAAGACAAGCTGGTTTGGGAACTCCGCGGAACGGGCGTCAAGGCAATGACCGAAGAGGAATTCGTTCAGGCCGACGGCACGGTGGCCGGCACCGGACGCGAAGATCCAACGGCCAAGCAGTGGGCGGACAACATGACGGCGAAATACGAGCAACTGGCCAAGAAAGATGCTGTGTTCGCCCAGTTGCGGAACGTGATGGATCTGTGCGTTGTCGCGGCGCTGATTCAACACGAGGATCTGTGCGGATTGGCGGGCGGCGCCGCGTTCCCGGCGCTGACCGGCCCGGTCGGCAGCAAGAGCCTGGAGACCTGGAACGCGCCGAAGTCCGTGCCGACGCAATGTAGTTTTCTGCGGATCGGCCGCAACTACGTCATCACCGCGTCGGGCGGCGTGCAAATCGATTCGTGGGAAGTCGCCTCGCACAGCGAAGTGAATCCGGCGATCGGCGCCACGCTCGAGAAAGCCGCCAAGCCCGACGGCAGCGCCTGGTGGTGGAACTAGCGTCCAAGTCGGGATGCCCGCGGCTCGCCAGCTCCGGCGAGCGTGGTGGCGTCAGCCCCACGGCGATCCGGTCGCGCGCAGTACCCGGCACGAATAGCACCGGTGAGCTAACGCTACACCGCTCGCCGAATGCAGGACTAATACCGCACCGGTGGGCTGACGCCACACCGCTCGCTGTTCCCACTGACCACTGACAACTGCCCACTGACAACTGCCTACCTTGGTTTCGGCCTGCGCTGGATGCCCAGTTTTTTCATGCGGAAGCGGAGGGTACTGGGTTTCAGTCCCAGGCGTTCGGCGGCGTTGCCCGCGCCTTTGATCTTCCAGCCGCAAACGTCCAGCACGGCGACGATGTGCGCGCGGTCGATGTCGGCCAGCGAGTCGGCATGGGCCGCCGCGACGGGCATGTGGTCGCGCGAGACGGCAAGCTTGGTTCCCGATGTCGATCTGGGGCCGGATCGGGGGGAGGCATCATGCAACGATTCGGCCAGCGCCAGCGTCCGGCCCGACGAGAGGATGATCGCCCGTTCGATCACGTTCTCCAGTTCGCGGACGTTGCCCGGCCAATCGTACGCGATCAATCGATCCATGACTTCGCGCGGCACACTGTCGATCGTCTTTCCCAACCGGCGTTGTTTCGTCGAGATGAAATGCCAAACCAGCAGCGGAATGTCTTCGCGCCGCGCCCGCAGCGGGGGCAACTCGATCGGAAAGACGGACAGCCGGTAATACAGATCCAGACGGAAACTCCCCTCGCGCATCGCTTCGTGCAAATCCCGGTTGGTGGCGGCGATCAACCGCACGTCGGCGCGGATCGTCTGCGTGCTGCCGATCCGCTCGAACTCGCCGTCCTGCAGCACCCGCAGCAACTTGGCTTGCAGATCCGGGTCCAGTTCGCCGATCTCGTCCAGAAACAGGGTGCCGCCATCGGCCAGTTCAAACCGGCCGATCTTGTCCATCAGCGCGCCCGTGAAAGCGCCTTTGACGTGGCCGAACAGTTCGCTTTCGATCAAGCTGCCGGGCAACGCGGCACAGTTGACTTTCACCAGCGGCCGGTTTCGACGCGCGCTGCGGTCGTGGATCGCACGGGCCAGCAGTTCCTTGCCCGTTCCCGTCTCGCCCAGCAGCAGGACGTTCGCCCCGGTCTCCGCCACCAGCGAGACCTTGTGCAGGGTGGCCCGCAACGTTTCGCTCTGGCCCACGATCTCCTCAAAATCGTGCTGGCTCTTGATCTCGTTCCGCAGGTAAACGTTCTCGTGTTCCAGCCGCTCTTTGAGCGTTTCAATCTCCGCTAAGGCCTTCGCCAACGCCTCCTCGGCCGCCTTCTGCCGACTCACGTCCCGGTTGCTGACGCGGATGCCGAGGAACTGGCCTTGTGGATCCCGGATCGGCCGGCAAACATGACTCAGCCACACCACGCGTCCATCCGGACGTACAACGCGAAACTCCATCGCCCCCGCCTGGCATCCCTCGTGGCACTTCCAACAATGCTGATCCCAGAGATCCCGGTCATCGGGCAGCACCATCTCGCGCAGCAGCAGGGCATTCGTCATCAACTGGTCCTGGGTGTACCCGCTGATCGCTTCGCACGACGGCGACATGTAGCGGAATCGCTGTCCGGGATCTTGCCAATACTCCCAGTCGGAAGAAAAATCTGCCAGCGTGTGGTACATCAGCTCTGCTGCCCGCAAGTCTTCATCGGCCTGCCGATGCCAAAGCGCCTGCACGAAGATCTCTCCCAGCAACCGCAGGCGAACCACGATATCGGCAGGCCACTGGCGCGGCGAGCGCAGGGCGGCCAGGCACAGCAGATACTGAGGCGTCCCCTGCTGCTCCAGCAGCGGGACGACGACCGCCGAGCAGATGCCGAAACGGCCGAAGGACTCCCGATCCGTCCTGGCCTGCGGCGGCAGATCCGCCACGTCCACGATCAACGGCTCGCCGGAACGCAACCGGTCGTGGAGCCAAGGAAACAGCAGTCGCCCATCGGCATCCGTGGGACCCGCCGTCACACCGTCGGCTGCCGCCCAATGACTGGGGTGGACGATGTACGAGGAATCTCGTTCGTATTTCAAGAATGCGATCTGTTCGACCTGGAAGAAACGTCGGATGCGGCCCAAGGCGTACGCGATCTCCGCGTTGACGTCGTCCGACGGATGCCCCACGAAGCGGGCCGAAATATCCGCCAACAGGGCCTCGAAACGAGCCCGCTCCTCCCGTTCTTCCTCGGCTCGCTTCCGCGCCGTGACGTCCTGAATCGTGCCCGCCAGACGCATCGGCTTGCCCGCCGCGTCCCACTGGGCCTGGCCGCGAGTCAGGAACCAGCGGTACTCGCCCGCTTTGGTCCGCAAGCGAAATTCGACTTCATGAGGCTCCTTCTCCGCCAGCGTCCGTTCCGTCGCGCGCCACAATGCCGGCGCGTCGTCTGGGTGCAGAACGCCCTTGAAGAAGTCGATCGTCTCAGGGACCTCCTCCCGCCGGTATCCCAGCAGCGCCAAGTAGCGGTTGGAATACAGCACGCGCCCCGTCGTCAGGTCCCACTCCCAGAGTCCGTCCAGCATGGCTGCTACCGCCAACGCGTGCCGCTGTTCGAGCTGTTCCCGCGAGCGGCGCAATTCCGTCTCGCCTCGCTCCCCCTGCGAGGCCAAGTCCAACGCGGCGTCGAGCGTCGGTTGGCAGATGGTTTCGTCCGATAACAAGTGCGTCGTCCCGTCTAGCGCCTCTAACTTGAATGCAGCCGCCAACTTTTCGGTCGGAACCCCGCTAAGTCGCTCGTCAATACACGGAAAGGTGAACTCCGACATTCAACCGTCCCCATCGTCTGCTGCCAGCGAGTGCGGCTGTGGTCCGTCAAAACCATTCGAACATTCTTGCGATCGACGGGACAACGTCAAGGGGCAAGGGGCAATATTTGGCGCGTCAGGGCGATATCTTGCCCCCTTTCGCCCGGTCGTTGACTCGCGGCCAGAATTCGCCCGATCACAGATTCCCAGCGTTTTTCGGCCTGATCGCTCCGACATCGAGCAGATGTTTGCCGTGGCACATCAAGTGCATGTTCGAGGCGGCACTATGGTAGTGCGAATCACCAAAATGAACGGATCAGGACAAACCGTGCTAAAAGTGGACGGGTTGCTCCAAGCGATGGATGTCGACTCCCTGCACAGCGAATGGGCGACGATTGCGGGACCGGCAGCGCTGGAGTTGTCCGAGCTTCGCTCGGCGGATTCCAGCGGGGTGGATGCGATCCACCGGCTGAAGGCGGAAGGGGCCGAGTTGCGGGGTGTATCCCCGTATCTAGAGCTACTGCTTAGCACCAGTCGAGAGAACGTCATTGGCGGGGACGCATTGCCGTGGAAGCAACGATGAGATGAGGTTGTTGCTCGGCAAGGTTTGCAGAGACGGAGTGATCGGAAGAAGAGGAGCGGTTCGCTGCACAGCGAACCGGGTGAGGGAGTATTGAGGAGGCTGTATCACGGCGGAATGGGTTGGGATGGTGCTCGGTCGCGCGAGACTTGGACAGATCGCATGCGGTGTGTCTCCAGGATTCGTTGCGCGCCTCGAAAGCCCCTCCACTTCTTGTGTGCCGCCGAATGGTCTGCTGCTTCAGAGACGTGTAACACGCTCAAGGAGGGCAGCAAATTGAAGTGCAACAATCGCCCCTGCCACGATCGGATTCCCCGCGAGATCAGGCCGGTTATCGGTCGGTTTTGGCGGGGGTATCTGCCCACCTCTTTTGTGGTCCGCTTGATCCGCAGCGGTTTGTCGTCGCCACTTCGCGGGCGATTCCACTGATCGATCTCACCTGGGGCAAGACGCCCGGGATACCAGAGCTTCAAGAAGGCTCGGAAGGCAGTGCGGCACGAGGCCGCAGTGACGGATCGCGGCAAGACGCCGCGTTTTCGATTGGCGGCTGAAGGTCGCCAGACGGATTTTTGGAACCAGAGAAGAAATACAAGCTATCAGCGTCGTTATCGACTTCGCACAGGAGGACTGACAGATGGTCGCCACATTCACACACCGTCAACGCACCCGTTCCAGCCGTCCGCGCCGCCGCGCGATCGAACATTCCGTCAAACGCCGCATGTTCCTGGAGAAGCTGGAAGACCGTCGCCTGTTGGCGGGATTGGACGAGTCAGTGATCAGGGGCCAGTGGGCAATCGTCAGTGGGCAGTCGGCCATGGTCAGTGGTCTTTTATCAACGGACAACGGACAACTTACAACTGCCCAACTTACAACTGCCTACGGACAAGTGACGGCTGACCAAGCCCAGCTTCGTCGCGAGTTGGTGATTGTCGATGCGGCCACACCGAACTACCACCAACTGCTTCAGGACGCGATCCAGAACCCGGATGGCACGCGACAGATCGAAGTTCTGCTGATCGAGTCGGAGGTGGACGGCGTCGTGGCGTTGGGGCAGATCCTGGCCCAGTATCGCGATCTGGATGCGGTCCACGTTATTTCGCACGGAGCGCCAGGGCAGGTCCATCTGGGCAACGCGGTGTTGTCCGCGGCCAATTTGGCTAAATACGCCGATTCGATCCGCGGTTGGGCGGACGCCATGGCTCCCGAGGCCGACATTTTGTTCTATGGTTGCGATCTGGCAGGGGATGCTGCTGGCCAGTGGTTGGCAGAGCAGATCGCCGCACTGACCGGCACCGACGTAGCGGCCAGCACGGACGCTACGGGGCACGCGGACCTTGGAGGCAATTGGGATCTCGAGTATGCGATCGGGCTTGTCGAGACGCAAACGGTGGTGACATCCGCAGGACAGGCTTCTTGGCAGGAATTGCTCAACACTCCGACCGTCAACGGTTTGTTCTACGGCGACGGAGATTTCCAGGACTACACGCTGTTCAACACCTCGATCGGCGGGAGCGGGCTCTACATCAACTTCGACGCCAATACCAACACGCTGTATGCGGCACTAGTCGTGAGCCGTACCGTCAATGACAACGTATTCGGAAACAGAGAGTATACGACGAACGCAGGCTGGAACCCGGCACATCCGGCAAATCGTCTGGTGGACAGCGAATTTGCCGAGTTCACGCTAACGGTGGGCAGCACATCTTGGACATGGCGCCAGGGCTACGGCGACCAGCCGGGCACGAAGAACAACACGCAACCTACTTGGTTCTCCAGCCACCTGGCCGGGGCAGGTGCCGGTACGCCGCCGCCCGGTTACGTCTCGTCGAGTTCGTTCGTCGCGAATCTGAATACCTACGCAACGAATCCTTCTCCGGGCTGGAACATGAACGTCAACGGCTCGTCCATCAACAACTGGAAGTCCCCGTTCGAAGCCAGCGCTCCCGATGTCGTTATCGGCCTGGAGGGCTATCCGGCGACCGGACCGATCACGTACAGCCCGACGTATCAATGGGAGTGGGCGATGGTTTATGAATGGTCGGTGGACTTGAGCGCCTTTGGCCCGCAGCCACTTTACGTGCTGTCGGGTGCCTCGCATCACTCTCCGGCGAAAACCGGAGGCGAAGATGACACGTTTCCTCCTCCGCCCAACGGTGGAGTGCTGCTCGACTTCGGCGACCTTCCCGGACCCTACCCCACGACTTCGGCAGCCAATGGCGCTCGTCACCAACTGGTGCCAAACGGTGCCTTCTTGGGCTCGGTGGCCCCGGATAACGAGTTGAATGGCCAACCCCACCCTGAAGCTCTGGGGGACGACAACAACGGAGCCGACGACGAAGATGGAGTCCAACTGCTGACCCCGCTGATCCCCGGACAGACGGCCGTCTTGCGCATCACTGCGGGAACAGCCGGGTATTTCAGCGCCTTCCTCGATTTCGATGGGAACGGCACGCTCGATCCCGTGACCCTTGTTTCCGCCTCCGGACCGACGTCCTTGACATCGGGCGTCATCGGCGACTTGGCGCTGGCGCAAGGCGTTTACGACTTGACGATCCAGGTTCCCGCCAACGCCTCGGGCGAAATGCCAGCGCGGTTCCGCTTTACCAACGCGGCTGGTCAAGGCGGCAACAGCCCCACGGGCTTGGCCAGCACGGGCGAAGTCGAGGACTACATCTTTCGCGGTTCGATTGGCGACCGGATTTGGCTGGACACCAACGGGAACGGCGTCCAGGATCCGGGCGAAGCGGGCATTGCCGGAGTGACGGTCACGCTCACATTGCCCGATAACTCCACGCTGACCACCGTCACCGATGCGGATGGGTACTACCTGTTCGACAATCTGCTTCCGGGCACGTATGCGGTAACCGTGGACGCAGGTGCCGGCAGCCCCGTTGACAACTTGGCCAATACCGGTGACCCGGACGGTGGTGGCGACTCGATCAGCATCGTGACGTTGGCTGCCGGTGAACAGAATCTCCTTCAGGACTTCGGCTACGCGTACACCGATATCGCCGTCACGAAATCGTTCATGCTGTTCCAGGATCTCGACGGCAGCAACAACATCAGCGCGGGCGACAGCGTGCGGTTCATGATCATGGTGACGAACGTCTCCCAGGTCGACGCCACCAACGTGACGATCCGCGACTACGTTCCCGTCGGCTACGATCTCGGTTCCGTCGTCACGGTTCCGACAGGCACCGCAAACCTCGTGGATCGCACCATTACGTGGAGTCCTCTATCGCTGAACGCCGGCGCTTCAACGATCCTGTATTACAATATTCCGATCGTGCAGATTCCTGGTTTCGATCCGACCGACACAGACGATATCGCCAAGTACGAGAACTTCGCGACGCTGGTCGATTCCACGCCTCAGGACAACAACCCGGCAAACGATTCGGACTTCACTCGCCCACTGATCGCTGACCTGGAGTTGACCAAGACGGTTTCCAACAGCACACCCAACGTGGGCGACGTGGTGACGTTCCAAGTCTCGGTCTTTAATCGCGGCCCGGATACTGCGTACGGCGTCCGGATCGAAGACCGCATTCCATCCGGGTTCAGCAACGTGAACATCGTCAGCGCCAGCGTGGGTTCGGCCACCGTGGTAGGCTCGACGATCCACTGGAATTCGAACGTCACGATCTTCCCCGGAGCCACCGTGACGCTTGTTTTCAATGCGCAGGTCAACTCCGCCAGCGGCGCTCCCGGCGAATATACGAACGTGGCCGAAGTCACTCGGATGGCCAGCAATATCTTTGATCCCGATAGCACTCCGAGAAACAACGTATTGGCCGAGGACGATCAGGATACTGCCGCCGTAGTCCCGTGGGCACGTCTGGGGAACTACGCGTGGGTAGATCTGAACGGCAATGGAATCCAAGAGGCGGGCGAACCAGGCTTGAATGGAGTGACCGTACACCTGCTGGACGGAGGTGGAAACGTCATAGCCACGACCATCACGGCTGATGACGGCGGTGGAAATCCTGGTTATTACAGCTTTGCGAACCTGGCCCCTGGAACGTATTCAGTCCGGTTTGTCGAGCCGACGGGGTATGCATTCACAGCGCAAAACTCAGACAGCCAAGGTGTCAACGGGCCCTCCAACTCGGACGCTGATCCGACGACCGGTGAAACGAGCCAGGTGACGCTGATCTCGGGCCAGAGCAACCTGAATGTGGACGTGGGACTGTATCAGCCGGTTAGCATCGGCGATTTCGTCTGGGAGGATCTCGACGGCGATGGTATTCAGGATGCAGGCGAACCAGGTGTGCAGGGAGTGCAGGTCACTCTATACGATGTGCATGGTGTCCCTGTCGCCACCACTACAACCGATCCGAACGGCTTCTATTCCTTCGGCGATTTACCACCCGGCACCTACTCGGCCCAATTCATCGCTCCCTCGGGATACATCTTCTCTCCGAAGAATGCTGATGGCCAGGGCGTCCATGGCCCATTCAACTCCGACGCCGATCCGATGACGGGCACAACGCCGCAAGTGACGCTTCTGTCCGGCCAGAGCAATCTGAATGTGGACGCCGGATTGATGCCGCAAGTCGCGGCGATCGTGCTGGTCAAGACGGGGACGTTCGGGGCCGGGGCCAACGGTGTGGCGGACGTGGGCGAGTTGATCTCGTACACCTTCACGGTCACCAACACGGGCAACGTGACGCTGGACAACGTGGTAGTCAACGATCCGCTGCCGGGGTTGAGCACGATCACCTTCGCCGGCGGCGACACGAACAGCAACAACGCGCTGGACGTGGGCGAAGTCTGGACCTACACGGCCACGTACGCGGTGACGCAGGCCGATATCGACGCGGGCTCGGTCACCAACCTGGCCACGGTCACGGCCGACGATCCCAACGACGACCCGGTCACGGACGACGACGACCACGACGAACCGCTGCCGCAGAACCCCGGGATCTCGATCGAGAAGGCCACCAACGGCCAGGACGCCGACGCGGCCACCGGCCCGCTGGTGCCCGTCGGCTCGACGGTCACCTGGACCTACGTCGTGACCAACACGGGCAACGTGCCGCTGGCCAACGTGACGGTGACGGACAACGTGGCGGGCGTCACGCCGGTCTATGTCAGCGGCGACGCGAACAACGACAACATCCTGGACCTGAACGAGACCTGGACGTACCAAGCGACGGGCACGGCGGTCGCCGGCCAGTACGCGAATCTCGGCACGGCCACCGGCACGCCGCCGGTCGGCGACCCGGTCAGCGACAGCGACCCCAGCCACTACTTCGGCTCCGGCCCGGCGA
>JAHDXO010000046.1:0-55611 GCA_023382975.1 Pirellulaceae bacterium
ACCTCGGTTCTTGCCAGTATTTCAGCAGGCTCCTTCGGCTTGCCGTTAAACGACTTGGTTGCGGCCGTGCCGCGTTAGGAGAGCGACGATGAAATCGAGAGCGTGTTCCGGTCGTTCTTGGGTACTGCTTGCCGCGGCACTGCTGGCGGCGTTGCCAAACGGCGTGCTGCTGGCCGAAGGCCCGGCCGTCACGCGCGAGCAATTGGAGGCCGACTGGCTGAGGCAGTTGGAACTGCGGTTCAAGCCTTCGCCCGGCGGCCGGGCCTCGGTCACCGTCGCGGAAGACGCGGCGGGCGCCGTCGACGGCGTGAAAGATGGCAAGTGGGGTTTCCATACCGAGAACGAGGAGCAGCCTTGGTGGCAGGTCGATCTGCAGCAGCGGACAGCGCTGGACCGTATCGTGCTATACAACCGTTGCGATGGCGGCTACGCGGCCCGAGCCGGCCGCATCCTGATCCTGCTGTCCGACGACGCCCGCGATTTCCGGCAAGTCTACCAGCACGACGGCACCGACTTCCTGGGCCACGCCGACGGGAAACCGCTGAGCGTGCCGCTGGACGGCGCCGAAGCGCGGTACGTGCGGTTGCAATTGCCCGGCCGAAGCTACTTCCATTTGGACGAGGTCGAGATCTACGCGCGCGGCGCGGATGACAACGTCGCCTTGAACAAATCCGCGACGCAGAGCAGCACCAGTCAATGGTCGTCGCGTCACGTGCCCGCGTTCACCGCGACCCTCGAAGCCACGGCGGTCGTGGTCGAGCGCGGCCTGCGATTGGCCGACGATCTGCAGCAACGGGGCGTCCACGTGGACGACGCCCGCCGCCGGCTGCAAGAGACGGCCAACCGCTTGGCCGATCCGCCGGCCGACGCGGACGAGGCGCAGAAGCGGCAGTGGTACTTCGACGCTTGCGAGGCCGTGCGCGGACTGTCGCTGCGCAATCCGCTGCTGGACTTCGACCAGGTCCTGTTCGTCAAACGCGCCACGACGCTGTTTCCGCACGTATCCGACCAGTACTACGGCTGGTGGTCGCGGCCGGGCGGGGGGCTGTACTTGCTGAAGGGCGTCCAGCGGGACGACGCGGTCGTTCGCTGCTTGACCGAGGATTGGCCCGCGGGCAGCTTTCTGAACCCGGACATTTCCTACGACGGCCGCCGCGTGTTGTTCGCCTGGTGCCGCCACTACCCGGAACTGGCCGCTGTGGCGGACAAGACCGACAAGGACCAATTGCCCGAGGATGCGTTCTATCACGTGTTCGAGATGAATCTGGACGACGGCTCCGCCCGGCAATTGACGCACGGGCGCTACGACGATTTCGACGCGCGGTATCTGCCCGACGGACGGATCGTCTTTGTATCGACTCGCAAGGGCACGGCTCTGCAAGCGAACCAAGCCAGCGCCCAATCCACGTTGCAAGTCACCCAGCCCGACAGTTTCGTGCGCTGCGGCGGCGGCAATCACCGGCCCGTGGCCGTGTTCACCCTGCACCGCATGGACGCCGACGGTGGCAATCTGTGCGCGATCTCCGCCTTCGAGAATTTCGAATGGCTGCCGGCGGTGGCCAGCGACGGCCGGATTCTGTACGCTCGGTGGGACTACATCGACCGCTTCAACGGGGACTTCTTCAGCCTCTGGTCGACCAACCCCGACGGAACCAACGGGCAACTGGTGTACGGCAACTATACCGCTCGGCCGCAAGCCGTGTTCGAGGCGCGGCCCATCCCGGATTCGACCAAATTGATCTTCACCGCCACCGCCCATCATTCGATCACCGGCGGCTCGCTCGTCCTGCTGGACCGCACGCGGGGCGACGAGTTCGAACTGCCGCTGCAACGGCTGACCCCCGAGGTCTGTTTTCCGGAGACCGAAGGTTGGCCGGACCACTACTACGCGCATCCCTGGCCGTTGTCCGAGCAGTATTTTCTGACGTCGTGGTCCGACCGCCGCCTGCCGCCGCATACGCTGATGCCGCCTGAAGACCCCCGCAACCCAGCCAACGCCTGCGGCATCTACCTGTACGACGCTTTCGGCAATTTGACGCTGTTGCACCGCGACGCGCAGATCAACAGTGTTACGCCGATCCCGGTGCGCGCTCGTGCCACACCGCCGGCGCTGCCCGACCTGGTCCGCTGGACGGGGCCACAACAGGGCTCGTTCCTTGTGCAGGACATCTACCAGGGTCTGGTCGGCGTGCCGCGCGGTTCGATCCACCAGTTGCGGATTGTGGGCGTGCCGCCCAAGGTCCAGCCGCAGATGAACCAGCCCAGTTTGGGCGTGTCGCGCGAAGATCCCGGCAAATTCGTTCTGGGCATTGTCCCGGTCGAAGCCGATGGCTCCGCCTACTTCGAGATCCCCTCCGGCATTCCCGTGTTCTTCCAAGCGCTGGACAAGGACGGCTTGGCCCTACAGACCATGCGGTCGCTGACTTACGTTCAGCCCGGTCAGGCATTGAGCTGTATCGGCTGTCACGAACACCGCGATACGGCTCCACCGGTCGCCGGAGTGCCGCTGGCCGCCGCTCGCGAACCGTCCCTGTTGGAGCCCGGTCCCGAGGGCTCGTGGCCGTTGCGGTTCGACCGGCTCGTCCAACCGGTGCTCGACCAGCAATGCGTGCGCTGTCACCGGCCCAACGGCGAGGACTCTGCGGCCGCCGCGCTGGATCTGACCGCTGCCAAAGCCTATGGCAGCCTGTTGGAATACGGCGAAGGAGATCTGCGAAAACTGGCCTTCGAACGCGACCGGTCCCTCGTGGGCGAAATGCCCGCACGGCGCAGTCGTCTGTTTCAGTTGCTGAGCGCGCCAGAAGGACACCATCAGGTATCGCTCTCGTCCGAAGATCTCCGCCGCTTGGTCACCTGGATGGACACCTACGCCCAGGTTTCCGGTTCGTACAGCGAACAGCAGGAACAAGAGCTGATCGAACTGCGGCAGACGTTCCAACACCTGTTCGGGCTTTGAATGGCCCAGTTGCCAAATTCAGACGAAGCCGCGCAGTCCGAATTCTCACGAATTCGGCTACGACCCGAGTGGACTCAGTTGACGACGCGGTTCTGCGACGGAAGTTCCGTGGCTACGACCGGCGCGACAACCTGGGCCTGCAAGCGGACTTCGGTAACCGCATCGCGGTCGAATCGGTAGGAAATCACTTCGCTGACCGTCATGCCAGCGGCTAAGGACAGCAACAACACGGCGAAAATGTTAAGCTGTTTCTTCATAGATGGTTCGCTCTGCGGTCCGGACGGACCTGGGCAAGTGACAATTCAATCCTCGCGAGTTCCTAGTCTAATTGATACAACAGGCGGATCTCAAGTCGAAGCACGTCGATGTCCGGAAAAACCCACCAAGAATCTGCCTCTCGCTCGAAAAGTAAGCACTCCTGCTACGGAAATCACACCACTCTGAAGTTGTTGTTTTTCGCTTTTCTTGGAGTTTTTTGTCCAATCGGATCAGATTCCGTTTCCGCGCATCCCATCCCGGACGGTGTCATCTTCCGCGGAATCCAGGTGGTGGTGTGGAGTCAACGCATCGAGATCCGCTACCAAGTTGGACTGAGCGACAACATGGTCCGGCAGGAGTTAAGTGCCTTGCTGCCGTCAGAAATGGCGATCCCAGACGAGCCGGGCGAAGCGATTCGCGCGTACCGGGACGCGATGTTTCCCCGGCTGCCGAAGAAGATCTCCGTTGCCATCGACCATCAGCCGCAAGTGCTCGACCTGCGGCGGGCCGACGTCGTCCGGCAGCATCACATTGAAATCGAGTTGGTCTATCGGATCGATTACACGGTTCCGCCCAAGCCGGTTCATTTTCTGTTGGTCGACGACAATTTCGAAGGTATCCCCGGATACCATCTGGCCGCGATCAAGGGACGCGGCTTGGTCGATGTGCCCGAGGCGAACGCCGTCTCCGTGCTCAGCCGGCTCTCGCGCGATCCTCAGACGGAAGAAGAGCTACGGATCTTGAGCACGCCCGTTCGCCGCGTCGAAGCCATGATCGCAGCGATTCCGACAAACGAACCATCCGACATCCAGTCCATCGCCTCGGTATCGCCGCAAGCGGAACCAGTCCCGACAAATGCGGACGTTCCGCGATCGATGGACCAGGAGAAGTCAGCCACCGACCGTGGCGGTGAAGCAACGGAACTGGCAACGAGCAGTGGCCGTGAACACGCGCACCGCGATCGCTTGATCTGGCCGGTGGCTGGCGGTCTATTGGTTCTGGCCGGGGTGGTGTGGATGGTTCTTGTTGCTCGCCGGAGTTCTCGGAGTTGAAGGTCATGGTTCTTGAATCGCACAGAATACCTTCTTGCCGCTGTCAGATGGTCGTAACCGTGGTTGGTTGCCTGCTGTTTTCGGCCGGCGCGTTGGCCGCTGACGATTCGATTGTTGTCAGCCAGGAGACTCCGAATCCGACGGGAAGACGGGTGCATCGAGTCCGCTGTCCCTATCAAGCGGGCGAGACGGAAATCCATGTGTTGCTTCCGGACAACTTGCGGCCTGACGAGAAGTGCCGAGTGCTGTACGTGTTGCCCGTCGAGCCGGGCACGGGACACCGCTGGGGCGATCCGATGGCCGAGCTGCAAGCAGCCCAGATCCCAACCCGCCATCGCCTGGTGTGCGTCTATCCGACCTTTTCCGACTGGCCCTGGTACGCCGACCATCCCAGCGATCCAGCGATCCGCCAGGAAACGTACTTGATCCAGGTCGTCCTGCCGTTTGTTGAACGCACGTATCCCGTCCAAGCCGAGCGTTCCGGGCGGCTGCTGGTCGGGTTCAGCAAGTCGGGGTGGGGCGTGTTCAGTTTGCTGCTGCGGCATCCGGACACCTTCGGCCGCGCGGCGGCTTGGGATGCGCCGCTAAACAAGCAGGCGCCGGACCAGTTCGGCATGGACAAGATCTTTGCGACCCCGGACAACTTCGCCGCCTACCAGCTCAGCCGCTTGCTGGCGCAGCGCGCTCCAGACGTGCGAGACGGTCAGCGGCTGATTCACCTTGGCTTCGGGAACTTCCGTGCTCACCACTTGGCGATCGAGCGATTGCTGCTGGAGCACGAAATCACGCACGTGTTCCACGACGGGCCGCAGCGCGAACACGCCTGGACCAGTGGTTGGCTGCCCGAAGCCGTCCACTCGCTGACTGGGGAATCGTGGTGATTGTCGTTGTTTTGTGGGACGGATCGGGAAGCGCGCCGAATATCAGCGCCGAACGGAGACTCACCGTCCGGTGTGCTGGTCGTCAACAGACATTTTCGGGACAGTCCGACAACTTCACTCATTCTGCGGAAACTTCCTGCCTCAATATAGGCGATCCAAAGGCCACAGATGATGCTCAGTGCCCAACCGAGAATTCCCCCGACTTCCGTTGCTTTTTCGGCCGCCAGGGATGCAATCAAGATCGAGCGCTGTATCAAGACTCAGGAGCGACGAGTAGATTAGTATCGCGTTTCCCCACATACGACACTCATTCCAATGTCAATCCTCAGGTAGATTCATGAAACGGTCAGAACGCAGTGCCATTCGTCCGATTTCGCTTTCCTTGATCGCTTTGTCGCTGGTCACCGCGTTACCAGCCGCTGGCCAGCAATTGCGGGTTGAACTGAAGCCAGCGATGTTGAACAACGAGGCCGAGGTCGGCGATCCGTCGGGCATTATCGACGAACAACGGGAGATCATCGGGCCGCCGGCCGGAAAGCCGAAGACGACATGGGAACTGAACAGCAAGCACTGGAACGAGTTTCCGTTCAGCGCTTATCTGGACCTGGGCGAGAAGAAGAACCTGTCGAGCCTTTGGCTGTTCGACACCAACGGCAAGGGCGATGTCGCGATCAGCGTGGGCGAACCGGGCCAGTGGAACGAAGTGGCGACGTACGATTGTGCCGCCTACATGGAGTGGGCCGAAGTCCGGTTGGATGCAAGCACCCGCTATCTGCGGATCACTCGCAAGACGCCCGGCGCGAACTTCAGCGAAATCGCCGTGTACGAGTACAGCGAGGAAGCCTACCGGGCGATGCTGGCCCGCAAGGCGGAAGAAGAGCGGCGCGAGGCCGAGCGGCAGGCGGCGCTGAAGATGGCCCGCGAGCAGGCGCTACAGCGCCCGCTGGTCGACCTGCCGCCTTACGGCAGGCTGTCGCTGGTCGACGAAATCGATTGCGCGGCCGATCCGGGCGACCGTGGCTTCGCCCAGTCGCCGGAGGGCGTTACCCGAGTCGAGACGCTCCTGGGCCGCGCTGCCCGCGTGCTGCCGCCGACACCGGGCCAGGCAGCGTACTTCGCGTACCGCATCGGCCGGATGAAACTGCTGCGTCCGGGCGCTGCCTATGTGCTGGCGGTCGAGTATCCGGAGGATGCGCCGCGCAGCATGGTGGTGATCAACACGGGCAATGAAACGTCGCGAGGCTTCCACACGGGATCGACCGTGGGGGATGCGTTGCATTCGAAGTACGTCAATTCGTTGCCCGAATCGATCGACGTGCCGCTGTCGGGCAAGTGGGAAACGTGGTCGTTGCTGTTCCGCCTGCACGACCGGTTTCCGGAAAAAGGCTTGGTCCGCGGTCCCGAACCCCGCGCGCTGACTCCGGAAGACGGCTTCGACGTGACGATCGCCCAGTTCTCGGCGGAAAACGCCCCGCTGTCGCACGGCGCGGCGGTCGGCCGGTTGAGGTTGTTCGAGGTGATTGATCCCGAGCAACTGGTACAGCCGCTGAACCTGCCGCCCGCCGGACTGCCGCGGCGGCATCTGTTCTGGCGCGAGGAGATGGCCGACGGCATCATCGACCGCAAGACCGATCAGCCGGGAATCGCGAATCCGTTGGACTGGTATCGCCACAAGGCCGACCTGATGCAGTTCCTGGGGATGAACACCTACAGCAAGGATCTGCTCGAATTCGGAGCCTGCCAACATTGGGATCCGACTCCGCACGGCGGCAACGACTGGGTCTTCCACGACAACGCCACCAAGAACTTGTGGGGCGAGATCGTGGAACTGATGGGCGGCTACGGATTCGACATCCTGCCCTACTACGAGTACTCGGGCAGCAAGGGCTACAAAGGTCTCGGCAACCAGCGGCGGGCGCGCCCGTTGACTCGCGACGATGCCTACACGCATATCAGTTGGGTCGAGTCGGCCAACGCCGACCTGACCGATCCGGAGACGCGCGTCGACTTGCAGAAGATGCTGGATCTGACCGTCGTTCGCTTGCGCGGCAAGGCGAATTTCGTCGGCGCGTGGCTCCGCTCGCGCGGCCAGATGCCGGTGAGTTTTTCGGACGCCGCGCTGGGGCGGTTCGCAGCCGAAGCAGCCGACGGTCGCGCGGTGACGCGGGAGGCGCTGCGCGAAGACGCGCAACTGTACGCCCGGTATCTCGACTGGTGGGGCGTCCAGCGCCGCGATTTCCTGGCGGCCGCACGCGACTATCTTCGATCCGGCGGCGTCGAAAGTGCCGTCGTTCTGTACACGGGCTGTCCCGGCGAACCCGGCGTGCCGTTTGACACCTGGGATCCGCACATGGTCGCCGACCGACCCGAGCTCTGGCAACCAGTCCTCCAGCGGCCGGAGCATGTGATCGGAACTCGCGGCCCGATCGTGCCGTGGACGGTCGATCACGTTGTCGACGGGGACCTGTACCTCAAGGCTTTGACGTCGCCGGGCCTGAACTGGGGCAATTGGGAAGTCCAGCATTCGCGGCCGGCCGACGATCCTCTGCACTATCGGCAAACCGAGGGCGTGCTGCTGACCCATGCCTTCAACCGCAACTACACGGTCGCGTCGCCGCGGACCTTCGACGCATACCGCACGCCCAGCGGACTGGCCATCGTCCGACACTACTCGCTGAACGAGAACATGATGGTGGACAAGAACGACAAGAATCTGCTCGGGTACTTCGTCGCGGACATCGAACGAGCCGGGCCGTACTGCATGCTGGGCGAAGTCCTGGCGATGGCTCACGGCGACCCGACGATGATCGGCTACCTGACCGGCGGCAACCTCGGCCGCGGGTTTCCGCAGTACGTCCGCGATTTCAACGCGAACTTTCTGGCTCTGCCCGCGCTGCCCAGCGTGGTAGTCCCCGGCGCCGCCAGCGACCGCGAAGTCGTCGTCCGCCGCATCGATACCGCCGAGCACGGTTCGTGGATCGCCGTCATCAACACGTCGCTGCACGAAAAGCGACAGGTGACCATCGCGCTACCCGACACCCGAGTCTCCGACGCCGTGACCGGCCAAGCGACGGCAATCCAAAACGGCCGGATCGTCCTGGACATGCATCCCTGCCAACTGCGGACGTTCCGAACCAGCACCCGATGAAAGGGCCGAGTTCAGATCGGAAATGGCTGGGCTTCGAGCGCGGCTTTCAGGAAGCGCTCGATGTCCGCGCCGGCGCCTTCCCAGACTTCGTCGGCCAAACGGCAAAGCGAGTCGTGATTGATGCGATCGTGGTTGGCAAGAACCATGCGGCGGAAGTCGCCCGCGTCGTACTCGCGTTTTCCAACGTCCCGGTGGGGTGACACCATCGCTGCGTATTTCGAGACCAGCGCCGCTTCGAGGGTGGGAATGCGGTGTTGCGTCTCCGGGTCGAGCATGACGTGCTGTTTCAGAATCGTCTCTTGGAACGTACCCCAGGGCTGCATCAGAACGATCACTGCCTTGGGCTGGCCATCCGGGCCGAGATCCGCCGGGTCGAGGAACCGGACCACTTGCGACAACTCCCGGAGGAGCAAGTCCGGCCAAGCGTCGCGGATTGCGCGAACCGCCCGCTTCCGCTCGCTGTACGGAACCATCACGTCGACATCTTGGGTCGCACGCGGCTGGGCCAAATAGCCGACATAGCCGTGCAGGCCCATGAGCACCCAGTTCTTGACGCCCGCCGCCACCAAGACGTCGATCACTTCCTGGGGCCCGATGTTCATCGCCTGCCTCCGGTGGATTCTGCGGTAGTCCTGCGTCAGCCACGCGCTCTTTCGCACGCCGTAGGCATGACCGGCCGGCCCCTTGGGATCCAGGTCGTCGACGCCTTCGAACGCTTCCGCGTACCGTGCCATCGCGGTCCGCCGCCGCTCGATCAACTCCGGCGTGGCCAGTTCGGACGGCGCCGGCGCGGAAGTAGCAGCGAGGTGCATGGCGTCATTTGATTCGGCGGACATCCTGACGTGTTCCTCAAAACGTGGAATTCGAGCGAGCCGGTTGCCTCCTCGTCCTGTCACCGACTGGTTTCGAAGATGTGGACGCTTCCCGAATCGGCACTGCATTTTCTGCTGTCCATCATAACCGATGCGACGAATCTCTCAAATCCTTGAAGAACGGCTGCGCGTGGCGGAAATGCGGCAGGCCAAGGAGGACGAGGCATGCGTCGGGAAGCAGTTCGGGCGGCCCTATCTTGCGGGCGGACTGCTGTCGAGCGATGATGGACGCCTTGCCAATTTCCCCCTTTCACCAAGGAGTGCTGACATGCTTGTTCGATCTTGGTTGACTGCCCTGTTGTTCGGTTTGCTGGCGGTGTCCGTGTCGTGGGCCGATCCGCCGCTCAAGGCTTTGATCGTGGACGGCCAGAACGCGCACAACTGGAAAGAGACCAGTCCCGTGCTGAAAACGTTGCTCGAGGATTCGGGAATGTTCCAAGTCGATGTGGCGACGTCGCCGCCCAAGGGACAGGACATGAGCGGATTCCAGCCCGATTTCAGCAAGTATGCACTGGTCGTGTTGAACTACCAGGGCGACGAATGGGCCGCGGACACCAAGCAGGCGTTCGTCGATTACGTCAAGAACGGCGGCGGCGTGCTCGTTTACCACTTTGCCTGCGCCGCGTTTCCCAAGTGGCCCGAATACAACGAGATCATCGGCTTGGGTGGCTGGGGCGGCCGGAATGAAACCGCCGGTCCCTACCTTCGTCTGCGCGACGGTCAATTCGTGCGCGATGAAACGCCCGGACGCGGCGGCGGCCACGGACCGATGCAGCCGTTCCAGTTGATCGTGCGCGAACCGAACCATCCGATCACCCAGGGACTGCCGCCGACGTTCATGCACGTCGACGACGAACTGTACGGATGGCTTCGAGGCCCGGCCAAGAACCTGACCGTGCTGGCGACCGCCTTCGCACCCAAAGAACTGGGCGGCGCGGGCGAGCACGAACCGGTGCTGTTCACCGTCGAGTATGGCAAAGGCCGCGTCTTCCAAAACGCCTTGGGGCATACGGCCAAGGAACTGAAGAGCGTCGCGTTCATCGCCACGTTCCTGCGCGGCGCGGAATGGGCGGCGACCGGCAAGGTGACTCAGAGCGTTCCGGACGACTTCCCCGGTCCCGACAAGGCCAGCATCCGCGAGTAAAGCGGAGAGTGGTCGATTCCCGAAAATGGGACAGGCGACGGGAGCTCATGCCCCGAAGCCTGTCCCGTTTTTTTTAGAGCAGCCGCTGCATCTGCTCGAATTCTTCCTGGTTCTTGAATCGCACGTAGTGCAGTTTCGGCGCCCGCTGGCGAAGCAGGTCGAAGCCTCGGCAGGGATCCGTTCTCGCGATCACGACCAGCGGACGGTGCGCCGCGGGAGGGCGAGTGGCCGGCGCGGCCAAGGCGTCGGGATCGTGCCCGTCGACTTCATGGACCTCGACACCGAACGCACGCAAGCGATCGGCCAGCGGGTCGATGGTCATCACGTCGTTCATCGCGCCGTCGCACTGCTGGCCATTCTTGTCGACGTAGACGCCCAGGTTGCTCAACCGGTAGTGGGACAGCGCCTGAAACGCCTCCCAGGTCTGTCCCTCCTGGAATTCGCCGTCCGACATGAACACCCAGACGCGGCCCGTGTCGCCTCGCAGTCGGCGGGCCATCGCGATGCCGCCAGCCTGGCTGATCGCCTGTCCCAGCGAGCCGGCCGTCACCTCGTGACCCGGCGAGTGTTCCGCGCCGATCAACTCGACCGTGCTGCCGTCCTGGTTGAACTGCTCCAGTGCGTTCTCCGAGAGCCGGCCGACTTCGATCAGCACCGAATACAGAACCAGCGCGTAATGAACCGGCGAGAAGATGAACCGGTCCAGTTCCGGCGATTTCCTGCCGTTGTACGCGGCGCCGGTAAAACTGTTCGGGTTATCCGGACCCGGCACTCCGGGAAACCTGTGCGGGACCAGCGGACCCTCGCTCGTTCCCAGATTCATCACGCGCAGGTACAGCGTGGCCAGGATTTCCGCCGCGGAACAAGCTTGGCTCAAATAACCGCCGTTGTGCCGCAGCGTATGGTCCAGCACGCGGCGCCGGACGGCGTTGGCGACTCGCCGCACCTCGTCCTGCCAGCATTCCGGTCCCGCAAATTCGGTCGATTGGTTCATCATTGAAACTCCTGGCCAGACGATAAGGATTTTGCCTGCCGGGATCAAGGCCCGGCTCCGAGTCGGTCGCAGCGATCGACCGCAACCGTCGCCGTCGAACCGGCAGCCGCGCTCGGTTACAATGGGCTTGGGCGCACGAACCACCTCAGTATGCAGGAGACACCAATTATGAGCGAAACGAATCGTCGTCAGTTTCTGCAAGCGGCAGCGGCTTCGCTGGCTGCAGCCGGATTCGGCTCCCGGGCCATGGCGAACCAGCAGAACAGTTCCGCCGGCATCCCGACGCGGCCGTTGGGCAAGACCGGCCAACAAGTCGCGATCGTGGGCCTGGGCGGTTACCACATCGGCACGGTCGACGAGAAACAGGCGATCGCCATCATGCACGAAGCGATCGACCAGGGGATGACGTTCTTCGACAACGCGTGGGACTATCACAACGGCCGTAGCGAAGAGTTCATGGGCAAGGCGCTGGCCAGCGGCGGCCGGCGGCAGAAGGTGTTTCTGATGACCAAGGTCTGCGCCCGAGACTACCGGGGCGTCCAGCAGCATTTGGACGACAGCCTGCGCCGCCTGCAAACCGACGTGATCGACCTGTGGCAGTTCCACGAAATCAACTGGGACATCGATTCCGTCTGGCTCTACGAACAAGGCGGACTCAAGGCGGCAGTCGAGGCGCAAAAAGCCGGCAAAGTCCGGTACATCGGCTTCACCGGCCACCGGGACCACACCCACTTGCTGAAAATGCTCTCGACTCCGCATGAGTGGGACACCGTCCAGATGCCGGTCAACGTATTGGACGCCCACTATCGGCCGTTTCAAGAAAAGGTGTTGCCGGAACTGAATCGGCGCAAGATCGGGACGGTCGGCATGAAGGCTTTGGCCGGGGGAGTGATTCCCAGTCAATTGAACATCTCGGCGGAACTGTGCCGCCGGTTCGCCCTGACTCTGCCGATCAGCACGCTGGTTTGTGGAATCAGTTCCCGCGAGAACCTGCTGCAGGATCTGGCCATGGCCCGCGACTTCAAGCCGGTCTCCCGGCAGGAACTCGACGACCTGTTGGCTCAGACGGCTCAGCCGGGCAGCGACGGCAAGCTGGAACGTTACAAGACCACCCGCTACGGCAGCGCGTATCACTTCCAGCAACACGGGGAATGAAAGTGGTCAGTTGTCAGTTGTCAGTTGTCAGCAGTGGCCCCCGGGCGCCGAACGGGGGTCGGTATTCAGTCAGTTGTCAGCAGTGGCCCCCGGGCGCCGAACGGGGGTCGGCATTTGGTCAGTTGGCAGCAGTGGCCCCTGGACGCTGAACGGGGGTCGGTATTCGGTCAGTTGGCAGTAGTGGCCCCCGGGCGCTGAACGGGGGTCGGTATTCGGTCAGTGGACGTGCGCGGGCTTTCCAACCCCGCCTAACTCGCAACCGCAGGTCTCCTCGATTCCGTCGCCACCCCGCTTTCAGAGGTGGCTTCGAAACGTGGGCCGGATTGCGGGGTTGAAAGCATGTTTGTACGATTCCAAGTCGGCACGTCGGAATAGGGAAACCTTATGAACGCAGCGTTTTGGTGCCTCGTGTGCTTGGCGGGAGCGGCGGCGGAAACGGGCGACGAATCGACGTTCTGGCCTGTCTTCGAGCAGCGCGGCCCGGTTGTGGCCGAAGGCGAGATCGACCGGCTGGTGTTCGATCGGCTGGCGAAGTCGGAAATCCGGCCGTCAAATCTCTGCTCCGACGCGGTGTTTTTGCGGCGAGTCTACTTGGACGTCATCGGCACTCTGCCCACGCCGCAAGAATCGCGGGATTTTCTGTCGGACCCAAGTCCGACGAAACGCAGCGAACTGATCGACCGTCTGCTTGAGCGGGAAGAATTCGCCGACTATTGGGCGTTGAAATGGGGCGATCTGCTGCGGGTCAAGGCCGAGTTCCCGATCAATCTGTGGCCCAACGGCGTGCAGGTCTATCACCGCTGGATCCGGACCAGCATCCGGGACAACATGCCGTACGACCGGTTTGCCCGCGAATTGCTGACATCCAGCGGAAGCAATTTCCGGGCTCCGCCAGTGAATTTCTATCGCGCGATGCAGAACCGCGAACCGCGAGCGATCGCGCAAACGGTGGCGCTGACGTTTCTGGGCCAACGGGCGGAAAAGTGGCCGGAAGATCGCCTGGAGGCGATGTCCGCTTTTTTTGATCGGATCGGGTTCAAAGAGACGGGCGAATGGAAGGAAGAGATCGTTTACTTCGACGCCTTTCGCGAGCCACCTGCGGATCGTGCGCCCGAAGACCGATCGCCCGCGGCGGCCTTCCCCGACGGCACGGCGGCTCGACTGACCGCGCAGCAGGATCCGCGCGTGGTGTTTGCCGATTGGCTGGTCAACGCGGACAATCCGTGGTTCGCCCGCAACCTGGTCAACCGGATCTGGTACTGGCTGTTGGGACGCGGCATCATTCACGAGCCGGACGACATCCGGGCGGACAATCCGCCGAGTCAGCCCGAACTCCTGGAGTATCTGGAGCGCGAACTGATCGCGGCCCGTTACGACACGAAGCACATCTACCGGCTGATCTTGAACTCGAAGACCTACCAATTGTCATCTATCCCCCGCAGCGATCACCCGGACGCGGCGGCCTGTTTTGCGTACTATCCCGTGCGGCGTTTGGATGCCGAGGTGTTGATCGACGCGCTGTGTCAGATCACGGGAACCACCGAGGAGTATTCCAGTCCGATCCCGGAGCCGTTCACGTTCATCCCGGACAATCAGCGCTCGATCGCCTTGGCCGACGGCAGCACCAGCAGTTCGTTTCTCGAAATGTTCGGACGACCGCCGCGCGATACCGGATTGGTGTCCGAGCGGAACAATCAGTCGACGGCGGCCCAGCGGCTGCATCTGCTGAATTCGAGCCACATCCTGCAGAAGATCCAGCAGAGCGACCGCTTGCAGCAGTTGTCGCAGACCAGCCGCTCGCCCCGCGAAGCAGTCACTCGCGTCTATTTGGCCATCCTCTCGCGGTTTCCGACCGACGAGGAGCTGAAGGTGTTGAACGAGTACTCTCAGTCGGGCGGGGTGCGCGGCCCGGAGGTTCTGACCGACGTGGCGTGGGCCTTGATCAATACCGCGGAGTTCCTCTGCAAGCATTGACAATCCGTAGTACAGGCTGCCAGCCTGTGCCTGATGAGAAAGGACGATTCCAAATGATCAACCAGCGCGAATTCGACGTGGTGTTCGAGTTACCGGGTGCCCCGGGTTCGATCGTCAGCACGGGTGGCGCACCCCTTTCGCGGCGAGCCGTTCTGCAAAGCGGCGCCGCCGGGTTCGCCAGCCTGCTGCTGGCCAACCGGATGTCCCTGGCCGCGCCGTCAGCCCCCGCTGCACCGGCGGCCAAAGCCCACGCGGTGATTCAAATTTGGATGTGGGGCGGCCCGTCGCATCTGGATACGTTCGATCCCAAACCCGAGGCGGGATACGATTACTGCGGCCCGCTGAACAAGCCGATCGGGACCAACGTCCCCGGCGTCCGGATCGGCGAATCGCTGCCTCAACTGGCCGCTCAAGCCGACAAGTACGCAATTCTCCGCGGCATGACGCACGGCAACAACGGGCACGAGACAGCGTCCTACATGGTGCAGACCGGGCGCGAGCCCGGCGGACGGATCGTGTACCCGAGTGTCGGCGCCGTGGTCAGCTACTTCCGCGGCCCCGCGTCCGACAGCGCCGGGCTGATCCCGCCCTACATCGTGCTGACCCAGCCTCAAGGTCGCTTCTCGGAAGCCGGATTCCTGGGCTCGGCCTACAAGCCGTTTGCCACGGGTGGCGATCCCGGTCAGACGCGGTTTGTCGTCGAGGGCATCGCCGCCGCGGGGCTTTCGGAATCGAGGCAACAGGACCGCCGCGACTTGCTCGGCCGTCTGAACACGCTCGGTCAAGCGTTGCCTGGCGATCCGCAGATCGAAGCTCTGAAGCAGAGCGAACAGCAAGCTTACGAGCTGATTCTCGGCGACGCGGGGCGCGTGTTCGAATTGTCCCAGGAAGCCGACGAACTTCGGGACCAGTACGGCCGCAATACGTTTGGCCAGTCCTGTCTGCTGGCGCGGCGACTGGTCGAGCGCGGTGTCCGCTACGTGACAATCAACTACAAAGGCTGGGATACGCACAAGGAGCATTTCCAGATCATGCGCCGTAAGCTGCCGGAGCTGGACCGCGGCATGGGCACCTTGCTGCAAGACCTTTCGCAGCGCGGCCTGCTGGACAGCACGATCGTATGGTGGAGCGGCGAGTTCGGCAGGACGCCCAAGGTCCAGTGGGAAGCGCCGTGGAACGGTGGACGAGGCCACTACGGCCGGGTGTTTTCAGCCGTCGTCGCGGGCGGCGGTTTTCGAGGCGGAACGGTGGTCGGGCAATCGACGGAGAAGGGAACGGAAGTCAAGGACCGGCCCGTATATCCCTGGGACTTGATCGGCAGCATGTACCAGTTGCTGGGCATCGATCCCGCCGCCACAATCCCGCATCCCCAAGGCCAATCGATCCGCGTCGTCCCGGCCGCCGACGAGGTCGCCAAAGCGGGCGGATGGTTGAGCGAAATCATGTGAACGGTCGCGTTGGAGTTCACGCTTCAGCGTGTTTCTTTGCTGCCGAAACGCGTTGGGGGGACACACCAGCGCAGCATACAGTCCAGCAACGTTGCCAACATTCACCGGAGATTTCGTCATGTGCCGTCGGATTTGTCGCCTTGCCACAGGACTGGCCATGGTTCTCGCCGCATCGGTTGCCGCGCACGCTCAGCAGGAGCCGCAGATCGGCTACGTCTATCCGGCCGGCGGCCAGCAAGGCCAAACCATCGAGGTCACGATCGGCGGCCAGAACTTGCGCGAGACCGGCGGCGTGCTGGTTTCCGGCGGCGGGGTCCAGGCGGAGGTCGTCTCGACCTTCAAGCCGCTCACGCCCCAGCAGGCGAACCAACTGCGGCAGAAACTGCAAGAGGCGCAGAAGCGTTTCCGCGAAGCGCAACGCAGCAAGTCCGGCCGCAAATTCGCCGCTCGGCCCACGTTCGAACAGTTCGCCCAGGAACTCGGCATCTCGCCCGGCGATGTGCAAGCGCTGGCCGAGCTGCGCCGCAAGATGACCGATCCAAAGCGTCAGCCGAACCCGCAGATCGAAGAGACGGTCACCCTGAAGCTCACGTTGGATGCCGACACGGAACCCGGCCCACGCGATTTGCGGTTGACCACGGCGTCGGGTTTGACCAATCCGCTGAAGTTTCACGTCGGACGTCTGCCGGAATACCACGAGCACGAACCGAACGACCGCACGGCTGACCGAGGCGCCTTCGAGATGCTGCCGGTGATGATCAACGGCCAGATCCTGCCCGGCGACGTGGACCGTTTTGCCTTTGCGGCCCGGCAAGGACAGCGGCTGGTCGCGTCGGTCGGCGCGCGGCAACTGATCCCGTACCTGGCCGACGCCGTGCCGGGCTGGTTCCAGGCCACGCTGGCCGTCTACGACAGTCGCGGTAACGAACTCTCGTTTGCCGACGACTTTCGCTTCCTGCCCGACCCGCTTCTGTACTTCGAAGTCCCTGAGGACGGGACGTACGAACTGGAAATTCGGGACGCCGTGTACCGCGGACGCGAGGACTTCGTCTATCGCATCACGCTCGGCGAACTCCCGCTGGTGACCAGTATCTTCCCGCTGGGCGGGCGGCAAGGCGAATCGACGGCGGTCGAATCGACCGGCTGGAACTTGACGGCCGACCGGCTGGTCCTGCCGCCCGGCGACCTGCAGCCGGGCATCCACTTCCTCCGCCTGAACGATCCCGAGTGCGTCGGCAACCCGATCCCGTTCGGCGTGGGGACGCTGCCGGAAGTCTTCGAATCGGAGCCCAACGAAACAGCGCAGGCAGCTCAAACGGTCGCGTTGGGCCAAACGATCAACGGCCGAATTGACCGTCCTGGCGACTGGGACGTCTTTCGGTTCGAAGCTCGCGGCGGCGACCCGATCGTTGCGGAGGTGATCGCGCGCCGTTTGTACTCGCCGCTCGATTCCGTGATCGAACTGACCGACGGCGAGGGGCACCGGATCGCCGTGAACGACGATTTCGACGACAAGGGCGCGGGACTGCTGGCTCACCAGGCGGATTCCCGCTTGGAAGTCGTCGTTCCATCGTCGGGCGTTTACTTTCTGCGTCTGGGCGATGTGCAGAACCGCGGAGGCAGCGAGTATGCCTATCGCTTGCGCATCTCGGCGCCGCAGCCCGATTTCGAGTTGCGCGTGGTGCCCTCCGCCATCAGCGCCGCTGCCGGATCGACCATCCCCGTCATGGTGTACGCCCTGCGCCGGGACGGATTCGCGGGCGAGATCCAATTGGCGCTGAGCGAGGCGCCGACCGGGTTCCGCTTGAGCGGCGGTCGAATTCCCGGCGGCCAGGACCATGTGCGGCTGACGTTGACTGTCCCGCCCGACCGACCGGATGAACCCGCTCGCGTGTCCGTGGTGGGACATGCGGAGATCGACGGGCGCCAAGTGACGCGAACAGCGATTCCGGCCGACGACAAGATGCAGGCGTTCGCCTATCGACATCTGGTCCCCGCGCAAGATCTGCTGGTCGCGGTCACGTCGGCCGGACCGGCGCGCGGCGCGATGCGGTTGATCGACGATCAGGTGATCAAGCTGCCCGTCGGCGGAAGCGGGCAAGTGCGTTTCTTCGCGCCCGCCGCCCAGTTCTACAATCAGATCCAGTTCGAGTTGGACGAAGCGCCCGAAGGAATCGCCATCGGGGAAGTCTCTCGGGGAAGGCAGGGCATTTCGATTCAATTGACCGCCGATGAGAATCTCGTTCAACCCGGTTTGAAGGGCAACTTGATTGTCGAAGCATTCACGGAACGGACGTTCAGCAACAACCGGCGGCGCGTTCACATCGCTTTTCTTCCTGCGATCAAGTTTGAGACCGTGCCAATTCGACCAACCGGATCGGACGCTGACTGAGCGGCGTCCTGCGTTGCGTCTCCGTCGCGTGCCAGCCTTGCGCGAGCAGCCAAGTCAGCAGATCGTTGGTCAACGCGCGCGTCGGATCACCCAACAGCACCTTGCCATCCGACTCGAGATGCGTCTGCCAGAATGCGTCCAGGTAGGGCAGGTCGTGACGGTCGTACAGAATATCCGAGCCGACGATCAAATCGAACTTTCTTTCCAACCGATCCCGCCGCCAGTCCAATCGAATCACCTCGACTCGCTCGCGAAACGGCCAACTGTTCAGTCGCGCGAATTGCAGCGCCGGCGGCGCGTAGTCGGCCATGACGACCGTGGCACCGCACGCGGCCGCCACGGTGCCGGTCAATCCCAATCCGCAGCCGAGATCGAGGACGTGCTTTCCCTGAAGAGCTCGCGAAATCAACTCCTCGGCGACCCCGAACGACGTGTCCCACGTTTCGGCCCAGTAGGGCTGCCATTCCAACTGTTCGTGCGAAGCGAGCAGCACCTCGTCGGTCAGCAGCGATTCGGGATCCGCCACCCGGTAGAAATCCAATGTCAAATTTCCCACGCGGACTGGATAGCAGGCCACATCAAAGTCGCGTCGGATCTCGTTCAGCAATTCGTCCATCCGCAAAACGCCGCTCCTTTTTTTTCTTGCCGAAACCGAGCGATTTCGGACTTTGCATCCCCAAACCTCCGAATTCTCGCGAATTCGTCAACGGTGGACGCACAAGTTTCGTCGGTCGGAAGCTCGTCGGCAAGAACGGATGTTGGGGATGCGGCTTGGCAGATGCTCGTCGTGCGGAACGATGGCGAACGGCGATTCGACAGGCAAGCGGTTCTCCGTTTCTCACGGCGCGGGCAGGCGATCGATCAGGATTCTGAACTGGGTTTTCTCGCTCGTAGGCTTGCCGGCGCGGACGTCTTCTTCGCGGAAGGTGGCCATCAGGATCTCGCCAGCGGGGGTGCGTTGGTGGTCGTAGACGATTGCGATCGTGCCGTCGGCAGTTTGTACGCCGTCGGGGTAGGTGACGTCTTCGCGCTCGTCGAGCATCAGGCCGCCGCTCCAAGTCGCGCCGTCGTCGTCGGAAACGAAGGCCGTTAATTGTTCTCGGCGGGTGCGCTGGTCGAGTGGACCGTGCTTGACCAACAGCAACGCGCCCGACTGCAAACGGCGCAGGAAGAAGCGCGAGGTCGGGTGAGGCAGCGGGATGCGCTGCACCGGAGTCCAGGTTCGGCCGCCGTCCTGCGAGACGGTCTCGGCGAGTCCCTGCACGCGGACCAGCATCCACAGCGATCCGTCCCGCCGCTCGACGAGCATCGGTTCGTCGGGACCGCGGGTGGCCGGGTCGGGGACGTTGGCGGTCCCGCGCAGACTGAACGTCTTGCCCTGGTCGGTCGAGGCGTGAACGCGGATGCTGTCGTCCGCCTTCCAAACCGACGCGGGCAGCAGCCAGTCGCCATTGGTCAGCACGGTGGGCTTGTTCAGCAGCACGCCGTCGCCGATTCGCCGCGGCGCGGACCACTCGGGCTCGGCAGCGTCCGGCTCGTCCGTGACCGTCGCCCACACGCCGTAACGCCCGTCCTGCAATCCGAAGCTCTGGTTCCAGAACATCCACAGACGTCCCCGGGGATCGATCCACAGGCAGGCACTCATCGCGCGCGTGCCGGCGCGGGGCAGGATCATCAGCTTCGCGTCCGTCCACCTCTGGCCGCCATCGTCGCTCCATTTGACGATCTGGTAGGTGCGCGTGCTTTCGACATCGCGGCCATACGACACCCAGAGCCGGCCCCGGGCGGTGCGTTCGATGCCCGGCACGCCCTGGCGTTTCGTGGGCGGGACGTGCTGCTTCCACGGCGACACGATCGCATGGGCCGGTAGCAAGGCGACATCGGCGGGCGACGGCTCTCCGGCCGAGACCATTCCGGTCAACACCGCCAAGGCGAGCGGCAGCAGACCCCGCACGACAGAGTCGGAAACGGTCCCGATGTTTCTCGATGGGTTGAACTTCAGCACTTCGAACATAGCGTTAGCTTTCCTGGCGATTCACAAAGTGAACGTGTTGGGGGAGCGACGAAAAGAACGAGGGGTACTCAGGGCCTCACCACCGACCTCGTGTCGAATGGCGTGGACTTCAGGTCATCGGCAGCCTCGATTCGCGGTATTCCGATGCACAACCGCCGAAAGTTGCGACATCGTTCGCCCAGAAGGGCAACAGGGCCAGTCCCTGTGGTTGTCCAACTGATGACACCTCAGTCAGAAAGGAAGCTGGCCCATGTCTCGCAAGAAGCAATCCCAACGGCGTGCGAATCGTAGACGAGCAAACCAAACGAAGAGACGCAACATCAAACGCAACAAAGAGCATCTGGCCGACGCCTTACGTTGGCTGCTGCCCGATGAATCGATCTTCGCAAAAATCAAGCCGCATGGCAACACCAAGCGGCTGCCGAGATGTTTGGTCTTTCTCGCGCTCCTGTGGGCCTTGTCGGAATCGCGGAACCTGACGGACGCATACGTGGATGTCGTGCTCTGCCACCGGAGCATGTTCGGTTCCGTGATTCCGGGCACCTATCAGGGCTTCCTGGGGGCCTTGGCGCGTTGGACGGATACAATGACCAACGCTTGCTGGCGGAACTGAACTGGTCGATCATGGCGATGGCCGTGGCCGAGTTGTTCGCCTTGAAAGAGCAGTTGGCCAAGCAGTCTGGGAAGTCGCGGGCCAAGAAGCAGGTCGCCGATCCCGCCAAGCGAAGTCTGGCCCATGCGGTGCGTGCTCTCCGTGGCTGTATGCATGACCGCGAAGGAATCCCGGAGCCGGGCCAGGAGCTTTCCGCCTTGCTGGCGAACGCGGTCACGGACAGCTACGTTCGAACACGCGCCAAGGCTGCGCGTTACCGGCCGTCCAAACCCGACAAGAAGCCAACCGGAGCACCGAAAGTGCGAAAGATGACGGCCCAGGAGAAGAGGCAGGCTAAGCATCGTTCGAGAAACAACTGTCGCCTCGTCAATGTAGCCATCACACTCCGTGGGATGATCAGCAATAAACACTGGACAGTTATTTCTCGAACGATGCTAAGGAGATCGAGCGGAAATTGGCCGCGTAAAATCCTTCACGGCGTTGCCTTTCGGGGCGAACAATGGTGCAACTTTCGGCGGTTGTGCTTCGGAATATCGCTCATCTCGGCAGCTTGGTATGCCAGCAGTTCCGAAGTTCAGCGTGGTCGCCGGGCGTCTAACAGGGTAAAACAGATACCATTTGGCGGGATCTCCGGGATCGGCGAACCGGAACGGCAACACGCCCAAGACCGCGAAGTCCAATTCTTGGCGAATTGCGAACAGAATCGCTGCAATAATTCTTCCACGGCCGCGTTGATATGCGTAGATGAACACAACTGCTGGCCGCCGTCATGATTCGGACCGTGAGCGGATAACCGGCTGGTATCACCAGCACGGTCCCGCCGTTCGCGGCTATGTGCTGGCGTTGGTGCATCGTAGCGACGTGGCGGACGACGTGCTCCAGGAGACGTTCCGCAAGGCGTGGGAAGCGCGGGACCGCTATCAGGAAACCGGACTCGCACGGGCCTATCTGCTGCGGATCGCCGATCGTCTGGTGTGCGACCGGGCACGGCGAAGCGGACGCGAAACGACATTGGACGGCACCGCTTTGGAACTCTGCGAGAGCGGACCGGATTCCGATCCGACGCTGGCGATGCAGCAATCCGAGCAGCGGCGGCGGCTGAACGACGCGCTGAAGGAATTGTCGCCGCTGCAACAACGCGTGCTGTTGTTGCGTTATTACGGGGAGATGAGCTTTGCAGACATCGCGGACACCGTCGGCTGTCCGCTGAGCACGGCGTTGAGCCATGCCCGGCGGGGGCTGAGTGCGCTGCGAAAACGTCTGGTGGAGGTGGTTTGATGCAATCCGATTGGCAACAGCAGCTTCGGCAGATCGAAACGGCGACAACGCCCGAGTTGTCGTCGGATGCGAAAATGGACGCGGAAACGGTCGAGTTGCGCGAGGGCTGGACCGCCCTGGTCCGGTTGTTGGACGAGGCCGACCAGAGCTCGCCCATTCCCGAGCTGACGCTGCCGCGGCCCGCGAACCGTTTCCGCCGGGCGTTGACGTTGGCGGCTTTGGCCGCGGCGGTTCTGGTCGCCGCGACGGTGGCTTGGCGCCTCGTCGGACGCTTCGATGCTCCGGGCACTGATGTGGTGGTCGAGATCCCCGGAGAATCGGTCCCGCAACGGTCGCCTACGGAACACGACGGCAGCCCCACGGAACCAAACGCTGGCGTCGGTTCGAATGTGCTGGTGGCCGACGACAGTTGGGATGACGGACTGGACGAACGGCTCGACGACCTGACGCAACAGATCGCCGGCATCCAGGGCAACGGCCTCTTGCTGGACTCGCCGTTCCAATCGCTGGACGAACGGATCGGCGAACTGCGGGACAAGATGGACGATCTGTGAGGCGAATCGTGGGCAGTGGGACAACTTAGATTCCTTGGACGAAGGAGGCAGAAATCATGACGAATCGAGGCACGGTATTGGCATGCGCGATGGTCGCACTGACCGCATGCTTGACGGGCTGGCGAACCGCCGACGCTCAGGACGATCCGCGTCCGGCAGACCGGCCGAAGATCGAGCGGGACGGCGAGCCGAAGGACTTGCGGTTTCCTTTTGACGGTCCGCCGCCGAAGGAAGGCCCGCGGAAGCCGATGGTGCCCTTCCGGCCCGGCGAACCGGGATTCGACGATCCGTTGGGTGCGCGACCGCCGCGCGGCGGCAACATGCCGGGACCGCCGGACGGTCCGCCCGGAGCATCTCGCGGGCCGATCTTCCTGCCGGGCGCTCCGACTGGACCTCCGGGGATGCCGGCGTACGATCCGCCGATGCACAAGTTGGACATGGAAGAGTTCGAACTGTCTCGGAAGACGACCGAGCTGACGATGCGTTACCGGAACGCGCCGGCCGAGGAGCGCGAGCAGGTGAAGAAGGAACTGACCGAATCGGTGAATCGCCATTTCGACGTGCGGCAAGAACGGCGCGAGCTGCAATTGAAGCGGCTGGAAGAGGAACTGCAGCGGCTTCGCGAATCGATTCAGGCGCGTAACGAGGCGCGCGAGCAGATAGTGAATCGCCGAATCGCCGAACTGTTGGGCGACAAGGACGATTTGAGTTTCTGAGTTTGAGTTTCGTTGTTTTTGGTCCCAGGTACGAAGGAGAGCGATTGTGAGACGACATTTTTCCAACATGCTCGTGACGGCAGGCCTGCTGACGGCCCTGCTGTCCAGCGGACTGTTCGCGGGCGACGAACCGCCCAAGCCGAAAGATCCGCCTCGTGGCGAGGCGCCCAAGCTGCATTTGCACCAGCCGGTGCGTCAACAGCAGGGCGCCCCGCTGGAAGAACGACTGCAAATCTTGGAGCGGAAGCTGGATCTACTGCTGCGAGAAGTCCACCAATTGCGTCGCGAAGCGCATGGCCGCCCCGGAGCCCCGGCGAAGCCCGCGGCCCAAGGTCGTAAGCCAAGACCGCCCCACGCCAAGCCGCCCCGAGCCAAACCGCCTGTCGAAGGCATCCACGGCCCAGGCGGTCCTGGCAAGCCGCCGGTCGAAGGTCGTCGCGGTCCCGGCGGTCCTGGTAAGCCGCCCGTCGAAGGCTTCCACGGCCCCGGCGGTCCTGGTAAGCCGCCAGTCGAAGGCTTCCGCGGCCCCTTCGCTCCCGGCAAGCCACCCGTCGAAGGCATTCACGGTCCCTTCGCTCCTGGCAAGCCGCCAGTCGAAGGCTTCCACGGCCCCGGCGGTCCTGGTAAGCCGCCCGTCGAAGGCTTCCACGGTCCCTTCGCTCCCGGCAAGCCGCCGATCGAAGGTTTCCACGGTCCCTTCGGCCCAGGCAAGCCGCCCGTCGAAGGCTTCCACGGTCCCTTTGCTCCTGGCAAGCCATCCGTCGAAGGTCGTCGCGGTCCCGGTGCTCCCGGCAAACCGCCAGTCGGAGGTTTCCACGGCCCCTTTGCTCCGGGAAAGCCGCCCGTCGAAGGCTTCCACGGTCCATTCGCTCCTGGCAAGCCGCCGGTCGAAGGCTTCCACGGTCCCTTCGCTCCTGGTAAGCCTCCCGTTGAAGGCTTCCACGGCCCCGGTGCTCCCGGCAAGCCGCCCGTCGAAGGTCGCCGCGGCCCCGGCGGTCCTGGCAAACCGCCGGTCGAAGGCTTCCACGGTCCCGGTGCTCCCGGCAAGCCGCCCATCGACGGTCGTCGCGGTCCTGGCGGGGCGCCTCCGTCCGCGGATCGTTCGTGGGACGAAGTTCCCCGGTAGCGAGAATCGTATTGTCCTGCTTGAGTCAACGGCAAAACGACGGCGGAACGACCGACTTCGGTTGCTCCGCCGTTTTCGCTTTGGGTCGGGTTGGGTATGGCGTGTTCAATTCATGCATGTTAAGGCCAATTGGTTGAGTCCCTCCTTTCTTCGTGGATTGCAGCGGAGGATGCCCCCGGCTTGTCCGGGGTGAGGCTCACGTTCCTCGCTGCGCTATCGTCCTTCCACTTCGCATTTCTGGTCCTTTGGCCACCCGTTCCAGTGCAAGATGGGCACGCTACACTTCCGCCACAGGCCCAAATGACAGCGGTTGGCTCGGTCGACGAGGTTCATCCGGCGGAAGCGCGCACGGCCGGACTTTGCGCGTAGCCATTCGGTCGGCGATCATGCTCATGACGACGCCTGCATTGCCCCGACGGGGCAAAGAGCCGCGCTGCGCGCGCTCGTTCCGGATGAACCGTCGACGAACTCGAGGTTCTGACCGATTTGGCCGGCTCGCTCCAAATGCGGCTTGAACCGGTCCATGTCCGTCTGACGACGCTGCGGAGGTTTTTTCGCCCGGCGCGCTTCGTCGAGAACGGGAATCCGATCGGTGGCGAACCCAAGGCCGCGGACCCACGCCCAATATTGCACGCCCCGCCGCTTCGGCTATACTCATCCCCAGGTCAGGCAACGGCGACGGACGTTATCCCGGCCCGTCCCGACGTGATGCCGGTGTGCCGCAAACCGAACTCGCCGACAGTTCTTCGCCATTTTCGATTGTGAGACGGGTTCTTGGTACTGCGCTCGCCGGGGAATCGTTCAACTGCCAAGGAACGGAATGGGATCCCGAGAAGGGCAAGCTACGTGATTTCGCCCGCCCGCGCAGCCTCGTCGTCTCGGTGTGTCGGATCGAGGCAGGCTGGCGCCGTTTGATTAGCCCTACCTTGGTCAAGTTGCGGCATCGGGTAGAATGAGTTGCGAAACTTAGGCCAAGTGTGTTCGCTGAGAGCACCAACTGTTCGCAGCATTTTTCCTTAATTCACGCTTACGGCAGACGACGGAGGATGCGCATGATCGACGAGTCATCGTTTCGCGAACTGGTCAGACGTGCCGAAGGACCTACGTTAGACTTCAAGAGGGATTACGACTTCAGTGCCAAAGATGCGAGAAACGATTTTATTAAGGACGTCATCTCGATGGCAAATACGCCTCGCGGATCTGCAGCGCACATTGTTGTAGGCGTTAGTTGGACACCTGAGCTGGGTGCGCAACTTCACGGTGTGCGCAAGCAATTTGATGACGCGGAGCTTATCGACGCTCTTGGAGTGGATCGGGTTCAGCCTGTTCCAACAATCAGCTACACGCCTCTAAGAATCGATGGCCACGATGTGGGTGTCATCGAGATTCCAGTGCAACGGAATGGACCGTATACCGCATTGAAAGACTTCGGCGATCACCTCCGGCAAGGCGCCGTCTATTTTCGCAGCGGTACGAAGAATACGGTAGCTACTGGTCCCAAACTGCATGAGATATTCTCCTGGTTTCAGTCGGCGTCGGGCAGCACGGCGGGACCCGAAACGAATTCTGACAGCTGGGAGTACTTCCTTGAGAATACTCATGACTTTGAAGTTGGACGACGCTACGTCCTTGTAACCGACCGAGTAGGAGGAGATGCGGCTGCCACTCTGTCCGGACTTGGATTGCCACCGTGGTCAGCCGTCATTGACTTTGACCCAGGTAGCGAAACTGATGGTGTTCTGTCGAAGATTGGTTCCGCCATCCGGCAGACTCGCACGCTTCACATGGTGGTTAAAGGAGAACGACCACAAATCCATCCCGAACGGGGTACACATTGGTTCTTCGCGCGCGGGTTGGCTGGACGGAGTTCAACATTGGTGCAACCGGAGCACAAACAGTGGCTCCGAACCTATAAACGCGAGCTATCTGAGCAGCTTGCTCGGCTCCAACATGCGTTTAGCCCGACGCCCGTGTGCTTCGTACTAGTGTGGCAAGATTCCAGCATGCTGCGACACATGCGAACACTCTTTGAAGAAGTTGAAGGACATTTCGGTGACTCTGCCGAGATTGTCGTAGTCACGGAAGAGCCGGGGGCCTTCGCGTCTCTCTGCGAAGAGAACGACGCCACGCTCGTATCGATCAGTGTCCGGAATCTCTGCTCAGGACTAATCGATCGATTTGGCCACCCGACTCGTGCCCAAGGAAGTCGATGCGCGATCCCAACGAAGTCCGGAGCACCGCACTCGTTAGAGCCGCGCGACTTGTTGTGGATCACCGAAGATCTCGAGATTATCCACCTTGACATTGGCCTGGACGGTGATTCGAACGCAGACGCTTTTCGGCGTGGGGCTGAGATCACGTGGCGCAATCTCGATCTTCGGCACGACTGCGATCGGGACATCACCGATAAGGTGCGCCGTCAGGTTGAGCGAGACCTTGAGGAACGCCATTCGGGACGCATTAATCTCTACCACCATCCGGGAGCGGGCGGAACAACTGTTGCCCGTCGCATCGCCTGGGACCTACATCGAAAGTACCCGTGTGTGGTTCTACGTAGTTGCGAGCCACGCTTCACAGCTGAGCGGCTCGCAAAGATCGCCGCTCTAACCGAAAACAGCGTATTACTATTGATTGACGGCGGTAAACATCTCGAAGGCGAAATTGACGAACTGTATGAGTTCGTCCGTGGAAGCCAAACTCCTGTGGTGATGCTTCAAGTGTTGCGGCGCCACAGGAAACAAGAGACTGGCTCCCGTCAAGCCTGGCTAAAGCAGTCCCTATCGCCGGCCGAGTCTGGGCGTTTTGAGGATGCGTACACGTCCATCCGTCCCGAGTGTCGAGATGCTCTTAGCGCAGTGTTGGCCGGTGATGACCCACATCTGAAGACACCGTTCTATTGCGGGTTGGTTGCATTCGAGCAACACTTTGATGGACTTGCCCGTTACGTTCATGTCAGACTCGATGGTCTATCAGAACCGCAAAAGACGATTCTAGGGTTCCTTTCATTTGCCCAATACTATGCGCAATGCGCGCTTGATCGCCAGTTGTTTGCAAATTTTCTCGGCGTGCCTAGGTCACGCAGAATCGACTTTCGTGCGGTCTTTGAAAGTCGTCCGGATGCACTTGACCTCGTCATCGAGACTGATGAAGGCAAGTGCCGCACACTGCACTACTTGATTGCCGGTGAGATTCTTCAACAAACCATGTGGCCTGCTGCCGGCGAGAGGCAAAAGCTTTGGCGGCAAAAGCTTGCGGACTTTGCCGTTTCATTCGCGCAGTTTCTTCAACAAGCGGAGCATGAACCGGGCGATCAGGTCCTTGACCTGATCCAGCGATTGTACATTTTTCGTGATAATTCGGAATTGCTGGGGACTGAACGAGCAGCCAGGCGGCAGTACTCTCAACTGATCGAAGAGATTCCATCCCGGCATGGACAGTTGCATGTTCTACAGGCACTGGTCGAGCTTTTTCCGGAGGAGTCTCACTTCCATGCGCATTTGGGTAGGTTCCTTGGGCAGCAAGACCGCTACGATGAAGCTCATGCGAGTCTAAGTACTGCAATCGAGTTGGCTCCCAAAGACAACGTATTGCACCACGTGCAGGGGATGGTACATCGGTACGAAATGAACCACCTGATCGATCGACGTATGCCGCTTGAGAATGTGCTGAACTCTGCTAGAGCAGCTCAATCATCGTTCCAGCGTGCTCGCCGGCTTGACGATCAGGATGAGCATGGCTATATCAGCGAGGTTCAGACAATCATCCGCGCCGTTGACTACGCAGCACGTTGCGCAAAGAAGTCGGCACAAGAAGTGGTCTCGGACCGGCAAGCTGATAGCTTCATCCGCGAAGCTTTTGACACGATAGAGACTCTGTTAGATCAAGTGCGCACTCTTCGCGTAGGGGAGAGCCTAAGTCCTTACGAGCAGGATTGTCGAGCCAAGTTGAACCGCATGTATGGACAACATTCGGCGGCGTTGGAAGCCTGGAACAATCTGCTGGACCGCAGAGATGTCGTAAAGCCACCGGTTCGACGGCAGATTGTTTGGACCCTCTTGAACCGACAAAGTGGAGACTGGAAGTCTCTAACACCAAAGGAAGTCACTCGATGCGTTGCCCTACTTGAGGACAACCTCGACGAAGTTCCAAACGACGCAACGAGTTTGCGGCTGTGGTTGCGCGCCGTTAGGCATTCCCAGATTCCGCCTGGGTTGCACCGAATCATCGAGAAGGTGAGTTACTGGAAGGCGAACACAGCATCGCTAGAAGCTGCCTTTTATCTCTATGTCCTTCACTCCATTGATGCCTTAGATGGCACTGACCAAGCGCTCGCCGACGCTGAACGAGCGCTGGATGAATGTCGCTCACTTGCAAGGTACCGCCGTGATCGGTCGCTGACATTTGAGTGGATGGGTCCTGGAACAGGGATTTCTCGGTTGGTGCATCAAAGTCAACTTGGAGATTGGGCTGACGGGTTTTGGGCCAACAGCGCGACGCTTGTACGACTGGACGGGCGCATTGCGGCGATTGACGCACCACAGAAGGGGCGTATTGAGTTGGAGAACGGGCTCTCCGCCTTCTTTGTGCCGACAGTTGGCGGTTTTCACAAGGGACGAGATGAAAACGTGGCAGTAACGTGTTTCGTCGGTTTCTCCTACGACGGTGTCCGAGCGTGGGAAGTTCAGCCGCGCCCGTGAGCTTCCTATTATGCGCGGCAGTGTAACCGTTCACCAACGTCGCCACCTCAGACGCGATGTGTGGCTCGCTTTGCCCCCGCTGGCCTCGTGCCGGCGGAGCAGTGACTGAGAGGCTACATCGACCGTCGCCACTTTCACCAACTTCGCATTTTCCCCGTCTGGCCCGCCGGAGGCGGGCCAGACGGGGAAAATGCATGGGGGCATTGCAGATGCTCAGTAGCTATCCAGTCATGGCTTCCCCCGACACAAGGTCGGGGGTGGCGTTAAGTCCAGTGTAGCAGCAAACGTGAGCCTCCACGGGGCAAGCCCGTGGCATCCAGTTCAAGGCACGGTTACGCGCCTCCGGTCTTCGCCCAGACCGCGGTCCGGGGTTATTTCCAGGAAGGCTTTCTCACCCGTACAGCCAGTCTTCGACGCGCAGGCCGGGGACTTGATCGAAGTCGCGGAGATTGCTCGACAGAAGCGTGCCCTGATGCGTGAGGGAGATGGCGGCGATCTTCAGGTCTGCGGTGGCCCACGGGCGGTGGACGTGGGTCGTGTGGGACGTGCATGCGACTTGCGTTCGGCGCCCGCAAGCCACGGGCGCTGCACGTGGGTCGTGTCGAACTTGCGTTCGGCGCCCGCAAGCCACTGGTGGCTGAACGTGGGTCGGGTGGGACTTGCGTTCGGCGCCCGCAAGCCACTGGTGAAATGTTCGCGGATTCTCTGTAATAGTCTCGGGCGAACTGATATTCCCTTGGTGGAGAGTCAGTCGTCGCGGAGAATGCTCATGACCAGCGTTTAGGAGTCTTGCCGCTTCGAGGACATGCTGCGAAACGCGGTGGGACATGACGTCGGATGGGGGCGGTTTCTGGGAACTCGGAAAGGATCGAGCCATGCATTTACTACCAGGCATGAGGGTCTGCTGGGTGACGGTCTTGCTGAGCGAGCTTTTCGCTTCTGCGGTGGCCGCCGGGGAAAGGCATCCTTACACTCGTGCCGCCGTGCCGGCGGACGGTAGGATCGTTCTGACCGATCATGGCCTCCGCGACTGGGGGCCGGAACTGGTGTGCTACACGCTGGATGCGGCGGCGTTTCCACCGGGCAGGCTGGCACTGCTCGGGCCTGACGGAAAAGCTGTGCCGTTCCAGGTCGAGGACGGTGCGCTGTCGTTCGTGGCCTCGTTGCCGCAGGGGAAATCGGTCACGTATACGCTCCAGAAGTCGGCGACGGACCGCGGCGCGGAGAACTCGACGCTCACGGTGACCGCCTCGGACAAGGGGACCGAGATCGCCAACGAGTTCCTGGCGCTGCGGCTGCCTCCGGTCGGGACGCGGGCGTTTGCTGCACCGGCGGGGGCCGGCGATGTGACGCCGCCGCTGCTCGCGTGGCGGACCGCAAGCGGCGATTGGATGGGCGGGGCGCGTTTCGCCACGGCGCGCCGAGTCGCCTCGCAGACGTTCACGCTCGTCCGGCAGGGACCGGCCTGCGCCGAGTTCGAGGCGCGCTACACCTTCGCTCCCAAGGGCGAATATGTGATGCGCGTGCGGCTCTCGCCCGGCATGCCGCTGGCGGCGGTTGTCGAGGAGTTCGACATGGGCGAGGTGACCGAGGGGGGCGAGTTCCTGCTGCTCGAGCTGGGCAAGGGCTGGCAGCCCGCCAATATCGCGAGCATCACCACTCCGGGCGAGCAGATGCCGTGCAAGGTGGCGCCCGCGGATCTCCAGAAACTGGTCGAACAGAAACGGGGCGTCAAGCCCTCGCCCGCACCTGTCGGCGGCGTGGGCGCCGAGCCGACTCTTCCGGAGCCACTGCCGGACTTGGTCAAGCTGCTATGGGTCGGCGCGGGCGCTCAGATGTACGGTGCCAGCGGTGGCGTGCAGCTTTGGGACGGCGACGCGGCTCAGCCCGGTGCGGGGCGCAATATCGCCTTGGTCCCGCTGCATAGCGGCTCGTGGCGCCGCGCCATGGCCTGCCCGGTTTGGCACCGGGACGGGCAGGGGGTGCTGGTCGGTTTGCCCATCAGCGTGCGGCCGATCCGCTGGTGCTTCGAGGTCACTGACGACCGCTCGCCGTTCTCGACGCATGAACACGACGACGCTCTGCCGCGCACCTACGGCCGCCGCGAATGGGGCTTCTACACGGGAACCGAGTTCGAGACGGCCCAGCCGCGTTTCGGACACATCGGGCTGGACCGGTACAAGGACTGGATCGTGGATCACCCCGAAGGCCCGGCGGCCAAGGAAGCCTACCCCGGCGGTTTTTTCTCGAAGGAGCATGTCGCGCGTCTGCGCCGGGCTCTCGACCAGAACCCGGCTGCCGCGGAGCTGAAGGACCGGTACCTGATGTCCGGCAGGACCGAGGACGCCATTCGCAACGCGCGGTCGGTCATTGCCAAGCTTAAGAAAGAAGAGGTCGCCTATCCGGAGCGGGATTTCTGGCTCTGGGGCAAGGCGAACTACCGCAAGGCCCAACTGATGATCTTCGTCAACGAGGCCGAGGACGCGCTGGCCTGCCCGGAGTTGCCGGCCGAGCTGCGCGCGGACCTGCGCCGCTGGCTGACGCTGTACGCCTACGTTACCTCCGATCCGGACTGGAACCCGCGCGGCGCGGGCGTGCATCTGGGCAACAACAACATGCCGATCAACCGCACGCTTGCGCTCGCCTACTTTGCCGGGCTGCTGCCGGACCATCCGTGCTTCGCCTACTGGATGAAGTGCTTGCGGGACGTCACCGAATTCAAGCTGACCACGCAATTCTCGCCCGGCGGCGAGTCCATCGAGTGCCCGACCTACTCGACCTACGCGCCGGCGGGCGCGCTGAACATCGCCCAGAACGTGCTGCGCCATCGCGGGATCGCCGACCTGACGGCCAACGGCATCACCCGCCGCAACCTTGAATACATGGCCAACCTGACTGTGCCCGACCCTCGCTTCGGCGGCGCCCGCATCATCCCCGGCATGGGCAACAGCTCGAACGACCAGGACAGCGTCTGGGGCGTTTCGGTGGCCACGTTCGCCGACCAGGACCCGGCCTTCGCCGGCTGGTGCAAGGCCATGTTCAAGGCCGCCGGAGGCCGCTTCGGCCCGATCTCGACCGGCGTGACCTTCGTCGGGCACCCGATGTACTACCTGCCCGACGTGAAGGACAGCCCGCTGTAGTTCAAGACCGTCTTCATGCCGGCCTACGGCGTGGTGTTCCGGGCCCACGCGGGCACGCTGCACGAGACCGCCTTGCTGCTGCGCGCCGGATCGAACTCGGGCCATTGGGATCCCGACCCGCTGAACGTCATCCTGTACGGCAAGGGGGCGCCGCTGTCGCCCGGCACGGGCTACCAGTACTACGGCGGCGTCGGCACGCACAACGGCGCCGTGTATCACAACCGCGTGCGGGTCGGCCGCCATGACCGGGCTGAACTGTTCGGCCGGGTGGACGTCACCGTCGCCGACTATGGCTTCGGCCCGAACGCCGACTATGCGATGGCCGACCGCTATCTGCCGCCCGAGATGTTCGACGACGGCCGGGGCGAGATGAGTTGGCGGCGGCACGTGCTGTTCCTGAAGAGCCACGCGGCGGAAGGTCCCAGCTACTTCGTGCTGCGCGATACCTTCCCTGGCGGCGAGGGGCGGAGCAAATGGTGGACTTGGCTGAACCTGGAAGGCCCCGACAAGATCCGCGTGGAGGGCACGGCGTTCGAGAAAGACAAGGTGCCCGTCGAGAAGGTCATCGCCGAGGCCGACATGCCGCGGCGTCGCGGCCAGATCCTGGACATGGCCACCGACTTCGGCGCCTCCTCCTGGTTCTGGTTCACCGAACCCTATGACATCTGCGTCCGGGCGGTCATGCAGTACGCGGCCAGCCACGGCGCCAGCGAGACCAAGACGATCGTCGAGGCGTTGGCCGGCGCGGGGCAGGACTACTTCTATGTGGTCGTTCCGAGGAAGAACGGCGAGGCGCCGCCCGCCTGCGAGAAGTTGGCGGACGGGGCGCTCAAGATCGTGACGACCGAGGCCGCCGACTACGTCTTCGTCTCCGACGCACCGATCCGGTTCGAGCGGGACGGCGTGCTGTTCGAGGGCCGGGCCGGCGCGGTGCGCGTCTTCAAGGACCGCGTGGCGCTGTGCATGAACTCGGGCAGCGGCCGAATCGGCTATCGTGGGATGATCTTCGAGGGACCAGGCCCCTTTGAGAAAGTGGTGGCGATGAAGGACCTGAAGCCCGGCGTCACGACAGTCGAAGGCGGCTACGAGAAGAGGATCGTAAGCGTCGACATCGGCCAGGGGATCACCGTGCGCGGCGAAGGTTCCTTCGAGGCCAAGCTGGACGGCGAGACGATCCGGATCAACACCACCGGCCGCGCCCGCATGCTGCACGTCACCCAGCCACCGTTCATCGCTCGGCCGCAGTACTGGATCGACGGGCAGGAGCACATGGCGAGCTGGACCGACTACCCGGCCAGCGGCTGGGGCACGTACAAGAACACCTGGCTGATCGCCCTACCCGTGCCGGAGGGCGAGCACGAGTTGGTGGTCAAGGACTACGTCTTCCCGCCCGTTTGGGCGCGACCCTTCACGCCGCTCATCGGCACCCCTGCTTTTCGCGGCGCGGTGTCTGTTGCAACAGGACGGTGACGTCTACCATGAGAAGAAATCCCTCGAAACCACTTCAGGAGAGACCCATGCCAAACAGCGTCAGAAACCTCCGTTCGTCCGCCTTGTCGCTCGCGGCGCTGCTTGCTGGGCTGCTGGGCGCATCGCCGCTTCCGGCCGCCGAGACGCTTGTCTTGGACCAGCCCGAGTGCGCTGGCATGAGCGGTTTTCGGGCCCATTGGAATCAGCCGATTCCGGTTGCCCAGGACGGGACGCGGTTGTTGAAGGACAGCGTCGTCAAGGATCGCGGCCAGACGGCCGTCTGGGACGGTGCGACTCCGGGACCGCTGGCCTTCGACGCGGTACACCGGCACTTGCTGGTGCGTTTCCCCAGCGCGGCGGAGAAGATCGCCCAGGTATTGGCCGCCGGCAAGACGGTCGCGAAGGTCGAGTTGGTATTGCCGTACCTGGACGAGGAGATCTGGCCGACTGGCTCGGGGGGCGCGGATTACCCGAGCGCCGACGGCTACCGCTACCGGCCGAACTGGGATTGCGACAGACTGTATCGCGAGCACCGGCCAAACTGGCATGCCGTGGCGTACCTGTTGCGCAAGCCGTGGCAGGCCGACGCAAACCACGGCCCCACCTACAACGCCGCGATCAGCGGGGCGGTCTACTGGAAACGGTTCGGCGCGACCGACACGGCGGAGGACCGGTTCCCCGAACGACTCGGGCCGGTGGAAGTTTCCTCGTACCAGCCCGGCGGGCGGATGGACGTGACGGCCGTGCTGACCGACGCCGCGTTCGGCAAGACCCTCGGCGAGCGTCTGCGCGCGGTGGCCGACTGCGGGTTCGTGATCAGCAAGGAGGAGGTCTACGACGCCCGCTACTTCCAGGGCGCCTACGAGTGGGCCATCAGCACCGGCCCGCGCGCCATCTTGATCAAGCAGCCGCAATTGGTCGTGACACTCAACACCGGCACAGGCCAGCGCGTGACTCTGCCCCCGGCGGCGGACGTGCAAGCCTTGATCGCCGCGCACAAGAAACGGCCGGTCGGGACGCCGACCGCCGTGGTGCTGTCGGCCGCGGAGGTGGCCAGGCTCGATGCGCAGTTCGCGCTCAAGCCCGCCTGGATGCCGGACTGGCAGTATGCCCACGTGCGCCAGCTCATGGGGCTGGAGAGCGGCGGCGAGGTTCAGCCGTTCTTTTACCGGCTGGTGCCGCCCCACGTGATCAACCGCGCCCGCGAGGTGGCCGAGCGCGAGGCCAAGGCGCGCGGGGGGACCGCCGATCTGGACTACGCCGTCTATCTGGCCTGGGTGGACTGGGTACACGGGCAACCGCCGCGGTTCTGGGAGGGGCACTTGACCGGCGCGGACAACATCACTCAGTGGTATCACTACCGGGACGCGATGCCGGCGCCGATGCAGGCCTCGATTATCCGCTGCTGGATCGCTTGGCTGATGCCCGACCGCGAGACGGAACTCGACCCCGCCCTGCGCCGCCAGTACGACAACACTTCCGGCAAGCTCGTGCATCCGATGGTCGACGATCCGCGCGTGGGCCGGAGCAAGGACGGGAAGCAGGCCGAGTGGAACCAGGGCGACACGTACTACAAGCTGACCGGCGACTGGCGCGGTAACAAGAGCTATTACCGGTCGGGGTTCACCCGCGAGATGAGCACGGCCAATTTCAACTCGAGCGCCTCCGCCGGGGCGCTGCTGAACGGCCAGATCATCGGGTCGGAAAACGCGATGGCCGACGGCCGGGCGGGATTGATGAAGTTCCCGTTCTGGATGTGGACCCACAGCGCCGGCGCCGGTCAGGAATACGTCGACCACTACTACTGGGCGATCGCCACGGCGGGCAACAAGGTGTTTGCCGACTTCTGCCAACAGCCGGAGGATCAGATGGCCGGCTGGAGCATCATCACCAAGACGGTCAACGATCTGGCGGGGGCCTATCACCCGAATCTGAAGAAACTGCTGGGACCGGCCAGCCGCACCTACTACGAACACGTGCTTGGGGTGCAAGACGGCCTGTACCACATCCTGCACGTCCTCTCGCCGCGCGGCGCGCTGAGCGATACCGGCACGGGGGTGCTGCCCGATCTCACGATTCCCAGTGACGCCAACGGCAGAACGCCGCGTCCGATCAGCGCCTGGGGACGCGACTTCCCGGCTGCAAAGGTGGCGCTGCAGTCCATGTCCGGCCCGTGGGCAGAGCCGTGGTTTGCCGAGTTGGTGGACGACAAGCCGCTGCCGTGGTCAGCCTTGTTGGAAAAGAAAGTGGTCGCCGACGGCGATTGGGTGACGACCTATTTCGGCGAAAATTATGGGCTTTCATCCATTCGCCTCACCCCCCAGCGCATCCATGTGCTCGGACACTGGCGGCGCCGGGCGGAGTTGCCGCAGAGCATGACCGACATCGGCACGCTGGATCTGCGGATCGGCTTCAACCAGACGACCGTGGGCAACGACCTCGAGGGGGTGATCAGCCAGCAGGGCGTCTACCGCTGTTATCAGCACGGCAACAAGCTGATCATGCTGGCCAAGCCCCAGGCGAACGTCATCAAGGAGCGGGCCGGGGAAAGTCAGTTCGGCAGCCGGAGGCAGCCCGCCCGCGAGATCAAGAGCGTCCAATGCAGCGCCGCGCTGTTCAACTTCGAGAAGCCGGCGCCGACCTGGGAGATCTACATCGACGCCAGGAAAGTCGAGTCGCTGCCGGCCACCGCCAAGTACGGGCAGGTCATCACAATCCGCGACGGCGTCAGCTACCTCGCTCTGCGCCCGCTGCCGACCGACGACCTCGGGCGCGACGCCGACGTCACGCTCGAGGCGGGCGAACCACAAACCCAAGCCTACCACGAGCAGACCAACATCCAGCCGGCGCTGCTGGTACACGCCAACTTCTATCGGCGATCCGCGGCCATGCCGCCCGAGACGCTCGCACGGCTCGACGGAGCGTCCTCCGGCTTCGTCGTGGAAATGGCCGACGAGAAGGAGTACGGCAGCTTCGCCAAGTTCCAGACGCATGTGCGCAACGCCAAGTTGAGCGCAGAGTTGGGCGCGGTGACCTACACAACCGGCGAGGACACGTTGGCGGCAAGCTGGGACCGTTTCACCGTCAACGGCGTTGATCCCTGCGCCGCTGCCAAAGACAGACAGTTGTGGCAAGACACCACGCTGACTCAGATGGGCCGAGCCCGTCTGGAAAAGAACGGCGCCGTCATCGAGCGCGAGCCGTCATGGGCCAACATGTTCCTGCAGACCTTCCCGAAGCAGAAGATCTACGTGGCGATGAACCTGTTGCCGAACTACCTGGTGTATACCTTCCGCGAGCCGGGCGGCGTGGCGATCCGCGCCGACGGCGCGTGTTCGATGGGCCGCTGGGCCGTGAAGGACTCGAAAGAGATCGACATCAAGTACCACGCTTTCGGCGGCGAGTACGCGCCGAAGGAAGACGACCCCGCACCGGCCCGCGTCTTGCTCATCAGCGGCACTCAAGGCAAGCCGCAGGTAACGTTGAACGAAAAGCAAGCCGCGCTCAAGCCGTGGAAAGACGGCTGGCTCGTCGCTTTGACCGGCACATTTCCCAAGGACGACGAGATCGCGGCGCGGTTGGAGGACGCGCGATGAAGTCCGTGCCGAGCGCGATTTGCGTCGTCAAAGCCCGTGATCCTGCGCCGCCGACTCATGGCAGGATCAGCGGCGCCGGCCAGAATCTGGGTCATGGGCGCTGAACGTGGCCCACGGGCGCTGAACGTGGGTCGTTTGCGACTTGCGTTCGGCGCCCGCAAGCCACAATCGGGCAGGAGACCGTTTGGTGCATGGCCGTCGGTGCTGGTGAAAACTGCGCGGAATCTTTGTAATACACTCGGCCAAGCTGCTATTTGCTTAGGTGCTCGCCGCGGGTCTCCGACCCCGGCCGGAACCGTTGACCGCAGGTCTCCCCTGGAGTTCGAGACCCGCGGTCGATCGGTGGCCCACGGGCGCCTCGTGGGCAACGTGCGTTCGGCGCCCGCAAGCTGCGTTTGGGCACGCGACGCTACATAGCGGAGGAATACTGTGAGTTCATACCGCAAGACAGTCACTGCATTTGCCGTTGCCGCTGGGCTGGTGTTTCCTGCCGCTGTGTGCGCGGCGGAAGAGCCCTTGGCGGTGTTCGAGTGCCGGGAATACGTGGGCCGCGACTGGCCGCGGACGCTAGTGACCTATCAGCAGGAATTTGGTCGCGGGCGGGTCCGACCGGGAGAAGGGCGTCTGCTGGACAGTTCGGGCCGCGAGCAGCCCGTGCAATTCTGGCGAGTCGATCTGCACGAGGATGGTTCGCTGGCCTCGGCGCGCGTTTCGTTCTTCGCCGAATTGACCAAGGGCGGGAGCTATCGCTATGAGCTCCATTCCGGCGCGCCGGCAGCGGTAAGCACCGTCCCGTCGGTCCGACTGCAGGGCACGGTGCTGACGCTGGACAACGGCGTCACCGCAATTCGGCTTCCCGGCGGCCAACGGCAGTTCGCCAAGCCGCTGGTCATGGTTGGAGATCGCGGCACGGCAATCAAGCATCTGGATCGTCTCGAGGACGCGGGCATCGCGTCTGGGCCGATCGCGGGGATCCGGCTGGCGGACGGACGCTGGACGGGCGGCAGTTACTTCGCCGCCGAATCGATCGAGGCCGTCCGTTTCCGGCAGAAGAGCCGTGCCTCGGAACCCGACCCTGGCACGCTGCGGGCGGCGCTGGAGAAGGCCCCGAAGGTGACCGGCTACGAGACCCGCGTCACCGAGCAGGGGCCGTTGTTCGCCGAGGCGACGATCCGGTTCGAGTTCGACAACGGCGGCGATTACCGGATGACGGTCCGGGCGCTGGCCGGCGATCCGGCCCTGCGCGTGGACGAGCTTGTGGACCTGAAGACCAACTGCCCGGACGATGATCCGCTGTATGTGGCCCTGCTGCTCAGCGATGGCTGGAAACAGGGCGGCTGGAAGCCGGATGCCGCGCTCCTTATGACCACGCGGCGCCAGGACAAGTGCGGGCCGTTCGAGCAGGCACTCCAGCAACACGGCTACGCATCACGGTACGCCAGCGCGGCGGTGGACTACGGTCGAGATCGGGCGGAACTCACCGACGTGGTGCCGCACGACGTGTGGAGCGAACGGGCGCACTATTTCGGCTTGGTCCAAAGTGCCGAGTTGCGGGCCAACAAGGCGGCGGCGTTTCTGGGGGTGGTTCCGATGCATGCGGGATCGTGGCGGGCGGCCCACTGGGTGTTTCCGCCGAAGAGTCCGCACCTTTTCCAGCAGGTGCTCTCGTACGCGGATGGCTCGCTGGAACTGCGTTGGACGATGCGCGCTCAGCCGCATCCGCAGAACCTGCTGCACACGGGCGAGTTCGATCCGGAGTTCGGATTGACGGGCATGCGCCGACTGTGGTGTCTGGTGGGCGGCCCGTTCCAATACCACGACACGCTGTACCCGCTGCGAGCGTACGAAGGCAGTGTGAACCTGGACAACTACAAGGACTGGAACCTGGCCTGGTCCGACGAGACGCGAGCGGCGCAGTCCGTGCCGCTGTCGTCGGACGATGCCAACTCCGGCCCGATCGGGCACTTGAACGTCGCTTTCATTTGCGATGACCCACAATACGCCTGGGCCAGTCATTACCGCCAGGCGGAGAAGCTGACCTGGGCCGTGGACTTGAAGCGGAAGCTCCAGAGTTCGAGCCTGTCGGCGGCGGAGCGTGGGCACATCCGGCGCAACATCGCGGCGTTCTGCTACATGATCTCCGAGCCGGACCTGAACACACGCGCCTCAATGACACACCAGGGCAACCCGAACATGCCGGTCAACCGGTTCTTCGCGCTGCCGTTTGCCGCGGCGCTGATCCCCGATCATCCGCTGGCCCAGCGGTGGATGGACGTCTCGGCGGACTACGTGCGATATAAAGCGGGCGGCAACGTGGCTCCGCTGGGCGCGTGGAGCGAGTTGATTACCTACTATGCCGCCAGTGCTCCGACGGTGATGCACGGCGCTCTGCAGGCCCGCCGCGCGGGCCGCTTGGACGCCAACACCGCGAGACTGGCCGTGGCGCCAGTGGATTTCACGCTCAAGCTGCTCGCACCCGTCGATCCGCGGTTCGACGCGCGGGTCGTGCCGGGCTTTGGCCATGAAGGCGCGCTGATGTTCAATCAGTGGACGCCCGCCGCAGCGCTGATCGCGACATCGGCAGATGAGAATCTGCCCGTGGGGCAAGCTTCCAGCTTGCCATTCCCGGCCCATTCGCAAGCTGGAAGCTTACGCCACGGCGATCCGGATCTGGCCGCCGCCTTCATCTGGGCCTGGGATCAACAGAAGCGGCCCGGCGCGATGCAGCACGACAACGGCTTCACGGAACTGGCGGGCGACCAGTCGGGGCTGCTGTCGCAGGCCACTCCCGAGCTGATTCGGCGGCAACTGGCCAGCGTCTGGCTGCCCGGTTTCGGCGCGGTTCTGCGGGCCCATGCAGGCGATCTGAACGAGACCTACCTGGGCTATCGGCAGGGATACTTGGCCAGCCATTCCGATGCGAACCAAGGCGACTTCGTGATCTATGCCAAGGGCGTTCCGTTGACCGTCATGAGCCTCAGCGGCTACGCGATCCACGGCGGCGATTACAAGCAACTGTACGACCAGTTCGGCTGGCACAGCCGGGTGCGGTTCGGCCGGCAGACCGACGATGGCGGCTGGCCCGGCGGCGGCCCGATTTCGGGCGTCCACCGGCATTTCTTCAGCGGCTCGGCGGACTACCTGCGCGGCGTCGGCGACTACAGCCACACGGCGGCCGATCCGAAGGTGCCGTTTGCCAGAGATCTGAGCGCGCCGGACACCGTGCGCTGGACCCGGCAGATTCTCTTCCTGAAGGACAAGCAGGCGGCGGGGCCGAACTACTTCGTCTTCCGTGATAGCTACCGGAATCGCGACCGGGGCGACAAGACCGATCTGCCGCAAACCTGGTGGTATCAGCGGACGCTGGGGACCAAGGCTCAGGTAAGCGCGTCGGACCGCGGCTTTGAGTACGCCAGCCCGTGGGGCCAGAAGATGAGTACGGTCTTCGTCCAGCCGGCGCGAGTCCAGATCGAAAGCCGCGATGCGACAACACAAGCCACCTTGTACAACCAACTGGCGCGAACGTGGCTGGCCGCCGAGTCGCCGGTGGTGCGGCGTGAGGGCGAGGCCAACTGCACCGTCGCCGAGTCGATGACAGTCACCGCAGCCGGGCCGATGGCGCCCGGGCAAGACGCGGTGGTCGTCATCTATCCGCGCGGCAACAACGAAGCGGCGCCGCGCTGCGAGCCGCTGGCCGAGGGAGCGGCGCGAATCGTCACTTCGAACGGGACGGACTATGTGTTCGTCAGTCTGGACGGCCTGAATTTCGACAGCGCGGATGTCGCGTTCGAAGGCGTCGCGGGGGCGGTGCGGGTCTTCCGCGACGAGGTCCACTTGATCGTGGCCGAGGGCGCCGGCGCCGTCCGCTACAAGGGCTTCACGCTGAAAGCGGCTCAGCCAGCCACGAAGATTGTGCCGCTGGCCGAGATCGAACGCGGCGGAACGGCCGAAATCGCGGCGCCGAGGTTCACGATCGCTTTCGACCTGGACGAGCGGACCGGGAAGGTCGAGCAAGTGGCGGACGGCGTGTGGAAGCAGACGCGAACCAACGGCGTGGCCTATGCCTTCGATTCCGAACAACCCTTGTCGTTCATCCAGGATGAGGCCGTCTTTCGCGGGAAACGTGGCGGCATTGTGGTGGACGATGCGGCCAGAACGGTGCGTCTGGTTCTGCTGGACGGCCGGCAGATCGGCTTCGGCAGGTTGCTGGCGGAGGTGGGTACCGGGCCATACGACGTAACGTTCCATCGCGACAAGGTTGTCGGCCGGAGCGAAGGACCTGGACGGTTTCTGCACCTGACGATGCCGGAAGGGATCGTCCAGTTGCCGGGACTGACGATTGGCGGGATCAGCTACGCGCCCGGAACTTACGGCGACATCGCCATCGTTCCTGTGCTGGACGACCAGTGCGACTTCATCCTGCACAACCTTAAACAACCGCCCGTATTCCGCCGTTGGCAGCAATGGTAAGCACCGTTCGAGGAACTGAGTGGGGCGAGCTTCCAGCTTGCCATTCCCGCCGGATTCGCAAGCTGGAAGCTTACGCCACGGAGACGGCAGAGCCGCAGCACGGACAGGTCACAACCGAAAGGAGACTTCATGAACTCTCAGAGTAAACTCGCCAGCCTGGCAGTGTTGTTCGTCCTAGCTTCCGTGACAGCGAGGGCAGCGGACGTTCCCGAAAGACTCCCCCCCAAACACGTCTGGGACCACGCCGCCGTCGCGCGCTGCTCCAGCACATACCAACGCGAAGTCATCGCCGATCCGCAAGCGAAAGATGGCCGAGCCGCTCGGCTCACCGGCGAAGCCAACTTCGTCAGCATGCATGACGAGATTCGGACCGCGCGCGGAAAGAACCGCTTCACCGTTCGCCTGCGGCTGCCTCAAGGCGGCCGTTTCGTCACGGACCTCGAAGTCGGCGGCCGAGGTTTTCTGAGTCGTGCGCCGATCGAATTCTCCGACTTGTCTGCCGACGGCAGCTTTGCGGAACGAACGGTGGAGTTGCACCTGCCAGGCGATCTGAACGTCGTGTCCCTTCGCGGCGGGCTGCCACGGGATCTTGTCGTCGACCGGATCGAAGTGGAACCGGTCCCCGACGCCGCCACGGTCGAGGTGGCATCGGCCCGGATGGACAAGCTCGTATACGCGCCGGGCGAAACCGCCGAGGTCACTGTTCTGTTGGCCAACTATGCCGGCCGGGAGCAAACCGCACGTGTGCGGTTCGTCGTCGAACGCGGGATAGGCGAGGAAACGCTCCTCGCCGAACGCGACCTCCCGTTGTCGGCGGACACGGGGCTCCAAGCCGTGACGCTGCCGCTGGGGGCGTTGCCCAAGGGCGGATACCAGTCGCGGGCGGAGGTGCTGCAGGACGGCCGAGCCGTCTCCGCAGCGCGCGACGTGTTCGCCGTCACCGACCGGCCGCTGCGCGCGGGACAGTATGGCATTTTCAACCTGCACCAAGCTTACTCAGCGGCTGAGGCCGACGCCAACGTTCAGGCCTTCCGCCGCAACTACGCCACGGTCACCGAGATCTGCTTCTGGGCGCCGTGCGACATGAGCCAGCTCGTGCCGCCGCCCGGCAAGGACCGCTGGTGGTCGGGACAGACCGGGCAGAGGTTCAGTACCGAGCAGCTTCGCACCTGTATCGCCAAAGCCCATGCGCAGGGCATCCGTGTGCTGGGGTACGCCGACTACAGCGTCATCTTCGGTTTCCGCGGCTATGACTTCGGGCGGCGATTCCCGGATTGCCTCGACTGGCGGACGCAGAACGACAACGGCTTCGTCTGGCTCGGTTTCAACTCGAAGAACATGGGCTTGGATTCGGATCTGCGCGCGGAGGACGATGCCCGCACGGATGTGAAGGTCACGGGCGTCTCCCGCACGCTGCACACCAACCCAGCCGCCTTCCGCTGGCACGCCGACCAGATGGTCGCGTCGATGAAGCACTTTGGCTGGGATGGATTCCGCTACGACGACCCGATCGACTACGACGCTCGGCAGGTGGATCTGCAGGGGCGCGAGGCGCCGTTCCATCAACTTGGTTTGGCCGAGATCACCGCCTACCGCCGGCACCGCATCGACCAGGCCAAATCGGGCGCGCTGCTCGGTCACAACGGCGATCCGATGCGGGCGTCGTCCGATGCCATGTACGTCTCGGATGATCCCCAACGGATGGACAAGCAGGAGACGGCGGTGATGCGCGACGGCGGGTTCATGCTCCAGGAGGGATGGTCCAATTACCTGATGGGGCCTGATGCGAAAGCGACCTGGGCTCAGTGGCGGGACCGGAATGTCACTGCCGGCCGGGCTGCGCGGCGCGTGAACGGCGATGTCTGTGTCATTGCCGACATCCGCGACCACGCGCCAGCATGGCGAAAGTCGCTGATCACCGCGCTGCTGCTGGCTGCCGGAAACCATATCGCGTACAACCGCGAAGGCGACCGGTCCTTCCTCGGCTTGGCGACCCGTCACTGCGAGTTGATCTACGGTGACGACCTTCGCTGGTTCAGCAGGGAAGATGCGGGAACGTTCGTCCAGGTGGATGCCGGCGGCCGATCGGTCTGGTGGCAGGATTATGTCCGTTGTCTGCCCGGCCAACCCGGCCAACGGACGTACCTCGTTCATCTGATCAACCCGCCGGAGGGCGAAACCATCAACGACAGCCGCGAACCGCGGCCGCTGCAGGACATCCGGGTCGCCCTGAAGCCGCCCTCAGGTTGGCGGCCGAATCGGGCGTGGCTGGTGGGTGTTGAGCGACAGCGGCCCTTTGTGGAAGCCGTCGTCGGGCAGACTCGGCGCAACGATGGCCGAGACGAACCGTATCTGGAACGACTTTGCGAGCCGAAGGGCACCGCGACGGCGGAGCCACTGCGACTGGACGGCTACGCGGTGCGTGTGCCGGAACTGAGGATATGGGGCCTTGTGGCCATCGAGTGCGACGGTCCGGCAGCCGAGGAGCTGCCCGCCGATGGGAAGCCCCTTGATGCTGCTCCGAAGATCCCCGACGTCACCGCGCCCATTCACGCCGCCCAGGCCAGTGCGTGGGAGTTCGCCAAGCTGGACGTGCGGGCGCTGGCCGGTGGCGACCGCCAGCGGATCGTCACGGACGAATTGGCGTCGAAGGGACGCGCCGTGGAATTGAAACATTCTCTGGCGGTGCGAGTCCAACGGAATCCGGGCCTGAACTGGGGCTGGGTCCAACCGATTCCGACGGGCCGCTACCGGGTCACCGTGCGCTGCCGTGCGCCGCAACCGTCGGCCGGGAAACTGACGCTCACGTGTTCGACGGCCAGCGAGGCTCACGAGCAGAACAAGTTCCCGGCGTTTCCGAAGTTCCAGGCAACGCACGACTGGGACCTGGCGAACGTCCGGGCGGATCGCTACGGCGTTCTCGTCGCCGAAATGCGCTGGGACGAGATGCCGCACGAGGCCGAGTTGCGATTCGAGAGCGACGCGCCCGGATTGCTCTTGGAGGGTGTGCTGGTCGAGTGCCTGCAGATCTTGGACACCGAGCGGATCAAAGTCTGGAAAGACGGTTGGCCCGCCGGCGCGACGTTGGCGGCGCACCCGGGCACCAACGTCTGGTTCGCTCAGGGCCTGTACCACGACTACTACCGTCTGGACGCGGTCCTCAATGATCTGCCCGCCCCCGTGACGGTGGACCGCGCCGTGCATTTCAAAGTGGGCCAGCATCCGACCGGCTTTCAGGGCGCCTCGTTCCCCAACGCGGAGAAGCTTGCCCAGTACGATTTGATCGTCATTGCGAACGTCGACCTGATCACCTTCCGTGTGCCCGAACGCGACCGCTTGCGAGGTTGGGTCGAAGCCGGTGGACGCCTCCTGATGCTCGGCGGCCCCTACACGTTCGGCAGCGGCGACTGGCATCTGTCCGACCTGCTCGCGCCGTTGTACCCCGCCGAGATTTCCGGCCGCTACGATTTGCAGCCGGTGGGCGTCGAGAAGGCCATCAAATTGGAGCCTGTCGGCTCGCTCGCTCAGAAGCTAGACTGGAGTGCGTCGCCCGTGGTGCTTTGGCAGCACGTGATGAAGGCCAAGCCGGATGCGACGGTGCATGTGGCGGCCGGAAATCATCCCGTCATCGTCAGCCACTCTTACGGCAAAGGCCAAGTCTGCTTCGTCACGGCCGCGCCCCTGGGCGACGCCCCGCCAGGCGAAACGGCCTTCTGGGACTGGCCCCAGTGGCCGGCGCTGATGGGGACGGTGCTCCGGGACTTGCTGGCGATCTTTCCTTGAGTTTTCCCGCCAAGCGTTTCTCAAATCGTTGTCGGGCCCAAATGCACCGAGACGGTGCTGCTGTCGCGCGTGATGTTCCAGGACTTCTCCGACCTCTCGTCTCGGTAGTCCAGCGATCGGGTCTCCATGAACTGCATCTCCTCATAGCTGTAATAATGTTCGCAGCTTTTCGTCCACTTCGGCTGCCGTATCGGCAGAGAGTACGCCCAGGCGACGAACCACATTGCGAGCATGAATGGTGGCCAGCTTGTGCAGGCGAAGCACCGATGCCGTCTTGAGGTTTGTCGAGGCGTGTTCGGCCAAGGTCGGATTGAGCAAGAGATCCGATGGCAACAAAGTGGGCGGAATCACCGAAGAGATGTAGGCGACCAGGGTTTCCGGCACATCCCCTACCGGTCCCGTCAGCAACAGCACGGGCCGCAGTTTCATACCGGCGCTGCCACCGAATGGGAAACTCGCCAGGTAAATTTCGTCAGGGTACATGGACCGGCTCTCCGTCCGCCAGCGTGTAGATGTCCTGACTCGCGTCACCCAAGTCGCCCGCCCATTCTTCAGCCACGCCCATCATCCAGGCGTTTCCGGCATCGTCCTCTGGCACGGTCGACATGACCAGGACTTTCACCGGCCCAGGCGGGACCGAATCGGGAACGACGGCGAAAAGCTGGTGCTTTTCATCAACCTGCCCGATCACGTTTACCGCATTCATGGATTCACTCCGGCCGCATGGATTAAGGAGACGGGTTTCAGTTTATTAGATTGTAACTGGTACGCATGACGACCGACAGCCAGGAATGATTCCAAATCCAGACCCCCAGCGAGCGATCCTTTCCTGGCGGATCAGGGGAAATGCCGGCGGGGCTCATTCGGACCACCGCCGCCCCGCCGGGCGAAACGGCCTTCTGGGACTGGCCCCAGTGGCCGGCGCTGATGGGGACGGTGATCCGGGACTTGCTGGCGACAAAGGTTGAGAGGCCCTCGAGCGCAGCGAAGAAGGGCTGAGGCTGAAGAGAACGGAGGCTTCTTGAGGAAAGCCATTCCATGAGCAAGCTGAAGGCGAGACCATCGTGCTCTTCTGTCTGGCCCGGATTATTCACGGGGGCGAGTTGTAGCACAGGCAGCTTGCCTGTGTTCCCCAAATACAGGCTGGCAGCCTGTACTACGACCCCGCGCGGAGCACTTCGTGAATAATCCGGGCTGGCGCCCGTTGGGCTCCGATGGGCCATGCATCCAGCGTGATGTGATCGGGACACCGTCACGATGGCGGAATCGCTTTCATCACTCCGTCTGATTCTTCATCCGTGGGTCCGCGCTGCCATCCGTGCGCTTGTCTCGTTCGCAGCACCTCGGATTTTCACAACGCGGTGTCTGACGTGCCGGCTGCACGGTGCATCCCCGTGTCTGGCCTGGCCGATGATGGCCCATGGATGGCAGAGCGGATCCACGCATCTTGCTCAGCCTTCCAGACATCGGAGATTATTTCGAAGCTCAAGGCCCCCGTTCCCGACCGTAAACTCGGGAGCCTGTCCCGGTCATGTTACGGCCTCTTGGAAGATCGCTATCGCCTGGGCGCCTATCTTGGACTGGGTGGCCGGTCGTCGGGATCGTGATATCCTTGGTGCGACTCGTCGATGACATCGTGTACGACTTGCTGCTGAAGGTCCAAATAAACTGTGAACGTTCCAGGCCGTCCCTGGAACAGGAAGCGGAGGTCGTAGTGAAAGCCTTTCTCGGCAAGGTTCTTCCCGACGTGCCGATGGATGAAATCTTCGTCGATTCTTACGGTGATCGCTTCTGGCGGCACCATCTCGTCTTCGTCTTCCGGCAGCAGAGCGAGGAGGTACGGCAGCAACTGGGATATCACCCACTCCGTCCCGGGCGGCACACTGCATCCGGCGGCACCAGCAACCAGCAGGGCCACATGCAAGGCATTCATGACGTCATCGGGATCCAGGCTGTCGTTCTCCCAACAACTGGCAGTGATCGTCAACGGCGACAGCTTCTTGGTCGAGCCTTCCGCGCGCGACCACACGAACAGTGTGGCATTTCTGCTCCTGCCCTCGCCGGCGTCCACGTCATCGTACGGCCCCGCGCGGTTGCACCACTGACGCCCGTCCGCCGTCATCGAGAAGATGACGTACGGCTCGCAGGCGGTTCCCCAATCATCGTCCTCGTTCCAACAGTACAAGCCTTTGTACTTGAGAACGTACTTGGTGACTTGGACTGAGATGTCATCGGGCGCGGGCGGGCGTTTGCCCTGTCTGCTGCCCATGCCGCCGCCGGACTGCGGGACGCCACGGTTCGCCAAGCGTTCGCCAAGCTGGTCCCGCAACCGATCGCGCAACGGCGGATGGGATGGCGGAGAGGGCGTATCCTGCGCGGAGTCGGTCGCGTGGCTTGGCAGTTGGTTCCGTCCGGAGCCGCTTATGGTCGCTCCTGTCTCGAAGGCCGGAGCGTCGCCGAGCGTCCGCTCATCTTTCCGCCCCAGCGAAATGCCAGGCGGCTGGCCACGCGGGTGCTGGGCCTCGGCGGTGCGACGTTCTCTTTCCGGCACTGCAGCGCCCGGTCTGCGGTGAACCACTTGCAGGGTCGCGGGCTCCAACTCGCGGGCAAGAGTCATGGGACGCGTGGACGCGAATGCCTGGCGAACCAGGGCTGGCGCAAGCCGCGTCGCGGGAGACGCCAACGCCAGTTCCCGACCGACCAGCGCCGCCCGCTGGTCCGGCGTCAGGGCCTTGTACCCGCGCAAAAACTTGTCAAACGTACGGCTCGCGCCGGGCGTTTCCGCAATCGCCTTCTTCATGGCCGCGACGAGTTCCGGATGGGCACGGTTTTGGCCCGTCTTGGCTCCTTCGTAAGCAATCATCAGCACCGCCAAGGCCGGCTGCTCGGCTTGACGATCCGCCGGCGGCCGCAAGTTGATCGCGTGGCTTTCGAGACTGACCTGCGCAGAAACGCAGTTCACATTCCACCACATCGCCGCAACGGCCAGTGCGTACAGTTTGGGGAATCCAACGGATCGCACGAAAAGTAGCGGTTTCACGGCTAGGCCTCCTGTGCATAAAGAAACAGGAAACGAGCATTGCCGCGATTCTCCCGCGGTGCCCCGTGGAATCCGCGGCACCTCATAGTTCTTTCTATGCCTTTTCCAGTGTCCCGTCAACCGTCAATCGCGAGGTCAAACTGCGTTTACCCGCATATCCGCTGATTTTCCCCGGTTTCAGAAGCAAAGTCCAAATGTCACGAACACACGCTCGGACATGCGCCGAGCTCCAGCCGCGATTGGTGCCCCCTGGTCGCCCCGCGCTTTCCCGGCTATCCTTCGAGCTGTGGTCCGAAATCCAATTTCCTGTCAGTCCATCCCGGGCGCCGTATGATCCGCCGGGTTCTGTTTCTCTGTACCGCGAACTACTACCGCAGCCGGTTTGCTGAGCATCTTTTCAACTGGCCAACCGAGCGTGAAGGGTTGCGTTGGCGCGCCGACTCCTGCGGCCTGGCCGTCGTTCACTGGGATGACGACGAAGTAGGGGCAATCTCCCTTCATGTCGTCGAAGCCCTGCGCGCGCGGGCCATTCCCGTGAACGACGACCATCGCCGCCCGCGGCAGGTGACACACGACGACCTGGCCGATTCGCAACTAGTCATCGCGATCAAGGAAGCGGAGCACCGGCTGCTGCTAAGCTACCAGTTTCCTGACTGGGCCGACCGTGTCGAGTACTGGCACGTCGACGATGTTGACTGCGCGCCGCCCGACGAGGCGCTGCCGGTGCTGGAGCAGCACGTACGCGATTTGGTCAGCCGGTTGCTTGGCGCGGCGCAGGGGACGGGCGAATGCCGGGCAGAAGAATGAGGATGGCCAGAGGGCGGACGCACGCACCATGCGCAGAGACAGGTGCGTCGGCTGGAAGTAGCGCTAGGAAGCGGTCAATCGCTGGACCAGCCAGTCGCGGAAGCCATCCAGGTTCTTCTACTCGGTGGCCACATTGATTCGCTTGGCCTGTTCGTCCACCAGAGTGTATCCGTCGTCCGAGATCCGGATGCCCAGTCGTTCCATCCGGCAGAAATCCTGCTGGATTGCCAGGTAGACAGCCACCGTATCGTACAGCGTGCTGGAGTAATGCTCGGCCATGTCGTTGTCCTTATGGCTGTGTTGGCTCCAGATCCGGTAGTTGGCCATGATCGCTGCCGGGATCGCCTCCCGACAGTCGCGTACGCGCGCATATCGGTCGCCGTCCAGGGTCACCAACCCGCAGGTATCCAGCGGAGTGATCGTCATCTCCCAGGACGCAGCAAGTACTTTCTCGCAGGCTTTCACATCCGCCAGCACATTCCATTCAAGCGAGATGTCCGGATCCCCTCCATACCCGCGCCGCACACTGCCCTGCATGCCGACGAAGCGGGCCTTCTGGGCGATGTCCGGCGCTCGTTCCAAAGCCGCCGCCAAGTTCGGCAGCGGACAGGTGGCAATCACCGTGAGCGGTTTCTCGGAGCTGCGGATGGTATCGATGATCGCCTGGACGCCGTCCTCGTGAACTTGGCCGGGGTATGAACTCAGCTCGTAGTCCTTGACCCAATCGATCTGCGGCCCCACGGCGTCGGGTCTCTGACACAGGCCCACCCCGACGGGGATGTCGGTGCGGCCGACCGTCTGCAGGAACTTGGCCAGGATCTTGGCGCGGTAAGCTGGCTTGCCGAAGTCGCCCACCACCAACTTGACATCCAGTTCCGGGCACTTCAGCAACAACCCCAGAGCCCACGTGTCGTCAATGTCATCGCCGATGTCCGTGTCCAAAATCACCGGAGTCGCCGCCCGAGGTTTGACCGGCTGAGAAGCGGCCTCCGTCCAAGACGCGCTCGTGCTCGACATCGTTGCCTCCGGAAAAGAAACTGGTAGCGATAAGATATTCGAATTCCACCGATACGAATGATCCTAATCCGGTGAAGCTGGTGGAACAAGCGAGTGAGGGAACCGTGGCGGATCGGTGGGAAAGCGGTCATACCTTGAGTCGGAGGGTGGAGTCGGTCGTGAATTCGAAGGGCCCCGCCGTGGGGTTGGGGATTGCCACGTTACGGCTCGGGCACTGCGGCGCCGTGTTCGGCGCCTGCGGCCCGGTCGGATGCGGCCGAGCGGAGGGCGGACAGGAGGGCGTCGAGTTGGGATTCGTCGATGTTCGGGGCGGATTGGCGGAGTTTGTTTCGCACCTCGGCCAGCAGCGGCTCGATGTCCTCGCCGGCCGCTGCGGCGGCGGCCAACGCGGGGAGGATGGCCTGAAGGAGCTGTTCGAACTCCGACTGGGAATCACCGCCGGACTCTTGGCGGGCCAGCGCGAGGACCTGGCGGAGGGCTTCGGGGCCGGTCGCGGCGCGGGTGGCGGGCAGCCGGGCGAACAACTCGCGGAACCGCACGCCCTCGACCTGCTCCACGATCCCCGCCAGCGCCTCGAACCCGCTCCCGTCCTCGCCCACCAACGCCGCGGCGGGACTCGACGGGGACAGGGCGGACAGCTCGCGGGAGAGGGCCTGCAACACGCGCGGCAGATTGCCGTCCTGCGTCTGACAGAAGATACACGCCGCGGCGAGCCGGTGTGCCAGGGCGGTTCGCTCATCCAAGCCGGAAACACCGGCGAAGGCCCCATGAACCTCGGCGGAAACGCCATGCGCGGCGGAAGCGTCCTTCGCCGGCGCGTCAGGCTTGGAGCACTCGGCCGGAATGGGCGACCGTTGGGCGGACGCCAGCCAGCGGGGGAGATGATTCGCCAGGTTGAAGTGGCTGATGGCACAGTCGCCCGGCTGGCCTGCGAGGTACTTGTACCGCAGCGCGCTGTGTTCCGCGTCGACCGCGCGGTCGAGATGGCCGACTTCGCCTTCCAAGTCGGCCAGTGCGCTCAGGACCCTGCCAAGCCTCGCGTAATCGTTGTGCTCGTCGTACACTCGACGGCATTCCAGCAGCAGTCGGCGGGCGTCGGCGATGCGGTCCAGACGGAGCAGCGAACCGTAGTCGTTGAAGCGGGTGGCAGCCAGCTCCAAGTCCGACGCGCGGCGGGCCTGCTTCGAGGCCAGAATCGCCGCGTTCAGGTCCAGGCACTGCTGCCAGACGCCGGTCTGCAAGGCGGCGAAACGGCCGGTATCGAGCAGCGTTTCGCGGACGTTCCACGCAACGGCGGTTTCTTCCCGGTCCGATTGCTCGCTCAGGCCGTCCATCTCCTGCCGCAGCCGTTCCACCTCCGCCAGCACGTCCGGGTAACGACCGATCTGGTTGAGCAACTGCAGCCGCCGTACGTCGTCCAGCAACTGCGACCAGGGTCCGAGTCCGGCGTTGGCGGTGGCTCGTTTCATGCGGTCGACGACGGCCAGCGCGGCTTCGGCGCGGCCGGTCTGCCGCATGATTTTGACCACCTCGCCCAGAGCGACGCTGGCGATACGCCAAGCCCCCTGCTGTTCCGCGGCGGCGGCGATTGCCAGTGTTTCCGCTTCGGCGTCCTGCCAGCGACCGGCGGCGAGCAGGGACTTGGCGAGGATGCCGCGGTCAATCAAGCCTCGTTCGGTTCCCTCCGTGGCCTTGGCGATCCCGCGCAACAGCGGCAACACGGTCGAGATCGTCGCGGACGATTTGTCAAATTCGACGACGTATTCCAGCAGCGTCGACGCGGTTTCCCAGTCCTCACGGCGAATCAGGTACGGAGCGGCCCGCAGACCGGCGGTCCGGACCAGCGCTCCGCCGCCCTGCATCATGGTCCGTTGGCCGTGCTGGTACGCGCTGACCCAGTACGCGGCCAGTTCCGCATCGACGGCCGCCTGGACGGCGGACCCGGCCGCGCGCCGACCGGCCTCGGCCACGCCCGGATGGATCGCGAAGACCGCTTCGGCTTCCTCGCCGTCCGCCCCGTCCGTGGCCCGCCGTTCGACCAGCCCCGCGGCCAGCAGCGATTCGAGCGCGGGCTGCAATGCGGACCACGTCTGGGTTTGCTTCGCCTGGACGGTTTGCGCTTGGTGCTGCAATTGCTGCAACTGGGCGAGCATTTTCACAAGCTCGGCCTTCGCCGCGCCGTCCAGCGATTCGAGCTTCTGCAGCATTTCGGCGGAGGATACTTCGCCGTCGCCGGCCAGGGCGGTCAGGGCCTGAAGAACTGCGGCGGGATCGGGCGGGGCGGGTTCTGTGTCTGTCCTCGCTGACGCTTCGGGTTTTGGTGGGGAGGCCTCAGTCAAGTCCTCGCTCGCTGACGCTTCGGGTTTTGATGGGGAGGCCTCGGTCAAGTCCTCCCTCGCTGACGCTTCGGGTTTCGATGGGGCGGTGCGTTGCAGGTAATCGTCCCAGTTGGCCAGGAGGATCGACTGGGTGCGGTCGGGTTCTTCCAGGCAGCAGAGGAATTCGAACAGGCCGCGGGACTGGTCCGGCAGGGAACCGGCGACGGTGGCGGTCCAGTCGGACAGGGCTTGCAGGAAATCGGCTTCGTCCAGTTCCGAGCGGCCGGCCCGGAAAAAGGCTTCCAGCGGCGGGCCGCCCGCGGCCCACGCTTCCTGGGCCCGCGTGACGTGCTGTTCCAGCGCGGCGGCATCGGTCGCCAGGCCGTCCGCCAGCTCCATCAGCTTGGGATGGCCCTGGACCAGCCGCAACATGCGGCAGACCAGTTGCCGGTGCGCTTCGCGCTGGAACCCGTCGGCCGCGCGGTCGCCTTCTAACAAGGCCCGCAGGCCGGGCAACTGCCGCGCCAGCAGCGCGGTTTCGTCCAGGCTGAGCGCATGCACGGGCAGCGTCAGCAGCCGCGCGGCCAGCTTCGCTTGCCGCTGCGGACCCAGCGACCGGGCAAACTCGCTCTGCCCGACCGGCACCGCCAGCCGCGAGGTCAGCACCAGCCGGCTCGGCCCGTCGTGCGACAACAGCGCGTCGATCAAGTCACCCCAGCGTTCGTCCCGCCAGCGGGCCTCGCGCAGCAGCGATTCCAGATTGTCGATCACGATCAGCACGCTGTTCTTGCGCAGCACGTCGGCTAGGTGCGGCAGGAAGGCGAGCAGTTCGTCGCGGCGGTCGAGCTTGTCCAGCATTGCCACGCGCCCGCCAAGTTGCCGTTCCAGGGCGTGGGCCAGGTTGGTCAGCGCGGTGGTGATCTCCTGGCCGGCGTCCGGGGCCTTGAACCAGACGAACCGCTGAAACCGGCCCACGTCTTCCTGCTGCCAGGCCACTTCCAACGCACACGCCGTCTTGCCGCCGCCCGCCATGCCGTGAAACAGCACGCCTTTGTAGTCGGAGTCCAGCGCCAGCGCCCGGCTGGCCCGCGTCAATTCGCGCACGCGGCCGACCAGCCGTTCGTGCGCCGGCGGGAACAGGGCCAGCGGCGTGTCGCCCGCGTCCGGTTCCGCGCGGGCCTGCCGCGGGCTCAGCGACAGGCTCAACGACGCCTGGCCGAACAGCGTGGGCGTGGCGACCGCCAAGGCCGAATGCCGGCGCGGCGCGTCCGTCTGCGGCGGGCCGCACAAATCGGCCATCGCGTACCGCAGGGCCTGGTGCAGCGGCTGGCCGAATTCGAACACCCCGCCGTAAACCTGCTGGGCCAATTCGATGGCAAACTCGTCGCCCACCGGAAACCGCATGGCCAGCACGCCGCAGTTCAACTCCTCGGCCACCGTCCGGGCGAGCACGGGCAGCCGCTTGGCCGTGTCCTCCGCCGCGGCCGCGTCGTCGTCGTCGCGGGCCGCGTCCTCCGTTTGCCGCAGGCGGGCCGGGTCGAGGCCCATCCAGCGCAGCGTTTCGTCCGCGGTGGCCGCCGCCGACAAGCAGGCCGACAGCGTGACCCATTTCAGGCGCTTGCGCGTCGGACGCAGCAGATCGACCAAGTCGGCCGTGTCCACATCGTCCCGCGAGCCGTCGTCTTTCTCCAGGATCAGCCGCGACGCCAGCCCGTGGCCGGAGAAATGGACGACGTCCCAGCCGGGCGCTTCCTTCATCACCGCGCCCAGCTTCTTGCGCGTCACGCCGTACTGCAACACGCGCAGTTCGACGTCCAGGCCGCGGCTGCGGGTGACGTCCAGCATCCGCCGCCGCAGTTGATAGCGTTCGTGCCGCAGATTCAAGGCCCCGACTCCGGACGGCAGGCTGAACACGCACAGCATCCGGAGCTTGTCCGCCGCAGGCTCCGCGGAGGGGCCGGGCCGAGCGGCCAGCGGCCGGGTGTCGAACACCAGGCTGATGTCGTGCAGCGACAAGGGGCGGCCCTGGACCGTGGCCAATTCCAGCGGGCGGAACAGCACGTGTTCGTCCAGCGACTCGCCGGCCGGCTTGTCCGCGTCGGTTTCGACCGTCACGTACACCGTCACGGGTTCGTCGTCGGCCAGTTCGACCAGTTTGATCCCAACCGGCCCAAAGACGTTGGCGCCGATCCACGCGCCGACCTCGGCCGTGATCCGTTGTTCCTCTTCGCGTCGCCGGTCGGGGGCCGCGTTCAGGCGGACAAAATTGTGCAGGTCCAGCCAGCCGGCATGCTGCCAGTCCGCCGGGTTCAGCCGGACATCGTGTTCTGCCAGCAACCGGTTGCGGCGGCCGGCGGCGTCGACCTCATGCAGCGACCAATGCCAGTGATTGGGCCCCGCACATTCGGAAGCGGTCAGCGTGAGGAGGGACATAGGGATGTCTCGGGGTTGAAGTTGTATCGGTCGCGGGGCGAAAAACGGCGGTTGTTCCTGTGCCGATCATCTGCAGCACCATTATGCTGTTGGTCATCTGGGCGAGCAACGGGAGTCGATGCGCGGGATGCCCAAGGCACGGAGCAACGCGAACGGGGAGAACGCGAACGGGGTCGGGGGGGGTTTTTGGGGGCCCCCCCAACCCACACGCAACACAAAGCCCCCAAAAAACAACCCCCCCCCCACCCGCCAAAACCAGACTCGG
>JAHDXO010000046.1:55621-88249 GCA_023382975.1 Pirellulaceae bacterium
GGGCGGGGCCCCCGCGGGGGGGGTGGGGTTGTTTTTGGCGCCCCCCCCCACCCAACCCCAAACACCCTCCCCCCCAAACCCCCCCCCGACCCCTTCCGCGAAAAGCCGTCAGTCGGTCGTGAATTCGAGGGGCCCGGGCGACGGGCTGGCGGCATTTCTCGCGACTCCAGCAGAGTCTAACGTGCCGGTTGAACGGTGCGTTCCCTGCGTCCGGTCTGTCGCCGATCAGGCCACGCGGTCGTAGCGACGCGACCGCTTGCGAGGCTGGGTCGAAGCCGGTGGGCGTCGAGCAGGCCGTCGAGTTGGAGCCTGTCGGCACGCTCGCTCAGAAGTTAGACTTGAGTGCGTCGCCAGTCGTGCTTTGAACCGAGAACCGTGCTGGAGAAAGGCGATCGATGAGCAAGATGCATCTGATGACCAACTGCGCGGCGATCTTCCTCGCGACAGTAGCCGCTACGGCCGCTCCGTCGCTGACCAGCACGGCTCAGCCGGCCGACGTTGGCGGTTTCCTTGGCGGCGCAGGGGCCGAGCCCGTCCGGCCGCCGCTGATCGAGGGCGAACCTGAGCCCGGCAAGTTCGTGCGGCAGCAGTCGCCGGAGTTCCGCGGCAGTGGGGTCTACCACGGCTTGTACCTGCCGACCAACTGGCAGCCTGGCCACAGCTACCCGGTGATCGTCGAGTATGCGCCGAACCGTTGGGAGGCATTCACGGGCAAGGTGGACGACTGCCGTCTGGGATTCTATCTGTCTGGCGGGCGGGACTTCATCTGGCTGGTCCTGCCGTACGTGGATCCCGTGAAGCAGGAGAATGTGGTCTGGTGGTGGGGCAGCGAGGACGCGACCATCGAGTATTGCCTGACGAACCTTCGCCGGACTTGCGAGCAGTACGGCGGCGATGCCAACGCGGTGTTGTTCACGGGCTTCTCGCGCGGGGCCATCGCCGCGGGCTATCTCGCCCTGCGGAATGAAACCATCGCTGATGTCTGGCTCGGCTTTCTCCCCCACAGCCATATCGATGGCGGCCGGTTTACTTCCGACGGTGCCCGAGAGCGTCTGGCCCGTACGCGGGGACGACCCACCTTCATCACCTACGGCAGCGACGACGACGGCAAGAACGAGAGCCCCAAGGGAGCCCGCATCCTCCGCGAACTCGGGTTCCCGGTGGTCGAGCGTGAATTGGAAGGCCTCGAGCACACGGATCGTTTCCTGGACACGGACTCCCCGATCCGCCGCGAAATGCGCGAGTGGATCGCCGACGTGCTGAAGCGTCGCCCCGGAACCTGGACCGTACGCGGCCGAGTGGTCGACGCGGCCGGCAAGGGCGTCGCCGACGTCGCCGTCCAGTGTGGAACGTGGCACTACGTCCTGACTGATCCGGAAGGACGCTTTGCCATTGCGTCGCTGACTCCCGGAGTACGAACGCTCACCGCCAGCAAGTCCGGGATGACCTTCACGATCCCGAACCCGGAGATCACCGTTGCCGACTGCGATGTCGAGGTGAATCCGATTACGGCACAAACGGCGTCCGAGGGGAATCGCGACTTTCGCGTCGGCGTGGCACAGCCGCTGGTCATCCCGGGCGAGACGCAGTCAAACGTCCGCAACATGGAGCCGCTGGTCATCGAGGCGGCGAGCCGGAACGCGAAGCTGGTGGTATTTTCGGAATGCGGAATCACCGGTTATGACCTGAAGGGAGCCGGAGCCAACGCGGCAATCACACTGGAAGATCCGGTCCTGAATCAGATCGCCGACATGGCGAGGAAGCACGAGATCGCAATCGTGACCGGGTTCTACGAGAAGCGGGGAGAGAACCTGTACAACTCGGCGGCGGTGTTCTTTCCGGATGGGAGGCGAGTCGTTCAACGCAAGCACAACGTGGTGGCTCCGGAGAAGGCCATCGCCCCGATAACGGCCGCCGAGCGGGATCGCGTCATTTTCGAGATCGACGGGGTGAAATGTGCGCTGTTGATCTGCGCGGATGCGGGCATTCCGGGCATCTTTGATGAGCTGTCGCTGGCTGGTTGCGATGTCGTGCTCCTCATCTGCGCGGGGGCCGGAGATGAATCGTTCGGCATGCACCAGGCCGAACTGACGGACCCCGCACGAAGGAAGAGCTACGCCGAGTCGATCGCGCGGTGCTTGGATCCGGCGGCCATCGAGCAGTGCCTGCGGCTGGATATGGCCCAGGTTGCTTGCAACCAGGCGGGCTGGAGTCCTGTCACGGGTTATTTCCATCCCGGGGGCAGTTCCATCATCAACCGGACAGGCGAAGTCACGGCGGTCATCCCTTCGAACATTGTGTTCGAGCTTCTGCGGCCGGAACTGGCGGTTGGCGTCATCACACCGAGGAGGAAAGAGACGAAAGAATGAACACGCGAAGAATCGTTGCGATGGCGCTGGCGAGTCGGCTGACAGAACCGGTAACGAAGAAGAAGGAATTCCAATCGCAAAAGGACGCCACGATCATGCAGCCCCGCATCAAAACGGGCTTAGCCCTGAGCGGATTCCATCATTGTCTGTTTGTGATTCTGCTGCTGTGCGGCGTGGCCCCGTGCATGGCGCAGACCGTCGGCTTCGGCGAAACCGGCGAGGAGTTCGCCGGACCGTTTCCGAGTTGGAAAAATGTCAAGACTGACTACGGGGCGAAAGGCGACGGGACGACCGACGACACGGCCGCCATCCAAGCGGCGATCGACGATCTGCGCAACGTGTCCGGGAATCCTTGGTGCGTGCTCTACTTCCCGGCTGGAACTTATCGAATCGAAAGGACCATCATCAACCGGCGGCGCGAGCACAACGATTGGCTGGGCTGCCAGATCCTCGGCGAAGACCCGGCCACGACCGTCCTGGTTTGGCACGGCGCCGAGGGCCAGTGGATGTGGGGACTGGATGCCTGGTACTGCAAGGTCAGCCGTCTTGGCTTTGACGGCCGCGGAAAGGCCGGCACGGGCCTGATGCGCTGGAACAACTTTTCCACGTATTGCGAACTCAGCGATCTGTGGTTCAAGGACATCGCGGGCAACGGCATCTGCCTCGGCAGCGCCACGAACAACCACGAGGGTCAGGCCGAGCACGCCATCGAGCGCTGCCGTTTTCTGCGCTGCGGCACAGGCATCCTCACCGCCGACTGGAACACGATGGACATCTACTTCTGGTGGTGTCTGTTCGAGGACTGCGGGCGCGGCATCCACAACAACATGGGCGGCTACCAGGCGTTCGAGAACGTCTTCCTCCGTTCCAAAGTGTGCGACCTGAGCACGCAGAACAACCACGTCTTCAATATCGTCAACAACACGTCGGTCGGCTCGAAGCGGTTTATCGGCGACTTTGCCGCACGCGGTTATCTGCACGGCAACCGGGTTTACGACACGCTGGATACCGTCGCCATGCCCGCCACGGAGTGCATGATCGACAACCTGGTCCGCAGCCGGAACGGCCACTCCGGCCCTTGCATCCAGGCCGGGGCGAAGAACCACTTCCTGGTCGGCAACACGTATACGGTGGCCGATCCCGTCCGTCCCGGCAGCGGGCGTCTGCTGCAATTGGCCCAGATGATTGTCGATCCCGGCGCCGTGCCCACGCCGAGCCTGCGGCTGCCCGGCGTCCCGCCCAACAAACGGCGGAAGGTCTTTGAGGTCCGCCCCGACACGGGCGACGACGCCGCGGAAATCCAGCGGCAGATCGATGCTGCGGGCGGAGCAGGGGCCGGCGAAAATCCCATTGTCCACTTGCCGAAAGGTAAGTACACGCTGAGAAAAACCGTGGTTGTGCCGGCGCGCAAGTCCCTGCAAATCGTGGGTGACGGCGCGAGCGAGCACGGAACAGTCATACACTTCAGCGGCGAGGGAATGGGACCTGCCCTGAGACTGCTCGGCCCCAGTCGAGCAACACTGCGCGACCTGTCGCTGGCCTTGGTGGGCAGCGGCGCCGACGCCCTGGTGATCGAGGACTGCGATCAGCCGGGCGGACGCATTTTCTGCGATCAGGTGCTGTGCGGCGGAAATGATTCCTCGAAGCGTTGCGACACCGCGTTCCTCGTCGACGGTGTCGAGCAGAGCGATGTGACCTATCTGAACGGCGGCTGGGGCGAGTTCACCCGCGGCGGCGTGATCGTCCGCGGCGGCCCCGTGCGGAAAGCCGGCGGTTCGACTGTCGGGCAGGTATCCCTGCTGCTGGGCGCGCTGGGCAACAACGAATCCCGGCTGATCGACGTGCAGGACGGCGGCCGAGTTGTTGCCTGTGGCTTCCGCGACGAGACGCCCAAGCCGGGTGCGCTGCTCGATCTTGGCCCGCAGTCCTCCGGAACGATCGGCATCATGGGCATGAGCTGGGCCGCCACGCCATCCACCACCCAGCCATTCATTACTCTCAACGGATTCAGCGGCACGCTGGCCTACGTGGGCAACTACGTCGGCAGCGGTTACGAAGAGAACGACGGATCGTTCTTCATCCGCATCACCGGCGAGGGTCGGGGGAGCCGCATCCTGAGCGCCGCAAACGAGTTCACCTCGCGGCGCAGCACGAGTGTCGCGAGCGTCTGGCGGGACGCGTCCGACCCAAAGGCGCTGGCAATCCTGGTTAACTGCGTGGGCGGCGGCGTGAACCAGCGACAATACGACATTCCGAACGTCGTCGCTCAGGCCGTCGACGCCGAGATCGACGAGAAGGCGGTCTTGGAGATGCTCGCACAGGTCCGCGAACTGCGCATCGAAGCACCGGTCCCGCGGGCTGCCGGGGTGACCGACGTCAAGATGCATCGTGTTCTGGTACGCGCCAGCCAAGATAGGATGGGGATTGTCCTTCGTCGCTAGACAGAAGTTCAAAGTGATCGAACGGTTTCCTCGACCGTTGGTCGCCGATGGGCCATGCACACAGCGTGATGTGATCGAATCAGCTTCAAGAGGCAAGGTATTCACGCGGCAGTAGCCGCCAAATAGATAAGCGATGATCTCGCGTGGAGGTGCTCGAATCATGAAGCCCGCACGTCTGGCCCTTTTGGGAGAATACGATCCTGGCTTCGTGCCACACGCAGCCACCGATGCGGCGATTGCCCATTCATGTGCCGCACGCGGACTGGCCATGGAGCCCCGCTGGGTATCCACCGAAGCGATCGACGAGCGGCTGTTTGAAGACTGCGTCGGCATCTGGATTGCGCCGGGCAGCCCGTACAAGAGCCTGGAGAAGACGCTCGGGGCCATCCGCCGAGCGCGCGAAACTGGCTTGCCTTGCCTGGGAACCTGCGGCGGCTTCCAGCATATCATCATCGAGTACGCGCGAAATGTCCTCGGCTTCGCCGACGCCCAGCACGCCGAGTACGACCCGTATGCCTCGCGGCTGTTCGTCTCCCGCCTGGCATGTTCGCTAGTCGGTCGTGAGATGGATCTCCATTTCAAGGCGGATTCACGCGTCGCGCAGATCTATGGCGCTGCGGAAGCGCGGGAACGCTATTACTGCAACTTCGGTGTGTCAGCAGATGTCGTCGAGCTTCTGAAGGCGGGGACATTGCGTGTGGTCGGTTCGGATGCCGAGGGTGAGGTTCGCGTGGTAGAAATGCCAGGGCACCCGTTCTTCATTGGCACGCTGTTCGTCCCGCAAATGCTCTCGACTCCCGATCGACCTCATCCCCTGGTCACCGCCTTCCTGGAAACTGCGGCACAATTCGGGTTGGCCAAATAGAAAGGACGACTCTCGACTGGCACACTGGCTGCCGAAGGGACTGAAACCATGAATGCGAATCGACCCTCAAGACGGAATTTCTTGCTCGCTGCCGCCGGCGGCAGCCTCGGTGCCGTAGCGGCGGCTACCGGTCCCTTGCAAGCCACCGAAGACTCTGACGGCTTGACCGTTCCAGAGCGCCGGGTGCCGGTGCTTGCCGAGGCCGACGTGGTGGTCTGCGGCGGCGGGCCAGCCGGCATCTCGGCGGCCTGCTGCGCGGCGAGGCACGGCGCAAAGGTGATTCTGCTGGAACGCTGGCCAAGCGTCGGCGGCATGGCCGTCAACGCGCTGGTCAATATCTGGCACACCAGCGATCGCGTCCGACAAGTCATTCTGGGTTTCACGCAAGAGGCCATCGAGCGCGGCGGGCGGTTTGTCCGCAAGCTGGACCACTACCCCAAGCGATATGAGACGCACGAGTTCGATTCGACCGGCATGCGCGTGGTCTTCCAGCGGATGCTCGACGAGGCCGGTGTGCGGACCTTCTGCAACCTGGCGGCGGTCGAGTCGGTCCGCATCGGCGAACGTCTGGCGGCCGTGCTGGTCGACACCAAGACGGGACGCAGGGCCGTGCGCGGGAAGATCTTCATCGACGCCACCGGCGATGGCGACGTGGCAGCCAACGCCGGCGTGCCGTTCGACTTTGGCCGCAAGAGTGACGGCGGCGTGCAGGGGATGACCATGATGTATCGCCTGCGCGGGCTTAACGCAGCGGAGATCAAGCAGCACCCGCAAGACGCCGAGCGGGTGTTCCAGCTCATGAAGAATTCGCGCGACGAGGGCAACTTCCCGCAGTTTCTCGAAGCCGCGGCGTTGTCGTATCTGAAGAGCCCGCGCGACCCGATCGTCTCCTACAACATGTGCCCCGTGGCAGGCAACCCGCTCGACGAAGAGGAGTTGACGCGGATCTCGCATCAGGCCCGCGAGCAGGTCTACCGCTACGTCGATCTCTGGCGCGAACAAATGCCCGGGTTCGAGGAAGCTCACGTCGAGCAGATGGGTTTCAGTTTGGGCATTCGGGAATCGCGGCGAGTCCGCGGCTTGAAGACGCTGGATGCCCAGATGGTGGTGCAGGCTGAGAAACACTCGGACGCCATCGGCCACGGTTTCTGGATGATCGACATCCATGATCCCAAAGGCAGCGGCCACACCACTTGGGTCGATCAGAAGAAGGAGCACAGTTTGCCGGAGGGACAGAGTTACCATATTCCGCTCGGCATGTGCCTGAACGCCACGATCCCCAACCTGGCAGTGGTGGGCCGCTGCGCCTCCTCGACTCACGAAGGTCACTCGTCGGTCCGAGTGCAGACCCACTGCATGGTCATGGGGCAGGGCGTCGGCACCTGCGCCGCGCTCTCGCTGGCCGCCGGCGTAGACCTGGCCGAGTTCGACGTACAGAAACTCCAGACGCAGTTGCGCAAGGACGGCGTGTACCTGGAAGACGTGCCGTAACCGTGGACAGGAAGATCGGATACAAAAAGGAGATAGCAACGAAGTTGGTCAATCACCGAGTCGTCTGTCCCATATTTCTAAGTCCACCCTTCGACCACGGGAGTACTGAACATGAGAAGAACCATCCGTTTTGTCATCGCGGGCGTCTTCGCGGCCGTTGTCCAGGCCGCGTTCGCTGCCGAACCGCCGCTTGCAGATGTGGTCATCGTCGCCGCGACCCCCGGCGGCGTCACAGCCGCAGTGTCTGCAGCACGTTCGGGGGCGAAGGTGACTGTTGTGGAGGAAAGCAACCACGTCGGCGGCATCATCGCGGGAGGGCTAACGAACACGGACATTCGCAAGCACGGAGCCGTCGGTGGACTCTACAATGAGTTCAAACGCCGCATCGTGGAGCATTACACCTCCATTTACGGTGCGGATTCGAAGCAGGTGCATGTGTGCCAAGCCGGAAACAGGTTCGAGGCACATGTCGCTGAGAAGGTACTCCGCGACATGCTCGCCGCGGAGAAGAACATCACGCTGTTGGAACGGTATCGCGTGGTGGCCGCATCGGTTATCGGCAGAGACGGCGTGGAGGAGGCTGCGACCCGTGGCAAACGCATAGACGGTGCGGCGCCAGAGTCTTTCGGCCCGACGGTGAAGCTTGTCAGCATCACCGCGGAGGATCTGACCAAGCCAGGCAGGAAGACCGAGTTTCGAGCACGAACCTTCATTGATTGCACTTACGAAGGCGACCTAGCCGCACTCGCTGGCGTGCCGTATCGGGTCGGACGCGAGAGCCGTGCTGCCTTTGGGGAACCTCACGCGGGGCACATCTACGTGCGATTCAAGGACTACAATCCGCTTCCCGGGTCCACGGGCGAGGCGGACGCAGGGATCCAAGCCTTCTGCTTCCGCTTTCATCTCACCAAAGACAAATCCAACTTCGTTTCGGTCGAGAGGCCGCCAGGTTTCAACCGCGACGACTACAGACACGTCCTGTCGCAGATCGCCGAAGGCAAGATCACCCGTTTCAACCACGTGATCCAGCTCTACGAGATGCCGAATGGGAAGTTCGAGGTAAACAGTGACCATCCGCATCACGACACCGGCGTGCCGGCGGAGTCGCTCGATCTCGCCGAGGAGAACTGGGGCTGGCCAGAGGCCGGTCCCGCCGAGCGCGAGCGCATCTTCGCCCGCTACTGGAGCCACAACGAAGGTCTCATCTGGCTGCTGCAAAACGATCCCGCCGTGCCGCAGGCCATCCGCGATGAGGCGAGCCAATGGGGGTTTCCGAAAGATGAGTTCACCGACAACCGCCATCGCCCGCATCACATCTACGTTCGCCAGGGCCGGCGCATCTGGGGCGAATATACCGTCACGCAGAACGACGCCAAGACCGTCTTCGAGACGGGCCTTCCGACCCGTCATGCCGACGGCATCGCCGTGGCGGAGTTCGAGTTCGATTCGCACGCTGTTCGCAAGTACGACCCCGCATATCCGATGCTGCGACCCGGTTACTTTTTCATCGCCCACGATCCCTTTCAGCTCCCGTATCGTAGCGTCGTGCCGAAGTGCGTGGACAACCTGCTCGTGCCGGTGGCATGCAGCGCCAGCCATGTCGGCTACCAAACCATCCGCATGGAGCCCGTCTTCATGGCGTTGGGCGAAGCCTGCGGCATCGCCGCGGCGATCGCCCACGATGCCAAGACGAGCGTCCGCAGTGTAAACGTACCTGCGGTGCAAAGGGAGATCGTAAAACGCGGCGGGGTCATTCTCTATGAATCTCAGCCACTCGTGCCGGAGTCATTGAAGCAATGAACACGACTCAATCCACGCGACGTGACTTCCTTTGTTCGGCTGGTGTGGCCTTTGCCGGAGCCGCCCTCGGTACGCGAGTACATGCGGCCGATCCTGTCGCCGCCGATGCCGAGATCCAACACCCGCAGTCGCCGCGGTCGACCAAGGCCCCGCTCACGGCGCGCCTGGCACGCCATCGCGGGGTCTTGAAGATCGAAATCAACAGCCAGGTCTTCGATCCGCTGGCCTACCGATCGTACCGACCCACGCCCGAGTTGATCCGTGGTTTCGCCGGCACCGGCCTGAAACTCGCCAATGTGACCCACTCCGGTATGTTGTGTACGCTCGATGTGCCTTACTCGTTGTTCGGCGAGGTCTGGACGGGCCCGGAGCAGTTCGACTGGAAGGCATTCGACGCGCAAATGCAGATGTTTGAGGCCAACGCTCCGGGCGCGTACTACAACCTCGCGCTGCAGCTCGACACCCGCGATTGGTACCTGGCCTCGCATCCAGAGTGCTCGAACAGCTACTGGAATCTGGTCGAGACCGCGGGCCATGAACCTTGGCGGACGGACACGGCCGCCTCACTGCAGGAGTTCCTGCGGCAGATCGAAGCACGCTACGGCGACCGCGTGTTCGCCTACAGCCTGCTCTGCGGCTCGTCCACCGAGTGGTACACCAACTCGCAGGGCCGCGGCCGGCCGGAGGCAGCCATCCGCGAGCATCCGATCAAGACGGCCGCCTTTCGCAATTTCACGGGCGACCCCACGGCGACCATGCCGCCGCTCGATGTGCTGCAGCGCACCTCGCACGGCGTGTTCCGCGATCCGGTTGCGGATGCTGCAGCCCTGCGCTACTGGCGGTTCCACCACGAGATCATCGGCGATGCCATCGTCCACTTCTGCCGCAAGGCCCAGGAGGTGTTGCAGCATCGGAAACTGCTCGGGCTGTTCTATGGTTATCTGACGCAGCTCAACAGCGAGCGGCTGCTGCAGGAGGGACACCTGGGCTACGAGCGCGTCTGGAGCTGTCCGGACATTGACATGATCTACGCGCCGGCAAAGTACGGCACGCCGCGCAGTTTCGAGGGCGCCAGCGGCTACCTGCTCACCGTCGACTCGCTCGACCTGCACGACAAGCTGGTGTTTCACGAGGTCGACCACACCACACATATCGCCCGGGACACCGTGGAGAACGGGCGGAAGATCCCCGGCGGGAACACCATACTGCCCAACGCCTTCGCCTCGCGGCAGGTGCTGCGACGGGAGTTCGCCTTGACGCGCGCCAAGCGAACTGCATTGTGGTGGTTCGACTTCCTCGGCGGCAACTACGCCAGCCCGGAGATGATGGACATGGTCGCCGAGCTGGTAAGGGCGCAGGAACGGCTGCGCGATGTGCCGATGCGGTCGGTGGCCGAGATCGCGGTGTTCGGCGACGTGTCGTCCATGTACCACATCAACGCCCGCTCCAGCGTCGCGGACGACCTCCTGGTGCGCCCGCCCGACGAACTGGCCCGCATCGGCGCGCCGTACGACATCTACAACTTCTCGGACCTGGATCACAAGGACTTGCCGTGGGACCGCTACAAGCTGTGCATCTTCCTGAACGCCTTCTGCGTGCCGGACGAGAAGCAGGCGTTCATCCGGTCCAGGGTGCAGCGCAACGGCCGGACGCTGCTGTGGGTCTATGCTCCGAACTACATCCGGAAGGACGGCTTCTCGGTCGACGCGATCACCGACATCACGGGGGTCGAGGTGGCTCGGCGTGCGGGAGAGGGGAGCGCGGTCACCGTGCGAGCCGAAGACGTCTTTGCGCGGCTCGGTGCCGCCGTGCGATGCAGCTTTACACCGGGGCAGAAATCCGATGGCCAACGCGATCCGACGTTCGACATGCGCAGCAAGGGGCTGTTGGAGACCACGCCGCTGTTCGAGGTTCGCGACGAGTCGGCGCAAACGTGCGGCGTCTATGATTCAGATCAGGTGCCTGCCATTGCTGCGAAGACGTTCGCCGAGTACACGTCCGTCTACAGTGCCGTCGGCAACTGGCCGGCGGTGCTGTACCGCGAACTGGCGCGGTCGGCGGGAGTTCACATCTACTACGAAGGCAACGACCCGGTCTACATCAACAACCGGCTGATCGGCATCCACATGCAAACGGATACAACGCATCGCCTCCTGCTGCCAGTCGGCAAGACCTGCCGATTGGAAGAACTCTTCGACGGCGGCGAGGTGCTTCTGGAAAACGGCGCCGGACAACTCCCGCACGAGCCCGGCGCAGCCAAACTGTACCTGCTGCTGCCGGAGCTTCCATAGAACGTCAATTCCCCTCTATGCCGACAATTGAATCCCATGTTCAAAACCGCAACAGCCTGCTTGGCCCTCACCCTTGTAATGACCCGTTTTACGCTCGGCGCCGAGGTCGCCATTTCCTATTCCGTTCCCCGGGCCGGCCGTGTCTCGCTCGCGCTCTATGACGCCGAAGGGCGCATGGTGCGGACGCTGCTCACGGGGAGGCCCCACGCGAAAGGCGATTACGCCGCCGGCTGGGATGGCCTCGACCGCTATGGCCATCCGCTCCCGCCGGGCGAGTACGCCTGGAAACTGCTGGCGACCGAAGGGCTGCGGGCCGAGTTCATCACGCAGGTTGGCCAGAACGTGGATCCGGTTTGGGAACGGGCCACGGGAAACCACGCTCCGCCCAACAGCGTGGCAGTAGACGCGACCGGACTTTATCGCGTCGGGGCCACCAACGAGGGCGCGCATTGGGGTGTCAAGACGGATCTCGACGGGCGGCATCGGTGGACGAACGACCGCTGGTCGGCCGACCCGTGGGCGCAGGATACGGTCGCCGTGACGCTGGTTGGTGATCGGCTGTTCGAACTGATGCCGAACGGTCACGTCTATGGATACGACGCACGAACCGGGCGCGTCTTCACCGGCGGCGACTTCGATCCCAAGCCGTGGAATCTGCGTTGGAACGGTTACGAGCCGCCGCAGGGCGTGAAAGATGAGGACCGGAGAAGGCAGAACGCCGCGGAAAGCCCGCGCGACCTTGCGGGCGATGCGGCCGGTGGATTGCTGGTGGCGGCGTTTCCGCAGCACGATGCGATTGGCTGGTTCAGTGCGGTGGACGGGAAATGGGTGGATACGGCAACCAACCTTGCCGGACTCTCAGGCGTGGCGGTCGCAAAAAGCGGCACGGTGTACGCGATCTCCGGCGGCGCGATCGTATCGCTCTCGCGGGAAAACAAGACTCCGCGAATCGTCATCGCCGCGGAGAAGTTGGAATGTCCGTGGCGGCTTTGCGTGAGTCCGGAGTCGGGCGACGTCTTCGTGGCGGAGAACAGCGATCACGTAGCCGCGTCTCTCCGAGACTCGGACCCGCGTCTCGGAGCGACGCGACCACGTGTTCGGCACCATCAGGTCAAACGCTTTGCAGCGGACGGGACGCTGGTCAGATGTTTCGGCAAGGCGGAAGGCCGGGACGACGGCGTCTACGTGCCGACCGACTTCCGCGGGCTGACGGACATCGAGGCGGATGCCGATGGCGGGTTCGTGGTGACCGAGGGCCGTCACACACCTCCGCGACGCTCGGCGCGATTCGACGCCGATGGGAACCTGCTCCGCGAGTGGTACGGCGCGCAGCATTACGGCGTCATCGCCTGCCCGGAGCCGGGCGACCCGCGTTTCGTCTGGACCCTGGCCAACGCCCCGCAGCCGGGCCTGGTACGGTGGGAAGTCGACTACGCGAAAAAGTCTTGGCGGGTGGCCGAAGTTTATCAGGAGGCGTTTGCCGCCAATCGGTTCGCTGTGGTGCCGCCGGTGCCTAACGTATTCGAGAAAGACGGGCGGATCTACATCCAGGGCGGCGGTGTGCAACCGGTCGGCTTCACGCTCTGCGTCTATGATCGGGTGGCCAAGCGCATCCGGCCATGCAATGCCAGCGAGTCGCGTGACAACAAACGCCGGACCTACCTCTGGAATGATCTCAATGACGATGGCCTCGCCACCGACGACGAACTGCAGTGGCTCAATCGCAGCAAGCTTGGCGGCTGGATCCATCCCGGCGATTTCACGCTGCGCACCACGTCGACGGCCAGCGATTACAACCCCGGCCCGTTGCTGAAGCCCGCTCGCATTACGGCCGGCGGCACACCCGTCTACGACATGCAGACGGCCGAGCAATCCGCTCCGTGGCTGGAGAACGGCCGGAAGCACTTCCCCGGCGATTTCTGCGTGGGGGCCGACGGCTGTGTCTTCGCCTGCTTTTCGGACGGCGCCAGCAATCCGCACGAAGGTGCGGAGACTCACGGCGCGTGGTACTACAACTCGTGCTCGGCCATCGACCGGCTGGTGAAGTGGAGCCGCGAAGGCCGGCCGTTGTGGAGCGTCGGCCGCCACAGTCCCGACAACGACCACGAGACGGGCTCGACCGCCATGCCGCGCGGCTTGGTCGGACTCACCCACGGCTGCGTCGTCTGGGGCGATGCCTCGGACGAAGAGACCGTTCGGCCGACCGTCTGGACCGACGACGGGCTGTACGTGGACGAACTGCTGCGCGTGCCGACCGACAATCTGCCCAAGGAGGCGTACGGCATGTTCAACGCCAACGAGTATCCGATGGGCCACCTGCACACCAACGCCAAGACCGGCGAGACCTTTTACTACGCCCTGAATTCCGGCGGCGGAGCGCCCATTTACCGCATTACGGGCTGGAACGGCTGGCATCGGGCCAGCGGAAACATCACGCTGCCCGATGCGGCGGCGGTCACGGCGAAACGCGACGGGACGGGGCTGAAGGGCGAGTATTTCAACAACGGCGATTGCTCCGGCGAACCGGCGCTCACGCGCACCGACAAGGTGGTGCATTTCAACTGGGGCGAGGGCGGACAGGAGGGGGTGCCCGACAAGCAGACGATCACCGCCGAGGTCTTTAGCGCCCGCTGGAGCGGCACGTATGAAGCGGCCACTAACGAGGACACGCGTTTCGAGATCCGCGGCAGTTTCCCGTGGCGCGCCAAAGGCCAGCCGCTTTGGTCCCGCCTCTGGCTCGGCGGCGAACTCGTCTTCGATTCCCAGCCTGCCGTGGTGAAAGGCAACACGACCTACGACGAACAGGCGGCCAGCAGCATGGGCACGGTGACGGTGAAACTCCGTGCCGGCCAGCGGATCGACCTGCGGCTGGAGTGCGGATTCAAAAAGGGTCAGGCCGCCATCGCCCTGAGCCACGACACGCCCGGTCTCGACCGCCGCGTGATCCTGCCGGAGTTTCTCCATCCCGAGCCCGGCCCCCAGGCCAAGCTCGAACGCGTTACCGAGAAACGCGCCGAAGTCATCGCCGGATTTGATTTCGAGCAGCCTGAAGGAAATGTCCTCGGCAGCACAGCGGGCCTGGAAATCTTCGGCCGCTTGACGGGCCACACTCGACGCGTTCCGGGCGAAGTGGGGACGGCCATCGAATTCGACGCACGCGGCGAGTTCGATCCCGCCCTGTTCCCGATCGACGAAGAACTCCGCCTGCCGGACGGCGACTACACCGTTTCCTTCTGGTTCAAGACCACCGCCGCCAACGTGCGGCTTTGCGCGGCGACACGCTATTCCAGTTACAACAACCGCTGGAGCGACCACGTCATCGAAGTGGAAAATGGCCTGCTGCGTTTTGCACTCCAGGGTGACGATCCACTTCACTCGACAACTCAACTCAACGACGACCGGTGGCATCACGTCGTTACCACCGTCGGCCCCGGCGGCCAACGTCTTCATGTGGACGGCCAACGGATCGCTACCGGAAAACTCGCCCGCCGCATCCGCACCAGCAACCGCCTCGGACTCGACCTGGGACCCGGCGACGGCCACGCTGTGGTGACGCTGGACGAAGTGAAGATTCACGGCCGCGCTGTGACACCCACCGCAGCGGCGAGGAAACCTGACTGAAGTTCCCATCATTGAAGAATGCCTCATGCACACTTCCAATCCTCTGTCTCGTTGCCAACGCGGTAACGCGCGCACGGCGTGTGCCTGGAAGACGTGCCGCGACTGTGGACAGGAAGCTCCGGGACAGGAAAATAGGAACAAAGGCGGTTAACCGCGAGCCGTAACCGTATGTGGGCGGAGCAAGGGTTTGACGAATCAGGAGCAGGTCAATGATGAGGCTACGATGGATTCTGACCCTATCGGTACTGGGGCTCGCGAGTGCGGCGACGCTCGCCGGATCGCTAATCGCCCAGGACGCAGCCCGTGCGGAACGAGCCGTGCCGTCGCGTTCCTTCCGCGTGCGTCTGTCCTGGGGGCATCGATCGCTCGAGTCTGCACCTTGGTTCGTCAGGCTGGTGCCTGCTGCAAGCGGCATGCTGATTCAAGACGCGGCGGGGTGGAACCTGGAAGGGTCGGATGGATTGGCCGACGGTGTTGTGCGATCGACTGCCGGGGCGGGCGACGTGGATGGTGTCGAGTGTACGTTGGAGTACCAGGAACCGGCAGAGTCCAAACGCCGGACCGAGCATTCCATCTGGAACGATCTGCTCACGCACAGCGACGTAGGCGCCGTGAACCGCTTGCGCAGTGATCCGGCTTTTCAGGTCGATGCGCGGCTGTTGACCGTCCAGTTGAATGAGGAAGGGACGCGAGGTTTCTCGGTGAGCGTCGAGCAGTTGCTGCGCGAGCGAGCCCTGTGGTGTCCCGACCTCGACGTGTTTCTCACCGCGGGCGACGAGTTGACCACGTTCGAGCAGCATCAAGCGGCGATCGAGCCGTACGCTGGCCAGCGGATACTGGACCAGCTCCAGCGGGAACCGGAAGCGACCTACGAGCAGTACTCGGCGCGGTGGGAAGACATGGGCAGTCCCGCCTATCGGAACCCGCATTCCGTCTCGCCCGGCCACATCGTCGGTGTGACCTGGGACAGCGCTATTCCAAAATTCGGCATCGACCGGTGGGCGGGCGTGGCCAGCGATTACGGCAACCCGGACAAGTTAAAGTTCCAGTTGGACCTGCAAGGCTGGGAGTGGAAAGGCCAGCGGCTGACCGACGGTCTGCCGGTGCTGACGACGACCTTCGAGCGCTCCGCCGTGCGTCTGGAGGTCGAGCAGTTCGCGTACCCGCTGCTCGGCCCGCCGCCGCAGCGGCGCGGCGATATCGCGATGGTCCTGTTGCAGAAGGTGCGGGCCACGGCACTGGACGGTACGGCTCGGACGCTGAGGTTGAATCTCCGGCACGAGCGCTCGCTGCCGGACGCGGTCGAAGTCTCCCACCTCGGCTCCACGGCGATCGTCGAGGAAACCTCGTCGCACCGCGTGCTGTTTTCGGTGCAGGGCGTGGACACGATTTCCGACGTCACCGGCGCAAACAAGTCCGTCACCGCGGCTCTGGTCTTGAACTTGCCTCCCACGGGCGCCAAGGAGATCGTGCTCAAGCTGCCGTTGCCGTTGGTCGAACCGGACGCCCGCGCGACCCTGGCCGGACTCGATTACGCCGCTGCCCGCGCGGCCACGTTGCGGTTCTGGGAGGATTACCTCGCTCGCGGCGCGCAGTTCCGCGTGCCGGAGCAGGTCGTCAACGATCTGTTTCGCGCGAACCTGTGGCACGCTTTGCGGCTGCCGCGCCGGCACGGCGGCAATGAGCCCGGCGTGCGCATGGACCTGCCCTACTCAAACTTCGCCTATGACCAACGCGGCACGCCCTGGCCGGTCAACCAAGCGATCTACGTGGACTACATGCTGTACGACTTGCGCGGCTACCACGCCGTTTCGGCCGAGGAACTCGCGGCTATCTACCGGAACAACCAGGAGGCCAACGGCCGCGTGGGCGGCTTTGCCAACTGGGGCGTGTACACGCCGTCGATGTTGTACGCGGTGGCCCAACACGGTCTGCTGTCGGCCGACCGGACGAGCATCGATGCCCTGCTGCCGGCGACGCTCAAGGCGGGCGACTGGTGCTTGGCCGAGATCGCCCGCGCCCAGCAGGCAGACGGGCCGACGCGGGGTCTGATCCGGGCGCCGCTGAACGACCTCTCGCACGACCCGCAGGCGTGGGCCTTCAATCAGGCGTACTTCTATGCCGGCTGCGAACGGCTGGCGCGACTGCTCCGCCGCTTGCAGCACCCGCGCGCGGCGGAATTTCAGCAGGCCGCCGACCAGATGCGGCAGGCGGTCGAGCGGGGCTTCGGTCAGGCCGCGATGCGGGCTCCGCTGGTGCCGTTGCGCGATCGCACCTGGATTCCCTACGTGCCGGCCGACGCCGCGACGCCGCGGCGATTGCTGGAGGTCTGGTATCCGACCGACGTTGACACGGGGTCGCTGCACCTGTCGCGTCTGGCGGCCCTGGCCCCGCGCGGGCCCTTGACGACCTACTTGCTGCACGACCACGAGGACAATTTGTTCCTGAACGGCTGGGGCATGGCCAACGAGCCGGTCTATAACCAGCACGCCACCGCTTATCTGCGGCGGGACGATGTGAAGCCGGCGATCCGGGCGTTCTACAGCATGCTGGCGTGCGCCTTCAGTCATTCGGCGCTGGAACCCGTCGAGCATCGCTGGGGCTGGGGCCAATACTTCGGTCCGCCCAGCACCGATGGGGCCTGGTTCGACCTCTATCGTCATATCCTGATCCAGGAGCAGGAGGACGAAACCCTGTTTCTGCTGCCGGCCACGCCGCGGAAGTGGCTGGAGGACGGGGAGCAAATCGAAATCCGCCGGGCGCCGACGTACTTTGGACCGCTGAACATGACCGTCGAGAGCCGCGCGGCAAGCGGCACGATCCGGGTCAGCATCGAGATGCCGCAGCGTTCTCGGCCCGGAGAGTTGATCGTCAGACTGCGCCACCCCGCGGGAAATCGGATGACCGCCGCCAAAGTCAACGGTGCCGATTGGCCGCATTTTGAACCCGACAGGGAATGGGTCCGGATCACCGATCCCGATCAACCGCACTACGAAATCGTGGCGTCCTACCGCTAATTTTCGACCGTAACGCGGGCTCGCGCCCGCAACCCAACAGAGACCGAGGAAAACGCCGAAGAGAACCACGAATGACGCGAATCACGACACGCCTTCTGCTCATTCGTATCTGTCGTGATTCGAAGATGCGCGCGCCGTGCGCATCCCACTTGAACAGCGGGACTTTTCGGCCTCCGACGTGCGCAACTGACAATGTGAAGCTAAGTTAGGTCCTCACCGAGCTTGCTCGGTGGAGCCGGTGATTTTGCACGAACGCTCGGGCAGGATATTCTCCCCTGCCGTCCCGGACGCCGCCCCCCAGCCGTTTCGCGGCTGGGGAGCGGCGGCCTGGACTGGGACGCTTCTCAGGGCTCGTCGTAGTGCATAATCACCGCTCCACCGACATAAGGTCGGCGGTGGCGTACTTGCTTAACCACGAGTCTCTTGGATCTCTGCTGCTGCCCAACGCGGCGGTGTTCAACTACGAAATGGCACTCCAGGCTTCAAAGCCCACGATCAGCAACATGACAGCAATCTGAATGAGTATCCTGCCGATGGCCGTCCGTGTCCTTTCGGCAAGCGTGCGTGAAGTTGGGGCGGGGGTTGGGGTCGCGACTGTTCGGGAAGTACCGTGTGCTGTTCAACGTCGATCGAGAAGAGGAAGAAGTTACGATCATTCTGGTGGGCGAAAAGCGCGGCAACTCGCTTTTTGTCCGCGGTCAAGAGTTTACGGTGCACCATGAAAGTGATCCCGCTGAATGAAGCCGAGGCGAATCTGAGCCAGTACGGTCGGCGCTGCCACGACGAGCCGATCATCGTCACGGTCAACGGCGTGCCATCGTTCCAACTGGTACCGTTGTCCGAGGACGACGACTTGATCGACAGCCTGTTGGAACACAATCCGGCTTTTCGCGAGATGCTGCGCGCCCGGCACAGCGAAGAAACGGTCTCTGCCGATGACGCTCGCCAGCGATTGTGACGCTGGGGCGAGCGATCACAGGTGGCGAGCAATTGGCCCCGTCCCAATTTCAGGCAGAGCACTGGCAAGTGGTTGGTTGGCCCATTCGGAACCCGCGGCTTGTGCCTTGCGGCTCGCTCATTGCTCGAGTGATCCTCGCTTCTGCCGAGCTAAATGCGTGAGCCAGAGTTCCCGTTGAATGTAGACGCGCAGGGGGACGAAGGGGCGGAGCGAGTCGGGACCGTCGGCGTCTTCTTGATCCATCCGGATGTACAACGGCCGCTGGCCGGGCGGCTGCTGCTGGTACAGATAGTCCAGAATCAACGGCTCCAAGTCGGGATGCGCCACGATCACGGGCGCCGGCGGACCCGTTGGCACGCTGCGAAACCAACCCACTCGCGTGAAATCCCGCAGATACCAGGGCAGCGGCCAGTAGTCGTCGTCCGGGCAGATCACCTGGACGTGCATCCCACGGCCATCCGGGTGATGGGCGGCGATCTGACTGAGCCGGTTGGCCAACCGCGGAACGTCGCGCGATGTGGGCGAGAAAACATACGGGATCCGCGGGTCGTCGCGGGCGATGAAACTGGTTCGGTACGTCTGCCAGGTCAGATGAGCCAACGCGACGGCGATCACCAGGGTGGCGACCGCGAGGTAGGCAAGTCCGGCTCTGCGGCCAGCGGTCAACAACGTCGCTCCGCCGATCGCCGCCATCAGCACCAGACCATGCAGGAACCCTACCGCACACCAGGGCGTTTTGTAGGCGATCAGCGAGTACACCAGGATCATCGCCAAGGTGTACAGGCTGATGAACCGAGCGAAGCGCAGTCGCCGTTCATCGAGTTCCCAACCTGTGGCCGCCGCGATCGCGCCGGGGATCGCCAACACGGCGATCCCGGCTTCGATTCCCGCGCCGTCGACGCCACCCGATTCCCAGAACAACCATCGCAAGTACGTATGCCAGGGATAGGCCAAGGGGCCGGCCGAGCCCGTACCGCCGGCTCGCTGAAAGTAATGGAAATACGCGAGGACGGAATCGGCGACGCCGCGCGGGTTCTGACCGAACGAGGAAAAAAACAGTGCGGAGACCACGGCTGCGACGGCGACCGCGACGAGCATCGTGCGGAGCCATCGCCGCCAATCGGTTCGGCGCAGATCGGCCAGCGTCATCGCACCTGCCAAACCCATGGCGAACCAAGCGATCGCACTGGTCTCCTTGCTGGCATGCATCATGCCCAGGCACAAGCCCAATGCCACGGCCCAACCGATGCGGGAGACTCGCCTTCCGGCTTCGCTGGCTCGCATGACACGATCGATCCGCCAAAAAGCAACGATTGCGCCGAACGAGAACGTTGCCAACAACATCTCTTGGATGTAGTAACGGCTGTAGAAGACCAGTCCCGGCGAGCACGCGGTCAAAGCGGCCGCCAGCAGCATGGCGGCGCTTCCCAACTCGTCGCGCAGCAGCCACACGAGGACGATCAGAGCAATGCCGCATAGTGCGGGCAGCAGTCGTAGATCGGCTGCCGTTACGGCGGTCAACCGATCGATACCTCGCCAGCGGACGATCGGCAGCGTTAGATAATTCAGGCTCGGCCCGTGGTATTCGTGAGGATCGTAGACGTACCGGTTCTGTTCGAGCAGATCGCGGAACTTGAGGGCATGAACGGCCTCGTCGGCATGCATCGTGCGGCGATCCAACTGGATCAAACGCAGCACGCCGCCGGCAACCACGATCAGCATCAGCAGCGCGGGCACGGCCAGACGGTGGACGGCTGTCAGCCAGAATGGACGCGCTGCCGCGGGCATGTCGGCCGCTCCTTTCACGGCAGCGGCCGGCCGTAGACGTCGACCTCGGTGTAATGGTTCTTGTCGTCCAGGTGGTTGCCGCGGCTGTACAGACGCACGTACCGTCCCTCGACGCCTCGGCCATCGATCAACTTGCCTTCCGACGTCTCGACGTAGCCCAGTTCCGAGCCGATGCCCAGTCCGGACGAGTTGTCGAAGTCGTTGTTGAAGACCGTCACGGCGTCCAGCAGATCGGGATCGTCGCCGACCTGCACGACCACGTCGCGGTACACGCGAGCCTCGGCGTGGTTGTGCCACACGACCACCGCGTAGATGGCGGCGCGCTGGCCCAGGTCGATCTGGATCCACTGGGTGCCGGGTGCGAGTTCGAGGTACGCGAAATCGGACGCTGATTTGTCGCCGTCGGTTACGTAGTCCAATTCGCCCGCCGCAGGGATCGGATCGCTGCAACCGACCGGCTTGCCGCGTGCCAGATTCACGGTTCCCTCCGGGGCCAGGAACGGCGGTCGCGACTTGCCCGTTGGCTCCTCGACCATCGGCTCCTTGCCCGGCACGGGCGTTCCGCGAAACGCCGGCGCGGGCAACGGAATGTCGATCTCGACCAGATTCAGCGTTGCCGTCTCTGCCGCCGAGGCGCCGTCGGACAAAGAAATCGGCGATTCGAGAGGCGTTTGCGGCTCGCTCGATTCCGACATCTCGCTTTCGATTGTTGTCGCCGGTCCGGCAACGATCGGCGCAGGTGCTGGCTGGCAGCCGATCGAGGCCAACACGACTGCTGTCAGAGGCACCATGCGCCCCGTCCAATTCCGCAAGAATCGCTGCACGGATTCACTCCTCTGCCGTCAGGGGTTTTCCAAAATCTCCTGTGCTCGTTGGCGGACCAGCGAATGCTGGCTGGTTTCCAGCACTTGTTGCAGCGCCTCACGCACCGTCGCATTGCGGACGCTCACGCGATCCGCGATCCCGACGACGGCCAGCGCCGCCTCGTCCGTCAATTCGCCGCCTGCCAAATACGGTAACGCCAACGTCAATGCATCTTCCGCATCCGACCTGCTCAGGGCTCCCAGCACCAAGCGTTGTTCCGCCGGCCGTTTGGCCAGCGGTTGGATACGGGCCAGCAGCGCGGTATCCGCGGGTCGGTCGCCTTGCGAATCGGCCAGTCGCACAAGTCCGCGAACCGCCAACACCTGGTGCCGCAGGTTGTCGCCCGAGGCCAGCGAAAACAACACATCGGCGACGGCCGGGTCGTTCCAGTTGGACAGCGCCCGCACGGCTTCGTCGCGCACCGCGCCGTCGTTGTCCTGCAACTGGCCGCAGATCGTTTGCAGAGCCTGATCGCCGCCGGCGCGGGCCAGCGCGCGGATCAGCACTCGCTTGGTATCGGTGTCCGCGTCCGACAGTCCCGCGGCGAGCGACTCGGCACAGGCCGCCCCGCCTCGTTGGCACACGGCCAGCAGCGCCAACTCGGCCTTGGCTCGGCATTCGGAATCCCCGGCAGATCGCAAGACCGCAAGGACATCCGCCACGTCTTTCGGTTCCGCCAGCAGCCGCAGAGCGTCCAGCGCGGCGAGCCGCACCGGCGGCGCAGCTTCCTTGGCCGCGGCCAGCACCAGAGGTAACGCTTGTTTTGCGTTGCGCCGGCCCAAAACGTTCAGCAATCGCGACTGTCCCGTCGGCTCGGCCGTTGTCGCCTCGGCGACGATTGCCGCGTCGATCTGGTCGCCGCGCAGACGCATCAGGCTGGCAATGGCGGCCGTCTGTTCGAGCGACGAATCGCCGGCCGCTTTCTCGGCCAGCCGTGCCACGTCCTCGGTGGTGCCGAGAACGCCCAACGCACCCAGCGCAGCGGCTCGAACCGGCTCGGCGTCGCTGGCCAACATGGCCAAAACGGCCGGGCGAGCCGTTGGATCACCGCGTTCGCCCAGCGCTTCGAGCAGCGCGGCCTGAGCATCGGGCGGCAAAGATGGCAGTAACTCAGCGAAGCGCTTCGTCGCTGCTTCGCCCGGGATCTCGTCGCGGATCTGTTGCAGCCCCAGCGCGCGCATCTCGCGCTGCGGATCGCGAACCAGATCGGCGATCATCTGCATCAACTCCGCGTTCGGTTCCTCCTGGGCGCGGGCTGTGATCGCGGCGGCGCCCACTGCCAGCGTCAGCAGCCAACAACAGCACGATCCGCAGAAACGCAATGTCCGATTCATGCCGTGTCTCCCCGCGGTCACTTCTGTTGCGCGACGGCTAGCAAACCTCGCGTGGCCGCCAGTCGGATATGCTGCGGCTGGTCGGATCCGGCCAGGGACCGGTAGATCGCCATCGCTTCCAGCTTCTTGCCGTCGGCTAGCAGGCGTTCGGCACAGACCAGATACGCATCGGCCGCGGCAAGCTTCAGCGATTCGGAAGCCTTGGCCTGGAATTCGCCGAGCGTCCGAGCCGCTTCGCTCGTGCCGATGTTCCCCAGAGCGCCTGCCGATGCTGCGACGATCGTCTCGTTCTTGTCCGTCAGCAGTCCGGACAGCGCGTCGGTGCTGGCGGCATCCCGGCGGACGCCCAGCGAATGGATCACGCCCACTTTCAAGTTGCCGTCCACCTTGGGCAGCGCCGCGCGCAGGGCCGCTACCGCCGCGTCGTCCGGAATCCGTTCCAGGGCGTAGCGAGCCATGTGCGACAGCTTTTCGTCAGGCAGCAAATCCGCGAGCGCCGGGACGCTGGCGGCGGTGCCGACCAGACTGAGCTGACGGCAGATGTAGTCCTGTGCGGCGGGCGACGGCTTCGACGTCAGCCGCTCGGCCAACCGCGACTCAATCGATTTCGCCAGAGCGGCGTCGCCGTGCGCGGCGGCTACCGCGTTGTCGATCACTTGCAGTGCCGAACGGTCGCTGCCCCACTCGTAAGTTCTCAACGCCTCGAAGGCCTTGTCCAAGGCTTCGTCGGCCGCCGCACGGGAGGCCAGTAGCGTGGCGGACATGATCACCAACGGAACGAAAACTCCCAGACCTCTCTTGCAGGATGACACGTCGTTGCTCCTTCTACCAGGGCGAGTTGAGGACATCGGTCATTTTGTCAGGCGAGGATCGAATTGTAACACGCCAAGCCGCGGCGTGGTGACACGGGCGGCTCGGATTTTTCGCTCGATCCCGGGTGTCGTGTTTCCACGCTGCCTTGGATGGCATACGTTATACGGTTCGTGTGTGCCCAGTTGCCGACATTGCCACTATTTGCAGAACCCCCGATGTTCCATTCACGCCCCTGCCGTTGCCCCTGCCGTCGTCTTCGCTGCAATGCTCTCTTCGCCGGGATGTTCGTGTTCCTGGTTGGGCTCGCTTTCGGAACGGAAACGCCGGCGGCGGAGTCCGGCGAGATATTCCGCGACATCGTCTATGCCGAGCGGAGCGACAGTGCCGAGGCGGTCAAGCTGCTGTGCAACATCCACGTCCCGCCGGGCGACGGACCGTTTCCCGCGGTTCTTTGCGTGCATGGCGGCGCCTGGCGTTTGGGCAACAAGGACCACATGCGGCACGTGGTCGCGCGATTGATCCCACGCGGTTACGTCGCGGTTTCAATCAACTACCGCTTGGCGCCGAAACATCCGTTCCCGGCCCAACAACAGGACTGTCACGACGCGCTGCGGTGGATGCACGCCAACGCGGACAAGTACAAAATCGACGCCCAGCGGATCGCGGCGATCGGGTACAGTGCCGGCGCTCAAATGGTCATGCTCGAAGCGTTGACGGGCGTTCAAGCCGACCGGCCGGCTTGGGCGAGCGATTCCGGCGACTGGCCGGGTGTGAAACTTCGGGCCGTGGTCGCCGGCGGGACGCCCTGCGATTTCCGCGGACTGCCGCAGGACAGCGGAGGGTTGGCCTATTGGCTGGGCGGCCCTCGCCGCGAGTTCCCCGACCGCTACGTTGCCGCGTCGCCGGCCGCGTTTGTTTCCGCCGACGCACCACCCACCTACTTTTTCCACGGCGAAGACGACGTGTTGGTCCCGCGTGGCGGCGTTGTCGTGCTTGCCGAACAACTGCGCAAGGCAGGCGTGGTGGTTCAGGTCGATCTGATTCCCGAAAACGGGCACCTGACGGCGTTCTTCAACGATCAGGCGTACGACCGCGCAATCGGCTTCCTGGACCGGCATCTGGCCGGCAGGGAGCAATAGGCGGCTGAGGCACTTGAGTCTTGAATCTTGGACCCGTTTTGGATTCGAGATTTCGGAACTGGTCGTGGGGCCACAGGCTGGCAGCCTGTGCTACGGGCCATTAGGCCTGTGAGCGGCGACAAATCGTTGAGCGGCCCGTGGACTACGAGCAGCGTACCAGTCAAAGGACTCGTCAAAGTCTCGGCGTGCGCCGGCGAGATAGTTAATGGGAAGCATCGGGCATCGTCAACCCCGCGCGGCGCATTGCCTCGGCCTTGATCTGCTCCCACGGAACCGTCTCAGCGCAGCCAGAATCGTACTCAGCCGAGCGTCTGCGGACTTCCGCGGTCCACTCGTCGCTCAACGGAGGCAGCGCTTCCGCGGGCAACGTATCCCAAATCGCGTCGATGAGCTGAAGCCGGTCCGCAACGGAGAGTCGCACGGCGTCCAAGAGCAAGGTTTCGTAAGTCGTCATGGGCGCACCTCCACCGCGAATTATAGCGGGGCGACTGATCACGGATCAAGGACCGCGATGAGCGGATACGACGACGCCATTCCTGCCCACCACATGCGATCTTGATGACACAGGCGTCGAGTGTTCAAGCCGCGGTTCTAGAACGCGGTTAGGCAACAAGGACCACATGCGGCACGTGGTCGTGCTAGCCGAACAACTGCGCAAGGCCGGCGTGGTGGTTCAAGTCGATCTGATTCCCGAGAACGGGCACCTGACGGCGTTTTTCAACGACCAAGCGTACGACCGCGCCATCGACTTCCTGGACCGGTATCTGGCCGGCAAGGAGCCATAGGCGGCTGAGGCACTGGAGTCTTGAATCTTGGACCCGTTTTGGATTCGAGATTTCGGAACTGGTCGTGGGGCCACAGGCTGGCAACCTGTGCTACGAGCCATTAGGTCTGTGAGCCCCATGATTTCGGAAAACCGGATTGGGGCGATCAGCAGGTCATTCATCGAACCCGGCCCTCCGTCGCGACCGGGCTTGTCCGTTGGATGGCGGGCGCAGCTTCCTCGCCGTACAGGGGCAGGTGGCGGTAGTAGACTTCCAGACAGAGAGCCGCCAGCGCGGTGCAGTACAGTCGGCCGGCGTCGTCGTGCGGACCGTTCCGCAGCCAACTGCCCGCTTCCGGACCGCGCCGTTGCTGGCTCCGAACCAATTCGTCTCGGAGGCGTTCGTTCCAGAGTTGCCACGAGATGCCGCCGTAGTGATGCAGAACCTGAGTCGCATAGTATTCGAAGTACAGACCCCGATTGCCCTCGGCCGCTTCCATCAGCCGGTCGACACCCGTCTGGATGCCCGGTCGATCGCGCTGCCAACCGGTGTACATGCGGCCCAGCAAGCCGATGGCCGTCGGCGCAGGCGCAGGATCGGCTGGTCCATGATCCAGATGGCGGCCGTGGAGGTATCCGTAGCACGAACCCGCTGAGTCCTCGGCGACGGAATCCAGGAATCGCACCGCCTGTTGGACCGTGTGCAAATCCACCGTTAAACCGGCCAGATGGCCGCTGCGCAGCGCCATGAACTGCCAACCGAACACCGAGGTGTCGCCGGGTTGCCCAGGTGCATAACGCCATCCGCCGCCGGAATGCTGCGCACGTTCGATGAAACGGATGGCTCGTTGAGCGGCGTCGGCCAGTTTCCGCTGCTGGGCTCGCACGGCGGATGATTCGGGCGGATCGTCGGGATCGTCCGTCATCGCCAAGGCCTCGCACAAGGTCAAGGCGGCCAAGCCGTGGCTGTACATGTTCCCGCCCGGATCCATCAGGCTGCCCTCGCGCGTCTGCCGGCCGATCAGGTAGCGCAGACCGTCCGCGACGGTCTCGCGGTAGTCGCCCTCCAGGTGCGTGTGCCCGGCGCCCAGCAGGGCCAGCAGCACCAGTCCCGTCGCGCCGTTCTCGGCCTCGGGACGGCCCGGAGCGGTACAGCCGCAATCCCGGCACCGATGATCGCCCTCGCCGTGTTGAAAACTCCACGAACCGTCGCTGCGCTGATGCTTGACCAGCCAGCGCAGCGCCAGATCGACGGCGTTCTCGCTGTCCATCGTTCCGCCTCGGGCCAGTGCCTGACGCCGGCGTTGGGCTCGCCCGGCTAACTCCCTGCCCGATATCGGCGGACCGGCGAAAACGAGATCCTGCTCGCTGCGGGCGAGAGGCTCGCGGGCCGGTTCGCTTCGAGGAATCAGCAGGTCGACCAGGCTGGCATCCAGCGACTGCTCGGCGATTTCGATCGTCGATTCGTGTTCAAACGCGACGACCTCGCGAGCGGCTTCGAACCGATCGCCGGCGACCGTCGGGATTTCGACGGTGATCGCTTCGATCCGTCGGTCGACCGGTTGTTGCACGGCTTGCACCACCTCGACCGGCTTGTCACGACTGACCGGCCGGGCCGTGGTCAAGGCATAGCGGGCCAGCCCGATCAGCACTAGCAGGTGGAGGATCGAGCTGAACAGCGCCGCGGGCAGGACGGCGAATCCCAGAAAACGCAGCCGACGCCTTCGCAGCACGGTCGAGGGTTCGCAGGGCCGATCGGACCATGACGGTTTTGGCGGTTGCGGGAACGGCAGAATGGTCGGACCGTCTGCGAATGGACTCCCGCTGCCGGTTTCCGGCGGCAACTTCGGCTCGGCGTTCGGGGTAAAGGATGCCAGCACGTGTTCCGCTCGATCGAAGGGAATGAATCTCCGCTCGCCCGAGGTGTTCGTCGGCCTCGTGCGAGCTAGGCATCGGCGTTCTGCCAGTTCCGGGCGATTTCGACCAACGTCCGCACCAGGGCGCCGCTGCCGCCCGCGTCCATCCACGGCTTGGGATTCTCCAGAAACGCCGGTCCGGCGATGTCGATGTGAACCCAGGGCTTGCCCGCGACGAACTCTTCCAGGAACTTGGCGGCCGTGATGGCTCCGCCCCAACGGCCTTCGCCGATGTTCTTGATATCGGCCACTTTGCTGCGGATCTGCTCACCGTATTCCGGAAACATCGGCAGTTGCCACACGGATTCGCCGCACGCCTCGGCGGCATCCAACACGGCGTCGCACCAATCCTGGTTGTTCGTCATCAGGCCGGCCACATCGATCCCCAGCGCGACCATGCAGGCGCCCGTCAGCGTCGCCAGATCGATGATCTTGGCGGCTCCCCGCTCGACGGCGACATCCAGCACGTCGGCCAGCACCAGCCGCCCTTCGGCGTCCGTGTTCAGCACCTCGATCGTCTTCCCGTTGCGAGCGACCAGCACGTCGCCCAGCTTGTAGGCGTCGCCGCTGATCATGTTTTCGACCAGTCCGGCCAGTCCGATCACGTTGACCGGCAGTTCGAGCCGTGCGATGGCCTGCATCGCACCGAAAACGGTTGCCGCTCCCGCCATGTCGCACTTCATGGTCTGCATGCCGTCCGACGGTTTGATCGACAATCCACCCGAGTCGAACGTGACGCCTTTGCCGACCAACGCCAGCACGGGATCGTCCGCCGAGCCGCCGCGATGCGAGAGGATCACCAACCGCGCCGGCCGCGCCGATCCGCGCGCCACGCCCAGCAGCGCCCCGCAGCGTTCCTTTTCCAGACGCGGCTGGTCCCAGACCTCGATTCCCAATCCGAATTCTTCGGCGAATTTTTCCGCTTCCGCGGCGAACGACTCGGGATAGATCCGGCTCGGCGGCTCGTTGACCAATTGGCGAGTGAGATTGACCGTCTCGCCAAGGATCTGGCCGGCCTTCAGCACGGCCTCGTAGCCGTCGTTCCACTGGATCTCGTCGAACGGGTGGCAGTTCTTTTCGCGGCGGTACAGATCCTGGCCGTGGCAACCGGACATCGCCCCGCAGATGCCGGCCTCGACACATCGCTCGGACCACCCGTCGCCCAAGCAGAACGCGACCCGCTTGCGTTTCTTCTCGGCCAATCGGCGGGCGGCCGTGGCGGCCGCGCGGAAGGCTTCTCCGCAACCGAAGTTGTCGCGGCTGCCCAGCCCGACCACCAGAACCTGTCCGGCTCGAATCCCGGCCGGCGCATGCAGCACGGTCAATTCGCCCAGTTTGCCGGTGATCTCTTTGCGGCCTACCAGAACCGCGATGGTGCCGCCCATCGCCTGGTCGACTTCCAGTGCCTCCTTGGACAAGTTCCCCTTGTCGTCCACACCCACGACGATTGCGTCGGCGTCGATCTGAGCGATCCTCGATTCGGTAGCCGCGATTTTCATCTTCCCTTATCCTTTGCAATGTGGGCCAAACGGGGCAGTTATACCGCTCGACGTGGCGGTGTGCAACACGGCGTTTTCTGCAAGAATGACGCAACAGCACGGACAGTGTCTTTCACCACCACGGAGCAATCGATGGGCTATCGGAATCTGCAACAATGCGTGCGGGACTTGGAGGTCGCGGGACATCTGGTGCGGATCGAGGATCCGGTGGATGCCTGTCTGGAAGCCGCCGAGATCCATCGCCGAGTCTTCGCGTCAGGCGGCCCGGCCGTCTTCTTCTCCAACGTGGTCGGTTGCCGTTTTCCGATGGTTTCGAATCTGTTCGGCACGATCGATCGAGCCCGCTACATGTTCCGCGATACGTTGGACGCCGTCCGGCGATTGATCGAATTGAAGATCGAACCCCAGCAGGCCATGCGCCGACCGTGGCGCTACGCGACCAGTCCCTGGTACGCGTTGGCCATGCTGCCCAGACGCCGCCGGCGAGGCCCGATCCTGGCCAACCGCACGACCATCGATCAGTTGCCGCAGTTGAAGTCGTGGCCTGACGACGGCGGAGCGTTTGTCACGCTGCCCCAGGTCTACAGCGAACACGTGGAATCGCCGGGACTGATGAAGTCCAATCTGGGCATGTACCGGATTCAACTGTCCGGCGGGCAGTACGCACCGAACCGCGAGATCGGACTGCACTACCAATTGCACCGCAGCATCGGCGTGCATCACGCGGCCGCCCTGCGGCACGGCCGTCCGTTCCACATCAACATCTTTGTTGGCGGCGCGCCGGCGATGAGTCTGGCCGCGGTGATGCCGCTGCCCGAGGGCATGTCCGAGCTGACCTTTGCCGGGGCCTTGGCCGGGCATCGCATCCCGATGGTCGTCGGACAGCGAGCCGAGGACGCGGCGGGCAACGCCGTCGAGCTGCTGCCCATCTACGGCGAGGCGGATTTCTGCATCGCGGGGACCATCGATCCGCAGCGTCGATTGCCCGAAGGCCCGTTCGGCGATCATCTGGGCTATTACAGCCTGAAGCATGATTTTCCCGTGTTGCACGTCCATCAAGTCTTTCACCGCCCGGGCGCGATCTGGCCGTTTACCGTCGTCGGGCGTCCGCCCCAGGAAGACACGATCTTCGGGGACTTGATCCACGAACTGACGGGCCCGATCATCCCGACCGTGATCCCGGGCGTCCGCGCGGTGCATGCCGTCGACGCGGCCGGCGTGCATCCGCTGCTGTTGGCGGTGGGCAGCGAACGCTACACGCCGTACGACCCGGTGCGCCGCCCCCAGGAGCTGCTCACGCAAGCCAACGCGATTCTCGGCCAGGGGCAACTGTCGCTGGCCAAGTATCTGTTGATCGCCGACGACGAGGACGGCCGCCTGGACATACACGACATCGGCGGTTTCTTCTCGCACGTGCTGCGCCGAGTCGACTGGACCCGCGACCTGCATTTTCAGACTCGGACCACGATCGACACGCTGGACTATTCGGGCGACGGGATCAACGAGGGTTCGAAACTGGTCATCGCCGCCGCCGGCCCGCCCGTCCGCGACTTGCCAACCGAAGTTTCCGGAATCGGCACGCTGCCCGACGGCTTTGACGATCCGCAGCTCTGTCTGCCCGGAGTGCTGGCGGTGCGCGGGCCGAAGTTCGCGGGCGCATCGCGATCGGGAGATCCGGCGATTGACCGTTTCTGCCAGCACTTTCCCGCCGATCATGCGATCAACCGTTTTCCGCTGATCGTCGTCGCCGACGACAGCCGCTTCACCGCGGCCAGTCTGAACAATTTCCTGTGGATCGTGTTCACTCGCAGCAACCCGGCGGCCGACGTGAGCGGCATCGGTTCGTTTGTCGAGCAGAAGCATTGGGGCTGCCGCGGCGCGTTGGTCATCGACGCCCGCATCAAGCCCCATCACGCACCGCCGTTGATCGAAGACCCCGAGACCACAAAGAAAGTGGACGCCCGAGCCGCCCGCGGCGGCCCGCTAGCCCGCTACCTGTAGACCGTGCGCCCGATCGGGCGAATCCTCGCTGCCTGCCAGCGAGTCGTTTAGGTTGGCAGGCTACGAACAAGTCCCCGATCGCGGCGAGAATCTGCAAATGGCGAGCGGAGTTGCGTCAGCGCTCCGGTTCCTCGAAACCGAACGCGGATGGAAGATCGCCCCGGCGAGCGGAGCTGCGTCAGCACTCCGGTTCGTCAGAACCCGGATTTCCCCCCGCCGCGATTCGGCCGTTCTTCGCGCGTTATCTGACAGAACCCGTGTCAAATAACGCGCTCGCCGCAGGTGGGTAGAACCATTCTAAGCCCTGACCGCGAAACGCCTTGCGACATCGGGAAATCGCGGGAAATCCCGCACTCTGGTACTTGACTTCCGCACCCGAGGCCGGTTACCGTGCTGAAGTGCGGACGGTGCCGCGGTAAACAAACTGCATAGCCGCCGCAGCTCCGCGGCTGGAGTCCAAAGGCATTTCTCCGGGAGCCAGCGGGATAGAGACCATTACGATGTGCAGCACGAGTGAACCATCCCGGTGAGTTGAGTGTCTCGTCTTTCTCGGTCCCTCATCGGCGAGATCAAACAAATGACGACTCTCAAAGTCTTAGTGCCCGCACCGCGAATGACAGTGTACGAGGATCTTTCGCACCCCACACTCGGTTTGTTATTTCGCGCACCGACTGAACCGCCCGATTTCGATCCACCGGACGATATTTCGCCACCATCAGACGAAATCGAGGCGATGGCTTTCGTCGATGGCGCTCGTGAGCAAAATCTCTCCGAAACGATAACTGCGCTGTCGGGCGTTCATGAATCGGACTTTTGCAAATTCACGACGATGCAATTCACTTTTGAGTCTGATCTGTTTCGCTCGGACGGACCGAAACGCGCTGATGACGAAGCACTGCTCAACTCGATCATCGACCACGCGGATCAACTCTTGGATGGAATGCGCATTGACTATTGCCGTCTCGATGTCCCACAAATGTGTTTCGGTGTGCCCGGCTACATCCCCGGCAAGAACAAGAACGCAGCATTCGTCTTCGATCCCGAATTGGATGATGGCCGCATCGTTGCCCGCGAACCCCTGGTTCCGGTCGCAATGCCCGGCATCGGACTGGACTTTGATTCCATCTCTCCGTCATTCGTTGATCGACTAATCACTGACACCTTCGCACCAGGCGCTTTAGGACCGCGATTGAAACGTCTGCTGCGCACCTATGCAGGTGCGCTCTCTGCAACATCCGATGAATCGAAGATTCTCACCATCGTGTTCGGGCTCGATGGCATTCTGACAACCGACAATTCAACATCAACGCAGTTTAAGAAATTTATCGGCGTGTCGGCGTCAACCAACCAGACTGACTTCCAACGCCAATACGACAAGTTTCGGGACTTTTACGCCAATGTGCGGAACCCGTTGGTTCACCATGGGAAATCCTATGCAGAATTGCGCCGCCAACGAAAGCCCGATCTGTTGTATCTCCAGGGCCTCGTTGCGGGGCTTCTCGATGCCATGGTCGGTGACGCGCACGAACCGTTTGACGCTCATTGGCAGCGAAAGATGGCACTGGCGAATGCCTCGCTCCAAAGATGACCGAATGCTGCATCTCTAATGAAGGATTAGATCGTGCGGTGATCAGGGAGGGGACGTTTCGGGGGAGAGA
>JAHDXO010000047.1 GCA_023382975.1 Pirellulaceae bacterium
TGTCTCCGTTGTCGATGATCGATCCGTTTGACGAATTCACCGTCACCGCCCCGGTGGTGGCCAAGCCGCCCAGCGTGACGTCGCCGTCGGCCGACACGGTGATCGGACCGCTACCCGCGTCGATCAATGCTCCGTTGGCCATGAAGACCGCCCCGCCATTGCCGCCGTCCGTATCCGCCGTCACCGTCACCGTGCCGCTTGCCGAGGTGATATCGCCCGCCGCGTCGAACACGATGTTGTCGTCCACCGACTCGATCGTGACGGCCCCCGCGCCGCTGCTGATCGGCGAGCGAATATTCACGTCCGGCGAGAGTCCCGTGCCGTTTCCGGTGATGTTGATCGGTGCGATGCCAGTGGCGTTGATCGCCAGCGCAATGCCGGTGAATAGGTAAACGCCGTTATTGTCGGCGACTGTGCCTTGACTGATGCCCGTGATATCGATCGCGCCGTCCACGCTGGCAACTTGCGTGCTGCTCCCCGAGACAAACAAGCCATGATTCTGATTCGTCCCATTGCCGCCGGTTCCATGGATCGTGATCGTGCCGGCGCTGGCGCCCGTCGCCGTGGAACTGACCGTCGCGCCGGAGTGCAGGTAGACGCCGTAGTGCCCCAAAGTCCCGGCATCGTCGCCGCCGCGGCCTTTGAGCGAGATATTGCCGCTGCCCGTGGTCTGAATCACCGCGTTGTTCGCCTCCAAACCAATGAAGTTGCCCGCGATCGATCCTGCATTGGCTTCCAGCATCAGGTCGCCGTCGACCACCTGCACGGTGGAACCAGTGATCGCGATCCGCCGCGGTGCGTCGCCGGTGATGGTGCCTGCGGCGTCCGTTGAAACCACCGCACTGTTGATGATCAAATCGCGGGCCGAACTGATCGTGATGTTGCCGTCCCCATCCACTACGGCGTCGCCCCCGGTGACGGTGACGTTCGCGCTAATCGTGATGTTGCCCGGCGCTCCGTTCGTGTTGTCCAGCATGATATTTCCACCGTCGTTGTTCACGATCGGATCGTTGACCATGATCGGACTGATCGCCGTCAACGTGATGTTGTCCAGTCCGCTGTTGTCGTTTCCGGTGTCCAGGATCGTCACGCCGACCAGCGAGTCCACGGTGCCGACGGTCAGACCGCCCGAGTTCGCCAGATGAATATCGCCCGAATCCGTCCGCGCCGCCACCGTCCCGATTGCCGTCTCCAACGCATCCGCATCCGTCCCGATTCCCGTCGCCGCCCGTAACGCCGTCGTACTGGCGATGATATCCATACCGCCACCCGCATCGAGTATCCCCGCGCTGATCGAAGCGACGCGAACCATGCCGGACGTATTGACATTGGTGAGCAACACGTCCTGGTCGGCGGTCAATTCAATGGTGCCGTTCGACTGGACGCCGCCATCCGTCACGCTGATTCCTCCGCTGATGGAAGTGACGGACACCGAGCCCGTACCGGGCTTGTTGTTTATGCCCCCGGCCTGAACCGTAACTTGTCCGCTGCCGGAAAGCGTAACGTTTCCGGCGCTCTGAATCCCGCCGTCGGTGACCATCACCGTGCCGCCGGTCGTGGTCACGGATACATCGCCCGAGCCGGTGGAGTTGTTCAGGCCGCCACCGCTGGTGCTGATGTTGTCAGCCGCCGAGAGCGTGATGGCGCCTTTCGACTGGACTCCAGTGTCTGTGACGCTGATTCCTCCGCTGATGGAAGTAAGGGACACCGTGCCCGTACCGGCCGTGTTGTTCACGCCGCTCAATTGCACGGTGACTTGGCCGCTGCCGGAAAGCGTGACATCTCCGGCGCTCTGAATCCCACCGTCGGTGACCATCACCGTGCCGCCGGTCGTGGTCACGGAGACATCGCCCGAGCCAGTGGAGTTGTTCAGGCCGCTGCCGCCGCTGCTAATATCGCCAGCCGCCAAAAGAGTGATGGCGCCCTTCGACTGGATGCCACCGCCTGCGACGCTGATTCCTCCGCTGCTGGAAGTGACGGACACCGTGCCTGTACCGGCCGTGTTGTTCACGCCGCTCGATTGCACGGTGACTTGGCCGCTGCCGGAAAGCGTGACTATTCCGGCGCTCTGAATCCCGGCGTCGGTGATCATCACCGTGCCGCCCGTTGTGGTCACGGAAACGTCGCCCGAGCCGGTGGAGTTGTTCAGACTGCCACCGCTGGTGCTGATGTTGCCAGCCGCCAGAAGCGTGATGGCGCCTTTCGATTGGACGCCACCGCCTTCGACGCTGATTCCGCCGCTACTGGAAGTGACGGACACCGTGCCCGTACCGGCCGTATTGTTCACCCCGTTGATTTGCACGGTGACTTGGCCGCTGCCGGAAAGCGTGACATCTCCGGCGCTCTGAATCCCACCGTCGGTGACCATCACCGTGCCGCCGGTCGTGGTCACGGAAACGTCGCCCGATCCGCTGGCGTTGTTCAGACCACTGTTTCCGCTGATGATATTGCCAGCCGCCGAGAGCGTGATGGCGCCTTTCGACTGGACGCCATTCCCTGTGACGCTGATTCCCCCGCTGCTGGAAGTGACGGACACCGTGCCCGCACCGGCCGTGTTGTTCACGCCGTTCGATTGCACGGTGACTTGGCCGCTGCCGGAAAGCGTGACATTTCCTGCGCTCTGAATCCCGGCGTCGGTGATCATCACCGTGCCGCCCGTCGTGGTCACGGAAACGTCGCCCGAGCCGCCAGCGTTGTTCAGGCCGTTGCCGCCGCTGCTGATATCGCCAGCCGCCGAGAGCGTGATGGCGCCTTTCGACTGGACGCCGTTCCCTGTGAGGCTGATTCCCCCGCTGCTGGAAGTGACGGACACCGTGCCTGTACCGGCCGTGTTGTTCACGCCGCTCGATTGCACGGTGACCTGGTCGCTGCCGGAAAGCGTGACATTTCCTGCGCTCTGAATCCCGGCGTCGGTGACCATCACCGTGCCGCCGGTCGTGGTCACGGAGACATCGCCCGAGCCGGTGGAGTTGTTCAGACCGCCACCGCCGCTGCTGATGTCGCCAGCGGCCGAAAGCGTGATGGCGCCTTTCGACTGGACGCCAGCACTCGTCACGCTGATACCTCCACCCGTCGTGGTCACGGACACATCGCCCGAGCCATTGGAGTTGTTCAGGCCGCTGCCGTTGCTGCTGATATCGCCAACCGCCGAGAGCGTGATGCCGCCTTTCGACTGGACGCCACCTCCGTCGACGCTGATTCCACCATTGCTGGAAGTGACGGACACCGTGCCCGTACCGGCCGTGTTGTTCACGCCGTTCAGTTGCAATGTGACTTGGCCGCTGCCGGAAAGCGTCACATTTCCGGCGCTCTGAATCCCGGCGGCGGTGACCATCACCGTGCCGCCGGTCGAGGTCACGGACACGTCGCCCGAGCCGGCCGTGTTGTTCACCCCATTGGCGCCGATCGAAACGTTACCGCTTGCTGACAGAACCACATGGCCCGCCGTCTGCAACCCGCCGGCGGTGATCGCGATCGTTTCCACGTCGCTGTTGCCGCCCACCGTCACGTTCCCGGCGCCGGCATTGAAGACGCCCGTCACGTTCACCGCATCGGTTCCGCTGCCGCCATGAACGAAGATGTCCGCGTCGAAGGCCGCATCGGCGCTGGCCAGCGAGATGATATCGTTGCCAGTGCCGCCGTTGATCGTCAGCGAAGCGGTGGGGATGGCGAACGTCGTATTCTCGAACGTGCTGCCGGTCAACTGCATCATGCCCGCGGTGGCGTGGTTGGCTAAGGTTGCGTCCAGATTGCCGCCGGAGGGCAGATTGAAAAGTAGCTCATCGATTGTGCTGCCGGTGGTATCAATCGGTTCCAGGCCGGTGTAGGTGATCAGCCCGGCGCCAGTGAGTTGGATCGTGCCGCTGTCGGTGCCCGTATAGACGAACGTGCCGGTGGCGAACGAGCCGCCGGTGACGATCAATTCGTCGTTGTCGTCCCCGCCGTCGAAGTCGATCGCGGGCAACAGCCCGCCGGCGTAGTCGATTGTCAGAGTGTCGTCGCCGCTGTCGGTGTTAGCGATTAGCTTGCCGCTGACAGAGGCCACCGGAATCGTCAGGGTTTTATTGCCGTTGCTCAACACGCCACCCGCGTTCACCACGTCCACTGGCAACGGATCGATAAACTTCTCGTTGGCGTCCGTGATCTGCAGATCCAGGCCGCCGTTGACGAGCACGACGGTCCAATCGTTCGCCTGACCGACCGAGTCTTCGATGACTAGGTCGCTGCCCACGAAGTTGGCCGAGATGGATGGAGGTGGTGGAAGCAATTCAAACGCGCCGATATCGACCGTGGTGTTCACGATCCGATCGAAGCCCGTGCCGCGTTGGTCGGTGGTCAAGCCGGCGGCGGCGGCGTTGGTGCCGGCATCGACCGCCGGGCTGAGGGGATCCAGCGCGTGCGTCAAGGTCGGCCCGCCGTTGTCGGCCAAGGCGCCGAGCAGGGGATTGCCGGTCAGCGTGCCCGACAGGCTGTTGGTTGCACTGTTGAACACGCCGAGCGAGCGGATCAAGTTCGTGCCGCCGCTGAGCGTGGCGGTGCCGCCGTTGATGCGGTTGACGACCGCGTCGGAGACCGCGGTGTCGCTCTGACCGATCAGGGCGTTGTTGAAAGTGCCGGTCGCGGCCGCGCCGTCGCCGAGCACGTACACGCCGCGCCCGCCCTGGGCCGCCGTGTTGCTGGTCAGCGTGCTGTTGAGGATCGTCAGCGAGCCGTTGCGGCTGAACACGCCGCCGCCGAGTCCCTGGCCGGCATTGCCTCCCGTGCCACCTTGGGCCGTGTTGCCGGACAGCGTGCTGTTGGTGATGGTGACGGAGCCGCCGTTGTTGAAGACCGCGCCGCCCATCCCCGCTCCGCCGCCGCCGGGGCCAGTAGCATTGGCCCCGTTCCCGCCGCCGAAACCGCCGGCGCCGCCGATTCCGCTGTTGTAGCCGCCCGCGCCGCCGCCGCCGCCGAAGCCGCCCGCGCCGCCCGTGCCATTGAGCGGTGCAACGTTATACCCCGCGCCACCGCCACCTCCGCCGCCAAAGCCGCCCGCGCCGCCGGTCGTGCTGCCCGCGTTGCCGCCACCGCCGCCGCCGCCGAAGCCGCCGGCGCCCGTGCCCGCCGCGCCGCCGTTAGGGTCGCCGCCAATTCCCGCGCTGCCGGATGAGCCCGCCCCGCCGTTGCCGCCCAAGCCGCCGCCGCCGCCGCCGTTGTAACTGGCACTGTTTGCGGCCCCGCTGCCGCCGAGGGCCGTGTTGCCGCTGAGCGTCGATTGGCGGACGGTCAAGCTGCTGCCCGATTGCACGAACACGGCGCCGCCCAAGCCGGCACCGCCGCCGCCACCCGCGTCACCTGCGCCGCCATCGCCACCCTTGGCCCGGCCGCCCGTCAACGTGATCGAATCCAACGTCAGCGATCCCGACTCCGTCACGGCGAAAATCCGGCGGGCATTGCTGCCGCTGATCTTCAGGCCCGGAGCGTCCGAGCCGTCAATCGTGATCGTATCGTTGTCGATCACCAAACCCGTCGGGCCAAAATCCTCGATCTCGTCGTTGCTGGTCAGGCTGATTGTGCCGCCCGCTAAGCCGGCGTCGAACTGAATCGTGTCCGCCCCGGCACTGCTCGCGGCGCTGGCCAGCGCAGCTCGCAGGCTGCCAGCGCCCGAGTCATTGGTATTCAGCACCGTGAACACGGCCAGCAGCCGACGATCTTCCAGGGACTCGACATGCAGCCGACGCAGCGTCTCCTTTCGTCGCGCGCTGACGGTCCGACGCGAGCGGCGGGACAAGGGGGAGGCGAGTTTCTGCAGCCAATTCGTATTCTTGTTGCTCGTCATGGTGAGTCCTTATTCTGCAATGTTGTGAAGAAACAGTTGATCGGGAGACCTATCGGTCGGAACGGGCGCGGGGTTGGAGCCCCGCGCACAGCAAGTCACTTTTCGAACCGTGTTTGATAGAGTGGCGAAACCTCGGCCAAAGCGGCATCGGGCAACACAAACGTATCTCCTAGGAGTGCGTAATCGTCGTTGATCACATCCGGGTACTGGAGGCCGTCGAGGACTTCCACGGCAAAGATCTCTTGTACACCTTCCTCGAACTCGACCCAGGCCACCGCCTGCATGATGCGCAGGTCCACGACCCACACGCCGCACGTTCGCCGCGGCAGCCGTTCGACCAAGGGAATGCCGCTGAAAATGGCCGATTCGCGGACCTGCGACAGGCCGATGAAGGCGTACGGGTCGTGAAACGCCAACCCGCGAGTGAAACCGGGTAATTCCAGCAGCGGTTCGTAATTGCCGCGGGCTGGATCGACCGCGCCGAAGGTTCCCGTGCCGGATTCCAGCAACCACAGCCGGCCATCGTGCCAGCGCGGCGAATGCGGCATCGACAAGCCTGCGGCGATCGTCTCGCCGGTCGGCACATCCAGCAGCACGCCGCCGTCGCGTTTGCCCTCGCGCCAACCGCCCGCTGAATCCGTGGCGCCCAGCGCGGTCGCCCATTGCACCTGCCCCTGGTACAGTCCCAGCCCGTTCAAGTGGCAGCGGTCGTCCGGAGTCAATGCCGAAACGAATTGTGGCCGCCAGACCGGTTGGAAACTGTGCTCGCTGCTGCGGACGCAAAGGCAGGAGAACCGCGTATTAACGAACACCAACTGGCCGCCGGCCCAGGCCATCTCGTGGATCTGAATGTTGCCTGTGGTGTGCGAACCGCGCGGCAGGAAAGCGGCGTCGCAGCGCCCCGCTGGCTGAAGCATGCCGGCCACCGCCGGAACATTGTGGAATTCCCAAATCTCCAACGCCGTACCGATTGCCAGCCTTCCGCCGTCTGTCGCCAATCCCATCGGCTTGTTGAAACCGCGAAAATGCGTGTTCAGCAGATCGCCGTCCGCCCGCAGCGCGATCACTTTGCCCGCTTGGTATGTGGACACGAGGATCGAGACACCGCATTGCCGTAGCAGCGCGGGGAAACTCTCGGTGTGAACGCTGCGCAACGCCGAGCCCTCGGCATGGGCCGCTTCGCCTTGGATCTGCCGCTGCTTACTTTCCGAGTTTGCCATCATTGCCTGGCGGCCCGCGCGCTCGATCCACCGTTGGCCGCTGTCACACCCTTTCGCCCAGTGTCGAATGGGTCTTGGAGCAAGCCCTGGTGAAGAAAGCGGCAGCCGTGTTGTTGGTGTCGCCAACTCGTCCCCTGCCTCGAGGATTCCCTGGGATTGGAAACGATGTCCGCCCGCGACTTCCGTCAGTACAAGAAGAGACAATCGCCGCATTCCCTTCGTGGTCAGGCGAGACGGCCTCGCCATGATTGTCCGCAGTATGTGTGACACATCTCTGAGTTGCAACCATCGAAATATATTTTTTGTATATTGGAAATAACGAGTTGGCGGTATGGATGTTGCCGAGTGCTGAGCGGCGTGGGATGGGGCAGTGGGCGCCAGTGGCCCCCGATCGCCGAACGGGGGGACGCCCATTCACTAGCCCGGATTATTCAAGAAGTGCTCCGCGGGGTCGTGGTACGGGCTGCCAGCCTGTATTTGGGGAACACAGGCAAGCTGCCTGTGCTACAACTCGCCCCCGTAAATAATGCAGGCTAGAGGCTCGCCAGAAATTGGCGAGCGGTAGGGATCGGGAGAACCGCAGAATGTCGACGGCGGGACCGGACGATCGAATCAATCCCAAGCGGCCAGAACTTCGTCGAAGCCGCGGGCGTTCAGCGCGGCCAGTATATTTTTGTCCCCGAACTCTTCCGTGATCTTGTGGTACCCTCGACTGGCCCGAAGCGTGGTTTTTCGATTGACTTCGTTAACCTCCAGGTAGAATTCCGTGCTGCCGGTGCCCATGTTGACGGCTAGATCTCGGAAGATCGAATCCAGCAGCACCAGTGTGTCGTCGCCGGACCCCATCGAGAAATTGGCCGAATCGCTCGTCAAGCCCCCCGTCCCCTCGGTCCCGACCAGCACCCGGTCCGCATGGCGTCCGCCCGTCAGGGCAAAACGGGCGAACACCTGCAACCGGTCGATCTCGACCGTATTGAGCCCGCGGTCCAGTCGGATCGTGGCATGGCGACCGACGTCGATGTCGCTGATCGTCACACCGTCGTCGCCACTGCACGGGTCGATCCGCATGTCGCGTTGGACGTCAAGACCCTGGATGCCGATCGTATCGTTGCCGGTGCTGCTGTTTACGACCAAGTCGCGTCCGACCTCGCCGCCTCGGATTTGCAGTTCGTCCGCGCCGCCGCCCAGTCGGGCGGTCAGATTGCCTTGTACCGTGGTGTCCGTGACGACGACGCTTTCCGAGCCGGTGCCGCCGCACACGTGCAGATTTCCGCCAACGGTAGATGTCACCACATGGGCATCGACCTGACCGCCGCGCCCGGCGAGTATCGTCACGTGGCGGCCGGTCGATACGGACACCAGTACGGCCAGACTGCTCCCGGCCCCCATGTTCAATTTCACGTCGCGCGCGACCGTTGCGTCTTCCAGCAATACATAGTCGTCGCCGCCCCGCATGTCGACCAGGACGTCTTGCGTCACGCCGGTGATCGTATCTTGCGGTTTCCCGTTGACCTTCGTATCGCCAATCCCGATCACGACCCACTCGCCAGGCGACGTCCCGGGAACGATCCGGATCGAATTCGCCGCATTGTCGCCAGTCACGACCAAGTTTCGTTTGTGGGGCCGCGCCGAGACATTCCCGCTGCCGGTCGTCGTTGAAGTTGCGGTCACGGTCAAATCGGCGCCCTCGTACGTCAGCGAGTAGTTGGCACCCGCGTCCAGCGTCCCTTGCTGAATCGCGTAACTTCCGACGTCTTCGCCGGGTTCGCGCGTCAGGCTGCCCGTGATCGCATCACCCGGAACCAAGCCGGTTGCCGTGTACGTCAACGGCGGATCGGCACTGCCGTACACCTTGCTCTTCGCATCCGCCGTGACCGTCAGCGGGGCTCGGGTTACGGTCAAGTCGAACGCGGCCGAAGCGACTGGGGCATAGTGTTCGCTGCCCGAATAGGACACTTCCACGGAGTAGTTCCCAGCAGCCGTCGGTGCGGCGATGATTCCGCCCGTCAGCCCGCTGCCCGCAAAAAAAGTGAAGGCAAACCGGGTGGAGACGGAATCGGGATCCAACCCTCCCGGTCCGTCATCGATCGTCCCAGACAAGGAGAAGGGAGTTCCATCGTACACCTTGGTCAGCGGCGATATGGAGATTGTACCGGTCTGGACCAAGGCCACCGCGTAATCTTCCACCTCGCCGTCTTCGGCGACACCGGTCGACGCCAAGTTGCCCGCAGTACTGATCCGGAAACGAGCGTAGGTCTGACCGAGCGATGCCCCTGCTGGAACTTGGAACGTCAGCAGATTGTCTCCCGCCGTCAATGCCTCGGTGCCAAAGATCTGCTCGTCGGGGTCGTCCCAACTGCCATTCTGGTCGAAGTCGATCCAGGCATCCAGCTTCCCGGCTTCGGATGCCTGGACTGTGATGGACGCGACCGTTCCGGGGCTGAGCGGGGTGTTGAAAGTGATCCCGTCGTCACCAAAATCACCATCGGCATCGGCGGTGGGCTGGCCGTCCAGTTCCACCTGGCGTTGCCCGCCCAGCATCGGCCCAACGGCAAGATGCGCTGCGCCGTCGTCCGCCTCGGTGGTCGGGTAATTGTTCGCAAATCCGGACTGGGCCGCTGTAGGTGCGTCGCCCCAGTCGGCTCGTGGAATCCAAATCTCCGCGCCGGCGACACATGCCGAGTAACGGGTAGGAAGAACGAGCGAAACGTAGTCTTCATCCGCGTAACCATCTTCGTCGTCATCGATGCCGTTACATACGGTATCCGCTGCCACGATCAAGGCCACATCATTGCCGTCGCCGCTGACGTACGAGAGCTTCTTCGCAACGCCGTTGACATTGACGGTCTGACCTTGGGGCAATCCCTGAAACGTCCCGATGATGGGGTCGGTATCGTCGTTCTGTACGAAAACCAGTCGTTCCAAATAGGTTGGGACATAGTCCCCGCTGAGCATGAGCGTGGTGCCCGTCAGATCGATCTTTCCCTGAACGTTCAATTGCCGCAACTGCGTATCGGGAATGGGTCCATCAATTCGGATGTCGATCTGGGTTCCACTGGCGAAAGACAGCGTGGCATCGGCGCCCACGACAACCTCGACGCCGCTGGTCTTCGGAGAGAACGAGCCGGCAGAGGCGGGAGCAATGGACAAGTTCCCGCCTCCTGTGTTGATCGAGCCCGGATCGAAAATCACGCTGCCACCGCTGACGAGCTGAAAGTTACTGCCAGGCAGATAAACGATCGGAGCACTCAGAGTCAGATCCCCGCTGTCGGAGTCGCCGATTTGGATGGTGCCCGCCGTGATGCGATTCAATTCGGCGTTGGTCAGGCCGAGCGTGCCCGCCGTGTTCGTGCCAAGGTCAATCTCGCGACCGACTGATACCGGTCGAACGGTCACCGTCCCGGTCGTGCCGAGACTGCCGGACGTCAGCGCGACGTCATCCGCCGTGACGGTGATCGGCCCGCCGTTGGTCCCCGAACCTGACGTGCCATTGGGATTGTCGATGGTCAGGATTCCGCCAACGCCCGTTGTGAGCGACACCGGGGCGGATCCCGCGTTGGAATTGATCAGCGAATCGCCCTGGATGGTGATATCTCGCCCGGCAGTGGCGTTCACGCCGGACGCACCATCGGCCTGTACGAACGTGTTGTTGACGACAATGATGTCACGTCCGGCCGACAACGTGAGTCCGCTGCCGCGCGCGTCCCCAAAATTCGAGACGGTCCCGAGCAACAGATCCTGGCCCGCTTGCAGGGCGAGGGTTCCGTTGGACGACTGGACGCCGCTGATCCCGGCTTCGACCGTGAGGTCGAAGCCGCTCGCCGTGCTCAACGTCAGGTCCCCGGCGTTCTTCGCACCCGTCAGGCTGTCGACGGTGCTAACTAGCAAGTTGGTGGACGAGTTAAACACCACCGTGCCCGACGTGCTGTTCTGCGAAGCCAGCGTGCTGACGGCGTTCGCACCTGCCAGGCTGATCCCGGTGGCGGCACGCAAGGCCAGGTTGGTCTCACTGATCGTGCCGGCGCCGGTGATGTTGGCGGCGGTGATGAGGCTCAATGTCGAGGTGCCAGTCGGAGCGATTGCGGCGTTGACGGTGATCGTCCCCGTGGCGATGTCGTTGCGGCCGATGACCAGCGTGCCGGCGGTGATGCGGTTCAGTTCCGTTGAAGTCAGGCCGAGGACGCTGGCGGAGTCGGCCCCGCCGAGGTCGATCTGCGTGCCGGCGGTCAGCGGACGGAGCGTTACCGTGTTCGTGAGCCCGTTGATCGCCGCCGTGTCGAGGATGTTCATGCTGTCCGCAGTGACCGTGATATTGGCCGAGCCGACACTGGTTACCGAACTGGTGCTGAACAGGCCAAGCCCGCTCGCGTTGGTTCCGGTACCGGCTGTTCCCTGAATGAAGATCGCCCCGCCGCTAGAGGTGATTGCCGAGTCGGCGCTTTCAAGATGCACGCCGTTGTTGGAAGTACCCGTGGAGGTCGTGCTGCCGAAGCCAATCACCGAGACGGCACCCATCCCGCCCGCGGTAATGATGCCGCCCGCTGAGAGGATGACGCCGCGATTGCCTCCCGCGCCGCTTCCGCCGCCGGTTCCCGTGACCGTCACCGAACCGCCGCCAGACGTGATCACGCTGCCGGCACCGATGACGACAACGCCGATATTCCCGTTCGAATTGGTAGTGACATCGGAATTCCCTCCGATGCCGATCACTTCCACGGAGCCGACCCCGCCCGCCGAGATTTCGGCCGCGTCGTCGATTCCAACACCGACGTTGGCGTTTCCGGTGCCGATTCCACCCGCGGCGCCGGTCACCGAGACACTGCCGTTGGTGGAGGTGATGCGGGAATCGGTTCCCGTCACCAACACGCCGAAGTTGCTGTTGTCCGTCGAGGCGGCGCCGCCTTGTCCGACCACCGTCACGGTGCCATCACCGCCCGCGGTGATCCGCGAGGCCCCTTCGACGCGGACCCCCATTGCGGCCCCGCCGGTCGCGAGACTCGTTCCGGTGACCGACACATTTCCACCACCGCTGGTGAGTTCTCCGCCGTTGGTAACGTGCACGCCGTAGCGGAAGGCTAACTCGCTCACTCCAGAACGGCCCAGCACCGTCAAATTGCCCGCCCCGCTGTTTAGCGTGGCCCCATTGATCAGGATGCCGACGAAGTTCGCCTCGGTCGGCGGCGCCTGCTGATTTGCGCTGAAAGTGATCCCGCCGTTGCCGCCTGTGATGACCGAACCGGTGCCGACGGAGATGTTGCGGTTGGTGGTTATCGAGATGGAGGAACTGGAGGTGATGTCGAACCCGCCCGTGAAACTGATCGTGCCGGTGGCGTCCGTGTCGGTGATGTCCACATTCATCGTGGCCGAGGACAACGAGCCGGCGCTGCTGAATGTGACGTTGTTGGTGCCCGTGGTCACCGTGCTGTTGTCGATGCTCACAGAACTGGCCAAATCCGCCGCGGCGATGGTGATCGTCGCGGTGCCGTCGCCTGGGGCCGCATCACCGCCGGATTGCGTGAACGTCCCGGTACTTAACACAAACGACACGGTGCCGCCCGACTCGGAAACGGTCAGCGACTCGTTGTCCCCCAGCGAAATCGCCAGCGTGTCGGCGCCGTCGCTCCAGGTGTACGCGGCCAGCACGCGGCGGTCTTCGAGCGTTTCAAAAAATAGTCGGCGGCGGCTTTGGCTGATGGGTTGGGGCTTGTTGCGGCGGGAAAACGGTCGGTTCGTCAGACGGCGGTTCGTCGAGGTCATGATACTCCCTTGCGATGCGAATCAAGCGTGGTAGGAAAACAACGTTGCATGGACCAGCACCGATCCACCGGGTTCGGCTGGCGATCACGCCTGGATGAGCGAGAGGCTAGTTCGTGAGTTTTGAAAAGTCAAGACTGAGGATTGTGTCTACAAAAACATGTTTTTGTGTACATTGAAATGGGCACTTCCGCCCATTCGGCCACAGGTTGGTCAGTGGTCAGTGGTCAGTTGGCAGTTGCAGTTGCAGTTGTGGCCCCCAGGGATTGGCGAGCGGTGGGCGTGAGCCCGCCGGTGAAATGCGGTACGCGGGAATGCACCGTGGGGCTGACGCCACCACCCTCGCCAATCGTCCGGCGGACACTCCGCGGTTTTCACCCCTGGTGTCGATGGCTGTCATTTCGTAACTTGACCAAGGGGACAGTGCTCGCGGCGTGGTCCCTCTGACCCTTGCCACGTGGTTAAGCAAACAGCATCCGAACGGTTTTTTTGTTATGAACATTCATCCGAAATTGCGATCGATTCGCGACAAGGTCGAGGCGGGCCAGCGTCTGAACCTTCAGGACGGTCTGCTGCTGTACGATCCGGACGTCCCGCTGAACGAAGTGGGTGAGTTGGCCAATCTGGTCCGCGAGCGGTGGAACGGCAACGCGGCCTATTACAACCTGAATACCCACTTGAACCCGACCAACGTCTGCGTCTATCGCTGTACGTTTTGCGCGTTCCGCTCGGATCTGCGCGATCCCAAGGGCTATGCGATGACCGACGAGCAGATTTTGGCTCGCGGCCAAGAGGCGGTCGATCACGGTTGTACCGAAATGCATATCGTCGGCGGCCTGCATCACCAGAAGGGATACGACTGGTATCTGAACATGGTCCGCCTGCTGCACAACGCCTTCCCCAGGTTGCACCTCAAAGCCTGGACGGCCGTCGAGATCAATTGGTTCGAGTTCCTGGCGAAGAAGTCGGTTCGGGCGGTGATCGAAGATTTGATGGCGGCCGGCGTGGGCAGCTTGCCCGGCGGCGGAGCGGAGATTTTTCATCCCGAGGTCCGCGACCGGATTTGCGAGCACAAGGCGGACGCTAGTCACTGGCTGGAAATTCACCGCACTGCCCATGAGTTGGGGCTGCGGACGAACTGCACGATGCTGTACGGGCACATCGAACAGCCGTATCACCGGATCGACCACCTGATCCGGCTGCGCGAATTGCAGGACGAGACGGGCGGGTTTCAAACGTTCATTCCGTTGGCCTTTCATCCGGACAACACGGGCCTGTCCCATGTGAAGAAACCTTCCTCGCTGCTGGATCTGCGGACGATGGCCGTCAGCCGCCTGATGCTGGACAACATCCCGCACATCAAGGCGTATTGGATCATGCTCGGAATCGGCACGGCCCAGACTGCCTTGGCCTACGGAGCGGACGACCTGGACGGCACGGTACGGCACGAACTGATCTACCATGATGCCGGAGCCACGACGCCCGAGATTCTGTCGGTCGACACGATCCGCCAGTTGATCGTCGAGGCCGGCCGCGATCCGGTCGAACGCGACACCGTGTACCGCCGGGTCGTGCGCGACGAATCCGATCCCATTCAGTGGCAGGTCGGCGAAGCGATTGCGGACGGACGAGCGAATCCGCTGCGTTCGGAAAGCTCGGGAGCGAAAGCGGTTGGTCCGTCCAGCGCTCCCGTGCTCATCCCGTAGCCGCAACGGCAGGAGCATCGCTCATCTGGCACATCCGATGCGGTGCGTCGTCGGCAACTCGGCTATCGGAAGAAGAGCAGCGCCGTCGCAAACAAAGCTGCGACAAAGGCCAAGCCGATGGCGACTAGCACGAACCGGGCCGCTGGTCGGCGGTCGGCTCGCTCCGAGTCGTCGAACGTGCAGAGTTGAAACAGCTCTTCGAGTGCCCGTCGGTACTCTCGGTCGTCCGCCAACCGGTAGAGACGATCGAAAGTCGCTTTGCTCATGAAGCCTTCGAAGGCCAATTGACGGCGACTCGCGTCATAGTGGATCTTCCGCTCAAGGTCGCCTGGGAAAGACAGCCCCTCGGGCAACTTCTGGACCGGGACTGCTCGGATCATTGCAGTTCTCCTTTTCGTCAAGGAAAACGGGAATTTACCGACGTTCCGTCTAGATTCAAACAATCGCCGGGCCAAAAAGCGCCCGGATGCGTCCGTGCGGTGAGATGGATCGCGGGGCGAATCGACGACGATCAAGTCGCGGTCGAGGACGGCTCAACCAGCAGCAACGTTACCTCGGCACCCGCGGGCCGCTCTGCCGGTACGGGACGCTCGCGGTACAGTTGCGAGGATGGTGCGAACGGGAATGCTGGGCCTCCGCCACGAAAAACCGACTGTGCAACTACCAGTACATACCCCAGTATGACTGCCACCACAAATAAGTCGAACGTGGTGACAACGCGCCGCTCCGTGCTACGCATCCAACACCTCCTTTCGACCGTCCGTAATCGTTCGCCCACAATCTCTTCCCATTTACGGTAATCTATCTGACGAATTTCGGTGCGCCAAGGCCCTTTCACCAAGAGAATGGCAAACGGCGGACGTTGCAAAGAGCGAGAAATCACGAGTTTTTTGCTAGAATCCGGCACTTCGGCTATCATTTCCGGCGGCGTGCTAGCAGTACCATCGCGAGGCAAATCACGTGGGGAGGTATCAGGAATGGTCGGCAGATTCGGATTACCATCGGCGCTACCCAGTTGGTGCGTCATCGGGACACTCGTCCTTGTTCTGGCGACGGCATTCCCCTTGCCCGGACAAGTCGCGATCAGCGTCCGGTCGACAGTCGAACCGGATGCGACCCCAGCATTGACGATCGTCGAACAACGCGTCAGTCTCGCGCCAATTGTGGTCTTGCTCGATGCGCCGCCGTTTGTTCGGCGGGCGGCGGACGAGTTGGCTGATGCCATCGAGAAAATCAGCGGCGCCAGACCGAAGGTCATCGAAGGCGAACCCGACCCGCTGCCCGAGCGTGCGATCTGGGTCGGCTACCAGCCAGCGCTGAAAACCTTGTTTCCCCAAGTCGATTTTTCCTTTCAGCATCCCGAAGAAACGCTGATCGCCGTGAGCGAACATCATGCGGCCATCGCGGGGCGCGACCGTTGGGATCCCGAACACTTGGCGGTCGAAGGCATCGATGAGAAGATCGTCGGCAAGCAGCAGGAATACGGGACGGTCAACGCCGTCTATACCTTTCTTCAAGATCAGTTGGGCGTCCGCTGGCTGTGGCCCGGCGATCTGGGCGTGGACATCGTACGACGCGACACGATTGCCGTGCCGCAACAAGTGGACCGTTACCATCCGCCGATTCGCGCTCGCGGCGGTGCGTTCAATTTCTCGATGCTTGGCAACAAGGGCTACGGCCGGGCGCACGACTGGACGCGGCGCCAACGGCTTCAACTCGGCTCGCTGGAGATCAGCGGCGGGCACGCCTTCGGCGAGTGGTGGGAGCGTTTTCACGAGACTCAGCCCGATTTGTTCGCGCTGCAACCGGACGGAACTCGGAGCGGTCACCCCAGCCCGCGGACGGCGAAACTGTGCGACTCGAACCCCGCGGTCTGGAAGCGGTGGTTGGCGGATGTCGAGGACCAACTTCAGCGCGACCCAACCCGCACGGTATTCAACGGCGCGCCGAACGACGGTTGGACCAGCGGCCATTGCGTCTGCGAGAACTGCCGCGCCTGGGACCATCCCGACGGCGAGCCGCGTCTGTTCCTCTGGCACCACCACCGCGAAGAACTTCCCGCGCTGTCCGACCGGCACGTCACCTTTGCCAACCAGCTCGGCCGCCTGCTCAAAGAGCGTTATCCCGATCGGGACTACTACGTGGCCATGCTGTCGTACGGCCATTCGCGGCCTGTGCCAGTCGAGGCTCGCCCGGCGGACAACGTGATCATGGTAAGCGTCGCGAATTTCTTCGGCCGCACCAACCTGGTCGACCGCGGCTCGACGCGAGGCACCACGCACCGCGAGCAGTTCGAAGCCTGGGGCAAGCTGGCACCGCGGCTGATGTGGCGACCGAACACCGGCAGCCCGGGCGGCTGGCAGCAGGGGCTGCCCGATCTATCGGTCGCGCAAACGATCCGGGATCTGAAATTCGTCGCCGACCATCACTGCATCGGGATCTATATCGATGGGGTCTGGGAACACTGGGCGACTCAGGGGCCGCAGTACTACGTGATGGCGCAACTGATCTGGGATCCCAGCCGTGATGGCCGAGCCGTCCTGGACGATTACTACGCGAGGGCGTTCGGACCGGCGGCAGAACACGTGCGGGCCTACTACGAACTGCTGGAGCAAGCACGCATGGCCTATGTCGAGCAGCTCGGCTACGAAGCTGGAGCGTTCAACCTGCCCCAACTGTATACCGACGATTTGCTGAGCCGCGCCAGCGGACATCTGCAACGCGCCGCGGCGGTGATCGACACAGAACCGGCGGGCGAGAGAGCCGACTTGCTTGGTCGTCGCATCGCGTTTGTGCGGGCCGGATTGGCATTCACTCAACTGTGCGTCGAGAACATCGGCTCGATGCAGGGCTACTGGAATGAACGGGACGAAATGGTCGCCCAGCGGGTGCGGGAGAATTGGCAGCGGATGGAGCGAATCTGCCAAGAGCATCCCTACGCCATCAACTGGGGCCCCGTGCGACCGACCACGCCGCGGATGCTCGGTCTGCACCCTGACTATCCCAATCCAAAATGGAAGGCCAGCGTCAAATCCAAGCCGAACGCCAAGCAGCCGGACGATCTCGACTAGCGCGGAACTCGCGGCAAGTCGGTCGGTACGATCGGATGCCGCTTCCAGTTGATGACTTTCCAGAAATCGATCGCGAGAGCGATTCCGATTTGGTCAGGGCGCCGCGATCGTCCACAGGACGAGACTCATCGGTTCCATGTCGATCGAGAAACTCAGCTCGGACCGAACGGTTTTCGACTGTTCGTCCGCCATTTCAAGACCGCTCGCTGAGTTTGGCACGGCCAAGCAGTTGCTGTGTTTCGCATCGATCTGGTAACGCTGGATTCGCAGCTCGCGGTTCTGCAGATGTTGCGGCAAACCGCGGATCGAAATGTCGACCGACTGATGGCTGGAATCGCCCGGCTGCAGGTTCCACAACTGAACGATCAATCCCGTATCGTCGCCAGTCGCCAACACACCGACGCCGGTACCGCTGTTGTCCAGTCCGGAGGAAGATGCGTAGACTTCCTTGGCTTTGTGCATGCGCAGCATTTTGACGGCGGCGCCAAAGGGCGTCATTCGCATTTTGGTATCGAATTGCACGAAGGCGATCTGTTCGGGCGAGTGGTATTGTACCCAGGGGAACAGCCGAAGATCCTGGGCGTGACGGGCGTGGTATTGAAACGCGGTCATGCCAACCGCTTGCCAGAGGTTCTTTTCCGGATCGGACTTCCACGCGTTGGCATATCCGATTTCGGTCACAAAGACCGGCAGATCGGTCGGCAGCGACGCCTTGGCGAGCGCTGTGTCGATCTCCGCTTCCCACCCGGCGATCTCGGCCGGTGTCTTCTGAAGCCAGTAATGGTGGAAGGAGACGAAGTCGAGTCTCTTGTCGGGACGCGGGTCGCGCGCAAAGTCCTTGATCAGATGAATCGCTTCGGTCGTGCGGAACCCGGAGCTGCCGCCGACCATTAGCGGCAGTTCGGGCTTCAGCTCGGCATTCACCTCGTTGATCGCCTCATAGGCTTGGCGATAGAAGGCGTAGTAATGCCGGATGTTGCCGAGGTTGCTCTGGTTCTTCGCCGTCGGTTCGTTCAGCACTTCGATGTAGCGGAGATTGGGGCATCGCTGCTTGTAGTGTCGGACGGCGGTCTTGAAAACGTCCTTCCACTTCTGCCAAGTAATGACACCGGCCAGGACCTCTTGCTCGTAGCGGCGGATGTTCATCATGACCGTCTCGCTGTGCTCGCTCGCGGAAGCCAGATAGTCGTAGTAGCGCAGGCCGGTGACCGTGCCCACAACGCCGTAGCGACGCTTGTCCGGGTCGCCCTCGTAGTAGTCCTTGTTGATCTCGTAGTTGAACCGGTAAGCGTCGGTGCGGTAGTCCCACATTTCGTCGAGCATGAGCCAACAGCGAGTGACTTCGGGACGCCCGTACTCCTGCTCGATCCGCGCGCACAGTTCGACAGGCGGCGGCGCGCGACGCGAGACGTTCACGTATCCCCACAAACGCAGCGGCGTATCGAGCGTGCGGCTGGCATCCACCGTCACGGTGACCGGATCATCGGCGGCGAACAGATTCGGCGCCGTGAGGAACAGAGGCAGCAGCCCAATTGTCAATCCGAGCTGTGTTTTCATGCGCGAACCCCTTTCGATGGATCGGATTCTCGCCCCATTCCACCGGAGGATCAATCCCATGCTCCAAGGTGACAATGGCGGGGTACTTTGGAATTTTGCCGCACGCCCACTTCTTCCAGCCGGAATCGGTAGAATCAGTCGGCAACGAGATTGACCGCGAGGCTGGTAATTGGAACCGTAACACGAGGAGTCAACGATGCGAACGTCAGCGATTGTGGCCGGAGTCTGGGCCGTTCTTGCCGTGTATGTCGCAGCCGCCGAGGCGCAGGTGGCCTTGGTGGTCGACGGTCAGCCGCAGGCAGTCGTTGTCTTACCGGCGGAGCCCGCCGAGCTGGAACGACAGGCCGCCGACGAACTGGTCGAGCATGTGCGGCTGATCAGCGGCGCAACGTTGCCGGTTGTCGGCGCCGATGCCGTCGGCCGGCAACTGGGGATTTTTCTGGGCGGCGCAGCCGATGCGGCGCTGGACGCTGGCACGCGTGCCGCGGGGGACAATCCTTCGTCGTTCACGGCACGGGTGACCCCACGGAGAATCGACGTGCGAGGCCTTGCCGACGAAGGCACGTTGTTTGGGATCTATGAACTTCTGGAACAACTGGGAGTGCGCTGGTACATGCCCGGCGATTTGGGCCGAGTCGTTCCGAAAACGGGGACGTTGCGGCTCAAGACGCAGACGACCGTCCAGGCACCGTCGTTCGACTTGCGAGTGCTGCAGCATCTGACTGTCGGAGACTGGCCGCGGCGAGTGCGTTTGGGCGGCGCGCAGCGCCCCACCGGAAGCCACGGCATCCCCCCGTTCACCGGCCGCAGCGGCCAGCAGATCTTCGATCGCCATCCGGAATTCTTCGCCCTGATCGGCGACCAGCGACAGTTCCGCCAGATCTGCGCGAGCAATCCCGGAGCCGTCGCCCTGGCCGTCGAGGCCGTTCGGGCACGCGTGCAGCCGACCGCGGAAAAAGTGTATCTCGGCATGGGACCGAACGACGGAGGCGGCTATTGCGAATGCGACAACTGCCGAAGGCTCGATGGCGGTGTGTTCGACCCGGTTTACGGCGAGATCGCCGTGACGGGCCGCTACATCTGGTTCTTCAATCAAGTACTGGCGGCGCTGGACAAAGATTACCCCAAGCTGCACTTGGTCTGGTACGTCTACGCGCGACACATGATGCCTCCGCCGCCGAGTTTGAAGCCCGATCCTCGCATCGTGGCCGTCTTCGCGCCGATCACACTGGACCGCATTCGTGGGATGGACAACCCGATGAGTCCCGACCGGCACATTCTGCGCTGGATCATCGACCGGTGGAATCAACTGGAATTGAACGAAAGCTACTACCGGGGCTATTACAACAATCTGGCTTGCCCCCAGTTTCCCATCAGCCAAGTGGACCGCATCCGCCGCGAGACGCCTGCGTTCCGGCAGCAAGGCATCAACGTGATGCGAGTCGAGGTGATCCGTCAATCCTGGGCGTCCAACGCGATTTCCTTGTATCTGGCAACGCGGATGATGTGGAACGTCAACACGGACGCGGACGCCTTGTTGGACGAGTTCTACGCCAAGTTCTACGGTCCGGCCCGCGAGCCGATGAAGCAGTACCATGAAGCGCTGGACGCGGCCTTCCGCGACACGCCGTACTTCACGGGTTCCAGCTACGTCTACTTTCCGATCTTCACGCACCAACCGCGGCGCGAACAGATGCGGGCGATGCTCGCTGACGCACAACAGCGGACGACCTCCGGCGACGAGGAGCAACCCTACGCCGAGCGGGTGCGGATTGCCCGTGCGGGTTTCGACCGGATGGAACTGTTTCTGGATCTGATCGAGGCTCGCAATCAACACGATTACCGCACGGCGCACGAGAAGATGCAGGCGTACTATCGGTTGACCGACGAGTTGGTAGGGTACGTTCTGGAAGGCTCCGGACGCAACCTGCAATCGCTGGTTCATCGCGATGAACGGTCAGAAAATCAAGGGAGCTACTTCAATCGCTTTTTCGAACGAGCCGTGTCGTCCGGCCATCAGCGGACGGTGGAGACAGGCGAACTGGTAGCGGGCCTGCCTGACGAATGGGATTTTCTGCTCGATCCCAACGGATTGGGCGAGTTGGGCGGCTGGCAGCGGCCGGGCACGCTGGGCGGCAACTGGCAGCGGCTGAAGACCACGTCGCGGAGCTGGAGCGATCAGGGCCTGCACTACTACAAAGGCGCCGCTTGGTATCGAACCACGGCGGAGATCCCCGAGCGGTTCCGCGGACGCAAGGTCTATTTGTGGTTCGGAGGCGTCGACAACGTGGCCACCGTCTGGGTCAACGGTCAGTTGCTGGGCACCAGTCGCGAACCCGGCGAGGGACTGCCGGGCGTCCCCGGCAGTTTCCGGCCCTTCGACGTGGACGCCACCGCCGCTCTGCGTTTCGGCCCGGACGAATCCAACACGGTGACCGTCCGCGTGGTCAACGACCGCCTGTCCGAACTCGGCACCGGCGGAATCACCGCGCCGGTCATGTTCTGGTCGCCACGCTAAGAGAACGCAGGAGACAACAGCTTCGGCTACTTCGCTGTTCGCTTCTGCTGGAGCAGCCACTCGTAGAGTTCGGGATTGGCGTAGGTCTCGGTCCACGAGTCGTGTCCCGCCTCCGGGTAGACGGTGAACTTGACGTTGCCTCCGGCTTGCTTCATGGCCTCGACCATCTTCTCCGACCGCTCGACGGGCACCACGAAGTCTTTGGCTCCGTGGAACACCCACGCCGGAATCGGTGCGAACAGTTTGGCGACGATGGGTTCGCCACCGCCGCAGATCGGCACGAGGGCGGCGAACCGTTTGGGCTGGTAAGCGGCGAGTGACCAGGTGCCGAAACCGCCCATGCTGAGGCCCGTCACGTAAATGCGGTCCTGATCCACCTTGTGCTTCTCGACGATCTCGTCCAGGAGTGCTGCCAACTCGAACGGCTCCCAGCGTCGATCCCTCGGACACTGTGGCGACACGACGATAAACGGGAAATCCTGACCGGCCTCGATCAACTTCGGTGGTCCGTGCTTCTTGACCAACTCCAGATTGTCTCCCCGCTCCCCGGCGCCATGCAGAAACAGGAGCAGGGGCCAGGATTCCTTTTGGCCGTAGTCCTTGGGCAGGTAGAGCAGGTACTTCATTTCGACTTGGAAAGCCCGCTCCAGTTTGCAGGGTTCCTGGCCGGTCGCCGCCGCTTCCGCTGCCCGAGCAGTCAGCGGGGCAAGGGCACCCACGCTGACCAACAGAATTGTGATCGCCAACATCATTTTCTTCATGGTGATTGCTCCTTCGAAGCCTGTGGATGATCTGAGACCGCTCCGATTCTATCAACGGGAGTCGTCGGCTGGTAGAATGTGCGGCAACTGTTTCGCTGACCAACGGAGACTGCCATGATGAAGATTCTGCTGCCAATCCTGATGTTCGGACTGCTGACCGTTTCTGTGGAGACCGCTGACTCGGACGACCAGCTCCCGGCCGCGCCGAGCGGCAAGACTTGGAAACTGATCTGGCACGACGAATTCGAAGGCAACAAGCTGGATGAATCGAAGTGGGACGTTCCGGATCACAAGCGTCGGGATGGTTGGTGGTCCCCGAAGGCTGTGGCTCTGGACGGCAACGGCAACTTGGCGATCAGCACGTTGAAGGAGGGCGACCGGTATCTGGACGCTTGCGTCCGCACGCGGGGCAAATTCGAACATGCGCACGGCTACTACGTCGCCCGAATCAAGCTGCAAAGTCAGCCGGGTCACTGGTCGGCGTTCTGGCTTTACAACTCCAGCGTCGGCAAGATCGGCAACGAGGGCCGGGACGGGACGGAAATCGACATCATGGAGAAGCCGTGGCGGGACGACCGGGTTCAGCACGCCTTGCATTGGGACGGCTACGGCAAAGAGCACAGGTCCGAAGGCCACGTGGCGCGGGTGCCGGGAGTCATGGAAGGGTGGCATACGTTCGCTCTGCTGTGGAAAGCCGACGAGTACGTGTTTTATGTGGACGGCAAGGAGACGTGGCGAACCGACGCCGGTGGCGTATGCCAAGTGCCCTTGTACATCAAGCTGAGCGACGAAATCGGCGACTGGGGCGGCGACATTGCTCAGGCCGAACTGCCTGATCGGTTCCTGGTGGATTACGTGCGGGTGTACGACTTGGTGGATGCCGAATAACGCTCCGCCGGCGGGCAAGGTGTAGGAAGGCTTCGTCGCGACCGACGAGGCAGGAACCCCGTGCCGCCGGGGATTGACTCGCGAAGGTTTTGGCCATAGGTTACCTCGTCGCGGGCGACCGGACCGCCTAAGCATCGTTCGAGAAATAACTGTCCAGTGTTTATTGCTGATCATCCCACGGAGTGTGATGGCTACATTGGCGAGGCGACAGTTGTTTCTCGAACGATGCTGAAATGGCCGTTTCGCGAACGCTGCGGCTTGGCGTGCCGTTCGGCAACCAATGCCATCCTGTCGGAATTCATTTCACTCAGAACGAAGGAGACTTCTTGTGGCGACGGTAACTGTTCTCGAATTCGATACGGCGGAGAAGGCAGGCGAGGTTTTGGAGTTGGTCCAGAACCTCCAGAAGCAGCACTTGATCAAGGTTCTGGACGCAGCCATTGTTACATGGCCGGTCGGCAAGAAAGCCCCCCAGACCCGACAACTGGTCGATTTGGTGGGCGCCGGTGCGATCGGAGGGATGTTCTGGGGATTGCTGTTCGGCATGATCTTCTTCACTCCGTTGTTCGGCATGGCCATCGGTGCGGCCTTTGGCGCTCTGGGAGGAACGTTCCGCGACTACGGCATCGACGACGACTTCATCAAGCGGATTCGTAGCGAAGTGACTGAAGGCACCTCGGCGCTGTTTCTGATGACCAGCGATGCCGTCTTGGACCGGGTAGCCGAGGCGATGAAGGGCATCGAGTTCAAGATCCTTGCGACCAACCTGTCCCACGAGCAGGAGCAGAAACTGCGCGAGGCATTCGGTCTGGAGACGGCGTGAGGAGATCGGACGGGCGTTCGCCCGCCCGTCACTGGCCACCGAAACTCAACGTTCCGCTGAAAAGCAAGACTTATGCCTGATTCGCCGGTGATCGAAGTCGATTCGTTGCGCAAAGTCTACTGCGACGGCTGGTTGCGTCGTCGGCGTTTGGAAGTGCTGAAGGGGCTGGGTTTCGAGGTCCGCCCGGGCGAGATCTTCGGGCTGTTGGGACCCAACGGCGCCGGCAAGACGACGTTTGTGAAGATCCTGCTGGGGATCGTGCGGAAGACGAGCGGCCAGGCGAGGTTGCTGGGCTTTCCGGCCGGCGACCGCCGCGGGCGTCGGCAGATCGGTTTTCTGCCGGAGAATCTGCGGATCGCGCGGCACCATACGGCGCTGACGGCGCTGGACTACTACGGCAAGCTCAGCGGCTTGTCGGCAAGCCAGGTGCGTCGGCGCCGCGATGGTTTGCTCCGCACCGTGGGACTGGCCGACCGCGCTTCGGACAGCGTGGCCAAGTATTCCAAGGGTATGCTCCAGCGTCTGGGACTGGCTCAAGCCCTGTTGCACGACCCGCGTTTGGTCATGCTGGACGAGCCGACCGACGGCCTGGACCCGTTGGGCCGCGCCCAGGTGCGCGGGATCATGCAGACGCTGAAAGCCGAAGGAAAGACGGTGTTTATCAACAGCCACCTGCTCCAGGAGATCGAGCTGGTGTGCGATCGGGTCGCCATTCTGGACCAAGGCTGGTTGCGATACGTCGGGCCCGTCAAGGACGTGACGGCAAGCAAGGCGGTGGACACGGCGGCCGGTGCCGACGCCCCGGACCTGCTTCTGGAACTGGCGGGGACCGACGAGGCGATCCACGCGGCGCTGTACGGCGCCGAGATTTCCCGCTGGGAGCGGTCTGCGGACGGGCGGTTGGCCGTGGTGATCAAATCGGCGGGGCAGGCCGAGGTCGACCAGCGAGTCGATCGATTGCGACAGCAAGGCGTGAGCATCGTCAGCTTGTCTCGCCAGCGGCGCACTCTGGAGGACGCGTTCCTGGCCATCGTCGCCGAGGCTGTGGAGTGAATATGCTCGCTTATTGGGCCGTTGTTCAAGATTCGTTCCGCGAAGCGTTGGCGTCGCGCGTGCTGTGGGTGTTGCTGATCCTGATCACGCTGCTGCTGGTGGCTTTGGCGCCGCTGGGATACCAGCAAGAGGCCACCCGCGAATTGACCGATGGCGACGTCCGCGACTGGCCGCACTTCCTGGAACATGTGGCCGAGCAGAGTCGCCGTCCCGGCCCCGCCCAGCACATCCTGTCGCGGCTGGACGCGCCGCTGGCACGCCGCGTGTCGGAGTTCCGGGTTCCCGGCGACGGCGAAATCAGCGGGGCCTTCGAGATGCTTCGACTGATCGGCGACTTCCGAAACGCCTTGAGCCAGCGGATGCGCGAGCGAGATTTCTACGACGCGGACGCCTGGGGCGACGTGCGGCTGGTGGGCGAGGAAGCCAGCGAACTGGCAGCTCAGCCGCCGGACAGCCTGACCGACGAGGACATCGGCCGCTTGAACCGTCTACGTCTGGAAGCGGCCTTTCCCGACTATCTTGCGCCCAGTCTGCCGACCTCGGTCAAGTTCTGCTATCTGGGCTACGACTTCGGCCAGCCGCTGCCGTTGCGGAAAGCGGACTTCCAGCGCGTGCTCGAATCGGTCGTCCAGTGGGTGACACGCTGGCTGGTCGGCACGCTGGGCGTCCTGGTGGCGATTCTGGTCACGGCGTCGATCGTGCCGCAGACGTTCGATCCCGGATCGCTCAATCTGCTGCTCAGCAAACCCGTGTGGCGTTCGTTGTTGTTTCTGACCAAGTTTCTGGGTGGTTGCGCGTTCATCCTGCTGAACGCCTCGTACTTGGTCTGCGGATTATGGTTGATCCTGGGAACGCGGTTCGGCATGTGGGATCCTCGCATCTTGCTGAGCATCCCGGTGTACGTCTTCATGTTTGCCGTCTACTACACGGTGTCGGCGGTGGCCGGTTTGCTCTGGCGCAATGCCATTGTCTCGGTCGTGATGACCATTCTGTTTTGGGCCGCCTGTTTTGTTGTGGGAGTCAGCAAGTCGGGGGTGGAAAGGCTGGTGCTGGACAAGACCCGAATCACACGGTTGGTCGAGGCCGGAGACACGCTGATCGGCGCCAATGAAGCCGGGTTGATCCACCGCTGGGACGACGACGCGGGGGACTGGGTCGAGATTTTCCAGTCGGACGACGAGGAAGCCATGCAGCGGCGTATGGCCGTCGCGTTCATGGCGGCCGTGCCGCCCGAGCTGCGGCCGATAGGCCCGGTCTACGACCGTCGCGGCGACCAGTTGATCCAGGCGGTGCGTTCCCTGCGCACCGCGCAGATGACCACGTGGTCGGCGCGCCGCGAAGACAACTGGCAAGCCGAGTCGGGCGCCAGCGCCTCGATCGGAACGCGGATGCTGCTGACGGAACCCGACGGATCGATCCTGGCCGTTTCCAGTCTGGGCCTGTACCGCTTGACTGGCGACCTGCGGCGATCGGTTCGGCCGCTCGAACTGTTCGGATTCTCGATCCCGCTTCCCGCGCCCGATCCGTTCCAGAGCGTGGGCCCGGATACCGGCGTGTTGTTGTCGCGAGACGCTCAAGCGGCCATCAACCAAGACACGGGCGAATTGGCGATCTACAGCCGCAACCGCATCACCCTGCTGCGCAAGGACGACGAGGGCCGGTACGAAATCCGTTTGGAGAAGCGGTTGTCCGATGAGGAACTCGGCAACATCGCCATGGCGTTCGGCGGCGATACGCTGCTGATCGGACGCGAGGACGGCCGGATCGTCGTCTACGAGACGCAGACGCTTGAACCGCGTCTGGAAGTGAACCTTGAAGGCAAGAATCAGCCGCGGTTCATCGAGGCCGCACCGGGCGGAGCCCACTTCTCGATCGTGTTTCACCACGGTCGGCTTTGGATCTACGACCGCCAAGCCGACCGGATGGTCAAGCCTCCGGGGATCCGCCAGCGAGACATATCGTGCTGCATCTTCCCGACGCCCGCCGAGGTCCGCGTCGTCGACCGGTTGCGGCGCGTCACCACGTATCGACTGCCCGAATGGCAGGTGATCGACCGCCGCTCGCCGCCGATGCCGATGATCGAGCGGCTCTACCGCTGGGCCCTCGTGCCGCTGTACACCGTTTTTCCGAAGCCTCGTGAGTTGGACACGACGATTCAGTACGTGCTGACGGGCAAAGAGACGAGCGAGTCGGCAGGCGGCCTGGGCGATCTGCAAACAGCGCAGAAGCAACTGCACCCGTGGCGGCCCGTCTGGAGCAGTCTGGGGTTCATGGTCGTCATGCTTGCGTTGGGCTGCCTGTATCTGCACCGGCAGGATTTCTGAGCGACCCAGGCGTGAAATCTTGGTTACGAAGAAGATCCGGGCTAGGAAGTTTGAATCGGCCATCGTACAATTCGCGCCTTCAGGATCGATCTTCGTATGGAATCACGCCTGCAACTGGACATCCTCGCTCAGCCGGACAACGTCACGTGCGGGCCAACCTGCCTACACGCAGTCTACCGTTTCTACGGGGAAGAAGTCCCTCTGGAGAATGTAATCCGGGAAACGCCGCAGCTTCGCGAAGGTGGTACCTTGGCCGTTCTGCTGGGTTGTCACGCATTGCGGCGCGGCTACGATGCCACCATTTTGACGTGCAATCTGCAGATCTTCGATCCGACGTGGTTTCAGCCTCCGTTTCCGGCGCTGGCGGATCGTTTACGGGCGCAGATGGCGTTCAAACCCTCGCAGAAGCTGCGCGTGGCCAGTGAGGCGTACCTGGAGTTGCTGGAGCTGGGCGGTCGCATCCAGATGGAGGATTTTACGAGCAAGTTGATCCGTCGGTTCCTGAAGCGGGAGATTCCCATCCTCACGGGACTGAGTGCCACGAACTTGTATCGGGCCGCGCGCGAGTTCGGGCCGAATTGCGAGGCGGACGACGTCCGCGGCGAACCCGTTGGCCATTTCGTCGTGTTGTGCGGTTACAACTTGGTGGATCAATCGGTCTTGGTGGCGGACCCTTTCCGTGCCAACCCCCTCGGGCCCGGCCACAAATACCATGTCTCGATCGACCATGTCCTGCGTTCCATCATGCTCGGCATCCTGACCTACGATGCCAATTTGCTGATCATCCAGCCGCGAAAAGCAAGACGCGGCGGAGTCCCCGAAAACAATTTCAAACAGGAGGGCGTCGGTGGCGGTCCTGATCGTCGTTGACAACCCAGCCAAGTGGCCTTTCGCCATTGCCGGTGTGGATGTGGTGGATGCCCGATCTTATTTGACGCGGCCCAGCTACAGCGAAATGCGCGGCGTCAGACTGATCAATCTCTGCCGTTCGTATTCGTACCAGACCAGCGGCTACTATGTATCGCTGCTCGCGGAGGCTCGTGGGCACAAACCCCTGCCCAGCGTGACCACGATCCAGGACATGAAGTCCCAGGCGTTTGTCCGGCTGGTATCGGACGATTTGGACGATTTGATTCAGCAGAGCTTGGCGCCGATCCAATCGGAGAAGTTCACGCTGAGCATCTACTTTGGCCGCAACATGGCCAAGCGTTACGACCGCCTCAGTCTGCGACTGTTCAATCTGTTCCAAGTACCGCTGATTCGCGTCCAGTTCGCCCGCAACGGAAAGTGGTCGATCCGCAGCGTGGCCGCGATCGCCACCAACGAAGTTCCCGAATCGCACGCGGGATTTCTGGTGGACGCCGCGACCGAGCATTTTGCGGGGCGCGGGCGGCGATCGCCGCGCCGCGTGCGGGCTCGGTACGATCTGGCGATTCTGCACAATCCGCAGGAGAGCAATCCGCCTTCGGACGAAAAGGCCCTGCGGAGATTCGAGCGGGCGGCGGTCTCGCTCGGCCTGAGCTGCGAGTTCATTGGCCGCGACGACTACGCGCGGCTGGCCGAATTCGACGCCTTGTTCATCCGCGAAACGACGTACGTCAACCATCACACCTATCGTTTTGCCCGGCGAGCCGCCAGCGAGGGTTTGGTGGTGATCGACGACCCCGATTCCATCGTCCGCTGCACGAACAAGGTCTTTCTGGCCGAGCTGCTGCGGCGACACCGGCTGCCGATGCCGCCGACCATGGTGGTTCACAAGGGCAATCTGGATTCGGTGGCCGGCGAGATGGGCCTGCCCTGCGTCCTGAAACAGCCGGACAGTGCGTTTTCGCTGGGCGTGGTCAAGGCCGACACGGAGCAGCAGTTGAACGACGAACTGAGGCGGCTGCTGGCCGAGTCGGAGTTGGTGATCGCGCAGGGCTTCCTGCCGACCACGTTCGACTGGCGGATCGGCATCCTCGACCGGAGGCCGTTGTACGCCTGCAAGTACTTCATGGCCCCGCAGCATTGGCAGATCATGAAGCACGAGGGACAGACCACGCACTATGGCAAATGGGAAACCTTGCCCGTGGAACTGGCGCCCCGAGCCGCGGTGCGGGCGGCGCTGAAGGCTGCCAACCTGATCGGCGACGGACTGTACGGCGTGGATGTCAAGGAATCGAACGGCGAGTTCTACATCATCGAGATCAACGACAATCCGAATATCGAGTCCGCCGTCGAGGACGCCATCCTCCGGGACGATTTGTACACGCGCATCATGAGCGTCTTCCTGAACCGCATCGAACAAACCAAGTCGGGATACCAACCCGCATGAGCGACCGCCCTCCCTTTCGTCTGTTCGAACGTTACGGCGTCGAACTGGAGTACATGATTGTCGACGCCCGGTCGCTGGATGTTCTGCCGGTGACCGATCGCGTGCTGTACGCGGTTGCCGGTGAATATCTGTCGGAATTCGAACTCGGGTCGATCTCCTGGTCGAACGAATTGGCCTTGCACGTGATCGAACTGAAGACGACGGATCCGGCGGCCAGTCTGGACGGGCTTGCAAGCGAATTCCAGGAGCATGTCGTCCGGATCAACGAAATCCTCGAACCGTTGGGCGGCCGTCTGATGCCGTCCGCCATGCATCCCTGGATGGACCCGCACCGCGAGATGCGGTTGTGGCCCCACGATTTCAGCCCGATCTACGAGGCGTTCCACCGCGTCTTCGATTGCCGCGGGCACGGCTGGGCCAACCTGCAAAGCGTCCACTTGAATCTGCCGTTCGCTGACGACGAGGAATTCGCGCGGCTGCATGCCGCGATCCGGTTGCTGCTGCCGATCATGCCGGCCCTGGCGGCCAGTTCGCCCGTGATGGACGGGAAAACGACCGGGCGGCTGGACAACCGGCTGGAGGTCTACCGGCAGAATGCCCGCCGCGTGCCGCGCGTGTCCGGTGCGGTGGTTCCGGAGGCGGTGTTTTCGAAGCACGCCTACGAGCAGGAGATTCTGCAGCCGTTGTATCGCGACATCGCACCGCTGGATCCGGACGGTACGTTGCAGTACGAATGGCTCAATGCGCGCGGGGCCATCGCCCGCTTCGACCGCAACACGATCGAGATCCGCGTGCTGGACGTCCAGGAATGCCCCCGCGCCGATCTGGCGGTCTGCCGACTGCTGACCGGCGTACTGCAAGCGATGTGCGACGAGCGTTGGATGCCGCTGGCTCGTCAACAGGCATTCGGCGTCGAGCCGCTGCAAGCGATCCTTCTGAACGCCATCGGCGACGCGGAAAACACCCGCATCAGCGACGCAGACTACGCCGCCGCGTTCGGTTTCGCTCCGCCTGCGGAAGGAACCTATGCGGCCGGGCAACTGTGGCAGCATCTGTACCAGCAAGTGCGCGCCGACGAACCGTTCCCGGAACCACTCGACGCGGCCTTGCACACGATGTTTGAATCAGGCAGTCTGGCGACCCGAATCACGCGGGTGCTGGACGACCACCAACCCGGCGCACTGGCGGACTGCTACCGCCGCCTGTGCGATTGTCTGGCCGAAGACCGCATGTTCACGAGTCCTTGACGAAGCGATGGCTCGAAAATACCTGGCGTTCGATATCGAAACCGCGAAAGAAGTCCCGGGTGAGGATTTCGATTGGCACGCCCATCGTCCGCTCGGAATCGCTTGCGCGGCAGCTTTGCCGAGCGATGCGAGCGCACCGTTGCTTTGGTACGGCAAGAAGAAAGAAGGGACGCCCGCTCCGAAGATGTCTCGTCAGGACGCACGGGATGTGGTGGATCAACTGACGGGCCTGGTGGAGGAGGGATACACCCTGGTCACTTGGAACGGGTTGGCGTTCGACCTGGACGTGCTGGCGGAAGAGTCCGGTGCGAGAGACGTCTGTCGGGATCTGGCCCGGAACCACGTGGACTTGATGTTCCACGTGTTCTGCGTGAAGGGATTCCCCGTCGCGTTGGACAAGGCTGCCAGCGCGTTGGGCATTCCTGGAAAACCGGCAGGCATGTCGGGATACCTCGCCCCGCAGTATTGGGCCGCCGGACGATATCAGGAAGTGCTCGACTACGTCGCGCAAGATGTCCGAACCACGCTGCGGATCGCCGAGTTGTGCGACCAGCGGAGATCGTTCCGCTGGGTAACTCGCAAAGGCTCGGTCAGCTCGATCGACTTGCCCGGCGGCTGGCTGACCGTGGACCAGGCACTCCGCTTGCCGGAACCGGACACGTCGTGGATGAATACTTCCGTCCCGCGGCAGCAGTTGACGCGCTGGCTCGCAGGCTGATGAGTCGAGGTCCGTCGTTCTCCCGCCTAGTCGCCGCGGCTCGGGTCTTGTATCATCGGGGGCATGTCAGACACACCCTTGGACAAGCCGGAAAACGCGGACGAAACGTCGCGGGATTCGATCCGCACGTTGATTGTGGACAACGACCGCGCGCACGCGATCGCCATGTCGGAGATCCTGGAACGGATTGGCTACGTGTGCGAGGTGGCCACCTCCGGACCAGAAGGTCGAAAACGGATCGAGCAGAACACTTACGATGTGGTGGTCACCGACTTGGTGATGAACGAAGTCGACGGAATGCAGTTGCTGGGCCGCTCGCGCGAGTTGCTTCCCCACTGCCAGGTGATCATGGTCACCGGACATGCGACGGTGCCCAAGGCGGTCGAGGCCATGCAGCAGGGCGCGTTCAACTTCCTGGAAAAACCGATCAGTTCCGACCGGTTGCGAGCGGTCTTCGAACGCGCGGTCGACGCGGTGCGGCTCCGGCGGCAGAATCTGGAGCTTTCCCAGCGATTGGACGAACGCTTCGGCTTCGAAGGCATCATCTACGCCAGCGAACGGATGCAAACGGTCATCGACCGGCTGAAGCGGATCGCGCCGACCGACGCCACCGTGTTGATCGCCGGCGAAAGCGGAACCGGCAAGGAACTGATTGCGCAGGCGATTCACCAGAACAGCCCTCGCAAGAACAAACGCATGGTGCCGCTGAACGCGCGGGCCGTGGCCGAGAATCTGGTCGAAAGCGAACTGTTCGGGCATGTCAAAGGCGCCTTTACCGACGCCGTCACCGATCGCGTCGGGGCGTTCGAGTATGCCAACGGCGGTACGTTGTTCCTGGACGAAGTCGGCGACATGCCCATGTCGACGCAGATCAAGCTGCTGCGAGTGCTGGAAGAGCACCAGATCACTCGCGTCGGCGACAACAAGCCGATCAAGGTAAACGTGCGATTGGTCTCCGCGACCAACCGCGATTTGGAGGACGCCGTCGAGTCGGGGGATTTTCGCCGCGATCTGTACTACCGGATCAAGGTGGTGACGGTCGAATTGCCGGCGCTGCGGCAGCGCCGCGAGGACATCGTGCCGCTGATGGACCATTTCCGCAAACAGTTCAACAAGCGGCACGGCAAAGCGGCACGAGGTTTTTCGCCCGCTGTCAGCAAGCGTTTCTTCGTCTACGACTGGCCCGGCAACGTGCGGCAGTTGCGCAACGCCGTCGAGACGATGGTCGTGCTGGACACCGACTCGGTTCTGGACATCGACGACCTGCCGCCCGAGTTGACGGAGATCGACGAACGGCATGTGGAGACCGAGTCGGGGCCGATGGGTTTGATCGGCCAGCCGTTCAGCGAAATCGAGCGTTGGGCCATCGAGGAGACGCTGAAGCTGACCAACGGCAACCGCGAAGAGACGGCGCGGATTCTGGGCATCGGGGCCCGCACGCTGTACCGCAAACTGGACAAATACAGGCTTTGACGCACCAGGAGGCGCGAGGATCGCATGCCCGAGATCCGGCAACTGCCGCCGAGCGTGGTCAACAAGATCGCAGCGGGCGAAGTCATCGAACGCCCGTCCAGCGTGGTCAAAGAATTGATGGAGAACGCGGTCGACGCCGGAGCGACGCGCGTGGACGTGTCCATCGAAAAAGGCGGCACGGAACTGGTGCGGGTGGCCGACAACGGCTGCGGCATCCCGCCCGAGCAACTGCCGCTGGCCGTGGCGAGTCACGCGACCAGCAAGATCCGCGACGCCGACGACCTGTTCGGCGTGCGCAGCCTGGGATTCCGCGGCGAGGCGCTGGCCTCGATCGCCGAAGTCAGCCGCTTTCTGATGCGGAGCCGCACCGGTGGGGACCAGGCCGGCGCCGAGCTGGAGGTGATCGGCGGACACGTCAGCCAGGTGGTTCCTTGCGGCACGCCCGTGGGCACGATCGTCGAAGTCCGCCAGTTGTTCTACAACACGCCGGTTCGCCGCAAGTTTCTGCGCGCCACCCAGACGGAAATGGGGCATGTGACCGAGGCGTTTACTCGCATCGCGCTGGCCTTTCCCGCCATCCATTTCACGCTGCAGCACAACGATCGGCCGATCCACGATCTGCCGCCGGTGCTCAGTTGGCGCGAACGGATCATCAAGTTTTTCGGGCTGGAGGTTGCCGACTCGCTGATTCCGGTCGAAGGCAGTGACGGCATCGTGACGCTCCGCGGGTTCGTGGCCAATCCCAGTCTGAGCCGCGCGAATAACCGGCTGCAGTACTTCTTTCTGAACGGCCGACATATCCGCGATCGCGCTCTGCAGCACGCTTTGGGCGAGGCGTATCGAGGGTTGCTGCTGACCGGCCGTTTTCCGGTCGCCTTTCTCCAGCTTGAAATCCCCGCCGACACGGTTGATGTCAACGTGCATCCGACGAAACTGGAAGTCCGCTTTCAGGATGGCGGACGGATTTACAGCCAATTGCTCGGCACGCTGCGTCAGAAGTTCCTCAGCACTGATCTGACCGCGCGCGTCCGCACCGGCCCTTTGGCCGTCGACCAGGACCCGGCTTCGGCTCTGGACGAAGGCCAAGCTCAGCAGCGGCGCGAAGAACTGCTGAACTGGGCCAAGGGTCGTCCTACGCCGGATGCGAATCATCCCGACGCGGCATCCGCCGACGCTGCGGCACCGGTTGCCGGCGGTCCTTCGCCGCTCGGACAGAGCGCTGCGCCGCCGCGCCAGCCGCAGTTCGATTTCCGCGACACACGATTGCCCGGCGCCGTGCCGGAATTCCGTCCGTTTTCCGACGGTCGCCTCGCGGGGCAGCCCGCCAACGTTCGGCCCGCCGCTCAGCAGGAAGGTCCGACGGTTCCTGGTGCATCGCCGGTCGTACCGAGTTCGGCTGAGTCGCCCGCCACATTGCCACCGGCCGCATCGCCGCCGACCGCATCGCCGTCTGCCGACAGCGGTTTGTCCGAGACGCAGGCGGCGCCCGTGATCGCCCGCTCGGGGATGCAGGTCCACAACCGCTACTTGATCACCGAGAACGACGAGGGGATGGTGATCATCGACCAGCATGCGCTGCACGAGCGGATCCTGTACGAGCAGTTGCGCACCAAAGTCTTGGGGGGCAGCCTGGAGAAGCAGCGTCTGCTGGTGCCCGAGCCCGTGACCTTGACGCCGGCGGAGGCCGCGGTGGCGCTCGAATCGCGGGAGATCCTGTGTCGGTTGGGAATCGAGATCGAACCGTTCGGCGGGGACACCGTGCTGGTTTCCAGCTATCCCGCCATGCTTGCCAATTTCAATCCGGCCGAGGTGTTGCGGCAACTGGTCGAACAACTGATGTCCGGCGGCAAGACGCCCGAACGCCGTGACTTGCTGGACGAGATGCTGCACATGATCTCGTGCAAGGCAGCGATCAAAGCCGGCGACCGGCTGAACGCGGACGAGATCACCGTGCTGCTGGAACAACGACATCTGTTCCAGGACAGCCACCACTGCCCCCACGGCCGGCCCACCGCGTTGGTCTTCACTCGCGAGGAACTCGACAAGCGTTTCAAGCGAATTTGACGACCTGCGGCGAGAAGTCAGGTACCTGTCCCGGACCATGCCGCGCAGCGATTGGTGGTTGCATCGCCAGCGATCGCGGGGCAGAATGTCTTCGTTTCCTGCCTTTCGATCCTGCCGCATGAAGGAGCCCTCCGATGTCGTTTGCCCGATCGCAGCGTTTCCGTTTCCGTGTCGTGTTCGGTGCAGCGGTGGTGACGCTGCTGGCTCTGTTCCCAATGGGCGAGGCCGTGGCGATGGGCGATGAGTACTACGTTTCGCCCGCCGGCGACGACGGTTGGTCGGGACGTCTGGCGGATGCGAACGCCGACCGCACCGATGGTCCGTGGCGGACGTTGGCCAAGGCCTGTGCGGTCGTCGGCCCGGGCGACACGTGCCGGTTGAGGGCCGGGGTTTACCGCGAGACGCTTCGACCCGTGCGCGACGGTGCGCCGGATGCGCCCATCGCGTTCGCCGTGCAGCCCGGCGAACGCGTGTTGCTGACCGGCGCCGATCCGGTCGGCGGTTGGCAAGCTGCCGAGGGCGGGCTGTTTCGCACGTCGCTGGACTGGGATTTGGCCGACGAGAACCAGTTGTTTGCTGGCGAGCGGATGTTGACCGAGGCGCGTTGGCCGGACCTGCAAGGCACGCTGCTCAAACCGGCGCGGGCCGTCGTCGCCTCGGGCACGGCCAACACGATCGTTGATCCCAATCTGCCGGGCGAAGTCGACGACTATTGGAATGGCGCCGTGCTCTGGTGTGCTGGCGGAGAACGCTGGTACTGCTGGAGCGCAAGCGTCACCGCGTTTGACGCCGCCACCAAGACATTGACTCTTGACAAACCCCAGCCCGACCGCTGGTACACGCCGCGCCAGGGGAACCTGTACGTACTGATGGGCGTCCGCAATGCCCTGGACGCCGAAGGCGAATGGTGGTTGGATCGCGGAACCAAGACTCTGTGGCTCAAGCCGCCCGGTGGCGCGGACCCGAATACGCTGGCGGTCGAAGCCAAACGCCGCATCTACGCGATCGATTTGTCAGGCCGCGCGCACATTCACATCGACGGCATCGGCTTCCGGGCCGGCGGCATCGCGACAGACGCTGCCAGCCACCACTTGCAGTTGAAAGGCCTGAACGGCCAGTACATCGGACATTCCTACGTCAACGACGTCAGCGGCCGCGCCAGCGTGCTGATCAAAGGCCACGACATCGAGGTAATCGGTTGCGAATTCGCGTACGCTTCCGGCAGCCTGATCCGCATCGAGGGCCGCGACAACCGGTTGATCAATTCGTTCCTGCACGACGGCAACTATGCCGGGAAATGGAACGGCGTCGCGTCGTTCTCCGGCCGGCGGCACGTGATCAGCCATAACACGATCCGCGACTCGGGCCGCGACGTCTGCTCGGTCCACGGACTGATGGAGAGCCTGATCCAGCACAACGACCTTTCGCACTCGGGCTGGCTGACCGCGGACTTGGGGATGACCTATGGGCACAACACGGACTTCATGAACACCGTCATCCGCTACAACTGGGTTCACGACAACTTGGCGCACGGGCACACGGCGGGGATCTATTTCGATCATTGCAGCCACAATGCCATCGTGCATCACAACATCGTCTGGAACGTGCCCGGGATGCCGCTGCAGGTGAACAACCCTTCCTACTTCATGCTCTGCTACAACAACACATTGTGGAACAGCGGCAGGATCTCGACGTTCGATCACAGCCACCGCAACGATCTGTTCGGCAGCCGCTTCCAGAACAACATCGCGGCTCAGGAATTCCGCTTGCCAGCGCATGTGGCCACCGAGCCGAATTTGATCGGACCCGAGCCCGGCTTGGCCGATCCACTGAACGGCCGATTCGAACTTGCCCCCGACTCGCCCGCGCGGGGCGCGGGGTTCCCGTTGCCGGGAATCGCCGAGGGCACGGCGGGCAGTCCGCCGGATCTGGGCGCGATTCCGCCCGCTTGGCAGGCCGGACACAACTTCGAGAATCCACCTGATGTTTGTCTGGAGGTGCCGCTGGCGGCCTACAGCAATGCGGTCCGCAACGCGGCGTTCGAGTTGGGAACGCTTGAGTATTGGACGACGTCCGGGCCTGGAACGGCTGGAATCGCGCCCGGCAATGGCTGGGGCAACGGATTCGGGCGTGGCGAAGTTCAGAAGACCGGCACTTCGAAATACGAACTGAAGCTGAACGGTCGCGTCCGCGTCCAGCAGACCATTGCGCATCTGCACCCGGGCACCGCGTACCAACTGTCCGGCTGGCTCAAAGTGTCGGGCGACAACGCGACGGCCGTGTTGGGCGTAAGCGGTCACGGCGGACCGGAGGTCACCGTGAACAGCCAGGACCAGGGCTGGGAGCGGAAGACGCTGGATTTCACGACCGGGGCCGACGTGACATCGGTCACCGTCTTTGTCGAACAGACCTCCGAAGCCGGCCAAGCGTTCGCCGACAACCTGGGCCTGCCTCGCAATCCGCCGTCCCGATGATCTCCTTCGACTCCGGCGAAGGGGCGGAACGAATCGAATCGAGCCCGAGCGCACAAATCCCGTGTTCTGGGTGCGATTTGCCAGCGCCGCGTTCGAGAAACTTCAGCAGTCAAAGTCGTCAGCTTCTCGTACGAAACCGCACGAGCGACCGGCATCGCATGGTTGCCCGAGCTACGGCAAGTCGCTTGGAACGATGCGGGTCGGATCGACGACGGCGTGCTTGACGCGCTGACGTTTCCATGTGTAGGTGATGTGGACCAGACCGTCGGCGGTTTGGATCACGGCCGGGTAACTGTACTCACCCGGTTGGTTCTCCAAGACCAAGGCCATGCGCCAGGTCTCACCGTCCTGCGAGATGGCGACGTTCAGGGGTGAACGGCCTTTGCTGGTGTGGTTGTAGACAATCAGGTGGCGACCATCGGACAAGGTCACCGCGTCGGTTCCCGCGTTGGGATTGGGCAGTTCGGTCGCCGTCATCGAGCCCCAAGTTCTTCCCAAGTCTTCGGAAGCGACGCGAAACACCTTGCCCTGACGAGTGCGTCCCAGCGCCATCAAACGATTGCCGCCCAGAAACAGAAGACTCGGCTGGATCGCACCGAACTCGACGCCGTCGTTGACCGGCCCGATGCGCTGCCATGTGCGGCCGAGATCCTTGGTGCTTTCGAAGTGGACTCGCCAGCCGTCGTACTCGGTGCTCGACCCGGCCAGGATGGTTCCGTCGGGCAGTTGTACGGGCTTGTTCTTGACCGGCCCGTCGATCTGTTCGGGCAAACGGCAGGGATGCGACCACGTCAGGCCGCCGTCCTCGCTGGTCATCAACATGCCCCACCACGTACGCGGATCAGGACCGACTTTGTAGAACAGCATTAGCGGCCCGGTCTTCGGTTGGAACAATACCGGATTCCAGCACGGATGGCGATGGACCGTGCCGTCGGCCTTGTGATACTGTACTCCGTTGGCGACTTCGATCGGTGCGGACCATCGACCGTCGATCTGCCGCGAAACCCAGATGCCCACGTCGGAGTGCTTTTCGTGCGTGCCGCCAAACCATGCGGCGACTAATCCGCTTCGGCTCTCGGCAATCGTCGAGGCGTGACAACTGGGGAACGGAGCCGTCTCGTAGATGAATTCGGAACGGACGACGCCCGGTTGGTCGGCCAGCGCGACTCGTCCGGCCAGATGCAGTCCGGCCGCCAGGATCAGCAAGTGTTGCAAGGACCGTTTCATCGGATCTCTCCCTTGGATTCAAACGTCAGCAGGAAAGATGGAGTTGCTGCGGATCGGCCGCCGCACGAGGTTCATGCAAATCCGCCGCCATTCAACGTCCGCGCGGGTTGCGGTAGTAATAGAACCGACCGTCTTCTGCGCCGCCGAGGAAGTCGGGAATGCCGTCGGCGTTGAAATCGACGATTGCCGGGCTGGTCGTATGACCCTGGATGCTCTGCTGAACGATGGGTCCACGATCCTCGAAGTACCACTTGCCGTCCCGGGCGTCGACTTGGCGCAGTAGATTGGCGTTGCTGGAATTCACCAGGATGTCCAGCTTGCCGTCGCCGTCCCAGTCAACGATCCACAGCTTGCGCCGGCCGCTGCGGCCCGCCTCGCCATCGTTCAGACGCAGGCACCCCGGTGCTGCGTTCACAATTCCCTGATTGGTGTTGGCGACGGAGAAGTTGGTGCCGAAGAACACACGCTTGGGCGGTAGCAGGACGAGCTTGCCATCGCGTTCGACTCGCTCGTACAGGGCCAGATAGCCTTCGTGATCGAGCATGACAAGGTCAGTCAGGCCATTCCCGGTCCAATCGATCGCCACAGGCGTGGTACGCCACTGGGTGGCCAGTTCGTTGCCCTGCGGCGTCCACCATGTCCAAGCCGGCTTGGGGGGCGGACCTTGCCAGGCCACTTCGACCGCTCGCGGCGGTGCGAGCTTAGGGGCGGTTTGCGTGCCGATGTTCCGCAGCCACTGGACGCGGCCCCAGATGGAATTGAAGACGATGTCGGGCAAACCGTCGCCGTCCCAATCTGCAACGCTCAATGTTGTATAGCCCCACTTGGCTTCAGCCGGTCCCTGGATGCTGCCATTCGGACCCGCCATGATGCGAAACGGGTGGCCATCCACTTCCAGACGCTGCGGTGCTGCCCAGCGTGGAAACTCGACACCGGCGGCGCTCAGGTTCTCGAAGAACTCGATATAGCCCGCCGTGTTGCCCGAAAGGATGTCGATGTCGCCGTCGCCGTCCCAGTCGAATCCGACCGGCGTCGCCAAGGCGCCGCACTTGAGCGTGTCCGCCTGCTGCTGGAAATAGCGAGGCGCCAGGAACCGGGGCGTGCGGTCGGGTCGCAAACCGCCCGTGTTCTCGACCAACGCGACACGGCCGTCCTCGTCGCCGACGATCAGGTCCAAGTCGCCGTCGTCGTCCGCGTCAAACGCCACCGGCACGATCATTTCCAAGTCCATCGTCAGCGGCGAGCCGTCATCGAGCGTCAATCGACGACCTGCCGCGTACCGTGGCTCGGTTCGCGTGCCGGTATTTTCGAAATAGGTGAAGCCGTCCAGGAACTCACCGCACAGCAAATCCAGATCGCCGTCCCCGTCAAAGTCGTCGAAGTTCGGTGACGGGCAACCGTACACATCGATCGGCTGACCGCCCGCCTGCAACTGAACCGGCGCCGCATAATGGGGCTCGGCTGTCGATGCCGTATTGCGGAACAGAAACAGGAATCCATGCAGCGGCCCGTTTGTCCATTGGCCTCGTTCGTCCCAGGCGTCGTCCCAGCCGTAAAAACTCCAGTCCTCGATCCCCGCGACCAGATCAAGCGATCCGTCGCCGTCGTAATCGACGTAACGCCACTGGTGGTGCCGAACCTTCGGGCCCTTCTGCTGCTGGCCCTGCGGCACATAGAATTTGGGCGACACCGGCAAGGCCACGCGTTGCTCCAAGCCGCTGCGGACAAACTCAGGATACTCGAAGCCGGGCGTGAGCACTCGCAGTCCCTGGTCCGTATAGCTGGGCATCACGTAATGCACGGTATGGCTCAGGCGTCGGGCCGGTTGAAACAGCGGGAAACTGTCTCTGGGATCGCGGCGGCGGGAGTTCTCGAAAAGCCAGACGCCGTTGGATGGCTTGTCCGGGCACGACACGATCAGATCCCAGTGCCCATCCCCGTCGGCGTCGCACGGTACTGGCCATGCCCACAGTCCGACGCCCAGATCGACCGTCAGCCCGGGATGGTTGTAGGCCACCGGAATCAAAGGCCCTTCGGCGCCACTCGCACGGGACGCCACCGGAAGCAGCAACGCCACCAGAACGCATTGGCGCAAACGCGACCAGGACCGTCTGTCGACAGGCGTGGCTCCGGTGAACATCGGCTACGCCTGGGCGGGTTTGGCGGAATTCATGCTTTCGACGACATGATCCACCAAGCCATAGTCGCGTGCCTCTTCCGGCGTCATGAAACAGTCGCGATCGGTATCCTTTTCGATCTTTTCGAGCGAATGGCCGGTGTGCTTGAGCAGGATCTGGTTCATCCGCTGTTTGATCCGCTGGAACTCGCGAGCATGGATCATGATCTCTTCGGCGGTGCCCTGCATGCCGGCCAAAGGCTGATGAATCATGATCCGCGAGTTGGGCAACGAGTACCGCTTGCCCTTGGCTCCGGCGGTCAGCAAGACGGCGCCCATCGAGGCCGCTTGACCGATGCAGTAGGTCGCCACGTCGCAATTGACGAATTGCATGGTATCGTAGATCGCCATGCCTGCCGTGACACTTCCGCCGGGCGAATTGATGTAGACGTGGATATCCGCCTTGGGGTCGTCCGACTGAAGAAACAGCAACTGGGCGACGACTGCGTTGGCCACTTCGTCGTTGATTCCCGAGCCCAGGAAGATGATCCGGTCCTTCAGCAGCCGGCTGTAGATGTCATAAGCCCGTTCTTCCCGGCCGCTCTTTTCGACAACAATGGGGATCGTCGGCATATCAACTCTCGCTCCGTTTCCAGGCAACTCAGTTTGCTTCGTCATCCGCCGCCGCTTCGACGGCCGGTTTGGTCAGGATCTCGTCGACGATCCCGTAGGCCTTGGCCTCCTCGGCGCTCATGAAGAAGTCGCGGTCGGTGTCCTTGGCCAATTGCTCGATCGGCTTTTCGCTGTGGCGCGCCAGGATTTCGTTCAGCATTTCGCGGTTGCGTAAAATCTCGCGGGCCTGGATTTCGATATCGCTGATCTGCCCTCCGACGCCGCCGTAGGGTTGATGCAGCATCACGCGGGCGTGCGGCAGCGCGAACCGCTTGCCCTTGCTGCCCCCAGCCAGCAACACCGCCGCCCCGCTGGCAGCCTGCCCCACGCAGTACGTGGCCACGGGACAAGTCAGCACCTGCATCGTGTCGTAGATGGCCAGCGTCGAAACGACGTCGCCGCCCGGCGAGTTCAAATAGAAGTGGATGTCCTTGCGGCGGTTTTCACTCTGCAAGTACAGCAGCTTCATCACGACTTCGTTGGCGTTGCCGGTGAAGATCTCGCCTTGCAGAAAGACAATGCGGTTCTCCAGCAGCAAATCGCCTAGCGTCAACTGACGCTGCCGCTGGTAGGACTGGTACGAATAGGCGTCGAACATGGGAAACGGATGGTGTCCGCTCATGACTTTTCGATCCTTGGGCAGCCAGAAAAAACGCCGCCCGAGAGCGGCGAAGTCATTACGATCTTCGAATGGGCCGATCAGGTAGGCAGCTTCTTGCTCGCTTCCTCCCCGTGCTTCGCCTCGGGGATCTCCGATGCGTCCCGCTTGCCGAGCACGGAATAGGGGACCGCAGCCGTGTTATCATCCAGCGACTGCTGCTGCATGATCTTCTCCGCCGGCGTATCGATGACCGTGGCGTGCGACACGATCTTCTCGATGACCTTGGACTCGAGGATCTGATTCCGCAGAGCATCCATCTCGCCGCGCTTCTCCAAGCGGGCACGGACACGACGAGGCGGCATGTCCTCCTGGTCGGCGATCCGCTCGATCTCCTGATCGAAGTCGTCGTCGTTCACATCGATCTTCTCGTCCTCGGCAATCCGTTCGAGGATGAAGTGCTCCTTCAGCGCCCCGGCCGTGTAGTCCAGGATGTTCTGCTGAAGTTGATTGGCATGCGCCTGGATGACTTCGTTGGGGAAGCCCTGAGACTGTAATTCCAGCACGGCGCGACGCAATTCGCGGTGAGCCTGACGTTTCAGCAAGGTGGGCGGAAGATCCCATGTCGCAGTCGCGGTCAACGCACGCGTGATCTGCTGCCGGACATTCTGGCTCGCCCGGTACTCGTGCTGGCGTTGCAATGCTCCGGAGACCGCAGTTCGCAATTCGGCCTCGCTTTCAAATCCACCGATCTCGTCCAGGAACGCCGCCGACAGGTGGGGTAACTCGACGTGCTCGACCTTGTCGACCCGGAATGTGGCCCGCACCGACTGGCCCGCCAACTCGGTGTCTGGCACCGACTTGCTGATCGTCACTTGAGCTTCGCGGACATCGCCCGCAACGACGCCTTTCATCAGTTCGCCGAATCCCTCGAAACTCGCGTCCTGCAGGCTCAACGTGGGCTTCAGTTGCACCCGCACTGCATCGCTCTGCGACAGGACGCTATCCCCGTGAGCGAACTCCATCGACACCGTCAAGAAGTCATCGCTCTCTGCCGGACCTTGCCGCTCAACCAGTCTGCCATACCTCTGCAAGACGCGCCGTAGATGCTCATCGACATCGGCTTCCGTGATTTCCCGAACCGGTTTCTCGATGGTCAGTCCCCGCCACTCCGGAAGTTCGAATTCCGGCCGGACTTCCAGGTCGAATTCGAACGTCATCGGCCCTTCGTCGGGGATCTCGATCGCGTTCAGGTCGAGTTCAGGCTCGCTGATCGGAGAAAACTGATGCTCCTCGCTCAACTGCGCCAAGCTATCCATCAGCAGCTTGCCTTTGATCTGCTGATGAACATGCTCCTTGAAACGATTCACTACCAGCTTGCGAGGAGCTCGGCCGGGCCGAAAACCTGGGACTTCCGCCTTGGGCGCCAGATCGTCGAACTCGTGGTTCAGGTAGCGATCAACATCCTGCCGCGAGACCGTGATCGTGACATGGCGCTGGCAGGAACTCGGCGAGGCGACCGTGACCTCTAGGGTCAAGGGTTCCTTCTTCTCCTGCGGTTGATCGGCGCTCCCCTGATCCTCGGTCGCTTGGTCGGCGTCCGTCACTTCCAATGCTTCGATGTTTTCCGATTCCGTCATGATTGGATACACGCTCGCAGCAAGAACCATCGTGGAAAAGTAAAAAAGAGCGGGTGATGGGATTCGAACCCACGACAACAACGTTGGCAACGTTGTGCTCTGCCAACTGAGCTACACCCGCACTTGGCATTCAGACGTCGAATTGTAGGGAGGGAACGTTTTCCCCCCACGAACGCTCACGATTATAGATTTCCCGCCTAGCCTTGCAAGAGGGTTGAAGCCCGATCTCAAAGAAATGGCTCAACCCCATTTCCCAACGAAACTTGGGCGTTGTCATGCAGCAGCAATCGAGCTAAACTTGTCGAATTGGTTACCACCCTGACTGGAGAGCTACACGGCAACCCCGCGAAAACACCGATGGATGCAAAACTGGTGGTGGTCGGCAGCCATATCACGCCGAAAGAGATCAAACTTCGACTTCCGGTCATCATCGGCCGCGGACGACATGCCACTTTAGTCCTACCGCACCCCCTGGTCAGCCGCAGACACTGCGAAATCGTGGAACATCAAGGTTTTCTGTTAGTCCGCGATCTCGGCTCGTTAAACGGCACCTTTATCGATCAACGCAGAATCCAGAGTGAAATCCTTCATCCGGGTGGATTGCTTACACTGGGAACAATCACGTTCCGAGCTGTCTACGAGGTAGCGGCGGCTAGCAGTCCGTCGGTCAGCGCGTCGGCGTCAGGCGTTTCGCCAAGCACAAACGGCGGGGATTCGGAGGGGTTGCCTGACACCGAAGATCTCTCCGACTTGGCTCCTGAGGATGAGCGTAACAAGGACGTTGAGGCATTTCTGAGGGATTCCGACCAGCCGCTCAGTGGGTAGCCCCGAGGTCGGCTGTAGCATCGGGCAAATGCATCCCGGCCCGCGCCTGCTCAGCATCGATCGCCAATTCACTGGTGTGCGGTTTCATGGGTGGTGGGCGGATGCCGATCGGGAGGAAGGACTTCGGGCGGGCCATCGCGATGCGGATGAGGTTCCAGGTGGATCAAGACGTCGCGCAGGGCCTGGAATTGTTGAACGAGCAAATCCTTGACGGCGTGGCCAATACGATGGCCCTCGGCCACCGTCGTGTGCGCATCGACCTCCAGATGCATGTCGGCCAGGAATTCCAAACCGGTCTTGCGCACTCGAAGCTTTTCGACAGCCCGCACGCCGGGGACCTGCTGAGCGGTCTCGCGCAACCGTCGTACGAATTCGTCATCGGCCTGCAGGTCCATTAGTTCGCTGGCGCTGCTGCGGAACAACTGAACCCCCGAGTAGACAATGGCTACGACCACGATCAGCGCCGCTGCTTCGTCGGCCCAGATCCAACTCGGGCCCGCCCCGCGGACGACGGCCAAGCCGACCAGCACGGCCAGCGAGCAAAATGCATCGCTGCGATGATCCCAGGCGTTGGCGATGATCGCCGATGATTTGGTCCGGCGACCGACGCGGACGTTGTACCGGTACAATCCCTCCTTGATCACGACGTTGATGCCCGCGATCCACAAGGTCCATACCGGCGGGACTTCGTGAAGCGAGCCGATCCGCTGGATCGCTTCCCAGCCAATCCACAACGCGGACAGGACGATCAGCATGGCCAAGTTCGAGGCTGCGATGGCTTCGGCCCGCGTGTGGCCGTAGGGATGTTCCTGATCGGCGGGCCGTTGAGCAAACCGCAACGCAAACAGGACCACGACCGAAGTGAGCGCGTCGCCCAGCGAGTTCACCGCGTCGGAAAGCAGGGCGAACGAATTCCCCCAGATGCCGCCGATCAGTTTCGCGATGCCGAGCATCAGATTGATCATCAATCCGATCAGGGCTGCCCGGCTGGCTTGTCGGTAGAGCGGCTTGCTGGAGCCAGTGTCCATCACGGTTCCTGACGATCTACGGTAACTTGGCTCGCAAAACCGCGTTCCGCGGATCAAACTTGCGTAGGCAGTTCGTAGCCCTTGCGCCGCGGACCATCGAGATACGAATTGGCCTCGTCGTCGCCGGGGAAAGTCTCTTTCTCCGGATCCCAAGTCAGGCGGCGGCCGGTCCAGCGGGCGACGTTGCCCAGGTGGCACAGCGTAGCCACACGATGGCCGGCCTCGACGTCCATGATGGGATCACGCCGCGACTCGACGCAATCGAAGAAGTTCTGCATGTGGTTGTCGCTCTCGTAGACGCGGATCGCATCGGCGGGCAGCGGTTCTTCGTCCAGTCCCTTGGGTTCGCACTCGTAGCCGTCGCGGAAGATGCTGATGCGTCCCTTGTCGCCGATGAAGGTCGCACCGCCGCCCAGCCGGCTTTGAGTGCCGCTCAAGGTGAGTGTCACGTCGTTGGGGTAGCGGTAGTGGATGATGGTCCGGCTGGCAAAGGCATCGCCCCGATCTCGCGTCTCCGGTTCGTTGTAGGTCAGGGTTCCCAGCTTCTCGGCAGGCTCGACCCAGACTTCGGCCGGACCGCTGCCGTCCATCTGCAGCGCCCACTGGACCATGCTCAAGCCATGACAGCCCCAGTTGAGCAACTCGCCGCCCGAGTAGGGCCGAAACGACATCCAGCCCGGCCCGATGGCCTTTTCCTCGGCCGGTTCCAGCCATTCCCGTTCGTACTTCACGCGCGACAAGTACAGGTCCGTGTGGTAGGGCACGACCTCGCCGGGCCCGCACCAGCGATCCCAATCGAGACCTTCGGGGATGGGTTGCGCCGAGAAACCGCATTCCCAAGGACTGGGATAGTTGTAGCCGATCACCGACTGGATCTTGCCGATGCGCCCGTTCAAGATCAGTTCGACCGCCTTGCGGGTCTTCGGATGCGACCGCTGCTGTTCGCCGGTTTGGAAGACGCGTCCGTACTTGCGAACCGCTTCGACCATGACCTGGCCTTCGCGAATCGTATGACTCAACGGCTGTTCGCCGTAAACGTCCTTTCCCGCTTGGCAGGCGTGGATGCAGGGCAAGTAGTGCCAATGCTCCGGGGTGGCGTAAATCACAACCTCGACGTCTTTGCGGTCCAGCAGCGCGCGGTAGTCTTGGAAGGCCTGACACTTATATTTCTCGGCCCACTGGTCGGCCCGCTTCTTGTTGAAGTCGGCGACAGCCACGATGCGCGCCTGGGCGGGCGGCTTCCCCTGCCCGCCTCGCCCGACTTGAAGCTGCGCGTTTCGCCGTCCGCAACCGATGATCCCCACGCCGATCTGATCGTTCGGTCCCGGCGACGGCCCCGGGGGCTCCGGCTGGACCTCGACGCGGTCGGAATCCGGCGTCCGGCCGCACGAGGTGAACAGCGGGATGCCGATTCCGGCCAAGGCCGCTCCGGCCGACTGTCCGAGCCAGCGTCGCCGCGAGATCTTCTTGGAAACGGTCATTGGAATCTCCTCGATGAAGCCTTTGCCGTGGATGAACTGGATGGCGGTTCGCAAAGCGTGTAGGTTGGCCGTTGCGGGCCAGTTTTGTTAGAGCCACTAGACTTTTACGATGGCCGGATACACTTTGCGGATCGCCGTGACAATATCTTGGACGTCGTCTTCCGTAAAGCTGGGGTCCATGATCACGCCGCCCATGCGGCCGATGATATCGATGGTCCGCGGACAGGATTCGGCGCCGTAGCGGATCGCCTGGCCGGCCGGAGTCCGAAACGACGGCCACTCGGGGTGGATCGTCGCCTTGCTCTCGATCCGTTGGTCTGCCGGCAGGATCACCGATCCGCCGGGCCCCGACGCGGAGATGTTCTCCGCCCGCAACGCCCGCAGGAAGAAATCGCGGCGTTGACGGGTGCCCAGGTCCAGAAACACGGTGACGCCGATGTCGCCATCCTGATCGCCCGTCTTGCGGAGTTTCAAGCCAGGAAGGTCGGCGATCCCTTCGCGAACCTTGCGGGCATTGTCGCGCAAGCGACCGCAAATGGTGTCCAGTTTGCTGACTTGCCCCTTGAGCACCGCGCCCGTGAACTCGTTCATGCGGAAGTTGCACGAGGCAAAGCCGGCCAGCAATCCGCCGCTCAGACTCTGCTGGTACGGCGAACGCAGCGAGCTGACGTCGTGGAAACGCAAGGCACGCTCGAACAGCGTCGCGTCGTTGGTTGTGACGGCGCCGCCCTCGCCCGACGTGATCGTCTTGCTGAGTTGAAAGCTGTTGATGCCCATGTCGCCGATCGTGCCGACGAATTTGCCTTTGTAGCGTCCGCCGCAGCATTGAGCGCAGTCCTCGAGCACGCGGATGTTGTGCTTGCGGGCGATTTCGAGGATCGGGTCCATGTCCGCCGGGGTGCCCTGCAGGTGCGATGGCACGATCGCCTTGGTGCGCGGCGTGATGCGATGTTCGATGTCGGCGGGGTCCATCGACAACGATTCATCGATCTCGGCGAAGACCGGCAGTCCGCCGCACAGCACGACCGCGTCATAGTCGGCGTACCAAGTCCACGCCGGCAGGATCACCTCGTCGCCCGGGCCGATTTCGAGTGCCGCCATTGCCGTGTACAAGGCCGTGGTGCCGGAGGTCACGGCCAATGCGTGCTTGACTCCGATGTGCTCCGCGTAAGCTTTTTCGAACTGCAGTACTTTCGAACTGCTGTGCCACCAGCGGAACGGATTTTTGGAATCGAGCACCTCCAGAACTTCCTGTTTTTCCACCTCGTCGTAAAACTGCGGTCCGTACGGACGAGAGCCCAGCACGGTCTTTCGCACCGGGGTTCCGCCGTCGATAGCCAGTTTGGCCTGGCCCTCGGCGGCACGACTCCCGGACGCCGCACCGGTACCGGCGAGCATCGACGCAGCACCGACGGCACTGACACGAGCCAAAAAGTCGCGACGGCTGTTCTTCGCATCGTTCATCGGACGTTCCTTAATTACGGGGATGGGAACTTCTTATCGCGTAATGTTGCACGACCTTTCGGATGGCTACGAGTATCTTCAGATTATGCTCTTTTTCTCTCGGTGACTAGCCGTGTGAACCCCGCTCCTCGATCCAGCTTGTTTGCAACTCACCGAATCACGTTTTCGCCCGCGCTCACCCCTTGGTGGCCGCCTCGGTTTGCGTTACGCTTGTCGTTCGCCTTTTCCGGCTTGGAGAATTTCGCCGGTCGTCGTGGTCGGGTGGGAGCAGCGCGTTTTCGATGGGTTTGACCTATTTCAAACGCTATCGCATGGAGATCGATCTGCAGCGGACGCGGTTCGTGGTGCCCGAGCTGCCGCCGGGTTACACGGCTTGTCCCTGGCAGGAATCTCGATTGGAGGCCCACGCCGAAGCCAAGTACCGGGCCTTCGCCCAGGAGATCGACGCGTTCGTTTTTCCGTCGCTGGCAAGCCATGAGGGGTGTTTGAAGCTGATGCGCGAGATTACCGGCCGCAGGGAATTCATTCCGGAAACCACGTGGTTGCTGCTGCATCAACAATCCCCCTGCGGGACGATCCAAGGAATCCGGATCGGCGACAATGCCGGCTCTGTCCAAAACGTGGGGGTTGTGCCCGAACACCGCGGTCTGGGACTGGGAAGTTATCTGCTGGGCCGGGCTTTGGCGGGGTTCCAGCAGGCGGGGGTTCGCCGAGTGAGCTTGGAGGTGACTTCCCGGAATCATGCGGCTCACCGCTTGTACCGCCGGTTGGGTTTCTTGCGGATCCGCACGGTTTACAAGACTGCCGAGGTTGCGTATGCCTGACGCAGGCGTTAATCTCTACCACCTTTCCTAACGATTCCAGGGTCCGCCGCGCATGGTGACACCGCCGATCTATCGTCATACTTTCGACAACGGTTTGGTGCTGTTGGCCGAGCCGATGTCGTGGCTCGAGTCGGCGGCGTTTGCCCTGCTGGTTCCGGCCGGCTGCAACTACGACCCACTCGATCGGCTGGGATTGGCGAATCTGGCCTGCGAAATGGTCCAGCGCGGCTGCGGAATTCGGGACAGCCGCCGCTTCATTAACGATCTGGAGCTGCTCGGCGCGGACACCTCGGCGTCCGTCTCCAACGTCCACACCAGTTTTGGCGGCGCGATGCCGGCGGACAGTCTGTTGGAGGCGCTGAGCATCTACGCTGACGTGGTCCTGCGCCCGCATCTGCCGGAAGACCAGCTCGAAGATGCCCAACTGGTCTGCATCCAGGAGATCCGCGCGTTGGAAGACGATCTGCCGCAACGGGTCTTCCAGCAATTGCGCGAAATGCGGTACGGGGATCCCTACGGACGCAATTCCAGCGGCGAAATCCCCGCCGTTCAGGGCGCAACGCTGAACGACGTGGAGCAATTCTTCCGTACGGCTTACCGACCCAACGGCGCGATCCTGAGTGTCGCCGGCAACTTCGACTGGCCGCCACTGCTTGACCGAGTCGGCCAGTTGTTCGCCGACTGGCAACCTCGCGATACGCGGATGGTCGGTGAGACGCCTTCGACCAAACGAAGCCAGCACATCGTTGTCGAATCGAGCCAGACTCATATCGGGATCGGCTACGACAGCGTCCCTTACTCGCACCCGGACTATTTCCAGGCCCGCGGCGCGGTCGGCGTTCTGAGCGACGGCATGAGTTCCCGGCTGTTCACCGAAGTCCGCGAGAACCGCGGACTGGCCTACGCCGTGTATGCGTCGTGCCATTCGCTGCGCGACCGGGGCAGCGTCCTGTGCTATGCCGGAACCAGCACCGAGCGGGCTCAGGAAACCTTGGACGTGCTGTTGGCCGAACTGGTCAAGTTGGCCGATGGCGTCCGCGAGGACGAATTGCTGCGGTTGAAAGCCAAGATCAAGAGCGGACTGGTGATGCAGCAGGAGTCCAGTTCGTCACGCAGCAACTCGATCGCGGCCGATTGGTACCATCTGGGACGCGTGTATACGCTCGACGAATTGGGCCGCATCCTGGACGGGCTTAGTTGCGACAGCATCAACCGCTACCTGGCGGAGCATCCGCCGGGCGAATTCACTATCGCCACCTTGGGCGCAAAGCCACTGGAGATCCCCCTTGGAGTTTCGTCAGCACACGCTGGATAACGGTTTGGAGATCGTCGCCGAGTGCAATCCGCAGGCGCATTCGACGGCCTTGGGCTTTTTCGTCAAGGCCGGATCGCGCGACGAGACCGACGAGATCAACGGCGTCAGCCACTTCCTGGAGCACATGGCGTTCAAAGGCACGCCGACCCGGTCCGCCGCGGACGTCAACCGCGAGTTGGACGAGATCGGTTCGATGTCCAACGCCTACACCACCGAAGAGCAGACGGTCTACTACGCGGCGTTTCTGCCCGAGTACCAGGACCGCGCCGTGGAATTGTTGAGCGACATCCTGCGCCCCTCGCTGCGCGAGGACGACTTTGCCATGGAAAAGCTGGTGATCCTGGAAGAGATCGCCAAGTACGACGACCAACCGCCCTACGGGGCGCACGACAAGTGCATGTCCGCGCATTTCCAATCGCATCCGCTGGGGCGGACGGTCTTGGGCAGCACGCAAAGCGTCGGCGCGCTGACCCGCCAGCAGATGCTTGACTATTTCCGCAGCCGCTACAGCCCCGGCAATATCGTCGTGGCATTGGCCGGGCGAGTTGATTTCCCGCGCGTCATCGAGCAACTCGAACGCCAGTGCGGCAGTTGGGAGCCGTTCGCAGCCCCCCGCGAAACACCGCGTGCCGCGAACCATGCGGGCTTCGACGCCTACTACAAGGAGCCGTCCGTCCAACAGTACGTGGTCCAGATCTCCAACGGCCCGGCGGTCGAGGACGAACACCGATACGCAGCGCGCGTTCTGGCCGCCGTGCTGGGCGACGACAGCGGCAGCCGCATGTTCTGGGAACTGATCGACACCGGCTTGGCCGAATGCGCCGCCTTGGGCTCGTACGAATTCCAAGGCACGGGATTGTTCATGACCTATTTGAGCTGCTCCCCCGAGGACACGCTGGAGAACCTGGACGCCGTGCGCCGGATCTTTCAGCAGGCCGAGCAAGAGGGCGTCACCGAGGAAGAACTGCAGCAGGCCAAGAGCAAGATCCTCTCGCATCTCGTGCTGCAAAGCGAACGGCCATCGAACCGTCTGTTCTCGGTCGGCAACAACTGGCTCCAGCACCGCCACTATCGCACCGTCCGGCAGACGATGGACTTGTACCAACGCGTCACGCGAAACGACGTCCAAGCCGTGCTCGAACAATATCATCTCGGGCAGCACACCACCGTGACCGTCGGTCCGTTGACCGAAATCAACGGCATCCCCGCCAAACCCCTGCCCCCAGCGTAGACGCAAGCCAGGCCAGCCACGGCGTCTTCCCCAATCCGTAACCCGCAACTCCCAGCCGGCAAGCGACGGGGCGCCCAGGGCTGAACGAGGCGGCGAGGCGGGTAGCACACCAACCTGAGCCTGCAGTGGGCAGGCGACGGGGATCTTGCACCAGTCACCAGTGCCGAACCCAATCCGCGCTGCTCGACCCATTTTTCGTGGAGCATTCGTCAACACTGGCACAATCGGCGAACGCGGGGTCGGGAATGGCCCGCAGTTTGGTTCGATTTGCCGTTTCGTTGCCAGTTGTGACAAAGTATTTTGGAGAGGAATCCTGACTTGGAGCAGAAGCGGTTCGAACCGGGCGTGATCGTCGGCCGTCCCCGAGGGGCGAATCGATCTGGCCCCGGATTGATCGGGAGAGCAGGGGCAGCATGAATGCGGGACTGGATCAAGACGCCGCGGCGCAGGCTGCGGTGTCGGAAGAGCCGTTGTTGGAAACGAAACTGCATCCTCGCTGGGCGCTGGCGCCGTGGCATCTGCTGCTGGTTGCGTTCTGGTGCCTTTTCTTCTACCTAGTCAATAGCTTTCCGCTGCGCGAAACGGACCTCTGGGGGCATGTTGCCTACGGCAGTTGGATCGTCGAACATCGGACTTTGCCCGTCGAGGATCCGTTCCAGCCGTTATCCGAAGGCATGACGGTGATCGATTCGGCGTGGCTGTCGCAACTGCTTCTTTACGGATTACAGGCGGTTGGGGGCGGCGAGGCGTTGTCGACGTTGTTCGCTCTGGTCACGTTGGCGATGTACGGGCTGTTGGGGCTGGCCTTTCTGTACCAAAGCCGCGACCTCGTGCTTGCCCATCTGGGCGTCGTGCTGGTGTTGGTCGTCGGCTGGAGCCGTATTTCGACGATCCGCCCTGAGAACTTCGGGACGCTGTTGTTTGCCGTGTTGTTGTGGTTGATCGTCACCAGCGGCCAATCGGAGCCGGGGGTTGCGCCGCGGCGCACCGGCGGCAAGAGGGTGCCGTGGCGTTTGTGGATCGGGGTGCCGCTGGTCATGTGTCTGTGGGCCAATCTGCACGGCTCGTTCGCGTGCGGACTGGCGTTGTTGGGCTGTATGTTTGCCGGGGCAGTGGTCGAGGCGGCTTGGCGAACCCGGCGACTCGGCGGTGTCTGGACCGACCCCGACGTCCGCCGCTGGCTGTGGCTGGGCGAATTGGCCGTGCTGGGCACGCTGATCAATCCCTATGGCATGGACGTACTGCTGTACACGCTGGTGTTTTCCGTCAACACGAATCTGCACGAAATCTCCGAATGGCAAGCTCTGGAGTTGATCGACACCGGCGGGCCGGCCTTCTCGATGTCGTTGATCCTGCTGATGGTCGCCTTCCGTCATAGTCGCCGGCGCATCCCGGCAGCCCACGTGATTCTGTTGCTGGTTTTCGCGGTGGCGGTCGTACGCGGGGTGCGGATGATTTGGTGGTACGGCGCGATTTGGGGAATGGTGGTCGTCCCGCATTTGGCCGACATCTGGAGACAAATCCAACCGCGTTGGTGGCGCCGGTGGTCGCGTTATCGAGGAACATCGCTCCGAGGTTGGTGGGGCCTGCCGATCGGTCGAGCGTGGAGCTACTCGTTGGTCTCGCTGCTGATCCTCTGGATCGCGTTGGCCGTGTCGCCGACGGGGAAGTCGCTGTTGGGCGACGATCCGCGACCGTCGCGGTATCTGTACAGCGACTCGACGCCGTGGCAAGTGACGGAATACCTGCGGGAGAATCCGCCACAGGGACAGGTCTTCAATCCGCAGTGGTGGGGCGACTGGTTGGTCTGGGACGGTCCTCCCGGTCTTCAGGTGTTTGTGACGACCAATGTGCATCTGCTCCCGCGTCAAACGTGGACCGACTATCGCGTGATTCGCGAGACGCGGTCCGGATGGGCCAACGTGATGGACCGCTACGCCGTCCAAACGGCGGTACTGGACAAGCACAAGCAGACGGTCTTGCTGGGATACCTTCGCAATGCGACCGAGTGGCGATTGATGTATCAGGACGATGTCGCGGCGGTCTTTCGCCGTGTCGAAGGCGCAAGGATGCCGAAAACGGCCGATCGGACGACCGAGTTATTCGTCCCCGCGAGCGCGGCCGAGGCGCGGGAGCGAAGCCGCACGGCAAGTGATTGACGAGGCCAAGGGGAAAAAACGTGTCAAACCGTGACGAAAGCCTGCCGCAGAAGACCTTCCTGATCCTGCAAGCAGTGGTGGTGGGGGGACTGGTCGCGCTGGTGGCGTATCGGTCGCAAACCATTTTGGGCGAGCGTTCGCTGCCGGCCTTGCGCGACGAACCGATAAGACTGGAATTGCTGTACGACAATCCGGTCGTGGTGACGGACGAGCAGTTGCACCGCGTGCTGTTGCGACTGCGTCCGGCCGCTCGCGACGCCGACATTCGCATCAACGAACTCGACCACGCGCTGCGGCTGTGGGGCTTGGAATCGAACTTCGGCGATCCGGCGTTCATGACGGGCCAGGAGATGCGGCAATTGCTGACCGACCACCGGCGTTTCGCCGCGGTCTACGGCGCGGACGAACTGCCGCTGCTGATGGACGAGGCCGAGGGGGTTGCGGTGCGCACGCAAGAGGGCCCCCGCACCGCTTCGCACACGGACCATTCGCTCAGCGTGTTGACCGAAGTGGGCACGCCGCTGGACTTCCCCATCGTCACCTCGACACAGAACACCACGTTCCGTGCGCTCTTGGAATATTCGCTGCGGCAATTCAGCCTGAACCAGCTTGAATACGAATGGTCGGTTGCGGCGTACGCCATGTACCTGCCACCGGTCACAGGCTGGCGCAGCGGCGAGGGACAGGAGTTGACCTTTGACCGGCTGGCCGTCCGGTTGATGCGCGAGCAGTTGCCGCGCGGCGTCTGCCTGGGCAATCACCGCTTGTATACCCTGGTGCTGCTGTTGCGAGTCGACGACCTGACGCCGATCCTGACGGCGGAGATGCGTGCCGAGATCGTCGAGTTCCTGCGCGGGGCGACGGTCTTGCTGGTGAGGAACCAGCATCCCGACGGATTCTGGAACGACCGTTGGCCGGTCGAGCCTCCGGCCAGCAGCGTAGCCTCGGACCGCGAGGGCGACCGTCTGGCGGAACGTTTGATCGCTACCGGACACACGCTGGAATGGTGGGCGATGGCGCCCCAGGAACTGCATCCGCCACGTCCCGTCTTGGCAGCGGCTGGCCAGTGGCTGGTCAAGACCGTGGACGGATTGACGGACGACGAGATTCATGAAAACTACGTGTACTTGACTCACGTGGGACGTGCGCTGGCGATCTGGCGAGGGCAAGAGGCATTCGCGGCGTTGCGGAGGTTGGAGAAGGGCGAGGGAACAGGAGTCGGGAGTTAGGACTTCGCTGGTGAGGAGTTGGGAGTGGCAATGAGGGCGATGGCGACGATGAACGACATGGACGGCCTGAACGACGCGGAGCGGGTGAAGCGGTTGGAAGATCTGCTGGGCGAGGCCGTGTGCCGTCGGCTGGGAATCTATACGCTGCCGCCCGACTTCCGGCTGTCGGTGGTCATCCCGGTGTACAACGAACTGGACACGGTGGGCGAAGTCGTCGACCGAGTCCGGCGCTGCGGAGTGCCTTGCGAGATCATCCTGGTCGACGACGCCAGCTCGGACGGGACACGCGAGCTGTTGGAAAGTTGGCGCGATCAGTCGGACCTGAAGATCCTGTTCCACGAGCGAAACCAGGGCAAGGGCGCCGCGCTGAAAACCGGTTTCGAGCATGCTACCGGCGACGCGGTGATCGTGCAGGACGCCGATCTGGAGTACGATCCGGCGGAGTTCCGCTATTTGTTGCAACCCATCGTTCAGGACGAAGCCGACGCAGTGTTCGGCAGCCGCTTTGCCGGACACAGCCAGCGCGTGCTGTACTTCTGGCACTACGTGGGCAACCGAGTCCTGACGACGCTATCCAATTGCTTTACGAACCTGAACTTGACGGACATGGAAACCTGCTACAAGGTGTTTACCCGCGACACCATTCGGAAGATCGCACCGACGTTGCGGGAAAAACGATTTGGGTTCGAACCGGAGATCACCGCCAAAGTGGCCAGTCTGCCGGGCGTGCGCATCTACGAGCGACCGGTCAGCTACAGCGGCCGGACCTACGCGGAAGGCAAGAAGATCACGTGGCGCGACGGTCTGCGCGCCCTCTGGTGCATCATCCGCTACCGCCGCGGGTTGCCGAGGACGAAGACGAAGGAAGCGTGATGCAGTCCGACTTCCGCTACGACGGCCAAGAACTCGATCTGTTCGCCCAAGCCGTGAATTGGAAACGGTACTTCGCCGCTCAAATGCAGTCGTTCCTCGGACACCGTGTGCTCGAAGTCGGGGCCGGACTCGGCGCCACCACGCGGATGCTCTGCGACGGAACGCAGCGATCGTGGACGTGTCTGGAACCCGACGCCGAACTGGCTGGCAGGCTGAAGGATTCCCTTGCAGATTCTTCACTGCCTGCGACGACGGCCTTCGATGTGATCGACGGATCGTTGGACAATATCCCCGCCCGTCCGACCTTTGACACCATCTTGTACGTGGATGTACTCGAACACATCGCCGACGACCGCGCGGAGCTCGCCAACGCGGCCCGGCGTCTGCTGCCAGCGGGCCATCTGCTGGTGCTCAGTCCGGCTCACCAATGGTTGTTCTCGCCGTTCGACAAGGCAGTGGGGCATTTTCGCAGATACCGGCGCTCGACGCTGCGGTCGGCGGCGCCGCCGGAGATGCGTCTGGTCCGCTTGCGCTACTTGGATAGTGCCGGGATGCTCGCCTCGCTGGCCAACCGACTGCTGCTGCGAGCCAGCCAGCCCACCGCCGCCCAGATCCGCTTCTGGGACAGTCGCCTGGTGCCCGCGAGCCGCTGGCTTGACGGCTGGCTGGGTTTTCGAGTCGGCAAGTCGATCCTGGGCGTGTGGCAGAAGACTGCCGAGGCGCCTGCCGGCCATGCGCCCAACGATTGACTGGCCGGACGCGCGGCTTATCATTCCTCATGCGAGTTACGGAACTTGCCGTCGCTGCGAAGGAGTTGCATCCATGCCGATGCATGATTGGACCAAGGTGGACGCGGGTATTTTCCATGCGTTTCATCACCGCTGGATCTCCGCTCTGAGTGACGCGTTGAACGAGGGAAGACTGCCCGCGGACTACTATGCTTTGCCCGAGCGGTTTGCCGCCGGCTTTGGAACGGATGTGCTCACGCTGCAGGGACATCCAGGCGGCGGAGGATCGGTCACGGAAAGCGTTGGTGACACCGCCACCATGCTTCAGGCTCGTCCCCAGACTTGGTTCACTGCGGAGACCGATACCGAATTCTATCGTCGCAAGCAAAGTGCCTTGGTGTTGCGGCACGTCAGCGACGACCGGATCGTCGCCATCATCGAGATCGTGTCGCCGGGCAATAAATCCAGTCGGCACGCCCTGCGCGCCTTTGTCGACAAAGTCTGGGACCTGCTCGAACGCCGTATCCACTTGCTGATCGTCGATCCTTTCCCACCGGGGCCGCGAGATCCCCGCGGGATGCATGCCGCGATTTGGGAGCAAGTTCAGGAGGAAACGTTCCAGACTCCTGCCGATCAGCCGCTCACCTTGGTTGCCTACGAATGCGACACCACGACCAGGGCCTACATCGAGACGATCGCGGTCGGTCAGTCGGCGCCGGACATGCCGTTATTCCTGGAGCCCAACGGGTGCGTCCTGGTGCCGCTGCAGGCCACTTACGACACGGCGTTTGCCGCCATGCCCCGCCGGTGGCGCAACGTGCTGGCGCCCGCCTCGCTGGCTTGATACCCGTGAGAATCCCGCCGACCGCGTCTCAAACCTCTTCCAGCACGGCCATGACCAGCGCGACGATCAGCAGGATGACCGGGGCGATGGTCAGCAGCGTGCCAACGACGCTCAGCCGATGAGCCCACCGCGTCTTGGCCAAGTCGTCCGACTGCATCGCGCCGGCTCGCATCGCCCGCAGATCGGCGCGGGACATCAGCCACACGGCCCAGCACGAGGCGCCACCGAGCAGCAGCGGCGCCGACACGCCCATCAAGACGCCGCCGAGCGCCATGGCGGAGATCAGCGAGGCGATCAGAACCGTGGTGGCGGCCAGGGCCGTTCCCAGAAATCCCAGGACGCCCATCGTCAGCAGCAACCGGCCGCGTCCGCGCTGGTTGGCCACATAGTCTTCCGGCTGGTAGGACAGCGGTGCGGTCTCGGCGGACACCGCGTAGGGGTTCTCCGGGACTGCCCCCTCCACCGCCTCGGGGTCGGCAAACGGATTCCTGCCGTCTGGATCACGGAACGGATCGACTCGGTTCGTGTTGGGATGGTCCGGATAGCGGAACATGATCCGGGACTCGCTTCGAATCAATCCTGACCGCCGACCCGACAGTGGTCCAGCATCCGTTCGGCGGACATGACATAGCTGGTGTAGAACGGCCCGAATTCCCCGTACCTCGCACTGGCTTCGTCAAAACGCATTCGATAGACGATGTCTTTCAGGAACTGCGGATTGACGGCCCACAGGGTGACGCCCCATTCCCAATCGTCCAGACCGACGGCGACGGTGATCAACTGCGAAACTCGACCGGCAAACTCCATTCCGCTGCGAGCATGCTCGGCCATCATGCGGTTGCGCAGGGATAGCGGTTCGATGAACCAGTTGGCGCCCACCGCCCGGCGTTTGTTCATCGGGTAGAAACAGGTTGCCGGATAGTCCGGAAAATCGGGCGTCAGCCGCTGGCGGTTCATGGCCGGCAGCCGGGCGGCGTACGCTTTGACTTTCGCGTTGTAGGCCGGACTGCCTTCCGTCTCGCCTTCGCGGACCAGCCGCGCCGCGTATTGTTCGACCGTCGGCACGTACTCGGAGATCTCGGTCATCGAGACGAACGAGTACGTCGGGCAAAGGGCCGGCCCCAGGCGACTGGCCATCAACCGCTGGTACACCGCATCGAGTTTCAGCGGATCCGGGTCCATCAGCATCAAAGCGAAGTCGGCCTTGTGACCGCTCACCACGCTGGTTTGCATCCGCGCCGTGGCGTCGGGGCCAGCGGGATCCAACGCATCGATCAACTCGGTTCGCCCGGCAGCCAAGTCCGATTGCGAGAGTTGACGAAGAACGCCGCGGTCAAAACGGAAGAACAGATGGCTGCAATGCCAGCCCTCGGTTGGTTCGAGCGACATTTCGGATAGCGCCCCCTCAGGAAAGCAGCCTGGTGACACTGTCCAGTAGCCGGTCCATCGCAAAAGGTTTGCGGATGTAGTCGTCGACCCCCAGCATTTCGGCGTACGCCTTGTGCCGACTACCTTCGTTGGCGGTGATCATGATCACGCGCATGGGGATCGGGCGAGTCCGGCGCAGCTTCTCCAGAACCAGAAAACCGCTGCGCTTGGGCATCATCATGTCCAAGATCACCAAGTCCGGATCCTCCCGCTCGGCCATCGCCAGTCCTTGATTGCCATCGCGAGCCACCAGGATCTCGTAACCCTTGGCTTCCAACGCGTACCGCATCGCCTCGACGATCTCCGCGTCGTCGTCCACCAAGAGCACTCGACGCCTCTTCGCTTGGGATTCCTCCAAACTCTGATCGTCAATCTTCTGATCGGCCATCGAACCTACTCCCTCCCAAATCGGGGCTCAGCGCGAATTGCTGCTCCGCCGCGCCGCTGCCATCGTGTCTAAACTAATATAGTTAGCGAACATTTGGTGCCGAGGCAAGCGAGCGCAACAGATTATCGCGGCTCGTCCAACTTCGCAGCACCCGATCGAGTGTCACTCGACCATCGGCTCAGGCAGGTCGTCCGATCCCGTGATTTCTGCCGGGACTGGCGGGAAATCATCCGTGACGTCCGGGACCGGAATCAACTCGAACGATTCCAGCTCGCTCCATTCGCCTTCGTCCACCGCAGCCTGGCAATCGGTGGGCTCCCCGATTCTGCCACGCTTGGCTCGCAAATGATCGCGCCACACCATGCCTTCCAAGCTGGTGGGTTCGATCAGCATCGCCGGCAATCCCTTCCACCACGGAACCGTGTCAACCGTTGGGCCGAAACAACAGCCGCTGCACGCGAGCAGCAGCCAGATTGGCACCATGCTGCAGATCCGATTCCACATGGGTGTTCCCCCCGATGTCACCATTTCCGGGCCGATCCCGGTGGGCCTGTCGTTGATTCTTGCGACCCATCGCTACTCGACTCGGGCCACTTGAGTTCATCGGCCGTAGAATCGACATAAGTGAGACAATTCCCCTAATCGGAAATCTGCCGTGTGCCCGACGTAGCACGGGCCGCCAGCTTGGGGCCGACGCGGCACGGACCGGCAAGGAAATCCGAGATTTCTAGGGACCGGGCGACAAATGAGGATTCTCGTACCAGATCACGCCGAGATTCGCGGATTCCTCGCACGTCAGGACATCCAGGTCGCCGTCACCGTCCAGGTCGATCAATTCGACCCGATCGTACTTTATCCCTTCCGACCCGCTGATTTCATGATCCTTCCAAACGGGGTCGTGAATTGACTGCGAATACGACAGCCAGCGAATTCCGGATTTCTCGCCACTGGCGTTTTCGCACGTGAAGACCAAGTCCTGACGTCCGTCGCGGTCGATGTCGCCGATCGCGACACCTTTGCCCGTACCGACTCCGTCCGGCATGGTGACTTCGAACGAGCGCCAAGGTTCCGCGGCCTCACCCGTCGCTTGGAAAATAGTGAGGCCGCGTCCGCGAACGGCTGCGACGATTTCGGCCGCCCCGTCTTGATCCAGATCGCCACGGGTGAGGAACATGACTTCGCGGTCGTCGCCACCGATTCTGTGCTCGCGCCAGGAATCACCCGCGGTGGCCAAACTTCGACCGGGATTCTCCAGCCAGAACACGCCGCGCCGCGGCCCCTTCCGGTCGCTTGCCAAAATGTCCAAATCACCGTCGCCATCCATATCATGTGTCTGAAGCGACATGATCCAGCCAGCGTCCCGCAGCGGATGGAGTCTCCAGGCCGCCAGATCCCGCGAACCAGTTGCCGGAGTCGCGTTTGGCGCCCGCGATCCACGGTTCGGTGATTGCAGCCAGCCGACGGTGGCTCCCGATCCCTTGGAACCGACGATCAGATCGATTGCGCCTCGGCCGTCGATCTGCATGGGCACCGCGAACATCCACATCTGTTGGCCGGCCGTGGCGGCGATGGCCTCGGTCGTCCAGGCGTCCGGTTCGAGATACCGGTCCGGCTCGCGCGGCGCCCAGTGGACGAAGACGGTGCGTTGATTTCCTTCGCAACAGCTCACCACATCCATGCGTCCATCGCCGTCCAAGTCGGCCAACACGGCATCTTCCGGCGATTTGACTTTTCCAACCGTCACCGACGGCCATGCTTCGGCGGCCTTGTCGGGGCCGGGGTGGATGTAGACTCGCACGAGCCCGCCTTCCTCCCAGCCGGTGGCGATATCGAGCAGACCGTCGCCGTTGACATCGGCCAGTCGCACTCCGTCGGCGCCGCGGGCGGTATTGTCGATCACGTGCCGAATCCACGGCTCCGGTTCGGCCGACGCCGATCCAGCCGCGAGTCCGCAGGCGAGCCAAATCGCTGCGCTGCCACGAATGAAGGTCGGAAGCGAGTCATGCCGACGGAACATGTTCGCTGCTCCTCAGTTTTAGGAAAGGGAAAGGAACTGGTTCGAAAGCGGTGCCAGCAGTCATCGCGGGCGGTTCGGCGGATTTCTTCTCGATTTGGACCTCGCCTTTGTCCGAAATCATGATGGACGACCGCGCGGATATTGCGCCCGCGGCCTGTTGCCCGTTCGGGTTGTTTTCTCCACGGCGCAAAGGACTGCGACGATGAGCCAAATCGGCATTGTCAAATATAGTTACCTGGCCTACCTCTCCCAGCCCGCATCGGATCGGCCGATCTACAAACTACTCCGCCAGCACCCTGTCCGCAACATCGTGGAATTGGGCGTCGGCGACGGGGTCCGGACGCAGCGGATGATCGAGATGGCGGTGGCCGCTCAGCCGGATGCCGAGATCCGCTACGCCGGCATCGATCTGTTCGAAGCTCGTCCCGCAGGACGAGCCGGTTTGACATTGAAGGCTGCCTACAAGATGCTGAGGCAACTGCCCGTCAAATCGCAACTGATCCCCGGCGACCCGTTCACCGCTCTGGCTCGCACTGCCAACGGTCTGACGAACACGGATCTGCTGGTTATCGCCGCCGATCAAGATCCTCAGCAGATGGGCCGCGCCTGGGTGCTGGTGCCCCGCATGTTGCGCGACGGCAGCCTGGTGGTCATGGAGCGGACCACGAAACGTCAGGCGTGCTTCGAACTGCTGACCCCGTCCGAAATCGAAGCCCTGAGCGGCGCGTCCAGACGGCAATCCCGCGCTGCGTAGCAGCCGACGCATCCCCACATGCACGCACCGCAGCGATCGGGTAAGATACGCTCGCCAGAGAGCCATTGTCGGCGGAAAGCGAGCAAGATGAGCGTTCCTCAAGTAGTCATTGTGGGTCGGCCCAACGTCGGCAAGTCCAGTATCTTCAACTGGCTCGCCGGTCGTCGTTTGGCCATTGTGGACGACGTGGCCGGGGTAACTCGCGACCGGATGACGTATGTGGTCGAGCACGCCGGCCGACGTTTCGAATTGATCGACACCGGCGGCATCGGCATCAACGACGTCGACGACCTGAGCGACGAGATCGAGCAGCAGATCGCCATCGCCCTGCATCGAGCGGACGTCGTCGTGTTCGTCTTGGACGCGCGCAGCGGACTGGTCGCCCTGGACGAGGAAGTCGCCCGGCGGCTGCGTTTGATCGACCGTCCCGTGCTGTTCGTCGCGAACAAGGCCGACGCGGCAAAACTCGATTCCCAAGCGGACGAATTCTACCGGCTGGGCGCGTCTAACGTCCTGTGCGTCAGCACGCTGCAGAACCGCAACAAGGACGAGCTGCTCGAAGCCATCGTCGCCCAACTGCCGCCTTCGGACGGGGCTCCGGAAGAGCAGATGCCCGAAATGAAGGTGGCGATCGTCGGGCGGCGGAACGTCGGCAAGAGTACGTTCATCAATACGCTGGTCGAAGACCAGCGGATGATCGTCAGCCAAGTGCCGGGAACCACGCGGGACAGCGTCGACGTCCGATTCGAAGTGGACGGCAAGACGTTCGTGGCGATCGACACCCCGGGCGTCCGTCGCCGGAAGAGCATCCGCGAGGACATCGAGTACTACGGCCTTCACCGGGCCCAGCGCAGCGTCCGCCGGGCCGACGTGGTGCTGATGTTCTTCGATGCCGGACAGCGGATCAGCCAGGTCGACAAGCAACTGTGCCAGTACATCGAAGAGAACTTCAAACCCTGTGTGTTCGTGGTCAACAAGTGGGACTTGATGGTCGAACACATGCCGACCGAGCGCTGGGCCGATTATCTGCGGGAGACGTTTCCCAGCATGTGGCATGTTCCGATCGCCTTTATCACGGGCCTGACCGGCAAGAACGTCAAGAAGCTGATCAACTACGCCCAGATGCTGTTTAAGCAGTCGTTGCAGCGCATCGGGACCGGCGAGCTGAACCGGCTGATCCGCCGCGCTGTCGAGAATCATCCGCCCCCGGTTTTCCGCCAGCGGCGTCCGAAAATCTACTACGTGACTCAGACCCAAGTGCAACCGCCGACGATTGTGATCAAGTGCAACAATCCGAAGGCGTTTCCGCCCACGTATCGCCGCTATCTGCTCGGGGTGCTGCGGGACCAGCTTGAATACGGCGAAGTGCCGATCCGGCTGCTGTTCGACAAACGCAGCGAAAAGGAACCGGCGACCGAAGAAAATCCCTCGTAGCGCAGGCTGCCAGCCTGTGCAGAACTCGCTCGGTCGGGAGACCGACCACAACGGGGATCACGAATCTGGGTGGAACGGCCATTTGCAAGTCCATCGATCACCGGTAGGCCGCCGAGAATTTGCCCTCAGATCCAATGCGACGACGTAAAGTGTTGTATAGTATGTTCTTAGCAGCAATCGGAACGCCCGTCACCGATGCGGGACATCCGTCCGATCCGGCTCTTCTTACTTGTTTTGTCCATCTTGCCCAATTAATATCGCATAATAGACTAAAGTGCCGGACGGCGACGCCACCCGCGCGCCGCGCAGGAACGTTCCTGAATTACGGGGCAAGGCTCTCTTAGCGCTTCGGAGAATGAGGTAAGAAAATGGCTTGGCGACGAGTGCGGATTTATGGGCTGTGTTTCGCAGCGGTGGCTTGTCTGGTCGCAACGTCCGCCCGTGCTCAGCAGGGCAACGGAATCGTGGTCGACGCCGACGGCGTGCTCCGGACGCGAGTCTTCTACGACCCGAGCGGGGCGTTGACCCGTCAACGGTTCGAGGCGGCCAAGGCAACTCTGTCACCGGACATGGTGCGTCCGAGCAAGATGCGGAAAGTCTCGCTCACGCGACTGGAAGCCGTCGCCGCCGAGCGGATGGCGACCGGGCAGGGCCTGCCTGACGACATGCGTTATCTGGCCGGTTTGACACGTATTCAGCACGTGTTTGTCTATCCCGAGACAGGCGATTTGGTGATCGCCGGCCCGGCCGAAGGTTTCGCGCCCAACGTAGCGGGGCGCGTGATCGGGATGAACACGGGCCGAGCCGTGCTCGAATTGCAGGATCTCGTGGTGGCTTTGCGGGCGTTCCCGCCGGGCGGGCGGCGCACGTCGGCCCTGGTCTGCTCGATCGATCCCAACCCGGAAGGCTTGCAGCGGATGCAGCAGTTCCTGATCAGCATTGCCGGCCGAGTGACACCCGGCGACGCGGGACGCATCGCGACCGGGTTGCGGGAGAGTCTGGGACCGCAAAGCGTGCGGATCGAGGGGATCTCCAACCGCACGCACTTTGCCCAGGTGCTGGTCGAGGCGGATTACCGCATGAAGCTGATCGGGATCGGCTTGGAAGAACCTCCGGTGCGCATCCCCAGCTACGTTTCGCGGGCCAATCCGCGCGACGTGGGACGCAACGCTCTGCAACGCTGGTACTTCACCCCCAACTACGAATGCCTCCGCGTGGCCGAAGACGAATTGGCCGTTGCCCTGGAAGGGGACGGCGTGAAACTGGTCGGCGAACAGGAATTGGTCCAAGCCGCCGGGAATCGAGTGGCCACGGGCCGAGTGGACATCGCCAGCCAAGCCTTCACCCAAGCGTTCACGCAGAAATATGCAGAACTAGCCGCCAAGGAACCCGTGTACGCTCAATTGCGGAATCTGATCGACATGGCCATCGCGGCGGCGTTCATCCAGCAACAGGACTACTACGGCCGCATCGGGTGGGACATGGCCGTGTTCGGAAACGAAGAGCGATTCCCCGTCGAGACCTATCCCGAACCGAAGCAAGTCGAATCGGCGGTCAACGTCGTTTGGAAGGGCATGACCCTGATGACGCCCATCGGTGGCGGAGTCCAGATCCAACCCGCGCTGGCCCTGTCCGAAGGCGCTCTGCTGAAGGACGAAGAGGGCAACGTCGCCAAACTGCGTGAGCAGATCGACATCCAGCAGATCGACAAGAGCGTCTGGTGGTGGGACTGAACCGCGCCCCTTGGTTCGCTCGCCCCAACCCGTAATGCCCACGCCTGTCATCGTCTCAAGTCGCGATCAGGCGTGAACTCCAACACACCCTGCTGCCGGTCGAGCGATCGGTCATTCGCGGCCCACGCGACGGACAAGGAAACGAGTTCTTTTGTTCGTCGCCGTTCATCGTTCCGTCCCTGCTGTTCTGCGCGACGCACCGGCAGGCGACGTCTCCGCAATATTGTCCTCGAACTCGTGAGTCGTCCGATTCGAGCGGGCACCGCCGATTGCCGGCCAATTTCGGCACGATGCCGACGGCCGTCGCGGTCCTGCAATCGCGAGATGAACCCCCTTGGCAGGAAGCAGCGTCTTCCGCCGATGGTATGGACCACCGATTGGTGCTAGGACAGCAAGCAGGTTTTGGATATAGTAGTTGAAAGGATGGTGGCTGTCGGCCTTTCGTCTTCAGTGTTTTCGCAAGGGGTTGAGCAATGAATGCGGTCGGGTTCTTCAGATTCGGTGGAACAGCGGGGCTGGTTTTGGCAGTAATGATCGCGCTATTCGCTGGTTGCGGGCCGAGTGGACCACGGCTTGTTCCCGTGTCGGGCCAAGTGATGATCGACGGCCAGCCGCTGGCGACAGGCGTTCCCGGCTTTGTGCAAGTGATCCCAACCGAAGGACGAGCTGCGTCTGGCGAAATCGACCCACAAACGGGCCGTTTCGTGCTGACCACGCTGAAACCAGGGGATGGTTGCATGGAAGGGACGCATCGAGTGACGGTCTCCGTCCAGCAGGTCGTTGGAGTGGAAAGCTACTCGTTGATTCCGGAGAAGTACCGCGATATCGAGAAGACAGATCTTCAGGTGACGGTCGATGGTCCCACCGATTCACTGGTGATCGAATTGACCGGGCCCGTGAAGAAGGCCCGTACCGACGCCGCTCCACCGAGCGATGACCCGAACAAGTTCTAACTTCGTATTGATCAATACCGTTCACGCCCACCACCGTGGAATTTTAGGGGACGTGCTGGTTCGATCACGCTAATTCGTATTTTTTTCCTTCCTTGGCACTTTGAACAGGAGATCGGCGATGTTTCGTGAGCTTTTCCGTTTTCGTCAGGCGCAACGCAAACAGGCGTTCACCTTGGTCGAGTTGCTGGTCGTGATCGCCATCATCGGGATCTTGGTCGCGCTGTTGCTGCCGGCGATCCAGGCGGCGCGCGAATCCGCGCGGCGAACCCAATGCACGAACAATTTGAAGCAGATCGCACTGGCGATGTCCAACTATGAAAACACCACACAGGTGTTTCCGCCGGGCCGCATGGGAGCCGACTGCTCCGACTACGGCGGCTTGACATCGATCAATCCAGCCAACACGCTGTTCCGGGGTGACATGGGACGGCAGAGCACCAGCGGATTCGTCATGATCCTGCCATATATGGAACTTCAGCAACTGTACGACAGCTTCGGAGGCTTTCAGATGGGGACGCTGAACCCGTCGAACTGTGGTCTCGGCCCTTCGGCCGCGAACTGGCGTACGACAATCCCCGACGTTGCCAATGTGCTGCTGACTCGTCCCAAACCCATGGTCTGCCCCAGTTCTGTCGATCAAAAGTTCAACGGCGAATGGGCGACTGGAACTTACGCATTGTCGTCTGGTTCCGTCGGCCCCAGCGTGGGCACTGGTTCCGGGGCCAAATTCAACAATGGAATGTTCATCTACGTGATGGCGGTCTCGGTCAGCCAATGCGTCGATGGTCTGAGCAACACGTTCTTCGTTGGCGAGGTGCGGGATTCTCATACGGCTAATGGCATCAACCGATGGATGATCGCGGGCCGCCACACAGACGTGTTGCGGACCACCGAGAATCCTCTGAACACGCCCACGGGAACCGGCATCAATCTGACCGGGAACAACGGCGCGTTTGGCAGCTTCCACCCTGGTGGCGGTTTGTTCGCGATGGGCGATGGTGCGGTGCGTTTCGTCAACGAGAATATCGACTTGGCCATCTACCGCGCCGCTTCGACGCGCGAAGGCAAAGAAGCCCAACCGCTGCCCTGACGCGGCGTTAGGTAGCAGCCAAGGTAGCATGGCTTTCCGGACCGTGCAGTCCTGAACGGCAAGGCTCGGAAAGTCCATGCTATGAAGTCGCACGCTGCCGGATCGGGACCGCGTTCCGCGCGGGTTCCCGGCTTGATACACTCTTCGAGACTGCGGGTGCGTTTCCCGATTGGGCAGCTTCGAGGTTGTCGAGTGCGCCCGGGCGACTCAATTGTTCGGAAAGTGCGAAAAACATGGCGAGCGGCTACGATGCGATTTTGGTGGTATCCTTCGGCGGGCCGGAATGTCGCGAGGATGTGATTCCGTTCTTGGAGAATGTACTTCGCGGAAAGCCGGTTCCGCGCGAGCGGATGCTGGAGGTCGCCGAGCATTACTACCACTTCGGCGGTGCGAGTCCGATCAACGACCAGATTCGAGCCCTGATCGCCGCACTCGAAGGGGAACTTCAGTCTCATGGCATCTCGCTGCCGGTCTACTGGGGAAACCGGAACTGGCATCCGCTGCTAGCCGACACGTTGCGGCAGATGCAGACGGACGGAGTCCGGCAGGCGTTGGCCTGGGTGACTTCGACCTACAGTTGCTATTCGGGATGCCGTCAGTACCGCGAGGACATCGAAGCGGCCCGTGTGCAGATCGGCGAGCAGGCGCCCCGCGTGGACAAGATCCGCGTCTTCTACAATCACCCAGGGTTTATCGAGGCGCAAGCCGATCGAGTCCGCGCGGCGCTGGCGCAGGTGCCGGAGTCGGACCGGCAGCGGACCTGGCTGTTCTTCACGGCCCACAGCATTCCGACGGCCATGTCGGACCATTCGGATTACGTGCGGCAATTGACCGAGAGTTGTCGGTTGGTAGCCGAAACGCTGGGGCACGATCGATTCCACTTGGTCTACCAGAGCCGCAGCGGGCCGCCGTCGCAACCGTGGCTCGAACCTGATGTTTGCGGTGCGATCGAAGAATTGCACCAGAGCGAGAAGCCCTCGCATCTGGTGCTGGTGCCGATCGGCTTCCTCTCGGATCATCTGGAAGTCATGTACGACTTGGATGTCGAGGCGAAGCAGGCCTGCGATCGACTGGGAATCCGCATGGTGCGCGCCGAAACCGTCGGCACCCATCCTCGGTTTGTCCAGATGATCCGGGAGCTGATCTGCGAGCGGCTCGACCCTCACGCACCGCGGCTGGCGATCGGGCAGTACGGGGCGAATCACGACGTCTGCCCGGAGAACTGCTGTCTGTACCCCAGGGTCTCGAGGCCGTCTCCCCGAGCGGTCGAATCGTAGTGACGAATCGAGGGCGTGTTCGCCAATAGCTTACCCGATCCGGATAATCGCTTTATTCGGGGCGGGGGTGTCACGATCGGTCGCAATCGGCTAGGATTGGCACGATGTTGTTACCAAACCGATTCCTGGAAAGGAGAAAGAGAGTGACGCGATTTTGGACCCTCGTCGTTTTATCCGCCTTTTTAGCCGCTGGATGCACCCCGCCTCCGAATGTCACGATCGTCCCCGTAACCACGACCGAAGCCTGGAGCACGACGACCGCTGACGACTTGTCGTCACCTCCATCCGACAGCACGACCACCCTGCCCTAACGCCTTCCCCCACCGTAGCACAGGCTGCCAGCCTGTGCCGGAACAGTACTCCGGATTTGCCTACCCCGTAGCACAGGCTGCCAGCCTGTGCCGGCACCGGTGCGCGCCCGGCCGTTTTGTATCCCACCGGGCAACTCGACTTCGTCGGTTGCTTCGAGTATCGTGGACGGTTCGTCTTTCGGGAATCCTCGTGATTCCGTCGATCCGATTCGCGACTCTTCGAGCAAAGGGACAAGGCACATGATTCTCCGCTCTGGTCGGATTTTCGTTGCGGCGGCGTGGTTTGCCGCTGCGGTGTTCGGGGCAGCAGCCCATGCGGCGGATAAGCCGGACATCCTGTTCATCGCCATCGATGACCTGAACGACTGGACGGGTTGCCTGGGCGGGCACCCGCAGGCCAGCACGCCGAACCTGGACCGCCTGGTCGCGCGGGGCACGTTGTTCACCAATGCGCAGTGCGCGGCGCCGGCCTGCAACCCTTCGCGGGCCGCGTTGATGAGCGGCCTGCGCCCGTTCACCTCGGGTGTCTATGTGAACAGTCAGCCCTGGGGGCCGCCGCTAAAGGATGCGCTGACGTTGAACCGGTATCTCATGCAGCAAGGTTACCGGGTCTTGGCTGGCGGAAAGATCTACCACGGCAGCGGAGGCTTGGCGGATCACAAGGCAACCGACTGGCACGAATACTTCGAGCGAGGCGGCGATCCGAATCCCCCGGTGAAATCGGTCAGCGGCTTGAACATGTCGCATTTTGATTGGGGGCCGCTGGAGGCGACCGACGAAGAAATGGGCGACTACCGGCTGGTCAGTTGGGCGTCGGAGCGGCTCGCGCAGCAGCACGATCAGCCGTTGTTCCTGGCGGTCGGGTTCGTCAAACCGCACCTGCCTTGGTACGTGCCTCGCAAGTATTTTGACATGTTCCCGCTCGATTCGATCCAGTTGCCTGTGGTCAAAGACGATGACCTGGACGATATCCCGGCGGCCGGCGTGAAGATGGCCCGCCCCGAGGGCGATCATCGCGCGGTCGTCGCCAGCGATCAGTGGAAGCACGCCGTCCAGGGCTATCTGGCCACGATCAAATTCCTGGACGGTCAGATCGGCCGGTTGACTGAGGCGATCGACCGGTCCGGCCGGGCCGATCGGATGGTGATCGTCCTGTGGTCCGACCACGGCTGGCACCTGGGCGAGAAACAGCATTGGCGCAAATTCGCTTTGTGGGAACGCGCGACGCGGGCGCCGCTGGCGTTCGTCGTGCCGGGATTGACGAAGCCCGGCACGCGGTCGGATGCCGCCGTCGACTTCATGTGCATCTATCCCACGCTGGTCGAGGTGGCGGGACTGCCCGTGCCTTCGCACCTCGAAGGCCCGTCGGTGCGTCCGCTGCTGGCCGATCCCCAGTCCGCCTGGGACGACGTGGGGTTGACGACGCACGGCCGCGGCAATCACGGCGTGCGCAGCAATGACTGGCGCTACATTCGCTACGCCGATGGAGCCGAGGAACTGTACCGTCACAGTACGGACCCGCACGAATGGACCAATCTGGCGAACGATCCGCAACACGCCGCCGTGAAGCAGCGATTGGCCGCCGCCATTCCCGCGACGGAGGCCGCCAACGCGCCATCGGAAGAGCCCAAACCGGCCGCCAAGGGGCGGGCGAAGGCCAAGAAGCAGCGTCCTGACGCGGACGAATAGGGGAATCCGAATCGGTGCTGAAGTTTCCACGCAGTGGAAGTGCCGACTTCAGTCGGTTCCCTTTTCGAAATGAACCGTATAAGCAAGGCGATGCCCGAAGCACGCCTTCTCTCGAAGTCCAGCCTGAGCAGCCAGCCGCGTGGTGGTCTGGCGGTTCTGAAAATGCGGATCGAAGATGACTTCCGTCACGGACAGGATACCCCCTGGCTTCAACGCGTCAAAGACTTCGCGAAGCGCGGTTTCACGATCGGGAATCTCGCCCAGCACGGTCACCAGCAAAACGCGGTCGAAGTGGTTGTGTTCCAACTGGCCGTCACCGATCCCGGCACATAGGAACCGGATGTTGCCAAGCCCCTCGGCTGCGGTCTTCTGCTCGGTCCGCTTCAGCATGCCGGGCTGAAGATCCAGGGCCACGACGGTGCCCTGGGGTCCGACTCGTTTTGCCAAGGGGATGGTAAGACGCCCCGGGCCGCAGCCCGCATCCAAGACGGTCATTCCGGGTTCAACTGCAAGGTGCTCAATGATCACGGCGGCCCGATTCGTCTTGGTGAATGGGTTGTCCATTTCGACAAGCCAACTCAACCACACGGGGCAAGGGAGCGAAGAGCGGCGAGATGCGAAACGCCAAGCGACGGTGATTAGCGCCAAGATGCCGACAATGCTGAAAATGATGTACATGGGTATTGGCCTAGTCAGACCTCGTGGGTTTCGCCGTCTTCGGTGTAGACGACCTTGTACAGGTCTCGGCGGCGGTCGTTCCAGTTTTGGACCGCGCCGCCTTCGCGGTGCCGCCGCAGTTGTTCGACGTCCACGTCGTGGATGATCATGGTCTCGATGTTCGCGTTGCATTCGGCCGCGATCGCGTCGCGTGAAAACTCGGCGTCCGCCGGCGTGAAGATGGCCGACTGGGCGTAGTGGATGTCCGCGTTCTCGACGAACGGCAGGTTGCCGGTACAGCCGGCCACCGCGACGTACAGGTGGTTCTCGACACAGCGAGCCAGCGCGCAGTGGCGGATTCGCAGATAGCCGTGCCGCGTCTCGGTGTTGAACGGCACGAACACGATCTGCGCGCCCTTTTGCGCGGCGATCCGCACCAACTCGGGGAATTCGATGTCGTAGCAGATCTGGATCGCGATGCGTCCGCAGTCGGTATCGAACACCTCGACTTTCTTGCCGGGCGTGACGCCCCACCATTTCCGCTCGCTGGGCGTGACGTGGATCTTGTACTGCTTGCCCAGCGTCCCGTCGCGGCGGAACAGGTAGCTGATGTTGTACAGCACCTCGTCTTCGACCACGAAATGCGATCCGCCGATGATGTTTACGTCGTACTTGACGGCCATCTCGGTGAACAATTCCAGGTACGCCTCGGTGAAGTGCGACAGTTGCCGAGCCGCCAGGCCGGGGCGTTCCGGGGGAACACAGGAGAGCAGTTGCAGCGTGAACAACTCCGGGAACAGCAGGAAATCGCTCTTGTAGTCCGAAGCCACGTCGATGAAGAACTCACATTGCTTGGCGAACTCGTCAAAGCCTTTCAACGACCGCATCTGGTACTGGACGACGGCCAGCCGAACCGGTTCGATCACATGGTGGTAGCGCCGCTTGGCGCCGCGGCGGTAGTCCAGATTGGTCCATTCCAGGGATGTGGCGTAGCCGCGCGAGTCGGAATCGGCCGGAAAGTAATCCGGGATCAGGCCCTTGATCGTAAATCCGTTGGCCAATTGCGCGGTCAGGACCGGGTCGAAGAACGCTTTTTCAATTACCTTCTCGACATATTCCCGAGCGGACATCTGGTCGGCGTGTTCGCCATAGCCGGGGATGCGCCCGCCGATGACGATGCGGGCCAGATTGCGTTCGCGGCACAGTTCCTTGCGAGCGTCGTACAGCCGCCGCGAGAGTTTCAGGCCGCGGAACTCGGGATGCACCATGATCTCGATCCCGTACAGCGTGTCGCCCTTGTTGTCGTGGTTGCGGATATAGCCGTTGTCCGCCACGACTTTCCAGTTGTGCCAAGCCATGTTGGGATCGTAGTCGATGATCAGACTGCTGGACGATGCGGCCAGTTGGCCATCGATCTCGATGCACAGTTGGCCTTCGGGAAAGGTGCGGATCTGGCTCTCGATCTGCTCGCGGTGCCACGGATGCATTCCGGGAAAACACAGTTGCTGCATCTGGATCAAGGCATCGAAGTCGTCCATGCGCAGGGGCCGCAGAACGGTCTTCCACTCGAAGTCTTTGAGATTGAGAACCTTCATGCTCGGTCTCCTGATTCGTGGAACGAACGGAGGACAGAATTCGCGTCGTCGTCGGTCTTCCCGGCGAACGTCACATCCATGCCGGTCCATGCGAATATAGCGGCCCGCCGGTCACCGGACAATGGTTGCAGCCTGTTCTACGGTTGGGCGGCGGGACGTAGTTGCTCGGCGGCGAGTCCGCCCCACTTGGACGCCAGCAGATCGTGGATCGACAGCCGCAGGTCGTCCTGATGCTTCTCGATCTGGCGGTTGATGCGTTGGACCATCTGACCGCGTCGATCGGCGATCTTCGACTCGGCGAAGTCTTTGACCGCGGAGCCCAATTCGCGGATCACGGGTCCGCTGGCCTGGCTGATCCGGCGTAGCCGAAAATGAACCAACCGCAGATCGGCCGACTCGACCTGCGGCTGGAACTGAACGTCGGGAGGGAAGCGAGTGGGGTCCAGCTTCATGGCCATGCTGCAACCGATCCGCAGTCGGACGACCGCCGTGGCTTCGGCGCCCAGACTGAACAACTGGACACCCCGTTCCCATTGCGCGATGCGACCGGAAACGTCCAGAGCCGCATCGACCTGCGCGTCGAACCCAACTCGACCGCCTTCGAGCGGCTGCAGATTGTCCACCTGGACCTGAAACCGCTGCTCGGGATCGATCAGCCGGATCTCGTACTTCTTCCACGTGCCGTGATTGACCGTCTTCCAACGACGCTCGGTTTCCAGGCGGCTGCCCACCCACTCCATTCGAACCCCGTCCCAAACCCGCTTGGACTTGCCCCAGTCCTTGTCCTCGACGATCTCCTTGGGCAGATTGTCCAGTACGATTCCGGTCACGAGCCGATCGAACTTCGAGGGTCCGACACTCTCCTGCGGCGCTGCTGACGGACTGGCTTCGCCGGTGGCCGGGGCGGCTGATGCTGTGGGCTGAGCGGCGCAAATCCGAGGCAATGCTAGCAGGAGCACGGCGGTTGCCAGCACGATCGCTGCTCGGCGAAAACTCCCGCTTGAAAAATTCATCCAACGCTTCCTTTTTCGGCCGCTGCTCGAAACTGCTCGCCGACTTTACCATCTTAGCCCGCTAAACGACCGAGACAATTGCGGTTATCATAGCGGCCTGCGGGATGCGTCCGGACGGTTTTGGGCGAGGTCGATCTCCGATCTTGACCGGACTTCGTTCGGCCATCCGGGTGGTTTGTTGCGAGGAAAGAGCTTGGAATCATGATCCTGGTTATCGACAATTACGACTCGTTCACCTTCAATCTGGTCCAACGGCTGGGCGAGATCGATGCGTTGCTGGACATCCAGGTGTATCGCAACGACCGGATCACGTTGGACGAGATCGAAGCTCGACGACCGAGCCACCTGATCATCTCGCCTGGTCCGTGTACGCCGAGCGAAGCGGGCATCTCGGTACCGTGCGTCGAGCGATTCGCGGGCAAGTTGCCGATCCTGGGCGTGTGCCTGGGGCATCAGTCGATCGGGCAAGCGACCGGCGCGACGATCGTCCGCGCCAAGCGGCTGATGCACGGCAAGACGGACCAGATTTACCACGACGGCCGGAGCCTGTTCGTCGATCTTCCCAATCCGTTCACGGCGACGCGGTATCACAGTCTGGTGATCCAGCCGGACACATTGAGCGATGCGTTCGAAGTGAGCGCCTGGGCGGACGGTCCGGGCGGCGAGCGTGAAATCATGGGCGTCCGTCACAAGCGTTATCCGCTGGAGGGCTTGCAGTTTCATCCGGAGAGTTTTCTGACCGAATGCGGCCACCAATTGCTGCGGCGGTTCCTGCAGATGTCGGTTTGACGGAGATGGTCGCAGGAACGCCGCGCGAATCGCCAATTCATCGAGTATCACCTTATCTGCCGCACCCAGTGCGTCCGAGGAAAAAACGGGAATGATCGGAATCGAACAAGCGTTATCGTGGGTCTTGGAACGTGCGACGCCGAGGGTGCCTCAGCGCGAGAGTCTGTGCCAATCGCTGGGCCGCGTGCTGGCGGAAGAGGTGATCAGCGACATCGATTCGCCGCCGTTCGACAAGGCGTTGATGGACGGGTTCGCCGTCGTTGCGTCGGATCTGCGAGGCGGCCGAGGCGAGTTGATGATGATCGACGATGTCGCTGCGGGCGACGTTCCCTGCGAACCGTTGCAGTCGGGCATGGCAACCCGGATCATGACCGGCGCGCCGGTGCCTCGCGGCGCGGATGCCGTCATCGTGGGCGAGCGCTGCCAGTTGGACACCAGCGGCGATATCCCGACCGTGCGGATCGATGACCGCGACGTGCGTCCCGGCCAGAACATTCTGCGTCGCGGCATGTCGATCCGTCGCGGCGAGACGGTTCTGCAAGCCGGCCGGCCTTTGTCGGCCATCGACGCGGGGTTGTTGGCCGAAGTCGGGCGGACTCAGGTGCTGGTCCATCCGCAGCCGAGTGTCGCGGTGCTGGCGACCGGAAACGAGTTGGTTCCGGCGTGCGACGTTCCCGGGCCGGGCCAGATCCGCAACAGCAATGGCCCCATGTTGTGCGCGCTGGTCAGCAGCGCCGGCGGTCAACCGGTCGATGTGGGGATCGCCCGCGATACCGAGGCCGAGCTGGCTCAGCAGATCAACCGGGGCCTGCACGAAGACGTCCTGATCTTGTCCGGCGGCGTTTCGACCGGCGTGCTCGACTTGGTGCCGCGAGTGCTGCGCGATCTGGGGGTCGAGCAGGTGTTTCACGGCGTGTGCCTGAAACCGGGAAAGCCGCTGTGGTTCGGCGTCCGTCCGCACGCCAAAGGACCGCGGCTGGTGTTCGGTCTGCCGGGCAACCCCGTCAGCGGCTTGGTTTGCTTCGAGCTGTTCGTGCGCCCGGCCCTCGCTGCGCTGGCGGGACAGCCGCAACGGCCGCGAGCCAGCGTCCCGGGCAAGTTGACGGGCGCCTACCGGCAGCGTGGCGATCGCCCGACATATTACCCGGTTCGGTTGGAACGTCAGGGGGATCAGACGCTGGTGCGGCTGCTCGATTGGTTGGGCTCGGCCGACCTGCGCACGCTGGCTCAAGCCGATGGCCTAGCCGTGTTCCCAGCGGGCCGGACCGACTACGAGACGGACGAAACGGTGACCGTGTTGTTGCTGTAGAAGGGAGCGGGTCGCTGTGATTTTCCTGCGCCGATTGCTGCTGACGCTGGCGGTTGTTGTGCCGTTTTTCTGGTTCTTCGGCCCGGCGCTATTCACGCGGTCTTCGTTCGTTTTTCGGGATGCAGCGCATTACTACTACCCGTTGTTCGAGTGGAGTACGCGCGAGTGGGCCGCCGGCCGGATCCCGCTGTGGAACCCGCAGGAGAACTGCGGCGTGCCCTCGCTGGCGGATGCCACGTCCAGCGTCTTCTATCCCGGCAAGCTGATCTTCCTCTTGCCCTTGGATTTCGCGACCAAGTACAAGTGGTACGTCGCCGGCCACGTGTTGTTGGCTGCTTGGGGCGTTTACCGGTTGTCGCGGCGCTGGTATGCGTCGCCGCCGGCGGCTGCGCTGGGCGCGATCGCGTACGCGTTCAGTGGCAGCGTGATGTTCCAGTACTGCAATGTCGTGTTTCTGATCGGCGCGGCATGGTTGCCGCTGGCCGTTCTGGCCACCGACCGGCTGTTGGTCGAGCGGCGTTGGATCTGGGTTCCGGCGGTCGCCGCGATCTGGGCCATGATGGTGCTGGGCGGCGACCCCCAGGCCGCGTATCACGCCGCTCTGCTCGCGGTGCTCCAGGCCTTCTTCCAGCCCGGCGTCGACAAGGATGCTCCCGAGAAGGGAACGCACCGCTTTTTTACTTCGATGGGACGCTTGGTCTTGGTGGGGCTCCTGGCGGCGACCTTCTGCGCGGTTCAGATCCTGCCGTCGGCGCGGTGGTCGTCGCACAGCCAGCGGGCGGTTTTCGAATCGCCCCGCAGTCTGTACGAAGTGCCCGCGTTGTTGATGCGCCCAGCGGAATTGCGAGGCCAGGGTTCGATCGCTGCCGGCCTGTTCGGACCGGCAGAAAACGGCCGACACGACGAACACATCTATCATTTCAGCCTGGGGCCTTGGCGGTTGGCCGAGTTGATCTGGCCGAATATTTCGGGTCGCATGTTCCCGGTCCATCGTCGCTGGATGTCGGCGATCCCGGCGGAGGGCCGCGTTTGGACTCCGTCGATCTACATCGGCCTGATTCCGCTTTTGCTGGCGTTGAGCAGTTGGCGGCTGTTCCGCGGTCCTCCGCAGGTCCGTTGGGCAACTTGGGTCGCGTTGGCTGCGACCGTTGCCAGTTTCGGCTGGTACGGGGTCGGATGGCTTGTCCACGAATTGCGGTATGGGCTGTCCGCCGCGCCGCCGGACGCCGTTTGGATCGGTCAGCCGGTGGGCGGGCTGTACTGGGGCATGGTAACGTTGCTGCCCGGTTATGCGATGTTTCGGTTCCCCGCGAAGCTGTTCGTGGTCGCCACGCTGGGCCTCAGTCTGCTGGCGGCTTGGGGATTGGACAGTCTGCAGCGCTCGCCAACTCGCCGCTTGCCCTGGTTCTCGCTTTCGCTGGCGCTGGTCAGCCTGCTGGGCGGCTGGGCCACGTTGTGGATGGGGCCGCTGTGGGAATCTTGGCTGCGCGATGTGCCGAGCGACGCCTTGTTCGGCCCGCTGGAGATCGACGGATCGCTGGCCGATTTGCGGTCGGCGCTGATGCACACGGCAGCGATCGGTGCTGGATTTTGGAGCTTGCTGTACTACCGCCACGGGCGCTGGGGCTGGACGGTCGTGCCGTTGTTGGTCGTCGGCACAGTGCTCGATCTGGCCGTCGCGCACAGTTGGTTGGTGCCGACCGCGCCCGAAACGCTGTGGCAGACGCCCGGCTTGTCCGCGCGGACCGTCTTGGATCGCCATCCGCACCCCGATTCGATCGATGAGTTCCGCGTGTTTCGCGGTACGCGGCGCGGATGGCTGCCAGGGATTTGGGCGGCCAGCGGATCGGACGATCGGCAAGTGGCCGGATTGCAGTGGGACGTCGACACGATGTTTCCCAAGTACCATCTTCGCAGCGGCTTGTCGCTGGTCGAGTCCTACGGAACATTTTCCTCGGCCGACTTTTTCACCACGCTGCGGATCGCCCGCCGCCGCGGCTGGCAGCGACCGGACGGCGTGTTGGAACCGCACCCCGCGTTGCTGGATGCTTTGGGCGCCCGGTATCTGGTCCTGCCCGAAGCCGTTGAGGACGCGCCTGCGGATCCCCTGCCACTCGGTCCGGAAGAAGTGCGAGCGACCGATACGTCGCTGTGGATCAATCCGCGGGCGTTTCCGCGAGCCTGGATGGTGCATGACTTCGAACTCCTGCCCGCGTTGCGACACAATACACCCGGCGAACTGGAACGGCGGACTCGCGAAGTCTGGTTCCCCAGCGGAGTGGCCCGCGATCTGCGGAACCAAGCGGTGATCGAAGCAGATGAACCGATCGAGCCGGTCGGGCCTGCCACGGACGTCGCCGAGGAGTCCTGTCGATTGGCGTTGGTGACGCCTCAACGGCTGGACCTGGACGTCCAACTGCAGCAATCTGGATTGGTCATACTGAACGATCTGTTCTACCCCGGCTGGATCGCGATGCGCGTGGACGAGCTGGGGAACGAGATCGAGCGTCTGCCGATTTTGCGCACCAACCGTATCCTGCGCGGCGTCCGCTTGCCTGCGGGGTCGCATCGCTTGAGTTTTCGCTATCGCCCGCTGGATTTCTATGTCGGCGCGGCCATCAGCACGATGGCGTGGCTCGGGGTGGCGATCGCCGTCGTGCTCAGCCGGCGTCGCTGGATGCGGGGAGCGAGGCATTGATTTGTCGCGGATTCCGGATATCCTGCCTTTCTTCGCGAAGATTGCGTGATCGGAAAGAACTGTCCTCCAATTTCTTCACTGCCTCGCCTCGGGGCGGACTAGCGGATTGCCGATGTCGTTTGCCGTGCGTTGTTCCGAACTTCGAAAGACCTATCCCGGCCGGCCGCCGGTCAAAGCCGTGCGCGGCATCGATTTGGCCATCGAGGAAGGCGAGTGTTTGGGCGTCCTGGGGCCAAACGGAGCCGGCAAGACGACGACCATCGAGATCCTGGAAGGGCTGCTGGAGCCGAGCGGCGGTGAGGTCGAGATCCTGGGGATGCGTTGGCGGGACCACGCCCGTGAAATTCGCGAGCGGATCGGCATCTCGTTGCAGGAAACACGGTTCTCGGACAAGCTGAGTGTGCGCGAGACACTGGTCCTGTTTCGCAGCTTCTACCGGCATGGCATCGACCCGGATGACGCGATCGAAAGCGTGTCGTTGCAGGACAAGGCCGATGCGTGGGTCAAGCATTTGTCGGGCGGTCAGCGGCAGCGGTTGGCGGTGGCCACCGCCTTGGTCAGCGATCCCGCGCTGATGTTTCTGGACGAGCCGACCACCGGCCTGGATCCGCACTCGCGGCGCGAGTTGTGGGACATCATCAACCGCTGTCGTCAGCAAGGCCGCACCACGTTGCTGACGACGCACTACATGGAAGAAGCCGAGCGGTTGTGCGACCGCGTTGCCATCATCGACCACGGCCGGATCATCGCGATGGGAACGCCTCGCGAATTGATCGCCCGCCTGGGCGGCGACCATGTGGTCGAGTTTTCGCTGGCGGGGGTTGCGGCGGACGCGACGCCGGCCGACGGCTGGACCGATCTGCCCGCCGTGACCGGTTGCCGGTACGAGGCCGGGGCCGTGCATTTGTCGGTGACCGAGCCGCATGTGGTCTTGCCCGCCCTGTTGGACCGATTGACCCGACGGTCGTGCCAGTTGGCCAGTTTGACCACGCGTCACGCCAGCCTGGACGACGTGTTCGTCATGCTGACGGGACGCCCGTTGGAAGCGGAGAAGGAGACCTCGCTGTGACCCCGCGACCCGACGCCTCGACCTCTCGCCGTTACCACGCATTCTTGGCACTGCTGGCGGCCCGCGTTCGCGAATTCGGACGCGAGCCCGCGGCGATCTTCTGGGTCTACGTCTTTCCGTTGATCCTGGTCGTGGCATTGGGCGCGGCGTTCCGTAACCAACCCGTCGGCGGCTTTGCGGTCGCCGTGGTCGAAGACAGCGGATCCGACGCGGTCTTCATGGCGCTGATTCGCGACGGCCGCTTGGAGCCGTCCGTTTGCGGTGCGGACGAGGCGCGTCGGCGGTTGCGAGCGGGGCGGGCCGATCTGGTGGTCGTCAGCAGCGGGGACGGCTACCGATACTCGTTTGACCCGACCCGCGCCAACAGCGTGCTGGCGCGCGAGACGGCCGATGCCGCGTTGCAGCGAGCGGCCGGCCGACAGGACGCCGTGGCGGTCGAAGACAATCCGGTTGTCGAGCCGGGCGGCCGATACATCGACTTCCTCGTTCCAGGGCTCGTCGGACTCGGGTTGCTGGGCGGTGGCCTGTGGGGCGTCGGCTTCGCGATCGTCGACATGCGCATCCGCAAGCTGCTGAAACGCTATCTGGCGACGCCCATGAAACGCAGCCACTTCCTGGGCGCCGTGATGGCCAGCCGGTTGGTGTTTACGATTCCCGAAGTGGTTTTGATTCTCGTGTTCGCCCATGTGCTGTTCGGGGTCAGCAGTCAAGGGAGTTACCTGTCGGTCGCCGTGTTGATCCTGCTGGGCGCCTTTCAATTCGCCGGCATCGGGTTGCTGGTGGCCAGCCGCGCGCAGACCATCGAGACGGTTTCCGGCTTGATGAATGCCGTCATGCTGCCGATGTGGATCGGTACGGGGCTGTTTTTTCCCATCGAGCGTTTCCCGTTGGTGATCCAGCCCGCTCTCAAGCTGCTGCCCCTGACCCCGCTCAACACGGCCTTGCGCGGCGTGATGCTCGAGGGCGCCAGCCTGACCGCGCTGGTTCCCGAAATTTCATTGATCGCCCTCTGGGGCGCCGCGACGTTCATCATCGCCCTGCGCATTTTCCGCTGGAACTAGCCTCCGGTTTCTGGACGGTCCCCAACTGGTGGCGGCGCGCAGAACCACGAACTTGCCTCGGCGATGCGGCGAAAACGGGAGTTCCTGCAACTGCACGTATGCCCGTCACCAACCATCCCGTGCTCGGTGGCCGGCTGGACTCAGCAAATTAGCCGTATAGTTGCACCCAGTTCCATCGCCCCGGCGGGCTTCGTCAGTATACCACTGCCGCTGGCTTCGAATTCGTCGCGGCCCCTGATCGAAACGTCCGGTTTCAGGGACGCCGGCGCGATGTCATGCAGCGGAGGTGTGCGAAGCCGTTTCTCAGACACTTGCGGGGTAACGGAAGAAGGGGGCCGGATGGTCCATGAAACCTACTGGAATCCCACTGCAAAGTGGTGTAGAGTATTTGGACAATCGGAGGAACTTAGGGTCGGTGGCCTGTCGAATCAATCAAGCGTTCTCACAGGATTCTTCGGATGCCAAACGCATGGGACGAGAGCCTCGGCGCTCAGCATACGACTGACGGTCCGTGCGGCGACCGCGCGGACGCGGCAAGCCTGGGCGATCAGGGGACGTTGGTCCGCGGCGATGCGGATCTCGATTCGGAGATCGATGCCGAATTGGAGATCGTGGATCTGAGCAAACGCTACACGATCGAGCGGGTTCTTGGCCGAGGCGGCATGGGGATCGTGTATTTGGCGAAAGATAACCGGCTGGACCGACAGGTCGCCATCAAACGTATGTTGGACCATGTTGCCGCCAGTCGCGCGGCCAGAAAGCGGTTCCTGGCCGAGGCAAGATCGGTTGCCAAGCTCGATCAACCGAACATTGTCCGCGTTTACGAACTCGGGCGGGACGCCGAGGGACTGTTCCTGATCATGGAATACGTCGATGGCAGCAGCCTGCACGAGCGCTGCCACGATGGGACGCCGATGGCGTTGGACGAGGCGGTCGAGATCATTTGTCAGTTGTGCGATGGACTGGCCAAGGCGCACGAAGCGGGAATCATCCACCGCGACATAAAACCTGCCAACGTGCTGTTGACGACCGATGGCCGCCCGAAACTGAGTGACTTCGGGCTCGCTCGGCAGGACACCACGCCGCTGGGCATCTCGGTATCCGGCGGTGTTCTCGGGACGCCCGACTACATGGCCCCGGAGCAGCAGGGCGATTCCCGGCAAGTTGACCAGCGCAGTGATCTGTGGAGCCTGGCCGCCACGTTCTACCGGATGGTGACGGGCAGGAGTCCCCGAGTCATCCATCTGCAAATCGCACCGGCCCCGGTGCAGGCCGTGCTGGGCAAAGCGCTCGAATACGCTCGGGAAGACCGTTATCAAAACGCTTGCGAGTTTCGAGATGCCCTGCGCAGTGCCCTGCGACCTGACACACTGCCGCTTGTCGCGCCGGCGGAACTCGGCTCGGGCGAGTGTCCGCAGTGCCGCACGGTGAACGAACCGCACCGGAAATTCTGCCGAAACCCGAATTGTGCCGCTCCGCTTCGTGTCCGGTGCCTGAAATGTGATACTGAAATTCCCGTTTGGGATGATGTTTGCTTCGAGTGCGGAGCAAAACAGGCCGAAACGCTAGCCGCTCGCCAGCACGAACTGGCGGCATTGCGCGACGAATGCGAAACATTGCTGGGCTTTTTTGCTTTCGAGCGGGCCGCCGCGTGTGCCGCGAAATTGGCTGACGAGCAGGACCGCCGCCTGCAACCGTTCAAGGAATGGGCCGAGGCATTCTTGCCGAAGATCGCCGAAGAGAAGCGCTTGCAGGAGGACAAAGCGCGGGGCCTTTTCAGCGAAGCCCGGGCACATCGAAGGGCATTCGACTACGCTTCGGCCATCGACGCGCTGTCCAGGGTGCCCAAACCGCTGATGACTTCCGAGATCTCGAGGTTCTTGGAACGACTGTCTGCGGACAAGGAAGAAGCCGAACGGTTGGTTGCGGACATCCGGGACCGGATCAAGCAGCGCAACTTGGATGGGCTGTTGCCGTTGGTCGCCCGAGCCGTGGAACTGCGCGGCGACCGCGCCGATTTGCAGCGTCTGAGGGAACAACTGCTGGAACGAGAAGCACGGACACCGAAGCCAGAACCATACCAACTTGCGCCTCAGTTGCGAGTCGAGACCACCCCGCCGGGCGCAAAGGTTACGATCGACGGACGGGCAGAAGGCGTCTCGCCGTGTCAGGTCGAACTGCAAGCGGGTGAATACGAAGTACGCGTCGAATTGGACGGCTTCCTACCGGCCGCACAGCAAGTCCACTTCGATGGTGCATCCGACCGCCTCGTAGAATTTGACATGGAGCCAATGGTAGTCGCCGAAACGCGTCCCAATCAGAGAACGCTGAGCGTCGAAGCAGCCGAAGCTGAATTTGAAAGAAGTTACGGTCAGCGCCACGTAGCGTCAGCAGACAAGCCACAGGATGCATCGGAACAGGCAACATCGAAGGAGCAGCCATCGTCGTCCGAACCGCAGTCTGACGGGCCTGCGAGTCCCATCCCAGGACTGATTCTTGGCGGGTTGATCGGTGCGTTTTCAGGTTTGACGATCGGTCTGATCGTCAGCTTTTTTCTCGAAGGGTATTTCACCGAACAGTTCATCGGAAACGTCCTGGCTATCGTTTCGGCGATAGCCGTGGCGGTGACGGTAGGCTGCATCCAGGAGTACATCGGGGGCGTACCAAATCGCGCGCTCGGATGCCTCGTTAGCCTATTCGGCTGGAGCGTCGTTGGCGTTGGCGTCGGCGTCGGCATTCTGTTTGGCCCAACACATGTCATCTCCTCAATGCTGTTTGTCACAGGAGGTTCGATTGGAGGCGCTATCGGCAGACGCATGCGTCGACGCATGCGATTCACGGCGATTACGCGCATCCAAGCGTGGATTGGATCCACAGTCGCACGCCAAGAGAGCCGGGGCTCGGGTAGCAGCCTGGAACAATCGCGGCCGCGCACAGCATCCGAGAGGTTCTGGGCCACCATAAGCTTCATCGACCAGGTATTGGAGAGAATGGCAGGCCGGGGGAACACGCTGGTGCATAACTTCCTCCGTTGCTTCACGATCGCTGCGGTGATTGTGCTGGTGATGTCGCTGGTGGCTTACCTGGCAACGCTGGTTGTTCATCGGACGCCTGATCGGGAAACAAGTCGCGCAACGCGATTGTTTGTTCCGGCCGCAGTTCAATTCCAAAGGAGCCAATGCGACAGGTCCGAAGTGATGATCAGCGTTCGGCCGGCGCTTCCTGCTCGGCGTTTTGTTTCCACAGCACCGTGCCGAATGGACCGATGTTCGTTTGACGACGGATCGACTTCGATACACGAAAGACAAGGGGAGCATTGTGATCGACATGCATGAAGTCACGCAAACGCTTGTCTGGCCGCGATTGTTTGTCGACTGGGGAGATACGCCCCGGGTCGGACGGCAGGTACGGCCGGAATTCAGTCTGGTGTGCCCGGGGTATCCGTCACGGCCTGAGATCCAGGTTCTGATCGATCGCGACTTGGACCACGAAGAAGCCCATTGGCAGCCCCGACCCCAGGAGCAGGAGCCCGGTTTGTGGAGTTTCCATTCGGCGTTCCGCATGACCTCCGGCGGCCTGGATTGCCGCCCTGGCCAATACTTGATCGACGTTCACGTTTCGTTCCGCGACGTGCCGCCGCAAATGCCCCGGTTCTACCTCGCCCGCATCCGTCTGAACGTGCCGGATCAGCAGTCGGGCGCGGACTCGGTCCTGGAGATCGACGGCGATGGTCAAGCGTTGGTCAATCTGCAAGGCTGCGACCTGAAGCAGTTTTCCAAAGTGGTGCTCAAAGGCCGCGGCGCGGGAGTCATCAATCTGTTGCAGATGCCGGACGAGAATGCCTCGCCGGGTGCAGAGCGGCGGACGGCCGACAAACCGGCAACGACGTTCGAATACCAATTGCGAATCGACGCCGAGAAGCAAAGCCGTCTGCCGACCGTCTATCCCGCCAAACAGGGACGAGCCTACCTGGATGCCGCCGGACTCTATTTCGCAGACGGCCGGCGGACTTTGCTGTTGACGCGCAGCCGACTCACCTTCGGTCGCAACCGCGGCAACGACATCGTGCTGCGGTTCATGCCGCCGGGACCGGAGAACGACGCGTTCTCGCGCGCGATCTCGCGCACCCACTTCCGCGTCGAACTTAACCCAGAAGGAATCGAGTTCTTCGATCAATCCCGTAGCGGATTGGAAGTCAACTACTCGGTGGTCCGGGACCGCGAGCTGGTTCCGGCTCGCTATGCGGGAGACGTCACCCACGTCGACGTCGGGGTCACGGGCACGGTCGACAAGCAATTCCGGCTCGAAATGCTGATGCTCGCGCCCGATCACCGTGAGTCGCTGGAGGAGCTGAAGTTCTGGGACGAACTGTACTGCGAACTGGTCGGCGGTGGGCTCGGTCGGACTTGGCGCGACTCGCTCGATACCCGGCTGGACGCCGTCCGTTTCGACCGCGTGGAGAATATGCCGGAGGAATCCTACGTGCTGCTGTTACGTGAAGCGTTGATCGGCGGCTCGCGGAGCCAGTCGGCGATCGTGTTGAACCAAGGTGGCGCGAAGAACCAGGCTAGGCTGCTGCACATCGATCGTTCGTTCTGGCTGGAACCGCTGCCCGCCGGCTCGCTCATCTACGTGGACGGCGATCCGTGTCCGCCTCGTTCGCTGATCCCTCTCTCGCCCGGAACGGAAATCCGCTTCGGCACGGAAACCGCAACGTTCGACCGTTTTACCCAATCGTACCTTGAGTGAGGCGATTTCAGCGATGGCGAAGGCAGACGACCACAACGTGGATGTCCGCAAGATATCCGACAAGCAGGCCCGCCCGGAGGTGGAAGCAGCAAGGCTTGAGGACAGAGAATCGCCCCTTCGTGGGTCAGGTTCAGAAACATCCAAGTCGGGCGACGAAGTAACGCAGCTTCCTGGAGACTTTCCTGAGTCTGAACGGCCCGATCGTAACGGCAGTCGTTTGGGCGACGATCTGACACGGCTTCGTGCAGACGGGGTTTCTGATCCGGGATCGGATGACGACTTGGAGATCGTCGATCTATCGAAGCGTTACACGTTCGAACGGATCTTGGGTCAGGGCGGGATGGGGGTAGTGCATCTTGCCTTCGACAAGCGATTGGGCCGCTGCGTGGCCATCAAACGCATGTTGGCGCACTTTGCTGCCAGCGGCACGGCGAAGAAACGCTTCCTGACCGAGGCAAAATCGATCGCCCGGGTCCATCACCCGAACATCGTGCTCGTCTTCGACGTTGGCCGCGACGCCGAAGGGTTGTTTCTAGCGATGGAATTCGTCGAAGGCGGCAGTTTGCTGGAACGCTGCCGCGACGGTGTGAAAATCCCGCTGGACGAAGCGGTCGACATCATCTGCCAATTGTGCGACGGTTTGAGCAAAGCCCACGAGTTGGGGATCATCCATCGGGACATCAAGCCGGCAAACGTGATGCTGACGCCAGACGGGCGCCCGAAGCTCACCGACTTCGGGCTTGCCCGCCAAGAACTAGCCGACGCGAGCATATCCCAGTCAGGGCAGGTGCTGGGAACGCTCGAGTTCATGCCGCCCGAACAGCAGCGGGACGCGCGCGACGTCGATCCGCGGAGCGATCTGTGGAGCCTGGCCGCCACGCTGTATCAGATGGTGACGGGGCGGAGGCCACGCGTCATCAACTTGGGCGACGTAGACCCCAAATTGCAGCCGATCCTGAGCAAAGCCCTGCAGGATGCCAGGGAAGACCGATACCAGACAGCGCGCGAGTTCCACGACGCCTTGCGCAGCAGTCTGCAGTCGCCCGTCCCGGCTGCGTCCACTCCCGTGGAACTTGGCTCCGGCCAGTGTCCGGACTGTCGAACGGTGAACGAGCCCCACCGCAAGTTCTGCCGCGAATGTGCCGCGCCGCTGCGCATCGCTTGCCTGAAATGCCAGGTCGAAATCCCGGTCTGGGACAAGGTTTGCCCCGAGTGCGGCGCCATCCAGGCAGATCTGCTAGCGGCTCGCCAGCGCGAACTCGCAGCGTTGCGAACCGAGGCCGAAGAACTTCTCGGCTTCTATGCCTTCGACCGGGCGACGCAGTGCGTGAGAGAAATGACGGCCGAGCAGGATCGCCGTCTGCAACCGTTCAAGAAATGGGCGGAGGCATTCCTGCCCAAGATCACCGAAGAAGAGAGCTTCGCGGAAGAAAAGGCCCGGACGTTGTTTGCCGAAGCCCGGACCCATCGCAAAGCATTCGACTACGGATCGGCCATCGCCGCATTGGGACGCGTGCCGAAACCACTGATGACCTCGGAGATGTCCTCGTTCTTGCAGCGTCTGGTTGCGGAGAAGGACGAATCAGAAAAACTGATCGCCGAGATCCGGCAGCGGGTCAAGGCTCGCCAGTTGGATGACTTGCTGCCCTTGGTGTCCCGAGCGCTGGAATTGCGGGGGGATCGTACCGACTTGCCGCGGCTAATGAAGCAATTGCAGGAGCGGGAACAACAACGGATCGAGCAACAGCGCATCGAGAAACAGCGGGTGGAACAGCGGCTTGAAGAGGAACGCGACCAATGTTACGCCAAGGCCGAGAGATTGCTTGAACAGGGCAAGGCCAAAGAAGCCTTAGGCAGCCCGCAGAAAATAATCTACCCGGTGTCAGGATGGATGACGAGGCTCCA
>JAHDXO010000048.1 GCA_023382975.1 Pirellulaceae bacterium
GACGCCCCATTTGGCAAGCTGGAAGCTTACCCCACGACTTTTTCAGCAGCCTCTTGAGCGATCCATGTTCGCGCTGGAGCGTACGATCGATCTCTTGTCATCCTGGCAATCCATGAATGCGGCGGGAACCATCGCGTACCACGCAACCACGTCCGACGCTTATGGCTTTGCTGGCACTCACGGTAGCGCCGTGCCGCTCGCTCAATACTCGATCAGGTAGTAGCAGGTTTGGTCGCGGGCGCCGTCGATGTCGAAGGTGTTGTCTTGGACGGGTAGTGTCTTGCCGGTGCGGCGGCCGTCGTGGTCCAGCACGTGGACCTTGGGTTGACCGGGGCGCTGCAGCGAGATCCGCGCCGCGACCGGCTCCATCAGAATCGGCGCGCCTCCGCGATCCAACAGTCGCGTGCCGCGGAGAATCCGCGTTCCCGAATTGCGTGCCCGGGCGATCGCGACGACCAGCAGATGGCGAGCGTCGGCGATCGTCGCGTCGGGTTGCTGGGCGGTGACGTAGACGGCGGCGAAATGACTGGATGGCTGGATTCCGATCTCGCCCAACTGGCATGTTTGGCCCTGCGCAAAGCCGACCACGGCCTTGGTCGCCGGGCTGTCGATGGTGAAATACCCGTCCAGTTTCGATTGGCCGCTCTGCCATCGCAGTTGCCCGGTGGTCGAGAGGTACGCGCCGTCTTCCCGGTGCGGATCGAGGTCAAAGACGGGCGTCTCTTGCGGCTGATCGGTGAACTCGACCACACAGCGGGCGACGGCCAACGCCTGGGCCGGGACTTTGTCGCTGTCGAAGGTCTTGACGTCGTATTGTTGGGTCACGCGATCCTCGAAGCCCAATCGTCCCTGGTGCAGCGAGGGAACGTGGACGAACCGTGTGGCCCGCACCTCGGACTGGCGAACGTCGCCTCGCAGCACTTGCCGGGAAACTGCGGGAAAGATGCCCAGTACCTGCGGCGCGGTCACCTCCCAGCGGTCCCGTCCCAATTGATCGAGCATCCCGCCCGGATCGCGGTTCTGGAAGATGTACGAAGCGTCCCAACCTTGCAAGCCCATCCCGTACGCGCCCAGGATCGCCGGCCCTTCGACGCCCCATTCGTTCGGATAAACGTGAATCCACTCGGACAGCATGAACGGCCGATTGGCTACCTGCTGCATCCCGGAACTCAACAGTCCCGAACCCGGCACGGGCAGCATGCTGGCGTTGTCGATCTTGCCGCCGCTGCCGCCGCCGAAGTAGTTGTGGCGGTCGACCAGACCGACCAAGGCGTCGGAATGCAGGTTGTAGTAGTGGCTGAGCGCGCGGCCCGCTTGCCAGTTCGAACCCAGAATCTCGCCTTCGTAACCCGCCTGCCGGATCGCCTGGACAAATCGTCGGTAGAAGTCGTTCTGGATTTCGTACAGGAACTGCATGGTGTCCAACAATCGGACTCGCTTGGCCTGCTGCGAGCCGGCCAACTGGTCCGGGTCGAAGAACCACGGGTTGCCGGCCGGGACGATCGAACGGTCCTCCCAGGATTCGCCGGTCAGGCCCTCGTTGCCGAAGGAATTCAACGCCTGTTTGCCCCAGGCTTCGACCAATGCCGCCTGGCTACCGTAACGATTCTTCAGCCAATCGGTGAACTGCTCGCTGGCGCGGCGGCGCAGCGTCGGCACCTTCTGCAGTTGGGACAGAGTGCCGAAGAACAGCGCGCTGTCTTCGTTGAACAACTCGACCACCGCCACGGCCGGATCCTGTGCGTAGGTCAGGCCGGTGTACGGATTGCGGTGTTCGAGCAGGCGGACCAGTTGGCGGATCTGCAAGTCCTGCAATTCTCTTGACAGAAATATGCTGCCGTGGCCGGTCGAGACGCGGGTCTTGTCGCTGCCGAATTCGTCCATGTACGGCACGTACTGACGGTCCTTGGGGCCGAGCTTGACGCCGAACGTCGGCGAGAGCAGCACGTAGATGCCGCGTTTCTTCAACTCGGCGACAAAGTAGTCCATCCGGTCGAGCGCCTCAGCGTCGAACTCGACAAAACTGTCCGGCGACTGGATGCCGGCCCATCCGGTGCCGTCGGCGTACTTGTGCAGCCGCACCGAGTTGAGTCCGTAGCGGGCGTAGAACCGGGCGCGCTGCTCGGCCAGTTCGCGTTCCGGCGCGCACGACGAGTAGCAGAGGTTCAGCCCCCAGAGCTTGATCGGCTGCCCGTCGTAGACCAGCGCGTCGCCATCGCGCAGGATGCGGCCACGACGGCCGGCCGGCGCATCGAGCCAGTTTTCCAGACCGATCTCGCTGGCGGTCTGAAAATCGCGGCCGGGTTGGAACACGTACCAGCGATCGAAACCCGGTTCGTCCGGAACTCGATCGGCCGTGGCGTAGTACGTTACCGCCGCGGGCAAGGCGACCGTGAGCGCCACGCGCCGCGTCTCGCCCTGCTCCAATCGGCGGTCGGCCAGTACGATGCGGGCGGCACCGTCGGCCGCGATATCGCAGGGCGGTTCGATCTTGATCGCCGTGGTCCGTCCGGCCCCATCGAGCAGGCGGATTTGATGGACTTGCTGACCGACGTTGCCGCGTCCCAGCGGTAGAGTCAGCGTGCGCGTCTGGCCATCGGCTTGGGTGACTTCCAGCGAGCCACCGGCGAACGGCTGCCGAGGGATTTCCAGCGACGCGATCAGACTGGTCAAGTCAGTCGCTTGGTCGGTCGCCAGATCGATGGTCAACTGAAGTTGTTGCGGACCACTCTGCCGCGCCGAGACATCCAGGCCGATTCTCGCATTCGACGAGCGCACCGTCGCGGAACTCGTCAAACGCGATCCATCCTCCTGCCGGCGGACCTGGCCGCCGAAGCCCAGGTACTGCCAATTCGGCCCCCAGCCGATGAAGCCGATCTCCAGGTACGTCTCGTCGCCGTCCAGTATCCCGATCGTGTTCGGACCCTCGGGCAACGCGACCAAATCCAACTCCGCGGTCCAGCCGCGTGCGGCCCACGTCATTCCGATCGCGACGAACAACAAACAGGCAGTGGCATCATGGCGACGCATGGCGATTTCTCCGACGTTGTGTGTGGTTTGCTTGGCCATTCCAACCGTACTAAAATAGGCGAACCTGCTTCGAAATCCCAGTACCAAAGGAGAAGTCATGCACCAGGGCATTCGCGAAGGCGTTTTGAATACTCGACGATCGTTTCTCGGACAGGCGGCTGCGGGCCTGGGCGCTGCGGCGATTGGACTGAATCCGGACATCACGCCGCGATTGCAGGCGGCGGAAGCCAAATCGCCTTTCAAGTTCGCCATGTGCAACGAGACGTTCGAGAACTGGCCGTTCGGCAAGGTCTGTCGTTTTGTGGCCGAATGCGGCTACACGGGCTTGGAAATCGCGCCCTTCACGATTGCTCAGTATGTCACCGAGGTTCCGCCTCGCCGCCGCGAGGGACTCCGCCGCCAGATCGAGGACGCCGGGCTGAAGTGTGCCGGACTGCACTGGCTGCTGGCCAAGACCGAAGGCTTCCACTTGACGCACCCCGACGCGGCGGTCCGCAAGAAAACGGGCGATTACTTGGTTGAATTGGCCAAGTTCTGCGCCGATTTGGGCGGCAACATCATGATCTTCGGATCGCCCAAGCAGCGCGACTTGCTTGAAGGCGTCAGCCGGGACCAGGGGATGGCCTATGCGGCCGAGGTGTTCAAAGGCGCTATGCCCGCGATGGAAAAGCTCGGGGTAACGCTGGCTCTGGAACCGCTGGGCAACAAAGAGACGAACTTCCTGCAGTTTGCCGCCGACGCCGTCGAACTGGCCGAGATGGTCGATTCGCCTCGCTGCAAGATCATGCTTGACTGCAAAGCGATGATCCACGAGGCCGAGCCGATTCCCGCGCTGATCCGGAAGTTCAAATCCTGGATGACCCACTTCCACGCCAACGATCCGAATCTCCGCGGTCCCGGCATGGGCGATCTGGATTTCGTGCCGATCTTCGAGGCGCTGGCCGAAGTGAAGTTTGACGGCTGGGTGTCCGTCGAAGTGTTCGACTATACCCCAGGGGCCGAAGCCTTGGCCAAGGAGAGCATCGCCTACATGAAGCAGTGCGTGGCGAAGCTGAACGGGTAGCCGTTCGAAACGTGACCGGCGAACGGAGGCCAAGCCGCACTGCCAGGACGCGAAGAACGCAAAGGACCCCGCCTTGGCGTTCTTGCCGTCTTTGCGGTGATGAATAACTCCTGCAAGATCGCGAACCGAAGAAGAGCAAGGCAATGATCTGGTGTGTTCGACGGCTGGAATCGCTTATAATTCTTCGGGAGCGAGGTACTCAGAGTTTGGAGAGCGTTTCATGTCGGTGGTCATCAACTTACACGACGGCCTTGCCCGCCGTTTGAACGCGGAGGCGGCCCGCCGGAGCCAGTCCGTGGAGGAATTGGCGACGACGATTCTGGAAGGCGCCGTACCGCGATCCGAGGCGGATTTGGAGTGGGGCCCGCGCAACCAGCGGCGTCTGGAACTGATCCGCCAGAGCACCCGAGGCGAGCTGACCGAGCGCGAACAGAACGAACTCGACGAGCTGCAAAGTTGGCTGGACAAGCAATTCGAGGCATTCGATGCCGGACTCTTAGGTCAGCTTGCCGAAATGAAACAGGCCTTCCGATGTTTATCCGTCGAACGACATCATGAATGACGTGCATTTGATCGTCCCTTTTCCCTATGCGAAAAGCGTACACGATCGGCGGCACGGCCCCCGAGGCTACGCGGAACCGGCACGCTACAAACCATGGTTGCGCGACGAGTATCAGTTTCGTTGCGTTTACTGCCTCTGCCGCGAACGGTGGTGCCCCGACGGAGAGGATTCGTTTAGCGTCGAGCATTTTCGCCCGCAATCGGTGTCCCCAAACGAGTCGTGCGATTACGACAACCTGATGTACACGTGCTGCCGTTGCAATGCCGCCAAACGGGATCTGACTGGCCTCTTGAATCCCGCGGAAATCCCGTTGGCAGACCATGTCGAGATTCTCGAAGATGGCACCATTCGCGGGCTGACGGAGGACGGATGGCACCTAATCCGGGTCTGCCAGTTGGATCGGCCCAACCTGACGGAGTTCCGCCGAGGCATTTTTGACATCCTGCGGGGACTCGAACTTCTCGGTGAGATCGCTCGCGGCAATCTTTTGCGACGCTATTTCGGCTTTCCATCCAATCTTCCTCACTTGGCGGCCCTTCGTCCGCCCGGAGGCAACTCGCGACCCGATGGAATTCGGAACAGCTTCTACGAGAGACGGAGTCGCGGCGATCTGCTCGACGTCTATTGACACGACGCAAATCGTTGGAACCGGCAAATGACCCCTGTCACTTTCTTCTCGAGCAATCCGAAGTTATGCGACGGGCCTAGGCAGTGATTTTCTGGTCGCCGATGGAACGGGGCAGTTGTTGGCGGGCGGCGGCAAGTTCGCGGCAGGTGGAGGCGATGCCGGCGTCGTTCAGGCCCAGGTCGGCGAGCAGTTCGTGACGTTCACCGTGTTCGACGAACCGGTCGGGCAGACCCAGGCGGCGGACGAGCGAGGCGTTCAGACCGAGATCGGCGGCCAGTTCCAGGACGGCGCTGCCAAATCCCCCGGCCAGCGCGGCTTCCTCGACCGTGACGACAAATGGGCATTCGCTCAGCACCCGCTGGATCACCACCCGGTCAAGCGGCTTGACGAACCGGGCGTTGACGACACTCACGTCCAGTCCGTCTTGCCGAAGCATCTCGGCGGCCCGCACGCAATCGTTCAGCAGGGTGCCGAAACAGAGGATCGCCCCATCCGCTCCCCAGCGCAGCACCTCGGCGAGTCCGAGTTGAACCGGTTGTCGCGGGCCTTCGACCGTCTCTGCCTGGGCCTTGGGGTAGCGCAGCGAGCAGGGGCCATCATGGGTCGTGCTGAACTCGACCATCGCTTGCAGGTCGAAGGCGTCACCCGGCGCCATCACGGTCATGTTGGGAAACAGACGCATGTAGCCCACGTCGAACGCCCCGTGGTGAGTCGGTCCGTCCGGGCCGGTCAACCCGCCGCGATCGAGCATGAAAGCGACCGGCAGATTCTGCAAGGCTACCTCCTGGAACAACTGATCGAAGCTGCGTTGCAGGAAGGTGCTGTAGATATCGACGATCGGCCGCAAGCCGGCTTTCGCCTGCCCGGCGGCGAAGGCCACCGTATGCGACTCGCTGATCCCCGTGTCGAAGAATCGATCGGGAAATTCGTCGCGAACCGGTTCCAGCTTGTTCCCCTGGCACATCGCAGCGGTCATCACCGTCACCCGCGGGTCGCGCTGCATCTGTTGTCGAATGGCGTCGCGGGCCACTTCGGTGTACGCTCCCAACGCTTTGCCGGCGTGCGCCGACGACGATTTGCCGTTCAATGCGGGCGGTGTGTGGAAGTAGACCGGATCTTCGGCCGCCGGTTCGTACCCGTGGCCTTTCTCGCTGACCACGTGCAGCAGGATCGGACCGCGCAACTCGCGGACCATCTTCAGGTACTTGCGCAGCACCGCGATATCGTGCCCGTCGACAGGTCCGAGATAGCGGAATCCCAGCTCCTCGAACAACATGCCGCCATGCAGGCCGGCTTTGATGCCCTCTTTCAACTGAGCCAGAAACCGCTCGGTCGGATCGCCCAGCAAGGGCACCTTGTTCAGAATCCGCGTGACTTCGTTCTTCAGACCCGAGTAGAACGGCGTCGTCCGCAGACGATCCAGGTAACTGGCCAGTCCGCCGACCCGCGGGCAGATGGACATCTTGTTGTCGTTCAGGACGACCAGCAGATCCTTGTCCATGCCGCCCGCGTGATTCATCGCCTCGAACACGATGCCCGACACGAACGCGCCGTCGCCGATCACGGCCACCGAACGTCGATCGGTGTGGCCCGACAGATCGTCGCCGCTCTTCAAGCCCAAGGCCGTCGAGACGCTGCAGCCGGCGTGTCCAGTCATGAACAGATCGTAGGGACTCTCCGCCGGGTTGGGATAGCCCATCAAGCCGCCGCGAGTGCGGATCGTAGGGAACTCGTGGTAGCGGCCCGTGACCAGCTTGTGCGGATAGACCTGGTGTCCCGTGTCCCAGATCAGCCTGTCTTTGCCGAAATCGAAGACGCTGTGCAGCGCGAGGCACAGTTCCACCACGCCCAGGTTGGACGCGAAGTGGGCGGATCGCTCGCAGACCAGGTTGCAGAGCACTTCGCGGATCTCGGCAGCCAATTCGACCAACTGGGCGTTGGTCATGCCGTGCAGGGCCAGTGGGCTGTCGATGCTGGATAGATGCTTGTGCATGGTTGCCTAACGATCCCGGTCGATAACGAATTGTGCCAAGGCGTCCAGATGAGCCGCTTTTTCCCCGAATGCTTCGATGGCCTGCCGTGCTTCCTGAATCAGTGCCGTCGCGCGTCGCTGGCTCGCCTCGACTCCCAACAAGACAGGATAGGTGATTTTTCCCTGCGCCGCATCCTTGCCCACGGATTTGCCGAGCGTCTCGGTGCGGCCCCCAACATCCAGTAGGTCATCGACGACTTGAAATGCCAACCCCAAATTCTGACTGTATCGATCGAGAGCCGCCTGGGCCGCCGCGTCCGCATCCCCGACAATCGCGCCAAGCCGCAAGGCAACGCGGAACATGGCTCCCGTCTTGCGGCGATGGATTCGATCGAGTTCCTCGAGGCCGGAACCCGGAGGCAGTCCGGCCAAGTCGTCCACCTGCCCCCCGACCAGCGAGCACGCGCCGGCGGCCGCGGCCAATTCCCGGCAGCAACGCACGATGTTCGGTGCCGGGCAATCGAGTTCGGACAGAGTCCCAAATGCCTGGGCCAGCAGGGCGTCGCCGACCAGGATCGCGGTGGCCTCGTCGTACTGCACATGGCACGTGGGACGTCCTCGCCGCAACCGGTCGTCGTCCATGGCGGGCAGATCGTCATGAACCAACGAGTAACAGTGGACCATCTCGACCGCACAGGCGGCGGGCATCGCCGTCCGCCAAGGACAACCGCAGGCATCGGCCGCCATTAACACCAGCAGGGGGCGAAGCCGCTTGCCGGGGGCCAAAAGACTGTAGCGGATCGCCTCGCGCAGCACCGCGGGACAGTCCTTGTCGTACTGCGTTGACCGATCCAGGGCCGCGTCGATTTCAGGACGCATCGTGCGAGCGAAATCGACGAAGGCTTGGCAAGGCGGGACGGAATTCATTCCGTTTTACTTCGTCGAGATGGCGTACAACTGGGAGCGGTCGGACACGAACATCACGCCGTTGGCGATGGTCGGGGTGCTGTAGATCGACGAGGGGAACTCGATCATGCTGGCCGTCTTCAACTCTTTGCCCGTGTTGAAAACGGACATCAGGCCGTCCTCGTTGCCGATGAAGACCTTGCCGTCGACGACCATGGGCGATCCCCAGATCGCCGCCATCACGTCCGCTTCGTAGTAGCGCTGGCCCGTTGCGAAATCGAGGCAGTGAATCCGACCGCTCAAGTCCGGTGCGTAGACCAGTCCGTCGTGGATCGCCACGGTCGACAGGGTTCGGCGGAATGCATCCACGCCGGCTTCACCCGTCTTCGAGCCGTCCTGGTCCACACCGCCCCAGTGCCAGATCTGCGCGGAATTGGGGTTCGGCTGACCGTCCTCGGTCACCGGGCTGACGTCGCCTCGCTTGTTCACGGCGATCCGGTAGATGTGCCCGACACCCTCGCCGTGCTCCGGATCCTGTCCGACTCCGAGAACGACGCTGTTCTGGTAGAACACGGGCGTCGCGATGATGTTGTTCCGCGTGCCCCGACCACCCAATTCCCACTTCGAGTCCTTCGGATTCAAGTCGAACTTCCAGATATGCTCGCCGGTCTTCGCGTCCAAAGCGTACAGCCAACCGTCGCCACCGGGCATGTAGACTTGGGCTTTACCGTCCACGATACCCAGCGCGGGCGAACTCCACTGACCGTGCAGGATCTTGTCGAACGGCGTGTTGTCTTCCCAGACGACTTCGCCGGTCAGCTTGTTCACGGCAATGAAGCTGGGCGCGCGCGGCGATGGCAGTTCCAGATGGGCCTCGTCGACCCCGTTGGACGTTACCAGCAGGACCACGTCCTCGTAGACCAACGGTGAACTGGTTGCCAGATTGTGCGGGAAGACCCCCAGTTCGTCCATCATGTCCAACGACCAGATGATGTCCGCGTCTTGCTTGTCGGCGTCGACTTCGTCGGCGTACGGGCCGTCGTTCTCGCCGTCCAGAAACCCTTCGGTGTCCAAGCACATCAGCTCGCAGCGGTTGGTCACGATCCAAAGTCGGTTGCCTTCGACGTAGGGCGCCGAGCAGATGCCTTGTTCGGGCCAATCATTGACTCGGCCCTGCGGCAGTTTCTCACGAGTCAACTGCCAGAGGAATTCGCCCGTCTTCTCGTCGAAGCACAGCAATACGCCGCGGTCGCCCTTGTGTTGCGGACGGTACTCGCCGCCGTTGTTTGTACCCACCCAGACTTTGCCGCCGGAAACGACTGGGTTGCCGTAGGTTTGCGAGCCCAGTGGAGCTTTCCAGAGGATGTTGAACTCGTCGATCGACGTCTCCGGCACGCGACTGAGCCGCTGCGGATCTTCGACCGATGTCGTCGGTGTGAAGACGTCGGAGAAACCGGTCGTTGCGTTGACCATGTTGCGGGCGACGTCGCCGCCCCAGCAGGGCCAGTCGCCGGTGACGACGCGATCGGTCGCAGGCGCCGCTTCGGCGATGGCCGGTGCCGCTTCCACCGCAGCAACTGCCGTTTCGACCGGGGCGGGCGGACTGGCGGATTGGTCTTCGGCGGGGGGAACGGCAGCCGGTCCGTCGTCAGTCGGTTGGGACGGCGCGGGCGGCTCGGCCTCCGTTGCGGATGGTTGGTTCTCCGGAGGCGTCAATTCGATCTCGCTGCTTTCGGCCGGATCGGCGGGCATCGGTTCCGACGTGGTTTCGGCGGGCGTCTCCGCCTCAGCCGGTTCGGCGGGTGGCGTGGACTCGATCTCGACGTCGTCCGCATCGACGTCCGTGGTGGAACCGCCGGTTGCAGTAGGAGTTGACGGACTGCTCGGCGAGCGTTGCGGCGCCGGGCTGCATCCGCACCAGAGAAGGGTTGCGACGACGACCAGCATCGTCTGCCAAGCTTGTTGATTCGGGATGTTCATGACAATCTCTTCCTTCGTTTATTCCTGAGTGACGATTACGTTGTCAAAGGCGGAGGACGCCAGCGAATAGATGTATATCCCGGGGCTGCCGGTCATATTGGGATGCGGATCGACCGCCTCGATCGTCCACGCCTCGGGTTCCTCTTGCCCTCGCTTCCAGACTTTGCCCAGCACATGGGCGCCGTCATCCTTGATGTCGACACGCAGCTTCATCGTGTACCAGACGTCCGGGTCGGATCGGAAGCTGATTTCGCGCGCCATCCTCAAATGTGCCGGCCAACTCTGGACGGACAGCTTTTGCGTGTTGCCCTTTAGAATCAGATTGTAGCGTTGAACCGTGACACCGACGTTGGCCAGCTTGCGTTTTTCCTCACGCATCAGGACGTCCGCCTGAACAGTATACCCGCTCATCTCCGCCGGTCCGAACCACACGCCGATACTGGGCTTGCCTGGACCGGGCGTATTGACCAACGCACGTTCGCCTTCCACGTCGGCCGCGGCCAATTTGCGGCCGAAGATCCACGTGCTGGGAACCTGTTTGTCAGCATAATCATTGAAATCCCAACGCCACGGCAATTCGGGGAAGATACGCACGCGTGCCCGGGCGGTCAGATCGCCGAACTTGGCGATCACGTGACCACCCTGTTCGACCTGCGGGGCTTCGATCACCAATTTGCTGCCCTCGGCCTTGGCGCTGGAAAGATTTGCCTGAGGCTCCAGAACGGGGTCAGTCACCTCGATCAGCCGCCCGTTCTTGTCGAAAACGTGCAGTTGATATTCAACCTGGCCACTGCCTTTGATCTGCGTTTCAAACGGCACCAATTGGACCAATGCTGCCTCGGATTCGGCCGGCTTCTCGTCCGGCAGCGGCGGCACCGGGTCGCTGGCCGCCGGCTGGTCTGGATTGCCGACGCAGATCGTCCGGTCCCGCGTGACGAAGTAGATGCGGCCGTCGGCGATCGCCGGCGATGCGAAAATCTCATCCATGCCGACGCCATTGGCCGCTCGAAGTTCGACATGCGACAGGGTCTCGCAGCCTTCGCGGCTCGGTTTCAGGATGTGAATATTGCCGTTCACCTCCATCACGTAAATCTTGCCGTCAGCCCAAACAGGCGAGCCCTTGCCGACCGTGCCGAGGTTCTTGACCCACAGTTGCTCGCCCGACTTGCTGTCGAAGGCGATCATGCTGCCGGTGTCGGTGACGACGTACAGGATGCCATCTTTGACCAGCAGGCCGGTGTAACCCGCCTTGACATCGTCCACTCGCCAAACCGAATGCGTGTCCGTAATGTCGCCGCGGCCGGTGCCATCGATGCACTGGACGCGACCGAATTTCACCGTGTCGATGTTGTCCTCGCCGTGCGAGATGTAGACCAAGTTTCCGTCGACCACGGGCGCGGCGTTCAATCCGCGTTTCGACATGCGAAAGCCCCACAGCGGCTGACCGGTCCGCGCGTGGATCGCATAGACCCCGCCGTCGCCGTTGCCGCCGATCAGCATCCGGACTCCATCGATCACGGCGACGACCGGACTGGAGTAGGTGGTGTCCTGGGGCGTGCCACCCGGCGCCGAGACCCATCGCAACTCGCCCGTCCGCTTGTCGAACGCGTAATACGCATGTTTCGGCGGTCCGCCCGTCTCGCCCCAGTTCTGTTGCAGGAAGCTGACGATGACGCGGTCTTCGTCGATCAGCGGCGTGTGGAATCGACCGCCGTAACCGGAGATCTGGCCGAACTCCTCGTACAGCGAACGCTCCCACACAACCTTGCCGTCCGGCGTGTAGCAGCGGAACAAACCGCTGACCGTATGGACATACACCATTCCCGTTTCGACGTCGCCCAGCATGCTGGCCCAACCGACTCGCGGCGCGGGTACGTCGGTCTGAAAGACGTTGAACACGTCCCGCCACAGCACCTCGCCCGTCTTCGCATCCCAGCACACCACCTGCTCGCGGGCGTGGATCTTCTGCACCGGGTCGGTCACATCGTCCGGCGTCCGGCAATTCAAGTAGACCCGGCCGTTCAGCACGATCGGCGTCGACCGCCCGCCGGTCTCGGAAACCCACAAGATGTTCTTGCTGTCGGAGAACGACCAGTCGTCAACCAAGTTCTTCTCGCGCGAAATCCCGTTCTGTTCCGGGCCTCGCCAATGAGCCCAATCACCGGCCACGGCCACCGAGGCGCCGGTACCAAGCAGCAGCAATGTCAGACTTATCTTCCAATTCATGGCAGTCTTCCTCACGGGTTGGACGAATCGAACCATTCGTCGTCGGGGTCGAATTTGGGGAACACGACGATCAAGACCCGCATCCGTCCGATGGCTCGATGCCGAGTTCCAGGGCGGATCAGCACGCACATGCCCGGGTGGACCGGGATGATTTGATCGTCCAGTTGCATCCGGGCATCCGGCCCGCATTCCAAAAAATAATAGGTCTCGGTCAATTTGCGGTGATAGTGCAGCCGCGCATCGGCAGCAATCTCCGTCACGTGGACGGTGGCCGGAAAGTCGGCCACGTCGGCAAACGCGCGACGAGCCGTCCCGCAGGGGCAGGCCACTCCGGGAAGCGTCGAAAAATCCGCGATTTCGTAACCTCGCGCTGGCTTGTCGATCATGGGCAGTGGCCTTGTGGCGGGACACGTCGCGAATTCGCAGGACGTTTGCCAATACATCCCTTATTGCCAATCACGCACGCTGCAACTGGCGTTTGGCGCTCCGCACGTACCTCTCAAGACGGTTTGGGGTCCGTCCTACCGATCAGCCAAATCCTATCAGATCGACTGCGATTGTTCTATGACCCAAACCCGAATGTTCGGCAGCCCCGGAATTGACCTTCGCAGCACAACGGGACCGTTTTCTCCGCGAAGATCCGTGTTGACGTACGAAACGCCGGACGTACGATAAGCCTTTGCGCAAGTGGAACTTGCGGCCCTTTCGACGATCGCCCTCTGTCTGGGTGTCGTCAACCACTAAACAACGAGGAAATCTGATGATCGAGGTCAAACTGCCCGATGGTTCGATTCAGTCCTATCCGGACGACGCCACGGCCTTGGACGTTGCACGAGCGATCGGCTCGCGACTGGCCAACGCCGTGGTTGCGGCCGAGGTGGAGGGAGAAATCCGCGACGCGATGTTGCCGCTGGCCGACGCGACCGACGCGCGTCCTGTTTCCCTGCGTCTGCTGACCGACCGCGACTCGGCAGCATTGGGCGTAATGCGGCACTCGTGCGCACACATCATGGCGCGAGCGGTGATGCGGCTGTTTCCGAACGTGTCGCTGGCCTTCGGTCCGACGCTGGGGCACGGATTCTACTACGACTTCGATCTCGAACACAAAATCAGCGAAGAAGACTTTCCCAAGATCGAAGCCGAGATGGAACGGATTGTTAAGGACGAGGAACCTTTCGAACGCTTCGTGGTGGACCGCGACAAGGCGCGCGGTCTGTGCGCCGACCTGAACCAGGGGTTGAAAGTCGAGCACATCGAGACGGGCCTGGCCGAACATGATTCGGTCAGTTTCTACCGGCAGGGTGAATTCGTCGATCTTTGCCGCGGCCCCCACGTGCCGCACGCGGGGAAGATCAAGGCGTTCAAGCTGCTGTCGGTGGCCGGAACTTACTGGAAAGGCGACGCGCGCAACAAGCAACTGCAGCGGCTGTACGGCACGGCCTGGTTCAGCAAGGCCGACTTGGACCAGTACCTCCAGCAAGTGGAGGAGGCCAAACGCCGCGACCACCGGGTGTTGGGGAAAAAACTGCGTCTGTTCAGCATCGAGCCGGACGTCGGGCCGGGCTTGTGTCTGTGGCTGCCCAAGGGCGCAACGGTCCGCACGCTGCTGGAGGATTTCATCAAGCGGGAACTGCTGGCTCGCGGCTATCAGCCGGTGTATTCGCCGCATATCGGCCGTGTCGAGCTGTACGAAACCAGCGGGCACTTCCCTTACTACCGCGAATCGCAGTTCGCCCCGCTGTTCCATCATCAAGCGGGTCAGATCGTCGATTTCCTGATCGAACGGCTGGAGTCCGACCAAGCGGAATCGTTCCCGGCCGGCGACGAACAGAAGTTGATCGAGGCGGCCAAGGTGCTGAGCGTCGAGCTGGGCGAGTGCGGTTATCAGTCGGACGATCCACCAGCCAAACGCGCGGCGTGCCTGCGGGCTTGGCAACGCACGCAGGAGCGTTACCTGCTGAAGCCGATGAACTGCCCGCACCATGTGCAGATCTACAAGTCCCAGCCGCGCAGCTACCGCGAGTTGCCCGTGCGGTTGGCGGAGTTCGGCACGGTGTATCGTCACGAGCAGACGGGCGAGTTGAACGGCATGTTGCGAGTCCGGGGCTTGACCCAGGACGACGCGCACCTGTTCTGCACGCCGGAGCAGGTCGAGCAGGAGTTTCAAGCGACGCTGGATTTAACTCGCTTCGTGTTGGAGAGCGTCGGTCTGACCGACTACCGCGTCCAGCTTTCGCTGCGCGATCCGGCCAGCGACAAATACGTCGGGAGCGAAGAGAACTGGAACCGGGCCGAGGCCGCGTTGCGGCGCGTGCTGGCCGCGTCCGGCCTGGAGTTCCAGGCGGCCGAGGGCGAAGCGGCCTTCTACGGACCGAAGGCCGATTTCATGGTCCGCGATTGCATCGGGCGGCAGTGGCAACTGGGCACGGTTCAGTTGGACTATAATCTGCCGGAACGCTTCGAGTTGGAGTACATCGGCGCGGACAACCGGGCGCACCGGCCGGTCATGATCCACCGCGCACCGTTCGGATCGATGGAGCGTTTTGTCGGCATGTTGATCGAGCACTTTGCCGGAGCCTTTCCCCTTTGGCTGGCCCCGGAACAGGTCCGCGTGCTGCCCGTCAGCGAGAAAACCGAGGCCTACGCCGAGCAGGTCGCCCAGCGGCTTGCCGTCGCCGGATTTCGCGTTACCACGGATCTGCGCAGCGCCAAGATCCAGGCCAAGATCCGCGATGCGCAACTGGAATTGGTGCCGTACATGGCCGTGGTCGGACAACGCGAGGTCGAGGCCGGGGCGGTCGCCCTGCGCGACCGCATCGACGGCGACCTGGGCGCCATGCCGCTGGAACAGGCCGAACAGCGGCTGCGCGACGAAGTCGACCGCCGCGTCGTCCGCCAAGTTGCCACTAGCCAATTCGCCGCCCTGGAGGAGGACCGCAGCGAACAACACGAGTACTGAGCGGAGACGGCGAGCAGGGAAAAGATGGCGACTCTTTCGTGACCGTGGCGAAGGACGATTTTTCTCAGCAACTACCGAGACAAAGCATTCGTTTGTGAACCATCGCGACGCAACGCCGACGAGTCAGCCCATCGAGGAAATCGATCATTTCCTGACTTGGTGCTGGGCTGCGCTCGGATGGGAGGTGGCCAGCGACGAAAGCGGAGTCTCCTGGCTGCGCGTGCCGGAACCACTGCGAGTTGACTTGGGCGGCTGCGAAGCCATCCCCGTCTCCGCTACGGCCTCGGCCAACACGCCCTCCTGGATGGACATCCTGCAGGTGCTCGGAAAACTGGACCGGGCCGCCCACGCAGCACCGGCTAGTCAGCCGACGAGCGTCCATCAACTGACGCCGCGGCTGTTCGACGCCTACACCGTCGAGGCGGGTCGAGTGATGCTGGGCGGCGGCACATTGGAAGACCTTCCGCTGCTCCGCGCGACGGGCTTGGTCCGCAGCGAAGAAAGCGGCGAACCTCTGCGGCTGGTTCACCGCTTCAGCACGATCGAAGGCCAGACGGTGGAGCCGAAGCTATTGGCCTCGCTGCACCTCGACGACTTGGCCCCTCTCCGCCGACCGCCTCGTTTGCCGCCCGGAGATCTGCCGACGTGGCTCGCGACCGCCCGCATGCACCTGCCGGCCGCCGCGCCGGACGAACGCATCGAGCCGCTGGTCGTGACGATCGTCTGGTGCAAGTATTTCCGCTGCAAGCTGACCTTCGAGATCGGCGATGCGCGGGCCGAGTTGCCGTTCAGCAGTTGGGCGCAGTGGCTGATCGACGGGGATGCGTCGCCGCCGCCATTCCGCTGCCGGCACACCGACCGCGAGTCGTTCCACGTCGTCCGGACCGACGACGGATTGATCACGGTCCCCGAAGCAACCGCCATTTGCGAGCAAACGGGGCGCCGGGTGTTGGAGACGAGTCTGGCCACTTGTGAATTGACTGGACGGCGCGTGTTGCGCGACCTGTTGGCCGCCTGTCCGATCTCCGGCCAGCAGGTGCTGGCCAGCGAACTGGTGACCTGCGCGATGTGCGGGCAACCGGTCAGTCCGAAATCCATGGCCGGTCAGCAATGCCACGCCTGTCGGGCCTTGCGGAACGTCCGCCGCGACGACCCGCGGATGGCGATCGTTTTCGGCTCGCATCCCAAGTTGGAGCAGTGGTCCCGTTGGCGGCTGAGCGAGACGGCGACCGTCTACATCCTCCGCGGTTCGTCGTTCTTCCGGCAATTGCTGGTCGTCGTCGACCGCGAGTCCCTCGACCCTCTGCGCCTGGCCGAAAGCACGTTCCTGTCCCGCCGCTGGTCCCCGATCGCTCCCGAGCTGTGGCACGAATCCCTGGGCTGATCGCCGCGGACTACGTCAAACGCTGGAGCTTGGTGACCCTCCCGTTGCGCACCCATTCGGCGACGAACAGATTTCCGTCCGCGTCGAAGCAGGCGTCGTGCGGATGGACGAACCGTCCGGGCTGCCAGGCTTGCTCGTTGCCGCGGATTTGATGCTTGGTGTCCGCCTTGATGCGTTGCGAGTCGTCGCCCAACTGGACGACGACCCGATGTTGAGCGTCGAGAATCGAGACGCGGGCGTAGAGTTCCGGCACGACGAGCCACTGCTGCCAGGTGTCAATGTTGGCGGGCAACCCGAAGCCCTCCAGCGTCTGCAGGTGGTCGCCCTGCGGCGACAGCACTTGCAGCGTGTGGTGGACGCGGTCGCAAACCACGACGCTCGGCTCGCGTCCCGGTCGGGCGTCGATTCCAATTCCGTGCGGCGTGTCGAACTTGCCCTTGCCGTCGCCCGGTCCGCCGAAGCAACTCCTCCAATTTCCATCCTTGTCGAAGCGGTGGATGTAGTACGATCCATAGCCGTCCGCCAGCAGAAAGTCGCCGTCGGGCAGGAAGGCGAAGTTCGTCGGCATGAACCGGTCGCGGCCCCAGATCTTCTGCGGATCGGAGTCTTCGCCGGCTGCGTACATTCCGGCTTGGATCGGGGCACGCTTCTCCCAGATCACGTTGCCTTGCAGATCCAGTTTGGCGAACGCCTTGACCTGTTGATAGGCGCAGACGTACAGGAACTGCTCGCCCGCTTCCTCGCGCACTTCGATTCCGTGTCCACCGCCCTGGAATTGGCTGCCGAACGAACGCACGTAGCGGCCCTGCGGGTCGAACACGAAGATCGACGGATGATCCGTCAAATCGGCACGGCCTTCGTGAATGATATACAGGAATCCGTCGCGGTCGATGGCCACGCCGTGGGTTGTCTGCCATTGAAACCGTTCGGGCAACTGGGGCCATTGATGGAAGACCCGGAAGCGGTGTTCGCCTTCGCCGATAACCAACTCCGAGTCCGCCTTGGCGACACGGAGAATCGCCGGCGCGGCGAGCGAAGCCGCTGCCCCGGCCGCACCATGTGCGAGAAACTGCCTGCGAGATACACCGCCGCGTCGAGAAGTTGCCATACCGCACTCCGTGTTTGAGACAAGCCGAAGCGAATGCCGGAGACCCCAAAGTCCCCACCAGACCAGATTCGAAATAGTACGTGATTTATCCGCGGCGACAAGCGGACAGCGAACGATTCGAGGAACACTGGGCGACGCGGTCGCTTTCCCTGCTTTCAATCGGGAATCCGGTTCGCTAGTCTGTTTCCGGAAGTGGCAATCGTCCATTCGCCTCCCGGGGAGATCCCATGCGAGACTTTTTGCATCGACCAGTACGTCGCTCGCGGGCAAGCGGAGAGCAACCTGGCGGCGCGCAAATCCGTGTACTTTTGCTCGCTGCTTGCTTCTTCGCGCGGCTCGTGCAGCCGGCGTCATCCGTCGAGACCGTGCGAGTCGATGCCGGCGACGGTGCGCCGCGGATCGTCGTCGACGGCCGACCGGTGCGGGCGCGGATGTTCTGGGGCGCACCGGGTTCGCGGCCGCTGGCGTTGGGCACGGCCGGCCAGCAGGTGGAATTCGAATTCTCTCCCGCGCAGGACGAACCGGCCCAGGCGACGATGCACTTTCGCTTTGGTCAGACGGCCGGCGAGGTCTTGTTGGACGATATCCAAGTCGTTGACCTGACGGCCGGCCAGGACGTGGTGCCGGTCCAGGGATTCGAGTCGGGGATGCAGGACTTCTCGCGATCGTGGACGTTCTGGCCGCCCGGCGAGCAGAACAACGTGGGAACCATCGGGGTCAGCGCGGGCCGGGGACGCGAGAAATCGGCCGCCTTGTGCGTCACGTTGACCGATCCTCCGGACGGCCGCTGGCCGGACTTTCATATCTACCATCACGCCAACCTCGCGTTGCGATCCGGTCATCGCTACCGCGTTCGTTTCTGGGCGCGGGCAGAGCCGGCGCGCGATCTCACGGTCGCCTTCTATCGGCCGGGCCAGGCGTTCACCTACCTGGGCGGGCCGCCAAGTCCGTTCTCGCGCCAAATCAAACTGGCGGCGGATGCGGGAGTGGATTTCGTCAGCTTTCCGGTCCACATGCCTTGGCCCAAGCCCGGCGAGCCGGTGAATTGGACGACATCCGACGCTCAATGCCAAGCCGTGCTGGAGGCGAATCCGCACGCCCTGCTGCTGCCGCGGATCGGCATGGAGCCGCCGGCCTGGTGGCGGGAAGCGAATCCCGGCGACATGATGGCCTGGGACCAGAGGCCGCAGAAGCACTCCGGTGCGGTCGTGGCTTCGCCCACCTACCGCCGCGATGCCGCGGAGCGTCTCGCGGCTCTGATCGCCCATCTGGAAGACAAATTCGGCGAACATACCGCCGGGTATCATCCCTGCGGCCAGAACACGGGCGAGTGGTTCTATCAGGAAACCTGGGGGCCGGCGCTGAACGGCTATGCGCCGGGCGATTTGCACGCCTGGCGAAGTTGGTTAGCCGAGCGATACGCCGACGACGCCGCGCTGCGGGCCGCCTGGCAGCAGCCGCAGGTCACGCTCGCCTCGGCCGAGGTGCCGACGCCCGCGGCGCGGCGAGCCGCGCCGAACGGCGTCCTCCACGACCCGCAGGCCGGCCGCCCCCTGATTGACTTTACCGAATTCCAGCAGCAGATGATGGCCGACTGTGTGTGCGAGTTGGCCCGCGCGGCACGGAAAGCGTCGCGCGGTCGCAAGCTGGTCGTCTTCTTCTACGGCTACGTTTTTGAATTCGGAGCGATTCGCAACGGTCCGGCCACGGCAGGACACTATGCGCTGCGGCGAGTGCTCGACTGCTCCGACATCGACGTGCTCTGCTCGCCGATTTCCTATTTCGACCGCGGTCTGGGACAAAGCGGTCCGGCGATGACCGCGGCGGAAAGCGTTGCGCTGGCAGGCAAAATGTGGTTGTACGAAGACGATACGCGGACGTACTTGGGCAGCGGCCGATTTCCCGGCTGGGCCGACGGCGTGACGACGATCGAGGACACGAATCGGCTGCTGCTGCGGAACACGGCCCAATGCGCCCTTCGTAACTTCGGTACGTGGTGGATGGACCTGGGCGCGACCGGCTGGTTCGACGACCCGAGGATGTGGGCGGAGATGGACCGGCTGAAGGCACTCGATCTTCCGCTGCTGGACCAGCCGCTGCCGTTCCGGCCCGAGGTCGCGGCAGTCATCGACGAGGCGAGCATGGTGCGTGTCGCAGCAGGCGGTCAGATCGTCACCGTGCCTGGCGTCTACGAGGTCCGCCGGGCGTTAGGCCGCATGGGCGCACCGTACGGCCAGTACCTGCAGGACGACGTATTGGCCGGCCGAGTGCCGGCGCGGATGGTCGTGCTGCTCACATCCTGGCGGCTGTCGCCCCGCGAACGACGCGAGTTGCTCGTAGCGACTCGCGAACGTCTGCGCGTCTGGTGCTACGCCCCGGGTTACCACGAGGAGCACGTCTCGTCGCTCGACGCCATGCAAGAACTGACGGGATTCCAGATGCGATCCGTCAGCGGGCAGGACGCTTGGGCCGAACCGACCGAATTGGCGAAGCAGTTGGGATTTGTCGAAGGCTTCGGCGTCAAGCAACCTGTCGCTCCGCTATTCGCCGCGGCCGACGCGACGCCCGCCGAGACGCTGGCCACTTGGCCGGACGGTTCCGCCGCCGTGGCTTTGCGCCAAACCGCCGACGGCTGGTCTTTGTTTGTCGGGCCGCCGGGCATTACGTCTCCGCTGTTGCGTCTGGCGGCTCGCAAAGCTGGCGTACACCTCTTCACTCAGCAGGACTGCAACGTGTACGCCAACGGTCCCTACCTCGTGCTCCACGCCGCCCAGGATGGTCCCGTGATGGTCGCCCCGGGCCGACGCGGCGAGGTGTTTGATCTGCTGAGCGGCCAGCGCATCGGCCCAGCCGGGCAGGTGACTGTGGCGATGAAGAAAGGCGACACTCGCATCCTGCGCGTCGCCGAATGATCGTGTTGGTCGAAAGATGTCATCTTGGAATTGCCGTGAAACAAGAAGCTTGCCGCTGTGTCGCGTCAACAAGGAATCTCACCCATGCATGCACGTAATTCGATCGTTATTCAACTTCTCTGTGCCGTGCTTCTGCCCGGGACATGCAGCGGGCCGCCCGTATCAGCCGCCGAACCGGCTGCGCCGCGGGCGGAACCGGCGCGCGAACTGCCGCCCCCGGCTGCTGCGATGCAGGCCCGGGACATCCGCCAGCGTTTTGTGCCTCCGGTGGCAGGCATCGATCTCGAACAAGCTCTGAATTACACGGACTCGGACGGACTCGATCTTGCCTGGTTCTACCGGTCCTTTACGTACCCACGGGTTTTCTACAAGCCGGGCTCGCGTCCGGCTCTGGAGAAAGTCGTCTGGGAGCAAACCAAGGCGGACGCCCCGGCCATGGACCGCCTGCGCGCGTGTCTCGATGTCGTCGTCCAGCGGATGCCGCACTACATCCTGCTGGGTTACAACGGTGCTCCGGACCGTGCGATGACGGAAGAGGAGTTGCTCCGGTCGGGGCACGGCTGGTGCAACGAGCAGGCGCGGGTGCTGGTCGCCTTGACCCAGATCGCCGGGCTTCCGTCGCGTCTGGTTTTCGCTCAATCCCGCGACAGCAAGATCGCCCACGTCGTGACCGAAGTCTACGTGGACGACCGATGGGTATTGGTGGACCAGACGGAGGGCATGATCTTCATTCGTGCCGATGGCAATCCGATCAACGTCCTGGATCTCCGCACTGATCCCGACGTGTGGCGCGAGATGGACGCGATCTACAAGTCCCAGCAGTTGCGAAACCGCGAGCGGGCGAAGGACAAATCCTTCTGGGATACCGGACACGGCATCGCCCGCCGCGAGCATCCGCTGGATTTATTCGAGTGCGTTGGGTATCACAACTATTTCATCCACTGAGCCAGAACGCAGAGCCAATGTCGGCGCGACAAAGCACCGCTTGGCGATAGGAGGCGGATTTGATGATTCGATTGCGACGAGGGACCGTGGTCTGGATCGTCTGTTGGGTTGCGCTGGCGGTGGAGTCGAGTCGGGCGCAGCAGCAGGCTGCGGTTCCGATCCGCATCGACCAAGTGAACGCGGCCATCGAGACGGCGCGGCAGAAGTGGGGCGTACCGGGACTGGCCGTAGCGATCGTCAAAGACGGAGAAACGGTGCTGGCGAAAGGTTACGGCGTCCGCGAGATTGATCGACCCGAGCCGGTTGACGCCGAGACGCTGTTCGCCATTGCCTCGAATACCAAGGCGTTTACCGCGGCAGCACTGGCGATGCTGGCCGAAGAAGGAAAGCTCGATTGGAACGACCGTGTTCAGCAGTATTTGCCTTGGCTGCATCTGTACGATCCGTACGTCTCGGCCGATCTGCGGCTGGACGACCTGCTCTGCCACCGCACAGGATTGAAGACGTTCAGCGGCGATCTTCTGTGGTGGGGCACTTCCTACTCGCCCGAGGAGGTGCTCCGGCGGGCTCGCCATCTGACGCCGACCTCGCCCTTTCGTGCCCAGTACGGATATTCGAACCTGATGTATGTCGCGGCCGGAGAGGTGATCGCCAAGGCCACCGGCATGACGTGGGAGCAGTTCGTCTCGGAGCGGATTTTGCAGCCGGTGGAGATGAATCGCACGGTGACGTCGGTTAAGGAACTCGCGGCGATGGGCAATTTCGCGGCTCCGCACAAGACGGTCGGGCAGACGGTCACCGCAATCGACTGGATGAACTGGGACAACGTCGGTGCGGCGGGAGGATTGATTTCCTCCGTCGACGACATGGCCAAATGGTTGCGGGTACAATTGGACCGCGGTCGGGTGGACGACGCGACGCGGTTGTTTTCGGAGGATTCGTCGCGGCAGATGTGGTCTCCGCGGACGATCGTCCCGCTGAGTGATGAGTTCCGGAAACGATACCCCAGCACGCACTTTCGCGCCTACGGACTGGGATGGGGGCTCAGCGATTACCAGGGCCGCCTGGTCGCCGCTCACGGCGGGGGCTACGACGGCATGGTGTCGTACGTGCTGCTGGTGCCCGAAGAACGGCTCGGCATCGTTGTTTTGACGAACAGCTTGGCTCCGCTGGCCGTGCCGGTCGCCAACTATCTACGAGACGAATACCTGGGCGGAGACAGGAAGGATTGGTTTAGTGAGGGGCTCGATCAGTACCGCAAGGACGGGGCGGAGTTCGAGGAGCGAATCCAGAAGGCGATCGCTCCCACGGCTGGTGACACTCGGTCCAGCCGCCCCCTGGACGCTTACACCGGCAAGTACACCTGCCCGATGTACGGCGATGCTACGGTCACCAGGGAAGGCGAACGGTTGGTCTTGAGGCTGCTGCCGAACGAACAGTTGGTCGCCGACTTGACGCACTTGCACTACGACACCTGGGTCATCCGCTGGCGTGGGACGTTCGCTTGGTTCGCTGAAGGCACGGCCCAATTCGTACCCGATGCCCGCGGCGATTTCCGCCAGTTGAAATTGGACGTGCCCAACGACGATCTGTGGTTTGACGAGTTGGAGTTGCGGCGGAGCACGGACGGTTGAGACATCCAGCGGTTCGGTTCGTCGAATCGCTCACGCGGCGCGACGTCGATCGGGGAATTCGTACAAGCAGGCGTTGCCCCGCTTGCCGACTTGGCGCGAGATCTTCATCTGGCGAAAGCAATAGGCCATCCGCTGCGCGATCCAGCGGGGGATATCCAACGATGCCGCCAAGTCGGCGGTATGGAACGGCGACGGCAGATCCGCCGGCAACAAGCCGACGAGGTCTTCGCCGGTCTCGAAACGATGCACCTCGGCGACTTGCACCAGTTTCTGGTCTTCAACCACAAAGTCGTTCCGCCGCCAGCGCCGCCGTCGGCCATGTCCCGGGTATCGGTACTCGTCGATCTCGACCAGCGGCACCTCCAACGTCAGGTTCCGGTGCGGGAAAACGCGAGTGAAATAAACCAATTCGTGAAACAGGTCGATGGTGCGGCCCCGTTTGGGACTGGATCGCCGCCCCAGCACACGCCCACCCTCGCGGTCCAGTCGCACGATGCTCTTTCGCGCCACAATCGGTTTCACCACCAGCACGCGGTGCTCGCGCAGCAGCGCGGCGATCTTGTCCCGGATCGCCGCCAGAGAACCATGTTGGATTTCGACCAGTTGGTTCTCCGCCAGCACATCGATCCGATAGCTGCCCAATCGGGCTTCGATTTGGGCGCTGCCCGCAGCGTAGAGCTCTTTCAACTGACGGTGCAGAGATGTTTCCACCGATCCGATTCCTCGAAAACCCGTTGTCCAGGACGCGTCCCAGTTCGCGGTAATCTAGCGGGAATCGGAAAACCTGTCGCCGTCAGTTCTTGCCACGGCCACCGTCGCCCACTACGAACGGTTGCGCCGCATGACGCGTTGGATGTCGCGTTGTTGATCTTCTTTGCGCAGTTTCTCGCGTTTGTCGTGCAACTTGCGTCCCCGGCACAGGCCGAGCAAGACTTTGGCGATTCCGCGTTCGTTGAAATAGACTTTCAAAGGCACGAGCGTCAGCCCTTTCTCGTGGGCTTGCCGGGCGAATTTCCGCACCTCGCGTTGGTGGAGCAGCAGTTTGCGCGGGCGTTTCGGCTCGTGCTGCCACGCGGTGGCCTGGGCGTATTCGGCGATGTCGCAGCCGATCAACCAAACTTCGTTTTCGCGCAAACGGCCGTAGGCTTCCTCCAAAGAAATTTTCCCCGCCCGCAGGCTCTTCACTTCGCTGCCCACCAAGACGATCCCGCACTCCAGGGTGTCGATGACCTCGAAGTTATGGCGGGCTTTGCGGTTGTCGGCGACGAGTTTCACGCCATTGGAATCGGATTTTCCCTTTTCTTTCTTTTCTTTTTTTGTCATTTGGGTGGCTCGCAGGGGAAGTTTGTTCAATCTACAGCATCGGTCGCTCGTCTACACCGGTGGGTCTTGCGATTTCGGCTTGCAAAAGGATTTGCGGACGGTACATTGATGCGCTTGACGTTTTTTGGAAGTACTTGTAGTGGTGTATGTGGTAACCGCTGCGGTCGGCCCACGAGGTCGATTACGGCACGGTGTAGGAGATTCGACGCGACGAAGTTGGGCGTGGGCGAGGTTCGCCAAGGCAAAAGGAAACACGATAGCACATGACGATCACTAAAGAGCGGAAGCAGGAATTGATCCAGCAGTATAAGAAAGACGATCAGGACACGGGTTCGCCCGAAGTGCAGATCGCCATTTTGACGACACGGATCAACAACCTGACGGAACACATGCGGACGCACTCCAAGGACTACGCCACGCGGCGCGGTCTGCTCGCGATGGTGAGCCGCCGGCGACGGTTGCTGGACTATCTGCGCACCGTGAATCCGCAGCGTTATCTGGACATCATCGGGCGGCTTGGGATTCGCAAGTAGCTGCCGCTCGGTTTTTGCGCTATCGCCGCGCCGTCGATCCCGACGGCTTCTTTCGGTCTCGCGCCGTCTGGATTCTTGCCTAAGCGGGGTCTGGACGGCTCACGGTTCGTGCCCGTTTGCGCCTTGACTCTGTCGCGTCGCTTGCTCTGCCACATGTAGAAGGTGGGGAAAGAGCCAGTGAAAGTTCGTGTAGAGAAACAGATCGGCAGTCAGAATCTCATTTTTGAAACAGGCCATTTGGCCAAGCAGGCGGCGGCATGCGTCGTTGCCCAGTACGGGGAAACGGTCGTCTTGAACGCCGTCACCTCGGACAAACCCCGGTTGGGGATCGATTTTTTCCCGTTGACGTGCGACTACCGCGAACGGACGGCGGCGGCGGGCAAGTTCCCGGGAGGATTCATCAAACGGGAAGGGCGCCCGACGCTCAAGGAAACGTTGACCTCGCGTCTGATCGACCGTCCGATCCGGCCGTTGTTCGCCGAGGGGTTCAACTGCGAGGTTCAGTGTCAGTCGATCGTCTTTTCCAGCGATCGCCAGAATGACGGCGATACGTTGGCGATGAACGGGATCGCTGCGGCCTTGCTTATTTCGCCGCTTCCCTTCAACGGGCCGATCGCTTCGGCTCGCGTGGGACGCATCGACGGCCAACTGGTCGCCTTTCCCACGCACGACCAACTGGAAGAGAGCGACCTGGATTTGATCGTCTCGGGCACGGAAGATTCCGTGGCGATGATCGAGGGCTTTGCCCGCGAGATGCCCGAGGACGAGATGGCCGACGCCATCGTGTTCGCTCATCAGGTCATCCGGGAAGTCTGTGCCCTGCAGCGCGAACTGGCGGAGAAGGTCGGCGTCCAGAAGATAGCGTTCGAGGCGCCTCCTTCCGACGGTCTGTTCGACCGCTTGAAGGAAAAATACTACGACGAATTCCGCGCGGCGAAGCAGACCGAGGGCAAACAGGCGCGGGCCGAAGCGGTCGACACGCTGAAAGCCCGAGTTGTTGCTGAGATGATCCCCGATCCGCTGGCGGAAGGAGCGATCTCGCCGGCCGCATTGAATAACGCTTGGCACGATCTGGAGTCGCGGGTGACCCGCGATTTGATCCTGGCCGGGACGCGACCCGATGGCCGCGACCGCCATACCGTGCGCGACATTCTGTGCGAGGTCGACGTGCTGCCGCGCACCCACGGTTCCGCCGTGTTTCAACGCGGGGAGACCCAGGCTCTGATCACGGTCACTCTGGGAACGGCCCGCGACGAGCAGCGGGTGGATGGGTTGGTCGACGAGTACTCGAAGAAATTCATGCTCGACTACAATTTCCCGTCGTTTTCCGTCGGCGAGTGCAGGCCGAACCGCGGTCCGGGCCGACGGGAGTTCGGCCACGGAGCTTTGGCGGAGCGAAGCGTCAATCCCGTGCTGCCCGATCCCGAAACGTTCCCCTACACGGTTCGCGTGATCTCGGACATTCTGGAATCCAACGGGTCGTCTTCGATGGCCTCGGTTTGCGGGGCGACGCTGGGCTTGATGGCCGCGGGCGTTCCGATCACCAATCCCGTCGCGGGCATCTCCGTCGGACTGGTCAAGGAGTCTGACGATCAGTGGGTGCTGTTGACCGACATCCTGGGCGACGAGGACCATTTTGGCGACATGGATTTCAAGATCGCCGGGACTCAGAACGGGATCACCGGAATTCAATTGGATCTGAAGATCGCGGGGATCAGCGAGGCGATGATTCGGGATACGCTGAAGCAGTCGCGCGAAGCCCGCATCGAGATTCTTCGCAAGATGCTGAGCACGATCTCCCGGCCGCGGAAGGAGTTGTCGCCTTGGGCGCCGCGGCTGCTGCGGACCAAGATCGATCCCGAAAAGATCGGCGCTCTGATCGGTCCGGGGGGCAAGAACGTGAGGATGATCCAAGAGACGACCGGCACCGTGATCGAGATCGAAGACGACGGTACCGTCACCGTCGCCAGCTCCGACGAAGCCAAAGCCAAGGCCGCGATGGCTCAGATCGAAGCCTGCACGGCGACAGTTCAAGTCGGCAGAATCTACGATGGCCGGGTGTCCAGCATCAAGGACTTCGGCGCCTTCGTCGAGATCCTTCCAGGCCGCGACGGGCTGTGTCACATCAGCGAACTGTCCAACGGTTTCATCAGCCGCGTTTCGGACATCTGCAACGTGGGCGACGAATTGAAGGTGCTGGTGATCGGCATCGACGAACACGACCGTGTCAAGCTCAGCCGCCGGAGGGCGTTGGAGGAGTTGGGACTGCCGGACGACCTTGCTCCGGCCGAGGGAGCGGGTGGCGAAGAGGGAAGCGGCGACCGCGACCGGGATCGCGATCGCGATCGCGACGGCGGACGCGACCGAGACCGAGACCGTCCACGACGAAGTGGCGGTGGCGGAGGTGGCCGTTCCCGTCGTTAGTGCCCTGGAATCCGAGCAGATTGTTCGTGCCGTAGCCGATGAGGCGAAACTCCAGACGCTTTCTGAGCGTTCGAGGGCTCACGGCTGCGGCCTCCGTATTTGGGCGGCGTCGCTTTGATGCGCGAGGCGATGCATGTCGTTTCATGGGGGCATCCGGGGGTGACCGCCGTTCAAGTTGGTCACCCCGATTGGGACGAGCGCCTTGACACGAGTCCGAAGCGAGAGATGCTTCACGATTTCCCGCGCAAGGTCTAGCACGGTGACAACGGCCGTTATTAAAATGGGGTTTTCGCCCTGAATGCCGGAGTGGCGCCATGACGATTGCTTCCTGTCCGAAATGTCACGAATCGGTGCTTCTACCCGTCGCAGCCAGTCGGCGGGCGAGTGTCCGCTGTCCGCTGTGTCTGGAAGAGTTCCTTCTGGCGGAAGTAATCGATTCGCTGCCCCCTGTCTTGCAGGTTGTCGATGATCCGGACGCAGGTATCGGACCTGCCGAACGGATCGACTCCACTGGCGATTACGGCTTGGCGGAAGACGCCGAAATCTCGCCGAGTTCGGCACCGGCGTTCAGCATTGACCGTGCGAGAGATACGACGGCGACCCCGGCGGCACCGGCAGCGCGTCGCCGCAAGGGGCCGGCTCGGCCGCAGAAAAAGAAGAAGAGTGCCGTGGCCGAGGTGGTCAAGATCGTGCTTGGAGGTGTGGCCGGACTGCTGATTGCACAATCGTTGCTCTGGTGGATGCCGTGGCAAGATCTGCGACGCGATCCGTTCGACCTTGGACCGACGGTGGCGAAGTACGCACCCTGGTTGGTTCCGGCGAAGTTCCACGGCAAGTCGGGCGTCAGCGCGCCGCCGGTCGATGGTTCCCAAGGCGTGACAAACCAAGGACTTGCATCTGGATCGTCAGACTTGTCGCCCAGTGGATTGCCGCAACGCAGTTTCGAGGATGTAAACGTCGAGAATCTTTCGCCTGCGCCCGGGACGTCTCCGAAGAAGCCAGCGACGGCCAAGAAACGGCCAAACGAATTGGCTCAAGATCCCCAGGACAATCTGGGAGCGGAGTCGCCACTAGATCTAGGCGAGCCTACCGCGGAGTTGCCTTCCACCGCCGAACCGGCCGGCCCGATTCAGGGTTTGCTCGATCTCGATACGCCGATGCCGGAATCCGGCGACTTGGAAACCGATCCGGTCGCAGGGGTTGAGAGTGATCCTCTGCCCGCTGAACCGATATCCCAGCCGTCGCCGGAGCCCACTGGCCCCGCGCAGGCGAAGGAGCGGCGATTGCGTATGGCTCCCCAGTTTACCCAAGCCGAACTGACCGCTGCCTTGCAGGAGGCTCAGCCTGCGTTCGATTCGCTCGCCGTTGCGGACACCGACGAAGCGGTCAACCTCGTCAAGCAGAACTATCGGAGTTTTACCAAGCTGGCCGAGATCGCTGCATCCGCGGAGGCATTGGGAGAAGAGGAACGACAGCAGGCTAGTCGTCTGTTGCTGTCCTTGGTGGAAAAATCTGACGTCATCCCCCTGCTCAGCCGCGCGGGGGCTGCTTGGTTCGGTGCCGGCGAACGGCGGACCAGCAACGGAATCCTGATTGTGGGCGAGGTGCAGCGTACCACTCAGCACGGAGAGCTATACCGAACCGAGTTGGTCTTGTCCGACGAGAAGACCATCGCGGTCTACGGAGACACGGATCGCTCGGACACCATTCACGAGGGAGCGCAGGTTCTGGTTGTAGGGACTGTGGTCGAACAGCCGAACGATCGTCTCGTGGGATACTCAGGTCAAGATCAAGCGGTTGTTTGGGGGCCTTTTGTGCGAGCGGTTCCCGAGTAGGTCGCAGAATTGCTACCGGTCGTACCCACTGGGCGTTCTCGCCCAGGCGGTTTCTCTCGACCCCAGCGTGCTGAATCGCTCCCTCCGGTCAGGCGTTGACACCCGTCGTTTGGGAAGGTCGACGAAGGGACAACCGGTGACATCCATTGCATCGTCATTGGCGAAAGTAATTTTTGACAGTGCGGTGTCAACCACTTACACTTGAGGTACGTACTAGGTCGAAGTGGTCGAATGAGACCGACGTGTGCCGGCACGCGGGCCGGGGTTCCAACCGCCAATTCCTTTCGGATGATCGCCATGTCCCGTCGAAACATTAGCACCCTTGCATCCGGTCTATTGCTTATCTTGGGTTCGACCGTCGATGCCGAGTCACGAACCTCGGAGTTGATCTCGACGACCGAAGCTCGGCGATATGGCCTCGAGCCGGCTTGGTTCACACGGGTCGAATTGGATCCAGCACGCGGGCAGATCGGTCACATTAAGTACTTTGTCAGCGCCAAGAACCACCGAACGATGTACGAGGTGACGTACGGGGAACGTCGGCGCATGTTCAGCGAGCGGGATCTTGACCGCTTGGGCGATCCGATTGGCAAAGAAGGGGCGGAGAAAGCGGCAAAGCAGTTCTCGGACGAACTCGGGCGGCTGGATATCGAGTCCGAGATCAAGATGCATGAAGTTCCCGAGATCACGCTGTACGTTACGACCGACAGGGCAATGGTCCACGCGATCGATGCCGAGACCGGACGCACCCTCTGGACCACTGTCGTGGGACGGCGGGATTTTCCCACCGAGTGTCCCGGAGCCAACGAGGATTATGTGGCGGTCTTGAACGGGTCGTCGTTGTATCTGCTGAAACGCGATACCGGCAAGATCGCTTGGATCCGCAAGGTGGACGGTGTTCCCGCCGCTGGTCCCGCGGTCTCGGACCACTATGTGATTGTTCCGTCTTGGAACGGCGACGTCGAACTGTACGAGATCGAGGAGACGCGGACGCTGCCCGAGATGTACAAGTCCAACGGGCGATGCATGGTTCAGCCGACTGTCACCCCGGTGAGCATCGTGTGGCCAACGGATCGCGGTTTGCTGTACGTGGCGAGAGCCAACCGGCACGGCTTGCGATATCGGCTTGAGGCCAAGGACACCATCGTCGCGCCAGCCGCCTTCTTCGCTCCGAATCTGCTGTTCGTGGCGTCAGTGGATGGATACGTGTATTGCTTGCAGGAGAACGTCGAATCGGAAGTCTGGCGATTCTCGTCCGGCGAGAGCATCTCCATGATGCCCGTACCGACCGGATCGTCGGTTTATGTCGTCTCCGACAAGATGAACTTGTTCTGCATCGACCAGGCGACGGCCGAGTTGAAGTGGACCGCTCCCTACGTCAAGCGTTTCATCGCCGCCAGCAAGGATCGTTTGTACTGCTTGGGGATGACCGACCGGCTGGAAATCCTGGATGCGAAGTCCGGTGGAAGAATCGCGACGATGGGAGCCAATTTGCTGGACGTTTTTTTTCCCAACCATCAGACCGACCGCATCATTGTCGGAACGAAGACGGGGATTCTGCAGTGTTTGCACGAGATTGATCAGCCATTGCCGATAGTCCATCTGGCGATCGCTGAACAGCAGTTGGCTCCCGAGCGTCCGGAGATCCAACAGGAAGAACTGCCCGCGGCGCAGCCGAAACCTGCGCCGAAACAACCCGCTGCCGGAGATCCCTTCGGCGGCGCCGGTGACCCGTTCGGTGGTGGCGGTGGTGCTGGCGGAGCTGCCGGCGGTGGTGCCGACCCGTTCGGTGGCGGCGCGGGAGGCGCCGATCCCTTCGGCGGCGGCGGAGCGGGCGCCGGAGGCGCAGCGGGCGGAGGTGCCGATCCTTTTGGTGGTGCTGCCGACCCGTTCCGCTGATTTCAGGTCGCTCGAAGCTGCGTGCTATTCGATCGTGATGGTCGCCCGTTTCTCGGCGGCTTCGTAGGCGCGTTGGACTAGCAGCTCGGTAGCCAACGCCGAATCGGCTGGACACGACAGTTCCGCTCTGCCTCGAATCGCTGCCACAAAGTTCTCCAAGTGCGGCTGGTGCCAGGGCTGATCCGATGCCACAGGCAACTGGAAGGGTACGACCACGCCGGTTTCGCGCACGTGCTCTTCGCTGCTGGTCGGCGGGGCTTTGCTTTCGGGACGTTTCAGCAGCCCCGCGCCGACCCAAGGCTCCCAATCCGGCGCGTGCGGCTCGCGAAAGACGGCGGTCCAAGCGGGATTTTCGGACAGACGCAACGAACCTTCCGTGCCCATCAGGTGCTGGCAACTGCGGTAGCCGTCGCCGCTGGTGGTGGTCAACACCTGGAATTGGGCCTGCACGTTTCCTTCCGCAGTGCGATACGTGACCAGGGCGGTCATTTGGTCGTGCCATTGGCGCGACGTGAAGTAATCGCGGCTTGCCACCGCAGCGACAGACTGCGGCCGCGCATCCAACAACCACTCGACCGCATGGATGTGGTCGCCGCACAGTTCGGCCAACGGGCCCGCGGAGAACTGGGTAAAAGACCGCCAATTTCGCAGTTGATGCATATCGGCATAGCCGAAACGCTGCAGATCTGCTGCTGCCATTTCGAATCGGCGGGGCCAGCCTAGGTCGTCCGATACCGGTTGATAAGTCTGGCCGCGAACGTTCAGCACGCGTCCCAGCAATTTCGCCTCGGCAAGCAGACGCTGTCGGACGTGCAGGTAGCGCGGGTTGCTGCGGAGCTGATAGCCGATTTGAAGCAGACGTCCGGTTTGGCGAGCGGCCTCGGCCATCGTTCGAGCCGCGTCGGCTGTGGCCGCCATCGGCCGTTCGCAATAGACGTGCCGTCCCGCCTGCAGGCAGGCGATGGTTTGCTCGGCATGAACGAAGTCGGGCGTGGCGATCAAGATCGCGTCCAAACCGGGTTCCTTTTCGAGCAACTCGCGAAAGTCCGCATACTCGTTGACCTGGTGGTCGTAGCGTGCCAGCAAGTAACGTACCGTGCGCCGATTGTAGTCCCAAATGTCGCAGAGGGCACGGAACCGAATTCCCGGAATGGCGACGGCCGCCGTGGCCAGAACCCGCCCCTGAATCCCGGCACCGATCAAGGCGACGTTCAGTTCGTCGCCGGCCGCGTCATCGCCCGCGCCGGCCCTGTTCGCGGCCGTGTGGACAAGCCCCGCCCCGCACACCAACGATGCTCGAAGGAACTCGCGACGTCGCATAGTCCAGGATCCTTGCGTTGTAGTTCTTCATGGAAAGCGGTGGCACTATCCGTACCACGGTCGCGGGCGAGGCGGCAGATCGGCCAGCACCGACTTGGCGATCCGCACGTCTTCGGCGATCTCGTAGTCGAACATGCCAGCCAACAGAAAGTCGACGCCGCTGGAAAAAGCGTACCGAAATGCATTGAGCGGAGGGATTGCACCGGCGGCCATCACCTTGAACCCGATCCAAGGCTTTTTCACGGTCTGCATTCTTTCGACGGTTTCGGCCGGATCCGAGCACCACATCGAATCGAAATTCAGCTTCGCGCTCGGATATTCATGGTGGTGCAGCGTCTTGACGTAGAAATCCGCGTCGACCCCGTTTTCTTCGCAGGCCGCCACGACGGCCAGTTCGTGCGCGCCAACGCCAGACGGAACACCGCTGGCTTTGGCCACCTCGACCGCTTCGGCTACGAGATCGATCTTTCCCTGCGACACCAGAGCATCCGCGCGCACTCCCCAGACATAGATCGCATCGGCACCGTCATCGATCAGTCGCTGCACGTCCGCCGCGTACTTGGCCATCCCTGGTTCGACCGGCGCCGTCGAGCAGACGATCCACTGCATCTTGCCGCCGCGCTCGTGTCGGTAGCGTTTCAGCAGCGATATCGCGTTGGGCGGATTGTGGATCGTCAGCGTGTTGATGCCATTCGACTCGGCAACCGCTAGGGTTTCGAGGATCTTCTCGTCCGTGTTGTAGTGCTTGGCCAGATTGTAAACGTACTTGAGATCGCGGCTGTGCGTGAAGTGCGTCAGCAGATTCCCGCCCAGCAGCAACCGGCTGACCGGCAAATCGCCGATCATGCCTTGCGGCAACGCCTCGAGCGGCGAGGCTGCGGGCGCGGCATAAGTTGACGGCGAAACCGCATCATCAGCTTGGGCCTGCATCGCGCCAGGCGCGACCCACGCGGCGCTGGCCGAGGCGGCCACGGTCCCCTTGAAAAACGTCCGTCGATTCATCGCGTCTGTCATGGCCACGTCTCCGGTAGAAGTTGGTAACTTCCATCACTTTCGTAGCTCAAGATGCGCATGTCAATAGCAGTCGGCGGCCAGTCGGTATGGCTCGACACGAAAGCAAACAGACGCCATCTGATCGGAAATCTTCGCATCAGAGCATCCGCCATCGCCTGGTGGTGCCTGTTTCCTTCCTCGCCAGGCAATATCCAACGCTTCGGAGCGAGAGGCTTTTCGGATTGGGGAGAGCAGGCTGTGATTTCGTGTTGGCGAAATCCGACGGATTGAGCCGAAACGGCGCGGCGGAGCACAAGGTTTTTCGACGTCGTGACAGCGATTTCGCTAAACTACCGGCCGCGCGGCGGCATACTGAATAGGACGTTTCTCGACAGACCACAAACGGCCTGCGATTCCGACTTGGCTGGCTGTCATTGATCGGCGGCCGTCTGATCGCGAGCTTTCCATCAAGGAACTTTACCGATGCGCTGGATGTTTGCCTCGATGACCGCGACGCTGCTGGGCGCGTGGCTGCTTTATCCTGTTGCTCCCGATCCGAACGAACGCGATCCCGATTGCTCGGCCGCTTGGGCGGCGGCCGAGTTGTGCAGCGACCAGTACAGGGACCATCATGCGGAGCCATTGGGTATCGAAGACGAAGTTTTCAAGAGCACGATGACCCGCAAGGCGATTGCGTTGCTGGAGCAGGGCCAGACCGTCGACATGCCAAGCCTGATCCGGCAGTTGAAGAGCGGTTCGTGCTCGTTGGACCTGCATGCTCCCGAGTTGGGTATCTACGATCCTGTCGAACTCTATCCGACCGCTAGTCGGTCGGTAGTCGCGATCGGCGGGATCTACAAATGTAATCGCTGCTCGCGCTGGCACATGTCGACCGCGTCCGGGTTTGTCATCGCAGCCTCGGGGGCAATCGTGACGAACTATCACGTGGTCGATGATCCGGAAAACCAGACGCTGGTCGTCATGACCGCCGATCGCGAGGTGTATCCGGTCAAGCAAGTGCTGGCAGCCAGCCGCGCGGACGATCTGGCGATTTTGCGCATCGAAGCAAGCGGACTCACTCCGCTTCCTCTACTGGGCCGACTGGCCGACGCCCCAGTCGGATCGGCCGTCAGTGTCATCAGCCATCCCGACGGGCGGTTCTTCTTCTACTCTGCCGGCGTGATATCGAGACACTTGAAGCTCCGTTCGGCGGGCAGCACTATCGACGCCCTGACTATCTCTGCCGAATATGCCCGAGGTTCGAGCGGCGCTCCGGTCCTGAACCAGCAGGGGCAGGTGGTTGCGGTCGTCAGCAGCACCGAGTCGATCTACTACACCCAGGACGCGGGCCGACAGCGCGATTTGCAGATGGTCTTCAGAAATTGCATCCCGGCCGCCAGCATCTTGCAACTGATCCGCACGGATCCTGAGATGACCGGGGCCGGCTTAACCACGCTGCCGTCGGGATGACGCGCACGCCATCGGCGGTAAGGTTCGCTAGATAGCCTCTCCATACTTCCCGACTCGTTCAGTCGCGAGCCGGCGGAGTCTGCATTCCGCGTGACGCCGCGGAGATCTTGGCGGCTGCCGTGTCGCGCGGGTGTGGCGTCACGGCTCGTGCTGGCAGAGAGGTCAATACGACGCAGATCGTTTCGCTGGCCGGATCCGCCCAGGCGATGGTGCCTGTTGATCCGGTATGGCCGAAGGTGCGGTCGGAACAGCCAGGGCTGCCCGCCCCAGTTCCCACTTGGAATCCCAACCCGCGCGGCTCGATGCCGGGCGGATTGTGATTCTGTACCATCAGCCGGGCCGTTTCCGGTTTCACGGCCTGTCCGCGCGGGTGCAGGAACTCGGCCAAGAACGTACCGACGTCGGCAGCCGAGGCATGAGTCCCACCCCAAGGTGCGCCAAGGCTTCGCCAGTACGGGCTGTTCCAGTCCCAAGCTTTGGCATCGGGGTTACCGCCGCCCGCTTCCACCGCCGCGAACTCGGTTTGGACGCGCACCATGTCCCCCGCGGCGAACTTGCCCAGCCCTTGAGCCGAATCGTTCATCCGCAACGGCTTCAATACGGTTTGTCCGACCAGCGTGCGGATCTCGGTGCCGGAGATCAGTTCGGCAACCCGGCAGGCCAACAGGATTGCCATACTCGAGTAACGATAACGCGAACCGGGCCGGAAGTGCAGCGGCGTCCGCAATGCGTGGTCGACGAACTCCGCCAGCGGCGCATGTCGGCGACGCAACTCATCGTTCTCCGGCAACTGATCCGGCAAACCGGAAACGTGGGTCAGCAGATGCCGCAAGGTGACGTCGTCGCGTCCGCCACCGGCGAATTGCGGAATGAACTTGCGCAGCGGATCGTCCAGTCGAAACTCGCCCCGATCATACAGCGTCATCACGGCCGTTGCGGCAATCGGCTTGGAGATCGAACCGAGCAGGAACATCGCGCGGTCGCTGGCCGCCGCTCCGAACGCGCGCGAAAACAAACGGTCCCGCTGTCGAACATGCAGCACGGCGGACGAGACCTGCCGCGCTGCAACCGCCCCAGCCAGCACTTCGCACGCCGCGTCGATGCCGTTTTCCTGCACGTCCACCAAAGCGATGTCCCCCAGCACTGCCGCCGCGCCGAATTGAATGAAGGTCCGTCGTTTCATGCGAGTTCGAGATCAAAATTCCCATACAGGTCGTACAGCCGCTCGCCGCCGAATCGGTTTCAGGGCGTACCGATCTTTTCTCCTGCCGTGATCCAGGCGAGGTTGAAGCGGGCGAGGTGGATACCCGAGTACATGCCTTCCGGGCCGCCTTCGAAGAGCAGGTAAACCAGACCTTCGCTCGGCGTGCCGGGGCGACCGGCAGCCAACGACGAATAGGCGCTGGGACCGTCGAAGACCAAGCGTTTCGCGGGCCAAGTCTTCGCGCCGTCGAGGCTCGCCCAGACGGTGATCTTCTGGCGGCCCGGGCCTCGCCCATGCCCGCCCTCGAAATCGAGATTGCTGTAAACGAGGATGTCGGCATCGTCAGCTGGCAACCGGGTCAGTCCGCCCGCACATCCGTAACTGGAACCTCGCACGCCGTCAGGCAGTGTGCTGCACCGTTCCGCATTGATCCAGGTTACCCCGCCGTCGTGACTCCACGCGATCCGCCGCAGCGCGTCGCTGGCCAAATGGCAGCGCGAGTTGTAGTACACGCGGCCATCGGAAAGCTCTGCCAGCGTGCCTTCGCCAGTGCCCAGCACGGGAAACGGGTGGCTGGTCTTCCAAGTCGCACCACCATCGTCGCTGTAGATAGCGCTGTTGTAGTGATAAGGCCACCACCGCGGATCGTTGCTCATCCCCGGCGGGATGACCCGGGCCGGTTGGAGCAAACGGCCTTTGTACTTTCCGAAGCGAAGCGTGATCCCGGAATCGGAACCGTGGGTGTTCCCGAGCCCGCCGAACCCGTCGGGCTCGATGGTTGTCTCCTGCGGTTGCCAAGACTTGCCCGAGTCGCGACTGCGGAACAAACTGCGGCCCTGGAACACCATTACGTCGCCGCTTCGCTCGTCGACGATCGCAGCGCCCAGATTCGAGCGGTCACCGCCCACCTCGATGATCGGCCCCCAGTTCGAGCCTCCGTCCTCGCTGCGCCGCACCTGGACCGGGGCTGCCGCCGCACGGAACGCCAACACCGTTCCGTCCATCGCCACCACGATACTGGGAAACCGCTGGCCCTCGTACAACTGCTGCATGTCGAAGAACGGTTCCGCTTGGTCGGCCGGGTTTGCTGCGCAACATGGGACGACAAGCAGTCCGCCGAACGATGCCGCAAGGACCGCGAACCCACAAAAAACCCGAGATATTGAGCCTCGATGGCTTGGCATGGCTGGCTCCTTTGCCGAGATGGTCACAAACCAATTCAAGTCTTGATGATACCGCGTTCACGCGCGTTCGGCTGCTTCATCCGTCCGGAAAAAACTCCGGGAGTGCTTCTCGGGCGATCGGAAGCAAACGTTCGGCTTCGGTCGTGGGGATCGAGCGATAGGGCCAGCGCATCCGCCACCCGACATCGGCCCAACCGCCGATCAAGGCCAGCAGCCGGTCGCAGGCCCCGTTGCAATAGCCGCCGGAGTGGATAAACGGCGCGATATGGTCCTCCATGAACCGGCGCAGCCGCAGTTCCAACTCGAACGCGGCGCTTTCTCGAAACAGGGACGGGCGACGGGAAATCGCGGCGCGGTGCCTGTCCCATTCTTGCTGCGTCGATGCGCTGTCTTCTTGCCGTTCTTCGCTGCTTGCCGCTGCGGCCGACACGTCGCCGACGATCAGCTCGGTCCAGCGTTGCGCCGCGCCTGGATGCAGACAGGCAACGTTCGAGTAAGCGCCATGCGCCCCCTGCCACACTCCGGTCGCCAGATGATGTCCGGGCACGAAGATACTCAGCGATTCGCAGTGCTCGCGCATGGCAGCATACCAAGCCTCGTCTCCGTCAGCCACCTTCACGCCAACCAGTGCTGGAATCTGTTGCGCCAGACGGCCGATCTCGGAAGGGTGAAGCACCCGTTTGGCGTGCGGCGGATTGTAGAGTACGATGCCGATCCCCTCGGCCGCCTCGGCCATCCGGTCCAGGAAACTCACCGCCTCAGTATTGCTTACTGGGAACCAATCCGGAAGGATCACCTGGAAAGCGGCCGGGGCGAGCGGTACACACCGCCGCAACCGCTCCAGCGAGATCTGGGCACTCATGTGGCTGACCCCGATCTGGAACGGCGTTCCCGATCGCTCGCACCGGTCGGCCAGCAACACCGCTAACCGATCGAATTCGCTTTCGGTCAGCGTGTGAAACTCCCCGGCCGTTCCGTTGGAGTAAATCCCGTCCACTCGCATGGCGATCAACGAATCGATCTCGTCCGCAACCCGCGCGACGTCCAGCGAATCGTCGTCGTTCCATGCCAGCAGCAATGTGGCCCAATTCCCGCGGATTTCACGGTTGCCCAGCGGTGTCATCGCAATTCGAAACTCCCTTCGCTGGCCAAGTTTGCGTTCAGCCCCTTGTTCGACGATCACGCGCAGCAGATGGTCGCACGGATCGCCATTTTGGCCCACACCCTGCTACCCTTTCAACCCGAGAATCAGAATCCTGCTGGTTCTTTGGGAAAGCTTCGAAAAGCCGCCGAGGCTTCATAGACGCCGAGCTTCAGTCGATTGATGCCCCCGATTGGCTGATGCTCGACGATCGAGTGCCAGGGAGTAAAGAAGAGACGCTCACAATGCTTTTTCCGCTCGGGAGTGTCGAAATCTTGGGGCGGGATAGTAATCTTTGCAACCGTCACAAAGGGATACTTGCATTCGTCCCATTCGACCGTGGCGTCCTCGATTTCGGTCTCGATCTTCCCCGCAAGCTCGGTTTTCGATCTAACCTGGACCTGGAATTCGAACTGGATCTCCCTAGCGTCGGCTCCCGTGAGAAGCTTCAGCAGCGCAGCACGCAAGTAGTCCGGATTGTCTATGTCCGGGGCGGCAGCGCAGCGGGCGGCGACCGGCTTGGCCGAGTACTTCATCACTTTGTCGCTGCCATACAGATACGGGGCTCCGCTGAAGTACCGGTTGTCGACCGGGCTCGCTGGCGGGGTCTGAAAGGCGGGTGGATTGGCGGTCGTGGACAGGCTTTGGATTCGTTTGACGATGCTTGCGGTCCTGACGGCTCGTCGCGTCATTGGGTCCGTCATGTCCGGCTGGCCCTCGGCGTTCAATTTGATCCGCTGGGCGAAGAACGCCTGGGGGTTGTCGTTATTCTTAAGCAGCACTTCACTGAGCACCGCGTAGTCTTCAACGTTTGCGAACGCGAACACGGGATGATTCACCATCAGGAAGTCCTGGGTCAACGGTTCGTCCTTTTCAACGAGACGAGTTCCCTCGACCTTCATGAGCTTGATGGCCATCCCGCGACTGCCGTGCGCTGCTGCCGACGAATCGTCCCCGACACGTACCGAGGCATTGGAGAATCGGATCCACGCTTGGTATTCCCGTCCCGGCTTAGCGAAAACGCCGACTTGCAACTCCTTGGGGAGTGCGTCCAAGACGCGGAACGTTGCCATCACGCATCCATGATCTTTCGGATGGACTCCCCGTTTCACCGGAGAGTCGCCCGCATATCGCCTCTTCATCTGCTCGACCGTCAAGCGAACGATGTTTTTGATCTGCGCTGCTTCCTCGGGTGGGATCTGTTCCAGTTCCGGATCATGGACGATCTTGTCGCCGGCCTGAAGTCCGACAACAAAACTGAGCAGTAGTGGACCAACGGCTGCGAGAGTTCTTTGAGACATAGCGAATCCTTCCGAACGAAGATGAGATAGAACCGGGTGGTGAGGCTATTTCAGGTTCTTAATGTATTCGATAATTGCCCAGCGTTGGTCTTCGGTAAACGTCGTGCCGCCGGATCCGGTGTGGCCGTCGCCGCTGTGACCGCGATTCGAATTGCCGGGGATCGGTGTACCATCGTCCGAAACCGTCTGAAAATGGAAGGCACCGGCAACCTGTTCCGTGCTCAAGCCGACATGTCTCGGGTCGAACTCGCGACTCCCGACATAAAAGGACTTCACTCGCTCGCCGTCGGGCTTCAGGAGTTCCCAGAGGTTCGGCACGGAACCGTTGTGGAGAAACGGAGCGGTAGCCCAGACGCCGTTCAAGGGACGCGCTTTATAGCCCATTCCGCCATTGGGACGCGGATTGTCCGTGGGGCGGTTGCCGCGAAGTTCCAGCAGAATTTCCTGTTTCTCTTGAGGCGTGCGATTCTGGAAACTCTCCTCCAGATAGCGTTTGATCACGCCGCGCCCCGCCGCGGCCAGCAGCAGTCCGGCAGGTACTTCTTGCGAGAAGTCCGGGGCAGGCAGTCCCAATTGAGTGCGCAACTGCTTGAGCCTTTCAAGCCCACCACTTGCCTCAAGCTCTGCCATGCCCGCCGCAACTTCGCGGGCCAGTATCCCAGGTTTCGCCGTTCGCGTCGCAAAGTTGACGATCATCTGCGGATCGGTGCCAATCAAGGAAAAAGGCACGGACGTCGTCTTGATGAACCGCTGCCCGATTTGATTGGGTGGTGTCATCGCGAAGTTGCCCTGCGAATCGCGTGAATTGTGACAATTGGCGCAGTTGGAGTCGAACAGTCGCTTCCCAATCGCCGCCTTGGCTTCGTCAATTTCGCCGAAGAATTGTGTCGGCCAGGGCGGAGCCTTGAGGTTCCGCAGAGAGACTTCCAGGTCGTGCAAATAATCCAGTCGGGCCGACGAGGCGTAGCCGGTGTCGGCCGATTCGGATAGTTCGAAGTGGGCAAACACGCCCAGCACCTCGCCGACGTTTCTCGAAATTGGAATCTCGGCGGAACTGTTCCACTGGACCCAATCTAAATGGGGCGTATCCCACAAGAACGGAAAGCTGACGGGAGCGCTCGAAGGCCGACGATTCTCCGGGATGTTGATTCCGGCCTCCGTGATTTGGTTAAGGATGGCTCCGAAAGCATCCAAGCGTGCCAAGCCGTACGGATGCGCCGCCTTGTTGCGTTCGACCAACGTTTCGATGACGGCCGTATAGGACTCGAACTCTTCCCGCGGCGGCGCTGCGCCATCAAGCCCCCCGGCACCGTCGCGCACTCGCTTCACGAATGCTGCGAATTTTTCGTCGTCCGATGCCGTTGCCCGCATCGATGCAGCGAGCCTGCCCAGAAAGCTCTCCATGTCCGCCATGGTGGGACCGCCGTCAATTCGGATCACCTCGCCTTGGAAGGTTAGGTCGGATGTGTGACAAGCGGCACAGGTAAATCCAAGCCAGTCCTTCTCCTGTTCTGGATAATGGTCGACGTTGAATCGCGGGCCGAGGAATGCGGTCTTCATCGCGATCGAAGCAGGATTGGAGTCCTTGGCGAAGCCAATCGGCAGCCCATCCGGATTCCGGTCGCTCGAGCGCTGCGTGATAAAGCCAAGTGACGCCAAGTGCCGATCCGACCTGAAAAGTTCATCATCGTCGGGCAGCTCCAAGGCTAGGAACCAACGGTAAGGTATCAACTGCGAACCCTGGCCAAGGTAGTAGAATCGTTCCCGTTCCTCATTCGCCCAGCCTTGATCCAAGTACACTGCCTCATGGCCCGAAGAGACGCACGGTTCTTCAGGCTTCGTGTCGGGCGTGACAACGGAGTCGCTACGGTCCGCGCAACCCGTCAGGAAAAGACCAAGCCCCAGAAGTCCGACAACAGAGATCCTCCAAGACTTGAGGTTCATCGTTTCTTCTCCCGGCCATTGATGGGTTGCGATAAGCGACGAAATCAAGCAAGGTGCTATTCAGACGGGCTGAAGGACATCGCGTGGATGGCATCCACGCGATCGACAGACATCCAGATAGCAATGCGCGGATCTCGACTGAAGTGGAAAGCTACGGAGCGATGAGAATCCCCGACCCGCAACAGGGATTCTATTCCCTGTCAGCTTCGGCTGCAATCGTGGGCGGCCCATTTCTCAGCCAGGCTAGATTGAAGCGATAGTGCAGGCGGCTGCTGATCAGGTGGATAACGCCGTCGGGCGTTTGGGTAGCGGCCAGATAGCCGGCGTGTTCGGCTCGGGTGGGCGTGGCGGTGAAACGCCCGGTGTGGGCGCCGCCGTCGTAGTCGCCGCTTCCGGGCGTCAGCAGCTTGCGGATCGGCCAGGTCTCGCCTTCGTCGAACGACAAGGCCGCGAACAGACCGTGGCCGACAAATTCGTGGCCATTCCGATCCGTGAAGGTCATCCCGCCCGCCTCGGGCTTGCTGCGGTTGCCCGAGGTGAACGAAACGAACAGCAATGGTCCTTCCTGAAGCCGCTTGAGCACCAACCGCTGACCGCCTCCGATCGGCGGAAACGGGCTGGCTCGATATGTCCACGTCACGCCCAGATCGGCCGACAGACTCATCGGCATCCGCCCGTCGATCGAGTCGCCGCGTCCCAGCGCCATCAGCCGGCCGTCCTGCAACTCGACGAACCCAGCATGGATGCCCGCGATCGTCCCTCGGCCCGTGCCACCTTGAACAAACTGCGGCGGCGGTTGGCCCTCGCCCGGATCGGTCCAGGTCTTCCCGCCGTCGCGGCTGATGTGCAGCGCCGTGCCGCCGTTTCCGCCCGGAACTGCGTCACAGTTCTGGAGCAACACGCCAGCGTTGGTCATGACGGTGCCGGAGATCACCTGGTGCCGCCCCGTGATCTGCGGACCGATGGCCTGCGGCGGCGTCCACGTGACTCCGTTGTCGCGGCTGATTCGCATCAGCAGAGCGAGCTTGGCCCAGCCGCGGCCTCCGTCCGGGCCCATACCGTTGAAGTGGTAAATCGCTCCCCGTCCGTCGTGAAAGATCGCGCTGCCATGCATGTTGCGATTGGCTGCCTTGAAGAATTCGCTCGACGGATCCCAGGCGTCCTGCCCGGCCCGCAAGCGACTGGCCAACACCGTCAATTCGGTTCCCTGTTCAGCGCTCGTCGAGTACCAAATGGCCAGCAGATCGCCGTTGGGAAGCCACGTGATCGAGGGCTGATGATTGTGCGAGTGGAACGGTTCGCCGGCATCATCGGGAGGCAGCACGAAAACGATCGGAGACTTGAAGAACGGCTTGTCAGCGTCCGGCGCACCAGTCCAGTCGGCCGCCTGCTGCGTCGCCTCGCGAGCCCAACGCGGGGGCACGGCGTCCGGTCGCGGCATCGTGGCGACAACACGCCCGTCCGCCTCCTGCACATCGAAGTGCCGATACGTGCTGGACATCCCGACTGTCTCCGCTGCGATGCAGCTTGCGGCCCAGAATGCACCTGCGAGAAATGCGACTGCGGGAACCGCCAGACATGGCAAGGAAACAGCACATGCAAAGTGTGTCCAGGTGTGGATACCAGTCCCAGTTTTGCCGTTTCTTCCTGTTCGTGATTCCATCGTGAACTCCACAATCTTTACTTCTCACCCTCAGGAGAATTCGATGATTGAGCATAGGCGGCGTCAGGGAGCCGTTGAACCGTACCGCTTTAACTCTCGCACTCGGCGTTCGATGCCGGTCAGGATTTCCAGGTCGCTGGGATGGGGCGATTCGAAGGCGGGACGTAGCGGGATCGGAACGTCGTCCATGCGGTAGACGGTGCCGGGCACGTTGATGCCGTAGGCGGCGACGTGGAAGGCGACGGCGGCTTGTCGGGTGGTCGGCGTTTCCTTCGGGTCCAGGGCGATGTAGGGGATCGATCGCAGATGCTCTCGCGCTGGCTGGCTGAAGTTGGCCATCGGATCGCTGGCCAGAATCAGCGCCGCATCGGCCTCGCGGCGCGCGAGCACGTCCGAAGCGGTGTATTCGCCCGGATTGAAACGCGGGTAGCCGCGGCCCAGATTCACGGCGAACGGGAACCCGGTGCGCCACGTCACGACGTTGTCTGCACCGGTGACGTTGCCGTGGCCCCGGTTGGGTTTGCAGGTGAATCGGGTGTAGCGATTCATGTCGCGAGTCAACGCCAGCAGCGCTTCGCTGTTGGCATGCTTGCCTCGCGTCATGCTGACGCCCATGCCGAAGAAGATCACGCCGAAACGGGCCGCCTTCATGCGCTGCATCAAATCCTGCCAGACCGACAGCGGTTGCCCGGTGTCGTGCAGCACTTGGTTGGGATCCAAGTCGATGCCCTTGGCCAGCGCCCGCAGGGTCCACAGCGCCTCGAAGTCCCCCCGCGGCTTGATCTGCACGAAGATGTCGGCCGCCTTGGCCGACTTCGTCTTGCGGACGTCCACCACCACGCACGTGCGATCCTTGCGGCCGTTGGGCACGAACAGGCCCTTGGGCATCAGACTGTACCGGGTGAAATGCCGCGGGTGACTCTCCGCCGGATTCGAGCCCCAGAACATGACCAGATCGCCGCGGTTGCGCACCTCGCCCAGCGTGCAGGTCACTTCGCCGACGCCCTGAAAGGCCATTCCCGAGGGACCGTGGCAGACGCTGGTCGTCGTATCGACATTCCCACCGATCCAGTCGGCGATGGCGACGGCGCAGCGCTGCGCTTCGATCGTTGTGTCGCTCAATCCGTACACCAGCGGATAGCGAGCGTCGGCCAGGATCTGCGCCGATCGCTCGATGCCCTCCTGGACCGATGCCGGTTGGCCTTGGATCAAACACGACGGACAGTCCTCGATTTCGTGGTTCAAGAACCAGGCGGTGCCCAGGCCGCAGGCTCGCTTGGCTTCCACAATTCGGTCCCCGTCCACTTTCAATTCGATATCGTCGCAGACGCAGCCGCAGAACGTGCAGGTGGCGTCGGTCACCACCCGCAATTCGGCATCGGACGTCTTTGATACGGCGGTATTCATGGTTCAAGCTTTCTCCAAAGGCTCCAGACGAACATCCAATCCCTTGCTGGTCGGCATCCCGGAGCCGTGTGTATCGCCCCCCATCAGGCGACTGGAAAGGTCACCGTACGCGATGAACAGCAGCCCTGGAGGCAGTTCGTCGCCCTTGGATTCCTTGATCGCAGCTTCAACGCAGCCAAATTCGCTGGTTAGACGGACACGATCGCCGGCGGCCAGTCCCAATCGCTGCATGTCTTGCGGGGCGACCTGAAGAACGTTCGTCTCGGACTGGTATCCTTCCTTGAATTTCCCCTCGCTGATCCCGCAGCCTTGCTTGCTGGTTCGGCCAGGGATCAGGATGAACGTCTCGGCCATATAAATCTCTCCCGATGTCGCAATGCGGCAACGAATCGCCCGACGTCAATATAAGCCAATCAGCGGTCGCGGCAAGCTGACGGACCTGGAAGAATCGCCGCCGCCCTGCTATCTTCATGAGCCTATGCGATTGATTGTATTCGAGGACAATGCCGTCACGAAGCTCTATCCGATCACCACGGGGCGCCCAGCGTACGCGGTGACTTGCGGCGGATACCGCTTGGTGGACTGGCTGCGGAGATTCAACGGCAGTCTTCGCGGGATCGTTCGCCCCCATCTGCAATCGATCCAGCGTTTGGACTACCCCGATCTCGCAGAGGAAGACGCGGCGCCGGCGGCCTCCGTGATGATGGTCAACGCCCGTTTGGTTCCGTCGGTGGGCGTTTTCCGGCAGTTGGAAGAACTGGCTCGGGCTGCGCGACCGGGAGTGGTGTATGCGGGCGAGGCGATTGCGGCGGCCATCCTGCCGCCGGATGCTCCACCGCCGCCCAGCCGCGTGCAGGTGGCCGAGTTGGAGCATTACTTCAGCTACGCCGGTTTCCCGTCGCTCGATCCCCTGTCCGCGAACCTGCCGTTGCTCGAGTATCCGCACGACATCATCCGTCATCACCTGCAGATCGCCGGCGAGAGTCTGACGCATCGGATTGCCGAGGGCGATCATCGCGAGATCGCTGACGGCGTGTTCGCCACCGGCGACGCCCACCTGGACCAATTCGTGGTCACGGACACTCGCAACGGCCCGATTCTGCTGGAAAGCGGGGCTGCGGTCGGGGCGTACACGTTCCTGCAAGGTCCGGTTTGGTTAGGCCCGAAGTGCCGCGTGAAGGAACACTCGGCGGTGAAAGAGGCGGTCGTTCTGGGCCACACGACCAAGATCGGCGGGGAGATCGAAGCCTCGATCGTCGAACCGTACACCAACAAGCAACATTACGGCTTCCTCGGGCACAGCTACCTGGGCAGTTGGGTCAATCTGGGCGCCGGCACGTGCAACAGCGATTTGAAAAACACCTACGGCCGCGTCAACATGGACTACGGTGGCCGTCGCGTCGAGACGGGGATGCAGTTCATCGGCTGCATCATCGGGGACTATGCCAAATCGGCCGTCAACACGGGGATCTTCACCGGCAAGACGATCGGCGTGTGCAGTATGGTCTACGGTTTCGTCACGACCAACGTTCCCAGCTACGTCAACTATGCCCGGTTGTTCGGGCAAGTCACAGAGCTGCCTCCGGAAGTCATGGTCTCGACCCAGCGCCGCATGTTCGACCGGCGGCACGTCGACCAACGGTCGTGCGACATCCAGTTGATTCACGACATGTATCAACTGACTCGTACCGAGCGGCAGTTGGCCGGCGAACCTCTTTCCTTGTGATCTGCAATTGGAACCCAGCATGTCGTTTTCCCAAGTGTATCGCCCGGATCGTTGCGGGCTGTCCTTCGAGTTATTTCCACCCAAGACGGATGCGGGGCAGATCGCGTTGTTCGGGCATCTCCGGCAATTGATGGCCCACCGCCCGGATTTCATTACATGCACCTACGGCGCCGGCGGCTCGACCCGCGACAAGACGTTGGAAATCGTCGGCGAAGTCAAGCGATCCTTTGGCATTCCGGTGGCGTCGCATCTGACCTGTGTCGGCTCGACGATTGACCAACTGCGCGATTACTTGAGGGCTGCAACCGAGATCGGCGTGGATCACATTGTCGCGTTGCGAGGCGATCCGCCGCAGGGCGAGCAATCGTTTCGCCCGTCCGATGGCGGCCTGCATTACGCGAACGAACTGGTCGCTCTGATCCGTAGCGAGTTTCCACACTTCGGGATCGCCGTTGCCGGCTATCCCGAAAAACATCTCGAAGCGACCAGTCTGGAGGCGGACCTCGAGAATCTGAAACGCAAAGTCGATACCGGCGCCGATGCCGTGGTGACCCAGTTATTCTACGACAACGAGGATTTTTTCCGGTTTCGCGACCGTTGCGGACAGATCGGCATCGGGGTGCCGATCATTCCGGGAATCCTGCCGGTAACCAACCTCTCGCAGATCCGGCGAATCACATCGATGTGCGGCGCCCGCTTGCCCGAGACGTTTGTACATGCGTTGCAGGAGCGGGAGGACGCGGACTGGCAGTTCCAAGTCGGCGTCGATTTCGCCATCGCGCAGGTCGAGCAACTGGTTCGGGATGGGATCGCCGGGATCCACTTCTATGTGCTCAACAAATCCCAAGCGGCTTCGCGCGTCATGCAGGCCGTGCAACTGCCGCGGTAACATCGAATTCGCATCGTCCGGTCTTCCGGCACGGATGCGCGGGCCGCGAGTGCGTGGTTCGGCGGTGGTGGGGCCTACCCGCGCGGATCGTCCAACGTCGGCACGGCGATTTCGGCGATGACTTCGCTCAGCACGTGTTCGGCGGTCAATTTCCGTAGACGGCTCTCCGGTTTCAAGATCAGCCGATGAGTCAGGACCGGAGCGGCTACCCGCTTCACATCGTCGGGTTGGACAAAGTTGCGACCGCGAATCGCCGCCAGCGCCTGAGAAGTCCGGAACAGGGCGATCGAAGCCCTCGGACTGGCGCCCAAGGCCAGATCTTCCGCTTCGCGGGTGTCATGGATAATCTGCAGCATGTACTGGCGGACCTTGTCGTCTACGTGGATCTCGCGGACGGCTTGCTGACAACCGACCAGTTCCTCGGCGGTCACCACCGGCACCAGGCGATCCAGCGGATTGCCGTGCTGCAGCATGGCCAGCATTTTGAATTCTTCCTCAATGCTGGGGTAACCCAACGAGAAACGCATCAGAAAGCGGTCCAACTGAGCCTCGGGCAAGGGAAACGTCCCTTCGTGATCCACGGGATTCTGAGTGGCGATGACCAGAAACGGCGGCGTCAATTCATGCGTAATCCCGTCGACCGTGACTCGCTGTTCCGCCATCGCTTCCAGCAGCGACGCCTGCGTCCGCGGCGTCGTCCGGTTGATTTCGTCCGCCAACACCAACTGAGCGAACACCGGACCGCGCCGAAATTCGAACTCGCTGGTCTTCTGATTGAAGATCGAAGCCCCGGTCACGTCGCTCGGCAACAGGTCCGGGGTACACTGAATTCGCTTGAACGAGCAGCCCAGGCTTCGGGCCAACGCCCTGGCCAGCATGGTCTTGGCCACGCCCGGCACGTCCTCCAGCAGAATGTGCCCCTCGCAGAACCAAGCCACCAGCGACAGGATCAACTGCTGTCGTTTGCCGACAATGACACGTTCCACGTTGCCGATAATCCGCTTGGCAACTTCGGTGACATCCGCCATGCTGGTTTCGCCCTGTGAAAGGTGTGGGAAAGCCCAAGATTCTAGCACGAACGATTGGCAATGGGGCGCGGATCTTTCAGATCGAACCTAAGTGTCGAATCGAAAACGACTTGAATTCCTTTGCATCCATTGATACCTTTCAGTCCCGTGCTGGAAACAGGCCGCAACGCGCGAAGTAGCAGTGGCTGGGAAGGATAGGCGGTCCAGATGCCCGCGTCGTCAGCTTTACGATCGCAAGTCGTTGAAGTCGTGAGAATACAGACATTGGATACGCCGTCGCGACTCTCTTGGCCACGCTTCTTAAGCCCACCCATGCCTGCCCTCGGGAATCGCTCAGCGCGGAACTTTTTAGGTTCGAGTCGCGTCGCAAGAGAGGAACAAGGGACCAGGTGCTACGTCAATCGGGGGATTCTCTGTCTTCGGACATTCGAGACTCCACCAATGTCGTCAAAACAGGGGGGTATTATCGATTCGATTGCCAGAGATTTGCGGGCCGCGTATCGACGGACTCATGGGACGCAGATCGAATAAGCGCGAGCTAGAATCGGAAATGGTGCCATGAACGGGCGGGGCGAATTTTTCACAGAAGAGCTGCTGAGCGGATACCTCGATGGAGAGCTTTCCGACGAGCAGCGCCGGTACGTCGAGCGGATGCTCGATCAGACTCCCGAGATTCGGGAGAAGTACCAAGCGTTGTGCGCGTTGGCGGATCGCCTTCGAGGTCTGGACCGCTTTCAATTGAGCGAGGAAGCCTCGCTTCGCGTCTCCGCCGCGGTCGAGGCGGCGCTGTCGGAGCGTGCCCGAGAGAGTTCGTCCCAGGTTAGCGACGATGAGTTGACCAGCGCATTCTTCGATGGCGAGTTGAACGACATCGAGCGAGTCGCGGTCGAACAGCGCATGGAGCGGGACGAGCGACAGCAACGGCTGTTCGATCGGCTGTGTACATTGCATCGGCGATTGGCATTGTTGCCGACCTATCGGTTGGACAGAGGTTTCGCGGCTCGGGTAATGCGCCGGATCGAATCGCTTTCGCCTGTCGAGCCCGGCGAATCGGTGGAGCCCGCAGTTGGGCTTCGACCACGCGCCGGTTCATCCGACCATTCTCGGCGGTTTCGCGTGCGGAACTGGCGCAGAGCGGGCTGGGCGTTTGCCGCAATCGCCACGGTGATTCTGCTGATGGTCTTCGCGCCGCGCGGCGGCGACCAAGTCGGGCCTGCCGTGGTCGGTCCGGGCAGCAGTACGCCCGGTCAGCAAACCCAGGATGAACGAGAGGATTCAACGGCGGTCGTCGGTGGCCCGACGGATCGCGACATGGTGGTCGATGTCCAGCAACCTCGGAGTCTCGACCCGCGAAGGTTCGATCCCGACATGGTGCCGCCGGTGACAAACTCACTTCTTCCGCTGGTCGGTTCGCTGCAGCGGACGAAACTGGTTCTGGTCTACGAAGTGCTGGTGACCGAGGAGGGTGTTCGGAACGCGGCTTTCCCCGACCTGTTGCGCCGCCATCGTATCGGATTTTCCGAGACTTCGGCGATCGGCCGAGAAGAGCAAAAGGATCTGCTCCGGCATCGGTTCTTGGAAAACGTCCAGATTGCGAACGGCCGGCGAGCGGAGATGGACCGCATCGATCTTTATCTGGTCAGAACCAGGGCGATGACGGCGGACGCGATGTATTCGGATCTCATGTCGCGGCCGGCTGGAATCGGCGCGTTCGCCCTGAACCTGACGACCCGCGACGCCGAGTCACGGGTGCTGAACCGTCTGTGTGAATCCACGGGGGTGGAAGACAAGATAGGACAAGCTGTTCAGTTGTTGGCGAATTTCGGAATTCTGAGCAGCTCGGGCCGGAACCTGGGAGCTTTCGGCACCATTCGCTGGGTCGATCCAGTGTTGTACGACATCCCGCAACCACGTCCCGGTGCGCCATTGGAGCGTCGAAAGGATGAAGGCGAACTCGGCCTTCCGAACTTGGTTGGGGACATCGAGGCTCCGCAACCGCCACCGGCGCCGCAGGATTTCGCGTGCGAGCTATTGTTTGTGGTCCGCCACGTGGGAGTGATTCCCGAGGCTCCCGCGGACATCCCCGGCGCTCGCCCACCCCATTCGCCTTGACCATCAGAGGGCGAAGAGACTGATACTTGGTATGCCAAGCCAGTCGTCGGCTTCTGCCTCGTAAGTCCCGTCGTTTCGGTTCGCCGTGTCGTCTCCGCCAATAACCCGGTCTACGGCCTTGATTCGCGCCGCGTCGCCGATTGCCTCCACGGGCGAGTTTCCGGCGGCAGGCAACGCCCAAGCGACTACGATGCGATCCGACGGCGAAGAATCTGCAATACGCACTGTCGCTGACCCTAGTTCACCAACGGCGCCGGTCCAGTCTGTCGCAGACCAATCACCCGGCGTCTCGTTGCTCGGCATCGGTTCGCCTTCGGCTTCGCCGTTGGCCTGGCTGTTCAGCCAGTTGATCACCATCAGCGCGTCGGACGGCGCGATGTTGCCGTCACCGTTGGGATCCAAGAAGGGTGGTGGCGACTGGCTTGTTACCGGCGGCGGCAGCGTGTGCGGTCCGGACTCGTTCAACACGTTGATGATCCGCAGGACGTCCAGCGGAAGGACTGCCCCGTTATTGTCGATATCCAAGGGGTTGGCGGGATTGCGCCACGGCTTTTGGCTCGCCATTGCGGCGTCGATCAGCATCTGCTTCAGCGTGCCGTAATTGTCCGAGTTGGCCAGATCGTGCTGGCTCAAGTTGTACACGCCGACCTTCTGGTTCTGACCATCCAGAATTACCAAATCCCGAAAAGTCATTTGCCACAAGTCCATCGCGGCATCTGCCTTACTGTTCGCGTTGGTGTCGACGTCCTGAAGCCAGGGGATGTCGCGTCCATTCGTCGTCCCCGCGTTACCTGCCTCCTGATTCGGCTCGTTGATGCCGAGCAGCCGAATACGCAGTATCGGGTAGGTCGCCTGAAGCTCCTGCTGCATCTGGTTCATGTAGCCAAACTGGCTACTGCAGTACCCTCAGAACGCGCTCCCAAGATACCAGCCGGAAACCTGTTCGAGATAATCGCGCGGCGAGACAGGCTGCTGGTAGGTCGGCGAGGTCGCGTTGAAGTCCGTAAGAGTGAAGTCCGCCATGGGGGCGGATTCACCTTCGGCGAACGACGATGCGAAAGCCGTCCCCGTACCGTCCAGCATCTGCCGTGGATCGAGCTTTTCTACGACCAGCCGTCGAGTCATACGCGGCGAACCGGATTGTCCCGGCAGCAAGGCCGCTAGTGATCCTGTCAGAAAACGCATTTTCGGACCCATTCTTCGTCAGTTGAAACTGCCAGATTTTCTGGCGCACTACTACCCTTAGACTACCGTACATTCCCATTCGGTCAACCTTTTGGCGTCAATCCGTCAGTTCGTCGCTGGATGTCTGATAACGGTCCATCGAGAGACGTGCAATGCCGCCAATATCAATGACGACGGTTATCGGGCTTGTCCGCACGGTCGATCCGTTTCAGATGACCGCAACTTTCTCTTCCGCAGCACTTTGACGGTAGTAGTGGGGAGCCAGTTTCCACAAATCATCACGTCGGCCCGCGAGGTAGTCCTGATAACCGATTCGGCCGAGCGTCGACGCTTTTGGCAACCAGTCCGAAGCGTCCGACACGCGCACATCGGTCGGCAATTGGACCAGCAATTTCGACAGGCCCGCACCTGTTACAAATTGGCCTGGGGCGAGTGATTCCAGCCACCATGAAACGTCCACGATGTGCGTAGGAACGACGATCTCCAGTCGATTCCCTTCGCGGCGAAAACGACCTGCGAAGAGTTGCTGACGCTGGGCATCGGTCACGACCGAGATCTCCGGCCAATCCCCCGCCGCCTGCGCCGCACATACTTGCAGGGTATCCACCCCGAGAACGCTGGCCCCCGTGGCATAAGCCAGGGTCTTGGCTGCGGTGATCCCGACACGCAGGCCCGTAAAGGATCCCGGACCCTGCGAAACGACGATCAGTTGAACATCACTGGGCCGCCATCCCACCACTTCCAGTTGTTTCGCAATTGCCGGCGCGAAAGCCTGCGTCGTCCGTTGGTCCGAACCAAATTCGGTCTGTCCCAGCAGCAGATCGTTGTCGAACGCTGCGATGGAGGAGTCACGTGTCGAAGTTTCTATTGCAAGAATACGCATGTTGTTTTAGATCCATGTATCCAGAATAGGACTCAAAGCATTTCTATCGCGATGCCGTTCGCTCATGGTATCCGAGGATCGGCCATCGTACGACTGGCGAAAGCCGGTTGCGCCTTGCATCGATCGCACGTCACCTCGTTGACAATCCTGGGTTGCGCAAAGTTTTCATATTGACTAAACTTCCCAAGTTACTTATTCTGTCTATTTGAACTGCCGGTGTTGTCAACTTTGTGAACGATTGTGGACGTCGGCGCCAATGGATGCTTGCAGTCGGGGCTACAAGCAGCAACCGGATGCCGTAACAGCATAAGAAACGCAGGACTCCAATGACCACCGCATTGATTGTCAGCCCAGACGAATCCCTCTGCACCAACCTGAGACATCCCGTCAGCTCGCTGACCGGCTGGGCTGTCGAGACGGCAGCTCGGCCAGCCGAAGCACTGACCAGCATTCAAGATCACTCCGTCGGTGCCGTCCTCGTGGATTTCCGACAGGAGGATCTGGAAACCGAAATTCACGAGCTCTTGGAGTGTCTGGAAAAGGGGCTGCGTGGGCGGAGTCCTCGCGTTATCGGCATCGCGGATCGCGGTTATCCGCGCAGTGTCTGGCCGATCCTGGACCGTGTGGTGAGCGGCCATATCAACCTGCCGATCGATTCCGAGTCGTTGATTCAACAATTCGCCAGTATTCACGATGCCGAAAAGGAATCGCCCGCGGCCGCGGTGGAAGAAAGGACTCTGACCGCGAATGGTCTGTCATTTACAACGCGCACTGCCGCCATGTTTCCATTTCTATCCCAGTTGGCGAGGGTCGCAGCCCGGGACGTCACGCTGTTGTTCACCGGCGAAACGGGCACGGGCAAGAGCTATTTGGCGCAATTGGTTCACGAGCTATCGGAACGACGAACCGGCCCATTCTTCGCGACGGCCTGCGGGGCCTTGCCGCCGGATTTGATCGAAAGCGAGTTGTTTGGCCATGTGCGAGGAGCCTTCACATCTGCCGTTCGTTCGTCCGAAGGCCGGTTCGAAGCAGCTCGCGGCGGCACGCTGCTGCTGGACGAGATCGACGTTCTTGGCCCCAAAGAGCAGTCGCGGCTTCTGCATGTCATCGAGACGGGAAAATACGAGCCGGTCGGTTCGACCGACACAAAGATCGCCGATGTTCGGTTGATCGTGGCGTCGAACGTCGATCTCAAGATGCTGGCCGACCGCCATCAATTCCGTGCGGACCTATACTACCGGCTGAACGTGCTGGAATTCCATCTGATGCCTTTGCGGGAACGGCAGAGCGACATCATTCCCCTGGCGACCCGTTTCATTGACGAAACTTGCCAGCGGCATGGGATCCCCGTGACCCACATGGATTCCGAGTTCATGGCGATTGTCAAACAGTACCACTGGCCCGGCAACATCCGCGAATTGCTCAACCAGATGCGGCGAGCGGTCTTGCTCAGCAAAGACGGCATCCTGACCCCGGACTCGCTTTCACTCGACTTGCGCAACGAAGGTCGCAACCAGAGCGGCAACGGCAACGGCAATGGCAACGGCAACGGTCATGCGAAGCTGACGTCTCGGTCACCGGGTTGGAATCTGAGTCGTCGCCTAGCCAACTCGGAACGCGAATTTCTCGTCGAGACGCTCAAGGCGCACAGCAACAATCGGGCTGCCACGGCCCGGGCGTTGGGGATCAGCCGCACCGCGCTGTACAAGAAGCTGCACCGGTTCGGGTTGGTCGAGGCAGACGAAGGTATCGATGTGCCGCCTCCTGCCAACGGACAGCCGAAAGCCGGTGAATTGGCCGTTCGCGAAGCTTCGTGACGCGTTGCCCGAGGTGCGGATTCGATGTCCATCGACGTCAGCAGCTCTCCAAACTGGAAGGCACCGTTTCCGCCGCGAATGCGGCCCATTGCCTGGGCCGTCGTTGTCCTGTTATTGGCAACGCTCGTTGGTTTCGGACGCCTGACGATGCATCCCAGCGACCTACTTGTTGGAGTTCAGCGCAGCGGTCGCAACGATTTGACCGATGCCTTTGTGGCATATCGACAGCTTCCCCGTGCGATATCGCAGCATTCTGGCCAGCGCGCCGCATGGAATCCGTTCAGCATGTGGGGGCGTCCGTGGGTCGGCAATCCGCAGTCCGCTTTGAATTACCCGCTTCACTGGCTGAACGATCGAATTGCTTGGCCAGCGGCGCTGGGTTGGCTCATGGTGCTTCATCACCTTTGGGGTGGAGCGGGCGCCTACTTTCTTTGCCGCACCTACGGACTCGGCCAAACAGCACTGGTCGGTGGCGCCGTGTTTCTGTTGGCGCCCTACTGTGTGGCGCACACCGGCGAGGGACATCTGAATCAGGTCGTCCTGATGTCTTGGTTGCCCTGGGCGTTCCTTGTGTATGAGCGGATGCGGCAAGCTCGGTCAGGCAGCGTCTGTCTACTGGCCTTGATCCTGGGCTTGAGTTTCTTTTGCGGCCACGCCCAGGAATCCGTCTACCTTGGCATGGTGCTCGCCGCGTTCGTCTCGGTCGATACGGTCCACGAGGTCTGCCGTGGTCGAAAGCGGCAGGCGGTCGAGTTGCTGCTGCGTTTTGCCGGCTCCTGTTTGCTCGCCGCCGGAATCGCTGCGGTGGAATTGATCCCCGCTTGGTTCTACATCCAGCAATCGATTCGCGAGTCCGGAGTGAGCGTGCTTGAATCCACGCCATACGCTGTAACGCTTGCGAATTTGAGGCAGCTTTTCGACCCGTTTGCCCTGGGGCCTCCCCAGGACTACCGCGGCGCGAACGGAGTGTACTGGGAAACGTTGTGCTATTTCGGCGTCGTGCCCTTCCTCTTGGCGCTTCTCGCTGCTGTCACCAGTTGGCGGAGCTATCCGGTCGGCAGGATGGTCGGACTCTGGATGTTCGGCCTGGTCTTTGCTTTCGGACCGAACCTGCCTTTCTATCCTCTGCTGTGCGAGTTGATGTCCCCGTTGGCGATGTTTCGCGTCCCCGGCCGTGCCCTGTTCTTTGTGTCGTTGGCGACCGCCGTTCTCGCGGCCGCTGGCGTCCAGTGGCTGGCACGTTTGGACTTGGGTTCGCGGACCCGTGCCAATTCAACTCGATCGATCAACAATCCAATCGGTTCAGGCGAGTCGGAACGCTCGCGGTTTTCGCAGCCGGAATGCGTGGCGGCGCGACGAGCCACGTTGGCGATCAACGTTCTGCTTCTCGTCTGCATCGGCGAATTGAGCTGGCATGCATGGCGAATTCTGGACACGGTTCCCCGGCGGTCCATTCGCAACACCGCGCCAGTTGTGTCGCTGCTTGCCGACCGGGCGAACGGCTCGAGAATCCTGGCCGACGTTCAGCGGTTGAGCGATCGCGAGGCATGGGCTTCCGGCTTGCACCGACTACAGAGTTACGAACCCGTTCCGCTGCTCGTTCATGCGATGGTCTTCGAGGCGCTGTCCGGTCGGACGGACGTCATGCAGCGTCTGATGGGATTTCTGCCGACAAGTCCCGAGAATTGCGAGCCGGCGCTGTTGGACATGCTGGGAGTCCGTTTCGCCGTGACCGAACCGCTGGCCACCGAGCCTCCGGCTGGCTGGCAGCGGCTGGCGGTCGGCCAGATTCCGGCGGAGTTTGCCCCGCGCGGCCAATCGTCTGCCGCCATCGCCTTTGCCGTGTACGAGAACCAGAGAGTCTTGCCGCGGGCGTTCGTCGTGGGACAAGTTCGCGAATCCCGCGACCGGGGCGAAGTCGAGTTGTTGCGGACGATCGACCCGCGGTCCGAGATTCTCCTCGCCCGCGATATCCTGCCCGTCGGGCCGCGCGCCGCATTTCGACCAGCCACTTTGATCGAGGACGAACCGGATCGAGTCGTGATCGACGCCGCGGCTTCCGGTCCTGGATACCTGTTTGTCAGCGACACATGGTATCCAGGCTGGCGGGCGGAAGTCGATGGTCAACCGGTTCCCGTCTTGCGAGCCAATATCGCTTTTCGGGCGGTTCCGATCTCGGGCGGCAACCATCGCGTCGTGTTCCGCTACGAACCGTTCCTTCTGCGGTGGACGACATGGATCACATGGCTTTCGCTGCTGACCGCGGGGGCGACATGGATCTGGTCGAGCTGTCGACGGGCCAAAGTGTTGCGTCGCAAGTCCTGAGTTTCTTCGTGAATTCGGTTCTGGCAATTCGGCCGCGGTTTCGGTCTGTTCCCTACAATCGTGTCAGCCGATCCAACGAGTAGGGTCGAGCTATCGCGCGCATTCGCTGTACTTCGTTATCTGGCGGCTTGGCTGTAGTCGTCGGCGCGGCCAAGTCGATACAGGACGCTGGATCGAGTGGGCACAAGGCGGCACTGAGTCCGCCGCCGTCCGTCTTCCACCATTTCGTGACCGTCCGAACGAGAAGAATGGATTGCTGTGGCGCCTTGCACGGGCCGGATGCCTGTGCCACCAACGAGAACCGACACCCATGTACTATACACGAGTCGATCAGTTCCCCGAACTCGATCATCTGGCCGAACACCATTTTCCGGTCGCCACCGCTGAACCGGTCGACGACTTCGTCGACGAAGAACTGGAAGACGTTCGTCGCGGGCGGCGCGTCCGGAAGCCCAGCGATTCGTCGCCCCAGACGCCGCTGGAGACGTACCTTCGCGAGATCAACGCCACGGCGCTTCTGACCGCGGAAGAAGAAACCATGTTGGCCGAGCGGATCGCACAGGGCGACGTCGAGGCACGGGACCGCATGGTCCGCGCGAATCTGAGGTTGGTGGTCAACATCGCCCGCGGCTATTCCGGCAAGGGCCTGAGCCTTCCCGACCTGATCGAAGAGGGGAATCTCGGTTTGTTGCGCGCTGTCGAAGGATTCGATCCGACCGTCGGCACGCGGTTCAGCACCTACGCCAGTTACTGGATCAAGCAGTCGATCAAGCGAGCCTTGATCAATTCGGCGAAGACAATTCGCATTCCGGCGTACATGGTCGAATTGCTGTCGAAATGGCGGCGGGCCACAACTCGGTTGAGTGAAGAGCTGGGACGCACGCCCACGCCCGAAGAGATCGCCCGCGTGCTGGGGTTGCCGAAGAAGAAGCTGCCCATCATCAAGAAAGCGATCCGCATCTACAATTCCACGCCTCAGACGGATCAAGTCGAAGCGGGCTGGACGCTGGGCGACACGGTGATGGACGAGCGGGCGCGGACCCCCGAGGACGAACTCCTGGAGAACGACATCCTGAAGAGCGTGCTGGAGATGCTCGACGACCTAGAGCATCGCGAAGCGACCGTGCTTCGAATGAGATTCGGACTGGGCGACACCCAGCCGCACACGTTGAAAGAGATCGGCGAAGCCCTGGGCCTGACCCGCGAACGAGTTCGACAGATCGAAACCGAGGCGCTGAAGCGGTTGTCGGACGGCCTGAAAGATCCGCGCGAACGCATGCTCGAGCGTATGGGGCGACTGTAGTCAGCCAGCCGCCGACTTGTCGAACGCCGTTTGTGCCGGGACAAAAGGGCGAAAGTGTCCGACCTCGGCTCGGCTCTTCCCAGCCGAATTCTCACGAATTCGGCTTCTGTTACCGGACTTGCGGGCTCGCATGTACGAACCGATCACTCCTGAGCCGGATGCCATGAGTTGCCGCGACGTACGCGGTAACCACGGACCTTTCCGGCACAGGTGAGATTTCGTCGAACCAGGATTTCGAACGGACGGTGATTCTAGTACTTGCGTCCGCCGCCGTAGCCGCCACCGCCACCCGATCGACCACCGCCGCCGCCGCGTCCGCCGCCGTAACCGCCGCGTCCGCCGCCGCCGCCTCGGTCTTCGCGAGGTCGCGCTTCGTTGACGGTCAGAGCCCGCCCGTCAACCTCTTTGCCGTTCAGAGCGCTGATGGCTGCATCAGCCTGCTGGGCGTTGGACATCTCGACGAAACCAAAACCTTTGGAGCGTCCCGAGTCCCGGTCCATGATGACCTGAGCAGATTCAACCGACCCGTGCTGTTCGAACAGAGTTCTCAGATCACTGTCGGATGTGTCATAGGACAGATTGCCGACGTACAACTTCTTAGCCACTTTGGGCCTCCTTCAGAAAAACCGCAACGCAGGCGAGACCCAACGCGGGCGGACGCCGCTGCATGGATGAATGTTGTGACGAAAACTTCCAGCGATTTCAAGGGGGGATGCCCCTCGATTGCTTTTTCCTTGTGATCCTGCCATGCTCACAGCGTGGATCCTGTCCCGTCCCTCGAAATCTGGGTTGCCAAGGAGTCCCGCCATGCCGCTGCCGCTGAACCGACGCGAACTTGTCAAGACATCGATGCTTTGGGCCGGTGCCGCCGCCACGGTACACATCGTGCCGCGGCATGTGTTGGGCGGCTCACAGGAGGCTCCGCCGAGCGAGCGACTGAACGTGGCCGGAATCGGAATCGGCGGCATGGGGGCCACAAACCTGCGAAACTTGGAATCCGAAAACATTTTGGCCCTGTGCGACGTCGACCGGGACTATGCGGCGAAAACCGTGGAACGCTATCCAAAGGCGGCATTTTTCGAGGATTATCGCGAGTTACTCGAAAGGCAAAAGGATCTGGACGCCGTCGTGGTGGCGACGCCCGATCATACTCATGCGGTGATCTCGATGGCAGCGATCCGTGCCGGCAAGCATGTCTACTGCCAGAAGCCGCTCACGCACGATGTGTACGAATCGCGGAAGTTGGCCGAGGCTGCAAGCGGGGCACGGGTCGCGACGCAGATGGGCATCCAGGGACATTCAGGTGAAGGCATCCGGATGATCCGCGAGTGGATTGCGGGCGGAGTGATTGGCGAAGTCCACGAGGTCGATGCATGGTGCAGCTTGACGTATTATCCCTGGGGACACGCCAGTTGGAGTTCGTCGTACTCCGAACGTCCCCAGGAAACGCCGCCCATTCCATCCGGACTCAACTGGGATCTCTGGATCGGGCCCGCGCCGATGCGACCCTACCATCGCGCGTATCATCCGAGGACTTGGCGCTGCTGGTGGGACTTTGGCTGCGGCATGATGGGCGACCGCGGCGCACATACACTCGATCCGGTTTTCTGGTCGTTGAACCTGACAGCTCCGACCAGCATCGACGCGACCAGTTGCGGCAACACGCCCGAGGTCCATCCGCTGTCGGCGATCGTCACGTTTCGCTTCCCGGCCCGCGACGGCATGCCGCCGCTGCGGCTGAACTGGTACGAAGGCACCCGGCCGCCTCGACCGCCAGAATTGGAAGACGGGCGGACTCTGCCGGCCGAAGGCGGCGCCTTGTTCAAGGGCACCCTCGGGACCATCATGGCGGGCGTCTACGGCAACAGCCCGCGAATTATCCCCGAAACGAAGATGCGCGAGGCGTTATTGCCGGAAAAGACGATTCCCCGCGTCTCCGGCAGCCACGAACAGGATTGGGTACGGGCTTGCAAGACCGGCGTTCCCGCCGGCGCCGATTTCGCCTATTCGGGGCCGCTGAACGAAACCTGCCTGCTGGGCAATGTCGCCAAACGCGTCGATACCCGAATCGAATGGGACGCCCAAAACCTGCGGATCACGAATCTACCCGAAGCCAACCAATACATCCGCACCGAGTACCGCGATGGCTGGAGTCTGTAAGTCCGGGCAGATCTTCCGCCGCTCGATCGGTTTGCGAAAGTTTGTCAATTGCTTTCCGGCGTCCCGCCCGCGATAATCGGCGACATCAACGACGGGAGGATTTGCGATGAGCAGATGGGGACGACAAACATGCCGGCGTGCGGTTGCGCAGTTCGCGTTGACCTTGGTCGGTTGCATGAGTACGAGCTTCGGCGGATGGGCGGCAGCGGACGAATGGCCGCAGTGGCGCGGGCCTAACCGCGACGGGGTATGGAACGAGACGGGGCTGATCGAGCGGTTTTCGGAGCCGCGGCTGGAGCTGCGCTGGCGCGTGCCGATTGCCAGCGGCTACAGTGGGCCGACGGTGGCCGATCAACGCGTGTACGTGACCGACCGCGTGTCCGAACCGGAGCAGGTCGAACGAGTTCTTTGCTTCGACTGGGAAACCGGCCGGTCGCTGTGGATGCACAGTTATCCCTGCCGCTACGAACAGGTCGGTTACACCGCCGGACCTCGCGCCGCGGTGACGATCGATGCGGGCATTGCCTTCGCCCTGGGCACCATGGGACACCTGCATGCGATGGATGCGGCGACCGGCCAGGTGCTTTGGAAGAAGGCCTTGCGGGCGGACTATCGCATCGGCGTGCCGATTTGGGGAGTCTCCGCAGCGCCGCTGGTCGATGGTCCGCGGCTGATTGTCCAAGCCGGCGGAGAAGACGGAGCGTGCATCCTGGCTCTGGACAAGCGCACAGGCACCGAGATCTGGCGGGCTCTTCAGGATCGCGCTTCGTATTCGGCGCCGATCTTGATCCAGCAGGCGGGCCAGCGAGTCCTGGTTTGCTGGACGGGTGACCATGTAGCCGGACTCGATCCGGAGTCGGGGCACGTCCATTGGAAGCATCCCTTTCCACCGGCGCGCATGGTGATCAATGTCCCGACGCCGGTGGTGGATGGCGACCGATTGTTCGTTTCGGCTTTCTACGACGGATCGCTGATGCTGCAGTTGGCGAACGATCGCTTGGCAGTCGAACCGGTCTGGCGGCGGCGCGGCAGGAGCGAACGCGAGACGGACAGTCTGCACGCGATGATCGCTACTCCCTACCTGCAGGGCGACTACGTGTACGGTGTCGACAGCTACGGCCAATTGCGCTGTCTGGACGCCCGCACCGGGGACCGGATCTGGGAAGACTTGACTGCGGTGCCAACCGAACGTTGGGCGAATATCCACATGGTCCGCAACGGCGATCGAATGTGGATGTTCAACGAACGGGGCGAATTACTGATCGGCCGACTATCGCCGGAGGGCTTCCAGGAGATTAGCCGGGCCAAATTGATCGAACCGACCACCGGCCAGTTGCCTCGCCGCGATGGCGTCTGCTGGTCGCATCCGGCCTACGCGTACCGACACGTATTCGCCCGGAACGACCGGGAACTCGTGTGCGCCAGTTTGGCAGCCGAACCGTGAACGACTGAGCGGAGGCCGAAAGCGGGACTGGCTCCGGATCACGGACGTCTGTCGCCTGTCCCATTTGCGGCGTCGCAGAGGCAACAACAGATGTTCGGCATAGAAGAAACCGCTTTCTGGCTGGCCGCCTTCGCGGCGCTGATGGTCGGTTTTTCCAAGACCGGGTTGCCCGGCGCGGCGATCCCGGCCGTGGCATTGATGGCCGAGGCCTTCCGCGAGGACACCAAACTGTCGGTCGGTGCCATGCTGCCGATCTTGCTGGTGGGCGACGCTTTCGCCCTCAGTTACTACCGCCGCCATGCGCACTGGGCGCGTTTGTGGGAGTTGTTCCCGTATGTGCTGGCAGGCATGGTTCCCGGCTATCTGGTTCTGTGGCTCACGCCCGGCGACGCCCTGCGCATCTTGCTGGGCGCGATCATTTTGGCCCTGCTGGGGATTCAGGTTTCACGGCAGTGGTTTGGCTGGCGTCCTTTGCCGGATCGGCGCTGGTTGGTTGGCACGACGGGACTGCTGACCGGGTTTGGAACGACCGTTGGCAATGCCGCCGGGCCGGTGATGAGTATTTTTCTGGTGAGCCAGCGACTGGACAAGCACGAGTTTTTGGGCACGGCCGCCTGGTTCTTCTTCCTGGTGAATTTCAGCAAGATCCCCTTGTTCGTCGCGTTGGGAATGATCACTCCGCAAACGCTGCGTCTGGATGCGATGCTGGTTCCGATCGTTGTCTTTGGCGCTCTGATCGGCGTGCTGGTCGTCCGCCGCATTCCGCAGCGAGCTTTCAATTTCCTGGTCCTGGTCCTGGCCGGCTTGGCGGCGCTGCGGCTGGTATTCGCTTAGTCAAAAACAAGGTTTCTTGTCTCCTCAACCGACGCGATCGCGTTTGAGTCCTGATGGATTGCGGCTGAGCAACTGCTCGGGATGATCCCGGATTCCTCTGCGTGACGCGGGGGACGATGGCGACGCGGCAATTGGCCCGTTTACACCGGAGCGGGCGTAGTTTACGCTTTTCGTTTCGAATTGCGTATTCTATCGGAGAAGGTCGATGAGCAACCAAGTCAAATATCTACTGGACGAAGATCAGATCCCGACCACGTGGTACAACATCCAAGCGGACTTGCCCGAACCAGCCCCGCCGGTTTTGCACCCCGGCACCGGTCAGCCGATCGGGCCCCAGGATCTGGCGGCCATTTTTCCGATGGCCTTGATTGAGCAAGAGGTATCGACCGATCGCGAGATTGCGATTCCCGATCCAGTCCGCGAGATTTACCGGCAGTGGCGTCCTTCGCCCTTGTGTCGGGCCCGGCGCTTGGAGAAGGCGTTGGATACGCCCGCTCGGATCTACTACAAGTACGAAGGCGTCAGCCCCACCGGCTCGCACAAACCGAACACGGCGATTGCCCAGGCCTACTACAACAAGTTGGCTGGAGTCAAGCGGTTGACGACCGAGACCGGGGCAGGCCAGTGGGGTTCGTCGCTGGCCATGGCCTGCTCAGCCTTTGGCATCGAATGCAAGGTCTACATGGTCCGGGTCAGCTACGAACAGAAGCCGTACCGCAAGGCTCTGATGCAGACGTTCGGCGCCGAGGTGACGCCCAGTCCGAGCGAGGAGACCCAATCGGGCCGGGCCATTTTGGCGATGGACCCGAACTCGCCCGGTTCGCTGGGGATTGCCATCTCCGAAGCGGTCGAGATCGCCGCTCAAAGCGACTCGACCAACTACGCCCTGGGCAGCGTGCTGAACCACGTGATGCTGCACCAGACGGTGATCGGATTGGAAGCCATGAAGCAGATGGAAATGGCGGACGACGAGCCCGACATTCTGATAGGCTGCACCGGGGGCGGGTCGAATTTTGCCGGGATCACGTTTCCGTTCCTCGGAGCCAAGTTGCGTGGCGAAGGCTACTCGAAACTCCGGGTGTTGGCCGTCGAGCCTGCCGCCTGCCCGTCCTTGACCCGCGGCCGATACGCGTACGATTTCGGCGACACGGCCCATCTGACCCCGTTGCTCAAGATGCATACCCTGGGCAGCACCTTCATTCCGCCCGCGATCCACACCGGCGGATTGCGGTATCACGGGATGTCGCCGCTGGTCAGCCACGTCCTGCGACTCGGGCTGACCGACGCCATCGGGGTGCATCAGACGGAGTGTTTTGCGGCCGGGGTTCAATTCGCGGCCAGCGAGGGCATTCTGCCTGCGCCCGAGGCGAATCACGCTGTCGCGGGGGCGATCCGCGAAGCGATGCGGTGCCGCGAGGAAGGAATCAGCCGCGCAATCCTGTTCAATTTGTGCGGGCACGGGCACTTCGACATGTCGGCCTATACTGCTTACCTGTCCGGCAACCTGATGGACTACGAATACCCCGAGGAAGAAATCGCCATGGCTCTGGCTGGCCTGCCCAGCGTCGCGGGACAATAGGCCGCGACGTGAACAACCTACGTCGCCACGCGCCGAATCGTGAACTCCAGCGAATCACGTGTCAAAACCCACCAACCATCCAGGAACGCTGACAACCATGTCCATTCTTTCCACATCGTCCGAGCCGCGTGGCATGCTGGAGTTTCGTGCCGACCAGAAGACGTTCGAGATCGGAGGCGTGCGAGTTGGCGGCATGCCGGGAGTTCAACCGGCCGTTTTGATCGGATCGGTCTTCTATCACGGCCACAAGGTGGTACTGGATGAAGACAGGGGCGAACTGATCGAGAGCGAGGCCGAACGCGTGATTCGCGAGCAGGACGAGTACGCAGAAAAGACGGGCAACCCATGCATGTTGGACGTGGTGGGGGCGACGCCCGAAGCGATGCAGCGTAATTTGGCCTTCGCAGCTCGGGTCTCCAAGGCGCCCCTGTTGATCGACGGAACGACGACCGAAGTCCGGCTGGCCGGGCTTCGCTACGCTGCCGAGGCCGGGCTGATGGATCGCGTGGTCTACAACTCGATCCAGCCCGAGATCAGCGACGAAGAACTGCGCGCTATCGAGGAGAGCGGCGTCAAGAGCGCCATCTTGTTGACGTACTATTTGCTCGATTTCACCGCCAAAGGCCGCGTTCACGCGGTGCGGGAACTGCTGCCGAAATGCCAGCAGGCGGGAGTCGAACAGTTGCTGGTCGATACGTGCGTGTTGGATCTGGCCAGCTTCGGTTCGGCCTGCGGAGCGATCTTTGAAGTCAAGGACGAGTTCGGGTTGCCGGCCGGGGGCGGTGTCCACAACGCCATCGCCATGTGGCGCGGATTGAAGACAAAAATGGGCGAACACGCCTATCACCCATGCATTGCCGCTGCGATTGCCTCGACGGTAGCCATCGGCGGCAACTTCGTACTCTACGGTCCGGTCGAAGATGCCAAGAACGTGTTTCCCGCAGTGGCCATGATGGACACGGCGCTGAGTCAATTGGCCATCGAACGCGGCGTGCGGCCCGTGGAAGGACATCCCCGTTTCCGGGTTGGTTGAGAAAGACCAACCCGACGTCGCCGGAGCCGAACGACGGAATCCGAACCCGCGCGCGGATTCCGTGATTCGAACTTGTTTTCGACCGATCGAAGCGTAGCGGCTCGGGATGTCAACTGCGGCGCAGCCGAGAAAACAACTGGCGGTATTCCTGGCGGTGGGCGATCCCGCCCGACGATCGCAACGGCGTTTCACCACGCTGGTCGTCGACCACGACGATCATGTCGTTGTCGTCCGACGGCAGTTTCCGGACGACTTGGACGCAATTCGATTCATCTTCCTCGGAGACCATCTCCAGCGGAATGCAGGCTTCCTCCGGATCTTCGTCCGAGGACTCGCAAGACGCTGGCGCTTCGAATGCATGGGAAGCGTCCAAATCCAGCTCCGCAAGGCTGTGCAGGACTTGGTCCTCGATGTCTTCCGCGACTGCCGCAGCGGGCGGTAAGGGGGCCGGGGCGGTAGCCGGTTGGTCCGGCGGTTCGACATACTGGACGGCGTTCTCGAAAATGGTCTGCATGGCAGCCGCAATTTCGCGCTGTTTAATCGCCGCCGGGCTGTCGGCTCCGTGGACCGCCTGCAACAAAGCGTACCGATCGACGACGACCTGCTCGTGTTCGAACGGTTCGTCAAACGGATTGCTTCCCGAAAACGGGACTGGCTCCGACGCATGGATGCCCGGTGTCTGGCCGGTTGTCTGACTTACGTCGGCCTGTTGGCACTGCGCAGCCTGTGCTATCTCGCACGGATCGGCGACACGGCCAAGTTCGTCCGGTGAATCCGGCGCTCGGTCCAGACCTTCGGCGAAATCAAACGAGGCTTCAAAATCGGCGGGCGTTTCAGAAAGCGGAGCGGTTCCCGCGGCCATGGCGTCCGGTCCCTCTGCGGTGTTCGGAGTCTCCTGGGGCAGGTCACGCTCGATCGATTCGTCTTCATCGAGGGCCAAGCCTCCAAACTCGACCACTCCCGCTGCAGCCGGCTTTTCTCCGCCCATCGGCTGCCACGGGATCGGCAACTGCTGGAGATCGGCCCAAGCGTCGTCGATCATCCGGCCGTTCAGTTGACCGCACTGTGCCATGCAGGCCAGCATCAAGGCGTGATCGCAAACCTGGTTGATCAACCGCGGGATTCCGCTGGTGGCATGGTAGATCGGTTGCCATGCGTCGCGGGCGAGCACATGGTCCGGCGGCGCGCCCGCCTTGGCAATCTGCGAGCGTACGTAGGCGCAGGTTTCGTCGTAGTTCAGTGGCTGCAGATAGCAGCGTGCCGCCAGTCGCTGGTTGAAGCAGTCCAATTCCGGTTGCGCAAATCGTTCTTCCAGTTGCGACCCGCCCGCCAGAACAAGACGGACTCGCGGCTGGCCGTTTCGAGTTACATTGGTGATCGTGCGCAGCCCTTCGAGCACCGGTGCAGGAAGTGTGTGCGCTTCGTCGACCAGCAGCAACAGTCCGACCTTAACCGCGTTGCCTGGTTGCAGAAACTCCATCAGCGACAGCAGCAACTCGCCTTCGTCCAAGCCGCGATACGGTAGTTCCAACTCGAACAGAATGTGCTGCAACAATGCCCGCTGCGTCGTCAACTGAGCCGAATTCAACATGACGACGTGAAACGACTCGCGGAAGCGGTCTTCGAGCATTTGGCAAACGAGCGTCTTGCCGGTACCGGGCCCGCCAATCAACAACCCTGGTCCCTCGGCGCGTTCGATCAAACGCGCCAGCGTATAGTGCGCGTGCTCGATCGAAGCGGCGGGAAAGTACAAATCAATCCGCGGAGTGCAGGGAAAAGGTCGCGTGTGGAAGTGGAAAAAGGATTCGTACATGTCGAAGTGCTTTCTCGGATTCTGGAAACGCTTCAGTGGACTCCTTCTAAACATCGGCAAGCGCAACCGTTATCTCCAGCAAGGTCGCTGCAATCGGATTGTTGGGAAAAATCGTTTAGCTCGGCGCCCTCGGACAACCGAATAAGCAAAGGGAACCGGCAGCTTTGGCCGACCGTTCATCGCTTGGTTCAAGGGGGGACCATGCCAATTAACCAGCGCCCGCGCAGTCGGCGCGACGGTATCGTCGCGCGAATACTGCGCTTGCAGACCCAGATTTCAGATACCCACCGCTATCGACTGGCGTGTATCCTGCTCGTCCTGCTAGCAGGACTGGCGTGGGTTGCCCCGTGCCGGGCTCAGGCCGTCGACGCGGGCGGCAACCCGGAATCGCGCGCCGATGCCGTGCGGGCCATTCCATTGGAGGAATTGAACGAAGCCAGTCGCCAGAAACTGCGTCCGATCCTTGAGAAGCCGAGTCTCTACCGGCGGATGCCCGTGCAGGTGATCGGCTGCGATCCGGACCTGCATGTCTTCCTGATCCGCTATCCCGAGGTGATCGTCAACATTTGGCAACTGATGGAAGTGACCAAAGTCCAGGTGAAACGGACGGGGCCGTACACGTTCGACGCTACGGACGGTTCAGGCACGATCAGCAAAGTGGAACTGATCTACGGTCGGCCCGATCTGCACATCTTCTATGCCACCGGCTACTACGAAGGTCCATTGTTTCGCAACCGTATCGAGGGTGATTGCGTCATCTTGCTCCGATCCGTCTACGCCCAGCGTGACGGCCGCGTGCAAGTGACGAATTGTCTGGACGTCTTTGTGCGCATGGAGAAAGCCGGTGCGGACATTCTTCTGAAGACGTTACATCCGTTGATGGGCAAGACCGCCGATTTCAATTTTGTGGAAACCGCCAAATTCATCGGTCAAGTGTCCCTGGCGGCCGAAAACAACGGGCCAGGAATCGAACGTCTGGCAAACCGGTTGGAGAACGTCGACGTGGCCATCCGCGATTCATTCGCTCGTCATGCTGAAGTCGCTCACCAACGGGCCATTCTGCGGCAGAACGTCCAGACGACCGATTCCCCGCTACAGCTACAAAGCCGAAGCGACACGTCGGGCAGCAATGGATTGCTGCGATGAGCCGCTGGTGATCGTAAGTTCAGGGGGGTTGTCGGTTCGAGAAAACGCTTGACGTTGCCCTTGTTGCGACCGAACGATTTTTTTGCCATAATCCGCTCGTCGACAAGATGACTTGGTGAGAGAACGGCTGGACGCATCCCTAGCGGATCGTGTCGAGCGAAGTTCTAACCTCGACATCTGTCAATCGTTGAATCAAGCACCCCTAGCTCAATTGGATAGAGCATCGGTCTACGGAACCGAAGGTTACTGGTTCGAATCCAGTGGGGTGTACTGACTGTAAGCCCTTCCTTAAGCTCGACTTAGCTTAGCTTCCTGCGTCGGGTAACGCGGCTCTGAATCTCGTGGAAGAAGGTGGTTGTCTCACCACTTTTTCGAATGAATGAGTTGCGTATGCCAAAGCGAACCGGCCACGTCCCGGCCTGACGTCCGCACAAACCATCCGACAATTGCGTGTCATCATCGATGGCAAGGATGCTTATCTGGGCGATTTCGTATCACCTGAAAGCATGGGATGGTGAATCCCTCTTGGTAACGCCGTACATGTCCAATATGGTTCTGGGGCCGTTTTGCACCCGGAAGCATCCCAGGCGATTTCGACAGGATGCCACTCAGCGACATCGACCTGTTCCCTGAGATCGAACGATTTGGCCAGAATAAAAGGCGATTTCGACAAGATGCCACTCAGCGACGTCGACCGCTCCGGCGAGAGAGCGGTTCGTGCGGCTTCAGCGTGGGAAAGCGTTCCATGCTTTCCCAGTGGAAGGAAATGGCGGCTCGCAGTCTCCTGAGGCGTGACCGCGTTGCGTGAGCGTGCTGAGGAAGCACGCGTTCTTTGGCATCACGCGCCGTACTTACCCAGTCGCCCGGCGTTGGCTAGCGCTAGACACATGAGGTACTTGGCTTCAAAGTGGCCCAATCCGCCGTGGATGCAGGTGCTTTCGTTGAACTGTTTCTGCCCGTCCGGGCGGCAGCAGTCCGACACCAGCAACGTCGGAACCGGATGCCAACTGTGGCTCTTCAAATAGGCCGGCGTGCTGTGGTCGCCGGTGACGATCAGCACATCAGGGTTCATGGCCGTGATCCGCGGCATGATGGCGTCCAGTTCCTCGGTTCGCTTCACCTTGGCATCGAAATTTCCGTCTTCGCCGGTGCTGTCGGTGTATTTGAAGTGGATGAAGAAGAAGTCGTAAGCGTCCCAGTTCTGCTGGAGCACTTCCATCTGCTGTTCGAGCGTTTGGGCTTGCCCGACGATGTCCATGCCGACCAAGCGGGCCAAGCCCTTGTACATCGGATAGACGGCGATGGCGGCGGCGCGCAGACCGTAGACATCACGGTACGATGGCAGCGCCGGTTTGGAAGCGAAGCCGCGCATGGTGTGGAAGTTGGCTTTCGGCTGGCCTGCCAGCAGTTGGCGAGCCTGAGCCAGGAACTGTTTCGCCACCTCGGCTGTCTTCTCGCTGCCGGGTTCCTCGGCCACCGGGTCCAGCGGCGGAACGCCGGTGGCTTGCGGATCCGTGTCCCGGACATGGCCTCCCAAACCCTCGCCGCGGAGCACGACGACAAAACGATGCTCCTTGACGGGTTCCACGAAGATCTCGATTCCTGGAATCGCGACCTGCCGCAGCGAGATCGCCAGCGGAGCACTTTCCTCGGTCGGGATTCTGCCGGCCCGACGGTCGCAGATATTGCCGTCGGCATCCAACGTGCAGAAGTTGCAACGAATGGCCACGTCGCCGTCGGCCAATTCGAAGCCGATGCCGGTGGCTTCCAAGGCGCCGCGGCCGATCACGTATTGCAGCGGGTCGTACCCGAACAAGCCCAGATGGCCCGGTCCGCTGCCGGGCGCGATGCCAGGCGCAACCGGGATGCTGGCACCTTGCACACCTCGCGAAGCGAGCATGTCCAGATTCGGCGTCTTGGCAGCCTCCAGTTCGGTCGGCCCACCTGGCGTCATCGGCAGTCCGCCTAAACCGTCTGCAACCACCATGACGATCTTTGATTTACTCTTGGTATGTAGGTCGCGAGTCAGCTTGTGAATGTCCATCGTGTCGATTCCCTTTCTCCGGCCCCGAAATCTTGTATGGCGGCGCGCAGCATTGGTTTGTTGAACCTCGTGCCCAACGATTTGCGCCCGGTACGGATCGTCATTATCGAGATATCGACGACGGGAACAACCGACCTGCCACTAACACAGGTGGATTCCTGGGTTACACGCTGCTTTTTCGTGAATTCGCAGGTCGAAACGTCAACGAAGAACTCAATGCCTTTTCCTTGCGCACGCTCCGAGTTACGATTCGCGAGAAACCACGGGACTTGACCATGGGAAAAACTGGCGACTCGGTGACTTTCGACCCCGCAGGGGCCTTTGTCGAAGGAACCGGAGTTTCGGCGGCGGATCTGGTGACTCTGGCTCCTCGACTGGAAGACGCGCGTCGTGCAATCGTCAGCGGCGATTTTCATGCGGGGCATGTCGGGGACGCCGATTCCGGAGGCTTCGCAAGTAAATGTGCCTTTTTCGAGTTGCCCGAGAGACTTCTGGACGACTACGTGGAACGTCGCGAGAGCAGCGATCTGGGACGCATCTTGCGGACAGCTCGGCGGCTTCGAGAACGAGTCGACCGCGTTGTTGTGCTGGGCGCGAGAGGCGTTGGGCTGATTCCTCGAGCGATCTTGGATGCGTGTTGCGAACCGTACTTCAACGAGTTGACGCGCGGGCAGCGTGGCGGACGTCCACGGTTCTATTTCGCCGACGACCACTTGGACAACGACGCAGCGGCCGGATTGCTTATGCTGTTGACCGAGGGTCGCTCTCCCGACCGACTCGAGGATCGCTGGGCGATCGTGGCGTGCGACCAGTGCGGCGAAAACTGGCGGGCAAACGCGACATTTCGCTTGTTGTCCAACGCTCTGCGGACGTTCTATCGAGGCGACACCAAGCGACTGGACGAATCGATCGTCCCCCTCACCAGGGCTGGGAGTAGGTTGGGGCAAGCGTCCGGAGCTGACTTCTTCCAAGAACCACGCGGGCTGGACCGATACTCCGTTCCGGACGGAATCGAGGGCGGATTCTCCGTGTTCTCGGCGGTCGGTCTGCTTCCGGCCGCAATCGCCGGTTTGGATGTGGTCCGGCTGCTCGAGGGAGCATCGGCTATGAACGACCACTTCCGGACGTCAAATGTCGGAAGCAACTCAATCCTGGATTTCGTCGGCGTTGGCCATCTGATGCAACAGCGAGGAACTTCGGCGACCCGGATTTTGCGGGTTTGGGCGAAAGCGTTGGAATCCGTGGCGCGTTGGTACGTTCGATTGCGGGAAGATGAGGTGGGCTCCGGTCCACATTTTTCCGTGGCGAGCGAAGACGCAGCAACGCCAGTTTCCGCACTTCTGCAAGGCTCTGCGCGGGCGACGTGGCGAGACGTCTGGGTGACCAATTTGATTGTCCAGCAATGGCGGTGTGATGCCCTGCCGGTTGAGTCACGGGATTCCGACCGACTGGGATTCAATCCATTGGCGGAAACGACCTGGCCGGACTTGTTGTCGGCAGCAATTCAGGAGTCGGCTGCTTCAGCTCGGCAGAGGGCGTGTCCGGCATGCGATATCCGACTGGCTCGTTTGAACGAATTTACGCTCGGTCAACTCATGCAGATGTGGATGCTGGCCACAGCCGTGGAGCGGCACTTGAGATCAGCCGACAACACGGGCAAGTCGGAAAAAATCGGAGTCGGCATCTCGCGAATCGAGTAGATTTGGTATATTCACACGCCTTCACCCAAAGGAGACTCTCGCGATGACTGCTGTGTTGACGTGGCTGGGCCACGGGACTTGGTTGATTGAAGCCGACGACACGAAAATCCTGCTCGACCCATTCCTGGACGAGAATCCGTCGTCGCCGGTCAAGGCGGCGGATATCGACGCGGACTACATCCTCGTTTCGCACGGTCATTTCGATCACATCGCCGACGCAGTGCCGATCGCCAAACGCACCGGCGCCACCGTAATTGCCGTATTCGAAATCGCCGAATGGCTGAAAAACCAGGGAATTGAGAATACGTTGGCGATGAACGTCGGCGGAAGTGTCGAACTGCCGTTCGGCAAGGTGACAATGACCATCGCCTACCACAGCTCCCAACTGCCTGACGGTTCCTACGGTGGCAATCCGGTCGGGTTCGTGTTGACCATTGCCCGGAAGCGGATCTATTTCGCTTGCGACACGGCACTGTTCGAGGACATGAAGTTGATCGGGATGGACCATATCCATTTGGCTGTCTTGCCGATCGGCGATCTATTCACGATGGGGCCGCGGGAATCGTTGCGGGCGATCGAGTTGCTGGCGCCACGGATGGTTGCCCCGGCTCACTACAATACCTGGCCGGAAATCGAGCAGGACGTCGAAGAGTGGTCGTTGGACGTCCGGCACGTCACCACGGCCCAGCCGCGCGTCGTTTCGCCGGGCGGAAAGATCTACGTCTAGGATGCCCAGGAGCCTCGGAACGTCCGAGAATGGGACTGGCACCGGACGTCCCTGTCCCGAAGCCAGGCCTTTTTTCGAAACGGAATCGAGAGGTTCGTAGCGTGGAATTCCAGCTCGAAGCGCCCTTTCAACCCGCTGGCGATCAGCCCCGTGCGATTCGAGCCTTGGTGGACGCGCTGCGTCAGGAACGGCGTCACCAGGTGTTGATGGGCGTCACCGGATCGGGCAAGACGTTCACAATGGCCAATGTCATCGAGCAATTGCAGCTTCCGACGCTGGTCATCTCGCACAACAAGACGCTGGCGGCGCAGTTGTACTCCGAGTTTCGCGCCTTCTTTCCGCACAACGCCGTCCACTATTTCGTCAGCTACTACGACTACTACCAGCCGGAAGCCTACATCCCGCAGCGCGACATCTACATCGAAAAAGACGCCTCGATCAACGACGAGATCGACCGGTTGCGTCTGGCGGCGACCAGCGCCTTGGTCAGCCGACGCGATGTGATCGTCGTAGCGAGCGTGTCCAGCATTTACGGCCTGGGATCGCCCGCCGACTACCGCAAGATGATGGTCAGTCTGCAGCGCGGCCAAGCGATCGACCGCGACGAAATGCTGCGGAAACTGGTCGACATCCAGTACGACCGGAACGACGTCAGCTTCGAGCGCGGGAAATTCCGCGTGCGGGGCGATTGCGTCGAGATTTGGCCTTCGTACGAAGAGTACGCCTTTCGCATCGAATTCTGGGGCGACGAGGTCGATCAGCTATCGTTCATCAATCCGACCAGCGGCGAGACGATCGCGGTCCAGGACGAACTGTACGTGTACCCGGCCAAGCATTTCGTGATGCCCGAAGACCGGATCTCGGGCGCGGTGGAGGCGATCAGGCAGGAATTGGACGAGCAGCTTCAGAAGTTCCGCGACGAGGGAAAACTGCTGGAAGCCCAGCGTCTGAACGCCCGCACCCGATTTGACATCGAGATGCTGCAAGAGGTTGGTCACTGTCCGGGGATCGAGAACTACAGCCGGCCCCTGTCGGGTCGTGCCGCGGGCGAGAAGCCCGAAACGCTATATGACTATTTTCCCAAGGACTTTCTGCTGTTCGTCGACGAATCGCATGTGACGATCCCGCAGATCGGCGCGATGTACGCGGGCGACCGCAGCCGCAAACTGACGCTGGTCGATCACGGGTTCCGGTTGCCCAGCGCCCTGGACAACCGGCCGATGACGTTCGACGAATGGGAGCAGATGGTTCATCAGGCAGTGTTCGTCTCGGCCACGCCCAGTCCGTACGAACTGGGAAAGACCGGGGGCGAGGTCGTCGAACAGATCATCCGGCCGACCGGCCTGCTGGATCCGGAGTTGGAGATTGTTCCCGCGCGAGGCCAGGTGGCCCACTTGCTGGAGCAGATCCGGCAGCGCAGCCAGGTCGGCGAGCGAGTCCTGGTGACCGTCCTCACAAAGCGTTTGGCCGAGGATCTGTCCGGATACTTGAACGAACAGAACATCCGCTGCAAATGGCTGCACAGCGAGTTGAACGCCTTCGAACGGGTCGAGTTGCTCCGCGACCTGCGCGAAGGCCGCTTCGACGCCCTGATCGGCGTGAACCTGTTGCGCGAGGGACTCGACCTGCCCGAAGTCTCGCTGGTCGCCATCCTGGACGCGGACAAGGAAGGGTTTCTGCGCAGCGAGACGTCGCTGATCCAGACCATCGGCCGCGCGGCCCGGAACGTGAACGCCCGCGTGATCTTGTACGCCGACAAAGTCACCGACGCGATGAAGAACGCCATCGACGAGACTCGTCGCCGCCGGAAGCTGCAGGAAGACTACAACCGCGAGCACGGGATCACGCCCGAGACGATCAGGAAGAACATCCGGGCCGGCATCGAAGAGCAAGTTGCCGCGCACCGCGAGGCCAACGCCGCCGTGGGCCGCGGCGACGAAGCCGACTACGTCACGCAGGAGTACATCAACGAACTGCAAGCCGAAATGCTGGCCGCCGCCGAATCGCTCGAGTTCGAACGCGCCGCCGCGCTGCGCGACCGGATCATGCAGATGCAGGACTCGATCGGACAGAAGATGAGCGATGTCAACGTCCAGTCCCACCCAGCCAAGAACCGCGGTCGCCGCCGCGGCCGCAAGGGATTAGGCAAAGTTCCCAAGCCCAAGAATCGTCCGTGATTCTTGACGCGGCATCGCTGCCGACCGACAGCGCTGCTCACGGCACCAAATCGAAGGTTTCGCCGCCGGGCAGACGCAACTGGGCTGAAAGGATCTCTTCGTCGCCGTCGTCGTTGGTGATGTGCTTGACCGTGACGCGACCTTCCCCCTTGCTACCCCGCACTTGGTAGATGAACGTGTCGTCGTCCTCGTCGGCGAAACTCCGCGACCAGTCCATTTCGAACGACTCGACGTCGCCGATATGTTCCCGCAATACCGGATTGTCGGACAACTGATCCTCGATCTCGGTCGTCACGATCTGCAAGCCGAATCGCACCAGCAACGCTCCTCCGCCGCAGCAAACCAGCAGCAGAAAACCGCCGCCCAGCAGGATCGCCCAAATCCAGCAGCCGGTGGACGAGCGGCGCGGCGGCGACGCGGGCGGGCCGTACGGATCGAACCGCTGTGCAGAAGGATCGCTATCGGAGAAACGCCCGGAGGGGAAATCGGATGTAGACACCAAGCACCTCGCACGACCGATCGTGTCACGGAATTCACTCGATCAGATCACTCAGCCAGCCTGAGTGAACCGCCGAAGTATACCACCAAAGTGACCGCAAGACCACGGGACACGCGAAAACAACTGGCGACTGCGCCCGTCGATACGCGTCTTTCCTGGCCGAAGGCGGAGGGTGCCTGCGACCGGATTCGAATCAGCCACCAAAGCCGCTGTAACGCTTGACGCCTCGGTGAAATGCGATGCGCGAGGCGATGATGAAGAACACCACCCAGGCCGCTTGGACGATCAGGCCTTCGACGAGCTCCGGCCCTTGGACTTTGCCCAGAAACACGGCCGCTGGAAAAAAGGCCAGGTACTTCAGCGGCATCAGATTGACCACTCCTCGCCACGGTTCGGGCAGGATGTCCAACGGAAACATGTGGCCGGAGAGAAAGAAACTCAGCAGCATGTAGATGAACAGCAGCGAGGTGACTTCCAGGAACCAGAAGCCGATCAGGCCCAGCGTGGCTTCCAGAAAGAAGCCCAGCAGAAACGCCATGATCAGCGACGCGATGCAGGCGGCCAACGTGATTGCGTCCGGCCAACCGTCGACAAAGAATCCGCGGCACAGGTAGAACACCAGGGCAAACGGCAGCAAGGCCACCGAGTAGTAGGCGAGTTTGTGCGCGACCCGGTTCAGCAGCAGAAAGCCGATCATGTCGATCGGTTGGATCAGGTACTTCTTGATTTCGCCATTTCGGATCTGCCCGGCGATGCCCGAGGCCAGTCCGGGCATGCTGGAGAAAGCGCGGGTGACCATCGTCAGCAGATAGTAGGCCACCATGTTCTCGAAGCTGTAGCCGACGATGCTGCCCTCGGTACGGTCGCCGCCGCCGATCGATTCGAACACGGCCCACCACAGAAAAATCTGGGTGATGATGGGCAGAAACCGCATCAGCGTCCCGAGCGCGAAATCGCCGCGGTACACCAGCCGCTCTTCCAGCCCGATCCGCAGGATCGTCCACCAGGTAAGCGCTCGAGCGATCATCCGGCCCTTTCCGCTGCTGGCAACGCATCGGCGGGCGGTTCGTCTTCGTCCGCCGACGTGTCGGCCTGCGAAAAGAGATCGGCGATCACTTCCTCCAGTGGCGGATCTTCGACCGCGATGTCCTCGACCGAGTGCTGGGCCAGGATTGCCGCCAGCATTCCGGCCACGGCCGGCCGCTCGATCCGCAGCTTGACGCGAGGCGGCTGAATCTCCAGCACTTCGCCAAACCGCTGAAACCCGTCGGTGCTGGCGGTCTCGGCCAATTGCAGCGTGATGATCTTGTGGCTGCTGAAACTGTCGCGGATGCCGGACAGCGAGCCGTCGTACTGGATGCGGCCGTGCGAGATCACCACCACCCGCCGACAGAGCGCGGCCACGTCTTTCATGTAGTGACTGGTCAGCAGGATGGTGATCCTCCGCCGCTGCTGATAGTACTTCAGGAACTGTTGGATGCGGTGCTGGGCGACCACGTCCAGCCCGATCGTCGGCTCGTCCAGAAACAGCACGTCAGGCGAGTGCAGCAGCGCGGCGATCAGCTCCATCTTCATGCGTTCGCCGAGCGACAGCTCGCGCACCGGTTGGCGCAACAGCCGGGCAACGTCCAGCAATTCGACCAGCTCGTCCAGCGTCCGCGCAAACGCATCGGGCGCGATCCGGTAGATCTGCTGGTGTAATCGGAAAGACTCCTGCGCGGGCAGATCCCACCACAACTGGTTCTTCTGTCCCATGACCAGCGCGAACCGGCGCCGATAAGCGTTTTCTCGCTTCCAAGGCACGTGGCCCATCACCAGCGCCGCCCCGGACGTGGGATTGATCACGCCCGACAGCAATTTCAGGGTCGTCGTCTTGCCAGCCCCGTTCGGACCTAGGAAAGCAACGAACTCGCCCTGCTCGACGTCCAGATCGATGCCGCGCACCGCGCGGACTTCGCGGTACTCGCGATGCCACAGCCCGCGGATCGATGCCAGCAGCCCCTCGCGCTTCTGGTAGACGCGGAACGATTTCGTCAGGTTGCGCAATTCGATCAGGGCCATCGTTCAATTCGGCTCGCCGACGGCGACTCCGATCAGGTCGTAGTCTTTGCTGGCAACGATTTCACATGGCACGATGTCGCCCGCCTTCAGCGGATGCCGGTCGCCGGTAACGTAGACCAGCGCGTCGACGTCCGGTGCATCGGCCGGCGAACGCCCCACCCAGACATTCCGTTCGCCGGGCACCGACGTGTCCAAGATGACCGGACGCTGGCGGCCCAATTGATGGCGGTTCCACTGGAACACGATCTCCTGCTGAGCCGCCATTAAGCGGTTGCGCCGCTCCTGCTTCACCGGCTCGGGCACCTGATCGTCCAGTCTGGCGGCCGGCGTGCCCGGCTCCAGCGAATAGGTGAATACTCCCAATCGCTGGAACCGCTGCTGCTGGACGAATTCCAACAGTTCCTCGAACTGCTCGTCCGTCTCGCCGGGGAACCCGGTGATCAGCGTCGTTCGCAACGTCAGGTCGGGGATGCGGCCCCAGAGCAACTCGAGCATCTGCTCGGTCTGCTGCCGCGTCACGCGGCGCGCCATCCGCCGCAACATCACGTCGTTGATGTGTTGCAGCGGCATGTCCAGGTAGGGAAGGATCTTCTTCGACGCGGCAATCGCCTCGACCAGCGGCGGATCGATGTACATGGGGTAGAAGTACATCAAACGGATCCAGTCGATGCCGTCCACATGCTCGAGCCGGTTCAACAACGGCAGCAGTTGCGGTTCCCCGTACAGATCCATCCCATAGTAGGTTGTGTCCTGGGCCACGATGATCAGCTCGCGCACCCCGTCGGCTGCCAACTGCTCGGCCTCGCGGACCACCTCGTCCATCGGCTTGGTCACGTGCTTGCCGCGCATCTTCGGGATCGCGCAGAAGGTACACAGCCGGTCGCAGCCCTCGGAGATCTTCAGATAGGCAAAATGCCGCGGCGTAATTCTGAACCGGTCGCCGTCCGGGAGAGGCCGGATCGGCGCCGGGCGAAATACGCTGCGTTGTTCGTGCAAATCGCCAACCAGCCGGTCGGCAACTCGCGTGATCTCTTCCCGCGCGAATACGCCGACCAACGCATCGATGCCGGGTCGCTGTTCGAGCAACTCCTCTCGCTGACGTTCTGCCAGACAGCCGGAGACAATCACTCCGCGGGTGCGGCCTGCGGCCTTCAAGCCCAGCATTTCATCGATCGCCGCGAAAGACTCGTCCCGCGCCCGCTCGATGAACCCGCATGTATTGACGACGACAAAATCCGCTCCCTCGGGGTCGGGTACCAACCGGTATCCGTCCAATTGCAGCAACCCGAGCATGCGTTCGCTGTCCACAAGGTTCTTCGGACAGCCCAAGCTGACAAAGGCATAGGTTCCTTTAGCGGTCTCAGGTTGCTTTATTCTGGGGGCGTCGTTCGGCATGAATGGCTCGTCGTCAGGGAATTTGGAAAGCTACTGAATATTACAAAACCGGCCCGAGTTGCCTACCGGCCGAACTGCGGTTCGTCGGGAACTTGCCGTGGATTCTCGGACAGTCCCGTTGAAGTTGGGGCGACCGTACGTGGAACTCGGGTCCAATCAGGCGGCCTTGACGGCAGCGGCTTCGTCGTCGCTATTTCGGACGTGGCGATCCAGATGCCACAGCAAGTCGCCCACGAGGAATGGTTTGGCCAAGACGGCAACCGCCCCTACGTCGTGCATTCGCCGCCGATCGTCGCCGCGCAGAAAATCCAACAGAGCCACCAGAGGCGCCGGGGCATAGCGACGAGTAAGGCTGCCCACGATCTCCGCTTCCCTCGGATCGCCTCCGATCGCGGTGCAAATGACGGCCGCGGCCCCTGTGACGAAACTCGGACCGTCCGTCGGCTCCCAGCAACTAGCGTAGCCTCCGGCCGTGCAGACGTCGCTGAACGCTTGAAAGTCGCAGAACAATCGCGTGTGAATGAGGATCAGGCCGCGCCCGCAACGCCAATCGCCCTCAGCCGCGTGGGCTAGTTGCTCGGTGCCGGATGCCGTCCGCGGCAACCGCCAAACGGTGCTTTGATCCGCGGTGCCGGGGGCGAGTTCGGGGACCATTCTCGCAGCCCATTGATGCCAGTAGACTCGCACCACGCCCGACCAAGGCCGACCGGTCCGCATCTCGCCCTCGCACCAACTGCCGAGCAGAACGACCAGACGTGAGAGCGGGGAGCGGGCGTGTATCCGCTCGACATCCGATTGAGAAAACTGGCCGGGACGCGACTGGGCGAACAAGATGACGTGCGGCGCACCCGTCCGGTACAGTGAATCGCAGGCCTCGGCCAGTCCGGTGGCTCGCCGCAAATCGCAATGCTCTTCCAACCAGTGCCGCGGCTCGTCGAATTCGTCGTGCGAACTGTCTCCGATCAGCAGCACCGATTGCTTCTGCGGCCGCGAGCTCGAGTCTGCCCGGTCATCGACGATGTGCTTCCTCGCTTCCCAGTTCATTCCCCGAACAACTCCTCTTCCAGTTGCGCGATCCAGGCGTGAGCTGCGACAGCGTCGTCCGCCGCACGGATTCCTTGCAGGAATCGCGAGTTGCTCAACAACCGGCTCAGCCGGGCCAGCGTGCGCAAATGCACTTGGTCGTCGGTCGAGCAGATCAGAAAGAACACGTCGGTCAAATTGCCTCGGTCACCGCCGAACGGAATTCCTTGATGCGTGCGTCCCAAGGCCAAGACCGGTTCCGCCAAGATACCGGGCAGCGGACGTCGCGGGTGCAACAGGGCGACGCCGATGTCCAGTGCGGTGGGATGCAGCTTCTCGCGTTCTCGCACCGCTGCCGCCATTTTCTCCGGATCCCACAACCGACCGGTATCGGCAGCCAGTTGCGTCATTTTGTCGATCACGGAGTGGTTCGTCCGCGCTGCTAGCGGCACGGCGACTGCTTCCACGGGCAGCAACTCGGCAATGCAAACCAGTTCCCGCGACTCACCCGCGCGACGGTCGAGTACGCTCTCCACCTGCTCCAATCCCTCGTCATCCGACACGCCGATGCGTTCCTCGAGCCAGTGATGAATGTCCGCCTCGGAAAACCGCCAATGGCCGCCGATCTTGCGCCCGGGCAATCGCCCACGCTCCGCCATCTTTGCCACCTGGGCCGGCGTCAGATGCAAATAGCTGGCAAGACTGTCGATGTCAAAGTCCTTGGAAGACATGGTCGGCTCGATGGAGAGGGGGCAAGTTTCCGTTTCGGGCATCCGCCTCCCCTATTCTCGACCGAATCCGTGTCTCGTGTCCAGCCCAGGATGAAACACCCGAGATATCCTGACGCATGCCAGGAAACCCAGGCACATTGCGCCGATACGCTGGGGGAGCGTGGGATCCTCGCCGGCGCGCGGCGAGGATCGTTGGCCTCTTGTTGGCAGCGTCACTCCAACGTGGGCTTGGCGATTTCGCCGCGCAGTTGGGCTTGGCCGCCTTCGCGCTCGTAGACGCCGTAGAACATCGAGGCGCAGTCCAACCACAACGTGATGCGGTACATCTCCTCGTCGGACAGCTTGACCTCGTAGTGGTCCTTTTGCAGCAGTTCGTACAGCTTCGACGCCCGCGCGCCGAATTGCCCGGGGGTCGTGCGGTATGGATCGCCGTAGTCGTGGAACCCATACTTCGTCACCAGATTGTTGTACGATGCGTACCAGTTTCGCACGATGGGCTCGCGGCCCAGGTTCGGCGCCACGTCGGATTTCTCCTGGTGGCACTGGACGCAGTGCTGGTCGAGCACCGGCTGGACAAGTCGCGCGTAGCTGAACGGATTCGAGCCATCGACGTCCGGCTCCAACCGGGACGGCGGGCGTTGCAGGGCCAGTGGCAGCGATTCGGTCGTCAGCGCGACGCGGTGCTTGGGTTCGTGACAGCCGGCGCAGACCAGCCGGTCGCCGGTCTGCACGTGAGTAGCTGAACGCATCGACTGGACGGCCAGGCCTTTCTCGTCCAAGGCCTGGAAGAAGATCTCCCGGTTGGCGGGCACGACGAAATGGGCGCTGCCGTCCGCCTCGACGGGCGCGTTGCCCAGGACGTAGCGCACGGGCACGACGGAATCGCCCGCCGTGGCGACGCGCAGCCCGGTCTCGTGCGGCGGAGCGCCGGACGGGACGCTCATCGGCAGCACCTGCAGTACTCGCAACTGGCGGATCTGCGTGCCCTCGGGCCACGGTTTCAGGCTGTCGTACACGTTCATCACTGCCACGGTCCCTTCGGACGCATCGAAGGCGTCTTGCGCGGTGTGCCGCTCCGCCGGATTGGTCTCAGCACCTCGTTGAACCATCTCGGGTGCTGCGGTCGGGCAGGGACGCGACCGCAACGGCATGGGCGTCAAACAGCCGATCTCCGGATCGCGGTACAGCAGTTCCTTGTTGCCGAAGGCATCGGCCAAGTACACGCCGTAGTTGCCCGGCACATAGCTGCCGCCCTGAACCCCCGCGCCCTTCTGCATGCTGGCGTCGTAGACGCACAGGTAGTAGTCCTCGCTCAGCGCCCACGGCGTGCCGTAGACTTGCGATCCGCCTTGGGTTTCCGGGAATCCGACCTCGGGCGTGATCCGTCGCACAGGCCCCATCGCGTCGTCGTCCGGCACCGCCGGATCGATCAGGATCAGCGAGCCGTACGATTGCCCGTGATGCGGCGAGGCGACGGCGATCAGCTTGTTCGAGCCGGGGATGGCGCGCGTGTCGGTTTCCATGTCGGGCCGCGCGCTGCGGACGGCATAGTTTCCGTGGACCGGCCGCGGATCGCGCCCGTCGAGCGTGGTGTACCAGGGCATGTGCGCCGTACAGCCGTGCCGGTCGACATAGTCCCAGCGAGTCCACACGATCAAGCCTTCGTTGGTCACGCTGGGATGCCACTCGTTGGTCTCGTGAAAGCTCAAGCAAGTGATATCGCTGCCGTCGGCCGCCATGTCGAACAGCGTATACGTCGGACAGACCCGTCCGCAACGCAGGTAACCGCCCCGCCGCTCGCTGATAAAGGCGATCCGCCCGTTGGGCAGCCAGCAGGGATCGAAATCGTTGAAGGTGCCATCGGTCAGTTGCTCCAGTCCCGAACCGTCGACGTTGACCTTGAAGATGTGGTAGCAACGTCCTTCGTGCCAATGTCCCTGAGTCGGATCGGTGTGATGCCGATGCTGCGTGTCGCCCGCACACTCGACATAGGCGAACAGGATGGTCCGGCCATCGTACGACAGGTCCGGCGAGAGGAACGACCCGCCCTCGTGCGGTTCGCCCTGCAGATTGCCCATGCCGTCGAATCGCCACGCAGGCGGCGTGTTCGGTCCGCCGCTCAACTTCTGACCCTTCAGCCGCCCTCCTTCGACGACCGCATCGGCCAGCACGTCGCGGACATGGGGATTCGAGCCGAAAGCGTTGCTCAGAACGTACACGCCGCCGCCCGGTGTGGCCGCCATGCCGTAGTACTGGTCGCACATGTGGTTGAACAGCGCCCGATGCCGCTTGATGAAGACGATTTCGTCAAAGTTCAGCAGCGGATTGCCGAAGGCGATCTGTCGCCGCAACCGGCAAGCGTCGGCGAACAACACGTAGCGTGCCGGCACGTCGTCCAACGGAATCGCTTCGCTGGCGGCGCGCAACGCAACCCATTGCGGCAACAATTCGGCCACTCTTTCCGCGGCTGCCGTTCGCATCAGGTCTTCGTACAGCGTCCCGGTTCGCCGGAGCACGACATCGACCGGGTCGCGGTCATCCGGCTGGATCAACGCCGGGGCGCGATAGGTCTCCGGCGCGACGCGGTCGAAGTGGCCGCGGTTGGACAGATCGTACCGCAGGGTCTCGAACTGTTGCTGCCAGTCGGTCTCGAGCATCTGGCCCATCGGCGAGTCGAGCAGTTCGCGCATGCCGCTCAGCGCCAACAGCGTATCGCGGCGCGCCGTCCGGATCTCGTCGGCGATGCTGCCCAACGATTCGAGGGCTGCCGAATCGCCCCGCGCCGCGCCGGCCAGGACCGATTGCCACTCGGGCGTGCGTTGGGCGATGTGGTCCTGCAACTCGGCCGCCCCGGAGAAACGATCCGGCAACGCGCGGCGGAGCGCATCGATCGAGGCACCGAACCCGGCGATTTCAAACGGATAGCCGGTTCCGATCCGCTCGGAAATCGTCGTCACGCGTGCGGCCAATGCGGCCCAGGCCGCTTCGTTCGGAGCGGCCTGCGGATCCAGCAGCGGTTCGAACTCGCCAGCCACCAGCCGTTGCAGGTCGGCGATCCAGATCTGCTTCAGCGGCCCGCTGCTCTCGCGCAGCCAGCACGCCCGCTCGTACAGGTTCAACCAGCGGGGATCATCCGAGGCGACCTGCTCGCGGCGCAGTTGGTCGAACTGGCGGCGCAGCGCGTCGCCGCCCGCCGAAAGTTGACTCAATACGCGGTTGATCATTGCCTGGTCGGTTGTCGTGACGGAGGCCGCGCCGAACCATTCCAATTCGCGGCGCGCGGCGTCGTCGCGGAACCAGCTTGCGTGACGCGGGAAGTCGCGGGCGATTCGTTTCCATAGCTCCGGCAGTACCTCGGGGCCTGTGAACAGAACCTTGAAGCGCGCCAGGCCGACGGCGCGGTCGGCATCCATCCCGACCCAAGCTTCGAAACGCTCGTAGCGGCCGTCCAGCCGATAACAGACGTCGCTGTTGGAATGCACCCAGACCCCGTGCTCGAATTCGCGTTGGCCGATCCGCAGCGAACGATCCTGCCAGTTCCGGCCCGTCAGAAGCTCACCCCAGCCGACAATGACCGAGGCCGGTTTCAGGCTGTCCAGACGCGTCACGGAGCCGTCCTTGCCGATCAGTCGGGCGTCGCCCCAGATGTGACAGTTTCCTCCGCCTTGTACCAGCTCCGTGACCAATCGCAACCATTGGCAGCCGGCGACGCTCACCGAAATGGCCTGCCCCGGCCCGTCGCCAGCGATCGGCTCGCTGACATAGGACTGAGCCGTCGCAGCGCCCGGCGCCGGGCCGCTTTGCTGCGACGCCAGATAAGCAGCCCGGCTGGCCAACATCGTCTCGGCCCACGTCGCCCGCGGCGCGTACCAGGGGAAATCGGGCTGGCCCTTCTTTTCCGCGGACACCACAGGCGGAGTGGTCCACGACAGAGTCAGAATCACCAGGAACACCAACCGCAGGCATTCGGGCAGAGAACGGCGTTGCATCTTTCGGGTCCTCCGAAACGACAGGGAGAGGTTTTGAAGAAATCGAAACGGCCCCCTCGCGACGAAGCGGACTTCCCCAATTCTCGCAGCACATCGTCGGAGCCGGTCTCTTCTCTTTCTTCATTACCTCGGAGTGAAATCGAGCAGAATGTCCTATTCTAATGGGGATTGCCCATCGGTTCCATACAGGCTCGGCGGGTCTTGGCGGGTCTTGGCGGTGCAAACGGAATCATCCTCTTTTATGCAACCTTTGGCACGCTCGACACAATCTTTGCTTTTTTTTCGAGCAGCGACTATACCAGATCTTGGCGCAGGGTTTCGGTTTGTTCTTTGCCATTTCGTCACGTAGGCTTGAATCGCACACCCTATTGGCAGGGCGACGCTCTGGAGGCTGGGAGCTCCGATGACTCGATTCTCCTTGCCATTGACGGGTTCGAGTTAGATACACAGCCCTGTTTGACGCATTCGAACGAGAGGACGAGAACCGATGTTGCCCTTGCTGTTTGCACGGCGTGGCCTGTCGAAATCTGCCACCAACCGCAAGAACGCTCGCGAACGTCGCCGTCGGCGTCTTGTCCTGGAACGTCTGGAAGACCGCCGGCTGCTCACGATTACCGACATGGCAGCGATCTCGGGAATCCTGTTCTACCAACTACCGGGCGGCGTTGAGCAACCGGTCCCCGGCGAGACGGTCAGCCTGTACAAGGATGACGGCGACGGGGTCTTCAACAGCGCGATCGACACGCTCAAGGCCACGGATGTCACGGACGCGGTCGGCAAGTATCGGTTTGATTCACTCACCGAGGGGATCTACTTCGTCGTGCAGCCGCCCGAGCCCAGCGGGAACATCCATCCGACGCCGACACCTTTGGTGGTGACTGTTCCGGTGACGGCCGAAGATGCCAACGGCGACGAAGGGATTGTGTTGGACGAATTCGGCACGCAGCAGGCCTTGACCGCGCAGCGACCGCCCGCCGGCACAACTCCGGTCAGCGGCAACGTGGTTGCGCCCGACGCGATCGGCGGTTATCGCCAGTTGATCGTCAATGCGTTTCAAGGCAATCTTCCGGTCGAAGCGAAGATCAACGAAAACAACAACAGCCTGTTCAACTATGCCGAAGGTCCTGACGCCCGCGGCAGCGCAATCGTGTTCTGGGACGGCACGGCCGGAAATCACACGACCGTAAACCCGACGGGCCTAAACGGTGTCGATCTGACCAGCGGAGGCTTCCAGGATGCGTTCGTGGTGGTGATCCCGGTCACGGACATTCCCGCCGAATTGACGATTGTCGTCTTCTCCGACGCGGGTCGGGTCTCGCAGACGATGATCCAAGTTCCGTTCTTGTCCACCGACTTTTCGCTGGTCATCCCGTTTAGCTCGTTCACGCCCGTTCCGGGTTTCGGCGCCGCCGATTTCTCGGAAGTCGGCGCCGTGACTTTCGAGATCAAGAAAGATCCGGATCCCTTCTACACTCGGTTCGGGCTGGATATCCAACTGGATGTCATTCGGACCGTTGGCCCCAAGGTGCTGGAGAGAGACCTTCCCTACAACGTGGCCAGCGAAATCCACTTGGTCAAACTGACGAACGGCACCGACAACGACTTGCCGACTGGGCCGCTGGTGCCGGTCGGCAATCCAGTGACCTGGACCTACCTGGTGACGAATCCCGGCAACGAATCGATCGCCAACGTCACCGTGATGGATGATCAGCCGGGCGTGAATCCGGCGCCCGTGCTGTCAGGGGCTTTCAACGTCGGCGATATCAACACCAACCATCTGCTGGAACCAGGCGAAGAGTGGCAGTTCACCGCCGCCGGCATCGCCGTCGCCGGACAGTATGCCAACCTGGGCACGGCGGTCGGCACCGGTACCGTGAGCGGCTCGACGCTGACCGACACCAACCCCGACCACTATTTCGGCGCTGACTCGGCCATCGACATCGAAAAAGCGACCAACGGCGAAGACGCAGACGCACCCACCGGTCCGCTGGTGGCCGAAGGCGATACGGTGGCGTGGTCGTACTTGGTGACCAATCCGGGCAATGTGCCGCTATCGAATGTCACGGTGATCGACGACAACGGCACGCCGGCCGATCCGTTGGACGATTTCAGCCCGACGTTCGTCAATGGCGATACGAACAACGACGGCTTGCTCGATCCAGGCGAGACGTGGCTGTACGAAGCCACCGGCACGGCACTGGCCGGACAATACGGAAACGTGGCAACGGTAACCGGCACCGATCCGATCGGCCAGACGCCCAGCGACGACGATCCAAGCCACTACTTCGGTGTTCGCTCGGTAATCGACATCGAAAAACTGACCAACGGCGAGGACGCTGACACGCCCACCGGACCGCTGGTCGCCGCGGGCAGCACGGTAACCTGGACATACCTGGTGACCAACCCCGGCAACGTGCCGCTGTCGAATGTCGTGGTGGTGGACGACAACGGCACTCCGGCCGATTCGTTGGACGATTTCAGCCCGACGTTCGTCGGCGGCGACACGAACAACGACGGCCTGCTCGATCCGGGCGAGACGTGGCGCTACGAAGCCACGAGCAGCGCACAGATCGGCCAGTACGCGAATGTGGCGACCGTGACCGGCACCGACCCGATCGGCCAGACGCCCAGCGACGACGACCCCAGTCACTACTTCGGCGTCGATTCGGCAATCCATATCGAGAAGGCGACCAACGGCCAAGATGCCGATACGCCCACCGGACCGCTGGTCGCGGCGGGCAGCAACGTCACCTGGTCGTACCAAGTCACCAACCCCGGCAACGTGCCGCTGTCCAACGTCGTGGTGCGGGACGACAACGGCACGCCGGCTGATCCGCTGGACGATTTCAGCCCGACGTTCGTCGGCGGCGACACGAACAACGATGGCCTGCTCGATCCGGGCGAGACGTGGGAATACGAAGCCACGGGCAGCGCACAGATCAACCAGTACGCGAATGTGGCGACGGTGACCGGCACCGACCCGATCGGCCAGACGCCCAGTGACGACGACCCGAGCCACT
>JAHDXO010000049.1 GCA_023382975.1 Pirellulaceae bacterium
GCGGCCCGCGAAGGGAGAGTCAAGTGTTACCAGTCGCAACGCAAAGAAGCGAAGAGCGCAAAGAATTCCTGCTTTGCGCCCTTCGTTCCTTTGCGTTTCAAGTACGACGTTCACCTTCGACGCCGCCGGCCAGCTGCTCCAGCAGGAAATGGAAATGGGGGAAATGGGGGGGGGATGGGGGGGAAATGGGGCTTGAAATGGGGTCGGGTCTCATTCTCTTGGGAAAAGCGGGTTGAGTGGGTATGATAGCGTCATGCCCCGACGACCACGAATTGCAACTGGCGGCTATGTCTACCACGCGCTCAACCGCGCGGTCGGGCGGAGTACGATCTTTGAAAAGGTTGACGACTAGGCCGCGTTCGAGACGGTCCTGGAGGAGGCTCGGGAGCAGGTCGACATGCGACTGCTCGCCTTTTGCGTGCTGCCCAATCAATGGCATTTGGCGCACGGGACGGTTGGAACGGCCCCTTGTACCAAGGGCGGTTCAAGTCGTTTCCGATTCAGGAAGACGAGCACTTCTTCACCGTCTGTCGGTACGTCGAGCGCAACGCCCTGCGTGCCAACCTCGTCACCTCGGCCGAGCAGTGGCGCGGGTCGAGCTTGTGGCACCGAGTCAACCGGAGCGCTCAGGTTGGCACTCCCTTTGGCGAAACGGTCTGGCAGCAGGCCGCGGCGAAGCATCTGGGATTGGAATCCACGTTACGTCCCCCTGGCCGCCCAAAACGCCTCCGTCCCGACCGGTGAACCGTCGCACGACGCGGCAAATCGACACAAATGAGACCCGACCTCGTTTCCTCTCCCCGCTTTCTCTCCGGTTGAGGGGAAGCCTGGCTGAGTTTGTCCTGCCGTAGTGGGAATGTCAGAGCCCACTACCTGGCACCGTCTCATCACCATTTGACCAGATCATCGGTCCATCCGCAGTCCCCAGATGGATCGCGTCTCCATTGCGGCCAAGAACAGGCAACGCCCATTCGCCGTTCGGTTCAAGCACAACACACAGCACCTTGCCCAATTCCGCATCCCAAAGGATGGACATGTCGTGGCTTCGGCTTAAGAATCGCTTCCCATCCGTCGAGAATTCGGTTTCCCCGCCGGCGTACCCCCGGCTGGTCCACAATCTCTTCCCGGCATCTATGTCCCACAACGTGATCAGCCGATTGTCTTGGCCTACGAGCAGACGTTTGCCGTCCGGGCTGAACTCAAACCAGTTGACGGGAAAGTAATTCGTCAGCGATTTCTTTAGATCGACCGTGCATCGGTCGTACAGATGCACGGACAGGTCAGAATAGTAAGATCTGGCGATGAAACGCCCCTCGGGGCTGTATTCCGCACGGCCAGCGGCCCGCAGGTCGCCGATTTTTGATCCTGTCTGAAAGTCATGCACCACGACAAAAGATCCGGCCAGCCGGCACATGATCGTCTCTTCCATGGGGCCGATGGAAACGGTACTTACATCTGCGAATTCACCTGGATCGATGATGCGTTCAACGTCTCCCGTGTTGACATCATAGACCGTCAACTCGTATCGGCTGCATGCTCCCTGTTGCCCCAGATCGTGAACAATGACCAATTCGTCACCAGACGGAGACAACGCAGCATCCTGCGGCCGGGTTGTCGTATCGAAGACCCGGAGAATCCCGGCCTGACGGTCGCAGACCGTCACTTTCTTCAATGCCCACGAACAATACGCGACGCGTTGGCCATCGCGGCTTCTGCTGCAAGGCGTATCACCGTGCCCGAATGGCGGTTCCATCGCTCGCTGCGGGGAACGGTGTTTTACAGATCTGCCGTGAGAAAGCCACTGCCTGACGTCCGGTGGAAGTGAATACCATGGGGTCTCTCCTTGCGCGACGATCGTCCAGTCTTGCGGCTGCAACACAGGTGCCGCGCCAGGCTGAAAACCTTTCCTTGCCAGCGTGAATTTGCCGTGCAGGGGGCTGTCGATTCCCAACGTGTTCCTTTCGATGAAGAACCGTTCCTGTTGGCTGAGCGTCTCGGCCAGCGGAAGCGGCAAATCCAACGGCGACGTGATCCGGGCGACGTTCCAGAACGCTGCGCCGTCATCCGCGGCGGTGACGATCCGTCCACCGCCCGGAAAAAAGCACACGGCGTTCACTTTGCCAATGTGGCCTTCCAGGGGAGTTAATGAAGCTCCCGATTCGGTTTCCCAGAGGAACACCCCGCCGTCAAGTGAACCGGTGACGCAGTGCCGGCCATCCGGGCTGAAAGCGGCTGCGCTGACCGGCCCGCGACGCGTCTGGAAACGAACCGGTTCCCCGGTGTCCGCGTCCCACGTCGCCACCCAGGCGTCGTCTTCCACATCGACGGGCTCCCGGTGGTCACGGCGCCCTTGGACGCCTCCGGCCAGCACGCGTCGTCCATCCCTGCTGTAGCAAATGGTCAGGCTGCGGCCCGGCGTGTCGAACAGCGTGCGGATCTCCTCGCCCGTCACCGCATCGCACTCGACGATGGCATCGGGGGTTGCCGCCAAGAAACGATCACCGTCAGGGTGAAAGGCGACCGCCGAGACAAAACGATCGAACAGTTGCACTCCATCCGGCACGGAAGTGTCGATCAGCACCAACCGCGGGGCAGGCAATCCGTCGAAGTCTTCGACATGGAGCGCGACCGCGATGTGTCCGGCGTCAGGACTGACGGCCGCATCGTACTTCGTTCCGGTTAGTCCCATTTCCCAGACGATTTCGCGAGCCGCAACGTCAATCAGGTAGAGCCTCGTGTTGCCACAAGCGAACAACAGCCGCCCGTCATCGGCGAAGGCGATCTCTCCATGCGCAGGAAGGCGGAAGGGCCAGTGCTTACCGGACACAGGATCCAACCGATGGACTCCGCCGATCAGACAACTCGCCGTCCCCGGCACCAGCGCCACGTTCTGATATCCCAACCGCGAATTCGGCAAGGTTTGGACTGTTTCGCCTGTCAGGACGTCCCGCACCGCGAAAGCAAACAGCCGCTTGGAGATATAGCGATCCCCGTTTGGAAAGAAAAACAGGTCGTGCATGGCTCCTGGCACGTCGTCAGCTTGGATCGGCAACTTGTCACCCGAATCGACCATCCAGCCGTGCAACTGATGAAAGTCGGTGTCCAACTCATCCCAGTACTCCGTGACGGCGAATCGTCGCCGGCCATCGGTACTGTACGCCACTCCGGTATAGGGATTCGAATGATCCTCTCCTTCGACGGTCTTTCGTCCGGTTCGCCAATCCCATTCGACCAGCCGGCCGCTGTAGTATCGGCTGCCGTCGTGCCGTTCCTCCTTTTCGAGCGCGACGAAGATGCGCCGGCCGTCCGGGCTGAACGCCCAGTCTCGCATGGGGTGCTCGTGTTGGAGTTCCGCAACCGGCTCTCCCGACGCCGTATCCCAGATCTTCAGCAGCGTAAGATCACCTGGATACTCTTCGCGAGGCCTGCTGCGAATCACCGCGCCGCCAGCGGCAATCCAATGACCGTCGGGGCTGATGTGGACTTTCACGCGATCCGGCAAGTTGCAGACGACCTCGCCCGCCACGGTATCCAACAGGTTTAACGCGGAACCGTGGAAGTCCCGGACGAGAAGCCTTGTTCCGCTGCGGGTAAAAGCCGCCGCGATGGGAGATTTTGTTTCGGGCGGGGACAACGTCCGCCGGAGAACTCCGGACACTGTGTCGAACAACAGTACCGCATCGGGAAGATCATGATCAAACGCCTGTTGTCGATTGGAAACCGCGATTTGTGCCCCATCATGGCTGATCTTGGCATAGACACGGACGTGATTGGATGGTGGTTCGCTCCAATCGCGTTCATCGCCTTCCCAGCGACGGACTAGTCCTGCCCCCTTTGTCTCCCAAACGGCGACTTCGTTGTCGCCGACGGTCAATAGAAAGCGACCGTTTCCAGAAAACTCGACGGAGGAAAACTGTTCGACCCACGAATACACGAGCGTCCCCGCCTCCAAATCATAGAGGATCGTCCGGCAGCCGCTTTTCACCACGGCGTACTTGCCTTCCGGATGCACGGCCTCGACACGCAATGATGCCTCGTCGAAGTTCAGCCACCGCTCGGGCGTCAAGACCGGTTCGTGCCGCACTGCGTGATTCCTGACGCGGGGCTGCTCGACTATCGCAGGTCTGCAGCCGGAACCGACCGCAACGCTAAGTAGTACGAGCAGGGCCCTCGGCCGCAGCGATGCAGTCAGCGGCGCGTAGTACGAACGGGCGAATTGCCACAGACAGTCCCGTACCGCCTGCTCACCGTCGTTCCGGTCAAGGTACTCAATCCCGGCGCTCAGTGCGTCGTGGAAATCCTGGTGCAAGTACTGGTTGTCGCTCGCCGAGCGACGCATGATTTGTTGGGGCATCGAGTGGAGCCTCCCACGGGAATGCACGTCTTGGGCCTTGACCGTCATGTCGCCATTTTAACCCGAAGCGTAAGCGAGGGAGCGGCGGTGTGGGCGGTTCAATTCGTTTCCGATTCAGAAAGACGAGCACTTCCAGCTTGTGGCACCCAGTCAACCGGAGCGCCCAGGTTGGCACTCCCTTTGGCGAAACGGTCTGGCAGCAGGCCGCGGCGAAGCATCTGGGATTGCAATCCACGTGACGTCCCCCTGGCCGCCCAAAACGCCTCCGTCCCGACCGGTGAACGGTCGCACGACGCGGCAAATCGACACAAATGAGACCCGACACCGTTTCCCCGTTCCGTTTCCCCGTTATGGGAGTGGCAGGAAGATGACGCAATCGTTCAGTTCCTCGGGGCTGCAGCACTGAGCCAGCAGTTCCAGCTCTTCGATACAGCGTCCGAGGCTGATTCCTTGCTGAGGCGAGAACACGACGCCTGAGAAGCGGCGCCCGGATGCCTGCCAATGCGAGGCAATTCGCAATAGATCCTGATCTTGCGAAAAAAGTACCCGCTCGAGTTCGTTCGCCCGCATCAGCAGCGCATCGTCTTCGGCTTCGCGAGTGTTGTCTTCCTGGCTTGTCAGCACGTCGATCCCGCGTCGGCGGAGAGCTGCGGTGATAGCCGCCGGGACATGCACGTCCATGTAATACTTAGCCGCCACTTACGCAACACCCTTTCGCCGCCGCAGCAACTCCGCGCGCGACAACGTGGGCTGGGGCCGCAATGCGGCAAGCTCATCCTCCTGAGCGTTCATCTGCGCCACCATCTTGTCGAAGTGGTCGTAAAAGAACGCAAGTGCCGCGTACACCTCCTCCGGTCGCAGGTCGGCGTGCTGTCGCAGCAGTTCCTCCGCGGTCCAGCCGTAGTGGTAGTGCTCGCCGGCCAAGTGCAAGACTTTGTAGCGGGTGCGCCCGACTCGCGCCGTGCCTTGATCGTCAATCCGGACATGCGGGTAGATCGTGGCCACACTCATTGAAAACCTCGCTCGACGGATGCCGTCCTGGAATTCATGGCCCAGAGAAACGCGTTGCCATTATCGGCTGAAGCCTGCCGAAAGTCCAGTTCAAATGCGTTCCTACCAATTCGCCAACTTCGGGAATTTCGAGACGACCGCTAATTCGACGCGGGCGTTCGGATCTCGATCAGGTCGGGGTTGTATTGTTCGGCGTCCATCAGGATGAAGCCGACGAACAGGCCGACGAAGACCAGGCCGAAAACGAACAGTACGGCGTTCAGCGGATTGTCGTAGCGCAAGTGCATGAAGTACGCCGCCACCAAGCCGGCTTTGACGGTCGCGATGCCCATCGCGACCCACGTCTCCAACTCGCCGAACGGCAGGTAGCTAGCGACGACCGTGATGACGGTCAACACGATCAAGGCCAGAAAAACCGCGATCAGCACAGGCACGGGAATGACGTGCCCCATGCCGTGATGCTCGCCAGCGGTTTCGTGGTGCGTCGCGTGCGTCTCGGTCGTCATGCGTCTCTCCAATGCGATGCTCTCGTAAAATCAACTCGGTCTCGGAGAGGCCGAGCCACGTGGGCGGGTCTCTCCGAGACTCGCGGCGGCTAGTGAATCAAGTACAGCAAGGGGAACAAGTAAATCCAAACCAAGTCGACCAGGTGCCAGTACAGACCGACGTAATCCACCGGTCCGAAATACTGCGAAGTAAAATCGCCGCGAACCGACCGAACCAGCAGCCAGGCGATCACGCCCATTCCGGCCAGGATGTGCAGAGCGTGGACTCCGGTCATCGCGAAGTAGATGCTGAAGAAGATCCCCGCGTAGGAGAACGCAGGTTCGGTCTCGGTCTCCGTTTCGGTCTCCGCAGCAGGTTCTGCTTCGTGTTCCTGCGCCGCATGGTCGGTCGACTGGTGTTCGTCCGATGCGGTGCCGTGATGCACGGCCGGAATCAGGGGGCCGACTAGCTTGGGAATGATCATCGCCGAACCAACGCCGACGAAAAAGGCGGCGCTGGTGATGGCCAGGCCTCCCCAGACGATCAGCGCCTGCGGTTGCTTTTTCAAGTACGAGACGACACTTCCCGTGGCGAACACAATCAAGGCCAGCAGGGCGGGGGCCGACAGTCCCAGCAGGAAAGGCGAGATGCCGTGATCGCCGTGATGATCGTCGTGCGGGTCGAACATGCCGGCCCAGAACAGTCCCATGTCCCATTTGTGCGAGTACTCGATGGCCTTGATCCCCAGAAACAGGCTCGCACAGGCCAGCGTCGTGATCAGGCACACGATCAACCCGCGGCGCTGGGTCAACTGGGCACAGCGGACAGCCCAGGCCATCGTCAGACTGCTGAACAGCAGGATGACCGTGTTGACCGCTCCGAGCGTTTTGTCCAGATACTGGTGCGCATCGGCGAACACCTCGGGGTGCCTAGCCCGGTAGACGGCATAGGCAACGAACAGCCCGCTGAAAAACAGGATCTCCGTGATCAAGAACAGCCACATGCCCAGTTTACCCGCATCGAACTGCTGCTTCGGCGTTTCGAAGTGGTGGGCGAAGAAGGGAGAATGCTCGTGATCGGCGTGCGGTTCCGCGCCGCCGTGTGCAGGGCTCGTCGAAGTTTGATTCATACTTAGACCGTTTTCTTCTTGACGTAACCGTCGATCCCCGGATCGTATTCCAGGCCGCTGTAGTCATAGGGATCGCCCGCGACGGGCGTATCGTCAAAATTGTGCGGGGAAGGTGGCGACGTGGTCAGCCATTCCAGCGAAGCACTGCCCCAAGGATTCGCCGCTGCCCGTTTTCCCGCAAAGAACGAATGGAGCAGCACGATGCCGACGATGAACAGCCCCACGCCCAGGATCATGGCCCCGATGGTGGACAGTTGGTGCAGGCCCTGGAACTCGACTTCGTAGCGGGCGTAGCGCCGCGGCATACCCCGGCTGCCCAGCAGGAACTGGGGCAGGAAGGTGGCGTTGAAGCCGATGAACACGATCAGACAGCCCAGCCGAGCCCACGTCTCGTTGTACATCCGACCGAACATCTTCGGCCACCAGTAATGCAACCCGCCCAGGAAAGCGATCAGCGTGCCGCCCATCATCACGTAGTGGAAGTGAGCGACGACGAAATACGTGTCGTGCAGATGGACGTCCGTCGCCAGCGCCCCGAGGAACAACCCGGTCAAGCCGCCGATGCCGAACAGCAGGAGGAACGACAACGCGTAGCACATCGGCGTTTGCAGTCGGATCGAGCCCTTGTACATCGTCGCCAACCAGTTGAACACCTTAATGCCCGAAGGGATCGAGACGCTGAAGGTCAACGCGCTGAAGACGAACGAGGCCAGCCGCGACTGGCCGCTGACGAACATGTGGTGGCCCCAAACCAAGAATCCCAGCAACGCGATCGCCACGCTGCTGTAGGCGATGAACCGGTAGCCGAAGATGTGCTTGCGGCTGAACACCGACATCAACTCGCTGATGATGCCCATCGCGGGCAGGATCATGATGTACACGGCCGGGTGTGAATAGAACCAGAAGAAATGCTGGAACAGGACCGGGTCGCCGCCCAGCTTCGGATCGAAGATCCCGATTCCCAACACCTTTTCCGCGGTCAGCAGCAGCAGGGTGATGCCCAGCACGGGCGTGGCCAGCAACTGGATGATGGCGGTGGAATACAGGGCCCACAAAAACAGCGGCATCTTGAACCAAGTCATTCCCGGCGGACGCATCGTGTTGATCGTCACGACGAAATTCAGGCCCGTGAAGATCGAACTGAACCCCAGGATAAACGCTCCCATCGTGGCCGCCACGACGACCGAGTTGGTCCGCGTGCTGTACGGGGTGTAGAACGTCCAGCCTGTGTCCAGGCCGCCGATGAACAAGGCCGCCAGGAAGAACATGGCGCCGCCGACCCACAGATAGAAGCTGAACAGATTCATCCGCGGAAAGGCGACGTCCTTCGCGCCCAGCATCAGCGGGAGCACGAAATTCCCTAGCGCCGCGGGGATGCCGGGGATAATGAACAGGAACGTCATCACGGCGCCGTGAACCGTGAAGAACTCGTTGTACTTGTTCTCGGACAGGAACATCTTGTCGGGCGTGAACAATTCGGCCCGGATCGCCAAGGCCATCAGCCCGCCCAGAAAGAAGGACGAGAGGATTCCGACCAAATACATGACGCCGATCCGCTTGTGATCGAGCGTCGCGATCCAGGTCAGCAGCCCGCGGTCGTGCGTCAGGTAGTTTTCGAAGGCGTGGGAGTCGCCGTGCTGCGGCCCGCGTGCCGGGATTGCGTCGGTAGCCATAGGGTGCCTCGTTTATTTCAAGCTCTTAATGAATGCGATCAACGCGTCGATCTCTTCGTCCCGTATCTGTCCCGCATAAGTGGGCATGACCGGTTTGAAGCCCGCCCGGATGTCCGACTGCGGTTCGAGGATCGATTTGCGGATGTAGTTCTCGTCCACCAGAATTCGCCGTCCGTCGGCCATTTCGTGTTCCTCGCCGAACGAACCCTTGAACGTCGGACCGCTCTTGGCGCTCCCGTCCATCGAATGGCACTGAATGCAGCCCTTCCGTTCGTACACGATCCGGCCGCCTTCTTCCGGAGTCACTCGCTCCAGGAAATTCGCCGCATCGGCCAGCCACTTCTCGAACTCGCCCGATGGGTGAACCACCACTTGGGCCAGCATCTTCGAGTGCTGTTCGCCGCAATACTCGGCGCAGAACAAGGTGTACTCGCCCACTCGACGCGGCTCGAACCATGTCTTGGTGTAGCGACCGGGGACGACGTCCATCTTCAGCCGGAAGGCGGGGATGTACAGGCTATGGATCACATCGTCCGACGACATGACCAATTGGACGGGGCGGTTCACGGGAACATGCAAATTCGGCTCGCGGTGTCCGTTCGGGTAGACAAACTCCCAGTTCCATTTCTTCGCGACCACGCGGATCTCGTAAGCGTTGTCCGGAGGTTGCCGCATGTCCATGTAGGCGACAAAGCCCCAGACGAAAATGACGCCCACGATAATGGTCGGAATCACCGACCAGAGGATCTCCAGAAAATTGCTGTGCGTGGCCGTCTTCACCGCCTCGACGCCCGGACGCTCACGGTACTTCAGCAGGAAGTAAGTCATCGCGCCAACGATGATGGCGAAGAAGAAGATCGAGATCCAGAGAATGAAGAAAAAGACGGTGTCCACCGACTCGGAGGCCGCGGAAGCTCGTTCGGGAAAGAAGAAGTTGCCTCCCGACGACTGGGCCAGCGGCAGCGCGAACATCGGCGCCAAGGAAGCACGACTCGCAGTGTCGGCGCCGCTGTCCGGCGGCGAATCAGCCTTTGCAGCCCGCGAGGATCGGCGCAGCCAGACCGGGACAAGCCCGATCGCCAGGACGAACAAGGTCAGTCCCGCTCCCATTTGCATCAACCGCTGGGCCATCGGGCCGTAACGGCCCGCTTCCGCGTCGTAGTGGAAGCAGAACAGCAGAATCTTGTCCATCGTCGATCCGATCTTTCCCTCGCTGGCCTCGACCAGCGACAATTGCAGCGTCTTCGGCGCGAACTGCACGCCGTACAAGTAACGCGAGACGATGCCCGTCGGAGTACACACCATCACCGCGGCCACGTGGGAAAACTCGTTGCGCTCCGGGATGAACTTGTACCGGAACCCGACCGCGTCGGCCAACCGGTCGATGCTCGACTGCTTGCCCACCCAGAAATGCCAGCCGTTGGCGGTGTCCAGTCGGCCGTATGTTCTCACGTACTTTTGCTGGGTCAGCCGCGCCCGCTCCGGCGTCTCGGTCGGATCGATGCTGACGCTGAGAATCTCGAAGTCCTTGCCGGGCGTCAACGACACGTCGATCAGACTGTCCACCAACCCGTTCAACTGCAACATGCAAAGCATCGGGCAATCGGAGTAGTTCAGCGACAGGAGTACCGGACGGCCCTCGTGGAACAGTTGGCCGAGAGTCACCTGCTGGCCCTTCTCGTCGCGGAAAGTCAGATCGAGGGGCAGTTGGCCGCCGAGTTTCTCATCGACTCCCACATCCTCCAGCTCGGGCGGCTTGTAATCGGACAGTTGCGCCGAAGCGACGGTGGCGAGACCGCTGAGCGAAAACGCCACCGCGGCGCACAATGCCCGCCAACCGGCCCCGCTTGTCCGTCGGTTCTGCTGCTTCGCGATCATGGTTTCACTCCTTGTCCGCCGCACGCTGCAGGTCGGCCACGACCCGCTCCATCGCGCGGTCGATGGGAATCGCCACCTTGTTCTGCGCCCGGTCGAGCCAACCGTACTGCGTCAACTGGATCTCCTGCTCCGCAAGAATGCCGTCGCTCTCGGCCGTCGGGATCTGAATCACCTTTCGCTCAAAATCCTGCTCCGCCAAGGCATAATAGAGCACCTGCAAGCCGACGATCAGGGCGAACAGCAGAATCGTGCTGACGACGCCCACCAAGGCGAGCATGGGCGTGTTCGTGTCGTTGTAGCGTTCCATGGTGTTGCGCCTCAAAGGTTCTTGAAAGCCAGCGACTCGGGCAACCGCGGATCCCGTACGGCGATCAACGCTCGATCACCCGCCGCCCACAGGACCGCACTCCCGTACGCGGCGCCCAGGCCAATCAAGCAACACAAATCGACCAGTCCGAAAGTAGGGCCGTCCTTGCCCGTCAACTGCGGCATCACCAGCCAATACAGGTCGATCCAGTGCATGATCAACAGCCACGCGGACCATCCCATCAACGCCCAGCGGTTCCGCCTCACATGACGCGACAACAGGCCCGGAAACGGCAGCAGAAGATGCCCGAACAGCAGAATCAGCGAGATACCTGCCCAGCCGCCGGTCTGGCGAACGAGAAACCACTGGGTTTCCTCGGGAATGTTCGCGTACCAGATCAACATGTATTGCGAGAAGGCGATATAGCCCCAGAAGAAAACGAAGCCGAACAGCAGTTTGCCCAGGTCGTGGTAGTGCTCGACGGTGATCGACTCCTTCAACAACCCGCGCTGCTGCAGATACTGGGCCGCCAGGATCAGGGCGGCAATCGCTCCGACCGCGCATCCGGCGAAGAAGTAGACTCCGAAGATCGTGCTGAACCAGTGGGCATCCAGCGACATCAGCCAGTCGAACGAGGCGAAGGTCAAGGTAAATCCGAAGGCCACCACGGCCGGGCCGCTCCACTTCTGCATCCGCAGTGTCAGTTCTTTGTCGCCCGAGCGGTCTTGTAGTCGCGAATTGCGGTAGAAAAACGTGGCCAACAACGACCAAATCCCGAAGTACAGCACGGCGCGGATCGTGAAGAACGTTGCGTTCAGGTACGGAAGTTTCGCGCGGATCAGTGGGTCGTCGCGCATGACGTCCGGATCGTTCCAGTGGAACAGGATTCCGCCGCCCAGCAAGAGAAAGGCCAGGATCGGCAGGAACAAGACCGCCCAGCACGGCAGCGCGGCGGCCATCAGTTCGGCCAACCGGCGCCAGACTACGTTCCAGCCGGACCGGGTCAGATGGCTGACGATGACCAGGCACAACGCGCCCAGCGAAAGGCTGAGGAAGTAGCAGTAGTTCAACAGATAGCTGAAGGCGAACTGCCGGATGCCTTGGCTGGACAGAAAACTGAGGCCCAGAGCCAGTAGGATGCCCGCCGCGCCGACGGCCGCCAGGACATAAGTCGCCCCGCGGCGCTCGTCGCCGAATTGGTACAGGTCGCGCAGTTCCGCGTGTTTTTCCGCTTTCATGGGAATGCTTCGTCTTACGATTGGTTTTACAGGTCTCGCAGGGTATCAAGCAATTCGGACGGCACATCGGCCGGACTGGCGTTGCGGCTTCGTTGCAGCGCCCGGATGTACAGGACCACGGCCCAGCGGTCCTCGACCGAGATCTGGTCGCCGTAGCCGGGCATCTTGCGGACGCCGTGCGTAATGGTGTGGTAAACCTGTCCGACGGGTTGGGCGACGACCGAATCGGCGTGCAGCGACAGCGGCGGGATCCAGGTTCCCTGTTCCAGCGCCAGCGCCCGCTTGGACACGATGCCGTTGCCGTCGCCCACCAACCCGTGGCAGGTGGCGCAGTAGATATCGAACCGTTGGCGGCCGCGCGCCATCAACTCGCGGGTGACCGGCACAGGAAACTCGGTGACCCACGGGGGCTGAGGTTCTTCGTTCGCCGTTGCCGCGGGAGGCGCCGGGCCGTCGGCTTGGCCCGCCTCCGTCGCCGCGGATGCCGGCGCCGGGACAACCGGTTCCGCCGCGGCTTCCGCAGCAGTGTCTTCCGCCGCGGTGTACATGGCCGACGTTCGGCCGGTCGAAGCCGCGGCGGGCGGGGCGTCGGGCTCGATCCCGCGGTACAGGCGGTCGTCGGCGTTCAACCCGCCGCGGGCCACCGTCCCGGCCACGGGCGGCCGACTGGACCGCCGGTCGGCGAACAGGGTGGCGGGCGCCGGTGCCTGCGGTTTGAAACCAGGGTGGTAGTCCATGTCGAAAAACGTGTCCCAACGCGGCTTGTCCGATTTCGTGGCCCGCGCCCGGGCGATCAGCGCCGGCGGAATCAAGGCCAGGCAAGCGATCAACAGCAACACGGGCGCCACAAACTTGGGCAGCGAACTGTTACCCGCTTCCGATTCGCAGACTTCGATGCTAACCGGCTGCAGCGATTCGAGCAGCGAGCGGGTTCGAACCGCATCGAATTTCGGATCCGCGGCTTCGATCATCAGGAAGAACCGATCCGTGGTGGCCCGCAGAAAATTCGCCTTTCGCAGCAGCGGATTGGACAGCCGCGGCAGCCGGTTCAACGCCAACATGCCCAGGAACGCCGTCGCGCCAGCCAGCAGGATCGTCAACTCGAAAATCACCGGGATGTTGGCCGGCAGACTGAACAGCGGCTTGCCGCTGATCAGGAACGGATAGTCGATGGCGTTGGTCCACCATTGGCCGACGAGTGCCACGGTTCCGCCGCCGAGCCCCGCGATCAGCACCAGCCAAGGCAAGCCGGTCGGCCGGATGCCCATCGCCTCGTCGATGCCGTGGATGGGGAACGGGCTGAAGGCATCGGTCTTGCGGTAGCCTTCGCCGCGCACCCTGGCACCCGCGGCCAGCAGCGCTTCGGGCGAATCGAACTCCGCCACCAGGCCGACGACCTTGGTCTGCGGAACGGTTTGAGTGGTGGGTTTCTCTGCCATGCTCAGTGACTCGACTCCCCGTTCTCATGCTGCTCGTGGGCCAGCACGGCTTTCACTTCCGAAATGGCGACCATGGGCATGAAACGAATGAACAGCAAAAACAGCGTGAAAAACAGGCCAAAGCTGCCGATGAACATCCCGATGTCGACCCAGGTCGGCTTGAAATAGCCCCAACTGGACGGCAGAAAATCGCGGCTCAAGGAAGTCACGATGATCACGAACCGCTCGAACCACATGCCGATATTGACGAAGATCGAGACGATGAACATGATCCACGGCGTGGTGCGGAACTTCTTGAACCAGAACAACTGCGGCGTGATCACGTTGCAGGTGATCATCGTCCAGTAGGCCCACGCGTACGGACCGAAGGCCCGGTTGATGAAGGCGAATCGCTCGTAGGCGTTGCCGCCGTACCAGGCGATGAAGAACTCGATCATGTAGGCGTAGCCGACCATCGAACCTGTTACCAGAATGAACTTGGTGATGTTGTCCAAATGCCGGACCGTGACCACGTCCTTCAGGCCGAACAACTCGCGCGCGGGAACCAGCAACGTGATGACCATCGCGAATCCACTGAACACGGCGCCCGCCACGAAGTACGGCGGAAAGATCGTGGTGTGCCAGCCGGGAAGTTGCGACACGGCGAAGTCGAAGCTCACGACCGAGTGAACGCTCAACACCAGCGGCGTTGCCAGCGCGGCCAACAGAATGTACGCCTTCTCGTACCGCGACCAATGCCGCGCCGAACCGGTCCAACCCAGGGCCAGCGTCCCGTACAAAATCTGACGCCACCGCTCCTTCGCGCGGTCGCGCAAGGTGGCCAGATCGGGAATCATCCCCATGTACCAGAACAGCAGCGAAATGGTGGCGTAGGTCGAAACCGCGAACACGTCCCACAACAGCGGACTGCGGAAATTCGGCCACATCGCCAGATGGGTGCTCGGATACGGCGCCAACCAGTACACGGCCCAAATGCGGCCGATGTGAATTCCCGGAAAAATACCCGCACAGACGACCGCAAAAATGGTCATCGCTTCGGCGAACCGGTTGATGCTGGTCCGCCACTGCTGGCGGAACAAGCACAGAATCGCCGAGATCAGCGTGCCCGCGTGGCCGATACCGACCCAGAAGACGAAGTTGACGATGGGCCAACCCCAGAACACCGGGTTGTTGTTGCCCCAAACGCCGACCCCCGTCAGGATCAAATGCCCGATCAGTCCGAACAGCATCAGCATCAGCGACGACGAGATGCCGAAACATACGAACCAGGCGGCCGACGGCCGCGTACGCTCGGGAATCCTGCAGACGGTGTCCGTCAGCGAAGCGAAGTCGTGGCCGCCGAGCACCAGCGGCGCACGGCGTCCGGGTTCCTCGAACGTGTTGTCAACGACGGTGGGTGTAAGGGTGCCTGCCATGTTGTCCGTTAAGTCTTTAGGCTTTACTGGTGACCGCCGACTCGAGCCGACGGCGTCAGGACGGTGCGGTCAAGTTTTCAGGGCATTCAATCCAAATTCGAAAGACAGATCGCGAAATTCGGGCCTTTCAAACTTCAATGGGTACTCCCGTGTTCCGCATGAGCATGGTGTTCCGGATGCTCGGCCGCCAGCGCGGGATGCGGGTTGCGGATCCGCGCCAAGTAATAGGTGCGCGGCTTGATGTTCAATTCGGCCAACATGGCATACGCCCGCGGGTTGGCGTGCGCCTGGGCGACCCGGCTGGTCGGTTCGTTGACGTCGCCGAACTCGATCGCCTGGGTCGGACAGGCCTGCTGGCAGGCGGTGACGATGTCGCCGTCCTTCAGCGGACGGCGCTGGCTCTTCGCGTCGATCTTGCCGTTCTGAATCCGCTGAACGCAGTACGTGCATTTCTCCATCACGCCGCGCGACCGGACGGTGACCTCCGGGTTCAGCGACAACTGGACCAATTCGCGGTTCGGGTCGGTGACCGGCTGGGTGTAGTCGAAATAATTGAACCGCCGCACCTTGTACGGGCAGTTGTTGCCGCAGTACCGCGTCCCGATGCAGCGGTTGTAGACCATGTCGTTCAAGCCTTCGCGGCTGTGAACCGTCGCCGCCACCGGACAGACTTGTTCGCAGGGCGCCAGTTCGCAGTGATGGCAGGCCACGGGTTGGTGGACCGCCTGCGGATCGTCCACGCTACCGCTGAAGTACCGGTCGACGCGGATCCAGTGCATCTCGCGGTTCCGGCTCACCAGATCCTTGCCCACCACCGGGACGTTGTTCTCGGACTGGCAGGCCACCATGCAGGCGCTGCAGCCGATGCACTTGTTCAAATCGATGGACATGCCCCAGGCGTGGCCCTCGTAGCTGAACTCGGTCCACAGCGACTTGAGCGGCGGATGGTGGACCATGTGCTGGGCGAAATCCGGATGGGCCTGGAAATGGCCCAGTTCCGCCTCGCGAACCAGCTCGCCGACCCGGCGACCCGTCTCCTTCATGCCCACCGTGTCAATGGCGTGATGGTCTTGCGTCGTGGCCAGTGGATACGTCCGGCCCGTGCCGGTGACCGAGACGCCCGTCAACACGAACGGCGAATCGCTGGTCCGCAGTCGGTTGGCATTCACGCCGACCGGGGCGATCCCGTCGGCTGCGCTGCCCCCCACCTTCCCCGCCGCCGTGCGGCCGTAGCCCAAGGCGACGCCGATCGACCCCTCGGCCTGACCGGGCAACACGAAGGCCGGAATCTCCAGGGTGTGGCCGCCCGCCTCGATGGTGATCCATTCGCTGTGCTTGACCCCCAGTCGTTCGGCCGTCGCCGGACTGAGCAACGCGGCGTTGTCCCAAACCAGCTTGCTCAAGAACCGCGGCGTTTCCTGCAGCCAGCCGTTATTCGCAAACCGGCCGTCGTACACCGCCGCATCCGGGCAGAACACGACTTCCAGGTCGCTCTCGGCCGCGCCGGCCGAATCCGCGGCAGCCGCCTCCGCGATTTTTACATCGAGCGGTTCGAATCGGCTGCCCGCCAGGTATCCGTCGTGCAGCAGTTTCCGCCAGTCGGCTTCGGTCAACGGCTGTCCGCCGCGGGCGGCCTCGATCGCCTGCCGCACGATCGCTTGCGGTTCGCGCGAGTCCCCGCACAGCCGGGCCAGAAATTCCAGCGCCGACCGGCCGCCGCACAACGGCTCGATCAGCGGTTGAGTCACGCTGATCGTCCCGTCCCAGGCGCGGGCGTCCCCCCAGGCTTCGAACGGATGCGCGGCAGGCAGATACCAATGGCAGAGCAGCGACGTCTCGTTCTCGTCCACGCTCAAGTGAATCGCCGTGTCGACCTTGGTCAACACTTCCGCCACATCGATGTCGGCCGGCGCGTCGTAGACCGGATTGCCGCCCAGGACGATCAGCGTCTTGATTTTTCCGTCCGCTGCCGCGGCCGCCAGGGATTTCAGATCCGCGTACGGCAAAGGCGCATCCGCCGCGAACGTGACCGTTTCGCCCAGGTTCTTCAGCCGGGCATTCAGGCGATGCACGCGAGCCTGAACCTCCGGCGGTTGCCGCAGGCCGACGATCACCGCCGCCCGGCCTGGATGGTTCAGCAGGTCGTCGGCGATCGCCTGGACAAGATGTTCTCTCTTCGGCGCGGTGGCATCGACGGCGACCTTGCCGGCCTCCGCATGTTCCTCGACCAACCGCTCGATTTCGCCCAACACGGCGGCGATATCGCTGGATTTCACGGCCAACCGGTGATCCGCCGCGGCCCCCGTCACCGTGAACTGGCTCTCGACAACATACAAGCGGCTCATCTTGCCGTGATCGGCATCCCGACCGGCGGCAAACTCCTCGGCTAATCGCACGGAGTCGGGATCGCTGGTCAGGAAATCAGCGTCCAGGGCGACAATCACCTCGGCCCGGTCCAGCGCCAGTCGGGCCCGGCAGGGCTGGCCGAACGCGAGCTCCGTTCCCCGCACCGCGCTGTCGCGCGGAACCGACGTGTGCTGATACAGCTTGGCCGCCGGAAACGCTTGCTGGAAACGGTCCAGCATGTGCCGCATGGATAGCGAATCGGTCGGCTCGATCAACAGGGCAACGCCCTCGCCCTTGTTCGATTTCCAGGCCCGAATCTGCTGGTCGCACTCGTCGTCGAATTCCATCCAGGTCTTGGACGAAACCTGCCGTCCGGCACGCTGCCGAAGTTGCCTGCCCCGATCCGGATCGTACAGGCCCAGGATGCAGGCTTGAGCCCAGGCGTCGGTGCCGCGCTGTCCGGATGGGTGATCCGCGTTCCCTTCGACTTTCAATGGCCGTCCGTCGTAGCAGGTCATCAACAGATGCCGAACTCCGCCGGCCAATTCGATCGACGTCGCATACCTCTGCGGCTTGCCGGGGATCCGGTCCACAGGCCTCGCCGACAGCGGGACGATCTTGTCCTGTTGATAGCGGCAGCCCGTCACGCCCGCCAGCGCCAACGAGGCGCCCATCAACTGCAGCCAGCGCCTCCGTGAGACGCCCTGCGGGAACTCGGATGCCGCCTCGGGAAATTCCCGATGGAGCATCTCCACAAACTCGGGCGAGTTTTCCAATTCGCCGAGACTTCGCCAATACTGCTTCCCGGTAGACGCTTCGCTCATCGGTGACACGTTGAACAGTTAGTGGAGGAATAAATGCCCTTCTCGGCCATGACCGCGGCGCCCTCGCCCGGTTCGGGAACGTAATCCAAGACAGTGATGAATTCGTCCCGTCGCAGATGCGGTTCCGGATTGCGGTGGCAGTCCAAGCACCAGCTCATGCTCAGTTCTTCCGCTTGGTACACTTGATCCATCTTGTCGATCCGCCCATGACACGATACGCAACCGACGCCCCGGTTGACGTGCGCCGAATGGTTGAAGTACACGAAGTCGGGCAGGTCGTGGACCTTGATCCACTCGATCCCTTCGCCCGACGCCTGGGCCCGGTGGAGCGGCAACATCTTCTCGCTCTTGACGTGGATGGCCGAAGTCGAGACTGATCCGTCCGGATTTGCCGCGCTGTGGCAGTTCAGGCATGTCTTGGTCGGCGGCACCGCCGCAAAAGCAGCCTTGTCCACCGTGGTATGGCAGTATCGGCAGTCCATCTTCAGCGTGCCAGCGTGCAGCTTGTGACTGAATTCGATCGGCTGTTTCGGCGAATAGCCCACATTGATCGTGCGCGGAGTCGTCCCGTAAACCCCGACCACCACCACGTAACCTGCGCCAAACGTCAGCAAGCCCAGAATCAGAGCCGGAAGCCGATTCGTCCATTCCGGGAAGTGAAATCTGTCCATAAATGCAGACCTTACAACGAAACAGCGGACTTCAAGAGCCAAATCTAAGACGAAACATCAGTCGTCACACGACTCTTTAGCTTCAACCGATAGATTGACGCGAATTTATCAGCAGCCAGAGAACAACGCAAGGCACCACCAATCCGGGTCTAGTCCGTAAGCAGGCTGTCAGCCCGTAGCACAGGCTGCCAGCCTGTGGATTCGGCTACCCCAGGTCCGCTTCTTCGTCGTCCGCGGGCGGCGGAAATTCGACCTTGTCGTAGAGATCGGCCAACCGCAATTCGCACCCGATCTCGGGCAACGGGATCACGGCGTCGAGGCCGAAGTACGTCTCGCGCTGAAAACCGCTATCCCCGCGGCGATAGACCAGCACCGCCACATCCGACGTCTCGACCAGGATGTACACACTCAGCGCGTCGATCGACAAATACGCCTCGCGCTTCTCGTTCTCGTCGGTGCGGCGAGACGGAAATCGCCTGATAAAGGGGTGCGGTGCTCATGCCCCAAGGATATCCCAATCGCAGTCCTCGTCCAATCCGTCGATGATCGACACGCCTGGATTCCGGGTTGTACAATCAAGGCGTTCGACCGGCTCGGTGCTCGTCTTGCACAACGCATCTTCCTGTTCCAGGGCGAATTTCTTAGGAGACGGTGACGATGAATCAGCGATCGACGGCAACGGATCGTAGCGGGGGGAAACCGACGAGGCGGCAAAGGCCTGCGCAGGTAGGTCGTTTCTGTCGGTGGATGCGGCTCGTCAGCGTGTTGACGCTCGGCTGGTGTTCCGCGCTGGCCTTGGCGGGGCAAGCGGCCGATCCGGCCGGGACGGACGACGGGGGGCTGATCGACAAACTGGGCGTCTCGCGCGGCATCTGCGTGGTGCTGGGCGAGGACGCTTGCGAGGTCGCCCAGCGGCTTGCTGCTTCCAGCGAGTTGTTGATTTACGTCCAGACGCCCAATCGGCATCAGGCCGACTCGGCTCGGCTCGCCTTGGCCGATCTGGGGTTGTACGGCACGCGCGTCTTCGTCGAGCGAGGATCATTGGACCGATTGTTCCTGGCTGACAACGTGGCCGACGCGCTGATCGCCAGCGGGAGCGCCGCTGAGATGCCGGTCGGCGAGGCGTTGCGGGTCGTTCGACCGCACGGCCGCGTCTGGTTGGGTACAACGCAGCAAATCAAATCGCCGGCCGAGGGCGTCGACGACTGGAGCCACCCGTACCACGGGCCGGACAACAATCCGCAGTCGCAGGACCAAATCGCTCGGGGGCCGTATCTCACTCAGTTTCTGTCCGATCCACGCTACGCGCCGCTGCCGCAGGTCGCCGTCGCCGCCAACGGCCGCGTCTTCAAGGCGTTCGGGCACATCGCCTTCAAACCGCGCGAAGAGCCTTGGCTGAATACCCTGGCGGCGTTCAACGGCTACAACGGCACCCTGTTGTGGAAGCGGGCGATCCCGGAAGCGTTGATGGTGCATCGCAACACGCTGATCGCCACCGCGGACAAACTGTACTTCGGCGACGATCGGTCGTGCAAGGTGATCGACGCAGCGACGGGCGAGTTGCTGGACGAGATTGCCCCGCCCGCCGAACTGTGCGACGGCACGTTCTGGAAATGGATGGCCCTGGAGGACGGCGTGTTGTACGCGCTGGTGGGTGAGCAAGAACAGCGGGATCCGACCATTCGGCTGAACCGCCTGGCGCACGGCTGGCCCTGGAACCCGCTGTCGCCCGGCTACAACCAGCCCGAGCATCCCTGGGGCTTCGGCCGCACGCTGCTGGCGATCGATCCGGAGTCGCACAAAGTCCTGTGGCATTATCGGGAAGAACAGCCGGTCGACAGCCGCGCGCTGTGCCTGAGCCACGGGCGGCTCTTCGCGTTCCGCGCGGACCACTACCTGACTTGTCTGGACACGGCCAACGGCCGCGTGCTGTGGCGCAAGACGCCCGAGCAGGATCCGCAGTGGTTCGCATCGCTGGGGTCGGCGCTGAACCGCCAGGATTGGCGAACGAACTGGCGGACGACGGCCTATCTGAAAGCCAGTGAGAAGGCCTTGTATTTCGCCGGTCCGCAGGTCGGCAAATTGCTGGCCGTGTCGACCGAGGACGGCCGCGTGCTGTGGGAGCATCCGTACAGCAACTACCAGATCATTCTGCGCGAGGACGGTCTGTACGCGGTTGCCGGCCAGATGGGCAAGGAAGTCGGCCTGGGCGGACGGTCCGATCCCGCGCCGGGCCCGCAGACCGAGCCCAGCCGCGTTTTCAATCCGCTCACCGGCGAGATCCTGGCCGAGGTCGATTTGGGCCGCCGCGCGTGTACGCGGCCGACCGGCGCGATCGACGCGGTCTTCTGCCGGGCCAGCGGCGGCTCGACCCGCTGGGACGCCGAGACGAAGTACTTCGGGCTCGTCTCGCCCATGCGCGCCCAGTGCCACGACGGGGTGACCGTGGCGAACGGTCTGTTGTACTGGTGGCCGTCGACGTGCGACTGCAATCTGACGCTGTACGGGATCACCTGTCTGGGACCGGCCGGCGACTTTGATTTTGCGGCGGCGGCCGACGAATCGAGTCGGCTTGAAGCCTCGGCCGCCGCCGAAGCCACCGCTTCGGAGCCGTCTGCCGAGCCGGCCGCAACGCCGGCCGACTGGCCGATGTTCCGCGCCGACGCGACCGGCAGCGTGACCACTTCGGCCGTGGTGCCACACGGCGTGCAGCAGCGGTGGCGGATGGCCCTGCCCCCGACCGTCCGACCCTCGCCGCCGGTGGCCGTCGGCGATCTGGTGTTCGTCGGAGGTTGCGACGGCATCGTCCGCGCGTTGGACCGGGCGGACGGTTCGCTGCGTTGGCGGGGGATAACGGGCGGGGCCATGCGGATGCCGCCCAGCATCGACCGAGGCCGCGTGTTCGCCGCCTCGGGCGACGGTTGGGTCTACGCCTGGGAGGCGGCCAGCGGGCGGGAATTGTGGCGCTTCCGCGTGGCGCCCGTCGAGCGGCGTATCCCGGTTTACGGCCGATTGCAATCGACCTGGCCGGCGGCCAGTGGGGTGCTGGTCGACGGTGACACGGTCTATGTGGCAGCGGGCATCGTCAACTACGACGGGACGCACGTCTACGCCTTGGACGCGGCCAGCGGACGCATCCGCTGGCAGAACAGCACCACCGGGCACCTGGACCCCGAGGCCCGCACGGGCGTCAGCGTCCAAGGGCATCTGCTGCTGCACGACGGCAAATTGTACCTCGCCGGCGGCAACGTGGTATCGCCCGCGATCTACGACGTGCGCGACGGCAGTCTGCTGAACGACCCCGCGCAGCACGTCCGCCGCGTCCAGCAGAACAACGTGCCGGCGTCGACCAGTCCGCGCGGCGCCGATCTGTTTCTGGTCGGCAACCAAGTCATGGCGGCCGGCAAGCCGCTCTACGCGCATCCGGACTGGGACGTATACGACCCGAGCGTCGAGCGAAAGACGCTGGTCACCACCGTCGGCGACCGCGAAATCGTTTGGTTGAACAACGCCCGCCTGCTGGGACTGGCGCGCGGCGCGACAGGTCACGCCGACCTGCTGCTGCGCGAGTGGGGCAAGCCGCGGATCGAGGGCGTCGAGCCGGTGTGGAGCCACGATTGCGGCGGCAGCGTGGCGATCGCCGTCGGCGCCAACGCCGTGGTCGTCGCCGGCCAAAACCGGCTGGTCACCGTTCGCTTGAGCGACGGAACGCCGCTGTGGACCGAACCGCTCCCCGCCGCACCCGTGCCGTGGGGCCTGGCGCTGGCCAACGACGGCAGCACCATTGTGACGCTCGAAAACGGGGAAGTCCTGTCCTTCGCCGGCAAAGACCGGGCAGCGCCGTGAAAGCGAACGCGGAGAGTTGAAACGACAAGGAGCAGGACAGACACGAGCGTCTGTCCTGCTCCACTTGCCTGATCAATCCCCTGGGCTGGGTTACTGTTACTCTTCGAACGCCGAGTCGAAGGCGCGGGTGCTGGGCGAGAAATCCAGCTTCTTGACGAACCCGGCCGCTTCCTTGGCGCCAAACTCGCGGTCCATGCCCGAGTCTTCCCATTCGACCGACAGCGGGCCGCTGTAGCTGATGTCGTTCAGCGCGCGGATGATCTCTTCGAAGTTCACTCCGCCCCGGCCCGGACTGCGGAAATCCCAGCCGCGGCGGTGGTCGCCGAAGTTCAGGTGGCTGGCCAGAATGCCGCTCTTGCCGTTCAGCGTCGTGATGGCGTCCTTGACATGCACGTGGTAGATCCGATCCGGGAACGCCCGGATGAACTCGACCGGGTCCACGAACTGCCAATGCAGATGGCTGGGGTCGAAGTTGAACCCGAATTCTTCGCGGTAGTCCAGTGCCTCGAGCGCCTTTTGCGCCGTGTAGATGTCGAAGGCGATTTCCGTCGGATGGACTTCCAGCGCGAACTTGACGCCGCATTCCCCGAACACGTCCAGAATCGGATTGAACCGCTCGGCCAGCAGTTCGAACCCGGCCTCGATCATCGACGGCGAAACCGGCGGGAACGAGTAGTTCAAGTGCCAAATGCTGGAACCCGTGAACCCGTTCACCACGCTGACCCCGAATTTCTGAGCCGCGCGGGCCGTATTCTTCAACTCTTCGATCGCCCGCTGCTGGACTCCGGCCGGATCGCCGTCGCCCCACACGTACGGCGGCAGAATCACCTTGTGACGCTCGTCGATCAGGTCCAGCACGGCTTGGCCGACCAGATGGTTGCTGATCGCGTAGCACTGAAGATCGTGGCTTTCGAGCAACTCGCGCTTGCGGGCACAGTAGCCATCGTCCGCCAAGGCTTTGTCCACTTCGAAGTGGTCGCCCCAACAGGCCAGCTCCAAACCATCGTAGCCGAACTCTTTCGCCTTGCGGGCCATGTCCTGGACCGACAAATCGGCCCATTGGCCGGTGAACAAAGTAACCGGTCGCGCCATTTCGTTGCTCCTTACTTTCTAGACTGTAAGTGTGAGATCGGGATGTCCATCTGAAGCGATCCATTGTGCCGTTCGGAAGGCAAACCCGCAACCACCGAGCGCACGCGCGAATTCGCGGAATTTCCGTAGTGATCGATCGGCCGGAATGTCGTAGGCTGAACGATAGGAATGTCAGCAGCCTCGATGAAACAAGGGTCTTCAGAAAATGGAAATAAAACCCTTCACGCGGATAACTGAGAAACCCAAACACGAACGGGTTCGGCCGGATTTCGGGGCGAATGGAGGCCGGTACGGCCAGTGCAGCTTCGCTTGCGGTCGGCGCATCGCGCTGGCCCTGATCGTGCTGGCTTCGGCAGTCAGTTCGGCGAGCGCTCAGCCGCGCGTCGAGCTGGAACTGATCACCGAGGAAGGAGCCCCGGCGACGATCGCCCATCAGTGGGGTGCCGCGCTGAGCGATCTGCGGCTGGGCAATCTGCGGATTCGGGCTGGCCGGCCGGGGGACCGGGTCGAGATCCAGCAGCGAGGCAGCGGCGACTCGGCGACCTATCTGGTCACCGGGGCGTTGACGGCGCGCAGCACGCTGCGTCTGCCGGGAGCTGAGTTTCGGTTGGGTGACAAAGCCGGATTGTCCGCCTGGATTGCCAAGCTGAAAGAGGGTGGCGAGACGCGATTGAACGAACGGGAAGCCGCGTTCGGCATGACGCCGACCCAATTGGTCGCCGTTCACGATGCGCTGAAGGTGCCCGTCACGTTCGCCACCAAGGGGCAGCGCTCGTTCGATGTTCTGAAGCGGATCTCGGCCACGCTCCGTTTGTCGTTCCTGGCGGACACCGAGGCCCGAACGGCGATGGGCGGCGACGATCCGGTGCTGGACGAATTGCAGGGGTTGAGTGCGGGCACGGCCATCGCCGCGGTCCTGCGTCCGCTCGGGCTGGTCATGGTCCCGCAGAAGCAGAGCGGCGGCGAGGTGCGGTTGTGGATCACCGACGTCCGGCGATCGCAAGAATCCTGGCCCGTGGGCTGGCCGTCGACGTCGTCGCCTCGCGAAACGCTGCCGGAGTTGTTTGCATTCGCCAAGAACGTTGCCATCCAGGATACGCCGCTGGACGTCGCTCTCGAAGCGATCGGCCAGCGAGTGAAAGCGCCGCTGCTGTTCGACCACAACTCGCTGGTCCGGCAGCGGATCGATCCGGCCACGGTCAACGTCACGCTGGATGACGGGCGGACCTACTACCAGCGCATCATCGGCCGCTTGTTGAATCAAGCCGGCCTGACCAGCGAACTGCGGGTCGACGACGCCGGAACCCCGTTCCTGTGGATCACCACGCTGCGCCGGAATTGATGCCGATCCCGGCTGCGGTTCCGGACTAATCCGTCAGTCCAGACGAAGAATGCGGGTAGCCGAATTCGTGAGAATTCGGAAATCACGGAAGTCTCACGACTTCCGCTACCCCAACATTACGCCTTGACGACGCACGAATGCGTCAGTCCGGCGGATGGTCCGTTCCATCGGGCTCAATCTCCAAAAAGCTAGCGGCGTTGCCGTTCAGCGGGATCTGCAACACCAGCTGTCCGTCCGCGGCCACTTGGTGCTGTTGACGGCGAGTTTGCTGCAACCGGGCGAGCGATTCGATCTTGCTCACTTCCTCGGCCGAATAGGCTCGCGGCGCAGTCATTCGCTGCGCCATCCGCAGCAAGCGGTCTCGCGACTCGGGATGCGTCGTGCGTTGGAAGAACTCGAGCAAGGGAAGAGCCGCCCAGTTGCCGGCGATCGGCAGTTTCTCGATTTCGTCCAAGGCCGCCAACTGGGTATCCCGATCAGCACTTTCCAGCCGCCGCACGGCGGCTTGGAATTGGTCCCGGACCTTTGGAGTCGGATCGTGCCGCGGATCCGGCCGGTCTCGCAACGGGCGGGCGAGCCGATAGTAGGAATTGTGTTCCTTGTCGAAACGATACTCGCGAACCGCATACCCGCTGGTCGGGAGACCGCGAAGATCGAGCGTGACGTCGAACGACCGACCGGAGGCCGATTGGGTGTCGAGCATCTGGTGGGCGTAAACCAACACGAGCCACCGCGGCGCGCTCCGCGCTTGCTCGAAACCCGCGGCCGGCTCCGGTGCCTGGCCGCCCGGTGCCCGTTCTGCCTCCTTCCGTTCCGCGATTTCTCCGTCGCTGCGCGCCACGAATCCGCTGACCACGTGTCCGCCGACGACCTGCTCGGGCAGCACCCAGAATCCGTCCTGCATCCGGTTCAGCAGACCGAGGAAATGCAGGATGGGCATGGGCAGCGTGATCGTGCGATCGCGCAGACCGTCGCCGTCGTCGTCCACCTGGACCTCGCGCACACAGTCGTTGCGGCCTTCGAAATCCCGGGCCGGCCAGGGCCAGAAGGTCAAGATCGTCTCGCCGTACCCGTATCGCGGGTCGCCGGCTGCTTTGGCCAACTGCCGCCGTGCGACATCGGCGCACCAGGTGGGATAGTATCCGTTCCCCAAGTAACTATCGCTGAAGGCCGGGTCGAGCGGCATGTCCCAGCCTGGGCAGGATTCGTGCGAGTTGACCCAGAGTCGGGCGTAGTATTCCGCGTCGACCTCCAACGCCATCTCCTTCGCCCGCGCGAGTTTGTCCGCCATCAGTTGCGACGTGTTGTAGGCATGGATCGAGACGAAGTCGCACGGGCTGCCCCGACCCTCGTGCGCGCCGCACAGCGATTCGACCCGTTTCGACCGCTTGCCGTCCAGCCGCGGATCGGCCACAGCGGCGTTCGACATCAAGGCGCCCTTCACCTCGGCGGCCCGCGGCGAACAATGGACCAAGAACTCGCGCAAGCGCAGATTCGTGCCGAAGATCGCTCCCAACTCCAGCCCGCCTACAAACACCTGCTGCGAATCGTAGCCGCGGTCTTCGAACGCCCGCAGGATCGCGTCGACCGTGTAGTCGTAGAACTTCTGCAACTCGATCCAGTCCGATCGCCAGAAATGCCCGCCCAAATCCGGCTCGTTGAACACGCTCCACGGGAAATCCAGGGACCGGTCGCCGTAACGATCGATCACGTGCGTCGTGATCGCGTGAACCACTTCGTGCAACTGGGCGTAGTCTTTGGCCGTGGTCCAGTTGCGTCCATCGATCGCCAGATCGCCGGGCGCATCGGCAAAATTCACCAGCACCCGACGGTCGAAACGCCGGATCGCCATGTCCCATTCGTGATCCAGTCGCCGCCAGAAATATCGGGGCGTTCCCACCGGCCGGAACTTGACCAAATGACAACCGCCCGGCGGAAACAGACCTGGCGCCAGGGGGTCTTCCTGTTCGGGCAGCGGACCTGCATAGTCCAGTTTCCAGCCGCCGTTGGGCGTGTCGAACGCGGTGACCACGATCGAGCGTTCCGCGTCGTCGACCGAAACCACCGTCGCCCGCGCGCTGGACACGCCGTCCGCGATCAGCACTTCATCGCCGGGCCGGTAATCGCCGGCCAGCGGCCGATTCGACGCGATCCCGTACTGCTGGTGACCGAAGAAATCTTCCAGGCGGAGTCGCACGTGTTCGGCTTGGGCGTTGATCGCCACGATGCGGCGAGTCTCCAATTCGCGCACGATGCCCGGCAGATTGCCCGACAGCAGCTTCGGCTGCCGCTCCATTCCCGTCAGCCAGAAATCGCGTTGTAGACTCCATGCGCGCGGCGACGACTGGCGCACTTGATCCATCAGCTCGAATGTCGGTATCCGATTCTTGTGATTGGTGGCGAAGCTCGTGCCGCAGAAGCCGGAGAAGAATCCGCCCTGCCAAGCGATCCGCGGAGCCGCGTCGCTCGTGTCGACTTCAAAATGCAGCGAGGCGGGCTCGCCGGCGGCCTCGGTCGTGAACTGCCACTGCCGCGATGCAGCCGGCAATTCGGCGCCTTGCTTGGACCGGGCCGCGATGCGGACGGTATAGCGGGTCGACGGTTGCAGCGGCTGCGAGCCTTCGGCGTAGACGGCCAACGTCCTGCCGTCCCGTCCCTGCTTGCCCGGAAACAGCCGTCCCGTGTAGCCCTCGGCAAACCGTTGGTCCTTGTCCAAGACGCTCATCGGTTGGCCGCCGTCCGGTTCGAGCGCAATCGTCACGGAATTGGGATCGACGTCATCGTCCGTCTTGCTCTGCACAGCCAGTTCAAAGTATAGACTGGTCGTCAGCGGCACATGCTGCTCGCCGGGGCTCGGACGGGGCACGCCGTACGGGTCCGCCTTCCGCGAAACCCGCACGATCTTGGAAGACGATTCCGGCGTTTGGGAAAACGCCGTCGAAGGGTACGCGGCGGCTGTCAGCAGCATGCAGACGGCCAGAATACTCAGTCCAACGCCCCGCGCGGTGCTGCGCCCTCCGGCATCGTGACCCGCGCCGAGCGCTGGCCGATCATGTCCTGATGACTGCCCGGATACCCCGACCAACTCGCGAACCACCGCTTTTCGCCACGCCACAACAGACCTCCGAGAAGATAGATTGGAATCGTCGGCGGATCGCAGTTGCAACGTCGTCGGTCGCGGCGATCCATAATCCTGCAAGCCGTTCTCCAACGATTCTACTTCCCCGGTGCATCCTGTCCACGCGGTTGCGGGCACCATCGCGCTCGCACAGTTCGGAGCCGCGGGCCAACCTCGCAGGGCCATCCCTGTTTTCGCTCGCGATTCCTCCGTACAATGAGGCACCGCGATTCGCCAACTCTGGCACCGCACCTGCCTTTCCATCTTTACAGGAGCCAGTCAACATGACACTGGGCGAATACTTCGAACAGGCCAACGGATTCGGTGTCCTGGCGACCACCGACGCCAGTGGACAAGTCAACCAGGCGATCTATGTTAAACCTTGCTTTCTGGACCCGGATGACGATGGGACTTGCTGTTTCATCATGACGCAGCGTTTGTCTCACGACAACGTGTGGCGAAACCCGAGCGCCTCGTATCTGTTCATCGAAGATGGCGGACAGTTCGCTGGCAAACGACTGTCCCTGCGAGTGATCGCGGAGGAAACGAAAATCGAGAAAATCAAAGAGGTTCGCCGCCGCGTGGATCCGCCGATCACGGAAGGGGAAAGCAAGTATCTCGTATTCTTTCACGTTGAAGGCGTGCGTCCCTTGATCGGCACCGAATGATGCGCCGGTCGCGCGCGTTGTCAAAATCATCCGTCAACCAACAGGAAGATGCTCATGCGCTCCTCGACTGTCCGAATTCTCGTCATTCTTTTCGGATTGTTCTTCGCCGCTTGGTCCGTTCCGCTGTCGGCCCAGGTGCTCGGGCGGTCCGGTCAAGGATGGCTGGAATCGATCGACGGGTATCCGGTCCTGCATGTGAAGGGGTCGCACCACGAAATGGGCCGCCAGCACGGGGAATTGCTCCGCGAGCATGTGCAGAAGAACCTGCGGCATCTGTTGGAAGTGAAGGGCGAGGCGACGTTAGTCGAACTCGGACCGCTGCGGATCAAGCCCCGCCAGGCGATCGAAACGATCATCAAGGTCCAGGAACCGTTCGTCCCCAAGAAGTACTTCGAGGAACTGCGCGGACTGGCCGACGGCGCTCAAGTGCCTCTGGCCGACGTGCGCGCCGCGAATTTCATTCCCGAGTTGTTCCACTGCAGCGGATTCGCCTTGATGAATTCGGCCACCGCGGACGGCACGCTGGTTCACGGCCGGGTGCTGGATTACTCCACGGACTGGGGCTTGCAGGAGCACGCCGTGATCGTCGTGGCCGAACCGGAGGGCGGCATTCCGTTCGTCAACGTGACCTACGCCGGCTTCCTGGGCTCGGTCACCGGCATGAACTCGCGCCATGTTTCGATCGGCGAAATGGGCGGTGGTGGCTTGGGCCATTGGGAAGGCGTGCCGATGAGTTGGCTGGTGCGCGAGGTGCTGGAGCGCGCCGGCACGCTGGACGAAGCCATCGCCATCTTCCGCGACCAACCGCGCACCTGCCAGTACTTCTACGTGATCGCCGACGGCAAGGACAATCGGGCCGTCGGCATGGAGGCTTCGTGGAACAAGTTCGAACTGATCCAACCGGGCGAGCCGCATCCGCTGTTGCCCAGCCCCAGCCCGGACACCGTCTTGATGTCGGCCGACCATCGCTACCAGGAACTCGCGCGGCGAGTGCGCGAAAACCACGGCCGCTTCGACGCAGCCAGCGCGCTGCGGCTGATGGACCGGCCCGTAGCCATGAAATCCAATCTGCACAACGTCCTGTTCCAGCCCGCCAGCACCCGATTCTGGGTCGCCAACGCCAGCCCCGACGGCCAACCCGCCGCCGACCAGAAATACCACCCCTTCCAACTAACCGACCTCCTCAACCGCCGCCCCGACTGACGCAGCGTGGGCGAGGGATTGAGAACGGGGACCGGCAGCTTTCGACGTCCGGGCGAAAGCAAGAGCGAAGCGAGAAGAGCGGGCACGTCCACCGGTTGCTCATCGCTGGCCAATTCTTCAATCCGGGCCTGGGTAACTTCGTTGGCCTGCCCGTCTGCGGATTCGGGATTTTCGTTCTGTCACTTTTCCAAAGCTACCTCGACCAATCCGGGGCGTTGAGTTCTGCGGAGCTGCGGTGCGCAGAACAGCAAGGAAGTTGAGAAGTGGCGAACACGATGAATCGTGAACTCCAGCGCACTGCCGTCCGGCGCTGGAGTTCACGATTCATCGTGCCCGCGCTGGGTACGGGCGCGGGGGGCGGGGAAGTGGGCTGGACTTGCGCTGCGGCCGTCTTTAGTTTGCAAACCTGATTCCACCGGTGCGGGACCGGTGGGGATCGCCGGGATCTGCAACGCTCGCCGGGACATCCGATCAGGAAACTGGTGCAGTTCCACGGGACCGAATTGGAAGCTCATGGAAGCACCTGACGGAAATGGGATGGGTTGCAGAGACCAGTGATCAGAGATCAGAGAGACAGCGTACTAAAGCGAGGATGACTGGGACACTACCGACTCACCAACCGGAAACCGATGCTGCCGTACCGGCCCGCCGGATCGAGGCGGTCGCGATCGGCCGAACGACAGCTGGAACCGACGCCGTTCCAGGAACCGCCACGCAAAACACGAACAGAACCCGTGTTCGGTCCCGGCGGATCGTCCTTGGGCGAGCCGCGGTAGTAGTCGGCATCGTACCAGTCCTGGCACCATTCCCAGACATTACCATGCATGTCGAACAACCCGAATCCGTTGGCGAGTGTGTAAGATCCGACCGGCGTCGTCCGCCGCAAGTACGAGCCTTTCTCGTTGCATCCGTACGGGTGATTCCCATCGAAATTGGCCAGCTTCGACGTCAGCGTTTTGCCGTCTCCGATCCCGAACGCGGCATAGTCGCTCGCGCCGCCGCGACAAGCGTACTCCCACTGCGCCTCGGTGGGCAGTTCATAGACGACGCCCTCCTTCTCCGACAGCCACGCGCAGAATGCCTGTGCATCGTCCCAGGAAACGCGGACCACCGGGTGGGAGTCATCCTGTTCGAAACCCGGCTCCTTCCAACCGTCCCCCGCGTTGTACCCGGTCGCTTCGACAAACTTCCGAAACTCCGCCACGGTCACCGGATAGATGCCCATGTAGAACGGTCGCGTGATCCGGACGAGGTGTTGGAACTCGTCTTTGCTGCGGTCTTTTTCATTTTCCGGCGACCCCATCAGGAATTCGCCGGCGGGGATGCGCACGAACTCGCTGCCCACGCGATTCGTTCGTCCTCTTATTCCCTTTGTCCCGCGACGTCCAGCATCCTTCTTTACGCGACATCCAGCATGCACGGCCTCGGCTTGTTCGAGCAATTGACGATCATCCCAGGGATAGTGCCGAGCGACCAGCAGGGGCTCGAAATCCAGCCACTGTTCGATGGGAAACAACGGCGGTTGCCCCAAGCGATGGAAAAAGCTCTTCAGGACGGTGTTCAAGTCTTCTTCCTGCTGTTGCTCAAGTTTGGTTTCGACCTGTTCGAGTTCTCCTTCGAGTCGCCCGATCTGCTCGTCGCGTTCCCGGCGATACTTGTTCTGGGCGCTGTTCAACGCCTGCTTGGCGACTTCGACATTCCGCACGCGCAGCACGTACGGCAGCAGGGTGCGAACCGACAAGTCGGGCGCCAGTTGGCAGAGCTTCGAGGGCGCTTCGGCCGCGTTTTCCACCAAGCGCTCGAACAACGTTCGCCGAGCTTCCTCGGGCATTTCCAAATCGTGAGCCTTCAGGTCGTTCTGCAGATCGTCCAACTGCCGCTGAGCGGCGCGCAGGGCCGCTTGCGCCGGACGCAGGCTGGGATGGTCTTCCGATCGCAATTGGTGCAGGGCTTGCTCCAGGCCTTGTTTCGCGCCCAGCAGGTCGAGAATCGCCGCCGGGACGTCCGGTAGCCCGCCGGTGTCTCCGGCCACGATGCGAACCGGTTCGGGCTGGATGCGAATCTCCGGGATCTCGACTTCCTTGACCTGCACCAGATTTGGCTCGGGCATGGAGACCGACGGCGTGAACCATGTCTGCTGGCGGCCGGGCCTGATGGTCTGGAAGAACGCGAGGACGCCGCTTTGCGGTCGGTCTTTCGGATCGGGGGCCAATCCATGACGCACCGGGCCGATCTCGAAGTCTTCCAACCCGTCCACGATTGGATCGCCCGCGCGCTGACGCTGGACGATCTCGTGCGGATCGTCCGGCGGGCCGAACGGCTCGTGCCCGGTTCGCAGCCTGACGTAGCTGGCCGCGGCGCTGTACAGATCGCTGGTCGCGGTCCACTGTCCGCGTTCCGCTTCCGGAGGCCGATAACCCAGCGTGCCGACGACGTGAATGGTGCGCTGGGTCGAAAGCGTCGCACGCTTCGCCAGCCCCAGGTCGGCCAACTTGACGTACGGTCCGAACAAGATCAGATTCGCGGGCTTGATATCGCGATGATGATGCCCCAAGGCGGCGAAGTCGTCCAACGCTTTGGCCACCTGCAGCATGTACCCCGGCGGATTCGACCGGTCGTGCAGCAGTTCCGTCCACGTGAGTCCGGTTCGCCCTTCGGCCACGGCGCGTTCGACCACCTCACGCAACGACTCGCCGCCCAGTTCCCACTGGGTCACCAGGTGCCGGCTGCTCAGGCGGCCGAAATACTTGACGATGAACGGATGCTGATTGATGCCGGGGGTCTTGGCGATCTCCAACTCCGCGTTGTCCGCCCCGTCGGAACCGACGTCCAGCGGTTCGATCGAGATCTTCAGCGCCAGCGGCGCGTCGTCCCGGATCACATGCCACGCTTCGTTGAATCCTCCGCGGCCCAGAAATCGGACGAACTGGATACCGAACCGACGTTCCAGATCGATCCGCACCGGATGATCTTCGGTAAAAATGGCCTGTTGTTGTGGCATGACCCGACTCCGACAAACGATCGTTTCCACCGGCTCTGGCAGGAGAAACATGGCTATTCTAGTCAAACAAACCAAGCGAATGCAGCCCTGCTTGTCATCCGCTGGAGGGTACGCTGCGCTGGAGTGTACGCTTTCCGCGCGCCGCCGCGCTCCCGATCATTTGGCGAAGGAACTGTGCAGATCTGGCACCCCGTCTTTTGGAAGAGCATTGCCCCTGTTGATTGTGTACGGGACGCGGGTATCATCACAGATAGATGCGAGTCAGTGCGAGAGATTGAACCGCAAGGTTCACCGTTTTCGTTTTTTCGAGTCCGATGTCGAAGGTGAGTATTCGATGGCGACCGTAGAGCAAGAACCGGAAGTGATGACGGCCAAGGAACTGGCCGATTTTCTGCGGGTTCCGGAATCGACTGTCCAACGCTACGCTTCCCGGTTCGGCCTCCCTGGCCGTCAGCTCGACGGTGATTGGCGGTTTTGGCGGGTAGCTGTCCAGGAGTGGCTGCGAGGTCGATCGGGCAAGGAGGTCCTCCTGAGCCAAGCCGGCGCCTTGGAGGATGACCAGGAGGATTTGCGACGATTGCGAACTGAGATCTATCGTGATCGCGGCCGTCCAGAAGCTGAAGAGACCGAGTGACGATGTATCTGTTCGATTCGGATACCTTATCGCATTTGTGGGCTCGAAACGAACGGGTCGAAATGCGTCTCCGCCAAGTGGTAGACGCCGAAGTTGGCACCACCAGCGTCACCAAGTGTGAGATCCTGCGGAAGCGATGCGAGAACCTATTGAAGGCAGAGAATCGAGAGCAGGTCGTACGAGCACAGCAGCGGCTGGACCGTAGTGAACAGTTGTTGGCGGAATTGATCGTGATACCCTTTGACGAAAGGGCCGGTGAACGATTCGAGCAGCTCTGCAGGATACGGAGATTGAAGAAGATCGGACGGGCGGATTTGCTGATTGCAAGCGTCGTTCTTGCCAACGACGCCATCCTCGTCACCAGGAATCTCAGGCACTTTCGCGAAGTGCCGGAGCTCAGATTCGAGAACTGGGTGGACTAACTTCGTCTCGATCAAGCCGCGTCGAATCCCCTGCCAACGGTTATCACGGTTGCGCCGTGAGTTCTGGGGAGGGGTTTTCCAGGCGGTCCTGGCAGAGTCGGCAGCCGGGGGTTTGCTGGCGGTCGTCCAAATACCATTGCGAGCGGGTGATGTGATAATCGACATCGGCCAAACCGGCAGCTTGAAAGCGAGCGGTGTCCGTTGGCGACCCCGACGGAGACGCTGATCGATACTCTTGCAGTCGCTGGTCGCTGGGGCAGAGCGCGCCTTGCTGGTCGACGGCCTGAAAGATCAAATCGTGCAGCCGCCGGGGATGGATTCGAGCCGTTTCGGCGGACGCGGGCCGGTCGCCGAAGACGGTGGCCAGGATCGAACCGCGTTCATCGCGCCGCCGCACCTCGCTTTGTATCCACGCAAACGCTTTGCTGCGATGCTCGTAGACGCGCTGGGCGCTCAGCCCCATCTCGTTCGCCACGTCGCCCGGCGGTTGACCGCGCAGACTGCGCTCAAAGATTTCTCGCTGGACGTGCATCCCGTACCGCTCGACGTGCTGGACGTAAGCCTTCAGGATGTCGCTGACCAGCACCCGCCGCCGCTCGGCCCGCTCGCCCTGCTGCAACACGGCACTGGGCGTCAATGCCCGGTCGGACGGCTGCCAGCCGGGTTGGTCCGAGTCGCCGCCCGCAGCGGGCGGCCCGGCCAGGGCATCGAGCGACATCTGCTCCCGCCGCTTGAGGAAATCCCGTGCGTCGTTGATCGCGACCGTGCGCAGCCAGGCAAGCAGGTTCTTCGGGGAAGCTCCGGTCGCCTGCTGGATTCGGCTTAGCTCTTGCGCAAAGGCGTACTGGACCAGGTCTTCGCACTGGTCGATGCCCAGCGAAGGAAACAGCTTCGCCAGCGTGTGGACCAGTCGCTCGCGTTCGGCGCGGTAGACGGCTTCCAGCAGTTCGCGCGGATCAGGCATGAGGATCGCCTTGCAACAGGAGTTTCATTTCGTACAGACCACCGGCGCCCAGGAGGGCTTCGCCGGCCAATCGATCACCATCGGCGTATAGGTCCAGTTCAGCGGGCAAACCGACCGGGATGCCCTTAGCAGGGTCGGCCTGCGTGCCGTTGACGAACAGCGCACCGCCGGCGACGTGAGCGTACAGACCGCCGGCCTGCCATGCCAGCCGCAGTTGCGGTACCGGCAAGCCGGCTTCCGCCAAGTGGGCCGCCATGCGGTCGCGGCCGATGACCAGTTCGTCGCCGGCCAGCACGATACAACGGACCTGTGCCCCGCCGGGCGCCACGGCATACGCGGAAGCGGGCCGCGTCTGCTGGAGGACGGCGGACGAGCGGCATGCGCCGGTTTCAGGCTGGCGGAAAGTCCAACGGCAGTGTTCGTTGGCAAACTGAAGGACGTCGCCATCGCTCAGCACCTGGGTCTGGCCATCGGGGATCGGGACGTGGTTGACGGACACTGCACAGCCGCTCATCGGCCCGACGCGGAACTGAACGCGTTCGCCGCAAGTCTTGTCGCGAACCAGCATCGCGTGCCGCCGATGCAGCATGGCCTGCAAGGGCAACTGGACGCTGGGATCGTTCGCTGTGCCGACCAGCACCACCGGCTGGCGGAGGATCAGCACCGGCCCGATTCCGGGCAACCCGGCCAACAGCAGGCGCATGACGCTCGCGGGCGTGTTGGCGCGCTCGGCGATGAACGAAACCGTCTCTTTCGAAGGACTGACACATTGGCCGGAAGCCACGGGATCGGCGGTATGTTCCATCGGCGTTGCGGGATCGGTGTGAGTGGACGGGGATCTGGCGGGCGCCGGGCGCGCCTCGTCCAGCGCCTGTTCCATGCACAGCACTTGCGGCTGACCGGGCGCTGCTTCCTGCGCCTTGCGCAACACGGCCTCGGCGGCCTTCCAGCGGCCTTGGGCCAGGTACTCGTCGAACTGGTGGACATACCCTTCGAGCCGCGCGGCGTCGGCGGTCCAATCTTGTTTCCGCCGAGCTGCGTCCGGGTCTCCGTCGGCTAGCGGTTCGATCAATCCGAGGGCCGACTGCAACCGGCCTTGCCCGGCCCAGGCGTCGGCGGCCTGCAAGCGGCGTTCGCGCCACTGCTGGTCGTGCTGCTGCCGTCGGCAGCAGCGGACGATTTCTTGCTGCAGGGCTTGTGCCGCCGGCGGCAGTTCACCGCATTGGGCGGCGCAGCCGATCAACTCCTGCGCGATCGGCAGGTCGCCGACATCGAACGCTTGCTGGGCCTGGGCCACCAATTCCGGGCCGATCCGCAGCAGCAGTTCCCGCACCGCACGGTGTTCGCGGTGCGGACCGGCCAGCAGATACTTGGCCGCTTCGAGCGTCTGGCCGTGGGCCAGGCACTGCTGGGCGATTCGGCATTCGATTGGATCGAGCCATTTCCACATTGATAGTCTCCTTTCCATCACGGCCAACGCCGTACAGCGAATATGCTAACCTCTTGCCCGGTGGAACGGAATTCATTCCGTTCCAGTTGACGCCCTACGGGGTCGGGAGTCGTTTTCGAGTGACGTCGTTCCATCTGGAAGAGTTGTTTTCCGAAAACGACTCCCGACCCCGTGTGCTCACGTCCAACAGAGTCCCGCTCGGCGCGCGGGACCCACCGGCTCAGCCCAACCACGCTGCCATCGTCACGATGGCGGCCAGTCCACCGCCGATCAGCAGCGCGGTCACTCGCCGATAGCCGCGCGTCCAGCCGTCGAAGGCTCGAACCAAGCCGACGGCCAACAGCATGCCCGCCGTCGTGGCGGTCAGACGGAACAAGATTCCCCAACGCCGCCGCCGAACCTGCTCGCGGATTTCGCTGGCCCAACCGTCGATCACTTCGTCGCCTAGACCCACGTCCAACCGCACGCGCCACATCGTGCCGTAGCCTCGCTCCCGACGTTGCTGGTCCTGGCGCCAGAGAACCTCGGGGCGGGCCAGCAGGCGGTTCAATTGATCCGGAGCCAGATACCGAGCGTCCAGCGAGGGCCGTTGGATGGTCAACCAATGACGGCACGCGGCCTGTAATCGCTGTTGTGCCGCGGCCAAGGCAACTCCCGCATCCGGTTCCCAGTCCGATTCCCCGCACAGCCATTGCCGCACCTGATCCGCGGATACCGCGTTCGTCTCGTGCGATGGGTCGTCCGGCGGCTGCAGCGCCGGCACTTGGCCGGCTGCCAGCGACAGGATAAGCATCAGCGGCGTCATGTGGGCAACTCCTTGTTTTGGTGTCAAGATGCACGTGGACCGCCTCGTCCCCCTTCCGCCGCCCCCTCACCTAATCTTTCACCTGATCTTCCACCTAATCTCCGCCGCGCCAGAGCAGCAGGCAGAGATCGAGTGAAAGACTAGGGATTCAGGTGTCGGCGCAGCCGGTTCCAATCACTTCGCACCCTCGACGGCGGTCGCAAAATAGGCGTCGAATTTGTCGCTCGCCGATCGGGTGTCGGCCGCTACCGGGATCTCGTCCGCCTGCGGTTGCTGGCCTTCGACCAGCTTGTTCAGCGTGCGGATGCGCTTTTCCAGTTGCAGCGCCAGGTCCTTGGATTGCTGCAGCTTCGAGTGATCGAACTGGAAGTTGCCGCTAGCCTGAGCCAATTCCAGCAGCTTCAGTTCGGCTTGCAGTGATTGCGCTTTGTCGACCAGCAGATCGTGCTGGTACCGGCAGGCTTGGATCTTGTCGGTCGCAGCCAGCAGCGTTTTGTGTCGCGAGTCGAGGATGCGTTTCTTCGCATCCAGTTGAATGCGACGATCGTCGTAGCGAGCCAAGCGTCGCTCGAGATCCTCTTCCACCTGCCGCCGTGTGAACGCTTGCCCGCCAAACACGAGTTCGTCTTTTTTTGTGCGCAGCGCCTCGCGCAACTGGTCCATTTCGACCTTGGCCCGCTGCTGTGCCTCGTCCATCTCGGCGATCTCGCGCTCAAGGTACTCGATCTCCACGTCCAACTGAGCCGCCACTTTCTGGTTGGCCTGAATCTCGGGGATCAAGTCGGCCGTCATCTGTTCCAGTCGCTTCAATTCGAACCCGATCGGCACCGCGTCGCGCACTTGGCGACCGATCTCCGCATGAACGGTGCGGAAATAGCTCCACAGCGTACCCGCGCCGACTGACGAAACCAGCAACGCCCCGAGCGCCGCCACACACCACCTGGAAACTCGAAAACTCATCGCACACCTCCGGTTTGTCCAAGACCACAGCTTTCCGGCCGGTTCGCCCTGTGCGACCCGCGCCACTAAGCCTTGGGCGAACGAGACCGCCGAATCTGGCTCCCCTCGTTTGAGAGGTCGTGATGGGGCGAGCGTAGCCGGAGATTGAGCGAAGCGGAACCGGAACTCGTTTGCTTGGGATCGGTTTAATGTTCAAGGCTGCTTCTGGAAGGTGAATGGCTCAGGGATTCGAATGCTGGATGCCGCCTTGTTTCCTTTGCAGCCCGCGATGTGGACACCCCCCAAAGAATTTACAGGAGACACAAGTGATGAAACGAATGCTGACAGTGCTGGCGTTCGGCTGGTCGGGCCTCGCCCTGTGCGGCGCGGTGCTGGCGGCCGAGTCCGATCGGCCGGAACCGCCCGGTCCTGGAATGATGTTCCAGCGATTGGACCGCGACGGTGACGGCCGCGTGAAACTGGACGAAATCCCGGACGCCGCGCCGGACTTCGTCAAAGAACTGCTGAAACGAGCAGACAAGGATCAAGACGGCGTCGTGACGTTGGACGAGTTCCGGGCCGCGGTGCCGCAAATGGGGCCACGAGCCGGCGGACCGCCGATGGGACGCGGATTCGGCCCGCCCCCAGGATCTCCGCTCGCCGGGCGCGGCCGGCCGGATCCGGCACGCCCGGATGCCGATCGTCGACCGAGCGGCCGGCCGGATGCGGGACGACCCGATGCGGCTCGCACGCCGAGCACCCGACCGGATGCCGTCCGAAGCGACGCCGATCGCCGACCGAGTGGCCGGCCGGACAGTGTTGGACGTTCCGCATCGCCGCGCGGGGCCCAGCCTGCCCCCACGCGCTGGCCCGAGCCTTCCGCCGCGGTGCGGAGTGCCGGACCGCCGTCGCCCGGAACCGGGGGCGATCCCAAAGCTTGGTTCGATCGGTTGGATCGCGACAAGGACGGAAAGCTGAGTCCCGACGAGTTCGCCGCTGGCATGCGAATGTTCCACGCCGGTTCGATGCAGCCCCGGCAGCGTCCAAGCGGCGGCGACTGGTCCCGTGGGCCGCGGTCGGGACTTCCCGGTAGCGTTGGGGGCCGTGGTCCCGCCAGGCCGGGCGCGTGGCCCGGTATGGCCTGGGGCCGCCCCCCGATGATGCAAAGCCCGTGGTCGGGCCCCCACCGCGGTGGCGCTCCGGTGATGCGTGCGCCGCATGCCCGTTCGCCCTGGGCTCGTGGTCCCGCGATGCATGCTCCGTGGTCCGGTTCGCCTTGGGGACGCGGCGCGATGATGCACGGTCAGCCGCATCGCGGGATGCGGCCGAGCATTTCGCCCGAACAGCGCGAAGAAATCGCCAAACGCATCCAGCAGGCGCGAGCACACGCCGAGGCGACTTGGAAGAAAGCGATGGCCATGCGCGACCGAGCCCGGCAGGATCTGGTTCAGAAGCCGGTAAAGGCCGAAGCGGAGGTGAAGAAGGACGAGGCCAAGAAGACCAAGGTTGACGACAAGGCCGACGTCAAGAAGGAGGCCGCTGCCAAGAAAGCCGCCGCCGACAAGAAAGAGGCCGCTGCCAAGAAGGCAGCAGCCGAGAAGAAGAAGGCAGCGGAGAAGAAACCGGCCCCGAAGAAACCTTGATCTGACGGATCGCAAGCCGGTTGGGAAAATCGGCTCTCGCAAATCGCCAAACCAAACCACGGATTCGGGCTGCTCAAGCCCATCCGTGGTTTTTTTGTTGGCGATTCGAGCTGGAGTTCACGATTTAGGATCGGCAAATGAATTACCGTCGGATTTTCAATGTGGTCATCACGCTCCGCCGTGATGACGAGTCGTCACGACGGAGCGTGACGACTACAGATTTGGTGACAGTCACTTCCTTGCCGATACTTAGCGTGCCGATTTACGCGAAGGGCGGTCGGATGCGACCGTCGCGGAGGATGGCGAAGAGGGCGGCGGCCAGCAGGTCGGCGGTGGTGCCCGGATTGCGGCGGTTGCCGTCGCAGCGAAGCCAGAAATCGAGATCGGCCAGCGCCTGCTGGTAGCTGTCTTCGCCGGGGCCGCCCGCGGCCAGCACGCGCGACGCGAAGTCGGCCGACCGCCGTGCGACATCGTCGCCGCACTTGCGGGCGATCAGGCTGTCCGGGTACTCGCTCATCAGCCGCATTTGCGTATGGACCACCGCATCGGTCAATCGCCAACCGCCCTGCACCCCTTCGACGAGCGACGGGACGGCGAACTGCAGCACCTGTTGGAAATCGCTGACGTACTGCCGGGCGACCAAGTCGCGGTCGGCGGCCAAACGCATGGCGGCCAACAGATCGGTCGGCGGAGGCCCTGCTACATCCAACCTGTCCGCGCGACCCAAACCGCCGGGTTGGGCCAGTCGGATCGCTTCGTAGACCTGCCGGGCATCGTCGGCATCGAGATTGGCAAGCACCTCGTCCAACCCGGCAGTGAGCGACCGATCGCGCGGCACACAGGCCAACGGCGCGATCAGCAGCACGCTGCCCAGATTCGTGTTGACAGGCACCCACCGCCGCGTCGCCTGAATCGAACGCAGCACGGTCGCGCCCACGCCTTGCTCCGCGGCGCTTTCGACGACCGGCCCGATGGCCGTGGCGCTGACGGCGAAGTCAAGGAACGTCATATCCTCGAAATCGCAGCCGCGGTGGACATTGCCCGGCTTTGGCGAGGTCGCTTCGATCAGACACGCCAACGTCGCGCACTGACCGATCGACAACCTGGAGACAGGTTCCGTCGTTGTCAGCGGAGAATCGGCCGGGGATTTCGCGGTCATGGGATTTCCCGTTCGTGGGATCGAGTCAGGTCGACTGCCTTTCCGGCACAGGGTTCTCCGTCAAGAACGCCTCGACCAGCGGCACGATGCGCTCGTGCGCATCTTCGATCACGTAGTGTCCGGCGTCGTCCAAGCGGTGTACCCGGGCGTTGCGGAACGACTCCAGCAGACGTTCCAGGCAAGCTGGCGTAAAGCACCAGTCGCGCATTCCCCAGATCATCATCGTCGGTTTCTCGGCCAGCGACGGCAGACCGCCCTCGATCGCTTCCAGCGTCTGCCACGTGGGATGGCGCCGCGTCATGGGAATGTCGGCAACGAAACGCTGGATGGCGACGCGGTGCGCCCAGCAGTCGTACGGGGCGAGCAATCCCGCCCGCACCGGAGGTGTCATCCGTCGCCGGTCGCAGACGGCCATGGTCAGCGCGGCGCGCGCAAACAAGTTCAGTCCGCGCACGGCCAACGTTCCGAAAACGGGCGTGCGGCAGACGCGGATCCGCAGCGGGATGAACGGCGGCGGAAACGCTCCCGTGTTGAACAGCACCAGTCGCGACACGCGCTGCGGGACGCGCATCGCCGCTCCCAGTCCGATCGCGCCGCCCCAGTCGTGGACCAACAGCGTGATGTTCCGCAGATCCAGATGCTCGATCAGGCGGACCAGGTTCTCGATGTGCTGATCCAGCCGGTAGTTGTAGTCTTGCGGTTTGTCGCTCAACCCACAGCCAATATGGTCCGGCACCACGACGCGAAAGCGGTCGCGGAATGCTGTTACCAGATTACGCCAATAGAACGACCAAGTCGGATTGCCATGCACCATCAGCAACGTCGGGCCGGCGCCTTCGTCCAGGTAGTGGTAGCGCAGCGCGTCAAGCCGCATCTCGTGCGAGGCAAACGGGTACAGCGATTTCCAATCGTCGGGCATAGCACAAGATGGTAAACGTTCCGCTTGGTGTTTCGCAAGCAGCTTGACCGGTTCGGCAACTTTCGGCGAATCATCCCGGAATAGCCGGATTGCCAGAATTCCGCGTTTTTTCCGAGCCGTGCTCTGGATCGCTGATAAACAGTCGGTTATACATGGGCCAAGAGGGGACCGACGCGCCGTTGCCGACAGGAGATTCCACCGATGAAGAACCGAGTCCAAATTGCTCTGATCGCCGTTTCCGTGCTGACTCTGACCGCCGGCGCGGCGTATCTGCGGAGTCCTCAAACCGGTGCGGACATGACGCGAGCCGCTGCGGCCTATCTGGCGACATTGACGGACGAGCAGAAAGCCGTCTCGCTGATGGACTACGACACCCCGAAGCGAGTCGGCTGGCATTTCATCCCAATGGACGAGCGCAAGGGACTGCAGGTCAAGCACATGAACGAGGCACAGCGCCAAGCGGCGTTCGAGCTGCTGGAGGCCGCGCTCAGCGAAGCCGGCTACGGCAAAGCGCGCACGATCATGGCGATGGAAGGCATCCTGCACGAACTGCAGCGGACCCGCGGCGGCGGGCCGATCCGCGATCCGCAGCGCTACTACTACACGGTGTTTGGCGAGCCGAGCGAGACAGGCCGCTGGGGCTTGAGCATCGAAGGGCACCACCTGTCGCTGAACTTCGTCGTCGAGAAGAATCGCGTCATCGCCTCGACGCCGACTTTTTTCGCTGCCAATCCGAGCGTCGTCAAGGACGAATTCCCCGGGATGCCCGGCAAGGGAACTCGCGTGCTGGCCAAAGAGGAGACCATCGCCTTTGAGCTGCTTCAGTCGCTGAACGCGGCCCAGCGGGCCAAGGCGATCGTCGCGGACCGGGCTCCTCGGGACATCCGGGCGGCGGGCGAAGCGCAAGCGCCGAAGTACGAGCCGACCGGTTTGGCCTACGCGGACATGAACGCGGACCAGCAGCAGTTGATCGTCAACCTGATCAACGTTTACGCCGGGAATCTGCCCGAAGATGTGTGCGCCGCGCGGTTGGAGGCCATCCGGACCGCGGGCTACGACCGCGTGTTCTTCGCCTGGGCTGGCGCGGACCGGCCCGGCATCGGGCACTACTATCTGATTCAAGGGCCGACGTTCCAAATCGAATTTGTGAACGTCCAGCCGGATTCCGCCGGCAACCCGGCCAGCCACATCCACAGCGTTTGGCGCGATCCTCAAGGCGACTTCGCCATCCCCGTCGGCAGGTAAGCGGGAGCTGGCATATCCCGTAAAGTCCGCATATCCGGCAGGACGATAGTAGATGTACCGGTCTGCGCGTCGTGTGCGCGCCGCATCGAATTCCTCCCGCTGAAAAGAGCCTACCATGCCGTTCCCACTGCGGTCCCTGACTGACTGGCTGTCTGGCGTTTCCCGGAATCGCAAAGTGGATCAACGGCGCAACCGCCGACGGCTGCTGCTGGAACCGCTCGAGCGGCGCAATTTGCTAGCATCCGATCTGGCCGCCATCGCCGGGATCGTGTTTGTCGATCAGACTGACGATGGACTGACCGCGGACGACGTCCGTTTGCCCGGCGTGACGGTCAATTTGTTCCGCGATGGCGGGGATGGTCAATTCGGCGGCGACGATGCCTTCGTGGGTAGTTCGGTGACCGATGGATCGGGACGCTACCGGTTCGACGATTTGGGCGAAGGCGTCTACTTCGTCGAGCAGACCGCGGTCCCCGGCCTGCTCCAGCGTCCGAGCGAGACCGTGCAGGAGGTCGTGATCACGGCGGCGGACGCGGGTGGAACGCTGGGCGGCAGCATCGACTCGTTCGATGTCACAGCGCAGACCGTGGAAGTTTCGTCGCTCGTGCCGACCAGCAATTCCGATTCGGTGGCGGCCAGCGAAGCGATTGGCGGCGAACGCGACATCTTTGTGGAATTGACGGCGGGAGCGGGCGATATCGAGATGAAGGTCAGGCATCTGAACCGTCCCATCCTGTCGTTCTCGGCCGATTCCGGGGCTGTTGGACGCGGGATCGTCACCTGGGACGGTCCCGACAACGACGCGGATCAACTGGACGCCGATGGCCTGGGCGGCTACGACTTGACGGAAAACGGCGCGAATCTGGGCATTCGCCTTCTGCAGGGCGCCGACTTGCCCGGCGGATTGGTGACGGTGCGAGTGTATACCGATGCGGGCAACTTCTCGACGTTCAGTCAATCGATTCCGCAGACGCCGCTGGGCACGGCCGACGTGGAGACGATCTTCTGGTTTGCCGGTTTCACGGTGGCCGCCGGCAGCGGCGCCGACTTCACCGATGTCGGTGCGATCGAATTGGAGATCCAAGGTGTTCCGTCGATGGACGCGCAGATCGACGAGTTGGGAATGATCGGGCCGACGGTGCTGGCCCGGAACTTCGCCAACTTGGAACCCCTGAGTCTGGGCGACACGGTTTGGTTCGACGCCAACAACAACGGGCAATTGGATTCCGGCGAATTGGGAATTCCCGGCGTGGTGGTCACGCTATACGAAGACACCGACGCGAACGGCGAGTTCTCGCCCGGCGTCGACGTTGCCCTGGGCACCGATACGACCGACGCCAGTGGCATCTATGGCTTCGGGAACCTGTTTCCCGGCGACTACATCGCGCAGATCGGTCCGGCGAACTTCGCCGCCGGCGGCGCTTTGCAGGGACTGGTCTCGAGCACCGGCAACGATCCCGTCCCCGATCCGAACGACGGGGTCGACGGCGACGACAATGGCTATCCGGTCGCAGGCCACGGCGTGGTCTCGCTGGCGATCACGCTCAGCGCCGGCGGCGTACCCGACAACAACACCGACCGCGATCCCAACGCCGATCTGACGCTCGATTTCGGATTCACCGCGCTGGCCGATCTGCAGGTGGTCAAGACCGACGATCCCGACCCGGTCACCGCCGGCGACACACTCACCTACACCTTGGTCGTTACCAACCACGGACCCTCGCCAGCCAGCGGCGTGGTGCTCACCGATCCGCTGCCCGCAGGCGTCACCTTCCAAAGCGTGACCACTACCCAGGGCACGGCCGGTCATGCGGCGGGGATCATCACGGCGAACCTGGGCGATTTGGGCGTGGACGAATCGGCGACGGTTACGGTAGTGGTCACGGTCGATTCCTCGCTGACCGACGGCTTACAGAATACCGCCCAGGTGACCTCGGACACCGTCGACCCCGTTCCGCAGAACAATCAAGACAGCGAGCCGACGGACGTCCAACAGCGAGTGAATCTGAGCATCGTCAAGCGCGACGCGCCCGACCCGGTGACCGCGGGACAGACGCTGACTTACACGCTGCTGGTGAGCAACGACGGACCCTCCGATGCGACGGGCGTCACGGTGGTCGACACGTTGCCGCAGGGCGTGACGTTCGTCTCCTCGACCACCAGCCAGGGCACCATAGCGCATGTTGGCGGCACGGTTACTGCCAGCCTGGGAAATCTGGCGGCCGGCGCCTCGGCGACCGTTACCTTGACGGTCGATGTGTCCCCGTCGGCGCGTGGCGTGCTGCTGAACGAAGCGGAGGTTTCGGCGACCGAAGAGGAAACTGACCCGGACGACAATACGGACACGGCCCAAACCACGGTCGCCGCCGAAGTCGATTTGGTGCTGACCAAGACCGACGCGCCCGATCCCGTCGTGGCCGGCGAACAATTGGTGTACACGCTGCTGGTCCGGAACGATGGTCCGTCGGATGCGACCGGGGTCACCGTCACGGACACGTTGCCCGCCGGAGTCCAATTCGTTTCCGCGGACGGCGCCGGTACGGCCAGCAACAGCGGCAACGTCGTCACGATCGAGTTGGGCGATCTGGCCGTCGGAGAATCGGCCACGACGACGATCACCGTCCAAGTCGATCCGGCGACTCGCCAGTCGATCGTCAACACGGCTTCGGTCGTTGCCATCGAGAACGAGCGCAATCTGCAAAACAACACCGATTCGGTGACTACGGCGGTGCTGGCGGAGATCGATCTGGGGATCGTCAAGACCGACTCGCCCGACCCGGTGGCTGCCGCGGGCACATTGACCTACACGCTATTGGTGACCAACAACGGGCCTTCGCAGGCTACCGGCGTCACCGTGACCGACGTGCTACCCGCGGGTCTGACCTACGTTTCCGGCACGGCGACCCAGGGGACCGTTACGGCAACCAACGGCACGGTGACGGCCAGCCTGGGCAATCTCGCCCCAGGAGGCTCGGCCACGATCACCCTGACCACGACGGTCGCCGGCTCGTTGCAAGGACAGATCGTCAATACGGCCAGTGTGTCAGGGAACGAAACGGACACCGAACCCGACAACGACACGAGCAGCCAAACGACCCAGATCGTGCCACGGGTCGACCTGCAGATCACCAAGTCGGATGCCCCCGACCCCGTCGTGGCCGGCGAGAATTTGACCTACACGCTGCTGGTCACCAACAACGGACCATCGTCGGCCACCGGCGTCTCGGTCGTCGACACGCTGCCGGCGAATGTTACGTTCGTCTCGGCCACGTCGACGCAGGGCACGGCCAGCCACGCCGCGGGAACGGTGACCGTGAACGTCGGCAACTTGGCACTCAACCAAACCGAAACCATCACGATCGTCGTCACTGTCCCTCCGTCGGCACGCGGCAGCTTGTCCAATACAGCGACGGTCAGCGGGAACGAAGAAGAGACCAACAATAGCAACAATACGTCGAGCGTGTCGACGGTCATCCAACCGGAGATCGATCTGGTGATCTTCAAGGCCGACTCGCCCGATCCGGTGATCGCCGGACAGACGTTGACGTATACGCTGTCGGTCGTCAACAACGGTCCCTCCGACGCGACCGGCGTGACGGTCACGGACCAATTGCCCAGCGGCGTCACCTTCGTCTCGACCACCGCCAGCCAAGGCACCTCGGCCAACTCGAACGGCACGATCACCGCCAACTTGGGCAACCTTGCCAGCGGTGCTAGCGCCACGGTGACCATCGTGGTGACCGTCAATCCGTCGACCCGCGGGACCATCACCAACACGGCCAATGTCACCGGCACGGAAACCGAGACGCAGCCCCAGAACAACTCGGACTCGGAACCGACCGTGGTCCAGGCGCAGATCGACTTGGCGATCACCAAGACCGATTCGCCCGACCCGGTCACTGCCGGCAGCCAACTGACGTACACCCTGACCGTCACGAACAACGGGCCGTCCAGCGCTACCGCGGTCAGCGTCCAGGACGTGCTGCCTTCGCAACTCCAGTTCGTGTCGGCTACCGCCAGCCAGGGAACTGTGACTCACTCGCAGGGCACGGTCACTGCGACGCTGGGCGATCTGGCGGTCGGCGCCAGCCGGACGATCACGATCGTCACGCAGGTCGATGCCGGCTTCTCCGGCACGCTGACCAACCAAGCGACGGTGACGGGAACCGAGCCGGAGACAACTTCGGGCAACAATACGGCTTCGCAGTCGACGGTCGTCAACCCGCTGCTGTCCAGTTTGTCGGGTTTCGTGTACGTCGATTTGAACAACAACGGTCTGAAGGATGCGGGCGAAGCTCCGATCTCCGGCGTCACCGTGCGGCTGACCGGTACTGCGCTGAACGGCTCGACGGTCCAGCGCCAGCAGGTCACCGGCAGCGACGGATCGTACGTGTTCAGCGATTTGCCGGCGGGGGTTTATCAGATGATTCAGGAACAGCCGCAGACCTACCTGGACGGCCGCGATACGCCCGGCACGGTGCCGACGGCCAGCGTCGAGAACAACACGTTTAACGGCATCCAGTTGGAGCCCGGCGCGCAAGGGACCAATTTCCTGTTCGGCGAACGTCTGCCCGTGTTCTCCAAGCGGCTATTCCTGGGCCGGTAGCCGAAGTCGCGAGACTCCGGACGATGGCCGGGAACTTCCGAATTCTCACGAATTCGGCTACGGTCCAATTTGGCACGACGTTGCCCTCGGCCACGGTTGTGCTACGATGACCACATGGCAGACGAACGTACGGAGTATCAGAGCCAGCAAGAGCAGTCGCGGGCGCGGCGACTCAGTTTGCAGCGAACCGAGCCGCCGGGCCAGCCGGCGGGCTACGAGATGCAGCGGTTCCTGGGCGCTGGCGCATACGGCGAGGTTTGGGTCGCGCAGGACCGCAACACGGGACGGCAAGTCGCGATCAAATTCTATCTGCATCGCGGGGGGCTGGACTGGACGTTGCTGTCGCGCGAGGTGGAGAAGCTGGTTTTCCTGTCGGCCGACCGCTACGTCGTGCAGTTGCTCGAAGTCGGCTGGGATGCCGACCCGCCGTACTACGTCATGGAGTATGTCGAGAACGGTTCGCTGGACGACTTGCTGCGCGACCACGGACGCTTGTCCCCCGAGGAAGCGGCGGTTTTGTTCCGGGAGATCGCGATCGGACTGACGCACGCGCACGGCAAAGGGGTTCTGCACTGCGATTTGAAGCCGGCGAACATCCTGTTGGACCAGGACCACCGCCCGCGACTGGCCGATTTCGGCCAGTCCCGTTTGTCCCACGAACAGACGCCGGCACTGGGCACGCTGTTCTACATGGCGCCGGAGCAAGCGGACTTGCGGGCCGTCCCGGACGCGCGCTGGGACGTGTACGCCCTGGGCGCGATGCTGTTCTGCATGCTGACCGGTTCGCCGCCGCACCGCGAGAACGCGCGCATCCAAAGGATCGATGCAGCCCCGAATCTGCCGGCGCGGTTGGAGAGTTATCGCCGCGAAATCTGCGAAGGCCCCGTCCCGGACCAGCATCGCCAGATTCCCGGCGTGGACGGCATGCTAGCAGACATCGTCGACCGTTGCTTGGCGATCGACCCCGAGACCCGCTACCCCAACGTCCAAGCCGTGTTGGACGCGCTGCAAACGAGGCAAGAAGCCCGGATGCGTCGCCCGCTGATGCTGCTGGGACTGGTCGCCCCCGCCGTGCTGCTGCTGATCATGATCGCGGTCTACTTCCGCGCCTTTGGCCGTGCGGTCGATCAAGCAGAGCGGATGGTCACTCGCCAAACCTACCGCAGCAACCAATTCGCCGCCAAGTTCCTGGCAAAGAGCTTCGAAGCCGAATTGGCGAGCAATTTCGAGTTCGTGGAGCGCGAATCGCGGCAGCCACAACTGCGCGAAGCGTTGGCGATTGCGTCGCAGAGTTTGCTGCTGGCCAAACTGGACGATCCGCACGTGGACCCCGAGCAACTGACCACCCTGCGCGAACAATTCCTGGCCGACCCCGCGCGAGGTCCGTTGACGGACTATCTTCAGAACCAGTTGGACCGATTGAATGCCGATGCGGGCGTCGCCGACGCCCAATTCGCCAGCCTGTTCGTCGTCAGCCGCCGAGGCACGATGATCGCCGATGCCTACCCCGATCGAATCGCCACTCGCTCCGTCGGCCGAAACTTCAGTTGGCGCACCTACTTCCACGGCGGACCCGAGGATCTCACCTGGGTGCGGTCCGAGGAACTTCCCGCGGTGATCGAAACGACGCATCTGTCCGCCGTGTTCAAGAGTCGCACGACGGAGCGCTGGAAAATCGCCATCACGACGCCGATCCTCGACCCGGCCCAGCCTGACCAACCCGTGCTGGGTGTGCTGGCACTGACCATCGACGTCGGCGATTTCGCCGTCTTCCGCAGCCAGGACGAAGCCACCGATTATTTCGCGATCCTGGTCGACAACCGTCCGGGGGAACGGCGGGGGACGATTCTGCAGCATCCGCTGTACCGCAAGCAGCCACCCGCACGAGACTTCCTGGTATCCGAACGACAGTTGGCCGGCATTCAGCGCGAACCGTTCTATCCGTACCAGGATCCCTTGGCAGATGCCCCGGGAGGCGAACTCTACGCGGGTCGCTGGATTGCGGCGGCCGAGTCCGTGGACCTGCCAAAGCGCGGTAGTCCGGCGCGCGGCAACGGCCGGACCGATCTGCTGGTTCTGGTTCAAGTTCATGCGGACGTCGCCACGGCCCCGGTCGTCCAATTGGGACGGCGGCTGACTTTCGAGGGATTGGTCGCGCTAGCACTGATCGTGTCCGCGGTCGCGGCGCTGTGGATCATCGTGATCCGCATTCCGTGGCATCCCGGTCAGCGCCGTTCGGAAGGTGTGATCTTGCCGTCGGGGTCGAGTTCCTGGCAGGACGTGGCAACCCTGTCCGCAACCCGGCGGATCCAGCACGATGCGATCAAACCGCCCGAATAGGCAGCCGTTGGAGTTCACGCTGGGGTCGGGAGTCGTTTTCGGGCAACAATCACCCACAGGGAAGACCCTTTGCTCGAAAACGACTCCCGACCCCTTCCGCAGAACCCCAGGCAGCATCCCCGCCTCGCAGGCTGGCAGCCTGTGCTTCGAGCGCGGCCAGGCCGGATAGTTTGCGCCATTTCACACAATTGACAGCTTGCCGATAGCTGGCATCCGATCCCGGTCCACACGGCCAAAAAACCTGAGTGTTGTTGCAGCCGTTTCGGTGCCGATATGTTCCATAGCTGGCCAGGGTTTCTTTCGCGCTGGCCGAGGGCTGCCATCGACCCAGACCGACCGGCAGATCACGGAGGATCTCGAAGGTGTCCACGGAAATCAACGTCCTGGCGTTAGTCAAGGGCAACGAGCGTTACATCTTTCTGTTCGACGACGACAACCGGGTGGAGACGTTGCGCCAAATCGGGCGGTACGCGGCCAATCCCGAGTTGAGTTTCACTTGGTACGACGCGGCGGTGATGAGCCAGAAGATCCGCCAAGCGGCGGCGGAACAGAAGAAGACGGCGCGCAGCAGTTTCGACCTGTCGAACCGATTCCAGTTGCCTTTGCCCACCGACAGCCATTTCGATCAGTTCGACGATCGGGAAGCCGCTTGACATGCAGGCCGCCATCTCGCGTTTCTTGCGATACTTGCTGGTCGAGCGGAATTCGTCGCCGCTGACCGTCAAGTCGTACCGCGAGGACTTGACATCGTTGGACGAGTTCCTGACCGAGAGCTACGGTCACCCGCCGGAACCGGCTGAGATCACCGCGCTGGATCTGCGCGGCTACGTCGCGGCGCTGCACGAGGCGGGATACGCCAAGACATCCGTCGCGCGGCGCCTGGCTTCGCTGCGCAGCTTCTTCCGCTTTGCCCAGCGCGAGGGCTATGCCGATTCGAATCCAGCCAAGCCGCTGCGCAATCCGCGTCCGGACCGGAACCTGCCGCACTTCCTGACGACCGACGAGATCGGCAAACTGCTGGACAGCCCGCCAGGCGACAGTCCCGCGGGCCTGCGCGACCGCGCGATGCTGGAAACCATGTATTCCGCCGGACTCCGCGTGAGCGAATTGGTGGGCATCAACGACGGCGATCTGGATCCCGAGGGCGGATTGGTGCGGATACGTGGCAAGGGCCGCCGCGAGCGGCTGGCGCCGTTGGGATCGTACGCCTTGCAGGCCATCGATCGTTGGCAGAGTTGCCGAACCCTCTCGCCGCGCGAACCCAAGGGCCCCGAGGCTCCGCTGTTCGTCAACAAATTCGGCCGCCGGTTGACGACGCGCAGCGTGGGCCGCATGCTGGAAAAGTACTTGAAGATCACCGGGCTGGATCTGCGGACATCGCCCCACACGCTACGGCACAGCTTCGCGACCCATCTGCTGGACCGCGGCGCCGACATCCGCAGCGTTCAGGAATTGCTGGGGCACAAGAGCTTGGTCACCACACAGATCTACACGCACGTTAGCACGACCGGTCTGCGCGAAGTCTACGAGCGCGCCCACCCGAGGGCCAACTGACCGCTCGCTGCCGAGTCGCGCTCGGCGGCGCGCACCTCGAGTGGCACGCGTCCGCCGGTTCGAATTGCGACCCACTTGCTCAAGTCGGGTTCCGCGGCGCGCGACTCGCCTCTTGTCAGGCCAGACCGCGCCGGACTGCCCACACGGCCGCCTCGGTTCGATCGGCGGCATCCAACTTGCGCAGGATGTTCTGGACGTGTTCTTTGACCGTCTCGATGCTGACGTTCAACGACCGACCGATCTCGCGGTTGCTCAAACCGTACGCCAAGTGACGCAGCACCTGATACTCGCGCTTCGTTAAGGGCACATCGTCGGCCACGGGATCCTTCCGCTTGGCCAACAACTCCTTAATCTTGTTCAGTCGGCCTTCGACGGGAGGCGCTTCCCCCCGAGCAGCCCGCTGAATCGCCGCCACGAACTCCTCCGCCGGAACGTCCTTCTGGACGAAACCATCGGCGCCCAAGGCGACCGAACGGGCGATGTACGTCGGATTGTCGTGCGCCGACATCATCACCACGCGGGTCTGAGGCGACTCGTCCCGCAACCGCTCCAGCGCGTCCAGGCCATCCAGTTCGGGCATCATCACGTCCATTAACAGGACGTTCGGCCGGTGCGCAAGCGACATCTCGATGGCTTCGAGTCCGTTGGCCGCTTCGGCCACGATCTCGATGTCTTCGTCGCTCAACATGCTTTCGATCCCTTTGCGAATGATCGCTTGATCGTCCGCAACAATCAACTTAATTCCCACAAGTCCGCTCCTATCAAGCGAAACAACCGGACCCAAAAAACCAAACCGATAGAACCACATCATAACGGGTTTTGCGAGAAAAACACAGTCAGCAGCGGAAATTTTCTCCGCAGACATCCGCCCTTCTTGCCGCGTCCAAACCAATCGATGGCACCGATTGTGACGGAAAGAACGAGATTGCGGCCCGCGGTTGCTCGCCGTGGGGGGAACGGTTCCGTCGTCCTCGCGTGCCCGAAATCACTCCTTTTGTTGACTCGATGCAACCTGTGACCTAGATAGATGGTGACAACTTGAATCGACAGCACCTGGTGAGGCGAAAATGAAACAAGGTTCCCTGCTTCTGGTCGATGACGACCGTCTTGTTCTGGATTCGATGGCCGATTGGCTCCGCGAAAAAGGCTATCGAGTCGCCGAGGCCTGCTCGGCAGACGAGGCGATCCAACGCATCGATCAGACCGTCTTTGACGTCGTCCTGACCGATATCCGGCTCCAGCAGGGGGATGGTTTTGACGTGCTGGACCATTGCCAGCAGATCTGCCCCCAAACCACGGTCATCCTGATCACCGGATACGCCACGACGGACACGGCGGTCGATGCCATCCGCGCAGGGGCCTTCGACGTGCTGACCAAGCCGCTGATCGACGAAGAACTCGACCTGGCGATCAACCGGGCGCTGACGCAGCGGAAAGTGATCGAAGAAAACGCCAAGCTCAAGGCCCAACTCGATCTCCGCTTCGGGATGGAGAATATCGTCGGCCATGACCACCGGATGCTGCGGATCTTCGACATGATCGACAGCATCGCCGACACCAAGGCTACGGTGCTGATCACGGGCGAAAGTGGAACCGGCAAATCGCTCGTGGCCCGCGCCATCCATCGCCGCAGCGGGCGGCGCGACAAGCCGTTCGTCGAGATCGCCTGTGGAACGTTGCCCGAAACGCTGCTCGAGAGCGAGCTGTTCGGGCATGTCGCGGGGGCCTTTACGGGGGCTTCCAACGACAAGCTCGGCAAGTTCATGCAGGCCAACGGGGGCACCATTTTCCTGGACGAGATCGGCACATCTTCGCCGAACATGCAGGTCAAGCTGCTGCGACTGCTGCAGGAGTTCGAGTTCGAGCAGGTCGGCGGAACCAAGACCTATCACGTCGACACGCGAGTGATCCTGGCGACCAACGACGACCTGACCCGCGCCGTCGCCGCGGGCCGCTTTCGCCAAGACCTGTACTATCGCGTCAACGTGATCAACATCGAATTGCCGCCGCTGCGGCAGCGGATTGCCGACATTCCGCTGCTGGCCGAGCACTTCCTGGCCCGCATCTGCCGAGAGACCGGCAAGACGGTCGACGGCTTCACGGAGGACGCGATGTCCCTGATGCAGGGTTATCATTGGCCCGGCAACGTGCGCGAACTGCAGAATGTGGTGGAACGCGCGGTGTTGTTGGGGAAACACCGCGTTGTGACGATCGACGACCTGCCGCGCGACATGAACGCCGCGGTTCCCGTTGCGGCTCGGCCCGCCCAGGGAAAGACGCTCAAACAGGCGCTCGAAGGCCCCGAGCGTCAGATCATCCTGGAAACCCTCCAGCACCACAACTGGAACCGCAATGCGACCGCGGAACAACTGGGCATCAACCGCACGACCCTCTATAAGAAGATGAAGCGGCTGGGACTCGAAGACGGCAACTTCGTCCCGTCGGCTTACGCGGGTTACTGCTGATCCGCGTCGGGATCCCCCGACAATACCTCGCATTCCGGCAGCGCTTGGCGCAAGCGTTCGGCCCCGGCCTCGGTCACGCCGGTGCGCGTCACGTGCAAGGTGCGGAGCGTCTTCAGCCCACTCAGGGGATCGACTCCCGCGTCGCTGACTGCCGTGCGGCCGAGATGCAGAAAACCGAGCTTTCCGAAATTGGCCAACTTGGACAACCCGGCATCGGTCACCTTCGTGTTATCCAAGTTCAACGACGTCAAACCCGTCAGCGGTTGCAGAGCGTCCAACCCTTCGTCGGTGACGCCCGTGGTGTACAGGTTCAGATCCGTCAGTTGCGGAAGCTTCGCCAAATGTACCAGCCCCGCGTCGCTGACCGCTGTCTTGCTGACGTTGACGCTGACCAGCGACGGACAAGCCGCCAACCGCTCGAGCGCCGCATCCGTGATCTTGGTATCCGCCAGCCGCAGACGCTGCAATTTGGGCAGCGCCGCGATCGACTCGGCGGCTGCGTCCGTGACCGCCGTTCCCTCCAACAGAAGCTCTTCCAATCGCTGCGCCGCCGCGATCTGCCGCAGACCCTGGTCGGTGACTCCCGTCGCGTCCAGGCCCAGCGACACCAACCGCGGCAGGTTGACCAAGTGGACCAGGCACGCGTCGCCCACCGGACAGCGAGTCAACTTGACACTCTTCAGAAACGACTGTCCGGCCAGTCGTTCGAGATCCGCGTCGGCGATCTTCGCGTCCGTGAAATCGACGAGCACCAATTGCCCCTGGCCATCCAGCCGCGACTTCCCGCCCGCCTGCTCGATCCAGGCGACTAATTCGGCCGTCGCAGCGGTCGAATCCGTTTCCACCGCCGGCGGCGCATCGGTCGCCGTCTCGCCTCCCACGGGCGCAACGGCCGGCGCTTCACTCGGCGAAGTGCCGTCGCGCGGCCCGCACCCCGCCAGCCCGACGAACAACAGACTCAGCCACAACCCCGTTCGAACGCACATGCCAATCCCTCCCCACCCCGTCTCCGAATTCGCGGGAACTCGGACAGCTCGCCACACAATTCCAAGAATCGCTCAATTCCTCCACCTCAACACATTCCCGAACCCGAGATCGATTGTCAATCCATCCCGCGGGTTTCGGTTGCAGGGCTGCGCGCGGAGCATCCGCGAATCCTCTCGGTGCTCCGCACAGATCAACCTAACGTCGCCCACAGGCTGGCAGCCTATGCTACGGGAGCTGCGGCGTTCGATTACGCCAGGTCGGGCAGTTCGTAGCCTGGGCGGCGGGGGCGGCTTAGGTGTTGGTTGGCTTCGTCGCAGTTGGTGAAGCGCTCGGCGACGGCATCCCATTTCAGGCGTTGGCCGACCAAGCCGACGTCACGGACGATGTTGACCAAGTAGCACAGAGTCGTCGCGCGCTGGCCGATTTCGATGTCGGCCGTACAACGCTGGCGACTCTTGATGCAGTCAATCCAGTTTTCGATGTGGTACGCCGTCTCGGGCCGCTGGTTCGGGCCGGGGTTGTCCGACGACCGGACCAGTTCCGGGGGATTGCTGGCCAGCTTGTTGCGGTTGATCTCGATCTTGCCGTTCTCGCCTACGAAGATCGCGCCCAGGCCGGGACCGCTGTCGCCGTCCAAGTGCAGCCGCAGCTCGGTGCCGCTGGCGAACCACATCCGCATCCTGGCCCGCGGGCCGCTCAGTTTCGCCATGCGGTGGTAGTCCACGCCCGTGTCGATGTCGCCCGTCTCGCCGAGTTGCACGCCGCCGACCGTCTCGCCGCTCGCGAAGCGGCCCGTTTCGCGATCCGCGACCGGTTCTTCCAGCAGAATCTCGACCGGTCCCGTGTCGTCGGTGCCCAGCGCCCGGTTGATCTGGTCGTAGCTGTGCGTGCCCCAGCCGGTGACGCCGAAGCACAGTCCGCCGCCGTCGTAGTCCCACCAGCGAGCCCAACCGCGGTGCAGGGCGGATTCGTACGGCCGCAACTCCGCTTGGTTCGTCCACAAATCCCACCACTTGTCGACGGGGCCTTGGACGTCGGCCGACGAAGTCTTCGTCCAGCGGAAGGGGCCGACGAAGTTCGGCGCCAGGACAGTGCGGATCGGGCCGATCGCGCCGTTCTTGACCAAGTCGCTGGCCCAGTTGTTGATCGGCATCGACCGCTGCTGCGTGCCGACTTGCGTGACGCAGTTGTAGCGCCGCGCCGCGTTGACCATTGCCCGCCCCTCGGCGATCGTCAGACTCATGGGCTTTTCAATATACGTGTCCACGCCCATCTGCATGGCGAGGATGGTGATCCAGGCGCGGGCATGAGTGGTCGTTTCCACCATCACCGCATCCAGCCGCTCTTGCTCGATCATTTTACGGAAGTCGTCGTACACGCCCCAAGGCTGGCCGCCGGACATGTCCTTGGCAAACTGCTCGGCCCGTGCCAGTTCCAAGTCGCAGGCGGCCACGACCTTGAACCCTTTGACATCGGCGGCTTCGCGAATGCAGCGGGCTCGCCCCCCGCAACCGATCACGCCCACCCGCACCGACTCGCTGGGCGGCGCAGCTCCATCGCGGCCTAGCACGCCCGCGGGAACAAACACCGGCAGTGCGAGCGCCGCCGCGCTGGTCTTGAGCATCTCGCGCCGAGTCCATTGGTTACGCTTCATCGCAGGATCCCCCATAAGCTGAAGTACGTTCGAGTCCATAAGCGAAATCGGTTGCCCGACTCCCAAAGTGTCAGCACTTTCGGGTGTGTATGTCAAGACGGTCGAAAAGGGGATTGGATGTGTGCTGATGCTTTCAGTCGTCAGGCCAAAATCCTCCAGAATTGTCAATGAACTCGGCATTCTCATGCTTTGACCGTGTGACTCAGCGGCAAGAAAGGCCGCTATTTTGAGCTGTCGGATCAACAATCGACGATCTGAGCTTTGCTAGGCGAATGCCTTCAACTATAGTGGCTGCATACGATTCATCCTCTTCCGGAGTCGGTGTTTTTTCGGAAGTGCATTCAGCGTTTGAATGTCCGATTTCTGTTTTCTCTTGCATCCTTTTGAGGGACCTGCCATGACAGACGGTTGTTCGACTCGACGAGGTTTCACGCTCGTCGAACTGCTGGTCGTGATTGCAATTATCGGAATTTTGGTGGCACTCTTGCTGCCAGCCATTCAAGCGGCCCGCGAGGCGGCACGTCGCACCCAGTGCGTGAACAATATGAAGCAGATGGGGATCGCGCTTCACAACTACCACGACACTTACCGCAAATTTCCGTTGGGTTCGTACAATCTTCGCGAGGCATGGCCGTCGAGCGGTTCGAACTGGCGGGCGTTGATTCTGCCGTTCATGGAACAGTCCACGATCCATGAACAGTTGACATTCTCGGCGAATCCCGCGGTGCATTTCATGGGGAGTAATGCGGCGGGCGCAGTTCCGCTGGCGGGCAATGAAGTATTGAAAGGACTGGTCCTGCCGGCCTATCGTTGTCCTTCGACGGTAATTCCCGAAATCGGCGGTCACAACAACACGGACGCGATGAATGTCTGCTATGTGGGAGTCCAAGGCGCGGCTCGCCCGATTCCGGGGTCGAATCCGGACGCTGGCACTCGCGACTGCAATCATGGTTGGTCGTGCAACAACGGACTGCTCGTCGCCAACCAAGCCTTCGGATTGCAGCAAGCGACCGATGGCACCGCCAACACGCTGCTGGTCGCCGAGCAGTCCGCGTTGGTGGGGATGTCGAACCTGACATCGAATTACTACGGGGCTTGGTATGGAAGCCGACATCCGCGGCCGCTGGACGATCCGAACTGCGGGGATCTGTGGCAGACGGGAACCAGTTGCATCCGCTTTGCGCCGAACTCGAAGATCGTCCAGACCGGGGCGACCGAGGCGATGTACCGCAACAACACGCACTGGAATTCGCTGCATCCCGGCGGCATCAACGTATTGGTGGCCGACGGCGCCGTGCGTTTCATCACCGACGATATCGATTTCGTCAACCTCAAGCGACTGGCCTGCCGTTACGACGGCGAACCGGTGGCCCAATTCTAATGAGGGCGGTCGAACCGCTTCCCACTTGCAATTCCTCCACCGAACGGAACCGATTCCGTTCCACGCCGAACGACAGAAGGGACTTGGTATGACTGATTCAGGTACGCCTTTATACCTCTCGCTTTCGCGAAGCGGTCTGCTTTTCATGTTGTTGCTGGTGCTCGCTGCTGGGTGCGGCAAGTCGAAGCCGGTCGGCACCGTGGAAGGCACCGTCACACTCAACGGGACGCCCTACTCCGAGGCCGCGGTGATCTTTCTGAGCCTGACGACGGGCCAGGGCGGCACGGCGGATATTCAGGCCGACGGCAAGTTCAAGATCATCGACCCGTTGCCGGTGGACACCTACCGAGTGTACTTGGCCCCAAAGTTGGCCGCTCCGACGGGACAAGCCCAGCCGGTTCGCATCGATCAATCGGTCCCGGACAAGTACTGGAACGAAGCCGCTACCGATATCTCGATCGACGTCGCCGAGGGCAAGAACACGGTCGAGGTCAAGCTGGAGAAGTAACGCGATCCGAGGATGGGGAAGGGGCGTTTCCGCCCCTTGTTCCGCCGCAGTTGGTTTCGGCCCGTGCTTTGGCACGGGTTATCGTTTGGTGGCTGGCCTGATCCGCGTCTGTTCAGATCGGGTACTGCCACGGCGCACGGTACTCGCGGCGCAGCAGCCGGTTGGCTTCGTCGTCGCCGACGACCTGTTCGTTCTCGCCGTCCCAGCGCAAGCTGCGACCCAGTTTCATCGACAACATGGCCAGCAGACTCATGCTGGTCGAGCGATGGCCGTGTTCGATGTCGCAGACGGGGCGTTCGCCAGACTTGATGCACTTCAGGAAATCGGCCCACAGTTCCGGGATGTTCTGCGAATCGGGCTGATGCAATTGGGGCGGGACGTTTTCCGGTTCCTTACCGCTGGCCGGATAGAACGTTGTGCCGTCGCGCCAGCCGATGTGCAGCGTGCCGCCAGCCCCGTAGAAATAGACGCCGACGGGGTGCTTTTCCGCATAGTTGGCCGCGTACCGGCGATGTTCCCAGACCGCCGTGAACGAATCGAACTCGAAGTGGGCCACCTGCGTATCCGGCGCGTCGGCGTTGTCCTGCCGGAACCACTTGGCGCCGGTCGACGACACGGTCTTCGGCCACTGCTCTTCGCTCCACCACAGGATCTGGTCCATCCAGTGAATTCCCCAGTCGCCCAGGGTTCCGTTGGCGTAGTCCAGGAAGTGGCGGAAGCCCCGCGGATGAATGGCCGGATTGTACGGGCACAACGGCGCCGGCCCGCACCATAGATCCCAGTCCAGTCCCTCGGGCGGTTCTTGATCGGGCGTCGGCGAACCCGGTCCGCCGCCGGAATGGACGAAGGCGCGGATCATGTTGACCCGGCCCAGTTTGCCGTCGCGCAGAAACTGCATGGCCCATTGATTATGAGGCGACACGCGGCGGTGCGTGCCGACTTGAACGACGCGCTCGTTTGCCCGGGCCGCATTGACCATGGCGCGCCCTTCCAGCACCGTGTGGCCGACGGGTTTTTCGACGTACACATGTGCGCCCGCGTTGCAGGCCGCGATGGTTTGCAGCGGATGCCAGTGGTCCGGCGTGCCGACGATCACGATCTCCGGCTTCTGTTCCTCGAGCAGTTCGCGGTAATCCTTGTACTTCTTCGGCAGGCTGCCGGTCATCTGCTCGACTTCCGTGGCCGCTTTGTCCAGCGCCCCGCGGTCGACGTCGCACAGCGCGACCGCCTCGGACTCGCCGGCCGCCAGCGCGGTCCGCAGGATGTTCATGCCCCACCACCCGCTGCCGATCAACGCGGTGCGGTACTTCTTGCTCTTGTCCGCGCCGTGGATAGCCGGTGCGGCAAAGGCCACGCTGGCGGCGGCACTCGTCTTCAAAAAGCTACGACGGTTCACGCTCATGATCGATCTCCGGAAAAAAGGGGGTCCGCTACTCGTAATCCCATTTCATGATCCACGGGTCGTTGGTCGTCCGCTGAAACTGTTTCAGCTTCGCCTTCAGTCGCCCGAGCGTCTCGGCGTGCTGCGGGTCGTCGGCCAGATTCCGTCCCTCGTGCGGATCGTTCTGAACATCATACAACTCGAACGCGGGACGGTGGACATACCTCGCCACCGTCTTCTGGCCGTACGGCGCATCCGGCCCCAAGGCCCATTGGGCCTGCCAGGTCGGCGCGGCCCATAGATCCGACGCGAACGGGAACGGAAGTGGATGGGCGATGTTCCAGATCAGCTTCCACTGCCGCTCGCGCACGACTCGCATCGGGTAATACATCTGGATTTCGTGGAACGTGTGCGAGGCGTAGACAGTGTCCCAGCCTGCCGCGTCGGCTTGATCGAGAATCGGCAAGAACGAGCGGCCGTGCAGATCGCCCGCCTTCGTGTCGCCCGTGTTCTGCGGATCGGTGCGGATCTGGTTGGCCGGGATGCGGCCGAGAACTTCCTGCTTGACTCGCCTGCTCTCCGGATCGAGCGCTCCGGCGTAGTCTAGGATCGTCGGCGTCAAGTCCACCCAACTGACCATCGCCCGGTGGACGACGCCTCGGCCCAGGCCGTTGGGATGGCGGACCAGCAGGGGCGAGACCATGCCGCCCTCGTACAGCGTCGTCTTGGCGCCCGGCATCGCGATGCCGTGGTCGGAGATGTAGATCACCAGCGTCTCGTCCCAGACGTCGGCATCCTTCAGCACCTGGACCAATCGCCCAACGCCTTGATCGATCCGCGAGATCGATTGGTAGTATTGCGCCAGCTCCGCGCGGCACGCCGGCGTGTCGGGCAGAAACCCGGGAACGATGACGTCGGCTGGATCGTAGACCACTTCGGTGATGCCGGGGTGACTCTTCCCCGGCGCGGGGTTGCCGAACCGGTCGGGGCGGTGCGGCAACTCGTTTGCGGTGCCGCCGCCGCGGTGCGGATCCGAAACGCAGAAATACAGGAAGAACGGTTGGTCCGATTTCTCGCTGATGAATTCGCGGCAATTCTCGGCCATGACTACTCCGTTGCGCTCCGGCCCGGGGATTTTGCGTTCGAATTGGTACACGGGCTCGGGAGCGACGTGGTACTTGCCGCAACGGGCCGTGCGGTAGCCGGCGTGGGTCAGATAGACAGGCAGCGAAGCCAGATTGTCGTACGAGCTGAACTTGTGGAAGTGATGTTGGTGGCCGTACTGTCCGTTGGCGTGATTGTGCAAGCCGGAGAGGATCACCGAGCGGCTGGCCGAACAACTGGCCGTTGTGCAAAACGCATGGACGAACCGCGTTCCCTCGGCCGCCAAGGCATCCAGATTGGGCGTCTTGAGCACCGGATTCCCGTAGCAGCCCATGTCGGGCGAATGGTCGTCCGCGACGACCAAGACCACGTTCTTTCCGGCCGCATTCGCTGGTGACGGCACACCCGACCAGCACACAACCACACCGAAAATCAGGGCCGCCACCGCTCGGAAACCGTCTCTCATCGCAAAACTCCTGGATCAAACGTCTCGTGATTTTGTGCCCGAACGATGCTCCGTGCCCCGGCTTTGCCATCCGTTCTATTTCGCAAGTTGCGAGTTAAACACGGCCAAGCGCGGAAGGCAACCCCTCGGTCGCGGAAGAAGACCGCGGGACACCGCAGCATGGGCGTTGCCGATCGCTTGCCGATTCAGGGCCAGGGAATCCTTGATCGGGCAATACCGCAGGCGTTCGATCTCCGGGTCGGTGGTTGGTCCTTCCGTTCCACCGTTCCAATCGAAGTTGTCAAATGACTCCTGACACTTTTTTCTCGGCCGTTACCAAGCGCGAAACCTTCGTGGCAGGTGACGAAATAAGCGTAGATGGCGGACAGGGCAGGTTGCCTTTATGCATTGGTCTGCGATGTTGTGACCGAGCGGATGACAGCCAGGGTAGGGGAGGCGATTATGGCCTATTCGTCGGTCGGAATCACCCACACCGATGGTGTATGTCCCTCGGGAGACATGCATCCGTTTCCACGCTGGTTGGCGTCGGGGTCGATGGAGACACCCAGCCACGCGAGGCCCTCGCAGATCCGCTGGCGGATCAACGGGGAATTCTCGCCAATGCCTGCAGTGAAGTCGAGCCCATCCAAGCCGCCCAACAGCGCAGTCAGCGAGCCAATTTCGCGGATCACGCGATACACGAAAAACTCGATCGCCTCGGCCGCCAGCGGGCAATCGCTCGCCAGCAACGCGCGCACGTCGTTGCTGACGCCCGAGATTCCCAGCAGCCCGGATTGCTTGTAGAGAAGGTCGTCGATGCGGTCGGCGTTCAAGCCGTCCCGAAGCAGGAAGAGGATCGCGCCGGGATCGAGAGTACCGCAACGCGTGCCCATCGGCAGCCCATCCAGGGCCGAGAAGCTCATGGTGGTATCCACGCTTCGGCCGTCTCGCATGGCGGACAGGCTGGCGCCGCTGCCCAGGTGGGCGACAACGATCCGGCAGCCACAAAGGTTGGGAGCAAGGCAGCGCAAACGGTCGGCTATATACTCGCAGGACAGCCCATGCCCCCAGCGGCGCGCGCCCCGGCGGAGTAGTTTATCGGGCAGGCCGAACCGTTCCATCACCCCGGGCGCTGCCGCGGTGAAATGCCGTATCGAAGCAGGCGACCTGCGGCAGCTCCGGCGATAACCGGATCACCGCTTTGATGGCCCCCGGTTTGTGAGGCTGATGCGGCGGCATCAGAGGAATGCGTTGTCTGAGTTTCGCCATGACGGCGACATCAATCAGCGTCGGTTCGTTGAACCAGAGCCCTCCGTGAACCACGCGGTGCCCCTCGGCGAATGGCTCGCACTCCCCGGCGAAACCCTCGTAAGCCCAACGCGCCAGGTGCGTGAACGCATCCGCATACCCGAAGCTCCGCGTCGGGTCGCCGAGTGACAGATCCGCCAGCGTTCGCCCTTGCTCGTCCCTCGCCCTGAATTGCGCCTTCGCTTCCAGCCCTTCAATCGACTCGTGTGCCACGACGCCGAGATCCTGATCCGACAGGCCGAAGATCGAGAACTTCAGCCTGGAGGAACCGGGGTTTAGCAGCAAAATGGCATCGATCATGACACTCGCTCCATCTTGATAGGCCACCGCGGTAACCCCCGGTTGGCTTAAAGAAAGTGACGTTCACTGCGACGGTAAAGCAGGGAGCGTGTCGAAGACGTCCGTTGCGGCGATTCGTCTCAAGACCCTAGCTCCGGCAACGACTTCGGGATCGGTCGGGACGGGGCGGGCGGAACACCGCGGCCGGAGTGTCAACGCTGGCGCGCCGGCGGGCGCGCTGCGCGGGCCGAGAGATGCCGAGCTTTTTCATCTTCTGCTTATCTCAGAAGCAATCGCAAGAGAGCACGCCGGGCTGAAGTTCTGTGTACGGTACGTTGACGGTCCCCAAGAGACTTGCGATAATTCGACGATTGATTGAGAGGGACTGTGGATTGGAGAGTACGATGGAGCCGACGGGTACACTTGGCGATCCATTTTACCGCGACGAGGTGCTTGCAGCTCGCGTCATGACGCCGGAGGAGAAACTCTTGGCCGGTCCCCAGCTCTTTGACTTCGCCTGCCGGATTGCCCTGGATGGAATCCGCAATCAGTTCCCGGATGTCGACGAACAGCGCATGCGTCAGATCCTGGCCGAGCGGGTGGAATTGGGCCGCCGCCTGGAGAACACGAAGTGAACAGTGACGAAGCCACCGTCACCGTCATCGACGCCCTTCAGGCGCTCGACATTCCTTACATCCTGGTTGGGTCCCTGGCGAGCAATCTCTATGGAATTCCCCGGTCGACCAAGGACGCCGATTTCAGCGTGCAGGTGGGAGCCGGCGGTATTCGTGCCATCGTTGCACGTTTAGGTTCCCAGTTCCGCCTTGACCCGCAGGTCTCGTTCGAGACGGTCACGGGAACGATGCGGTACGTCGTTAATGTCGCCGACAATCCGTACCGGATCGAGTTCTTTTGTATGAATGACGATCCATTTGCTCGGGAGCGTTTTGCGCGGCGGCGGCGGTCGCCGTTTCTTGGCAGGCAGGCGTTCGTGCCCACGCCGGAGGATGTCGTCGTCATGAAGCTGCGGTGGGCGTTGTCGCTGAACAGGCCAAAGGACGTCGAAGATGCGCGTGGCGTCATTGCGGTCCAAGGCGAGCGACTCGACTGGAATCACATCCGCCGCTGGTGCGATGTCCACGGCACGCAGGAACTGCTCGACAAAGTGCGGACATCGATACTGCCATTCCACGGCAACGACCCGCTATTGCCAAGTGAAACGTCATAGCGGACATACAATTGCCACGTTTCTTAGAGTCACCGATATTGGTGGATGGAACCCTACAGTAATTTGTCTGGGAGGTTGCAGAATGGCCAAGAACAAGTCCTCCAGACAGATAATCTCTTTTGGACAAGACAAGTTCGAAAACCAACAAAAAGAGCAGGTCTTCAAAGCGCTGTTCAGTCATCATCTACTCGTGGCTGGCTACATCATCGCTACTCCGCAGCCCGACCTTGGTGACGATTTGTGGTTTGCGAAAAGAGAAGACGTAAATGTGCGTTGTGGACAAGCAAAATCGGGCCACACATGCACAATTAATTCCGCGGATATCAAGGCACCTCGTGAGTATTGCATCAAGCTTCAGCTACCCACACTTCGCAAGTCGTTACAAGGGAATAGCTACGTGTATATCGTTGGAATGGCCGACGAACGCCTCCGGGGTCTTGCTCGCGGGAGCGTCGATCGGAGCGGTTGCGACTGCTTCCTTCGCGTGGAAAAAAGCAGTGTTCTTGAGAATCCGCCACAACTTGAGTTCCTACGATCGAGAGAGACGACAAGCCACATCGTCTCAGAGTTCAGAGCCATCGCGGATGGTTTCCATTTCGGGTGTATACCGTGCTCTTTCTTTGAGACGCAAACAACGAAGTGGGGAGAATCCCCGACGGAAAAGAAAAGAGCCGAGAACTCGCTCTGGATTAAGGTGGAAGATTGCAGCAGCGATGACGCGGGAACCTGCTTCAGGTATACACTCTTCAAGAAGAATGCCACTCCCTATTTCGGACAGACGGATGAAGGCCTGACATTGTGGTAACGGCTGGGAACCGTAAACCAGCGGTCGCTCAATTCACTTCGCACAGCGTGTGCCGCTCGGGGTTTTAATTTGACCCGCGTCGCCCTCGTCGGCCGCCTTCGCCACACGCGACTGCCTCGCCGTCTTGGGGGGGCGCTACGCAAGACGGAAGTTGCCGAGCTTCTTCATCTTCTTATAGAGCGTGGATCGCTTCATTCCCAGGCGGGCGGTGGCTCCCTATCGCGAGCGGGCGTGGAATGGGTTCGGAGGTCTCCAGCACATGAATGCGCATGGTGTTGCTCGCCGCCTCGTGCAGGACCAGGGACAGAGCATCGAACGAAACCACCGGATGAAGCCGGTCGGCCAGCTCATGGAACAGCACGGATAGATCGCGGTGCGCGATGATGGCCTCCGAAACGGCCAGCAGGGACCGGTACGCGTTGGGATCGGCAATCGCCGGTGCGTTGGGGGCATCGCTTTTCATGTAGAGTTCCTGCCCAATCATCCGCGGTAAAGCACGTGCTCAATGCGGTACACCACTCGACCCGGGCGTTCCAAGTCACGGGCCTGATGTGCATTTTGCCGCCGCCGTCCTGTTCCGTCTAGTGCTTCAAGCCGCCTTCGACGCGATCCGCGGTATCCGCGGCGTTTGCCGCGTCGGCCATCTCGCCGATCACCAGGCGGTAGCGCGGGTCGGTCTGCCAGAGGCGGAAGTGGGGATCGTCTTGGAAATGGCGCCAGTGATCTTCCACGGTCTCGGGAAGTGCGTCGCGGATTTCGGGTCCGGAGCCCAGAACGGCGATCGTGCCGCCGCGCGGGCCGATGCGGTTCAGGCTCAGGACAAACCGTGTGCCAGCTTGCTCGACGGCGACGGTTGCCGCTTCCGCCGTCAGTTGTTGCGAAGCGCCGACAGCGGCGTCCGGCGACTGGCCCGCGGTGCCGACTTGCATCACGTGCAGGAACTCGACGATTCGCGACGGAGTCCGTGGCCGGAGTTCCACACGCCAGCCCAACAGGCCGATTGTGCTCCGCACCGCATACGGATCGTCGGCCATCCGGTAGCCTTCGTCCGTCAATCCGTACTGTACCCCCGCAACTTCGAAGTCGTGACCTCTGCCGCCAACTTTCTTTCGTAGGCATTGGCTCTTGGCCGGGATCAGCGTGCGGACGTGAAGCCATCCGGTCCCCGCTTCGCCCGGCGAGCCGGATTCGATCGTCAGGCCGTCCCCATCCATCGCGATGTGTCCGCCCGGGTCGGGGTGGGGAATCCGCTCGGTTCCGTTCCACAGGAATTGCGGGCCAATCTCCGCGGCGGTCAAGGCACGCTCGCCCGCCGTCGCCCGGGGCTCGCGCAGACTGTGCAACAACCAGCACGGTTGCTGCCGGGGATCGGTCAGTGCGAGCCGGTCATAGACCACGAACACATCCGGCTTGAGGTACACGAACTGGCGCGTGATCTCTTCCACGCCCCAGCCGGGCGGATAGCTGAACCGGGCATCTCCGCACGCATAGTCGTACTGCGGATGCGTGCGGTAGGCGGTGATGCGGCCTTCCTGGAATTCGGGCTGCGGCTCCGCAAATCCCCAACGTTGCCACCAGTCGCGCGCTTGCGGCATGGACTGCCCGCCGCTTCGGACCACGTCGCGCGTGGGCTTGCCCTGCCAATCGCGATGCACGAACTGGCCGTCGCCGACGGTGATCGAGTTGTGCGCGATCGTCTGGCGGCCGTAGTTTCCGATGGCCGGCACGCCCGAGTCGCTACCTTCGCCCAGGAACTTCAGCACCGTCGTGTTCTGGCCGTGGACCGGTCCCGAATCGATGGCCAGCGGCCCGCGCTTGCGGATCGTGAAGCTCAAGTTGTCGGCGTTGTTGCGCCCCCAGCCGCCATCGATCTCGCCGAACCGTCCGCAACGGAAGGTGGCGAACGTCGCGTCCTCCGTCCAGTCGGATCGCATCGTGACGTGACCCGACGTGGGAAACAGTCGCGTGGTGGGCAGCGTGGCGGGATCCAGGGACTGCTGGTCCGGATCCCACCACAGCAGTCGGCCGAGTGCTTCCCGATCCGTGGACCAAGCCGGTTCTTGCGAACGGACCAGTTCCATCCACGGCAATCCCAGCCCGTCGTTCTCGCGCGTAAACGTGAGGAACAGCAGGTGATTCGCGCCGCAATGGGCAGGGCTGACCGCGCTGAAGTCGTCGGCCGTGCGCGTCACGCCGATCTTCTCGACCGACAGTGGATCTCGCTCCGGAATGAAGTGGTACCAGTAGAACGGACTCTGGTACTTGGCGAATTCCGCCCGACCGAGATAGTCTTCCCCGGTGGCGTGCGACCAGGCGATCGCGGCCACGAAAGGTTCCCAATAGGCGTGTTCGCCGTGATAGCCGTGGGACATGTCCGAGCCGCCGCGCCCGTCGGCCCAGCGATTCAGCTTGTCGGTCCAGCGGACAACCGTTTCGTCGAAATCGTGCTTCATCCGCGCCAGGAAGACGGCGTCGTTGGAACCGCTGCCGCCCTCGTAGAAGACGCTGACCAGAGGGAGCGTCGGCCTCCAGAACAGCGAGCCGTCGCGAGCCACCGCCTGGGCCACTCGATCGGACAACTCGCGTCGTTCCTCGACCGTCAGGTCATCCCAGACAAGGTCCATCGTGGCGGCCCAGCCGAACACGAAGCTCGGCCGCTGGAAATCGGGCGACCGCCGGATGGCGTCCAGGTACTTCGGCTCGCCGGTCAGTTTCCAAGCGATCGCCTGCTTGAACCCCGACTCGGCGCGCCAGACGTCCGCCGCTTGCCGCTGGACCGCCCGGAACTCGGCAGCCAGCCGCGTGTCGGCCAATCGCGAGCGCAGCACATCCAAATCGTCCTTCGTCAGCAAGCATCGAGGATGTTCGTTCCGCGCCAGTCGGCAGTCGGGCGGAATGAAGAACTTCGGCAACCCCGCCTCGAAGCTGATCGGACCGAACGCATCCGTCCGAGTCGCCAGCAACCCCTCCGCCGCGCGCGACCCGATCGGCGGCCAAGCAACCACGATCACAATTAGAACCAGATTCCGCATCCCCATCGCTGCGTCCCCCTTTCACCAGCCACGCACCACTCGCCCCTCCCCATCCGTGCCCCAGCCCTGCGATCCGTGCTATGTCGGAAGCTGTAGTTGAACACGTGCTCACGGAGACGGTCAAGCAGACGGCTGCCGAAGCCAGATTCGCGTTGTCGCCGACCGGACAGGTGTATTTCGACGTTCGCGGAAACCGACTTTTCGGGTTTTCCGACTCAGAGAAACTCGATGTGGTTTCGCATTTGATCCGGCGTGCAGCATTGATGGACAAGCAGCAGCATCTGCAGCAATCTGCCAACGGCGTGCTCTTGCTGGTGGCAGTAGCAAACGCCGGCATGCTCAACCCCGCTGCTTGCAAGAACAAGGAAGTCGTCGTCATGGGTGACGATGACGCGCTCATGCGCGAGAGCGTACGCGATGTGATCTTCGTCGGCAGCACCCAAGAGGGAGGCTTCGGCGGTAGTTGTCACGTCCACTCCATGGCTTCGAAGGCCGACGGCGATCGCCGTCCGGACGCTCTCGTCAAGATGATACCGGATCATCCGGACCGTCCTTGACTGAGCGAGGATCGAGTTTGGAAGGATACTCGCTGGCGAGGTGCTCGACGAACTCTCGAGCCCGCCGATCCTGCCGTTCAAGAAGCTCGCGATTGTCGTGGTAGTACATGAGCGCGGCGTGTACGTCGGCGATGGTCAACTGTGGGAACTCGCCAACGATCTCTTCCGGCGTCATGCCCCGAAGATCATGCCAGACATGGACATCCCATACTCGAATCCGCGTGCCTGCGATACATGGCTTGCCCCCGCAGATGCCAGGATCGGTACGAATATGGCGTCTCTCCACGATTTCGCAATGCGCTGTGTCCATTTGGTTCCACCGGAACTGGGTGCTCGAAAGCCCGATTCCCGAACGATTGTATTGGGATGTCCATGACGTCCAGATTCCCGACGGTGCCCAGACAGCCCGATCGCAAAATGAATTATAACCTCCATTGGTGTCGCACGGGAGCAGGATGGCGATTCACTGATTGAGGACAAGACGTCCGGGCGTCCGGACGCGGAGCGAGTCACATCGTCCGCCGTCAGTCGACCAGGTCGTGTTCGCCGGTGGGACTGAGCAGATCGTTCGAGACTCCTTGGCTTTCGGGCAGATCCGACACATCCAGCAGGAACATGTGGTTGGTTTCGCTGGCCGGATCGCCGCCGGTGAACAGAATCCACTTGCGGTCCGGCGTCAGTTGCGGATGGAAGTGAGCCTTCTGGCCGCCGCCGTAGGTGGGCCAGTTGCCGGTCAACCGCACCCAGTCGTGCCTGCCGTGCTGGCGGTCCAACCGCTTCAATGCCCACAAGTCGTGTTCCTCGAACGAGTCCCAGCCGGTCGAGTTTTCGTAGAAGAACAAGCGGCCTGCTGGATCCAGACCCGTGTGGACGTACGTCATTTGCGGCGCTAGACGGAACTCGAACCTCGCCCGTTTGAACGGATCGTACAGACCGGTCAACTGCACGCCGGGCACCTCGTACACGATGCCGCGACGAGTGCATTGGCAGTGAATCAAATGGCCCTGGACACCCGGATCGCCGTCGCGCAGGGGAACGATCCGGCCGCTGGTCAGATCGGTCAGCAACATGCCGGGATGGTCGGCGGGATGGGTGACGACGAAGTGCCGGTTGTCGTAGGCGGTGACGTGGAAGATCGCGCTGTCGATGCGGCACAAGGTACGGTGTTCGCCCGTGTCGAAATGGTACGCGGCGACGGCGGCGCCTTGGCAGGGTTCGCCCCAGATGCTGCCTCGCGGCGTGTGGATGTAGACCAGCCACTGCCCGTCCGGCGTGGTCGTGTTCTGGCCGTAGGCCTCGCGGTCGGCCGGAATCTCGAACAGCGGGCGGTCCTCCAACGTCTCGACATGGACCGAACGAACTCGGTTGCCGTCAAAGTAGACGACCAGATCGCGCGCCGCGTTCAAGACGCTGCGGTGGTCCAAAACGCCGCGGCCGGAATCGACGCACCAAGGCTTCCACTGCGTGTCCGGATGCTCGGCAAAGGTCAACTGACGTGATTGGCCCGTGCGCAGGTCCAGTCGATGCAATTGGACCTGGCCTTCGGCCGCGCGATGGTAGACCAGGTATTTCGCATCACGCGTGATGGTAGGGATGAAGAAATACAGCGGGTAGGTGAATCCCGGACCGGAGGTCAACTGAACGGTCAAACGGCCCGTCTCAGGCGCCCGCCCGCGCGGGAAGGTGTCGGATAGCTGCATCGGTTCGGACGCTGCGCAAATGGAGGACACGCCAATCGAGAACAGTACGAAGAGAACGGCTGCCCGCGACCGCGAGTGTCTCATGATTCGATTCCAGCAGGGGACAGATCGATCCGAATTCGCGCGAACTCGATCACGAAATCCGAAACTTCACGAATTCGGCGAGGCAACCTTGATCTCACCCATCAAATTCCTATCATGCTCTGGGGAACGTGCAGCGGAACGCAGGGTCTTGTAGGCCCGCTGATTCTCTCCAGTTGAAGTCCATTCTACGGAGCCATGCCATGATACGCATCCCGGCCATTTTGATTCTTATCGTCGTCGGCGGTTGTCGGCCGCCTGTCGGTTCCGGGCCGGCGTATCCGGTGCGTCCGGTTGCCGACAGCGGCATCACCGGGGTGGAAGCGGCCGAGTACATCGGGACGGACGTCGCGGCGGTCGGGGGCGAAGAAACGGTCGCATCGCAAGCATCATCCAACGAGGCGAAAACCATGACGGACAAAATTGTGCGGACGGAAGAAGAGTGGAAGAAGCTGCTGACGCCGGAGCAGTACTACGTGCTGCGTCAACAGGGCACCGAGCGGCCGTTCACGAACGAGTACGATCACCACTTCGAGCCGGGCGTGTACTCTTGTGCCGCCTGCGGGCAGGAACTGTTCGCCTCGGATACCAAGTTCAACTCGGGCTGCGGATGGCCGGCTTTCTACGCGGCCAAGGCGGGTGACCGCGTCGAGCTGACTCTGGATCGTTCGCACGGCATGATCCGCACCGAGGTGACTTGCGCGCGGTGCGATTCGCACCTGGGCCACATCTTCGACGACGCGCCGCAGACGCCGACCGGCCAGCGCTACTGCATCAACTCGGTCTCTTTGACGTTTACTCCCAGCCCGAAGGCCGCCGACCAAGACGATTCTGATTCGCGGTAGACGCCGGTCTACTCCCATTCGATGGTGGCGGGCGGTTTGCTGCTGATGTCGTAGCAGACGCGGTTGACGCCTTTCACCTCGTTGATGATCCGCGTCGAGATCCGGGCCAGCAGACTCTCGGGAAGACGGCTCCAGTCGGCCGTCATGAAATCGTCCGTGTCGACGCAACGAACGGCCACCGTGTTCTCGTAGGTGCGGGCATCGCCCATCACGCCGACGCTCTGCACGGGCAGAAGCACGGCGAACGCCTGCGAGGTGCTGCGGTAGAGCCCGGCGACCTTGATTTCCTCCACCACGATCGCATCGGCCTCGCGCAGCACGTTCAGCCGCTGACGCGTCACCTCGCCCAAACACCGCACCGCCAAACCGGGGCCGGGGAACGGATGACGCCATACGATTTCGCCCGGCAGTCCCAGCTCCAGGCCCATCCGGCGCACTTCGTCCTTGAACAGATCGCGCAGCGGCTCGATTAACTCGAAACCCAGTTCGGCGGGCAGTCCGCCGACGTTGTGATGCAGTTTGATCGTCGCGGCCGGACCGTCGGGCGCGGCGCCGCTCTCGATCACGTCGGGGTACAGCGTGCCTTGAGCCAGGAATCTCGCGTCTTCGATATTGCTTGCTTCCTGCTTGAAGCAGTCGATGAACGCATGGCCGATGCGTCGGCGCTTCTCTTGGGGATCGGTCACTCCGGCCAGCGCGGTCAGGAACCGCTCCTCGCCATCCACGACGTGCAGATCGGTGCGGAAATGTCTGGTGAATTCCGCGATGACGGCTTCCTGTTCCGCCTTGCGCAACAGTCCGTTGTTCACCAGGATGCACGACAGTTGCGAACCGACCGCCTTGTAGAGCAACGCGGCGGTGACCGCCGAGTCGACGCCGCCGGACAACCCGCAGATCACCCGCGAGTTGCCGATTTGCTGGCGCATCCGATCGATCGTCTCGCGGGCGAAATCGCCCAGGTGCCACTTGCCCTCGCAACGGCAAACCATCGTCACGAAATTGTGCAGCAACATGCTGCCTTGCGGCGTATGCGTCACCTCGGGGTGGAATTGCAGGCCGTACACCGGCAGCGTGCGGTGCCGTACCGCGGCGATCGGGCAGGTCTCTGTGCGAGCGAGCGAGACAAAGTCCTCGGAAACTCTGGTCACTTGGTCCCCGTGGCTCATCCACACGTCGGTTTGCTCGGTGAAACCGGCAAGCAAGCCCTCGGGGCGGTCGACGAAACACCGCGCCCGGCCGTACTCTCGCGACGGCGCGCTTTCCACCTGCCCGCCGAGCAGTTCGCAGGCCAGTTGCATTCCGTAGCAAATTCCCAGAACGGGAATCCCCAGCCGCAGAATCTCCGGATGGCATCGCGGCGCGCCTGGTTCGTAAACGCTGCTGGGACCGCCCGATAGGATGATGCCTCGCGGCTGGTGGGCCAGCAAACGTTCGGGAGCGATGTCGTGGCGGACGATTTCGCAGTACACGTTTTGCTCCCGGACTCGCCGGGCAATCAACTGCGCGTACTGCGAACCGAAGTCCAGAACCAAGACCCGTTCGTCGAACAACCTTGCACTGTCGCCCTGATTCGTTTTCATAAGATCGTTCATACCGCTCACCCCCCGCTTTCTGGGAAGCCACGCCGCGAGTCCGGAAAAAGCCGCGATTCTAAGTTAGCTCTATCCGTCCGACTAGCCCGGTCATTGCCTGAAACAGGTCGGCATCCTATAGTCAACGCGAGGCTGCGGTTCGAGGAACGATCATTGGGCTCTGGACGAAGGGTTTGGCGGACTGTGTTGATTTTGTTGACCAACGATGACGGCATCCATGCTCCGGGACTGGCAGCGATGGAGCGGCAGTTGCTGAAATTGGGCGACGTGTGTGTGGTCGCGCCGGCGCACGAACAGAGTGGAGTCGGCCATTCGATCACCTTCCTGAGCCCGCTGGTCTGCCGCGAGGTGTACGAGGGCCAGCGGCGTCGCGGCTGGGCGGTCGAGGGCAGCCCGGCCGACTGTGTGAAGATCGGCGTCTTCGAGTTCTGCCCGCGGCGTCCCGATCTGATTGTCAGCGGAATCAACGGCGGTCTGAACGCCGGGATCAACGTCCTGTACTCGGGAACCGTCGCGGCGGCCATCGAAGGGGCGTTTTTCGGCATCACCAGCGTGGCGGTCTCGCTGGAATTCGACGCCCAGGCCCAGTTCGACAAGGCGGCGGAAATCGCAGCCGGGATTGTCGGGCAGATTCTGCAGCGCAAGGCTCCCGCGTCGGAACTGTACAACATCAACATCCCGACGGCCGCCATGCGGCAACCGCCGCAAGTCAAGGTTGTTCCGATGGGCGTCGAACGGTACGGGGAACATTTCATCAAACGCAAAGATCCGCGAGGCCGGGACTACTACTGGGCCACCGGCGATCCGCCGCCTCGGCACGGCGATCGGGAAACCGACCTTTCGGCGCTGGAGAAGGGCTATGTGACCGTCACTCCGCTGCAATACGATATGACGAAATACGACGTGCTGCAGGAAATGGCCCAGTGGTCGTTGCACGGTTCCGGCTGAATGCAGGGGAAACAAGCCAAGACTTTTTCGTGCGAAGCACCTCCGCGGGCTTTTCCGGCGAACGATCCCTGACCGCTTTTTTTTCAGACTCTGGCGCAGGCCAGCAACAATTTGTTCCAAGGAGCTGAGGCGATGCGAGTACAAATGTTTGTCTGCGTGGTGTTGGTTGGTTGCATGGTGGGCTGCGGCGGTCCGTCGACCGGCGGCGGCACGCCCAGCGGAACGCCCGGAGGAGCAGCCGGCACCGGCGAAACGGCTGCCCCGGCGTCGGACGCTGGCGAAGAATCGGCAGGGATCGCGATCGGTCTGGGGCAACCGGCCAGTGAGCAACCGGCCAGCGAAGAACCGTCCGCCCAGCCGGCCCCGGCGGACGAGCCCGCGATGCCCGTGGAACCCGCCGCGCCGGCCGAACCGGCCACCGAACGCGTCGAGGCCAAAGCGGGCGTGGGCGCCAAAGGCCGCAGTCTGGACGAGCACGAAGGAGTGTACGTCACACCGGCCAAGACCCTGTTCACCGTGCGCGAAAAAGTGATCTTCGAGATCCAGGTGCCCAACGCGCTGAAGTTATACGAAGCCACCAACGGCAATCCGCCGCGGACGAACGAAGAATTCATGAGTCAGGTCATCGAAGCCAACGGCGTCAGGCTTCCCGAGTTGCCGCCCGGGCAGCGATACGTCTGGGATCCCGAAACCAAGGAACTGATGGTGGAACGCCCCGTGCGCTAGATCGGTTGGTTTTCGATCAATGCCGGCCGGCGAACTGTGGCACGACCACTCCGCTGTGCGCTTCTTGGAAGATCTCCTCGTCGGTACGGTTTTCGCCTTCGCCCCGGACCACGTAGAACCGCTTGTTCCGGTCGCTGCTGGTGAAGAACAGATAACGATGGTGGATCTGCGTTCCCGACTCGAGCAGCGTCGGAACGAACGAGACGCCATCGATCGGCGCCGGCGGTGCGACGCCCGCCAGTTCGGCAAACGTGGGCAGGAAGTCCCAGAAAGCCAGCAGTTCATCGGACTCGCGGCCGGGCCGGATCCGCCCCGGCCAGCGGGCGATGCAAGGAACCCGCAGACCGCCCTCGGTCAACGAGCCTTTGTAGCCTTCCAAACCGCCGTTGTTTCGGAACACCTCGTCGTGGGACGGCAGTCCGCCGTTGTCGCTGGTGAACACGACCAGCGTCTTTTCGTCGATCTTCAACTCGGCCAACAGATCCAGAATCCGGCCAATGTCGTGGTCCATCCGGCTGATCATCGACGCGAACACCTTCGCCCCCTGCGGCCAGGACTGGTCTTTGGCATACGGCTCCAGTTCCGGCACGATGAAATCCGCGTGGGGAATCGTGAAGGGCACGTACAGAAAGAAAGGCTCGTCCTTCACTGCGCGCAGAAAGGCCAACGCATTTTCGGTCAGCAGATCGTGACTGTACTGCCGACCGCTCTTGCCCGACGGAGCATTCTCCAACGGCACGATATCCAGCCGCTTGCCTTGCGTCTTGTCTCCGATCCAACCGTGAGGATCGTATCGATACAGTTGCGGCGGGTAGTAACGGTGGTTGTACGTCTGATTCGGCTCGCCGAAGTAGTAGTCCCAACCGTGCTTGTACAACGCGCCGCTACCGTCGACGTTCTGGCGGTCGACCGCGCAGCCCACGAAATCATCGCCCAGGGCCCATTTGCCGATCATGCCCGTTTTGTAGCCGGCCGCTTGCAGCATGGTGCCCAGCGTCGTGTCTTCCTCGGCGATCGGCGGATGCGTGCCGCCGCCGCCGTTGCTGCGGCAGCGACTGTGGCCCGTGTGCAGTCCGGTCATCAGGCTGCAGCGCGAGGGCAGACACAGCGAAGCCCCGGCGTAGAAGCGGGTGAACCGCAGACCGTCGCGGGCCATGCGGTCCAGCACCGGCGTTTGAATGTGCTGCTGGCCGTAGCATCCCAAATTGCCGTAGCCCAGATCGTCTGCCACGATCAGAACGAGGTTCGGTCGAACGGATGCTTTGCGGCCTTCACCTTCCGCGCGCAATGGCGACAGGCCCAGCGACCACAGAGTGAACACGACGACGGGAACGAACGGTCTCACGGCAGACTCCTTGCGACACATCGATTCGAACACGGCGCTGCGTTGGAAACATCCTCCAACTTTCCTTTAGAATACCGCATCGTGTCCCGCCGAGAAACGACCGTTCGAGACGAATCACCTCCATTGCATTTCCTGTTTGACCGCCTACAATGCTGATAGCAGAACGAAGGGCGGCGTCACCAAATGCCGTTCTTCGAATGCTTTGTCGGATGATTAGGTGAAGGGCAACTCGGGCAAACCGGGGGGCTCGTTGACGAGTAAGCCGACGTGTTTGAGGCCTGCAAGGGCTCGAACACGTCGGCTTTTTTTTTGCGAAGGCGAGCCGAAAACGGGACAGGCACTGGGCATCTGTGCCCCGGAGCCAGCCCGTTTTCGAAGTCGCCCTTTGAGGAAAACTGGACAGGAAAATGACTAATGGCAAGTGATCTCGCAACTCTGTCTCCGACCGACGCTGTCGGCGACATCAACAAATACGACTTCCACACCGACACCAAGGATGTCTTCAAGGCCCGCCGGGGACTTGACGCCGCCATCGTCAGCCAGATTTCGGAGATGAAACGCGAACCAGCCTGGATGCGCGATTTTCGGCTTCGCGCGTTGGCCATCTTCGAGTCCAAGCTGATGCCGAAATGGGGCGGCGACATCGCCATTCCGTTCCATGACATCTACTACTATCTGAAGCCCACGGACAAGCAGGGCCACACCTGGGACGAGGTGCCGGCCGAGATCAGAAAGACCTTCGAGCGGTTGGGCATCCCCGAGGCCGAGCGGAAGTTCCTGTCGGGCGTCAAGGCGCAGTTCGAAAGCGAAGTCGTCTACGGATCCTTGAAAGACGACCTGCACCAGCGCGGCGTGATCTTCACCGACACCGACTCGGCGTTGCGTGATCATCCGGACCTGTTCAAGGAGTATTTCGCCACCGTGATCGCCTCGGACGACAACAAGTTCGCGGCGTTGAATTCGGCGGTCTGGTCGGGCGGATCGTTCATTTACGTGCCTCCGGGCGTGCGGATCGACTTCCCGCTGCAAGCGTATTTCCGCATCAATGCCGAGAGCATGGGCCAGTTCGAACGCACGTTGATCATCGTCGACGAAGGTGCCTCGATCCACTACGTCGAAGGCTGCACGGCGCCCATGTATACCACCGAGAGCCTGCATTCGGCGGTCGTGGAGATCGTCGTCAAACGCGGCGCACGTTGCCGGTACACGACGATTCAGAACTGGGCCAACAACATCTTCAACCTGGTGACCAAGCGGGCGATGGCGTACCGGGATGCGACGATGGAATGGGTGGATGGGAACCTGGGCAGCCGTCTGACCATGAAATATCCGGCCGTGTACCTGATGGAACCCGGGGCTCGGGGCGAGATCCTGTCGATCGCTTTCTCCGGCAAGGGCCAGCATCAAGACGCCGGCGCGAAACTGGTGTTTTGCGCTCCGCACACCAGCGGACAGATTATCTCGAAATCCATCTCCAAGAACGGGGGTCGCAGCAGCTATCGCGGGCTGGTGAAAGTCGAGCGGGGCGCCAAGCAGGCCAAGTGCAAGGTGGTCTGCGACGCCTTGATCCTCGATCCGCAGAGCCGCAGCGACACGTACCCGTACATCGAGGTAGCCGAACAGGATGCATCGGTCGGCCACGAGGCAAGCGTCTCGCGGATCGGCGAAGAGCAACTGTTCTACCTGATGAGCCGCGGGTTGTCCGAATCCGAAGCCAGCACCATCATCGTCAACGGCTTTATCGAGCCGCTGGTCAAGGAATTACCGATGGAATACGCCGTCGAACTCAACCGTCTGATCGAATTGCAGATGGAAAGCTCGGTGGGTTGAACCAAGGAGCTGATGATGTCCGTAACGCATGTCCCGTTCGCCGCGATCGATGCCTCGTTCATGATGCTCGTCGGCGGAATCGTTGTGGTCGCGGTTCTTTCCCTGCTGTTGTTGGCGGCGCTGGTCAAGTACGGCGCGCTGTGGTTTCAGGCCTACATGTGCAGCGCGGACGTGAGCCTGTTGAGCTTGATCGGCATGAGTCTTCGCCAAGTCAAGCCCGGGATGATCGTCACCGCCAAGATCATGGGCCAGCAGGCGGGCCTGAGCATCAACCGCCAACAGGGGATGAGCACCGCGCGTTTGGAGGCCCATTTCCTGGCGGGCGGCGATGTGACGCGCGTGCTCCAGGCCATCATCGCCGCGCACCGTGCCGGCATCGATTTGGATTTCGACCGCGCGGCCGCCATCGACCTTGCCGGTCGCGATGTGCTGGACGCGGTTCGTACCAGCGTCTCCCCCAAAGTGATCGACTGCCCCGACCCGCGGGGCGACGGCAAGACCACGCTCAGCGCCGTCGCGAAGAACGGGATCGAGCTGCGCATCCACGTGCGGGTGACCGTTCGCACGAACCTGCTGCAGTTGATCGGCGGGGCGACCGAAGAGACGATCATCGCCCGCGTGGGCCAAGGAATCGTGAGCGCGATCGGTTCAGCCCGGACGCACATGGAAGTGTTGGCCATGCCCGACCGCATCTCCAAGGACGTGTTGAATCGGGGGCTGGACGCGAACACGGCCTTTGAAATCGTCTCGATCGACATCGCGGACATCAGTGTCGGGGAGAACATCGGCGCACGTTTGCAGACTGACCAGGCCGAAGCGGACATGCGCATGGCCTACGCGCGAGCCGAGGTGCGTCGAGCCGAAGCGATCGCCTGGCAGCAGGAGATGAGCGCCAAGGTGGCCGAGAGTCGCGCAATGCTGGTGCTGGCCGAGGCCGAGATCCCCGTGGCCGTGGCCGTGGCCTTTCGCGGCGGCCAACTCCACATGGGTCGTTCCTCGTCCCGCCGCGCGGAATCGTGCGAGTCAACCTCGCGGCGCGCAAGTCGCCAAATTCCACAAACGTCCGCGTCGCCGGCGCCACGAATTTCCCGCAGTGTTGATGCCTGGGAAACGGAAGGGGGCGCGTTCAATTAACCCGGTCGGTTCCTTGTTTTCCCGTTTCGCAGGGATAGAATACCAACGTGCTTGTGCGACCCGCGTCAAATCGAAGGCGGCGTCGCACTGCCAGTCCAATGAATGATCGTCGGATGACTAAGTAAAGGGCAACTCGGCTGGTCCGGGGGGCTCGTTGATGAGTAAACCGGCGTGGTCGAACACCTGAGGTGTACGACCACGCCTTTTTTTTGGCGATGAGTGGCGCAATTCTGGCCAGTCAGGAGGCATTTCATGAACAAGTCGGACAGAACGATGGCCCAGCAGGTCGCCCTCGCGGCCAGCGCCTTCCAGCAGCAGCAGACCGGGCACACGCCCAAGGCAGTGACGGTGGTCCTAAGTGGGGATACGTTGGTGATCACCCTGCACGGAGCGTTGTCACCGGCCGAGAAGGCCCTGGCCGAGGATCCGGAAGGCGCCGCTCAGGTGCAGGAGTACCATCGGCAGTTGTTCACTAGCTCCGCCGACACGCTGCGGGAGGAGATCAAGCGGATCACCGGGGTCGAGGTGCGCGAGGCGGCTGCGGAAGTCGAACCGGTGACGGGCACCGTCGTGCAAGTCTTCAGGACCGGCACCATGGTCCAGGTGTTTCTGCTCGCCCACGGCTTGTCGGACGAAACCTGGAACGGAACGTCGGCCCCTGATCGGGCGTCGGAAACGCGTGCCAAGATGCCGCGGACGATTGGAGCGGAAACGGAGCGAGCGATTCAATCCTGAAAACGGAGGTTCAACGATGTTAGTGTTGTCGAGGAAGACCCGCCAGTCCGTGGTGGTCGGGGGTACTGATGGCTTCCAACATTTGCTCAAGATCACCGTGCTTGCGATCAGCAACGGAAAAGTGAAGTTGGGATTCGATGTCGATGCCGGTGTTCCAGTCCATCGCGAAGAACTGTGGCAGCGGATCTGCGCCGACGCTCACGAACACAGCCCGCCGGGAATCAGTGCGGCCCCGGTTGTCGGGCGAACCATTAGTCCAGATAGGTGAAATCATGAGTGACGAACTGAACAGGCTCTGCGACAGGGTCCATGAAAGACTCGAGAGCATCGAGGGTCATGGAAGTTGAATCATGGAACAAGTTGGCATTTCCTACAGGAGAAGCTCGCCACGCGGTTCACGGCTCTATGGGCCGCTCGCTTCGTGCATCCCGTGCGAGCGGCCGTCATTACGCCCGGCGACGATCAACGGTCGTTGGACAGCGTCCGCGTAGCGATCGAGGGCCGCTTCAACGGGGATCCGCTCCAGCGAGTGATCTACAGCGAGTTGCACGACGAAGTGTCCAACGGCAAGTGCCGCGTCGCTTCGGAAATCGATCCTCACGATCCCTGCAGTTGGCTCCCCCAGAAGCGCACCACCCTGGCTGCGGCCATGGTGCTCACGGCGCCGGGCATCCCAATGCTGTTTCAAGGACAGGAGTTCCGCGAAGACGGCTGGTTCCAGGATTCGGTCCCGTTGGACTGGCACAAGTCGGAAGAGTTCAGCGTGCTCGTGTATTCGCAGGACACAACATGGTCATGAATCGATTCGAGAGACTCGATAACACTATGCGCGTTCAAGCCTTCGATTTATACGGAATCAAAACCCTCAAGACCACGTCCACTTGATTTTCTCCGCTTGACGCCATAGCATTCTGTGTTGGTGGAGCAGTGGCAAATGGAACGCGGCTCCCCAGGCAGTTGCTTGGACGTCGTCGGACGACTAGATAAAAGGCAACTCGGCGGTGCCGGGGGGCCGGTTGGCGAGTAAACCGACGCGGCCGAACACCCACTGGGTGTTCGGCCGCGTCGGTTTTTTCGTTTGGCGAGCAACGGTTCGAGGCCGAGACACGGGAAGACGGGATGACCATGACCACCGATTGGCGCGAAACCTGGCGGAAGAAATTGGTGCCCGCCGCGGTCGCGCTGAAGCAGATCAAGGCGGGCAATCGCGTCTTTATCGGATCAGCGTGCGGCGAACCGCAGGCGTTGATCCGCGCGATGGTGGAAAGCGGCGAGCACGCGGAGGACACCGAACTGCTGAACGTCCTGACGATGGGCGTCGCTCCGTACATCGAACTCCGCTACGCCGAGCGGTTCCGGGCCAATGCGTTCTTCATCGGCCACGGTCTCCGCGAGGCCGTCGGCCAGTGCCGCGCCGACTACACACCGATCTTCTTCTCGCAGATTCCCGCGATGTTCCTCTCCTGCCGCATCCCGATCGATGTGGCGTTGATCATGGTCAGCCCGCCGGACGAGCAAGGGTTCTGCAGCCTGGGGGTCTCGGTCGACGTGACTCGCGCGGCGGCTCAGTCGGCCAAGGTGCTGATCGCCCAGGTGAATTCGCACATGCCGCGCACGCTGGGCAACAGCTTTCTGCACGTGCGCGACATCCATTACCTGGTGGAACACGACGAGCCGCTTCTGGAATGGCCCGTCGTCACCTATCCCGACGATTGCACTCGGGGGATAGCCGAGCATGTCGCATCGTTGATCTCCGACGGCGATACGCTTCAACTGGGCATCGGCCATCTGCCGGACGCGATTCTGGCGTCGTTAAACGATCGGAAGGATCTGGGAATCCACACCGAAATGCTCTCGGACGGCGTGATGCATCTGGTGGAACAAGGCGTGATCACCGGTCGCCGCAAGACCTTGCACCAGGGGAAGATCGTGAGCAGCTTTGCTGCGGGCACCCATGCCCTGTTCCGCTTCCTGGACAACAATCCCCAGATCGAGATGCATCCCTCCGACTATACCAACGACCCGCGGGTGATCTGCCAGCATGACAATCTGATGGCGATCAACTCGGCCATCGAAGTCGACTTCACCGGCCAGGCGGTGGCGGATTCGCTGGGCGAGCAGCTTTACAGCGGCATGGGCGGCCACGCCGACTTCATGCGCGGTGCGGCCCTGTCCCGCGGCGGCAAGCCGATCCTGGCCTTGCCCAGCACGGCGCTCACCCCGCACGGACCTCGCAGCCGCATCGTGGCCGCCGTGCAGCCGGGCGCCGGCGTGATCACCACGCGCGGCGATGTTCACTACGTGGTCACCGAGTACGGTGTGGCCTACTTGCACGGCAAGACCATGCGGGAGCGCGCCATGTCGCTGATCTCGATCGCGCACCCCGATTTTCGCTCGGAACTGTTGCACGCGGCCAAGCGCCGCCACTTGGTGTACGCGAACCAGATCCTGGTCAACGGAAAACCGTACCCCGCGGAACTGGAAGAGACGTTTACGTTGGCCGACGGCCGCGAACTGATGGTGCGTCCCATCCGCCCGGACGACGAGTCGATGATGAAGGGCATGTTCTATTCGTTCAGCGAACAGACGAAGTACCTGCGGTACCACGGGACGCTCAAATCGCTGCCGCACAACCGGCTGCAGGTGTTCTGCAACGTGGACTACGACACCGAGATGGCGCTGGTCGTGGCGCATGGGGAAGGAGGCCACGCGGAGATCATCGGGGTCGGCCGCTACCTTACGACGCCCGACACGCAAACCGCGGAGATGGCTTTTGCTATCCGCGACGACTGGCAGCGTCTGGGGCTGGGCACCCACTTGTTCCAGCGGCTGGCCGCCATCGCCGTCCCCTCCGGCATCCGTCAATTTCACGCCGACGTGCTGCCCGAGAACAGCGGCATGTTGAAGATCTTTCACCGCTCGGGCTTGAACACCGAGACGGTCACCAACGACGGCGTGGTCGGCGTGGTGATCCAGCTTCAGGAGTAAACGAGATGCAGGCACTGAAGGGAATCGCCATTTCGCCCGGCTATGCGGACGGCGTAGCGGTTGTGTACGACTACGAAACCGACTACCAGTTCGTATGCCCGGACCGCGACATCTTGCCCGCAGAGCTGGGGGCGGAGCATGGACGGCTGGACGATGCGATGGAGCAATCGCAAAGCGAATTGGACCAGGCCGAGCAATCGCCTCACGGCCCCGCAGACTTGGCAGACTCGACGGCGGTGCTCTCCTCGCACGCTCAGCTGGTGCAGGACATCGCGGCGCAGGTCAAGCAGCACCTGAGCCGCAAGCTAGTGAACGTCGAACAGGCACTCGACAGCGTGATCGGCACGTTGGTGGATCGTCTGTGTCAGATCGAAAATGAGTATCTCCGCGCGCGGGAACAAGATATCCGCGACGTGGGGCGCCGGATGATGCGGCACTTGACGGGCTCGCCGCGGTTTCCGTTTTCGCATCTGCCGGAGCACGCCGTGATCGTCGCACGCGAGTTGCTGCCGTCCGAAGCGGTCGAGCTTTCCCGGGCCGGTCTGGCGGCGATCGTGACCGAACAGGGGGGCCCAGACAGCCACACCGCCATTCTCGCGCGGGCGCTGGGGATTCCTTCCGTTACGGGGCTGGTCGAAGTTACCTCGCAGATCCAATCGGGCATGCGTTTGCTGGTGGACGGCGAGGCGGGAAAGGTGACGATCGCGCCCTCCGCCGCGGAATTGGCGGAGTTCTCGACGTCGAGAGCGAATTACCAGCGTACGAATGCCGCCATGGCCGTTAACGAGACGCTGCCGTGCGTCACGCGAGATGGGATCGCGATCTCGCTGTTGGGCAACATCGGCCGACCCGAGGAAGCCGAGCAGATCGGCATCCACAATCTCTCGGGTGTCGGGTTGTTCCGCACGGAGTTCTTGTTTCTGGAATCCCACGAACGTCCCAGCTTCGAGACGCAATGCGACATGTACGCCCGAGCGGCGAACGTCCTGGAGGATCGGCCGCTGGTGATTCGAACGTTTGACCTAGGCGGGGACAAACTTCCGCCGTTTCTGGCTTCGCAGCGATCCGGTCCGCAGCCGAGTCGCCATCTGCGGGGCCTGCGGTTCTCGCTGGCCGAGCGTCTGCTGTTCGAGACCCAATTGCGCGCCATCGTCCAGGTAGCGCAGACAGCCGATGTGCGAATCCTGTTTCCGATGATCGTGGGAAGCCACGATTTCTCCTGTGCGATCGCGACCGTCGATCAGGTTCTCGACAGGCTAGACGCGCCACGAAGACCGGCCCTGGGGGCGATGATCGAAACACCGGCAGCCCTGTTCGCCTTGAAGGAAATTCTGGAATTGGCCGACTTTGTGTCGATCGGCACGAACGACCTGACACAGTACATGTTGGCGACCGACCGGCGCGCCGCCGACTTGACCGACGAATGCACGGCCTGGCATCCTGCCGTACTGCGGGCGATCCAGCGAGTTGTCGACGTCGCGGGCATGGACTGCCCCGTCTGCGTCTGCGGCGAGGAGGCGGGCGAGCCAGGTTTCGCCCGTCTGTTAATCGGACTGGGGGTTCGCGAACTGAGCATGACTCCTGGTCGCGCCGCCCCGGTTCGCCAAGCATTACGCAGTATTGATTGTTCCACGATGCGCGAACTCGCCAGTCAAGCGTTGTGCTGCACGACTCCTGGCGAGGTACGGCGGTTGCTGGCAGACGATCGTGATTGACGGCGGCAGCGTGCCAAGAAAAGCAAAAATGTTTCATTGCCTTTCCTGCGCAGCGGCGAGATAATAAGCAAGTTGCAAGTTGGAAGAGTTGCGGCACGCTTGAGCGCAGCTTGGCCAACAAGATAGTCGGACGACTAGGTAAAGAGCAACCCGGTTTTTCCGGGAGGTTTGTTAACGAGTAGGCCGGCGTGGTGGAATGCCGCAGGGTGTTCCGCCGCGCCGGCTTTTTTTGTTCTTGGAAGTCAGAAGGTTCCAGACAGGGGGGCATGCCATGTTTCGCCAAAAGTTCGCCGGGTTGTTCGGAAAGTCCTCGTCCCGCAAACGCACTCGCCGGACATCAGCCACCAGACGCTTCGCCCGGCCACTGGAGTTCATGCTCCTGGAGGATCGCCGGATGCTCGCGGGTATTCTCGGTTCGGCGCAGGATTTTGCCGTCCTGGGTCACACGACTGTGACCAATACGGGCCCGACCGTCATCTTTGGCTCAGCCGATACGCTGGCCAATGTGGGTGTCTTTGATGCCGGTGGGGCAAACGCGACCACGGGGTTCTCCTCAGCAGGCAACACGTTCGTGGGACCAGGCAGCAACACCGATGGGCCCGGGCTCGTGAACGCGCCGGCAGCGATCCACTTGGGTAGTCCGGTCGCGAATCTTGCTCGGAATGACCTGATCAGCGCCTATACCGTTCTGGAATCCTATGGAACCGCAACCAATTTGACTGGTCACGACTTGGGTACTTCAGGCACGCTTCCGATCGACACGCTCGTAGCGGGCGTGTATTCCTTTGACACGTCGGCTCAGTTGAATGGGATGTTACAGCTCGACGCCCAGGGCACGAACGGCGGCGTTTGGGTCTTTCAGATAGGAACCACCCTCACGACCGCCAGCGCCTCGTCTGTGCAGTTGATCAACCCCGGTACAAATCTCGGGTCCGATGTCGGCGTGTACTGGGTGGTCGGCAGTTCTGCGACGCTCGGCACCACGACGGCATTCGAGGGCAATATCCTCGCGCAGACGAGTATCACTCTGAACACCGGAGCAACCATCTACAACGGCAGGGCCTTGGCGATCGATGGTGCGGTGACGCTGGATACCAACATCATCAGTAACATCTGCCCTCCAGAATCGTCCTCCCCCAATACCGGCCCCGGTTTCAGCCTAGGCGGTCTCGGCAGCATCGCTTGGGAGAAGCGGGACGCTGACGGGGACCTGCTGGGCGGAGCGCAATTTACGATCACCCCCGATCCGACCGACGGGGTGGGCATTCTGACGATCCTGGACAACGGACCCGGCGACGCCGATCCCGACTTGGGGCAGATCCTGGTCCTGAACGCGCTGCCGGGCACGTACACGGTCACCGAGACCGTGGCCCCGCTGGGCTACGCGATCGACACCGATCCGACGCGGGTCGTGGTCGTGACGCTGGACGACTTGAACGTGGTGATCGGCGTGCAGGGGTTCAACGATCCGGCGGGCACCGGCCAGTCGGACTTCCACAACAGCCTGCTGCCAATCCCCGTGGGCAGCATCGCCTGGGAGAAGCGGGACGCCGACGGACTGCTGCTGGGCGGGGCGCAATTCACGATCACCCCCGATCCGACCAGCGGGCTCGGCATTCTGACGATCCTGGACAACGGACCCGGCGACGCCGATCCCGACTTGGGGC
>JAHDXO010000050.1 GCA_023382975.1 Pirellulaceae bacterium
CGTTGGCGACGTCGGTGCGTCGCGCCGTCATGTCGTACAGGTGGGACTTGTGATACGCGAACATCTGCGGCGGCACCGGAACCTTCTCCGTTGCCACGGTGCGGGCGCCTTCGTCGTCGCGCTGGTACAGCCACCGCTCGAAGTTCTTGATCGGCCGCGGCGAATGCTGGTTCGCGACGCCGCGGTTGGGGACAAGGCTTTCCCGCAAGTAGCACCAGGCATCGGGAGCGGTCTGCACGTTGTGCCCTAGTTCGAGCGCCACATAATGCAACAACGGTGGATTGATCAACCATGAACCGCTTTCGGCCCAGACAAAGTTCCGACGCATCTGGAGCACTCGCAACATGGATTCATGATACCGGTGGGGAAAGGTCTCGATCGGCCCAAAGCGGACGACCAGTTCGGGTCCGTATTCCTCGTTTTCGTCGCCCGACGCCCGGTTATCGGCAACGAGCGGATGAGCTTCGTCCACGGTGAGGTAGCCGTCGGAGTCCACCAGTTGACCGAGCATCGGGTTGGGGGCGTGCATCAGGTAGTTCTCGACAAACCCGTTCCGCTGACCGATCCCCAGCGGATAACACACCTCCAGAATATGCGGCCGCGAGGATACCGTCATCAGCTTGTGGCAGTCCGGTCCAAAGGCATCCGCCCAGGCCCGCAGCCGTTCCTGGTATCGCAGCCAGCGCTCGCCCGACGTGGGCTGGTCGGATTCGGTCCATCCCTCCTCGCCCCGACTTGCCGACTTGTCGTGGAGATAAACGAACCTGACTTCCGGCATGCGCGGGATGCCGCTTTCGCCGAATGCGCGAACCAGTTTCAAATAGCGCTGGTGGTACTCGGGATGGTGAATGTCAAGATTCACCAGTTGGAAGGGGATCGAGCTGTTGGGAGTTTCCTCGATCATCGGTACGCCGTACCGGGTCATCCACAACGGGGCGGTGCCCGGCGTCGTGCGGACGATGGTCTTGTCCGTCAGGCTGCGGAAATATCGCGTCTCCCAGACGGAGGCCTGCAGGCCGATCTTCACCGCGTAAGTGCCGCCGGCGCTTGCTTCGAGGATCGCTTGGCGGAACCTGGAGAAATCGTACTCGCCCTCGCGAGGTTCGATTTCCCGCCATGTGCCGACGACGCTCTTGACAATGGAGCAGGGAAGGTCGGCGGACACCCGTCTCGGGCTGATAAGCACACCGCTGACGGACGCCGCTTTCGCCGACGGTGGCAGCGACCAATCCTCGCCGTCAACCACGTGGTCGACTTCGTTCCAGCGATGAAAGTAGCAGGACTTGGAAAACAGTTCGGCGGCCTTGGTCTCGAAGTCGGAACTCTCCGCCCCACAAACGATGAGCACGGCAGAGGCCAGGAATGTCGTAGTCAATGTCATCCGTCACCTCATAGAAAGGTATGTACCGGGACTCGAACGAAACCAGCGACCAAACGCAGGCCAGCAGAGCGATGGTCACTACTCATCCGCCTGTCCTTTGATCCATCGCGCGAACAGCGCGACGATCTTGGACGATGGAATCACGATCTTGTCCGAGCCGAAGGTCTCGATCAGGTGCGGATAGCTGCCCGGATTCAGGGTCTTCAGTTGCGAAACCGCCACGTCGCGCGAATTGACCACCTCCAACATGGGCCGCTCTCCCAGTTTTCTCACGACGCCGTACATGCAATACACCCGGACGTCCTGCGAGTCGGAGATGCGGCAAGGCGTGTTGCCGTCGGTCGCATCCGGCCGGCTGATCGTGCCGGCTTCGACCTTGAAATAGTAGATGCGGACCTGCGAGCAATTCGTGATCTCGGATTGGGGGTTCGTTCCTTTCCGCTCGACGTTCAGGGCGTAGAACGCGAGCGGTTGTTGGATCCCTTGGAGCACTAACGGCCCTCCCTGCGCCATCATCCCGTAGATTCTTCCGCCCCCGTGTCCGGAGAAGGCAACCGGCGCCGGAGCGAGAAAGATCGTTCCCTGCCCGGATCTCCAGTCCACACGTCCATGCACTCGAAGCATGGAGAGGACCGGAGCGGCTTCCGCATCGTTTGCCGTGGCGAGGACAAACGAATCACCCGCGTCGGGACCGCGTCCACGTTTCGACACGGCGGCGCCGCCACCGATGATGCTGCGGCTGGGAGTGAGTCCGAACAGGCGGGTGTTGCGTCCCAGGGTGAGCGTGCCGGAGAGGTGGTAGTACCCCTTCGGGACAAAGATCTTGTCGTGGGACTGGATGGCCTTCACAAAGGCTTGGGTATCATCACTCGTGCCGTCGCCCTTGGCGCCAAACGCTTTGACGTTCACCGCGTCTTCGTCCTCGAAGGAGGGAAGTCCGCGGTAATGCCGTTTGCGGATGGCCTCCCAATCGGGGCCTTCCGGGGCAGGTTCGAATTCGGCGATTTCTCCCGTGGATTCCACGCCGTTCAGGAGATTCACAGCTTGGTCGGTGTGCGAAGAGTATCTTTCGATGCGCGTCCAAACGCCGGCATCAGGCAGCTTGCCTCCTTGCGTGCAGACCGACGCCACGCCTTTGACCAACGTGTTCTCGATGTGCAGGTTCTCTCTCTTGCTGGTTTTCGCGAGGACGCCGCCGGGATTCAACGCGACCGCGCAGTCCACCAAGCTGATGCCCGCGTAGGATCGCTCGGTCGTGAAGTCGATTGCCGCGGACCCGGCCGGCTCGAGACGGCATCCGACCAAGAGCGTCGGCACTTGGGAGCCGCCCTTCGCGTAGCGTATCACCGCCACCGTTTGTCCCTGAAACGTACAGGCGGTGAGGATCGGAAACCGACTGCCCGGTTCGATCACCATGCCGTACCGTCCGCCCAGGACTTCCATGTTGTAGGTGCCGCCCCCTTGTCCACAGCAATTGTTCATGCCCGCGTATGCGCCCTCCGCCTGGATGGTGCAATCGAGCATCACCGAGCCTTGCGACCCGGAGTGCCGAATCCCGATCGCGCCGGCGTGTCCGCGGATATCGATGTCGATGCCCTTGAAGTAATGGCCGAAGGAGATGTTGGGCTGTTCCTTTCCCCACTGCGGTTCCTGTTGGCCGGGCGCGTCGTCGCGAGTCTGGGCCCAGATCCAAACCGCAATCTTCGGCTGGGCCGAGTCGCCGAACCCCTTGGCATCCTTGGACAGCTTAAGGACCGGGCGTTTCCCCTTGGTCGAGCCAAACATGATGATCTTATGCGGTTCGTCCCAGTAGTGTTGCGTACGCCCATCGGTCTGCCGCGGCCGGTCCAACTTCTTCACCTGCTGCTCGCAGGAAAGGGTGTCGGAGATCAGATAGGTTCCCTCCGGGAAGAAGCAGACCAGTCCGTGATCGCGCGCGTCGTTGATGGCGCGCTGGATGGCTGCGGTCGAGTCGACCGCGCCAGCCGGATCAGCCGAGTAGGGCGCCTTGGTGACGTCCAGCAGGCCCAACTGGAACAGCCGGTCGCTACGGTCCCATTCCTGCGGAAGCTCGCCGTACGCCAGCTCGCCAGCCAACACCATTGCCGCCAAGACAAGTAAGCCACGTTGCATGAGAAATCTCCTGGGATTGTGTTCGGATTGTTAGCGAAATGAAGACTTGGTGAAGTAGGGATGCAGCGGCGCAACGGGTTCACCGAGCCGAATCCGGGTATGCTGTTCGCCGGTCCCTTCCAGGCGAATCACCAGCCAGCCGCTGTTCGGGTCGTAGGTCCATCCCGGGCTGCCAGCCGCAACGGGCTGATCATTGACGGTGACGTCGCGCGGGGCGCGCTGCGTGTAGATCTTCACGCCAAACGAGGCTCCCTCGCGGGAGTGGAACCGGAGATCGAGTTCCCGCGTGTCCGGGTCGTAGCAGCCGCCGAGCAACTCGGCCGGCGCCCAGTCGGAGAGAAACAGCGGAACGTCGCCGATGCAGGCCAACCCCAGATCGTACAGATCCTTCGCCGCGTTGAAGTTCATGGGCTGACGAGCCTGGCTCATCCCGGCCCGTTCCAGGATGCCGTCGGCGTCCCAGCCCAGAAACAGCCGTTGGGTCAAGTCGGGCAGGGAGTTCTGCTGGGCGGATTCCAGCGACCGTTCGTACTCGTGGACGTGCCGAGGCGCCCACAGCTTGTAACCCAAGGACAACTCGTGGCTGGTTCCCTTGGAGGTGTCGTGCATGCCGATCGAGCCCATCGGCCGGCGCGAGGCCTGAATCCCGTCTTCAAGGAACCAGTAGTGCCCCTGAAAGTCTCGCCACGGATCGCCCTCGGCAGTAATCTCATGCAGATAGTCTTCGAAGCCGAATCGGGCAACCGCCGTCACCAGGCTCTTGGCTCCAAGCACCAGGCCCACTGCTTCGTCCTGCGCATGACCCGTGTTGGCGGCAGCGTAGGCAAAGGCCATGTTGCCGTAAGGCTCGCTGTTGACCATGTCCAGACCGGCCACTCGCCAATATTCGAGCGCGCCGGAAGCCATCGTCGCCCAGTCGTGTACCCGCGGCAAGAACTCGTGCAGGCGGCGGCAATGGTTCCAATTGGCCCGCAGCGTGGCCCAGTCACCGTAGTAGCGGGCGTAGTTGGCGAAGCAGTAGGCGTTGATTCCCGAGGCTTCGTTGGCGTCGTTGTAGTTCCGCCAGCCGCCTTGTGTTTGGGTCGGCCAGACGAAAGAAATGGTGTACTCGACTCCCGTCCACGGCTCCCGTTTCTGCTGGACCATGCACTTGTGCGCATAGTAGTTGAGCGTCTCCCAATAGCGCATGCGGAAATGGCGATCGACCTGCTCGCGGACCGGCTCGGAGTAGATCGGTCTCGCCAGGATTGCGTTGAACGTGTACCACCACTTGTACGGATCGATGCAGGGCGCTTCGTTGAAGGGTAGCGATCCCGATCGCTCATAGGGTGCAAGATCGGCATGCAGGAATCCAGCACCTTCATTTCTGGCTGTGGAATAGCGCCGCTGGCCGAGATTCAAGCCTGCGGTGCGGCGATCGATATCATCCTGTAGCACCATTCGACCGTTGACGGCCATCAATGCACGGTGATCCTGAGGAGGAACCGGGATCCTGACGACCGTCGTCTCGCCGGGCACACTCTCGAGAGGTCCCGATGTGGTTGCGAAATCCAGGTCGACGCGATCCTCGGGCAACTGGACGGGCGCCTGCACGGCTTGGGCCAGCGAGAGTACAGGGGGAAGAGGGGCCAGTTCGAGCGGCCGGGTGTCCCATTCGGAATCGATCCTGCGAAAGCGGTAGCGATCGACAAGCGTTACCATGCCGTCCTGGACCCAAGCAACCTCGTCACAATCGATCGGAAACGCGAGGCACGCGCGGCACCGCTGACGGACCGTGGCGATCGCCGACGATGGAACCTGCTCCCGCCAAGCGACGGTCTGCCCGGGTGCGAGGCGGCGGAGACCCCACAGTCGAGTTGCGAAGATCGTACGGAATCCTCCCTCGCCGCAGTCCAACTGGATTCCGCCGGCAAACGCGATCCGCTTCGGCCGCCGCGTGAGCACAAACAACTGGGGCATATCTCGGACTTCCTCCCCTGCGGTGAAAGCCAGCAGCCAGGGCTCGGAGAGGTCGGCTGGATCGATCGATGCTCCCCGGGCGATCACGCGGACTCCGTCCGGTGAGGCAAACGCCAGATGCGTGGCGCTGCGGTAGGTCAACTTCACCCGCATCGCGTCGCCTTCCCAAAGGATGCCGGGCGATCCGAGCGAGAGCGTTGACTTGACCACACCTCCGCTGCGGTAACGCCAAGTCACGGATTTGGCCAGCCAGTTCTGCTGGACGGCCGTGGCTCGCGGATTCGACTCGCCGTTCACCTCCACGCCGTACGACGCCTCGGCCCCGGTGTTCTGAGCGGCACCGACGTTGACCACGGGCTGCGTGCCGCCGAAACTGAACGCCCGGGTCACGGGGCCGGAAACGGTTCCGTCGGAGCGGAGGTTTTCGGCCAGCCCGCCTTCTTCGATCAACCAGCCGAACCTGCCCGTGTTCTGCCGGCTGACGACCATCGTGTGTGGCGGAGGTTCGAGCCCAAGGCCCGCCAGCACACGATCCTGGATTGCCTTGCACTGAGCAACCTCTTGCGCGTACAACTGTTCGGCCCGAGCCAGCATGGCGGCTACGCCCCGTTCTCCGCGGGCGAGCCAGTAGATCAAACGGAGCGCCATTTCGTCCGCCCCTTCCAGAGCAAGCCGGGGCTGCCACACCTGACCGGAACCGGAGCCGACGTAGACGACTTGCCCCTGGCCGAACGTCCCCGAAGCGACCGCAGGCGAACCGTCTTCCCAACGCGCCAGCACCCGGGCGTCAGGCTTGAGCCGGACACGCACGCCGTATCGCGGGGATACCAGCAGGTTGTCGAAATCAGCCCAGGGGCCTTCGAGCTGGGTCCGCAAACGCTGTGGCATCTCGATCCAGGGATCCGTCGCGTTGAATTCGACTGGCAACATCGCTTGTACGCTGGGCGCTGGCTTTCCGAACACCAGCATCTTGCCACCTTTTTCAACGTACGCTTTCAACTGTACCAATCGTGGGTCCGTGTCCTGCATAGCTTCTGCGATCACCAGCACGGCGTCGACCGACCGCCCATCGGCAGGCCAGGTGGTGAACGTGTTCACGCTGGGCGCCAGTGGGCCCAGCATCATCCGCGTCCAGCCCTCGGAGTCCATGTTCTCGATCAGCGAAACGATCGTCAGATTCAACGACTCGTCTGCAGTCGTGCTGCGGTAGTCAAAGTAGAATCGGCGGGTGCCGGAGCGCGAATCGCCGAGCGAGTATTCGACGAAATAGGCTCCATCCTCCAGACTCGGCGGCAAGGTAACCGAAACTTGCCCGACTTTCCCCGGCGGCACGTCCAAGTCGGCGTGGCCTGTCGTCAAGGTGTTGCCCGCGTATGTGGTCAGATCCCACGCGACCCGCGTCCGCCAAGCCCTCGATTGGTTGTTGCGGAACAACAGGGCCATCTCTTCGCCCGGATTCAGGGTGTACCCGAGCGATTCATAGTCCCAGCCGAGGAATTCGACGGGCGGCGGAGCCTGGGGCTGAGGCGGCGGTCCCGGGCGTCCGCGGCGCTGCGCTTGCACGGCTGACCCCGTTATTAGGAACGCCCCGATGCACATCAACAGCGTACAAGTCGGCAATGGTCTCATCGGTTTCTTCCTTCGATGACAGAATGCGATCTGAGGCCAGGCGTCACGCGCGCCGGACATCGAGCAATCGAAACACGCCGGCGGGTACGCGGACAACAACCGGCTGGCGAAGGTCGCCAATCGCGCACTTCCAGAACGCAGCATCCTTGAAAATCATGCACGACGAAATGAACGTTCCAGACGGACTCGTCGCGCTCGAAAGGCGTTTCGGAGCGCCGGCTGGCGAGGGGATCGCAGACGTGCAGCATCAGGGTTCTTTCGCGTCGGTTCCGGCGGAAGCGTAGCTCCGCTCGTACACGTGGGCGTTTGCACGGCGCGTATAATCTACCAGGATTGGATACGGCGTGTCATCCGCCTTGAGCAGCCCGCGGCGATGGTACTGCGGGTTCCAGGGCTGGTAATCGCGGACCGTGCAGCGGTGAATACCGATGCAGTACTTGCTGGCGGCGGCGTCGAGGTAGTAGGCCAGGGTGTGCTCGCCGGCGGAACGTTCGTATTCCGTGGTATCGACTTCGTCCCTGGCCGGGCGGCGGGTCATGGTGTTCACGTCGGCCAACAAGACGGGCTTGCTGGTCAGGCGGTGGACGCGGTCGATGTAATCGCGGAGCATGGTCCGGGTGCCCATCGGCTGGAACGAAATCACGTCGACGTGCTTCGCCGCCGTCACGAGAATCGAGTCGGGCGTCCACTCAGGAAGGGCCATCAGCCGGTCGCCGAGAACCAAGTGATTGGGGTCGGCCTTGCGCAGTTCTCCGACGACACAGGTGTAGTAGACTTCGGCGACCCGGTTGAGAAAAACCTCGTCGTCGGCCGCCTTGCTTTCCGCTTGGCACTGCGCCACGAAGTCCTCATAGGCTCTGCGGCCCGGGGCGCTGGCATCCAGCGAACGGACGAAATCGCAGTAGCTTTCACCGCGTCGTGGCTGGGGATGCCAGACCGGAAGATCGATGAACACGTAACCCAGGCAGTACCGGTTGCTGACGTGGCCGACCGTCGCATCCCTGACTCGCTTGCGCAGTCGCCCCTGGACGGCTGGATCGAAGATGTCTGTACAACGCGACTTGTCGCCCGCCGAAAATGACCGCGGCCCCTCGGTCCAGATCGTGGCCACGTAGGGTATCCGTTTCTCCATCGTCGGCAGCGGTCCGTAGCCCGACGAGTTGTAGCCCCAGTCCTTGAATCGTGCGAGGAAGAACTCGGCGAGGCGTGCTTCGCTCCTGCCGTATTTGGTTTGGAACAGGTTGAGTTCGTCCTGGCGGATGCATTCAACGGCGTGGGTGGCGCCCAGCGAGAAGAAGGCATGCCCCTCCGGTGTCACGAAATACCAGCGGCCGACGATCTCTTCCAGGTGAAACCAACCAGTTCTTCTGCCTTCCAACGACAACACTCCACCGAACGGGTCGCAATCAAGCCTGGTTTGTGCGCTGGCTGCTGGTTCCAGCAGCATGAACGACCAGACACAGACGACTGCCAGATAGGTTGGAATCGGTTTCATCGGTGTTCCTACGGTCTTCGATAGCGGTTTGAACCAGGAAACGGGACGCATCGTGTTCCGCCAAGGGGCTCCCGCCCCGTCACAATCGAGCCGGTCCAGCACGATGGGGAACTACTCATCCAGCGGATAGCGATACTGGCGACCGTTGACGACGGCCAGCGTCGCCCACGAGTCTCGCGAAATCGTTCAGCGAACATTCTGCGCGGCGATCAGTTTGACGATCCGCACCATCCGGATTACCGCATCCGACGCCACGGGCGTCGAGGATCGCCTGGCGGAACCTGGAGAAGTCGTACTCGCCCTCGCGCGGTTCGATCTCCCGCCACGTGCCGACGACGCTCTTGACAATGGAGCAGGGGAAATCGGCCAACACGCGTTTCGGGCTGATCAACACACCGCTACCGGACACCGCATTGCCCGACGGTGGCAGCGACCAATCCAGGAACGTCGTAGTCAATATCATCGCTCACCTCGCTTCGAAAGCGAGCCGCGAGTCAAGTCGCCGGCAAGCACGATGACCGCCAGAACAAGCAGGCCGGGTCGCATAACAAATCTCCCTCTACTGCATTTTTCGTGTGATACATACGCCCCAACGAGACGCGTCGACCAGGACGGATTCCAGATCTGGATTCTCCGTGATCGCCTTGAAGTAGTCGTCCATCATGTGGGCCTGACCGGAGGAATCGTGAGCGATGATCAGCCCGCCCTTCCGAACCAGGGGCAGAAGCTTGGCGAGATAATCGCAAAAACCCTCTTTCTCCGCGTCGAGCAACACGACGTCGATAGGGCCTTCGAGCTTCTTGATCGTTTCATGGGCGTCCCCTTCCACCAGCGTCACGAGACCTTCGACGCCCGCTCGCTTGAAGTTCGCCTTTGCCATCGCGATCCGCTGCGGGTCGATCTCATGCGTGGTAAGCTTCCCGCCCGTGGACCGCAGCGCTAGGCAGAACCACATCGCCGAGTAGCCGTTGGCCGTGCCCAGTTCCACGACGTGCTTTGCTTCCAGCGATTCGGCGAGGATTCGCATGAGCCGGCCATCTTCCGGCAGCACGTTGCCCATTCCGGTCGACTGGTTGTCCTGCATGTCGTCCATCACCGAGATGATTCGCTGCTCGGCTTCGTCGCGCGCCCGCGGATGGCGAGTGAGCCATTGACGTGAAACTTCCTCGGCGGTCGGAGGCCGCCGTCTCGTCGCCTGCTCGGGAGCCTGGCCCCACAAGGTCGCGACCATCATTGCTCCGACGACAGTCGCTCCGACTGCACGCGATGTCCATCGCATGAAATTCATCATCGTTCTCCCGGGGTTTCATTCGGTTCGTGTTGGCGAAAACTCTATCTGCAAAACGTCGGCAGGTAATCGTGAAAGGTGCGTCGCGACGACCGGTTGGCTTCGACCATCTGGGGATTCCTCGGACAACGATTGATAGAGATCATTCCCGTGTCATCGAGCCACGACCTGTCGATCGCACACCGACCGGCGGAGACGGAGTTTCATCCCGCCGCTGAAAGACAACGGCCCCCAACCGGCCCGGACTCAAAGGCCACGACAACAGGTCGCCCGCAACAGCGTCATGTTGCTCCTCTCGGCTTGCACCCGCATGAACCGTGGCACGCCATCGGCCCGGCTCGGGCACTCGAACTCGCAGTGTTACCGCCTGCTCCAGGGTATTCACCGCAAACACACCGACGCCGCCAAGGCCGTCGTCCCAGGCACTCTGAATGACCTGCGGCACGTCGATCACCTGCGGTTGGCGCAGTTCGCGGCCTCTGATCTGGCGGACCTCCCTGCGAAGCGACGGGGCATCAACGATCAGCGGGGGCCGCATCCGGCCATAGAGCAGGAACGGCTTGGCATGGGTTTCCATCGCGGCGAAGTAGTCGCCCAGCAGCCTGAGCCCGCCGGGTGGCATGGCGTCCGGGCGGTCGGCGGCCGCGTTCCAGAAGGCCAGACTGGGAACCTGCCCGTAGATGAGCATCGCCGCCAGATCCCAGCTTGAGCGGCTGTTGGCCGTGACCCAGCCGAAGATCACGGGGACGTGCTCGTGATACAGATACTGAGCCAAGGGGACCAGGCCCGGGGTGGTCGATTCGTGAAAGAAGCGGGCCTGATAGGCATGGATGTCCATGTTCAGCAATTCCGAGCAGCTCTCCTTCGTCACGAAAAAGTCCGTCAGGCCGCGCCGCGCGGCCTCAGCGCGGATCTCGCGGAACGATTCGCGAGTCACTGCGGTGGACCATGGTCCGCACGGCACGGGATGACCATGCGTGGCGTCGAAGCAGCTCTCCACGCCGTCGGGATACGGACCGTGATCCTGGTCGTCGTGAATCACGGCGACGCCCAAGTCGAACAGCGACCGCGCTGTCTCAGGCAAGAACGTGCGGCCGGCAGACGTGCCGCGGCACAGCCGATGGCTGTCCCTGCCTTCGGACTGGAATGTCAGCAGTTCCCCGTTGCGCATCCGCTCGCAATTCCGATCCCCGTCCTGCTGTGCAAAGAAACCGGCCAGTTCGCGATTGCCGGCGGACGAGGCGCCTTGCGAATGCGTCGTCCAGCGATACCCGGAGATGAACCCGCTCACGGTGATTCCCCGTTCCTTCAGCCGCGATGCGAGAGTACGAAATTGGTCTTCGCCAATCGACGGCGGAAAATAGTCGATGCCCACCCAGTTCCCGTGCTTCTCCCAACCCAGGGGCCGATAGATGATGGGCACGTCAAACCGCTCGCCCCACGCGGCCAAGCGATCGGGAAGATCGGTCAGATCCTCCTTCTCGATCTGTGTCGAAATGCACAGCGGCGGATGGCGGAGAAGCTCGGGGGCATCCTGGCGTTCGCGCAGCGGCGTGTTCGACCAAGGTTGAGCTGTCGCCCAGACGCGATAGACCTCCGCAGCGTCCTGCCAGGTCCCACCGCAGAACGACAGCCGCGTGTGATACGGCATTTCCCACCTGCGTGCCGGCTCGTACGGCATCTGGTGCCGAACTCCGAACATCGCCGTCGAGCGAAGATTCGTAAACCCAAAGGCCTTCACTTGGCCCTCGCCGTCATCGGTCCAAAGCAGGAAACCGCCGGCCGCCCCCACGCAGGCGATCATCTGGGCGAACAAGTGCGCCGGGTATGGCCGCCACATCGGCGGCTGACTCAACGGGGAAAAACGTCCCTCGAACATCGGGAACAGGTACCGCTTCTCTTCGCCACCAGTCGACCGCGGCGTCAGCAGGACGGGAAATGTCACCTGCCCAACGGCCAGGGCCGCATCCTTCGGCTCGGCGGCCATCCACCAATGCGTTTCGCCGGGCGACGGGCTCAACCGGACCCGCACACGAGCGGTGACTCTTGGATGCTCGAACTCGATCTCTGCCGCGTCCGCCGCGCGGTGGCTGACCTGTGACGTCATCTGCGCTGCATCGACTTCGCCCGCAGGCTGGACGCCGTCGACCAGTTGGATCCGGAACAAGCCACGATCCGGATCCGCCTCGGGGGAAACGTGCTGGACCGACCTTGCCTTGTCCAGAAGCGACACGATGCGGCCGTCCCGCAAGACGACTCGGGTCGAGGCGTTTTCGAGGGTGACTTCGTTCGCGACGTCCGCATGCTCCAACGCTGGCGCTGCGCCAAACATCGCTGCCAGCGACAGAAGCGACCCCACCACGATGGTCACGTGCCTTGTTGCCTCCGCCATGATCGGTTCTCCCAGTTCTTCCAAGTCGCTTGGCAGTGACTGACCGCGCGACTGGTCAGTAATCCAACGTCAGAATTCTTCCCTTGGTGAACGAGAAGAAGCGGTCCTTGTCGGCGATCTGCACGCCGGGTGCGAGGTCGTCGGCCGTCTTGCCGGCCGCTTTCAGGCATCCGGGGCAAGCCATCAAGATCACTCCCTTTTTCGGCAACGCCGCCAGTTGTGTCCGGGACGACGGGAAATGCGAGTAGGATAGGTCGTCGCTGCTTTTCAAAACGACGTCGATCCCCTTGATGTCGAAGTACACCAGAACGTCCCGGTCCACGGACATGATGTCCGCCATGCTCAGCGCCATCAGCACGCGATGCGGGTCGTCGCCGCCGTGGCTGACATGGATGAACACCCCGTCCCGCGGCTGCTCGGCAACCGCCGTGGCAACGCCCGTCGAGGCGAACAGTATGGACACCAAACAAGCCATCTGGAGAATCGTCTTCGCTGTCATGATGATGCTCCTCGATTCAGGTAGAGACTCGACTCAACGGCGTTCATCAGCTTAAGCCCAACATATCTTGAAATCAACATGCAGCGTCGCGGCCGTGAATGGCCGGCGCTTGGCGGATCGAGCGGTTCGAACTCGCCGGTTCGCACCTCCCGGCGCGACTTCTCACGCTGAACTCAAGAAATTTCCATTTCCGCAAGCCTGGATTTGAATTCGAGATACATCGATTCCGGGGCAGCGAAGCCATTTTCTTTTCGAGCGCGGGCTTGACAGACCGAACCGTCGGACGGAGAATTCGAGCACAGTTAATGATAGTGAATCTCAATTTCATTTGTTTCGCGAGCCGGTACCCGGGTGGGCTTTTGTGCGTTCTCCGGGGTGTGGCACGCGAGTGGAGACAGCGGCGATGACCGGCCCGGCAGTGCCGACGGAACCCGACCGCAGGGCGGCATCCGAGGAAGGGCTGTCATGCGTTCCGACGGTGCGCAGCGAAGAACTTCTGCAAGGAGGCCGGGAAGTACGGATCGTTCACAGCGGCCAGGTCTATCGCCTACAAGTGACGCGAAACAACAAACTGATTTTGCAGAAATGAACCACTCCGCCCGATCTGCCGCGGCGGAAGAACCCGGATCGAGAAACCGCATACCGCAAGAAAGGAGGTTCGAATCCAGCGCTGAAAGCAGTCAGCGTTTGTCCTGCTGAAGATCGTCAATTCCGCCAGCCAGCCCCACGCTTGTTCGGACTTTCGCAAGCCAGCTAGCCAGCTCCTCATTCACAAACCGTTTTGGCCGCCGCGCCGCCGACGCTCCACGAGTGTCGTCCGGTGGGCGCCGAGATTTCTTCCAGGAGCGTTTCCCATGCGAAAGAGAAGAACTGCGTTTACTTTGATCGAGTTGCTGGTCGTGATCGCCATCATCGGCATTCTGGTGGCTTTGTTGCTGCCTGCCGTGCAAGCGGCCCGCGAGGCCGCTCGGCGCACCGAGTGCGCGAACAACTTCAAGCAAGCCGGTTTGGCATTGCACAACTATCACAGCGTCTTCCGCTGCCTGCCGGGAATCGGGAGTTCGAGTCCGACCGCTTATTCGGTGCTGGCGCAAAGTCTGCCGTTTGCCGAACAGGTGAGTCTGCGGGACTTGATCGATTTCTCCCAGCCCATCTACTCGGGCGGCGGTCACGCCGGACCGGCCAGTATCGTTTCGGCCAACCGCGAAGCGGCTCGGACTCGCGTCGACATGTTCCGCTGCCCGAGCGACGGTCAGCAGGATCTGTTCTCGGCCTTCGACTGCAATGGTGCGGGCGGTGAAGCGTATCGGGGGTCGAACCTCGTCGTCAGCACCGGTTCGGGGCGGAATTCCACCTGGGATCTCCGCCAGCGGACCGACGGTTTGTTCTATTTCTCCTCGGCCTCCGGATTTCGGGATGTGCTCGATGGGACCAGCAACGCGGTGCTGCTGTCCGAGACGCTTTTGGGCAACGGAGTCAGCAGCGGCCCGCGGCCGCCCAAGCCGCACGAAGCCGTGGCGTGGATCGGGCATGCCATGCATACCAATCCCGACGTCGCGGCGTTGTCGAACGGACCGGTTCACGCCTGGCACGGCTACCGCGGATACGCCTGGATCTCGGGCAAGTCGTACAGCACGACGTTCAGCACGTACGATCCGCCCAATCCCGCGCACCCCGACGTGTGCCAATTGGCTTACGGCTGGTTCGCCGCGCGCAGCTTCCACCCCGGCGGCGTCAATGTATGTCTGGTCGATGGCAGCGTTCGGTTCGTGACAAACGACATCCAGCGGACGACCTGGAACAATCTGGGCAGCATCGCCGACGGCGAGGTAATCGGGAACTACTAACGGCTGGGGCAAGGGGAAGAGTCGCTATGTTTGCACTGGAAACTGTACGACGGACGTCGTCCATCGAGCCGCGCGGGAGTGTACTTTCGACGGACGAGGACGTGCGTCGTCCAACCGATTCGGCTGGCGCTTGGGGGTTCGCCGCGGTGGTGTTGCTGATCGCGGTGCTGGCCGCTGGTTGCGGGTCGTCCGATCCGCGAGGCCCGCGCATGGCCGTGCGCGGCGAGGTGCGACTGGACGGCCAGCCCCTGTCGGCCGGAGTGATCTTGTTCCACTGCGGCGACGGTGACGACCGGCTGTCGGCCGTAGGGTACATCGAGGACGGTGTTTTCGAGATCGCTGCCAAAGACGGGCCTTTCGCCGGCACGGCGGCGATCGAATTCCAGGCCAAGCCGATCCCGCAAGACCAGCTCGAAGTGGAACTGGAGCGGGCAGCCAAAGCCAGGAAGCCACCGCAATTGGCAGTCGTTCCGATTCCGCCGCAATACGGACCGCAGTCCGAGTTGACGGTCGAGGTGACTCGGAGCGGCCAGAATCGATTCGATTTCAATTTGAGGAGCAAACGGTGAATCCCTATCCAAGAGATCCAGGAGACAAGAAGATGACAAATGCTGTGCTTTCCTGCGCGGGAATGGTCTTGGCGACTTTCGCCTGCCTGACCCCGCCGACCGCTTGGGCCGTCGACTATCCGCCGCTGCCGCGGACCGTGACCAGCTTCGGCGCTGCGGTGACCGGCGACGCCCTCTACCTGTACGGCGGGCATACCGGGCGGGCGCACCATTATTACCACGAGGGCCAGAGCAACACGTTGTGGCGTCTGGATCTGAAGCAGCCCGAGGCGTGGGAGAAACTAGGCGAAGGGCCCGGATTGCAAGGTCTGGCCATGGTCGCTCACGGCGGCAAACTGTACCGCATCGGCGGCTTCACGGCTCGAAATCCCGAAGACCAGGACGCGGATCTGTGGTCGCAAGCCGCCGTGGCCTGCTACGACCCCGCGGTCGGCCGATGGCAGGATCTGCCGCCGTTGCCCGAGCCGCGCTCGTCGTTCGACGCCGCCGTGCTGGACGGCAAGATCTACGTGATCGGCGGCTGGAAGATCGCGGGCGGCCGGGATGCGACGTGGCACAAGACCGCCTGGACGATGGATTTGTCAGCCGACTCGCCGTCCTGGCAAGCGTTGCCGGAACCGCCGTTCGAGCGACGAGCCTTGGCCGTCGCAGCGTTCGACGGCAAGGTGTTCGCCATCGGAGGCATGCAACGCGAAGGCGGGCCGACCACGCGAGTCGACATCTACGACACGGCCGATGGCCGCTGGTCCCAGGGGCCGAGCCTGCAAGGCGAACCGATGGACGGCTTCGGGTGTTCCGCCTTCGCCGCCGGGGGGCGTCTGTATGTCACCACGTCCAAAGGAAACCTCCAACGGTTGACCGGCGACGGCCGCTCATGGGAAATCGTGCGGCAACTGGAAACCGCGCGCTTCTTCCACCGCTTGCTGCCTCTGCCCGGCGATCGCCTACTGTCCGTCGGCGGAGCGAACATGAACGAGGGCAAGTTCGAAGGTCTGGAGATCATCGTCCCTTAACCCCCATCCGATGACAGCGCCACCGGCTGTGCCCGGCGTTTTCGACAGGGAGTACCTCATGCAAGTATGGTTCGCATCCTGGCTTGGTGCCTTCACGGCGCATCCGTTTGGCTGGCTGATGCTCGGCCTCGGCTGCCTGACGGTTTGGCAGACCGCGGCCGGGTTGGGCCGGTCGCGGCAATGGCCGCTGTTGCCGCTGGTGTTCGGATTGACGGCGCTGACGGGCTTTCTGGTCAATCCGCTGGCCGACGCCAGCACCTCCCAGCAATTGCGCGCTGCCCTCGGCCGTCAAGACGTCGTGACTTGGTTGGCAATCGTGCAAATGCTGCTGGCCGCGGCCGCGATCGCGTGCAGCCTGAAGATGCTGGACAATCGCCGTGCGGGGCGGTGGGCGCTTCCGCTGGGCGCGGTCCACGTGCTGCCGGCGCCGCTGCTGATCGTGGTGCTGTTGTATTGCGAGCAGGCATGGCTCGAAGCGTTGGTTGGTGCGCGTCCCGAGGCAGTCGGGCGGAACATCGGTCTGGCCACCGCCGCGCTGTTGACCGGCGCGGCCGGCTTGGCGATGTGCCTACCGCCTCGCCGCGTGGCCGGCGCTCATCTGCTGGCGTCCGGCATGGTCATCCTGGTCTGTATGTTCGTTCCCTTGCTCCCGTTGCCGCTGCCAGGCATGCGATTGGTGATCGAACCTCTGGACGAAACCGCTCGTTGGACGTCGATCACCGTCGCCGTGGGCGCCGCCGCCGTTTTGCTCGCGGGCTTCCTGTTTCGCACCCCTCGTTTCATGAAACATCGATTGGAGAGAACGCCATCATGAATTTGTTGACCAACGTCTTCTACCTGATCTCGACGGCGCTGCTGATCCCGGTGATGCTGGTGTTGCTGGGCAGCCTGTTTCAAGTGCTACTTCTCCTGGGCCAAACGCTGCGCGAGTTGCTAACCCGCTATCGCCACGCGCCGCTGCTGGCCGTGTATGGCGAGGTGTTGTCCCGCCGCGAGGCGTCCCTGCCGGCCCTGCCCGCAGGCGGCTTGCTGCCGGAGACGCTTCGCCGACTGGACCAGGCGGCGGACGATCCGCTGCTGGTCGAAAAACTGGCGTCCGACGCCGAGATCGTGTGGCGGGACGAGGTGGAACGGATCGGCGCGCTGGCCCGGCGGGGTCCGGCCCTGGGCCTGATGGGGACGCTCATTCCGCTCGGTCCGGCACTGGTCGGATTGGCAGCGGGCAATCTGCAAATGATGTCCGAGAATCTGGTGATCGCGTTTGCGACCACGGTCGTCGGGCTGCTGGTGGGAACGCTGGCTGGCGCAGCCGTGGCGGTCAAGAAACGCTGGTACCGCGCGGACGCCGCGCTGCTGGCGTTCGCCGCCGGACGAGTGTTGCAGCGCGCAGCCGCGCCGAAAGATTTCGCGGTCCGTGCGAACGATAGTGGCCGATCGCCCGGCGAACCGGCCGCTCGACTCGCGGCACCGGCCCTTGTCGGCAACAACGGATCGAAGCCGGTCGACCGGCACCTGCAACCCGCGGAGGTTTCCTGACATGTTGATCAACCCGATCGGACAACGGCGCTCGGCACCGCTCGATTTCGGCGACGATTCCGCCATCGATCCCACGGCCGGCATGGCCAACTTGTTTGACGTCGCGATGGTCTTTGCGGTGGCCTTGATGGTAGCGCTGGTCAGCTATCTGCAGCTTCCGGCGCTGTTGCAGCAGAAGGACTACACGGTGATCACCAACCCCGGTCAGCCGGACATGGAGATCCTGGTCAAGGAAGGCGAAGAGATCCGGCACTACGAGGCGACCGACCAGACCGGCTTCGGCCAGGGCGAATTGCTGGGGCAAGCCTACCGGTTGCCCGACGGCCGCGTGGTGTACGTGCCGGCGGAAGACGCGGAGCAGACGGATGAGAAGGGCGAAACGGCCGAACCGTAAAGGGAGCGTACGGAAGGGATCGGGATGTTGGAGTTCACGATTCATCGTGTCCGGGGGCCGGCTCGCGGGCGTCAGCACGATAAATCGTGAACTCCAGCGCGGAAATTTCGGAAGTCCAAGCTCACGAACAGAGAGATCAACGATGAAGAAAATCGGTGCGATCATTGGAAAACGTCAGGTGGTTCAGTTGGCGGTCGCAACCGTCCTGCTGGTGTTGTGTACGACGGCAGCCTTGTACGCGTATCAGCGGTATCTCCGCAACGTACGGGTAGCGCTCATCGGCTTCCGCGACAGCGATTGGGGCCTGTGGTGTTCCGCCGCCGAGGGGACCTCGTACACGTTGCATCGCTTCGAGCGGGAGGAACTGGCTTCGGCGCCCTTGGCCAACTATCACGCGGTCTTGATCCGCGCGATGGGTTACCGCCCGCCGCCCGAAGACCTGAAGGCGCTGGCAGCGGCGCGCGCAGCGGGAACCAGGATCGTGATGTTGATGTCGACCAGCGAAACGGCTTCCAACGAAGAGAACTTGGAACAGGAGCACCGCCAGCGCATCGACGCTTATCTGAAGCACGGCGGCGAGGACAACTTGCGGGGACTGCTGGATTATCTGGCACGCGAACTGGCCGGACGCGAGGTCGCGGTGCGGCCGGTGGTCGAGCGGCCTCAGGAGGGTTTCTTCCACCTGGGCGAAACCGTCTTTGCCACGCTCGCGGAATACGAGGCCTACCTGTCCGCCCAGCGGCCGAGGCTGATGGACGCCGACGCGCCGCGCGTCGTGTTGTTCGGGCCGTTCCTCGATCCGCTCAGCCCGCTGGAACGCGGCCCGGTCGACGATCTGCTGAACGCGCTGGAGCGCCGCGGCGTGCGGGTCTACCCGGTCTTCGGCAGCGAACCGTTGCCGCGGATCGAGGCGGTGCAGCCCGATCTGGCCATCGTCTTTCCGCACGGACGGCTGGCGCGCGGCGAGGAGGGCCCGCAGCAGCTCGCACGCCTGGGCATCCCCTGCCTGAGCGCGCTGCATTTGATCGTCGATCGACAAGAGTGGTTGGACGACATGCGCGGCATGTCCGCCGGACTGCTGAGCCAGTCGATCACCATGCCGGAACTGGACGGGGTGATCGAACCCCTGGTCATCTCCGCGATGGAACCTGACGAACAAGGCCTGCGGGTCCGCACGACGTTGCCCGCCCGTTTCGACCGATATGTCGACCGGGTGGCGAATTGGCTAAAGCTGCGGCGCACTCCGAACGATCGGAAGCGTGTGGCGATCGTCTACTACAAGTCGCCCGGCGCTTCGGCCCTGGCGGCCTCCGGCCTGGAGGTCGTCCCGTCACTCTACCAGACGTTGGCACGTTTGCGCGACGAAGGCTATGACCTGGGCGACGAGTTTCCATCGAGCCCCGAGGCGTTGTACGAGCTGATCCAGCAGCGCGGACGCACGGTGGGGCAATGGGCGGTCGGCGCCTACGAGCAGTTCCTGGAAGAGGCCCGGCCGGAACTCGTGCCCGTCGAGCAATACGCCGCCTGGTTCCAGGCCGCGCTCAGCCCTTTGCGCCAGCAGGACATGATCGAGCGCTGGGGGCCGATCCCGGGCAAGCACATGGTGACGCAACGAGACGGGCAGGGGTATCTGGCCGTCAGCCGCATCCGCTTCGGCAACGTGGTGATCATGCCGCAACCGACCGCCGGCGCGATCGACGGCGACGACGTGGCCACCGTCCACGGCACCGGCGAGGCGCCGCCCCATTTCTATCTGGGCGCCTATCTCTGGGCACGCCACGGATTCCAGGCCGACGCGATCGTCCATTTCGGCACGCACGGGTCGCTGGAGTTCACGTTCGGCAAGTCGGCGGCGCTGAGCGACGATTGCTGGCCCGACATCCTGATCGGCGACCTGCCGCACATCTACCCCTACGTCATCAACAACGTCGGCGAGGCGTTGGTGGCCAAGCGCCGCTCGTACGGCGTGATCGTCTCGCACTTGACCCCGCCTTTCACCGACGCCGGGCTGTACGGAGAACTCGAACGGCTGCACGAACTGATCCACGAGTTCGAGTACTGCCAGGACGAAGCGCTCGAGCACGAGCTGCGGAAGAGTATCACCGACATGGTCCGCCAGATGGACATGGGCGCGGACCTGGGGCTGGATGACGCCGCGCTGAAGGAGCGCCTATTGGACGACCAGGAACTCCGGCGACTGCACGACTGCCTGCACGAGTTGAAGGACCAGCATATTCCCGATGGCCTGCACGTGATCGGACGGCCCTTCCAGGAGGACCAGATCCGCAACACCGCCGCCGCCATGCTCGGCTCGCGCGGTTGGCAGACGGTCCAGGCCGTACTGCCAGCCGCCGAGGGCCACCGGGACGATGCAGCCGAACGGCAGAGCGATGTGATGCGCCAACTGCTGGATTTCGTGCGGCAGCAAGTCAGCCCCGATGCGCCGGCCAAGGAAAGCGATCCGCCCGCGCCGTCCGCGGAACCCTCCGAAGACGAAGAAATCGAACCGGCTGCCGAGGATTCCCCCGAGGACCAGCCCGCCGCGGCAACAAGCGGCTGGTTCGATTCGCCGGAACAGCTCCAGCGGTTGCTAGAAGCGGCCGAACCGGAAACGGCCGAAGCGTTTCGCCAACTGCTGGACACCGCGGCGGAAAACGCCCGAGCCTTGGAAGCATCTCCCGCCGCGGAACTCGACGGGCTGGTGACAGCGTTGGCCGGTGGGTACGTCGCTCCTTCGTCCGGCGCCGACGTGCTCCGAAACCCCGCGGCCGCGCCGACCGGCCGCAATCTGTACTCGATCAACGCCGAACAGATGCCCAGCGAAGAAGCATGGCGAGTCGGTGTAGCGATGGCGGATGGCATTTTGGCCGAGCATCTGGCGGCCAAGGGCCAGTACCCGCAGCGCGTCGCCTTTTCGCTGTGGGGCGGCGAGTTCATCCGCACCCGCGGCGCTACGATCGCCCAGATCCTGCACCTGGTCGGCGTCCGCCCCAAGCGCGACGGCCGCGGCACCCTGTACGAAGTCGAAATCGTGCCCTCCGAAGAACTCGGCCGCCCGCGGATCGACGTCGTCGTACAGACCTCGGGCCAGTTCCGCGACGCTGCCGCCTCGCGAATCGCCCTGATCGACAAAGCCGTGCAAATGGTCGCCGAATTGGGCGACGAAGCGCACCCGAATTTCGTCCGCGACAATACGGGGCAAACCGAAGAAGAACTCAAACGCCAAGGCTACTCGCCGCGCGAAGCCCGCGGCTGGGCCACCGCCCGCGTCTTCGGCGCGGCGGGCAACGCCAACTACGGCACGGGCATCATGGGAATGGTCGAACGCGGCGACACGTGGGAAACCGAGGACGAAATCGCCCAGCGGTATCTGGACAACATGAGCGGCGTGTACCGCGGCGACGGCGTCTGGGGCACAGTCGCACCCGGTCTGTTCCAGACGCAATTGGCCGGCGCGGAGATTGTCGTCCAGCCCCGTTCGTCCAACACCTGGGGGCCGCTGAGCCTGGACCACGTGTACGAATTCATGGGCGGCATCTCGCTGGCCATCCGCAATACCACCGGCAACGATCCGACCGGCTATTTCAGCGACCTGCGCGATCCGGCTCGACCCCGCGCCGCCACCGCCGCTGCGGCGATCCGCGAAGAGGCCCGGACGCAAGTCTGGAACCCGCGCTTCATCGCCGGGATGCAGCGCGAGGGACCGTCGGCCGCCGCCGCGCTGACCGAGAACGTGCGCAATCTGTACGGATGGAACGTCATGCAGCCGTCGGCGGTCAGCCAAACGTTGTGGGACGAGACGTTTGCCGTGTACATCGACGACAAACACGGACTGGACCTGCAAGCCTATTTCGAGAAGACGAATGCAGCCGCTTTGCAGGACATGACCGCCATCATGCTGGAGACGATCCGCAAAGGCTTATGGACGCCGTCGGACGAAGTCGTCCAGCGGTTGGCCGAACTGCATGCCGAGTTGGTCGCGCGTCACGGCGCCGGTTGCTCGTACGAAACCTGCGGCAACGCCAAGCTGCACGAGTTCCTGTCCGCCGCGCTCAGCGCCCCGGGCTCGGAAGCGGCCCCGGATGTCGCCGAGAGCTACCACGCCAGCTTGGCCACGGCGCTGCAGTCCGCCCAGCCGCTGCCCGAAGTCGAAGGCATGCAGTTGGAAGAAAAACGGACGCTCGCCGAGACGATTCTCCACGAAGCCGGCCCGCTAGCCACCGCCCTGCTAGCCAGTCTGATCATCGCCGCCACCACCCTGCTAGTCCTGACCGGCCTGACCCACCCCACCCCGCTGGTCGCGTGAGGAACTCTGCAAGGTTGCCCAAACGTCAAACTCGACGGCGGACGACCCGTAGAGCGGGTACGATCGTGCGAAGTGGTAGTCTTGGTCTCATGGAAACGACCGGAACAAACCGAAGGAACGGATATCGTGCGCTGGTGGTTGGGCTGGGTTCTGCCTAGTCCGACAAACAGGGAACTCCGGTGCGATTCCGGGACGGCCCCGCCGCTGTGACCGAGTGCGACGAGAACTCGCTCAATCTTTCCAGCCATTGTCGCTTCCGAACCAGGGTGCGATGAGAAGGCCGGGCGAGTTCCAGCTCGGGAGTCAGAAGACCTACCAGCGCGGTGGCTGCGGCATCGGCGCGGGACGAAGCTGCTGCGTGACGGGCGTCTCCGTATGCCCGTAGACTGCAATTGATGGAGGTCGCTTCACCATGCGCTCTTTCCTGCGCCATGCCGGCGGTCCCGTGCGCGGGGCCTGGTTCTCGAAATCCTTTGCCAGCTTGCGAATCCTGTGTTGCGCCATCGCGCTGCTGGCCGGTTCGCCGCAGTTCGCGACGAGCCGATCTGCGGCGGCCGACGACGATCCACCCGCCGCGGCGGCCGAGCCGCAAATTCCTGCGGCGGATGCGGCCGAGCCGGCCGATTGGATCGCGGACGATCTCGCCTTCCCGGAAATCCCGGAGACGACGGTGATCGGCCGCCTGGATTCCTTTCCCGGTTCGCCGTTGGCCGAGGGAGGCGTATTGACGCCGACACGGACCGAGGCGTTGGCCAGCGAGATCGGCAGCTCGCTGACCGTGATCACGGCCGACCAGATCCGGCAGACGCGGCAGACCCGCGTCCCCGAGGTTTTGCGGACGGTGCCGGGATTGGACGTGGTCCAATCCGGCGGGCGCGGCCAGACGGCTTCGGTCTTCCTGCGCGGCGCGAACAGCTATCAGACCAAGGTCATGATCGATGGCATTCCGGTCAACGACCCGAGCGGCCCGCAGCGCGGGTTCGACTTCGGGCTGCTGTCGGTCGACGGCATCCAGCAGATCGAGGTGTTGCGCGGGCCGCAAAGCACGCTGTACGGCTCGGATGCCATGGGCGGCGTCATCAACATTGTCACCCAACGCGGCGAAGGCCCGCCCCGCGTCGTCATCGGAGCCGAAGGCGGAAGCTTCGGAACCAGCCGCGAACAGTTGAACGTCTCCGGCGGCACGTCCAGTTATCACTACGCTTTCGGCGGATCTTACGAGAAATCATCCGGCTTCTCCGCCGCGGAAATCGGGACGGAAAACGATGGTTTTCGGGCGGCCAATTACGCGGGCCGCTTCGGCTGGACGCCGGCCGACAACTTCGACATCGACTACTCGTTCCGGTACATCGACCAAAACGTGGATCTGGACGACTTCAACGCGGACAATCTAACGGCCGAAGCCCACAGCGACAACTTTTTCAACCGCGTCCAGGCACGGTGGATGACGGTCGACGGGTTCTGGGAACACCGCGTGGCGTTCAATCTGGCGGACCATAACCGCCGATATCCCGACGGCTGGGTGCCGCAGTACCTGGGTCAGACTCGCAAGTTCGAGTACCTGAGCAACTTCTATGTGGGCTCCATTCACACGGTAACGGCCGGGGTGGATTACTGGCACGAAGAGGCGAGCAACACCAATACGCCGCAACAGTCGCAGAACATGACCGGATTGTACCTGCAAGATCAGATCCGGTTGTTTGACCGCTGGTTCACCACGGTCGGCTTCCGCTTCGACGAGCACAGTACGGCGGGCCGGGCCGAGACGTATCGGATCGCGTCGCGGTACAACGTCCACCAGACGGGAACCGCCTTTCACGGGAGTCTCGGCACCGGGTTCCGCGCCCCGACGCTGTTCGAGCTGTTCAGTCCTTACGGAAACCTCGGGCTCGATCCCGAGAAGAACTTCGGCTGGGACTGCGGAGTCGAGCAAGCCTTGCTGGATGGCCAATTGGTTGTGGACGGCACCTACTTCCGCAGCGACTACACAAATCTGATCGAATTCGCGTTCCTGCCGTTCGAGCCTTGGGGCCAATACCAGAATGCCGGCCGGGCGCTTACTAGCGGGGTCGAGTTGACCGCGCGCTTCGAGCTGAATCCATGCACCACGATCTACGGTTCGTACACCCATACGCTGGCCCGGCAACTGGACACGGGGGAACTCCTCTTAAGGCGTCCGCCGCACAAGGCGACGTTCGGCGTCGCCCACCGGTTCGCTTGCGACCGCGCGCGGGTGAATCTCAATCTGCTGTACGTCGGTCCCCGCGAGGACTTTGACGATTCCTGGCCGTCCAACCGCGTGACGCTCGGCGAGTATTACCTGTTGAACCTGGCCGGATCGTACGACGTCAATCACTGGTGCCAGATCTATGCCCGCATCGACAACGTGCTGAACGAGGACTACCAGGAAGTCTGGAGCTATCAAACCGCACCGTTGTCCGGCTACGCAGGCGTCAGCATCCGGCTGTAGGATCGAGCGACACTCAGGGGTAGATCTCCATCCGCTTTCCGGGTGATCAACGTCGCCCAACGAGTGAAAGGATCAACGAATCCGGATTCATGGATTCGCTGATCCGCTCCTTGGGCAATGGAGGAAAGCCCCGGTCGGTTCGCCCGCAACAACACCCCTCGCAGAAGATCACTTGGCCGAACACCGCGGCGAGTGACCAACGGTTCGCCGCATTGCAGAGCCGTCTGCAGACGGCAGGTTTGCGCGTTCAACGTTTGCATTGGTTTCCCACCTGTATTCATCGGCATCAGGCCGGTAACTGGCTGACGAAACTCAAACCGGCCTATGCCGGACTCTGATCGCCCTAATCTTTCACCTAATCTTTCACTTGATCGGCCGGATCAGCGACGATTCCCGCAATACCGCCATTCTCCTGGCCGACCACCAGCAACCGATCGTCGGGCGACCAAGCGACGCGGCTGATCGCTGACGGGAACACGCGCATCGCGATCAGCTGGGTGCTTTGTTGCGGATTCCATACTCGCAGGAACCCGTCGGCATCGCTGGACGCCAGCAGTTCGCCATGGTGTTGGAAGGCCAATTGGGTCAGCCGCGTCAAATGGGCTTCGAGCATTTTCGGTTTGCGGCCCTCAGGTCCCGGATCGCTGCAGTCCCAAAGGATGATCGAGTCGCTGCCGCCGGTCGCCGGAGAGCTACGTCGTTTGGACTCATGGATCAGGGAGCGAACGATCCGGGTGCCGGACCGTCGCCGCGTGTTGGTCACCACGCACGATACGTTCGGCTACTTGCAGATCGCGGATCTGTCGGGCGGGCAACAGCAGCGCGCGCTGCTGGCGCGGGCGATCGTGCAAGAAGCACGTTTGTTCCTGCTCGACGAACCGCTGAATGCCGTCGACGAAGCGACGCGGGATCTGGTGACCAACGTTTTGGCCCAAGAGGCTCGGACCGGTGCCAGCGTATTGGTCGCGACGCACGATGTGGGGCGGTTGAGCGAGTCGTTCGACGCCGCCATCTATCTGCGCGATGGTAGGATCGAGCAGACCGATCTTCTGGCCGCCGCCCGGAGTACCGCATCGCTCCATCGGACACCGGCCCTGCGATTTCCAGCGAATCGGATCGGAGATCGATCATGCACTGGTTGATCGAGCCATTGCAGTGCGCCTTCATGCGCCAAGCCCTGGTTGCCGAGGAAGAACTGGCCGCCGGTCCGAGAGTCTGGGAGACATGGGAAGATCCGCTTGCCGCATGGGAACCGTTCTGCGCAGCGGAGCACCAGGTTGCGATGTGAGCCCGGTCGTTGAGCCGTTGGAACGCCACCATGCAACGAATGTCTGACCGTGCCCCCGATCGCAGGCCCGTTTTCTCCGAGCGTACTTCTTGGCATGCTGGCAACCATGTTGTTCGTCGATCTCGCCGATTGGTGGCTGATATCCCGGAGACACGGCTGATAATTTCACCGCCGCATCCGAAATGGCTTCGCTTGGCCTGGTTGGCGTTCGCGTTGGGTTCATTCGTCTACATGATCGTCCTGCCCGCCGCGGACGCAGTGTGGAAGCGGTCGCGACCGCAGCCCAGCGTGCGCGTGCTGGAAGACCTATCGCTTGCCGAGCAGGTGCGGCTGCGCAGCGCGGAAGCCTTCACGGCCACTTGGTTCTTCGCCCTGGGCGCCACGATTGGCAGCTTCCTGAACGTCGTCGTGTACCGGTTGCCGCGGCGCGAGTCGCTGGTGTTGCAGCGGTCGCACTGCCCAGTCTCCGGCGGCCCAATCGCCGGAAGGTCACGGCAGATCGCACCAGCGGCCTTCGCGGGCCGACTGGCGGGCGGTCAGCACGATGCGCAGAATCCGGCAGGCGTCGTCCAGGTCGGTGCGTTTCAGGACCAGACTCGTAACCGCCCGGTGGAACTGCATCAACATCTGCTCGCCCACCGGCCGTTCCTGTTCCAAGGACTCCAGATGGCGACCGGCTTCATCGAACCAGACCACCGTCGACGGCAGGTCGACGAACGCCACACCTCGCTCGCAGCAGACCTGCAGATGGGCCGGCGGACGGAACGAAATCGCTTCGGGCCAGTGCGGCGGCAGATAGCTGCCGAAGCTGACTTGAGCGATCGCCCCCTGGCCGCGCCGGCCGTCGGGCGAGAAATCCAGACTGATCAAACGGTAATCCTCCCACGCACCGCCGTCCGCCGCGCCGCCGGGCACAGACCCGGCCGAATGATGCTCGATTCCCAGCACCGATCGCGGGCTGGCGCCGACGACGTAGCCGCACCAATCGACCAGTTCGCCGAGCCGTTGCGCCGCGCGGACGTCGCTGGGAACGCTGCTGCGGCTCGAGCCCTGTCTGCCGCTCTCCGCCCGATGATGGCAGAACAGCAAGCGGGGTTGGCCAAGCCGCGTGGCGATCAATTCCTTCAGCCGCACGGTGGCCGGAGCATGACGGCGCGCGAATTCCGCCATGTAGGCCACTCCCGATTGTTGCACTTGCTGCTGCAGCAAGCTGGCTTCGTGCAGTCCGATGTCCAGACTCGCGGCGGAAAAGACGGCCTTTCCCGCACTGCAAGCGGCCAGGATCGGCAGGACGCCCAGCCAGTCGGTGGCCAGCACCAGCACGGCATCGATGTCCGAACGCTGGACCAGTTGCTGGAAGCCGTGGCTGACGGTGGCCCCGAAGCCATCCGCTGCTTTTTCAGCCAGCAGAGCGACGGGCGAATAGACGCTGCGGACTTCGAACCAGTCGCGCAGCGTCTGCAAGGCCGGCCGGTAGCGGCGCTCCCAGGAATCTCCCGGACTGATCACTCCGACGCGCAGTTTCATGTGGCTAAATCTCCGTCCAAGTCCCGGGAAGCGGCACCGGATAGCGGCCCTCGGCGTTCTCCTGCACGGGCGCGGGGCTGTCCGTCGCGAACCGATCGATGGTGTCGCAGAACAGGAACCGCGACTGCAGCATCTCGTCCCAGGTGATCATCCGGCCGCTATGGACGGCCGCCCGGCCCATGATGGCTGCCAGATTGGACAGGCACGAGCGTCGCGTCTCGTTGTGCGGCCGGTCGTTGCGGATCGCGTCCAGCAACACGTTCCATTCGGCTTGCCACGGGTTGATCGCCTCGTCCGGCATCTTCCAATCGATATTGTCCGCGGCGATGCGCTGGTCCTTGTAAGTGTGAACGTCGCCCTTGTGGATGTTGCCCGAGAACTGGGCCGCGCACTTGGTGCCGTGGACGTAGGTCGCAAAATCGTAGAAGCAGTTCGACATGTTGCGGTTGTCCACCTGCGCCCTCGACCCGTCCGCAAACGTGTATTCGATCGAGTAGGAATCGAAATTCTGTCCGCAACTGGTGCTCTCGGGCATCCGGCCGCCCAGACCGTGCGCCGCCACGGGCCATGCGTCCTTCAGCCAGCAGCATTCGTCGATCTGGTGGATCAGCAGTTCCAGCAGGATTCCCGACGACGCCCAGAGGAAATGGGTCGAGTTGCGGATCTGCCATTCCAGCTCGTTCTGCTCGGCAGGCCGCGGCGACAGCCGGATGCTGTTCCCCATGCGGCCGGCGCAAATCGACAGGATCTCGCCCATCAGACCGTCCCGGATGCGCTGGATCAGCGCCTGGCGATTGACCGAATGGCGGCACTGCAACCCGCAGGCGACTTTCAGGTTCTTCTCATCGGCGATCTCGCCGGCGCGCAACATGCGGTGGACGCCGCCCGGATCGGCAGCAAACGTCTTTTCCATGAACACGTTGACGCCTTTCTCCACGGCGTAATCAAAGTGCGTCGCGCGGCAGTAGGCCCGCGTGGTCAACATGGCGATGTCGCCCGGACGCAGGCAGTCGATCGCCTTGCGGTAGGCGTCGAAGCCGACGAATTGACGCTCCGGCGGCACGTCGACCCGATCGCCATACTTCCGGCTGAGCGTGTTCCATTGGCCCTGCAAACGCTGTTCGGAGATGTCCGCCATCGCGACCAACTGCACGGGGCCGCCCGTGGCTTCCATCGCATTGGCCACCGCGCCGGCCCCGCGGCTGCCGCAGCCGATGAACGCCAGCCGGATCGTGTTGTCTTCGCCGGCGTGGACGGCAGGGACGGTCCAACCAGCCAGAGCGGTCGCGGCCACAGCCGCCGAGGATCGCTTGAGGAACTCGCGGCGCGGCTGGGAAGAAGCGGAAGGGTCAGCGGGCAGTGCGGGCGGCAACTTCGAGCGTGTCATGGAAAAATCTCCGGAGTTGGTGTCCTGGGACGAAACGGATCGTCAGCGGCTATTGTGAACCACCAGGCGCCGCGGCTCAAGTCACCGGGACTTCGCCCTCGGCAACACACCTTGGATCGCGGGCGCCGACCGCGGCTTGCGGATGCCGGTACTCATGGACACGGATGGAGGCACGTGGTCGCGTGGAATGACGCTTCTGTCGTTCCATGCCCGGATCGCGGCACCGGTTGACTCGTTGATTCGGCGGCGCACTTGTTCGGCAGCATAGACGCCACGTCCCAATCTTCTGACCGTGGGCATTGCTCGGTTCAGTTCCCGCTCGCCTTGGCGGCCTTCTCGACGCGTTTGACATCTCGCGCGTCAAGCGGCACAAGGGTTACGTACTGTGCATACCCGATCTGAACGGGGATGTCGTGAACGTACCGAGTCCAACGTACATGACGTTGGTGCTGCCACGGTGTACCCTCTGGGTCTACGATCCTGTTCTTCTTGTCAAATCGGTAGGGTCCAGCGACAATTCCCTTCGCGACGATCATCGGACCTCTCTTGACGTAAATGATATCGTCTTTGTCCATCTGGTAGACGAATCGTTTCAGGCTGTGCGACTGAGAGCCTCGGAGTTCTGCCCATGCTGATTTGGGCTCCCCCCTCGGATACAAGGAAAGATCGATGTCGTCAAACGGGCCATATTCGATGATGGCAACCTGATGTTCCCAGCAATCTTCCCACAATTCGTGGCCGTTGATGCCACAACGAAATGCCATCCTCCACGAGCTCATAGTTCTATCCTCCGATCCGAGAAACTGATGAGCGGAGGCACACAAGAATTCATCAAGCGGGGACGGATCACGCGCCAAGCCGTCGAATGACACTGATCGCGCGGATGGCGGGCGTGACGCTTGCAGTTATGACGACGTAGCGCCGCTTCGCGTGCGTCGGATTGCTCGGGCCGCAAATAGAATTGGCTTGCGCAACTCTCGTTGTGGCTGCGACTCAGACGCAAACTTCCTGCGTTTGCTTTTTCGCCGTTTCCAAGTGTGACCGCGCTGCTTCCAGCAAAACGTCATCTTCGACGTCCCACACGTCTTGATCCGCCCAGCCAGCAACGTTCGCAACCAATTGTCCGAAACGCCATGCGGGATATTGACGCTGCAACTGTTCAAGCACTTCGAGCAGATCACTCGGTTTTCCGGTCATCATGGGACGACGTCCTTTACTCTGGGAGTCCGAGTCACGTTCAGTTTCGGAAGTTCGTCGATTATCTCGGCAATCACCCTCGCCCCAGGACGAAGCTTGGCCGCACGCGTTGCCCGAGTCACTCCATCGTTGATGCGAAGGTTCCCCCCTTGACCGCGCACGACTTGCAGTACCGGCATACCCTCCAAGGAGAGGCCGTAACGAGCAATTTGCCGCGCGAGCTTGACGGGGTCCGCACCTTGAGCGCGACTGGGCGGAAGATACAGGTCGCCGGGATCCACCAAAACATACTCGCTCATGCCAGCATCCTGGGACCACGACGATGACGAATCATTCCACCGTTGACAATTATACCATACCGCCCGCTCTCAAAAAGGGCGATCTACCGCCTTGATGCAAGTTCCGAACGGGCCGTCCGGGAAGTTCAGCGCCGCTTCGTCGATCAACTCGGCCGTCACCCGATGTCCCTCGTCAGCGCGCATGCCAGTTGTCGCGCAGACACAGGCCGCTACGACGACCCACATGCGGTGGCGTGATACCCGGCGTGTGTGCCAGTGGCTCATGTCCGTCCCTTCCGTCACTCGAATCTCGACTCCGATGATACCTGCCGCCGCGTCATTTCGCCGGGATGGCCGGGCCGCGTTGCTCGGGGACGACCTGCTGGTCGGCGCCGCCGTGGATGCCTTCGACCGAATTGAGTTCCAGGGCCGCGGCCGCCTGCTCGTTGTCCACCTGGAATGCGACTCGCGGGCCGGGTTGCTGGTTGACCGGATACCAGAAGTACGCGTGGTTCCGCCGCAGCAGAGTGGCTTCGGCGGACCGGGCGACTCGATAGCCGACCGAGGCGTCGCGGACCACGTTGAATTCCACGATCGTGCCCAGGATGGCGGAACTCGGCTGCTGCTCGTCCGGCGGGCGGTTGCCGGTGACCAGCACTCCGTCGGTGCGGCTGCGGACGAACGAGTTGTGCCGCAGAACGTTGCCCAAACAGCGAGGAAACTCGACGGGCAACTGGTGCATCTCGCCGCTGGTGATCAGCGCTCCGCAACTGGTTTCGTCGCACCGCGTCCCTTCGATGTGATTGAAGTACAGCGGACCGATGCCGCGGTTCCACGTGGTCGGCATGGACGATGCCAGGGTCGAGCAATTGCCGTACATGTACAGCCCCGGTTTGCGCATTCGCCGAATGTCGTTGCCGCTGACGATGTTCTCGATGCAGGAGATCCACAGTTGTACGCCCGTCATGCCGTCGACGGTCCGATTGTCGACAACGTGGTTGCGCCAGTACGCAGTGTGGACCAACGCCAGACAGCCCGGCTCCGGGGCGACTCGCCAAGGCCGGTCCAGATGATAGGTTTCCCCCTGGCGCGCGACGACCCGCCGCGTCTGCCCCCAACCGCGGCCGCGCAGGATCGTCACGAAATACTCGTCGGCCGTCGGCTCGCCAGTGCCCTGATCCACGTCCGGCGGCCAGAACGGCGTCTCGTTGCCGTGCTGGTCATAGGCCAGTTGCTCGCGTTTGACGCTGCCCAGTCGATCGTCCGGCGTCGGCGGCAGCGTGGCAGGCAGCGTGACGGATTGGGCGTCGGCGGCAGCGAGCGGGCCATGGAAGGCGATCCGCTGACAGGCTTCGAACAGAATCATCTCGCCCACGTTCTGATCGGTCCCCGCCACGCCGCCAAACTGCGCCCGGTCCTCACGGTTGTTGGCGATCCAGTTCCAATCGACCGAACCGCGGCCGGTCGACAGCCACACCATGCGCCGACCGGTAGGACCGCCGGCCTGCTGCCCTGGCGGGCTAGCGCAGACGTTGTCTTCGATGATGCACTGCCGGACCGTGTCGTTGCGGCCCAGGATGTACGCTTCCGAGTTGCCGCCCCACAGAGTTTGCGAAACCAGGCGGTTGCCGATGAACTGGCTGCGCTTCACGCCGGACAGGAAGAGGGGGGCACGGCCCCACAGTTCGCTGTCCTTCACCACCGCTTTGTCCGCGTGATACAACCGGACGCCGCAGTTCTCCGCCTGCTTGCCCTCGCAGCCGCGCACGTTGACTTCGACGACCCGGCAATTCTCGATCCACTTCGGGTATTCCGGATGTCGGACCGCGATGCCCAGATTGACGCGCGGGCTGCCGCAGACGGTCAGATTCGAGATGCCCGCGCCGGGGCCGGCCAGCCACACCGCGGCCCGGTCGCCTCCGGGCAGCGAACCTTCCTTGGTTTGGAACCGCACCAAGTCTTCGCCTTGGACCGCGACCGCACGGCTGTCGGTCACCGGCAGCGGTGTGTCGCCGGGCGTGTACTCGGAGTTTTTCGCGAAGACGAACGCGTCGATGTGAATCCCGCCCCCCTTGACGTTTTTCCAGACCAATTCGTGCGTACCCGCGGGAACCTGGACGGTCGCCGAACGGCTCCAGCGGAAGGTTGCAAAGCTGCCGGTGTTGGGCAGATTGTCCAACGGAACCGCCTCGCCTCCGGCGACGGCCAGCGTCATGTGCTTCGAAACGCCCGGCAACTTGTACGGGGACATCTCCGTCGCATAGCGCAGCCACACGGTCCACGGTCCGTCGGCCGGGAACGTCACGCGGTACGCCATCTCGTCGCCTGCACTGTGTACGGCGCTCGGGCCTTGGTTCCAAGCGGTGCCCGCGACGGGAGCGAGTCGAACGGCCGGATCCGAGGGAGAGACGAGCACGGTCTGGTCTCGCCCGGCTCCCACCACATGGACGCCCGCGGGAACGACCAGCGTGCCGGTCAGAAGATACTCGCCCGCGGCTACCTGGACCGTGCCGCCGCCCGCGGCCGACCGTTGATCGACCATCTGTTGAAGATTGCCGCCGGAAAACGGGACCGTCGTTGACGGGACATCGGCAACCGGCGCCGCGACCCGCAGAGGGATCGGTTCGCCCCAGCCGAATCTCCCGCCGTTGCCCGCGTGGAACCACAGTCGGTACTCGCCCGGTTCAAGTTGCTCGGGCAGGACAACCTGCACTTGGTATTTGTCGGCCCGAACCACACGCAGCCACACGCCAAGCGGATCGGAGGACGGGACTGACTCCGGGCCGCGGACGCCCGGTACCTGTCCCGGTTTCGGGGCCCGCACTAGGTACACAAACGCCCGGACTCTTCCGGGCGGCTGAGCCAAGCTGCGGCCGAAAACGCGCACCGCGTCGCCCGGCGCGGCGACGTCCGGTTGGCACCACCACGGCTGCGGTGCGTTGAGCACGATCGGTTCGGAATCGCCCGCGGCGTTCCTGGCCCAGACCACGACGGGCCCTTCGTAGATTCGTTCGGGCAGCGTCGCAATCAGCACGCCGTTGGCGTAGGTTTGCACCTTCGGCTTGATCTCCCGTCCACCGGCCGCGTCCGGATGGACGCCCCACCCCGTCAACTCGACGCCCGCGTCCAACCCTTCACCGACCAGCGCGAAGCTCTGGTCCGGCCCGGCTTCGTGCGTGTCGGCGAAAATCACCGGCGCACCAGCCGCCGTCACAAACTCACGCGGCGCGTAGTCCGACCCAGGAGTCTTAGGCGACGGAACCGGCGCAGGATTCGCGCCCACCAGCACGGCCAGGATCAGCCACAAATGATTCATCGCATGTTTCCTCGATGCGTGTTCGAAGCGAATACCGTCTGTCACCACAGTCGGCGATCGATTGTACCAGAAATGCGTTGACGAGATCGTTCTCGGCACACGTGGCCCGAACCGACAAACCGACAGCATTGACCGGTGCCGAACCCAGGCGTAATATGGTGTTCACACGACGCCCGCGGATGCATCTCGCATGGGAACGCGAGGCACTGCCGCGGCGACAGAGGAAACCGATGATGTCGGATACAGAGTCCGTTCGGGAACGAAACCAGAGATTGGCGGATCGGATCAACCAGGAAGCCAAGCAGAATCCCGATTCGCCGTACGTCGGCAAATTCGTCGGAATTGCCGACGGACAGGTGATGGTTGTGGCCGAGACGCTACGGGAGACGGTCGAACGTTTGCGGCAGGCCGAGCCGGATCCAGCCAGATGCTGCTGCATCGAAGCCAGTTATGACTACGACCAGATCCACGATATTTGGGCTGCCGTGCCGTGAACGTCTCCCCGTTGCACCACGATCGTCCGGCGGTGACAGTCCAATTACGGATGGCCGACGGACAGGACGTTTCGCGGCAACTGGTGGCCGACACAGGCGCCGGCACCCGACTGTTCCAAACCTCCCTCACGGCTTCGACGGCATCGCCTGCTTTCGATTCTTGCGCCGCTTCAACTACGGGAATTTCGATGACCCCGATGCATTTGGGCTGGATACGCTCTCGCTGCGCGGATAGCGACAAGTGATTGCGAAACCGGTCTCGCTCCGAGTTTGACAACGGCGGTTCGATCCGAATTCACGAATTCTCAAGAAGGACAGTTCGATGATGATGCTTTCTGTTCTCCGGAACGCGGTTCTTTGTGTGATGCTCGGCATCTTGACAACCCCTTGGGCGGGCGCGGCCGAGTTCTATCAGGTGCGGGGCGGGATTCCCAACAGCCAGTACTTCTTCCAGGCGAACACGGTCGGGAACCAGTACCTGTTCTTCATCGGCAATTCGGTGCTGGCCGGCAGCGGTTTGAAGGACGCGAATCTGCGCTACTCGGCGCAGATGGTGCGGGGGTTCAAGAAGCACTTCCCCGACGCGACGATCATCGAGACGCGGCATACTCAACCGGGCGGCAGTTGGTTCGGGTTGTTCCGCTGCAGTCGTGGGCAGGCGGTGTTCGGCGAAGTGATCGCAAGCGGACATCTGGCGATCCTGGATTTCGCTGCCGACGACCGCGGCGTCGACATCGAACAGGTCAAGACATCGCTGGAAGGTCTGGTCCGCCAGATCGTCCTGTACCGCGCCACGCACAGTCAGATCCTGGTGTTCACGCTGACTCCCGAGATGCTCGATGCGTACCGAGCCGGCCAGACGCCCGAGTACATCCGCGTGGGCGAACAGATCGCCGAGCATTACGGCATCCCCAGTCTGAACCTGGCCCGGTATGCGGCTGACAAGATTCTCGCCGGCGACATTTCGTTCGAAGCGTTCTCGACCGACGGTATCAACCCGACGGACGCGGGTGCCAAGATTTACGCCGAGGCGGTCGCCGAATTCGTCGACGCGTTGATGACCGCCTATCCGATTCCGGACAAGCCCCAACGGCGTACGCTGCCCCCGCCGCTATTCGCCGAGACCGATGACAATGGCCGGATTGTGGCCTACGAGAATCCGCCGGTCCAGCGCTCGGGGAACTGGAAGCCGGGACAGGCCAGTCCCATCGGTCCTTTCCGCCACCTGCTGGTCTCGGACGAAGTCGGCGCGACGCTGACGCTGAAATTCACGGGCTCGGAGATCGGCATCATCGACGTGGCGGATGCGGACAGCGCGGATTACGAATACACCATCGACGGAACGGTGCTGGGCCGGTTGTCCGCTCCCAAGGATGCGACGGGCCCGACGATGCGTCCGGTTTCGCTGGCCAAAGGACTGGACCGTCAGGCCGAGCACGAACTGGTGCTGAGAGTCGCCTCGCCCGGCGTCGCGCGGATCGGCGGCATCTTGCTGAACGGCAGCGTCGCCGACCCCCAGGCCGGCCTGAGCACTCTGGAGCGGATCGATGCGATCTATGCCGCGATGGATCCGATCGAATACCAGCCCCCGGCCGGCCGTTTCGCGCACCTTCCCCGCACGATGGACAAGTTGCGCAACGGCGGAGAGCTGCGCATGGTGCTGCTGGGCGACAGCATCATGGGCAACACGTCGGGCTCGTCCTTCGAGTTGCTTCTGATGCGCAACTATCCGAAGTGCCAGATCGTCAAGATCGCCTCGCTGAGAAGTTCGACCGGCTGCACCTACTACCAGGAAGAGAACCGCGTGCAGGACTATGTGCTGAAGCACAACCCGGATCTGCTGGTCATCGGAGGCATCTCGAATCGCGGCGACGCCGAGGCCGTCCGGTCGGTGGTCCGGCAGGTCCGAGCGCAGAAACCGGATACGGAAGTGCTGCTGCTGACGCCCGTTTTCGGCGCGATGCGGGACGAGCACATCCGGACGTACACGCGCGAAATCGACACGACGACGGACAATTTCCGCTACAACATGCAGAAAGTGGCTGCCGAGGAGCATTGTGCCTTTTTCGACATGACCGGTCCCTGGTGGGCCTACATTCAAGACAGCGGCAAGGCGCCCGGCTGGTTCATGGGCGACGCCGTTCACGCCAACCAGCGCGGCTGTCAGATCATCGGTCGCCTGTTGGAAATCTGGTTCCGGGAGTAGCAAGACGGGAGTTGTCCGTCCGTCATTCGCGCTTTCGGCCTGGATCAGGCTGCAGCGGTCGTGGGCCGAAGTACGGAAGCGGTTGGCCCGACTCGATCGCGCCCAAATCCGGCGCGCGGCCGGCGAAGTGATCGTTGATGTTCGGCAACACCCGGCCAGCGTCGACGGCTCGGGAACCGGGTTTCGGTCGGTAGTCGCCAAAGTCCTGCGGACTGCGTTCGACCGATTCGCCTTGCGGCCGGGGCACGTGTACCAGGTCGTCCAACGAGATCTCGACTCGGTTCCGCTCGTAGCCAAACCGTTCCTGCATTTGGGCGAACGACTTGGCCGGACGTTCGCCCGGCACTTTGAACAGAACATCCGCCGAGCCGGTGTAGCCGTTGAAGTCCCACGTCGAAACGGCCGGATCTGAAACGCCGCCATGCAGCGCCGGTCCGCCGGCGCCAAGGAACAGATTGTTATGGACGTGGACGTTGGTGCCGGAGGAAATGCTCGTGCCGACGTTGCCGCTCGTGAAACTGGTGTTGTGCAGGATGTAGATGCCTGCGGGCTGGATGTTCAGTTTGAACACCAGGCCGCGCGTCACGTTGTACTGCACGTTCCGCACGAAATAGAGCGGACCGCCGTAGAACGGCTGGGCGCTCAAGCCCACGTACGTGTCGACGAACCGGTTCAGGAAGAACCGCACGTTGTGCTGCCCCCCGTCCGCCTCGTTGTCGTCGGTGATCTGGCCCACGTCGTTGCCGTAGAAGTCCACGCCGCAGACCTTGCGTTCGAATTCGTGATCGCCCTGCAGCGGTTGATTGATGCTCAGGCCGTCCCAGTGCTGGTGGACCGTATTGTAGCAAACATCGACGCCCTGGCCTTTGGTCCAGACCGCTTTGTAGGGGAGCTTGCGATTGGCCTGGCGGTGCCACGTACCGCTCGAGGCATCAAATACGTTGTCGGCGACATAGACGTCGCGGACCTGACGCGACCGGAGGAACACGCCGACTTCGTTGTCGAGGAATCGGCAGCGGACCACGGTCAGGCCCGTGGTCCGTCCCTGCTCGTCACAGTAGACCGCCCATTGGTTGTCGCGAAACGTCAGACCTTCGATCCAATGATAGGCCGCGCGGCTCACGTCCAAGGCCCGCTCGTCGTCGGCGACCACCACCTCGCCGTCACCGGCCGCCCGGATCGCGATGGGCCGCTCGCGGGTAGCCACCTTGTCCAACACCGCTTGAAGCGTGTAGCGGCCGGCGTGCAGCAGCACTTGGTCGCCCGGTTGCGCCTCGCGGTAGGCGGCGGCGAAGTCGGCGAAGGCCGGCTCCTCGCGTCTCCCTGGGAATCCATCGGGATACACGTGCAGTCGCCGGCCGTCGGCAGCGAGCGTGGGCGGCGACTTGGTGGACACTCGCAGGCATCTCTCCGCGACGGCTGTCTCAGATGCCGCGCCGGACGGTGGATGGTCCGGGTCGAACAGCGTCAGCCGCACTTCGTAAACCGTGCCGGGATCGAGGAACAGGATGCTGCCTGCGTACAGATTGCCGCACTGCCAAGCCAACTCGGGATTCGACGTCGCAATCTGCTCGCGCTGCAACCGCAATAGATCCAAGGCGCGTCGCCAATCCTGCTCACCCCGCCTGCGGTATCGTACCTCCACGCGGCCGTTTCGGTTTTCGTCGCCCTCGATGTTCCACTGGAATCCCAGGCAATGCAGCGTCGATGGTTCGACGTACAAATCGCCGGGCACGGTGCCATTCGCATCGGCAGCCGCGCCGACCGCGCCCCCGGCGAGCAGGACCTTTCCTTCCGCACCAGCGTCCAGATCGACAACCAAGTCGCCGTCGCTGGCCCACAACGGCGCGGTCAGTTGTCCGCCGCCCCACCACGCCGCAACGGCCAGCAGGGCAGTGCCAAGCTTGCTCGGCGCCCCATGAATCCATCTTGCGAACATCCGAGAATTCTCCGTTTTCACCGACCTATGACAAGTCACGGCCAACCACCGCATTCCGGCCGTTGCGGCGACGCGCGGACGCCGGCGAGTCACGTCCCATTGTCGCCGCTTTCCAATGACGTGCAAGCAACGATCGAAGTGCATCGGCTCGACGGACAGGACGGCAGCCATCCAGCCGCCAACAACGCCTGCGGTCGACGGGAAATGGTTACTGGGCGACAGGCCTGCTTGACTCCGTGCTTCGCTCCGTCAAACTGAGACGCTGCCGTTGTCGCTTGGTCGCTGCCTCCGCTTGGCGGCCCTTAGCTTCGTTCGAGAAACAACTGTCGCCTCGCCAATGTAGCCATCACACTCCGTGGGATGATCAACAATAAACACTGGACCGTTGTTTCTCGAACGATGTTTCATCCGTCACGAGACCCTCCCGCAGACAAAGAAAGGTTGAACCATGAGCCATCACATCCGTCTTCTGTCAACCTCCTTGCGATCGACGGCTCGACGATCTCGCGCCGTGGCCGCTCTCGCAGTGTGCTGGACGATCTTGCTGGGCGCCGCCGCGGCGAACGCCAAGGAACCGGTGGCCATCTTCCATGTCGGGAACAGCCTGACCGACCAGGCCTACGGAATGCACGATATCGCCAAGGCTCGCGGGCACGAGACCAAGTTCGGACGCCACATGATCCCCGGCGCGCCGCTGGAGTGGTTGTGGAACCATCGTGCCGAGGGCTTCCGCGAACCGGGCCGCGACCAATCGGCAGACGAGATCCTGAAAGGCAGCAAGTGGGACGTGCTGATCCTGCAGCCTTTCGGCCGGCCGGCGGACAACGCCATCCAGTACGGAGCCAACTACGCGTCGGCCGCCTACGAGGGCAATCCCGAGTGCCAGGTGTACGTCTTCGCCAACTACCCGGAGATCGGCAAAGACCGAGAGAAAGCGGACCAGTGGGAATCGCGTTGGCTGTCGGAATCGGACACCCGTGGCCGCGCCCACTTCGAGAAAGTCGCCGCGGGCATCTCCGCCAAGTTCCCCGACAACAAGCCCGTGCGGATCATCCCGGTGGGTGAGGCCATGTACCGACTGCACCTGCGGATGAAAGACGGACAGGTGCCCAGATTCAAGCACATCGCCGATCTGTACGAGGACGGCGTGCATCTGAATTCCGAAGGAAAATACCTGGAAGCCGTGACCCACTATGCCGTCGTGTTTGGCGAAGATCCGCACGACTGCATCATTTCCGGGCTGCGATTCTGGAAGGCGCCTTATTCCGTGGAACGTCCCTTCGCACAGGCCGTTTGGGACGTCGTCGCCGATGTCGTCAAGCCGACGCCCCGCACCGTCGATCGCCGCCCCGCGGATTGACACGGCAATTCCACCGCGCTATCATCACGCCCATGAAATACACCTACGAACAACTGGCCAAGATGATCGACCACTCGCTGCTGCATCCGACGATGACGGATCAGGAGCTGGAGGACGGGTGCAAGCTGGCGGTCCGCTACGGCGTGGCTTCCGTATGCATCAAACCGTGCGCCGTGCGGCGTGCCGTCGAGTTGCTGCAAGGCTCGGACGTGCTGGTCGGAACCGTCGTCGGCTTTCCGCACGGCAACGCCAGCACGGAATCGAAACGCTACGAGACCGAGCTGGCCTGCCGCGACGGGGCCGTCGAGATCGACATGGTGATCAACGTCGGCAAGGCGCTCAGCGGCGACTGGGACTACGTCCAGCGCGACGTGAAGGCTGTTTGCGACGAGGCGCATCAGCGCGGCGCCAAGGTGAAAGTGATCTTCGAAAACGACTATCTCGCCCAAGGCGGCGCGGGCCTGAGCAGCGACGATTTCAAACGCCGACTGTGCGAGACCTGCGAACGCGCCGGAGCTGACTGGGTCAAGACGTCGACCGGCTACGGTTTCGTCAAGCAGCCTGACGGCAGCTACAACTACCGCGGCGCCACGGAACACGACCTGGCCCTGATGCGGGCGAGTTGTTCCCCGCGAGTCCAAGTCAAAGCGGCCGGCGGCGTGCGCGACCTCGACGGCCTGATCATGGTCCGCGACCTAGGCGCCACCCGCTGCGGCGCGACGGCCACCGCCGCAATGCTAGACGAATACCGCCGCCGCGAATCCGCCGAGCAGGCGGCACAGCAGGTCGCAGCGTCAAACTCCACCATCGGCACCGGCGGCTACTGATTGAGCATCGCCGGCACATCGCGCCTGGTCTCCGTCGTTGGTACGCAGATACGCTGCCCAGGGTCAGTCCAGGTTGCAGTCCGCAAACCGGACTCGAACCCGAAACGTCCTGGCGGGAACTTTTTCGCCTAACCATGTGCTTGCAGCCATGCTTGCAGATCGTCACTGCGGCTGAAATCGAGAAGTGCTTCGCCCAACCGTTCTACGGCATCGGGCGGCAACGCTTCGATTTGTTCTTCGCTGCTCCGATCGAGGGCACCCAACCGCTTGCGGAGCTGACGGAGAACCAGCGTGCGCTCGCCTTGTTCGCGGCCCTTCTTCATCCAGCTCGTTACGATTTCCATCACAGCCTCCCGCTCTTGGGGTTGGATCCGTTGCAGCTCAGACTCAAGTTCCCGCTCCTGTTCCATTGTAAGCGACAGGTACGCATCGACAAAGCCGGATATCAATTCGCGTCTAGCCGGATCCAGTTGCAGTTGGGCCAGCATCCGCAGACACGCCAGCTTGACCCGTGCCCGCTCGGCGGGCTCCATGTACATCTTCGCCATCAACGCCGCGGCGATCGGGTTCGTGCGGTCCAGAAAATCGCGCCAGACCAATCGGTTCAGTTGCACCACACGGAACTGAAACGCCAAAACAGCCAAGTCGGGAAAGTCGACGCGATACGTGCTGGGTTCCGGGCGCCGCGGTGTGTCGTAGGAGAAAACCGCGATCGGATACACGGGCAAGTCGTACTTCTCGTGCAACCGGGCAAAGTACCCGAACATCCGTCGCGGGAAGTGCGGCTGCGGCCGGGCCTGGTTCTCGACGTGAATCAGGAAACACAGCTTCTGCCCGCGGAACCGAGCGCGGACCACCAAATCCGCCTCGTGACGGTCGCCTTGCGTCACGTCCGTGAATAGTTCCTTGTCCAGGAACTCCACCGAGTCAGCATCGAGGTACGCCGCGAGTTCCGGAAAGAACAGTTGCAGGAACTCGGTGAAGAACGTCGTCAGCAATTCCTTGAACAACCGGTCGTGATCCATCGCAGAACCTTTGGCTTGGATTCGTCGCTCCCAGTGCCGCCGCCGGGAAGTGTACGTCGATCGCAATCTGCCGGCAACGACGTCGATCGATGCCTTTCGCGATTCTCAAGACCGTGTGCCGTGATCATCGATGTTGGCTTATCGCCCACTGTCCAGCCTGCCGATTGCCCCTCCGCCTGGAACGGCCGAGCGCTTCTGCCGCTGCGGGAAGTCGCTCGCCGATGTAGAGCCGAATTGCCTCGGTGCCGTGACGATCAAGCTGGCGGAGACACTGGTGGCTTTGTTCGTCCAAGTCGAAAGTTGCCTGCCTGACGTGTCCGCGGCGAGCCTTTTTTGGTGGACCGAACGGCTGGCGATAGTGGCCGGGAAGAGGCCGACCTGCATGCAACGCATCGGCGAGCGATTGGGGTTCTATGCGGAGGCGTGAGACGGCTCACTCGCCTGTCTGGCCGCCGCCGAGACGATCGGGCATTGGCCGGATTCTCTCCCCTGTACGCCCCAACTTCACTTAGCCGTCTTGAGATTCTCTCTCGCCGTGCTAACCTGATGGCCGTTTGGCGTTGCTAACGAACCCGTGGTCACGGCGATGTCCGAACCCGGCAAAGTTGGTCTCCGCAGGCACTGGAGATACGTGCCGCCATTTGCAAACAGTAGCAGAGCATGAGCACACTATTCATCAGCTATAGCACGAAGGATCGCGCTGCCGCCGCCGACATGTATAAGCGCGCCGTCGGTAAGGGCTTCCACGCACCCTTTCTTGATTACCATCCGGAGGCTGGCATCCCCGCAGGTGCGGAATGGGAGCGGACACTGTACTGCACCCTGCGCGGGTGCAGAGCGTTGCTCGTACTGTATTCCAAGAACTGGCGGGAATCGCGGTGGTGTTTTGCCGAACTGGTGTACGCCAAGATGATGGGCAAGCACGTCTTCCCGATCGTCATCGATCCATCGATCACCCCGTCTGACATCGACCCGGTACTGGCCGAGTACCAAGCCGTGTATCCGTGTCGAGACCGAGAGGCGGCGTACGACCGGCTGTGGAAGTCGTTGGACGACGAGCGACTTGATCCGTACGACGATTTCGGCTGGGACTTCGGGCGGTCGCCGTACCCGGGACTTAACGTATTCACGGAGAAGGACGCGGGCGTCTACTTCGGGCGCGACGACGAAATTCGCGAGGTGACGGAACGCCTCAGACGCATGCGAAACCAAGGCCAGCCGCGGATGCTGATGATTGTCGGGTCGTCAGGCGCGGGCAAGTCGTCGCTACTGCGTGCCGGCGTGCTGCCACGGTTACGGACGAAAGCCAACGCCACGCCGTGGCTGATCCTTCCGACCCTGCGCTGGGCCGAGGCACATAGCCGAGGCCAAACACTCAACGACGCCCTGGCCTGGTGGCTGGCGAACCCGTTCGCCCCCGAGCCTCCGCCGCAGGACTGGCCGTGGCGTGACTGGCAGCAAACGCAACACCGGTTGACGCCCATCGCGGCCGAGCCGGATGCGGAGGCGCAGGCGTTAATCGAGGCTGTCCGCGATTTGCTTGCTCGTGGGCGTCCGGACGCTACGCCCGTGCTCGTGGTCGATCAGTTTGAGGAACTCCTGCTTCCGACTGCAGGAGAGGGGGGAAGCAGGTTTCTCCAATTGCTGCGTCAGAGCCTTTCGGCCCCCAACAGCCCCCTGCTGGCCATCGGCACGTTACGATCGGATTTTCAGGACCTTTACGATCGGCATGCCCTTCGGCTTGATCCGCTGCTGTACGAGTCCTACGGACTGCGTACCATGCCGCGGGAGCGGTTTGCGGACGTGATTCGCCGACCCGGTGAACGCGTCGAGGTGACGTTCGAAGAGACTTTGGTCCAGCGGATGGTGGCCGACACAAGCACCGAAGATGCGCTACCGCTCTTGGCGTTCACGCTACGTTTGTTGTACGACCACCGCGGCAGCAACAAGCGGCTGACGCTGGACGAGTACCAAGCGTTGGAAGGCTTGGAAGGCTCGGTGAAACGAGCTGCGCAGGAGGCCTTCGATGAATGCCACCCGACGCGTGCCATCGAACTCGCCGTTCGAGAGTGCTTCGTGATGCACCTCACGCAATCCGGCGAACAAGGAGGCGAGGTCACTCGTCGACCCGCGAAATGGAGTGACCTGCCCGCCGAATCGCGCCCGGTGTTGGACAAGTTTATCGAAAAACGGCTACTCACATCGCGGGGCGAAGGTGCTGAGCGATATGTGGAAGTCGCCCATGAGGCGATTTTCCGTCGTTGGGATCGCTTGAAGCAATGGCTGGACGAAAGCCGTGACATTCTCCACTGGCGGGCCGCCATCAAGCGCGACTGGTCCGAACTGCAGAGTGCCGGCCTGCGCGGTGCCAAACTCGCTCAGGCTAAACCTTGGCTCAAGGATCGGCGCGAAGAGCTGAGCAAGGACGAGCGCGAACTGATTCGCCGCGGCATTTCCCGGGAGCGGTGGACCCAGAGGGCGATGGCCCTGATCGCGGCGGTCATACTCGTTCTCGCGATCGCCGCCGGATACTTCGGCTGCCGATCCACCATCGACGCCCAAGCTGCACGACAGTCCGAACGTGAAGCCTACCGCCAGCTCGCCAGCGTCAAATGGAACCAAGCTTTCACCCAACGGGATTACGACCTCCAGCCGTTGAAGGCCGCTTGGTCTTTCTTGTACGCCGCCGAAATCTCTCTGAAGGCGGAAGATCCGACAGCGGCTCGCAGCGCCCTACTGGCCGAACGGGGCCTCGATGGAACGGTGGTCCGCAGTGTCCCACTCCAGGTACGTGACGCGCGAGTGGTCCCGGCGACGGGACAGCTGTTCACGTGGGGATGGGGACCTGATGTACTCGTGTGGCCCCCAGGGGAAAAGGAGCCGATTCGCATCTGGAAGCACGACGCCAATCTGTGCGCCGTGGCTTTCAGTGGCGACGAGCGCCGTGTGTTTACCTGGAGCGACGATGGCAAGGCGCGGCTGTGGAATGTCGACTCCAGGGAGCCGCTACACGTCTGGACGGACGTCCCTGCCAGCGACACGCAAAGCCATGTCTCCTGCAGCCGAGACGGAAGACGCGTTCTGGTATGGACTGGCGACGGGACAGTCCGCCTGTTGACGGACAATTCGAAGAGGCCCCACGCCACATGGGAAGGTACGGCCGCCCTATTCAGTCTCGACGAGCAGCGGGCACTAACCTGGGGCCCGGATAACGCGGCACGACTATGGGATGTCCAGTCGGGCCGTAAGATTCGCGAGTGGAGGCATGTCGTCGAACAAGCCGAAGAACCTTCGCAAGTCCGCGGTGCTGCCTTTGCACCCAACAACCGGTTCGTGCTGACGTGGAGCAATGACAACCGGGTCCGCTTGTGGGACGTCGAGGCGGACCAGCCTGTTCATACTTGCTGGCATGACGTCTCCGTGTACTATGGGACACTCCGCGGCGCAACGTTCAGTGACGATGGACAATTGGTCGTGACCTGGGGATCCTTCGGGGAGGTCCGACTATGGTCAGTGGGTTCCGATCAGCCGCAGAAGATCTGGTTACATGAGCGCACGGCAGACGAGCGGGACCAGAAACAGACCGCCCCTTACGTCCAAGACGCCATCTTTTCCCGCGATAATCGCCGCGTCCTGAGTTGGAGCAGCGATGGGGCCGTACGGCTGTGGGACGTAGACTCCCCTCAACCCGTCCGCCGTTGGCAGCAAGGCGAGATGCGAGATCCATCGACGCTGCGGCAGATCGGCGCCTCGTTCAGCAAGGACAACCAGCGAGTGTTGACTTGGGGCGACGATGGCACGGCCCAGTTGTGGGACGTCAACTCGGATACCCCGCGGCGTATCTGGAGGCATGACCGTTCTGTCTCCGGGGCGACGTTCGACCGCGACGAGCGTCGCGTCCTGACGTGGAGCGATGACGGACGAACGCGTCTGTGGGACAAGGAGTCCGGTAGGCCGCTAGCCGAGTGGAAACATGACGATCGCGTGTCCGGCGCGATATTTGACCGAACGGAGGAGCGCGTGCTCACGTGGGGCAACGACGGGATCGCTCGCTTCTGGAACATCCCGCCACCGGATCTGTTGTCTCAATGGGACCACTCCCTGGTCTCTACTGCCGCATTCGGTCCAAACGAGAGCAGAGTGCTTTCCCTGGGCAATGATGAACTGAAGCTGTGGGATGTCGGTACAAACCAGTTCGTTCAGAACTGGCACCATCCCGGGGGAGTCGACGGTGTCGTCTTCAGTGGCAACGGCTGCCGCTTGCTGAGTTGGAGCAATTCGTACGAGAGTCTGTGCCTATGGTCGGTCGACTCAAGACAGGCGATGCAGAAGTGTGACGGCCAGGCGGTGGTGTTTTGCCGTCGTCCGGGTGAGAATCGGCGCCGAGTGCTCACGCGGGGCAAGGATGGCACGACGCAGCTATGGGATGTCGAGAGCGACCAGCGGCCCCTCCGGACGTGGCGGTCGGAGGCAGAAGTGTATGGCGTCGCGTTTAGCGCGGACGAGAGCCGGCTTGCGGCGTGGAGCAGGGATGGCAAGGTCATGATCTGGGATATCGCCTCCGACGGGCCGCTCCAGCAGTGGACTCACGACTTCATTATTGGCGCGGGGTTCGATCGCGACGGGCGTCGCGTGCTGACGTGGGGCAACGATGGCAAATCGCGCCTGTGGGACGTCACGTCGGACCGGCCGGTCCACACGTGGAGCCACGACGAGCCAACCTTGTCCGAGGGAGCCAAATCCGTCACGGTCCTCGGCGCGCAGTTCAATCGCGATGAGCGCTGCGTCCTCACGTGGAGTACCGATCGGACGGCGAGATTGTGGGAAGTGAAATCCGGCAAATGCCTCCGCGTGTGGAGGCACCGAGGCGCGGTCGAAGGTGCGTCGTTTAGCGAAGACGGGGACCGCATCGGTACCTGGAGCGAAGATGAGACGATCCGCGTGTGGGACGCAAGGTCTGACCAGCCTCTTCGAGAGTGGCACCATGACACGCGCCCCGGTGGCCGCCTCGCCGGCGCATCGTTCAGCCGAGACTGTCGACGCGTCCTGACATGGCCAAAGCAAGGAAATCATGTGGGCTTGTGGGACCTGGGATCGCAGGAGCTGGTACGCAGTTGGGACCAAGTGAACGGTGTCACAGGGGCCATGTTCAGCCCGAACGAACTCATGGTCTTGTCCTGGAGCCAATCTGGTTCCGCTCGATTGTGGGACGTTACGCAAGATCAATGGCTCGTTGAGTGGAAGCACACCCCGGGGGTGACGGGAGCGAGATTCACTCGCGACTCCCGCCGCGCACTGACTTGGGGTCAGGACGGGATGGTGAGGCTCTGGGACCTTTGGGTGGACTTGAATATCCCGATCGAGGAGCGGAAGTGGGAGTTGGAAGTTCGCACGGGAACGACGATGGACAACGATGGGCGGTACAAGGTTCTGAACTGGCAGGAATGGTCAAGACAAGTTCGGCTGTGGGAAGCCCGCAGGCCCGGAACTCGAGTTCTGGAACTCCCCGAGCCGGGCGTCTGAAACCTCGGCACAGTCGTTCTGATTTCGGTGGCGACGATTCGCACCTGCTGAAAGTGCGCCGCATCGGCCGAGATTTCTCATATGGCGACAACGTGCGTGATGCGAAATTCGGCTTCTATCTGAGCCGCCAAGATGAAGACGGGGAGACGCAGAGACAGGGAGGCAGGAGCGAGCAGAACGATTGATGACAGAAAAATGGGCCGAGTCCGTCCGCGCTGAACGAAAGCATCTTTCTGCCAGCCATGTTACTGCCGGACCTCGTGAACCCTCTTCAGGGTTGGCGATTGGCGGGAACCGGCAACCCACGGTGCGCTGCGCGACCCTGGTCTACGGTGTGGGCTAACGAGCCGGCGGCATCAGTAACGACCGACGGGGACTTCCAGGGTGCGGTCGCTGGGCGTCGTGCCGCGGCCGACTTCGGCCACGCGGCGGAGGACCGAGGCGTCGAAATAACGGGCGCCGCACTTGTCGCAGACGCCGATCGGCACATCTTCCAGGATCACGAAACTGCCTTTGTGACGCAACGCTTCCCGCTGGACGCGCCGCGTCTGGACCTGGCCCCCACAGTGTTCGCAGGTGAAATCGTACATGGCTTGACTGCTACTTGATCTGCGACATGGCGGATACCGGCGTACGGAAAGTGGCCAACAGACGCATATTCCATCACAAGGCAGTTGTCGTGTCGCGATGTCTTGAAATGCAGCGTACGGGAGCTACTGCTCGCCGGCACTTCGGGCTGGTTGGCATCCCGATCAACCGTGAACCCGAATTATTCACGGGGGCGCGTTGCAGCACAGGCAGCTTGCCTGTGTTCCCCAAATACAGGCTGGCAGCCTGTACTACGGCCCCGCGGAGCACTTCGTGAATAATCCGGGTGAACTGCTCCGCATCGGCTGGGCTCAGCTCGGCTCGACGCCAATCATTGACAGAAAGAGGAAAAGCCGCCGAGCAGGCGAGGAGGGCCGGTTGAACCGACCTTCTCAGCGATCGGAGCCGGGGACTACTGATTGCGTTCGGCCAGCGATGGCACCGGATCAGGAACCGGATCACCGCGGCGAGCGCACTAGCGTACGCGCCGTCTCTGGTTGCGTCGTCGCGGTTTGGCGACGCTCGCCAGCAGCGATCATCCGCGGGGGTCTATCATGACCAATCTGTTTCAATTCCGACGCGTGGTTGATTGCCAAGGACGCGCTTTGCAGTCGCCGTACGAGTCGTTACGGCCTCAGCCAGTCGTCGAATCGCAGGCTGGGGATGCTGCAGAAGTCTGCCGTGTTGTGCGTCACGAGCGTCAAGTCATGCACCAAAGCGACAGAGGCGATCATCAAATCGGGCACCGGAACCGCGATTCCCTTCTGCCACAGTTCCCCTTGACTCTTGCCAAACTGTTCGGCACACGCCGAATCAAAGTCCAACACGGCGACCTCTGGCAGCAAATCTGCGATTAGAGTCAAGAGCCGAAACGAATTGGGGTGCTTGTAGGCGCCAGCGTAGAGTTCCGCCAGAACGACGCTAGGAATCGCGATCCGGCCCGAATATTGGAAAAAGTAGTGAGCCAGGCCACCCGGACGGCGCATGTGAGCGGAGCAAATGTTCGTGTCCAGGAGGTGTGTCATTCTTCGACCATTTGGGGCCGACGTTCAAGTCTGCGGGCTTTGTGAATCTCATCCATGATCCCATCCCAATGCGGATCGTCTGCCAAGGCACCAGCGGTCCGCAGGATGCCTGCGCCCCACGGTTGCGCCGGTTGGGGCACATTCACCTGGATCTCGACAGGCTGCCCTTCGGCGATGCCGAGGTCTTCATCTAGTTCGATCGTTCTGCCACGCGCAATGCCGTGAATTGTCCTGGCCATCGTCATTTCTCCGCTCTTCTACGTGCGCTGCTGACGCACCGCCTATCGCGGGGTCCGTTGCTCAAGGCTGGTCTAGCCGATGCCGTCCATCCGCCGACACGGAAATAGTACCGTCGACACGCAGATCAGTCCAGCGCGTCTTTTGCCGGGCTGTCCGGCAAAGCGGCTGCACGAGCCGGAGGTAGAGTACTGGCGAAGCAGCACCAGTCAGCAGGAACTGCTGTCCAAGCTGCCGCACGAAGCCGTGTTCATCGACGGCCCAAAGCAGGTGGCAGCCAACTTCCAGCAACTGCGCCCGCGCCCGATGCGTACCGGCGGTACCTGCCCGATGCCTCCCGTGTGAACCGGCTGCCGCGGATGAAGACGGGGAGACGCGGAGAAGGGGGGTCGGCAGAAAAATGGATGGCAGAAAAATGGGCCATGCCGCCGTACGGGTGCTCCTGCTCGCGGGCACTTCGGGCTGGTAGGCATCCCGATCAACCTTGAACCGCTCCGCATCGGCTGGGCTCGGCTCGACGCCAATCATTGACAGAAAGATGAAATACCGCCGCCGCGAAGCCGCGGAGGGGGCGGGAGGGCCGGTCTCGGCGTCAAACTCCATCATCGGCACCGGCGGCTACTGATCGCGCAGCGCCGGTACACTGCCTTCGCCAGGAGCAGAACCGCGACGCTGAAATGCGATGCTTGCGGAGTTGCGGATCGACAACCCGCGATCTTGGGCATCCGCGCAGGATGGGCTCTCTCGAAAAAAGAGGCAGAAAAGACCGCAAAAAGGTTGCCGGCGATCGCATTTCGGGATATCCTTCCGGCTACTTATTCGGATCTACTCTTGTACGCTTCATCTTCTCGCAGCAATCGGAGGTTGATATGCCGAGCTTCCTTCTCCATTGGTTTCCGAAAACGAACCGTCCGCAGAAGCTGCCCCACAAGCCGCGACGCGCCGGACGTTTTTTGCGAGTCGAGCCGCTTGAGACGAGGGCGTTGCTGGCTACGTTTGCGGTAGACACCTTCCTGGACACGGTCGACGCGATCCCCGGTGACGGTGTGGCTCTCGATGCCAACGGCAGGACCAGCTTGCGGGCGGCCGTGATGGAAGCCAATGCACTGGGCGGCAGCCACACGATTGAATTGCGGGAGGGTTGGTACGGACTCGACATTCAGACGGCGTCGACTTCGGATGTGGCAGACACAACCGACCTGGACGTCACCGCCCACATCACGGTGATTGGTGACGGCGCTGACACGACGACCATCGATGCCAACGGGTTGTACCGGATCTTCCATGTCCATTTCGGTGCGACGCTGAACTTGCGCGGTGTGACGTTGACCGGTGGCAGCGTCACCGCAACATCCGACGGCGGTGCTGGTGGCGGGGCGATTCTGTCGTCAGGAACACTGAGCGTCTCCGACAGCGTGATCCGGGACAATTTCGGGAGTTTTCGGGGAGCGGTGGATGTGAGCAGCGGGTCGGCCACGATTACGCGGACAGCGCTGCTCAACAATCGAGCCGGAGCCGATGGCTCCACCAACGGTTCTGGCGGAGCGATCAGTGCCCGCAGTGCCACGGTCACCATCCGCGACAGCCTGTTCAGCGGCAACTCGGCGACGGGCAGCGGGGGCGCAATCACTCAGAATTTCGGACAGTTCCAGATCGAGAACAGCACCATCAGCGGAAATTCCTTGTCCGGGGCGAGTTCCGTTACGGCACCGAAGATGGGAGGCGGTATCTACGCCAACTCCGGAGTGCTCAATCTCCTTCACACGACGATCATCGGCAATCGAGCCGAGGTTGGCGGCGGAGTGTATTACGCGAATTCAACCACATCGTCGGTGAAGCTAACGAATTCGTTGGTGGCGCAGAACGAGGCATCCAATGGCATGGACGTGCGGGGCCCGGTCGTCAGCGGTGGCGGCAACCTGATCGGCGCGTTCGATGGTTGGGGCACGTTCGTCGGTTCCGACATCCTCGGATCGACGGTCAGTCCCGTGGATCCGATGGTTGGAGCGCTGGCAGACAACGGCGGTCCGACATGGACCCATGCCTTGCTGCGGGACAGTCCCGCGATCGACGCGGCCTTAGCGGCCCCAGCGTTGTCCGGCGATCAGCGCGGCTTGACGCGTCCTGTCGGTGCGGCGCCGGACATCGGGGCGTTTGAACTTCAACCCAGCGATCCCGGATACAACCGGCCGCCGGTTGCGGTCGACGATTTCTTCGCGGTGATCGGCGACAATACGTTCTTGGCCGACACCCCCGGCGTTCTCGCCAACGACAGCGATCCCGACGGCGATGTGCTCGAAGCGATCTTGATCGATGTCTCGTCGCACGGGGCACTGCAACTGAACGCCGACGGCTCGTTTTCCTATGTCCCGAACACGGGCTTTGCGGGAATCGACAGCTTTACCTACCGGGTCTCCGACGGACAACTCGAAAGCGCCGTCGCTACCGTCACCCTCGAAGTCACCGCGCTGACCGACACGATCGAAATCGACATCAAGCCGGGCAATTCGACCAACAAGATCGACCTGGCGACCGAAGCGTGGATCACGGTGGCCGTTCTGGGCAGCGAGTTCTTCGATGTGACCCAAGTCGACGTGGGGTCTTTGCGCTTCGGCGCCACGGGCACCGAGGACTCGATCGAACGAAGCGGCAAGGGCGCCAAGGCCACGCTCGTCTTCCAGTTGGTCGACATCGACGGCGATGGGCACCTCGATTTGGTCGCTCGCTTCGAGACGAAAAAAACCGGACTGGCCGCGGGAGATACTCAAGCAACGCTGGCCGGCAGCCTGCTCGACGGGCGATCATTCGAGATCGCGCAGGGCGTGGAAGTCGTCTCGACCAACTCGGGAGGCGGGAAAGGCAACGGCAAACCCCCGAAGAAGTAGCGGTCACTTTTCGGCACCACGACCGAGCGACAGACTACGACCGCAGGTCTCCCAAGCTGCTGGAGACCTGCGCAGCGACGATTTCAAACGCCGACTATGCGAGACCTGCGAACGCGCCGGAGCCGACTGGGTCACGACGTCCACCGGCTACGGCTTCGTCAAACAGCCCGACGGCAGCTACAACTACCGCGGATGAAGATGGGGAGACGCGGAGAAGGGGAGTCGGCAGAAAAATGGATGGCAGAAAAATGGGCCCATGCCGCCGTACGGGAGATCCTGCTCGCGGGCGATTTGGGCTGGTAGGCATCCCGATCAACCTTGAACCGCTCCGCATCGGCTGGGCTCGGCTCGACGCCAATCATTGACAAGAAGATTGATGACAGAAAGATACGCTGGGTCTCCATCGTTGTCACAGGATGGACTCCGCCCCGTTTTGTGCGCATCATGTTCTTCGGTCAGTGCATCACCGAGTCGTGTTGGTAGTCGACGGATCGGAGGATTCCGCCATGATGTCTTTCGTGAGTGCAAGCAGTAGTTGTCCGCTCGGCGTCTTCCTGCTGGCGACGGTCGCGGTGATCGCGGGTGCATCGCGGTCGGGATGCGCCGCGGATACGCCCGTCCCGGCGCCGGTGCCGGATACCCGAGTCCGTCCGGGAACCGTGCGGCCCGTTGGTTGCGGCTCCGAACCGAAACGCGTCCAGCGGCTGGTAATCGATCAGCCGGGAGTCTACGAGAACTATTTGGTGGATGGTCAATGGATCGGCAGCACGTTGGTGAAGATCAACGCCGACCACGTCACGCTGCGAAATTGCGAGATCCGCAACGGGACTCACAACGCGGTCACCGTCTACGCAAAGAACGTCGTCATCGATTCCTGCAAGATCCACCACGTGCTTTCGGGAACGTTTGACCAGCAACAAGATGCGCACGGGATCACGGGCCGGCCGACGGGACTGATCGTTCGCAACTGTGACATCGGCTTGACCTCTGGCGACTCGATCCAATTCGATCCAGGCCGCGGTGCCTGGGACGATGTGTTGATCGAACACTGCACTTTGTGGACCGGCCCACTGCCCGCCGATGCAGCGGGCTTCCGGCAGGGACAACGGCCCGGCGAGAATGCCGTCGATACGAAACAACAAACGGCCAATCCGCGCAGCCGGATGACGATCCGCGCCTGTCTGATGTTTGGCTGGAACCAACCAGGCCAGATCAGCAACATGGCCGCGCTGAACCTGAAGAACCACGTGCAAGTGACCGTCGAGGACTGTTTATTCCGCGACAACGAGATCGCTTTTCGCATTCGTGGCGGCACAAGCGAACTGGGCGGCGCACGGGTCAGCATCAATCGGTGCGCCGTCTACGATTCGCTGGTCGCCATCCGCGCCGAGGACCGGCCGGAAGCGTTCACGGTGCGTCGTCTGGGCATCGGTCACGGCACGCGACAGATCCTGCGCGTCGCAGGCGGCGGATCGGCCGCGGACTACGGGCACCTGGACCACTACGTACCACCGCCCTACGAAAAACTGCTTCGCGGGGAAGAGTAGGGAGTCCGCCGCATCGGGCACTGGGGTCGAGGCGTTCAGCGTCGGCAGCAGAATCGTGCGAACAGTCACGCTTCAGGCTTGTGGAAATGCCTGTCGAGATCGCTTCAAGGGACGCACTACGCCTCGTCAAAACAACGCGTCTTCGTCACTGCGGGCGCAGCAACGCTTGTATTTTTTGCCGCTTCCACAGGGGCAGGGATCGTTGCGGCCGACCCGCTTCCGTGTTGGGTCCGTCGGGGCCGAATCGAGCCGCTGCTGTTGTCGCGGTTCGGCCGGGCGGTCGGGGGTATAGCCGACCATGCTGCGGCGGCCGATTTGCCGCATTTTCTCGTAGCGCCAGTTCTGCTTCTTCAACTCGACCTCGTCCGTATCCCGCTCCCAGTCGGCTAGGACTCGCCGGGCGGTCGCCACGTCGGCATTGACAAGTCGCTCCAAGTCGACACGCCCATCCAACGACATCTTGGCGCGAAAAGCTACTTCTGCCACGTACGTGCCTGGAGCTTCCAGATCGTGGCGGATCGGGTGGAATGCCAGATGAAGCTGGTTGCACTCGCAGGCCGGATTGACGCAATAATGCTCCGTCACGAGGTACTTCACGTCGCCATCATCAAACCAGGTCTCACCAAGCGGGCAAACCCAAAATGGATCGTCGGGTGGGGCCAGAATGTCGCGAAACGAGAACAACAAACCCTCGGCCACCTCGGCTGGATCCAAGCGGCATTCGTTCAGCCGCCTCATGGTATGATCTCGTTCCCGATACCAGTCTCGCAATCGGTTCCGCTCTGATTCCGGGTAGTCCCGCAGGAACTCCGCTACCAACTCCGCTTCTTCCGGCGATCGGGCGGGCGGGCTGTTCTCTTTCCAGGACGGTACATCGACGCGAATGACGATCTTGCTCGGCCTTTCCCCCTGTTTGCGTTTTCCGATCTCCCGCAACTTAAATGTGGTTTCGGTGCATGTGCAAGCGATATCGTTGCAGCGGAACGACAAGATCCGATACCGACCCGCACGCGAAGCGAAGGAAACGACTTCCGGAATCATGGGTGACCTCGGTGCTCACACGTCCAGGTTGCGGACGTCGAGGGCGTGCTTTTCGATGAATTCGCGGCGGGGTTCGACTTTGTCGCCCATCAGGACGCGGAACATGTCGTCGGCGGCACCGGCGTCGCGCATACTGACTTGGATCAGCGTGCGGTTGGCCGGGTCGAGCGTCGTTTCGCGCAACTCTTCGGCGTTCATTTCACCGAGTCCCTTGAACCGGGTGACCTGCAGGCCTTTTTCGCCGGCCGAACGCAGCGCGGGCAACAGGCCGCGAAGATCGTCCAGCGGCTGTTCGTTCTCGCCGCGCCGCAGGATGTAACGAGGCTCCTCGACTCCCGTGCGTTCCTGGGGAATCAGGGCCTGGATGTCGAACCCCAAATCGGCTAGGTCCTTCAAGGCGCCGTTGATGGTCCTCACCTCGTGCAACTCGATGATGTGCAACAACGGCGCCGGTTGTCCGTTGCCGTTGGTCGGCGCATCGCCGACGGCCGCTTCGCGACCGGTGACTTCTTCCTGGGCCTTCAGGAATTCGTCCAGTTTCTCGCGCGTGGTGAACCAGTATTCGTGGATGCCGTAGAACACGTGGTACACGGGCAACCGCCCGGTCTCGGGTTCCAGCCGGTTGGCATGCGTTTTCAGATTGATGCCTCGCCGTTCCAGCGCCGTGACTGCCTCTTCCATCGATGCCAGCGTGTAGGACAACCGCTGCATGTCGGTGCCGTCGATCAACCGGCCATCGCCCGTGTCCAGGCAGGCATCGGTCAATCCCTTTTCGAGCAGTTGCGTCTTCATCTCCTCTTCGCTCTGGACGTAATAGGTCTCCTTTTTGCCGCGGACGCGGAACAGCGGCGGCTGAGCGACGAAGACGTGGCCCTGCGAGACCAATTGGTACATCTGCCGGTAGAAGAAGCACAGTAGCAGCGTGCGGATGTGCGAGCCGTCCACGTCGGCGTCGGTCATGATGATGATCTTGTTGTAGCGTCGCCGCGCGACGTCCTGGTCCTCGCCGATGCCGATGCCGATCGCCTGGATCATGCTCTGCACCTCTTCGTTGGCCAGCACCTTGTCCTCGCGCGACTTGTAGGCGTTGATGATCTTGCCGCGCAACGGCAGAATCGCCTGGTAGTCCCGCAAGCGTCCGCCCTCGGCGCTGCCGCCAGCCGAATCGCCTTCGACCAGATACAGTTCGCACTTTTCCATGTCCTTGCTGATGCAATCCCGCAGCTTGCCCGGCAACCCGCCGCCCCCCAGCACGTTCTTGCGTTTGCGCAACACATCTTTTGCCTTGCGCGCGGCCTCGCGAGCCTCGGCCGCCAGGACGCCTTTGCGGAGGATCGTCTTGGCCTGACGCGGGTTTTCTTCCAGGTACTTCGACAAGCTGTCGCCCACGGCGGACGTGACGACGCTCTCGACGTCGCTGTTGCCCAGCTTGGTTTTCGTTTGGCCTTCGAACTGCGGGTGGGGAACCCGAACGGAAATCACGGCCGTCAAGCCTTCGCGGAAATCGTCTCCGGTCGGCGTCAGGTCCTTGAAGATGTTTTCCTTCTTGCCGTAGTAGTTCAACGTCCGCGTCAGGGCGGACCGGAACCCGGACACGTGCGTGCCGCCTTCGATGGTGTTGATGTTGTTCACGTACGAGTGGACGTTCTCGGTGTACTCGCCCGTGTACTGCATGGCGATTTCGTAGCCGATGCCTTCCTCTTCGCCTGCGAAATAGATCACGTCGTTGTGCAGCACGTCGCTGGCCCGGTTCAGGTGCTCGACGAATTCGATGATCCCTCGCTTGTAGAAGAACTCGTCGCCCTCGTCCACTCGCGTGTCGCGGAAGCGGATGCGCACTCCGCGGTTCAGGAAGGCCAGTTCCTGCAGGCGTTTGTAGAGCGTGTCAAAGTTGTACTTGGTCGTCTGGAAGATCGTCGCGTCGGGCTTGAACGTCGTCTTCGTCCCTCGTTTATTGATGGCTCCGATCCGCTTGACCGGCCCGGTGGGAATGCCCCGTTCGTATTCCTGCTGGTAGATGTGCCCGTCCCGGCAGACCTCGACCTCGCACCACTGCGACAGGAAATTGACCACGGTCACGCCGACGCCATGCAAGCCGCCCGAGGTTTGGTAGGCACCTTTCTGGAACTTGCCGCCGAACTTCAGCACGGTCATCACGCCTTCGAGCGTTGATACCTCGCGTCCCATCTCTTCGGACAATTGCTGATGGGTCTCGACCGGGATGCCGCGGCCATCGTCCTCGACCGTGACCGACCCGTCGCTGTTGACGATCACGTCGATGTTCTTGGCATAGCCGGCCATCGCCTCGTCGATCGAGTTGTCGACGACTTCGTACACCAGGTGGTGCAGACCGCGGGCCGTGATATCGCCAATGTACATCGCCGGCCGCTCGCGCACGTGCTCGATGTCGGACAAGTGCTGGAGGTCTTCCGAGCTGTAATCCTCATCGCCCCGCTGCAAAGCGAACTCGTAGGTTTCCTCGCCGGTTTCCGGGACTTGATCGTCAGGCTGCTGTGGCTTGTTGTCTGTCATCGGTTCGTTTCACTCCGTTCAGTCGACCGGCCCGATGCGGAACCGCAGATTGCGGATCTTCTGGCCCGGCACCAACTGGTTCAACTCCTTCAAGATCTTCCGTTTCATGAACTCCAATTCCTGCATTACAGCGGAATTGGCGACGGTCACTTCCAGCACGCCTCGGCGAAGATTGCCGGGTCGGCTGCCGACCGCCAACATCTTGCCGGCGGCGCTGGCCCAAGCATCGTCCAATTCGGCCGTCGCCTGGACTCGCGCGTATCCCCGGCGGGCCATCAACTGGGCCACCGCGTCGGCCAATCGCTGCGGTCCGCCCAAATATCGCTGCCGCCCTGCGATGTCGCGGCAAACCGCCTCGGTCAGTTTCCGGTCTTCGTCCATAACTACCGATCGCGAGACAAGGGCATCACCACGTACCCGTACCCGTCGTCCGTGGTGAACAAGGCCGCCGCCTCTTCGTTTTCGATCTCCAGCGTGAACGTCCGTTCGGGATCCAAGACCTTCAGGAAATCGGCGACGAAACGGTTGTCCAGCGTCACGACGACCGGCCGGTCCGTATAGGGAATCGGCAATTCGACACGCGCCGCGCCGATGTCGGCCGTCGCCACGGTCATCACCAATTTGCCGTCGGCAAAGGTGAAGTCCAAGCCGCGAGTTTCTTCGTCCGCCACGATGGCCGCTTGGCGAACGGCCGAATACAGCGGCCCGACGTTCATCTCGACTTGAATCGCCTGGTGACGGACCGGGAACACGTCCCGCCACTTGGGAAACCGGCCTTCGACCAACCGCGTGTAGATCGTGGCTTGTGGCGTTTTGACCAGGACGTCGTTCTGGCGGACGGCGATCCACACTTCGGCGTCCAGATCCGACAAGGCCCGATCGATCACATGCATCGAGCGCGTCGGCACGATCGTGGTCGTCTCGCCCGTTTCGTGCCCGTTGATCGATTCGGCAGGCCCTTCCATGCGGGCCAGTCGCCGTCCGTCGGTGCCCACGGCGATGATCTTGTCCGCATGCATCTCCAACAGGACGCCGCCCAGTGCGTAGCGACTGCTCTCGGTATCCGTGGCGAAGACCGTGCGGCGGATCAGTTCCCGCAACAACCGCTCAGTCAGCTTGTGGTACTTCTCCTCCTCGAACGTGATGATCGACTGCGAAGGAAATTCGTCCGGATTCTGGCTCGGCAGCTTGAATTCGCTGCTCAGCCCATGCACGCGGATGCCCTGCGCGTCGGCCTCGATGTGCAACTGATCGTCGCTGCTCTCCCGCAGGATCGAACCGAAGCGGCCGACCGGCAAGACGGCGGATCCCGGCGTGCTGACTTCAACGCCCTCGATGGTCAACCGGATCCCCACCTCCATGTCCGTCGCCATCAACGTGACACGGTCTTCGTGCGCATCGATCTTGACGTTCTGAAGGATCGTCTTCGGACTTTTCGCAGGCGCCACCATCGCTGCGGTGTGAAAGGCGGCGGATAACAGTTCGCGGTCGCAGGTGATTTTCATCGTTCCATGTCCTCGTGGGTTCTCGCCAATACGCTTCTATAGTTTTTATCTCTTAGCAGTAGTAGGAATGCATCGCCGCCGATTGTCGATTGCGCCGCGCGCTGGTGCCGCAAGTTCAAACGCTGCGGGCGTTTGAGAGAGTTCGGCCAAACCGGAAAACCGGTGGAAAACCTGTTGGTTTCGTGTCGATTCGCGGTCGATTCCCTGTCGATGTTGGTCGATCGATTTGGCTGGCTGATCCGGCCTTGTTGGGAACTGGCCGTAATCCGACATGCATCGACAGCCAAGTGACATTTTTTCCACAGGTTGGGTTCCTTCCCGATGGTGCTTTCCACGTTTCAATATCGATGTTCATCCGGCCGTCAGTTGCTTGTTTAAATCATCGACCGCTTGCCGGATTTCCGGATCGGACGACATGAGTTCTTCCGTCTTGCGGCACGCATGCAAAACGGTCGTATGGTCCCGGTTGCCGAAATGTCGGCCCACCTGTTCCAAGCTCTTGCCGGTCAGTTGACGGGCCAACAGCATCGCCACGCCGCGGGCTCGGACCACGCGCTGCTGGCGGGTCGGGCCTTTCAAATCGCCGACATGCAACTGGAAGTATTTCGACACCTGCCGGGTAATCGAGTTCAACGGAACGGCGCGAGCCGCCTGCTGCTCGGCCAACCACTGCTGGAGGTCATCGACGCCAAATTCGCCTCGGTGTTCGTGAGCCAAGGCCAACAAACTGACCACCAACTGATTCAGATCCGCGAAAGCCGGTGCCGCTCCCGCCGGTGCCAGCGGCGAAGACCGAACCAACAGATCGATCGCCTCGGTCGTCAACTTGACGCCGCGGAGTCTCAAGAGTTGAGCCAAAATCGCCCGGCGTCCCGCTTGCCCCGGAGTGGTCATGGGCACGGAAAGGCCGCCCGAGAGGCGACTGGCCAACCCCGGCGACAAGCCAGCCGTTTCCAAAGGCGCTTGTTTCATCGTCACCAGCACCTGACAAACGCCACGTTCCAGTTCGTCCAGCGTCCTGACCAGTTCGTTCTGCGCGGGGATCTTTTCCTGGAGGCGATCCAAGTCGTCGATCAGCAACATCCCCACCGACCGAAACCGTTGTCGGAAATCGGGCAGACTGTCCGTCACGACGGCATCGGCGTAATCGCGGGCGAAATCCGCACCGCTGGTGATGATCGCCGCAAGCTCCGGATTTCGCGACTTCCAAAGATGCACCAGTCCGCGGGCCAGGAACGTTTTGCCCGTCCCACTGGCGCCGTGGAAAAGGATTGGGTTGAACCGCGGCATTGGCAACAACGCCGCCTCGGTCGCCGACGGCACCAAATAGTTCTGATCGTCGCCGATGAATTCACGCAGGGACGGTGCGCTGGTTCGGTCCGAAATTCGTTGCGCACGGATACCGGCTGCAGTCACATGCAGAGGAATCGAAAACAGCCCGCTGTCTGCGCAAAAATTGCCCGTGCTGGCCACGAAAGGTCGATCTCCAGTTCGCCCCCGCCGACAAAACCACTGCACACAGGTCAGCCTCTGCGAGACCGATGCCGTTTTGTCTAAGGGACTTAGAACCGGAAAGTATACTCGATTCGAGGCTGCAAAAAAATGGGACTGGCTGCCGGAAGGGGTCGCGAGTCGTTTTCAGAAAAGGCGTCTTTCATGTGGCTCGTTGTTGCCCGAAAACGACTCCCGACCCCGATGGTTCCGACCGACCCCTAGCGAACCAAGTTCTTGATCACCTTACGGATCCGGCGCGCCGCCTCGTCAACTTCCGCGTCGGTCGTGTCCGCGCCCAGACTCAGCCGGATCGACCCCTCGACCAACTGAGGAGATAGTCCCATTGCGAGTAGCACTGCCGAGGGTTCGGCAGAACCGCTGGCACACGCGGATCCGGTCGAGCAGGCCACGTCTTCCAGATCCAAAGCCATCGCCACGGCCTGACGGTCCAAACCGGGGAATGACACGTTGATCGTGTGCGGCAAGCGAGGTGCCGAGGCACCGATCACTACCGCGGTGGGGACATCGCGTCGGATCAGGATTTCCAGACGGTCGCGCAGCGCCGCGATGCGCGCAACACGTTGCCGCGATTCGGTTTGCCACAACTCCAATGCTCGTTGCATCCCCGCCGCCAGGACAACCGCCTCGGTCCCGGGCCGCTCGCCAAGTTGTTGAAAACCCCCAAATAGAATCGGTTTCAGAGGTACACCGGCACGGACCAGCAGAGCGCCAATACCGGTTGGGCCGTGAAACTTGTGAGCCGTCAACGATAGCGCATCAACGCCCAGATCCGCGAAATCAACCGGGATCTTGCCGACGGCTTGAACCGCATCCGAGTGGACCAGCACACCACGCGAACGGCAGATCGCAGCGATCTCGCGGATTGGCTGCAGCGCGCCGGTCTCGTTGTTCCCCAGCATCACGCTGACCAAACGGGTGCGATCGCTGAGTATCTGCTGGAACATGTCCATCCGAACCACACCATCGGGGGTGACCGGAATCAACTGAACCGTGAACCCGCGGTCCATCAGGTGCCGGGCGGCCATCGCCACGCTGGGATGTTCGATGGCCGAGATCAGCACCTCGCCGGGCGGGTTGCCGGCCAAGCCGAGCAGCGCCAGGTTGTTTGCCTCTGTCCCGCCGCTGGTGAAGATCACCCGATCGGCGCGTGCGTCACCAATGCGGCAGCCGAGCGTCTGAGCGACCAGTTCCCGAGCATTCTCGACTACCCGCCGCGCCCGGCGCCCGACCGCGTGTTGGCTGGCCGGATTGCCGTGGCGAGCCTGGCAGCACCGCAGCATCGCCTCGGCCACGCGAGGATCGATGCGCGTCGTTGCGTTATTGTCCAAGTAGATCGCCGTCATCTCGAGCCACCCCCGTTGAAGTGTACGCTTCAGCGTGCTCTTCCTTTGATTCTCACGAATTCGAATTCCACTCCCTGGCACCGCGACGAGATGCCGATCCACGTCTCGGCGATCCCCCGCCACGTGGTATCATACGTCAGGCTTGGCTCGGTGTTCAGGGGTTTGTCGACCGCTCCGTCGTGCGAATTCCCTTCTCCGTGGCGGTCCTTTCGGTTCTTCTTCGGATTCGTGGCCATGTTGCTGGACGCATTCTTTCGCACGCTGGAGAACGAGGGGCTGGCGGTTCGGGTGCGCGACCGGATGCGGGTTCGGGTCGCGTTTGCCGCTCGGCGCGACTGGTCCGTGCCACAGATCCGCGGGACGCTGCGCGTGCTGCTGGCCCGGGACGTCGACCAGCGCGCCGTCTTCGACCGGTGTTTCGACGCCTTCTTCCACGAATCCCTGCTGGTCGATCGCGGACCCCGCTTCGACACCGATCTCGCCGGAACCGGAATGTGTCTGGTTCGAGCCTGGCGAATTCCTGATGGGCAGCCCGCCCAATGAACAGGGCAGGTACAACGACGAACCGCAACATCGCTTACGGATCACGCGGCTGGCAAATACCTGGTGACGCAGGGCCAGCACGAGGCGCTGAGGGGCGAGCATCCCAGCCGCTTCGCCAACGCAGGGCCGACCGCGCCGGTCGAATCGGTCGGTCGGAAACGGGCGAACCCGGCGGGCCTGCACGACACGTTGGGGAACGTCTGGGAGTGGTGCTGGGACTGGCATGGGGAATTGAACGCGGCGGACGCCACGGACCCGAGCGGACCAGACAACGGCCCCGGTCGGGTTGTGCGCGGCGGGGCGTGGAGCAACTACGCACAGAACTGCCGCGCAGCTTGCTGCTCCCCGCTGAGCTTGCTCGGTGGAAGCCATGATTCTGCACTACATCGCACGTCCCTTCGCCTTGCCGCTCCCCGCCGAGCTTGCTCGGTGGAAGCCGTGATTGGACGGGTCGGCGCAGCAATCATTCGCTCTACCGAGCGAGCTCGGTAGGGGCGTTCTCTTGCGATTCTTCGCAGTAGTGCAGAATCGTCGTCCCACCGAGCAAGCTCGGCGGAGACGGCGCGACACTCACGAACATGAGATGAACTGCCGAAGAACGCGGTCGAAAGCCATCAAACGCGGTTGTTCCCGAAGCTGAGCGACGAGTTTGTCGAGACGGCCTTGCGCTGTTTCCTGCAGATCCGGCAACTGACGCGGGAAAAGCCGCCTGCCACGGGCGAATTGCTGGCCTGGCTGCAAGTCCTGGCGGCAGCCACCCAGGGCGATCCGGCCATCCTGGCCGGCCCGTTGAAAAAGCTGCCGTTCTTGAGCACGCTGATCAAGCATCCGGAAGATCTGCAGCAGTTGCATCGCGGCAAATAGACGCGGCATCCTGCCGCGGTTCCTCTAGCGACCGCGCAGAAAAATTGTAGCAGGCACACTCCGTGTGCCGTCCGCAGTGTACGGCACACGGAGTGTGCCTACTACTTTGGAATTGAACAACTTATTCCTGCGCGGTCGCGCTACAGAGACCCATCGAGACTTGCGAGGGCGAACAGGCGGTGGAGCAGGGCGAGTGCTGCTTCGACCGTGGCGCGCTTGTTGCCCAAGCGATCGTAGGGCCAGACGTATCGTTCCGCCCACTCGGTTCCGGGCGCCGAGAGGTGCAGGTACACCAAGCCCACCGGCTTGTCGGGGCCACCGCCGGCGGGCCCGGCGATGCCGGTCACGGCGACGGCCAAGTCGCTGCCCAACAACCGCTGTACGCCTTGCGCCATTTCGGCGGCCGTTTCGGCGCTGACCGCGCCATGCGCTTCCAGCGTGCCGAGTTGTACGCCGAGCAGATTCTGTTTGACCGAGTTGCTGTACGAGACCACGCCGCCCAGCACATAGTCGGAGCTGCCGGCGATATCGGTCAACACGCTGGCCAGCAGGCCGCCGGTACACGATTCCGCGGTGGCGATGGTCAGACCAGCGGCGAGCAGGTGCTGGCCTACGACGCGGCTGCTTTCCAGGAGTTGTTCGATGGAAGGTGGGTTCATCGCACGCTGGTCAAAATGTCTTCGTGTTCGAGAGGTTTTCCGGCGTTGCAGCAGCCTCAGCGCGAAAAGCCATCTTCGCCGGCGGGTTGCGGTTAAACAAAGATGGGCGCACCGTGCGCGCATCATGCACCGTCAGACTTCAATCGCCCTTCATCAGGGCGCGGAGTTCCTGCTCGGCTTCCGGGCCCCAGTAACCGCAGTCGAGTTCCATGAACACGGACGTGTAGGGCACGGTCAGCTTGGTCTTCAGCACGAGCACGCGAAACGTCTTGCCCGCTTCGTCCAGTTTGGCGATGATCTCCTCGTGCGGCAGCGACTGGACCTTGCGGTCTTGCAAGACCGTCGCCAGATCGGCCCGGTACGCTCCGACGCCCGGCGCCAACCGCTCCGGCACGTGTTTCAGTTCCGCATCGGTGTAGATCACCGGCGCGACGTGGTCGGTGCGGTCCAAAGCGTCCAGCACTTGCCGCACCACCCGGACCTGCTCGCCGCCGACGTAGACCATTTTGATGCCCGGACTGGTTTGCAGCGGATAGGCGGAATCGACGACGGCGATCCAATTGCGGTGTCCCAACAGCGGCAGTTCCTCGAAGAGTTGATCTCTCCAGGTTTCTTGAGCCCACGCGGGGATTCCCAACGCCGCGACGATCAACATGCTGGAAAACAACGATTTGAACATGGAACCTCCTAACGCTTCGGGTTGCGATGGACCGTAAACCGTCCACGGCATTCTAAGCGAGTCCAGCAACTGCGGAAAGGGAGAACTCGCCGCCGGGCAGAGGCCGTGAGAAACGGGGAGACGCGCCCGCGGTCAATGCTGATAACCGCGGAGAACCAGCGGCTGACGTCCTGTCTTGCCGGTGATCTGCCACAGACCGGGCTCGTCGATGAATTGCCCGATGCGGCTGAGCGGCACGTCCAAGGGTTGGTCGGCCAGCAGACGCTCGGCTTCGTCGGCGGGCACCGCCAGAATCAACTCGAAGTCCTCGCCGTCGCCGAGCGCGTGGTCCAATGCCGATTGCGCGGAGTCTCCGGTCGATGCTGCCAAGCGACGCGCGTCGTCGGAGACGGGAATCCGGTCCAGGTGCAATTCGGCCCCGCAACCGCTGGCCTCCAGAAGATGCGACAGGTCGAGCGACAGTCCGTCGCTCACGTCCGTCGCCGCGTGGATCTGGTATTCGGCGTTCAGCTTCAGCGCCTCGCGGACGCGCGGCACGAACTCGAACTGCCGTCCCAGAATGCTGCCTCCGAAGCAGCCAGTGACCACGATCTGGTCCCCGGGCCAGGCGCCGCTGCGGCGCCAGAACCCATGCGGTGTGGTTTGCCCGATGGCCGTGACGCTGATCACGGTCGGCCCGTCCCAGGAATTGGTGTCGCCGCCGGCGATCGGCAGATCGAATTCGGCTGCCAACGCCATCAAGCCGCCATATAGCGCCTTGCCGATTTGCAGCCCTTCGTGCCGCGGCAGCAACACGGACACCAGCGCCGCCGCCGGCCGAGCCGCCATCGCGGCCAGATCGCTGAGATTGACCGCCAACGCTTTGCGTCCGACCAGCTTCCAGTCGGACTTGCCCGAGACGAAATCGGTGCCGTCGTTCAGCATGTCGCTGGTGACGACGCAGCGGTCGCCGGACAGTTGCAGGACGGCCGCGTCATCGCCAGGGCCGAGCAGAAACCGCGGGTGGTGGGGCAAGTGGTCGCGGAGCCAGGCGAGGAATTCCCGTTCCATGATGGATCAACCGCGGGCCACGGCTTGCCGCGCGACTTGGACCGCTCCGGATGGATCGATCGTCAGATGCCCGTACAGCGTCTCCTGTCCTCGCAGGATATAGAACTTGACGGGCTGGAACCGATCGAGGTCGTTGTGGTTCAGGATGTACCGGACGTTTTCCTGCGAAATGGTTTCCCAAACATGCATGCCGACCAGCACGTCGCCGTTGCGGATTCCCTGAACAGCCGCGGGACTGTCGGGACGCACCGCGACGATCTTCATGCCGCCGCGGTAGCGAGAATTCAAGCCGCGGAATTCGTTGGTGGTCATGGGTGCCAACTGCAGCCCCAGCACCTTCCACGTGACTTGATCGAAATCGCTTCCGGACCGGGCCGCGGCGGACAGCTTCAATTCCATCGTCTGCTCTTGGCCGCCGCGCTGGACCGTCAGGGAAACCGGTCGGTCCGTCGGACGTCCGAGCAACGCCCGTTCGAAATCAAGCTGGCGGCGGACAGGCGTGTCTTCGACGTTCAGCACCACATCGCCTGCCCTCAGGCCTGCCTGCTGGGCGGGACTCTGCGGCTTCAAGGCGGTTACGACGAATGCGCCGGGAGCCTCCCGATGGCGACTTTCCCCGATCACGCCGTGCGTGGTCTGGTCGATCCGTTCCACGTTCAGCAGTTGGGCGGCGATGTCCAGCGCCTCGTCCACCGGAATGGCAAAGCCGATCCCCTGGGCGCCGACCCGCACCGCCACATTCACACCGATCAACTGGCCGTCGATGTTCAACAGCGGTCCGCCCGAATTGCCGGGGTTGATGCTCGCATCGGTCTGGATCAAGTCGCGGTATTTCTGGGTCGCGCTGACCTGGACCTCGCGGTGCAGGGCGCTGACGATTCCGCGGGTGATCGTGTGCTCGTAGCCGAACGCGTTGCCGATGGCGATCACTTCCTCGCCCAGCATCAGGTCGCTGGAGACACCCATGTCGATGACCGTCAACGGGTTGCCGGCATCGATCCGGATGACCGCCAAGTCCGACACGGGATCGTGGGCGACGAACCGCCCGACGAATTCGCGCTTGTCCGCCAAGGTAACGTGGATGATCTCGACGTTCTCGACCACGTGGTAGTTGGTCAGGATGTAGCCGCGTGAATCGATGACGATTCCGGTTCCCATCCCGTTGACTTGGCGGAACGGGTCGCCGCCTGTCGCTTCGACTTGTTCGGCACGCACCGTTTTTCGCCCTTGGATATTGACGACTGCGGGCCGGGCCTTCTGGACGGCCTCGACGATGGCGCTGCGGCGCAGCGAGGACGCCTGGGCGGCGGCCCCAAACGCTCCGGCCAAGCCGCTCGTGAGACACAGCGCGAGGATCATCGCGCGTAGCAGACCGGTCGCGTGGCGATCAAGTGGTCGAAGCATGAGCGGTCCGTGCTAGTGGAGGGTAGAATCGGTCAACGCGCCACCTGTCCGGTGCTAGCAACGGTGCCGTGCCAGCCGGTTGTGCTGTTCGTTTCGTTACGAACAAGTAAATCGGTCTGGCCTGTTGAGCCACTTGACCGGGGAGTGGGCTGCCGGCACAGACCCCCCAGCTTATCAAACACGGCCCCGATCGTTGGCGAATAGCCACCGCCGAGCTCGTCTCGAATGGCGTGGACTTAAGGCCATTGGCAACCTCGATTCGCGGTATTCCGATGCACAACCGTCGAAAGTTGCGCCATTGTCCGCCCCAAAGGGGCAGCCCCATACCAGCCCAGGGCAACGCCCTGGGTTGAGGTGGGAAATATCCGTGCTGAGCCCTGAAAGGGCGGCACAGGCCGCCGCCACCCGTTGTCCTGCCCTTTCAGGGCGATCGCATTTTATTGTCTCCCTAACCCAGGGCGCTGCCCTGGGCTGATTTGTTCAGGCCCCTGCGGGGCAACATCTTTGGACTGCGAGCAGCTTTTCCTCCGTTAAGTCCACGCCATTTGAGGCGGGCTCGGTGGCGACGAAGAACTCCGTGCGGAGGCTGCGGCTCACAATTCTCCGCCTCAAACAATCGTCCTGGATGTTTACAGCAGTTGTCGGGAAGCCCGCCCCGAACGCGCTTTGGCGCGCGGACCACTTGGTCCGAAGTTTCCCGAATTCGATTACGGGGCGGCGGGGCGGTCTCGGACGACGTGGTTGCGGAGAATGCCGACTCCTTCCAATTCGACTTCGACCACATCCCCTGCGCGGATCGCGCTGGTCTTTCCCGGCGTGCCCGTGAAGATCAGGTCGCCCGGAAACAGCGTGACGTAACGGCTCATGAAGCTGACCGTGGCGGCCACGCCGTGGATCAGATGGTCGGTCCGCTCCTGCTGCTTCGTTTCGCCGTTCAATCGAAGCTCGAGCAACAGGTCGTCGTAGTCGATGCCGCGGGCGATGAACGGGCCACAGGGCCCGAAGGTGTCGGCGCCTTTGGCTCGCCACCACTGAATGTCCTTGTGCTCGGGATGATTCTGCCAGAACCGCTCGCTGACGTCGTTGCCCGCGGTGACGCCGAACACGTAATCGAGCGCTTGATCCTTCGACACGTGCCGCGCGGTGCGGCCGATCACGATCACCAGTTCCGCTTCGTAATGCACGTCTTCGGTCGCGTCGTGCGGGAGCACGATCGGGTGCCCGTGCGGAACCAGCGAACCGATCGTCTTGAGGAACGGTTGGGGGATCTTGAACGTCTCGGGGATCTCGTCCGACGACAGATGGCTGCGGTAGTTGCCCGCCAGCGCGAACACCTGTTTCGGCTCGCAAGGCACCAGCAGCTTGACATCGGCCAGGGGATGGCGAAGGTCGGTCAGTCGGTGCTCGCCGAACAACTCGCCCTCGATCTCGCGCACGTGTTCCCCTTCGACCAAACCGTACGCGACGCGCCCCGCGACTTCGAACCTCGCGTAGCGTTTCGCGCTGGCCGACTCGCCGGCCGCAAGCGGCAACACGAACACCAGCAGACTCCAGGCAACCATCGCACCGATCAGCATGCACCTTGGCATCGTTGTTCTCCCCTTCAAGTTTGTTGGCTCAGCACACAACCCGATTATCCCCCGCAGTCGCCCACCGTCAATCACTCGACGCGATGCGGGTCGCGGCGGTTTGCCACGGAGAGCAATGAGCGATAGAATCGTGACACACTGCGGACGAATCACATTCTGGCCAGTTTGCCGCTTTGAATTGACCAACCTCGAATCTTGAGGAACCCACCACCGTGCCGACCTTTCCGAAAATCCTTCTTGCTCTGATCGTGCCGTTCCTCTTGCTCGGCATTGCTTCGAGCGTCATGGCTCAGCGGTCTCGCGAACCGCAGCCGAAACCGCTGAGCGAGGGCGAACAGCAGCAGGCGATCAGCGATCTCGAGCGTCTGTTGTCTGAAGCCAAGGAGAACAAACGAGTGGCCGGCGAAAACGCCACTGCGGCGGCCGAAACGCTTTCGCGGGCGGCTCGGGCGCTGCCGCCCGAGGCGTTGCTCGAAAAGCTGGCCGCGCTGCGCAGCGCCCGCACCGATGCCGTGCTTCCCACCGCCCGCAGGCCGTTGCGGCGCGACGATCTGCTGGACCGTCAGATCCTGACGCTCGAACTGGCGGCGCTCGCGCAGGTTGCTCCGGATCGAGTCTCCGCGCATCCGGCCGCCGACGCGTTTCCGGGTCCGGTGCCCGCGGATGCTGCACCGGTGACTCGCGAGATCGAAATCGTGACCGACCGACCGGGCTGGATCAACACGGGAATCTACGCCAACGCCGGCAGCCCCTACTGGCAATCGACCGGTCTGTACGCGGCGCCGGGCCAGCGGATCACCGTGACGGTTCCCGAATCGGCAACCGGCCACGGCTTGTCGGTGCGCATCGGCTGTCACAGCGATCAGCTTTGGCGGCTCGATGCGTGGTCCCGCGCGCCGGACATCTGTACGCGGCGGCCGATCGTATCGGCAACCACCGAGGCGGCCAACGCCTTCGGCGGGCTGATCTATGTCGAAACACCGCGCGACCTGACGGCTCCCGCTTTCCACGTCACGATCGAGGGCGCGGTCCCGGCGCCGCATTACGTGCATGGCAAAACGGAATTGAAGGACTGGCGGGAATCGATTCGCCACCTGCCGGCGCCGTGGGCCGAGTTGCAGACGGACAAGGTGATCCTCACGCTGCCGTCGGAAGTGATCTGCGATCTGGACAACCCGCAGGCGCTGATGGAGTTCTGGGACGGGATCATGGACCGGTACATGGAGTTACTGGGACTGTCGCCGGCCCGGCGCCGCATCGAGCGGTTCGTTTCGGACGTGCAGATCAGCGCTGGCTACATGCACTCGGGCTATCCGCTGATGACGATGCTGGACATCACCCGGACCATGGTCGACGCGGATCGCATTCGCGGAAATGGCCACCACGGCGTCTGGGGACTGTTCCACGAGATCGGCCACAACCACCAGCACAGCGACTGGACGTTCCACGGGACGACGGAGGTGACGGTCAATCTGTTCTCGCTGTACGTCATGGACAAGGTCTGCGGCTTGCCGTTGGGCGGTCATCCGGCGGTGACCGCAGCGGCGCGGCAGCGGGCGATGAAAAGGTATTTCGCCGAGCGCAGCCAGTTCGAGCAATGGCGCTCGGACCCGTTCCTCGCGCTGGCCATGTACATCCAGTTGATCGAGGAGTTCGGCTGGGAGCCGTTCACCAAGGTGTTCGCCGAGTACCGCGCGTTGGCCGACCACCAGCGGCCTCGGACGGACGATCAGAAGCGGGATCAATGGTTGATCCGATTTTCCAGGAACGTCGGGCGCGACTTGGGGCCGTTCTTTCAAGCCTGGGGCGTGCCGGTCAGCGACGAAGCGCGGGCGGCCGTCGCCGATTTGCCCCCGTGGATGCCCGCCGATCTGCCCGCCGCACCAACGGAAGTCGAGTAGCCGCGATGTCGACACAACCCACGTGCCCCGGAACATTGAGCGCTTGGTTGCTGCAGGCCGCTCAGACGGGCGCATCCGACCTGCATCTGGTGGCCGATCATCCGCCGGTGTTGCGTTTGCACGGCGAGTTGACGGAATTGACGGACCAGCCGCTGGACAGTGAGACCGTCCGCAGCCTGCTGACGCCTCTCTGCCCGCCCCATGCGATCGACCGCTTTCGCCAGGACAAGAACGTCGATTTTGCCCTCGAGTTGCCGACCGACGGGCAGCGGCAGCGGTTCCGGGCGAATTACTTCCTGGGCGGCCAGCAGATGGGCGCCTGCTTCCGCGTGATCCCGTCGCAGATCCCCGATTTCCACTGGACCGGGTTTCCTGCCGAGTTGGCTCAGCGACTGGCCCACTACCGCAACGGCTTGGTGTTGTTCTGCGGCGTCGCGGGATCGGGGAAGACCACGTCGTTGGCGACGATCGTCAACTTGTTGAACCAAGAGGGCGGCTACCGGATCATCACGGTCGAAGAGCCGGTCGAGTACGTCTTTCCACGCATCCGGCATTCGGTGGTGACGCAGCGCGAGGTCGGGTTGGACGTCCTCTCTTTCGCCGACGGCCTGAAATACGCGCTGCGCCAGGATCCGGACGTCATCCTGGCCGGCGAGATCCGGGACCGCGAGACCGCGCAGATGGCGCTGAGCGCCGCCGAGACGGGCCACCTCGTGTTTTCCACGCTGCACACCCGGGATGCCAAGGGAGCCATTTCGCGCTACGCCGACCTGTTTCCGCAGGACGTGCAACGCGAGATTCGATCGCAGTTGTCGTTCAGCTTGCGCGCGGTGATCTCGCAACATCTGCTGCCGAACATCGAACCGGGGGAGAAACGCGTCCTGGCGTTGGAGATCCTGTTCAACAACGCTCCGATTGCCAGCGCGATCCGGTTCGGCAAGATCGAATCGATCGACACGAACATCCTGACGGGCCGGGCCGAGGGCATGCTGACACTCGACGAATCCGTCAAACGCCTGCTGCACGACGGCCGAATCAGCCGCGAAACGGCCGAAAGCTTCGTCACCTCGGTCGACCGGTTGCGGTGAGAAGTTGACTTACCCGTACGCTGTCGATAAGCCGATCCGCCTTCCTTCACACCTTGGCAGGTTCCGCACAAAAGTCGACGAACCGCAGAATCTCTGCGGTCAACTCGGGCGCTACATGCCTTTGCCGCTGGAGTTCAAGTACGCTGTTGATGACAGCCAACTCCTCGGCATCGCGTAGTACGTCTTCCTGGATCATATCGTTTTCCCAGAGCCATCGGGCAACCTCGCACCAGTACCACAGCGGGGCACCGTCCGCGCTCTCGCACGCCGGAGGCGGAAACCTGCCGGGGCCACGAACCCCGGCGATGTATTGGTGGACCAACTGCCGGGTGCGCCCAATCCGGCGAGCGATATCAGCCTGGGTTGCGAGGTTGCTGGAGTCCACCCGCAATACCACGGCACCAATGTCCGCATGATTCACGGCGCGGATCGCGGAGATAACCGCCTCTTTCAAAGACGACGCTCGTCGGGAAAATGTCAGAAAGACGCGGCCGGATCGAAGGCTGATCGTCGCGTCGTCGCAGCCGGCTTCAAACAGCGCCGACTCGACGACTTCTGTTAGCTCCGTCACGCCGTCCAGTACGAGCGTAAAATCGTATTCTCGGCTATTCAGCTTCTTGTTCATGGTCCGTTTCCTCGAGCTGATGGGGGCAAAGGTCCACTTCGCGGCGAATGTGACGAGCGTGGTTCTCCGGGTTTCGCGGTGTTGACCAGACGCTGACGATACATCCCTCGCGAGTTGCATGCGGACAGAAAAGACGACCCCAAGCGTGTCCGTTCGACATCTCAAGACGCCAACCCAGCGCCTCGGCGTACTGCACCGCAAGCTCGATGTGCTTGTTCAAATGACGCGGTCTTCCCATGCGCGTGAATACTAGGCCGAATGTTGACACGTGTCAAGCAGCAAACGGTTTTCAGTGACGTCGCCCGGCTGAGCAAGCAAAAGAATGCAGTGTTCGACCGGAATTCTCCGGAACACGGCGAATTCGGCTACGAAGTCATCTTGGTGACGATCCAGTCGCCGAGGCGGGGCGAGAGCTGGGCCAGGGCGAACAGCAGGCGGGCGCGGGCGGGCATGATCAGCTCGGGCTTGCGGCGCTGGCAGTAATGCAGGATCTTGGCCACCAGCTTTTCCGGCGGAATGCCTTTCAGCTTCACGCCGCCACCCGGCTTGCGGGCCGACTCGGGAAGTTGGCTCGCTTGGTCGTTATAGCGTTGCCCGGCGTCGGGCCGCGCGAGCGGGCCGGGACAGACCAGTAGCACATGCACGCCCAGCGGATTTAGTTCCAGCCGCAGTTGCTGGGAGTAGGCGGCCACGGGGAACTTGCTGGCCGGATAGGCGCCCATGTGCCGCGACGCCGATTTGGCGGCCAACGATCCGATGTTGACGATGTGTCCGCGCGATTCGATCAAGTCCGAACCGAAGGCGCGGGTAACGCGGGCCATCGCCAGGAAGTTCAGATCGAGCAACTGCTGGAACTGCTCGGGCGAGGTGTCCAACACACTGCCGCGCGACGACCGGCCCGCGCAATTGACCAACACGTCCGCGCGGCCGAACCGTTGCCGAGTCTGCTCGACCAGCGCATCGACATCGGCTTGCCGAGTGATGTCCGCGGGAATGCCGATCGCCTGGGCGCCGGCGGCGCGCAAGGTTTCGGCGCTCGCCTCCAATTGCGGATCGGGCAGAGCGGCCAGCACGAGCCGCGAACCACAGCGAGCAAACGCTTGAGAAATCGCCCACCCCAAGCCCTGCGACCCGCCCGTCACGACAACCGTTTTGTCCTTCCAGTAATCCATCGCAGCAGCTTAGCAGCGGACGGCGACTCGGGCAACCCAGCGGCGTCGCGAGTCGCGTTCGGCGCCCGCGACCCACTTTCGTTGAGGCGGAAGGCTGCGCCGTGAGCCACCCTCGGTTACGACAGTTTCACCACGCGCACCACGGTGTTCGTGCCGTAGGGAAACCCGGTGCAGTGGACGGTCAGCTTGCCGGCGGGCAGATCCTGCTCGAACTTCAGCGCTTCGCCGTTGTCCAGCCACTCGGCCTTGCTCACTTTCTGACGGACACCCGTGAAGGTGCGCGGACCCGCACCGGTCGGGCCCACGGTGACGTTGGCATCGCCGCGCACTCCCAGGTGATGGACCAGCAAGTACAGGCGGCCGTCGGCGTCCAGGCCGAAATCGTCGCCCGGCGCCTCGATCCCGGCCGGCTTGCCGTCGTAGATGGCGTCGGCGTGCATTCGGACCCAGTCGCCGCTGCGTCGCAGCGCCGCGGATTCGTAGTCGGGAATTTCGCCCGCGGCGGTCGGCCCGACGTTCAGCAGATAATTGGCGCCGACCTTGCGGCACGCGCACAGGTTCTCGATGATCTGGGGCGGAGCCATGTAGGCGAAGTCGTTGACGCCGATCCCCCAGTGCCGGTTCATCGTCTGGCACATCTCGGCCGCGACGTACTTCGGCAGCCCGCGCCGGTCCATGGGCGTCGGGCGGCCCTGCTCGAACGTCACCGAATCGATCTCGGGATGTCCCAGCCGGCCCCGCTCGTGCAGGCCCGTGTTGTTGACGATGATCGCCTCGGGCTGATGCCGGCGGATGATCGCGTACATGCGGTCCTCCTGCCAATCCGCGTCCTTCTTGCTCCAGTTGCCGTCGAACCAGAAGCCGCCGATCGGGCCGTACTGGGTGCAGAGGATCTCGATCGACTTGTGCAGGTAGTCCAAATAGGCAGCGAAGTCCTGGTGGAAGCTGTCCTGCCACCAGTCCAAGGTGGTGTGGTACAGGAACGGCACGATCCCCTCGGCGCGGCAGCCAGCGGTGAAATCGGCGATCAGGTCGCGCCGCGCCGGGGTATGCATGACATCGTGGTCGGACAATCCGCGGGTATCGTACAGACTGAATCCGTCGTGATGCCGCGAGGTGAGCGTGATGTACTTCATCCCCGCTTGGCGTGCGATGCCGGCAAGGCGCCGGCCATCGAACTTCTCGGCGGTGAACGTGTCGCGCAGCTTCTGGTAGTCGGACTTCGCGATCTTCTCGCGGTTCATCACCCACTCGCCGCGCCCCAGTTGCGAATACAGTCCCCAGTGGATGAACATGCCGTAGGCCAGCCGCTCGAATCGCGCGACTCGCGGCAGCGGCACGGGGATTTCGTCCGCGCCGCCCGCCGGCTCGGCGCCGTGACCGGACCGGACGCCCGTCAGATTCCACGAAGCGGCCGCAGCCGCCACTCCGCTCGAAACCAGTCCTTTGAGAAACTCACGGCGATGGGGCGCTGTCATGGTGATACCTCGCAAGTTGAGTGATGGGATCTCGCTGGCCGCGATTATAGCCAACCCCAACCCGCCCTGCCACGAGCGGCGGTCATTGAAGTTGCCTTTCACTCCCCGTGCAACTGCCTCAGAAAGCGTTCGGCCGTTTGGCGATGATCGTCCAGGCGGGTGCCCATGCGGTCGCATTGGGCTGCCATGACGGACATGCGGGGATTGGCGACGAAGAAGTCGCGGTGACGGTCGATGAAGCGCCAGTACAGCGAGTCCCAGACGGGGCACCAGGCGCCTTTGGCAAAGTTGCTCATCTTCAGCACGTAACTCGATCCGCTCAGATACGGTTTCGTGGTGATCAGTCCGCCATCGGCATGTTGGCTCATGCCGTAGACGTTGGGCACCATGACCCAGTCGTAGGCGTCGATGAACAGTTCCATGAACCAGCGGTAGATTTCGTCCGGATCGATCTCGCACAGCAGCATGAAGTTGCCCAGAATCATCAGCCGCTCGATGTGATGGCAGTAGGCGTGCCGCAGCACACGGCGGATGACGGCGTCGACCGGTTCGACGCCCGTCGTGCCATCGTAGAAGGCAGCGGGCATCGGGCGGCGATGTTTCCAGAAGTTGCGCGACCGCTGTCGGCGGCCGAAGTGCCGATAAACGCCCCGCATGTACTCGCGCCAACCGATCACTTGGCGAATGAATCCTTCCAGCGAGTTGAGCGGCACTCGGTCGGCTCGTTCCAGCGCGGCATCGATCACCTGCTGCGGCGCAATCAGGCCGATGTTCAGCGCAGGCGTCAGGACCGAATGGAATAGAAACGCGTGGTCGGCATGGATCGCGTCCTCGTACTCGCCGAACCGGGCAAAGCGATGGTCGAGAAAATCATCGAGCGCCGCGCGCGCCTGTTCGGGAGAGACTGGATAGGGAAACTCTTCGCCGTCGCCCGGCGCGTCGGGAAAACGCGCCTTGACGTACTGCCGGGCATTCCGTACCTGGCTCGACGGCTTGGGCCAAGCCATCGTCGGCACCGTGACGCCGCGCGGCAGACGCTTGCGGTTCTCTGCGTCGTAGCTCCACTTTCCGCCCAACGGTTTGTTGCGCTCGTCGACCAGCACGCCGAGTCGCTTCCGCTGGAGCATGTAGAAATCGGTGAAGAACCACTTCTTCCGCCCGGCAGCGAACTCGTCGAAGACGCGACAGGGAGTCAGGAAGTGCGGATCGTCGAGCACGGTGAAGTCGATCCCCGCGGCCGACAGCGCCGCGGTCAGTCGCTGCTGCAACCAGTCGTCGCACGGATCGACGAACTGGGCGTGCCCCACTTCCAGTTGCAGCAGTGTCTTGGCGATGTCGCCGGTCGACTCGAGATCACCGCACTCGACGTAGTGGACTTCTCGCCCCCTGCGCCGCAACTGCCTGGCGAAGTGTTGCATCGAAGCCCGGTGAAGCAGTAGCTTCTGCCGATGGAAACGGTACTGGGTCGTCAGCAGCGGTTCTTCCACCAGGACGCAGAGATCCGCACCCGATACCGCCGGATGATCAGGATACAACTGGTGCGGATAGATGAGCGCCGCCCGCATTACTGGAGCCACTTCCCGGCCAGGAATCCCAGATAGCCGACCGAAGTCGCCAGGATTCCGCCCCAGGCCAAATCGACTACAGTCACGATCAGAGGCCAGTTCTTGACGGTCGCCAAATTGGTCAGATCATACGTGGCATACGTGATCACGCCGAACAGCGCACCGAGCAACAGCACCTTTTTTGCCGAACCGGCCTGCAAGCCGGGTACTACGACGAACACCAGGATGCCCAGCACGAACAGCAGGTAGAAGATGATCGCGGCCGTCCAATTCGGACTGCTCCGCAGCAGAAAGCCCAGATGTTGCTGGTAAAAGCCGCGGGCGACCAAGCCCAGCCAGACCATATCAATCGCAAAAAAAGCGATCAACGTCAGCAAGTACAGCTTTGCGTAGTAGACCATCACGGCGCTCCAACTTCCCGGTCATCCCTCGGGGGCTCCCGTTCAAAGCCTCCCGACGATTATACCAGTACAACAAGCCATCCTTGAAAATTCGGTCGGAACATCGGGAACATACTGCTCGATACGTTTTCTGCTTGCCGCGCGGAGGCGAGCCCTTCGTTGTCCGGGCTGAGGCAAAGACCGATCAGGCAAGTGGATGGCAGCCCCGAGTTGGCTACCGAGGATACGATGGTTCGATTCGTCGCCGAACGTCGCTTAGGACCGGCAAGTGAATTCGTGTCGCGACGTCGCCCGAAGACGACTCCCGACCCTTCCGCGTTGAATGCCACCAAAGCAAATCCTACACTTGGTGTTTTCCGGTCCTAAACGAGTCGGTTGCGGCTGCGCCGCATTAGTGACTTGGTGCCACGATGAAAACGACCCTCGTATCGATTGCCTGCGCCTCAGCTTGGGGCCTTGCGGTCACGTCTCCTGCCCAATCCGCCGAGCCGCCGAACATCATCGTCTTCCTGGCGGACGACATGGGAATGGGCGACACAAGCGCCTACGACGACTGGACCGGCAACCCGCCGGAAAAGCAGCTCCATACGCCGGCGCTCGATCGGCTGGCCCGCATGGGCGTGCGGTACACCGATGCCCACTCGCCGCACAGCCGCTGCACGACCAGCCGCTACGCCCTGCTGACCGGACGCTATTGTTGGCGGACGCGGCTCAAGCACTGGGTGCTGTTCGGCGTTCAGTGCGATCCGCTGATCGACCGGGATCGCGTGACCTTGCCGGAGTTCCTGCAGGCGGGCGGGTATCGGACCGGGATGGTCGGCAAGTGGCATCTGGGACTCAAGTACCGTAGGACGGACGGCAGCGTCGCCGACGGCTGGGACGATGCCGACCTGACGCAGCCGCTGGCCGACTGCCCGCTCGATCACGGCTTCGCATTCTTTTTCGGCATGTCGCGCAGCCACAACACCTCCGGTCCCAACGGATTGCGGAGAAACACCCCGGACCAGGCGATCGGTCCCGGCTGGATTCGCGGCCGAGACATCGCCGGTGCCACGGGCAACGGCAAGCAATTGGACGGCTCGTACCGGTACAACGAGATCGGCAACTCGCTCGATCACGAGGCGTTCGCATTTCTGAATGTCGCAGTGCCCAGCCGCCAGCCGTTCTTCTTGTACTTCGCGTCCCCCGCGAATCACACGCCTTACACGCCGTCGGCGCAGATTGGCGAGACACCGGTCGCCGGCGCCAGTCGCTTTGTCGACGGTACGTCGACCGGCAGCACGCGTCTCGATTTCGTCTATCAGAACGACGTGCATGTCGCTCGCGTGCTGGATTATCTCGAACGGACGGAAGATCCTCGCCGTCCCGGCCGCCCGTTGTCAGAAAACACGCTCTTCGTTTTCACCAGCGACAACGGCGCGGAACTGCCCGACCGGGAATTCACCGGCCCCCTGCGCAGCCACAAAGGATCGGTGTACGAGGGCGGGCATCGTGTCCCGTTCCTGGCGGTCTGGCCGTTGGGCGGGATCGGCGACGGCGACGCGACGACCGCGGGAGCGACGCGCACCGGACTGCTCGCCCTGAACGATCTGTACGCCACGTTCGCCGAGATCCTCGACCGACCGCTGCCGCCGAAGGCCGGCCGGCAGCGCGGTGCCGAGGACAGCCACAGCCAGTTGGCGGCCCTGCGCGGCGAGGCGGCGCCGGAACGTCCGCCGGTCTTTCCGAACGACCACAAGGAAGCGTCGCAGGAACTGAGCGACGAACGGGCTTGGGTTGCCGTCCGCTCGAACGCGACACCGATCCCCGGCCAATGGAAGCTGCTGCTCGACCATCGTTTCGCCCTCCGCGGCGAAATCCACCCGCAGGAACTCTACAATCTGGCCGACGAGCTCGAAGAAACCAACAACCGGCTCGCCGACCCCGCAGCCAAACCCGCCCTCGACTTCCTCATCCAACAAGCCCGAGCCGCCGCCGGCGACGACGGATTCACGCGTTGACCTTGCTGGCGCCGGGAATATCGGAACGAGGCCCGGCAGCGGAGGAGATCGCGCAACGGAACATCCCTGTTGACCATGACCGATCGGCACGCTGCCGAGGCCATGCGTTGCCGCACGGGGGCCAGCAGGTTGTCGAACGACACCGGGCGCACTTGAAGGAGCGGCCTCACAATTTGATTGAGCCTGTGTTCTCCGTTGTACCGATCGAGTAGAATCGCTGCTTGTGCGCGGCCAGTTTGAACTTCGTGGAGGACACTGCGGTGAACGGGGTGCCTGTACGGTGCATTTGCGGTCAAGCGTTTCTCGCCGCCCCGCATTTGTTCGGTCGGCGAATGGGTTGTCCTGTTCGCGGACACGTCCTGGCGATTCCAATACCCTTTGCATTCATGGCGGCCAGCAGCGAGCGGATGCTGATCGGGTTCGGGATCGTCTGTGGAATGTTTGCGGTGGTGTTCTGGGCATTCGGCTTGGTCTGGCTATCCGCAGTCATCATCGAAAAACGCGGCTGGCTGGGGCTGCTACTTCACTTCATCGGTTTCGGCCAAGTTGGATACCTCTCGGAATATTGGGACGAATGCGGGCGTCCCGTGTGCTTGTCCGTGTTGGCGCCGATCGCCTTTGGACTCGTGTTCATGGTCGGGGTCTGCGCGCACTGTCTTACGCACCTATGAAGACGGCCGGTCGCCGAAGGCTTCGCGTGGATTGGATCGGATCGAGGCAAGTTCGGCTAACTCGGATTATTCACGGGGGCGCGTTGTAGCACAGGCAGCTTGCCTGTGTTCCCCAAATACAGGCTGGCAGCCTGTACTACGGCCCCGCGGAGCACTTCGTGAATAATCCGGGCTAATCGTCCGGCCCCGCAAGAGTCACCCGGCTGTCGGACACTTGGAAGCGGGCTCCGGCGGCATCGGTTCGGTTTTGCCCTGCGATCCGGAGGTTCTCGAAGTCGATCCGCGCGTCCTTGGCGCCTCGGACGATGCTGTCGGCCGTGCCGAACCGGTCGTGGGTTTCGTCCGCGAACGTGAGGTTGCGGAGGTTGCCGTTGTCGAGCAGGTAGTTGCGTCCGTCGGCGCCGCCGACCTTGCCGATGTCCTCGTACCAATTGCGGCGGAAGACCGAGTCGCGGAAGACGGCCGGACCCCGAGGGCGAATCTGCACGCCTTCCCGGGCCGCGAGGATGACGTTGTTTTCAAACAGGATGTTGTAGATGTCGCTCGCTTCCGATTCGTTGTATCCGTATTTCAGCGCGGCGGTCTCGGTCCAAATCACGTTGTTCCGGACCGTCACGTCGTGCATGTTTCGAGCCGTGCCGTCCGGCGAAATGGGCTGACCTCGGTATGTGCCCGTCGTCTTCAAGACGATGCCGTCGTCGCGCGCCATGAAGAAGCTGTTGTGGATGGTCAGACGCACGCAACTGTCGGGATCGATGGCGTCCTCGTTCTTGTACGGACGCCAAACCATGTCGGAAACGACCTTGTAGTTCTCGACACTCATGTCGGTACCAAAGTGCAGAACCGTATTCCAACTGGACGAGTTCCGGCTGAACACGCCCTCGACGAAAGCGTTCTCGACTCGGGAGAACTGCACGTTGACGATCCGGTTGGCATCGACCTTGCCCGGTCCGCCCACGACGGTATGGGGCGGCAGCTTGGCCAATTCCGGACGGAGGAAGTTGGCGTTGCCGTCGATCACGCCGCGTCCGCGGATGCCGCAGTTTTCTACCCGATAGGCCGTGATGAAATTCAAGCGGCGGTAGATGCCGCCCGGATGGTCGCGATGAAAATCGGCGGGATCGTCCGACGCTTTCAGCACAGCCCCGGCGGCCAGATACACGGCGGCATTGCTGCGAAGGATCACTGTGCCGGAGCGGTAGAGGCCCGGCGGAAAGTACAGCACGGACTTGTCCGGCTGCGAGGAAACGTCTTCGATCGCCCGGTTGATCTCGGCGGTAATGACCCGCTTGCCGTCCGTGCCGGTGCCGTAGTCGAGGATGCTCGCCACGTCGGGATCGCCCAGTCGCGGTGCGTCGGTTTCCGGCGGATCGAGGAACAGGAAGAGCGTCTTCAGGCCATTGGCCTGGAAGCGGATGTAGTGTCGTCCCGAAACGGAGAAGGCGGCCGTGTCGCCGGTCACGGCGACCTGAAATCCCTCGCGCCGCGGGCTGATGGTGTGGGAGACGATCTCCTGACTTGCCCCGATCGCGACCGGCAACACGCGGTCGAGCGGAACGGAAGCGTGGGCGTAGCAGAAAGGGCCATACCAACGGACCACGGGCACGGCCATGCCATCGACCGTCACCGAGTAATCCGTCTCGGCTGCATCGCCCGGCGGAACCGGATGCGGATCCACCGCAGCGTGCCCGGACGGAACAGCCGCCGACGCGAGGCCACCCAGGAACATCGCAACGGCACCACAGACGACCGACGGCACCAAGTGCATCAAGAACAGCCGAACGAGCGAGTTCCATCGAATCATGCGATCTCCTTCCAGTTGCTACGCGACTCGGAACCACCCCATCGTAAACTCCGGCGGGTACGGTGCAAGAGCGCGGCCCACTCGTCGCAACGATGGACTTGGAACGACGGACCCGCGAGGATCAGGCCGCTTCACCGGCCTACGGGGCACCGGTCGTTTGGCATGTCGGTCTGCCCGGTGGCGATGGCGCGGCCGATGGCTAGGGCCGAGGTGGCCCACGAGGTGGCGATCAGCGGATCGTCTTCCTTGGCGTCGGTGAAGCGGTTGACCCAAGAACCGTCGGGACGCTGCCGAGCGAGCAACTCGCGGGTGAACGCTTTGGGCCAAGCGACCGGTCCATCGCGGGTGTCGAGCCGTTCGAGGCGAACGGCGAGAAAAGCATGCGAAGCGGCCCACGTCCAGTAATACCACGTCGCGTCCTGCAGCACCGCCCGGTCGGTCGCGAAGGCGCCGGGATTGTGGGCCGCTGAAAAGTTCCGCACAAGCCAGGTGCGCGCCGCGGCAACTCGCGGATGATTCTCCGCAAATCCGCAACGAAGCAGCGCGCGAAGGCCATCGGCCGTCATCGAGCCATAGGAATGGAACCGCTCGTTGCCGAAGCGATCGGTGCCTGCCGCTCCGGCCTTGTTCTGCGCGGCGTCGCCAGGGATGAAGAAGAACCCTCCGTCGTCAAACTCGGGATCGGCGTCCGCCGGGTCGTCGCTGAAGTTCTGGCAGCGTTGGATGAACGCCGCCGCCCGAGCGAATGCCGGGTCGCCGGCGGGCGTCCGCGCCGACCGCAACGCGGCGAGCGCGAACACGGTGGCCGCGAGGTTCGATTCGTGGAACAACTCCTTGGGCTTGCCAGGCGCGGGCTTGCGGGGTACGTCGATCGAGTAGCCCCAGCCGCCGTACTCCGGATCGGTCGGCTGCCAGCCGAGCGATTCGTCGAGTTGCCGGCCGCGGAGGTAGGCCAGCCATGCCTGCTGGGCACGGACATTCCGCGGACTCCGCTCGACCAGGACCAGCACCCGACTGGCCGACGCTGCCGAATAGACGGGAAACAGGAGTTCGCGAGGCTGGACGTTGAGCCGACCGTCGTCACCAACGAAGCCGGCCAAGTAGTCGGCCCCTTTTCGGAGCGAGGTTTGCCCCTCGGGCCCGGCTTGCGGAAGGAACAGCAAGGCGCTCATGATCAGCGGCGTGAGCGAAGGTCCATCGCGCATCGCCCCGTAGGTCTCCGAGCGCCAGGCTCCGTCGGGCGCTTGCTTCGAGACGAGGAATTGCGCAGCTCTGCGCAGCGCGGCGTTGATGTCGTCCGTGGTTTCGCCGTCCGGGGACTCTGCGTTGGCGACGGATGCAAGCAGCAGGATGATCAAGGCCGCCCACGCGGGGAGAGGTCGTGAAAGAACTGCGACAGGCATCAGCGGGCGGGTCGGACTAGCCATGGTCGATTGCTCCCTGGAGGCCATGGGATCATTTGTTCCCAGGCTGTTCACTTCGGCTTCATCTTTTCAGCGACCGGCTGCGGCGAACGGTCGACCATCAGCACCAGAAGCGCCGCCGAAGTGCAGAACGTGCGGCCGGTGATGCAGTGGTGGCCCGTCCAACTGCCGTCATTGTTCTGCACGCGGTTGAGGTTCTGGCTGATCGACTTGTCCCACGCCTTCCAGGGATCGCCACCCTTGACCACCAGGCTTTCGCCGATGTTCATGTAGCTCAGGAATTCCTCGCCGCCGTTCGAGCCGAACCCGGCGATGAACTGCTTGTCGTCCAGGCGGGCTATCACCGCAGTCTGAGCGTCTTCCAGATCTTTCTCGGCCTCTTGGAATCGTTCGAGCGTGGCGCGGGCCTCGGCTTTGGCGGCGGGCGACGCGCTGGGACTGGCCAGTTTGGTTTCGAGTTCCACTTGCTGCTGCCGATTGGTCTTCACCGATTCGGCCACAGAGCCGAGGTTCGAGCCGGCGCTGTAGAGTTGCACCCCCGCCGAGCCTGCTTCGCTGAACTGGCCCGAGGCCCTGTCGAAGCTGTCGCGGGCCTGCTTCTCGGCGCGCTGGCGGACCGTCGCGTCGACCTTTGCGCCGAACTGAGCCGCACGGTTCATGCCCTTGACGGCCAGTCCCTGCTGGATCGTGGTGGCCCAGCCCTCGCCGCCCCAGGTGCCGTCGGCCCGCTGGTTCTTCTGGATCTTGGCCAAGAGCTTGTCGAGCGCGGCGGCCACCTGCTTCCTGCCCGCTTCGTCCGGCATTCGGTCCTTGACCTCTGGCAGTAGCACAGCGGCGGTAAAGGTGTCGACATACGGCCCCAGCTTGCTCTGCACTCGGGTGCTGCGGATGGCGGTGATGAACAGCGAATCCTGATCCGATTCCTCGATCTCGCCGCAGACGAACTGAACGGCGCGCAGCACGTTGTCGGCATATTCGCCTTCGGCTGGGCTGTTGCCGGCGCGGATCAACGCCAACGCGGCCATGCAGGTATCGGCCACACTGGGCTGGTCCTTCAACGAACCGCCGCTGCCCATCTGAGGCGACTCTTCGCCCTGGCCCCAGGCGCCCGCTTTCAGTTGATGCTCGACCAGCCACGCGACCCCCTTCTTCACCTCGGCCGACAGCGGCTTGGGGGCGACCGCCTGGTGCGCTACCGGCACGTCGGCCGGCGCCGCAGGCGCTTCCTTGGCATTTGCAGCCGGTTGCTCCGGCGGACTTCCATCGGCCGCGGCGCACCAACCCGTCGCCAGCCCGCACACCACCGCCGCTACGACGCCGAGAACCATGCTTCTGGACATATCCCGCTCCTTTTTCGCAAGACGCGTGCTACCCCTTGCCCGTAACCTGTCCGATGTTTCAGACGATCGTCGGGCGGAAAACGTTTCTTGCAGTTCACGATACCAGATGGTCGTCAGCGGCAACGTAACGAGTTGGTAACAGCGGTCCTGCCGATCGATTTCGTGTCGTGAAAAAGGTGTCTCCGTGATTTCCGTCATGACTACGCGCCGGCGGATCGGCTTGCCAAGTAGCTGACGACCGTGGCGATGACGGT
>JAHDXO010000051.1 GCA_023382975.1 Pirellulaceae bacterium
TTGCTTACAACGACCTTCAAATCGACTACTTCATCGGACAGCTAGTTGCGCTCATACCAGACAACGTGTTTGTACATTTTCGAGTAGCGAGTGAAGTAATCCCATCCGCCGCCGTAGAATCCCACGAACCGGTCGAACCCGTGTGCATTCGCGCCGTGGCCCAGTGGATAGATAAAGGTCTTCGCCCTCTTTCACTTCGTAATCGCCGTAACTCGTCGGCGCGCCGTTATGCCACTTCCCGAAGGCGCCCGTTGCATAACCGGCCGCCTTAAAGCTCTCCGCGATCGTCGTCTCCTCAAGCTTCAGTTCTCCTCCCGTCAACGGTCCGGCCTTGACATGGATGTAGTGCCTGCCGGTCAACAACCCGGCCCGCGAGGGTGAACAGACGGCATGCGTGTAGAAGCTGTTTAAACGCACGCCCTGGTTGAAGATGCGGTCGATGTTCGGTGTCGGCGTCTTGCCGCCGTGGACACTCAGATCCCCCCAGCCGAGATCGTCGGCGTAAATGAGGACGACGTTCGGACGTGCTTTTCTCGCGGCCACTTCACCGCTCGTCGCGGCATCACCGGTGCAGAACACCGCGATGCCGGTCAGCAATCCTGTCCATATCGGCGGGTAATTGATTCTCCTCATTGGCGTTCCCTCCGCTTGGGATTTGGCACATGCCGGGTTCACTCAGGCAACTGCAAGGCTGTTTTCATCTGCACCTCGAACGCCCGGCTCGTGCTGAACAGACGGACAGCGAGGGTTCCCGGATCGGCGTTCTGATACGAATCACTCGCCACCTTGACCAGAAAGTGGTTCCAACCTTTCCGGAGAGGTAGATTCTCGTAGGTTGCTCGCGTGCGATAGTCGACGTCCACGGAGGCCGACGGCTGGAGCCGTTGCCCGTTAAGAAGGAGTCTGCACGCGGTGGATACGTAACAGTGCTGATTGACTTTCGGCAGGTCGGGGCCAAAGCTGAGCAGGTCGCTCAGATCGATCGGACAATAAACCCAGTAACTGAAGTAGACGACGTAGATATCCCTGGCTCCGTCCTGTTCGAGCTGATGCAGAATGAAGCGGTCGCCGGCGTTGGCAACTCGAGTCCAGGGAAGCCCGGCGTTTCTGCTCTGCTCCCGAGGTCGGACGCTGGTCTCATCGATGAAGGCCGTTTCGAGGGCCTCCTCGATGCTGTCAGCCCCGAAGCGGCCCAGCGCCAGCGCGCTCACCAGCGTCTGGCCTTTGAAGGCCGGCGCCGTGATCTCCCGCTTGCTGTCCAGTTTCAGACCGAGATTCGCCAGCACGGCGCGATAGAGATCGACGTGGGCATCGCTCAGATTCTCGCAGACCAGCGTGGACACCAGGTAACGCCCCGCCCCCTGTACGCATTCGACCCACACCGGCCCCTGGCTGTTCTCCAGTTCCGAACGCACGATGCTGATCGTCTTGGATGGCTCGGAGCCGTGAAGCCAGCGCAGCCATTCGGTATTGTTCCGATAGAGTAGCGTTTGGCTCCTTTGAACAAAATCGCCGCTCAGTGTTGCGTAACTGATGATCGGGTTGCTGAAATTCTCCGCGAAGTACAGCTCTTTGTAGGAGAGACAGGCTGTCCGCGCGTCATCCCGATTGGGCAGCAACGACGAGGCTTCTTCCTCGGTGCAGACGATGGGATAGGGCAGGATCTGATTGGCCAGATGTTGGTTATCCGGCGACAAGCCGATGATCCAAACGGTGCCCTGTTTTGTGACGACTGCATCGATCTTCTTTTTCAGCATGGCGACCTCTGCAGCCTCCAGCGATGCCAGGTCGACAATCGCGAAGGCGCTGGGTTCTGATGCATCGGCGAAGCGGACCCCGATGGACTTCAGATTGTCGAACCGCGTGCCATCACGATTGCCAAGGAAAACGGCCTGTTCAACCGGACTCGCAGTCGTCGGTGCGGCAGGAAGGGGTTGGGACGCATCGAAATGATCCCATTCGCAAGGTTTCGGGCCATCCGGATGCATAGCGGCCTGCATGGCCGGGTAGAGGGGATGCGGATCGATCAGCGGCAGGGAGGGATCGTATCCCGGATTAACGGTTATCGAAAAGGGCGCGATGCGTTCCGGCTGCACGCCGGGTTTCCCTTCCACGTACGGACCGAAGAAGACGCCGTCGGTCAAATCCAGTCGGCGTTTGGATACTTCCCTCAGTCCCAGCGGCAACGGCTTCAGCGCGTGCCACACCAGGTTCCAAGCGTTCAAGATGTCCGCCTCCTGCGCTCTCAGCGACCGGATGAGATGGTAATTCTCCCTGGCTAACGCGTCCGATCGGTCCTGGAAGCTGCGATAGGCCCGGTCGCCCACGATCGGCTCGTAATGTCCGGGCTTGCCATAATACGAACTGCCGCCTTCCGTGACGCCCCACAGCTTGTTCGGGGGAATGGTGTCCGAGTACGCACCGCCGCAGTGGATCGTCCAGACATCCAGCCGTCCGTTCAAGTCCTTGTCGCCATCGCTCTGCACCCACTGGCGTGTGGGATCCAATGCTCGCGCGATTTTGCAGAGTCCGAGGATCTTGTCGTAGACCTCTTCCTGGTAGTCCTGCGGCGCACGGCTGATCAGCACGCAGCGGATTTCGTTGGCCACGCTCCAACCGACGATCGATGGATGATTGCGGTCGCGACGCACCAACCGCTCGACGTGCGTGCGGTTGCGTTCCCAAAACTCCGCCGAGCTGTAATTGAAATTGCAGTGGCTGCCGAAGATCGCGCTCTCGTCCAGGATCAGCATGCCCATCTCGTCGGCCAAGTCGTAGAAGTAGCGGGGATACGGCATGGCATGCGGTCGCACCAGGGTGACATGTGCGTCCCTGGTCAAGGTGTACCAGCCCCAGGCATAGCGCCGGGTCATACACGGCACGCCGGTAAAATGCCAGCCGTCGTGCATCATTTGGATTCTTGTGCCGTTGAGCAGGAGATCGCCCTTCTCCAGCTTCACCTGCCGCCAGCCGAAACGTTGGAATTTTCTGTCCACGACCGCTCCACCCACGCTCACTTGCGCCACGGCGGCATACAGATTCGGCTCGCCGCGCGTCCACACCTCCCATTTCTTCAGACGCCCCTTCACCTGGGCGCGGAGCGTCAGGGTTCTGCATTCGCCCGGTTCCAGAGCTACCTCCGCCGCGGAGAGCCGCAGCGTTTCCTGCCCGAGCAACCAATGGATCTCCGGGGCGTGCAGCATGTTCTCCTTCGAAGTATCGGCCCGATTGATCCACTCGTAGACGGGAACTTCGATCTCCAAGATTTGGCGAGTCTCCGATGCATTGAGGATCTCGACCTTCGCTACCAGCATATCCTCATCCAGCCAAGGCTGCAGAAAAACATCAGTGACGCGGACGTCGGGCACGGCCAGAAGACAAACGTCCTGCCAGACGCCGACAGCCGCCTCCAGCCAGCTCCCGGTCGGACAGGTCAGCTTTCCGTAAGTCCCCTTTTCCGCATACAGCCGCTGATGGCGGATGCCGAGCAGAATTTCATTCTCACCGCCCCAAACGGCCAAAGAAGTGATGTCGATCGTTCCCGGCAGCGAGGTGTCGAAGTGGAAACCAGCCTCCTTGCCGTTCACCAAAACCCGGCAGTCGCCGGCGACGGCTTCGAGGTGCAGTAGGAGGCGCCGGCCTTTCCAGGACTCGGGGATCGTCACGCTCCGGCGTAACCAGCCCATCTGGGCTCGGTTCCAGGATTCGGGATAGCTCGGGAAAGTGCGGCTGTCCATTCCGCCCCCCTGGGAGTCCTGGCCAATGGCGTTGATGTTCCACGGCGAAGGGATCTTGATAGGAACCGTCTCCCACCGCCCTTCGACCGGCAAGCGAAGTTCCGGCGGGATCCCACGGTCCGGAACCCAGTCGCTCGGGACGTCCACGGGTTGGAACTGCCACGTGCCGTTAAGACAGATCTCCTGCCGGAAAGGCTCTTCCTGCGGTCGGACCATCCCCTCCATCGGAGAGAAGTCGCGATCAAACGTCACCTCGGCGCTGACGGGTCCGGTGAAGAGCAGCAGGGCAGATGTGATCGCAATGAGGCATTCTTTCCCCATGATTGCCTTTCCTTGTGTATATTCATGCACGACCCGACAGCCTGCGCCGACGGCGGATCGCTGCTGAAAACGAATCGTCGTTCCCTACTCCAGCACCCATTCCTGCACGCCGCCCGAGAACTTCGGCTGGAGACGGATCTCCAGCCGGAACGCTTTGGACGCGACCGGATCGAAGGTGACGACGCTCGGTTTAAGTCTTTCCCGGTCAATCGGATAGTCTGCGCTACGGACGGGCTTCCACGCGCCGTCCGCGTCCTGATAAGTGATTCGCCACGCATCGGGAACCGCGCAGCCACCCTTGCCGCCCTCGTCGAACCACCAAACCTTGGCAGTCGTCACATTCGCCGGCTTGTCGAACGTGTATTGGATCCACTCGTCCGTGCCCTTGTTCGGATGGAAATCGAACTGAGGTGCTCGCCACGCATCGTCCGAAACGGTCCGATCGTTGATCCACAGCTTCTGCGGTTTCTTCCTCTCGGAAGTGAAGGTCGAGACCGTCACCAGGGCTTTCGTGTAGGCAGGGAACGGCTCGGCCTTCGCGGGGTCCTCGACGAGCCACGTGGACGAGAAACCGCCGCGGTTGAGACGCGCGTAGTTGGGGATGCCCACCAACCCGCCGCTGCTCACGGCCGTGACGCCGCTCAGCAGATCGCTCCGCCACCCGGCCTGTAGCTCGGCATCGGACGGGAGTATTGCGTCGTAGGTGCAGGCGTCTCCGTTGTCCACGCTCTCGAAATTATAAATCAGAGGGCCTCGCTGCACGGCGACCCGGCCTCGGCACGCCTCCACCCGCTCATCGCAACGGACACGTTGCACCGGCAGTGGCAACGTGAGCGTCAGGCAATCGCCCGATTCCCAGCGCCGCAACAGGACGGCGTAGCCGTCGCGCAGCTCTGCGCGGATGGGTTTGCTGTTGACCTCGACCGTAAAGCCCTCCGCCGCGGGCGCCGCCGTGTAGAGCGCGCTGTCCGTCCTGCTCGGGATGCGCAGGGCCAACGTGTGCGCCTTCTGTGGAGCGGTCACGAAATGCAAGCGGATTCGCCCGTCCCAGGGATATTTCGTCTCCTGTCGGATGCGGCATAGGCCCGCGACATCACCCTCGCAATCCACATACTGATTGACGTAAAGCGTATCCTTCGCGTCGTTCCATGCGTAGATCAGGTCCTTGATCGCCAGCAAGGTCCGCGGAATGTTCCCGACGCAACAAGGGCAGACATGCCAGCCGTAGCGATCCTGTTGCGAAGCCATTGGACTCGGATAGTAGAAGGTCTCGCCATTCAGTCCGAGTCCGCCGAGCAGATGGTTGTAGAACACGCGTTCCTGCACGTTGACGGCCTCGGACGAGCCATCTTTGCGGTACATCTGTGTGGCCCAGAATACCATGCCGCAGGCCGCGCACAACTCGCTGTAGCCGTTATGATTCGGCAGAAAGAAGTCAGGACCGAACGCTTCGTGTTGCTGCTGTGCGCCAACGCCTCCGTTCACATACAGCTTGGTGTCGACCACGTTCGTCCACAACCGGTCCGCGGCCCTGCCGTAGGCCTGATCCTTCAGCGAGACCGCGATGTCCGCCATCGCCGTGTAGAGATAGGTCGCGCGCACCGCGTGTCCCAGCGCCTGCTCCAGCTCCACCGCAGGTCTGTCCGACTGGGTGGTGGGGCTGGGGACCAGCTCGTGGTGATGGTCGATGAAGTGCCGGGCCAAGCGGAGATACCGTTCGCCCCTGCCGTCCCCTTCGCTGGCGTTGACCGAGCGTGCGAGACGGCAAAGCGCCATCTCCAGGCCCGCATGACCGTTCTTCCACGTCCGCTTCGGCGACGGTCCAAACACGGTGTCGATGTGGTCCGCGCATCGGATCGCGGCATCGTAGAGCCGGCGGTCTTTGCCTTGCGTCATGCGGTAATGTGCGATGCCCATCTCGATGAAATAGCCCATCACGTACAACTCGTGGTCCGGAATCGCCGTATAAGCCGGGCGGTTCTTCACGATGCTGTACGCGTGCGTGTAGCCGTCCCCACGCTGCGCTGCGAGGATCACCGGAATCCATTCCTCGAGCTTCCTCCGCAAGAAGGCGTGCGAGTTCACCAGTTCCGTGTCGCCGGCGGGATCGATCTCGAGGGCGAGGCAGATGGCTTCCACGGTATTGTACACGTACGCTTCGCCCCATCTCGTCACGTTGTGCCGAGTGGTGACCGGCTCCCCTCGCAGGGCCTGCCCCGCGGCAATCAGGCTCTGCAAATCCTCCCCAAGTCCACCGGCCTCGAGCTGTCGCACGCAATGCGGCAGGAACTTCTCCGTGATACGTTTCACTGGCTCACGCCAGAAGCCACCGATCGACACATCGTGCATGGCGACCGGTTCGGACGACGACGCCTCGGTCGCGATCAGGAACGTTACGATCGCAATGATTATTCGACACACGTTGAACCCTTTCTCCATGTGCTCAAAAACTACCACTGACCCGACTTGTGCGACGGCACCGCCTAATGTTGGGGCCTTTCTGCTATCGCGGCTGCCAGGCAAAGGCGAGCTTGTTACATGGTATAACTCCGGTGCTCGCCCACGGAACCGCCTTCGTACTCCGAAAACGCGAAAACTAAGACGCGAAATATGTCGCGCCGACACAACAGCCCGAGAACGCGATCGGAAATCGGCGAGCGGGGTTATCGTGCTCAAGCGGTCCGTAGGCCGCTGAGAGAGAAGCCCTGTCGAGTCATTTCCGAAATCGGAAGCTACGCCTCGGAACTGGGCTTCCATACCTTCCAGACGTTTCCCACAAGCTCCGGGCCGGGTTTGAGTGCCGGGCTTCCCGGTGTCCATCCTGACGGTGTTGCCTCGCTCCCGCCGCTCGCGCGTACGTGCTGGAAAGCCTGAATTTGGCGCAACGTTTCATCGATGCGCCGGCCGACCGGTGGTGTGACGACTTCATACGCTTGGATCACGCCATCAGGATCGATCAGAAATCGCCCCCGCATCTCGACGCCAGCGTCCTCGTCATAGACGCCATAGCTGCGACCGACCTTTCCTCCGGCATCGGAGAGCATCGGGAAGGGCACGCCTCCGTCCACCATCTTGGCCAGTTCAGTGTCGTTCCACATCTTGTGGACGAAGACGCTGTCTACGCTTAGCGAAAGAACTTCCACGCCGAGCTTCTCAAACTCGGAATACCTATCGGCGACCGCCGATACTTCGGTCGCTCAGACAAAGGTGAAGTCGCCCGGATAGAAACATAGAACGACCCATTTTCCCACATAGTCCGATAGTCTCACGCTGGTGAATTGCCCGTTCGCGTATGCCGGGGCAACAAAATCAGGAGCTTTCTTTCCCACCTGGACCATCGTGCGCTTCTCCTTCGCAGGTAACACCGTCTTCTGTTCTTCCGTCTCACTGGGCTCTCCGACAGGTCCCCCGGTCGGCCGAGCACATCCCACTGCCGGTTTCTCAGCCATGACGATTTCCTTTCTTTGATGTCCTGAAGCTTCGCCATCCCATCGTCTGCATTGTTGCCAAAACCCGAAGGCTCGGGCCAGAAGCTGCTCGACAAATTCGCCGAACAGCTCCCGGTCACGGCCGTCTTGATATTCGGCCTATTCATCCACGGAGCTCAGTCAGTAAGGTCAAAGCGATCCAGATTCATGACCTTGTTCCAGGCAGCTACGAAATCATTGACGAACTTCGCTTGTGAGTCGTCGCAGGCATAGACTTCCGCAATGGCACGAAGTTGCGCGTTAGAACCAAACACGACGTCGACTCGCGAGCCAGTCCATTTGAGTTCACCCGTCTTGCGGTCTCGTCCTTGAAAGACCTGATCGCTGTCGGACGACTTCTGCCACTCTGTGCGCATCTCCAGCAGGTTCACGAAGAAGTCATTCGTCAATGTCTCGGGTCGCTCGGTGAAGACCCCGAGTTCGGATTGCCCGAAGTTCGCGTTCAGTACCCGCAGGCCGCCGACGAGCACCGTCATCTCAGGAGCGGTCAGCGTCAGCAGATTCGCCCGATCCACCAGCAACTGCTCGGCTGGTCGATCATGTCCCTTGCGGAGATAGTTGCGGAACCCATCCGCCGTCGGCTCCAACACCGCAAAGGAATCCACATCGGTCATTTCCTGCGACGCGTCGGTGCGTCCCGGCGAGAAGGGTACTTGGACGTCGTGCCCAGCCTTTTTCGCAGCTTGCTCGACGGCTGCACACCCGCCCAGGACGATCAGATCAGCAATGGAGACCTTCTTGCCTCCCGTCTGGGAACCATTGAAATCTTGTTGAATCTTCCCGAGCGTTTCAAGCACCCTCGCAAGTTCCGCCGGTTGGTTGACTTCCCAGTCCTTCTGCGGAGCCAAGCGTAGGCGAGCTCCATTTGCTCCGCCACGCGAGTCCGAACCCCGGAACGTGGAGGCGGATGCCCAGGCGGTCGAAACCATCTGAGAAATGGATAGTCCCGAGTCGAGGAGTCTGACTTTGAGAGCAGCGATATCCTGCTCATCAATCAGTTCGTGGGCGACTTCGGGCACGGGATCTTGCCACAACTGCGGTTCCGCGACCCAGGGTCCCAGGCAACGGGAGACCGGTCCGATGTCGCGATGGATCAGCTTGTACCACGCCTTCGCGAAGGCGGCTTCGAATTCTTCCGGGTTTTCATGAAAACGTCGCGAGATCTTCTTATAGACCGGGTCCACTACCAATGCCAAGTCGGTCGTGAACATGATGGGCGCGTGCGTCTTCGTCGGATCGTGAGCGTCCGGCACGAGTTCGCGGGCCGATTCATCCGTGGGAGTCCACTGCCAAGCGCCGCCGGGGCTCTTCACCAATTTCCACTTGTAGCCAAACAGATTGTTGAAGTACCCGTTTGACCATTGCGTTGGGGTGGAATTCCAAGCGCCTTCTAGACCGCTGGTGATCGTATCGCCCGCATTCCCCTTGCCAAACGTGTTCTTCCAGCCAAGGCCTTGTTGCTCCAAGCCGGCCGCCGCCGGTTCAGGACCGACATGGTCTTTCGGGTTTGCAGCGCCATGCGCTTTGCCAAAAGTATGTCCGCCGGCAATGAGCGCAACGGTTTCCTCGTCATTCATCGCCATGCGAGCAAACGTCTCGCGAATGGCACTCGCCGCGGCCTGCGGATCCGGCTTGCCCTTGGGTCCCTCCGGATTGACGTAGATCAGCCCCATCTGCGTGGCGGCGAGTGGATTCTCGAGTTCTCTCTCCCCTTTGTAGCGTTCACCTCCCAACCATTCGCTTTCAGGGCCCCAATAAACATCTTGTTGCGGTTCCCAGACATCTTCGCGACCAAAAGCGAATCCCATGGTTTCCAGTCCCATCGACTCCAGCGCGCAGTTGCCCGCCAAGACGAGCAAATCGGCCCAGGAGATCTTCGCGCCGTACTTCTGCTTGATCGGCCAGAGCAGCCGCCGCGCCTTGTCAAGGTTCGCATTGTCGGGCCAGCTATCCAACGGCGGAAAACGCTGTGTGCCGTCCGATGCGCCACCACGGCCATCGGAGACACGGTAGGTTCCTGCGCTGTGCCAGGACATTCGAATGAACAGCGGTCCGTAGTGCCCGTAGTCCGCTGGCCACCAGTCCTGTGACGTGGTCATCAATTCGTGAATGTCCTTCTTCAGCGCCTCCACGTCGAGCTTCTTGAATTCCTCGGCGTATTTGAAATCCTCACCCATCGGATTACTCTTGGCCGAGTTCTGATGAAGGATTTGCAGGTTCAACTGGTTTGGCCACCAGTCCCCAATCGACATGGACCCCGCGGCCGTGTTTCCGTAAGCTGCCGGCTCCTCGGATACGGTGGTCAGGCCCGTGAGGCTCAGGATTGCGCCTGTTACCGGGCATTTGCCACCCGCCGCCAAATCCGTCCCGTGCGATCCTGTGGGTTGCGAGTCCTGATGATCCGCAGCCTGCTGTACACCGTCCTCCGTCAGCGGAGCGGAACGGCTGGACTGCGCCAGCGCCAAAGCGCCGTTCAATCCAATCAGAAAGCCAAGGGCTAAGGCAACCACCCAACGAGAAGTCATCCCGCCGATTGGTCGCATTCTCCCGCTTCGAGCAGCGATGTTCGCCGCGCTGCTCACCCATGCTGTGTCTGACATCTGAGTTTCTCCTGTCGTATGGTTAAACGTTAGTCAGTCGGACTTCCCGGTTTCATTCGTGCATGTGCTCAGTCTTTGGTCTCCGAGGACTTGGCGAGACAATCGGGACAGGTACCCCAGTAGATCACTTCTGCGTGATCAATCTGAAACCCTGAGGCAGTGGCGCCGGCCAGACAATGTGCCTCGCCAACTTCGCACTCGACATCCGCCGTTCTTCCGCAGATGCGGCAGATTACATGGTGATGGTTGTCACCAACCCGGTCCTCGTAAAGAGCCGGTGACTGAGCCGGTTGGATACGCCGGATCACTCCTCTCTCGACCAGGATCCCCAGGGTGTCGTACACGGCTTGACGCGAGATGGCGCCGATACTGGCACGAGCCTCCTCGGCAATTTCCTCCGCCGGGCAATGAGGCCGCCGCGATACCGCCCGCAGTACGGCCAAGCGTTGGGCCGTGACTTGAAGACCATGTTGGCGCAGGAGCTCGGCTGGATCGTTTGACATGGCTGCAGTATATGTCTAATTCTGGACCACTACAAGATCTTTATTGAATCCAACAGCCACCCCGAAAGGATGCCCTTCGCTACAACACGCTCGTTTCATAAATCTACAAGTCTTTACCAAATCACGACTTGCAACCAGAAATGCCTTCCCGTGCATAACTCTTGTCCAACGAATTTGCGCGCGACGGGATAGCGCAAACCGTTGAAATGCTGGGATTTGGCGACTTTGCGTTGCTTTCTGTCTCGCCAAAGCGGAAGCAACTTTCTACGAAACTGGCACTGGTCCGAACTTTCGGCGGGTCGCAGTCGGGCTGGTCTCACGCTTCAGGGTATCGCCAAGGTGCGGCTTGCGGGTCGAATCCGGCCTTGTCCGGTTTCGGCCGCGGATGAAGCCAGGGGAGACCATTGTGCTGCTGGCAACTTGTATCCCCTTGAGCAACTGGGAAAATGGCGACACTTGAAATGCCAGTCCCGCCTTTGACGAGAGGCTTCACCATGAACGAACTGATCGATGACTACCTTGCAGGCGCCCAAAAGCTACGTGATGCGGTCGCTGGGATGACCGGCGACCAAATTGATGCCAAGCCGGTGCCTGGGAAATGGTCCACCCGGCAAGTGGTCTGCCACATCGCCGACTGCGAGATCGTGTACGCCGATCGGATGAAGCGGGTGATCGCCGAAGACAACCCGGACATGCTGAACCTCGACCCGGATACCTTTGCTGCCGGGTTGGCTTACGATCAACGTGACGTGGAAGAGGAACTGCAACTGATCGAAGCCACCCGCAGGCACCTGGGCCGGATTCTGAAGACACTGGAGCCGGGCCAGTTTCAACGGACTGGCCAACACTCGACCGATGGTCCCTTGCCCCTGGAGGCACTGCTTGCTCGGATCACCAACCACATCCCGCATCACATCAAGTTCATCGAAGCGAAACGGGCGGCGATGGCAGGGCAGTGACGTTGCGAACAAGTGGGAAGAGAATTGATTGACGTTCACCCAAGCCCAAGGCGAACAGTCCGTGCGCTCAAGAGATTGCCGCTCTGCCCCCAGAATCTGCTCAGTTTGAAGCGTAAGCCGAGGAGCGATCCGTGCGTCGTGCCAGTTCGCTGGTGTAGCTTCGGCCCAGACTGTCGGCGTGCTCCTTGACCCACTCGGTCAGCATGGTGTTGCCGGTTGGCGGCGAGTCCACGTACAGGAGGTCGTTCATCAGACCATCGATCTCGTCCTTGGTGACGACCACATCACCGACGAGCATTCCCAAGACCCGGCCCACAGCGTGGCCGAGCCATGGCGGGACCGACACAACGGGGCGTGGTTTGCCGATCAATTCGCCGATCATGGCTGCAAGCTCTCGGTACGTGAAAGTCTCCGGGCCGATGGCGTCGATGATCACATTCTGACGGCTCTTGCCTTGTTCGACTGCCAAGGCGGCCAGATCATCGACGTAAATGGGCCGGAGGCGATAGCGGCCATCCCCGAACACTCCGAAGATCGGAAGACGGCGCAGGACCCAGGCGATGTTGTTGATCAGGACATCTTCCTTCCCGAACAGGACCGCAGGACGGAGGATGGCATGGGAGATCCCGGAGCTGGTCAGGGCTTTCTCCAGAACGGCCTTGCCGCGGAAGTATTCGAGCGGGGAGTCCTCGGACGGATTTGTGATGCTGACGTGGACGACTCGCTGGACCCCCGCTTTCCTGGCGGCATCGAAGAGAGTGAGGGTGTTCTGGACGGCGTCGGCGTGCTTGAAGAGTCGGTGATTGAACCGCACCCAGTACGTGTTGTAGAGCACCGAAACGCCTTTCAGACGCTCGGCCAAGAGCTCTGGCTGGTCAAAGTCGAACGGAAACGGCTCGATTCGCTCGCCAAAGGGATTGGCTCGGGAGGCGGAGTTGGTGAGCGCGATGACGGTCTGGCCTTCTTTCAGAAGTCGCTGAGCGATGTACTTGCCGGAGTAGCCGTATGCGCCGGTCACGGCATGGATGGGGGCGCTTGACATGCTGCAACTCCATGTGTTGAATCAGAGCGATTGGGCCGGACTTCGGTTCTTCCCATAGGACACGAACCGGCAGATTGCGACGGAGATAACGGTCCTTTCGTTGGTCAGACAAAATCACGGGTTGTGCAGCAACTGGCGACTGGGTGTGGAATGGCGAAGGACGGCAACCAGCCTGCTGCGATGGAAGTCGCTTCATGAAACAGGACGAAGAACACCTGCGGCTCTTATCGATCTTCCACTACGTAGTCGGCGGACTGACTGCCTTGGCCGCCTGCTTTCCGTTCATCCACTTGGCCGTGGGGATCGCTCTGGTCAGCGGGGCGTTCCCGGTTCCGCAGGGCCAGCAGGGGCCGCCGCCGATTCTAGGTTGGATATTCATCGCCACCGCGTCCGTATTGATTCTCGGCGGATGGACGATGGCCGTTGCCGTCGTCCTTGCGGGGAGATTCCTGGCCCGGCGCGTCCACTACATGTACTGCCTTGTCGTCGCCGCAGTGGAATGCCTGTTCATGCCGCTTGGGACCATTCTCGGCGTATTCACGATCATCGTCCTGATCAGGCCATCGGTCAAAGCCTTCTTCGAACCAACGCACCCGTGAAATGGACCAAGTGAGCCACCGAACAGACATTTGCAGAAGGTGTGGAAGACATGGACTTCGAAATGGCACTCGTCCAGATGTCGGTGACCGGCGGCGACAAACGGCGAAATCTCGCGCGAGCCGAAGCGCTGATCGCGGAGGCGGCGGCGCACGGGAGTCGCTTGGTCGTGCTGCCGGAAGCCATGGATCTGGGATGGACACACCCTTCCAGCAGGACCGCCGCGGAACCGGTACCCCATGGTGAACCGTGCCGACGATTGGCTGAATCCGCCGCCCGCCACGGCATCTTCCTCTGCGCCGGACTGACCGAGCGCTGCGGCGATCAAGTCTTCAATTCGGCGGTGATTCTCGGCAAGGCCGGAGAACTGCTTTGCTTGCACCGCAAGATCAACGAGCTTGAGATCGGCCATCCGTTCTACGCACAGGGTGACAGGCTGAACGTCGCTGCAACCGAACTGGGGACGTTGGGACTGATGATCTGCGCCGATGGTTTCGCACAGGACCGTGTTCTCAGCCGTTCGCTGTGCTACATGGGAGCCGACATCCTGCTGTCCCCGAGCGCCTGGGCGGTTCCCGCCGACCACGATAACCAGACCGATCCCTACGGGGCGATCTGGAAGAACTCGTATCGACCCGTCGCGCAAGAGTTCTGCGTGTGGATCGCTGGTGTCAGCAACGTCGGGCCCATCGACGACGGACCGTGGGCCGGGCGAAAGTGCATCGGCTGCTCGCTGGTGGTTGGTCCCGACGGAGCGGAGGTCGTTCAAGGGCCTTACGGCGTCGATGCCGAGACGATTCTGTATGTCGATGTCAAAACGGTGAAACGTCCAGCTCGCGGTTGTGGCTGGACCGAGTACTGGTGCCCAAGTTCTACGTCCAGTCCGGTTCGGTTCGTCTGATTTTTGCTGCCGCCGACGCCGAGCAGGCCCGCTGTCATGGCTTCTCAGTGGAAGTGCGACAAGCCGGCGGAGATCGAAGCTGGATCGCTGCCTGTATCAAGGTTGCTCGACCGAGCGGTCCAGATGTCCGTCTTCCAAAACGGCGGACAAGGGCGGCGGTTCAGGATCGTTGGAGGCCGGTTGTGCGCAACGGTTTCGCGGTTGCCTTTTTTCGCGAGCAGGGAATCGGTACACTCGGGCATTGGCCTGCTGGCAAACAACCGACCAAGAAAGTGGACCACAATGGCTGATCTCCAAGACGGCGAATCCATGGAAATGCAGGGCTCCGGCGCCAAGCCCTACGTCCTGAAGAACGTCGGCGGGGTGTACTCCTGCACGTGTCCGGCCTGGCGGAATCAATCCACACCGATCGAGCGGCGCACGTGCAAACATCTCCGCAAGTTGCGGGGCGAGGAGGCGGAACGCGAGCGGTTGGGGGCGGAACTCGCGCCTCGGCCCGCCACGCCTGCCGGGCAGAAGGAAGAACCGCCGCTCCTGCTGGCACAGACCTGGGACAACGCCACGGACTTGACCGACTGGTGGATGAGCGAGAAGCTCGACGGCGTGCGGGCCTTCTGGGACGGCAAGCAGTTTCTGTCCCGGCAGGGCAATCGGTTCCACGCTCCGGATTGGTTCGTCGCGGGGTTGCCTGCCGAGCCGTTGGACGGCGAACTGTGGATCGGCCGCAAGCAGTTTCAGCGCACGGTGAGCATCGTCCGGCGCCAGGACGAAAGCGAGCTGTGGAAGGAAATCCGCTTCCTTGTGTTTGACGCACCTGGCTGTGACGGTGGCTTCGAGGCGCGCTTGGAATTCTTGTCCGAGACGTTCCGGACGAAGCAACAGCCCTACGCCAGGCTACACGAGCATCGGCGCTGTCCGGGACTGTCGCAGCTTCGCGAGGAACTTGCCCGCGTGGAAGCTTTGGGGGGCGAGGGTCTGATGCTGCGGCAACCGGGGTCCGCTTACGAAATAGGCCGGTCGTTTACTCTGTTGAAGGTCAAGACGTTCCGGGATGCGGAGGCGGTGGTGCTGGGCCACCAACCCGGCAAGGGCAAGTTCAAGGGACTGCTGGGCGCCCTGACAGTCCAGCTTCCAGACGGCACGGAGTTCTCTGTGGGAACCGGCTTTTCCGATGCCCAGCGAGCCGCCCCGCCGCCTGCCGGCAGTGTCATCACGTTCCGCTACCAGGAGCTTTCCGATGGCGGAGTGCCCCGGTTTCCGTCCTTTGTCCGCGTCTGCAAACCGGCCTGGACCGAGCCAACCGCCGGAAGTCCGCCGAAGAAATCGGCTGCACCCGGCGTCAAAGCCGATGCGGCGGTTGCGGGATCGACGGATGGCTCGGCCGTGCGGCACTTCGAGTTCGTCGAGGGCAAATCCAGCAAGTTCTGGGAGATCTCCGTGGACGGCTGCGAGGTGACGGTTCGCTATGGCCGGATCGGCGCCGCCGGAATGAGCAAGGTCAAGACCTTTGCCGATGCCGAAGCTGCTCAACGCGATGCCGACAAACTCATTGCGGAGAAGACCGGCAAAGGATACGTCGAAACGGGAACCTGAAGAGACCGGCAGCCGTTGTCCGGTGAAGCTGGTCCACCAGGGGCCGTAGTGCAACCAGAGCTTGAAGTTGAAGCGGGAGGCGGCGGTCAAGAAACTGACGCGGCGGCAGAAGTTGGGGCTGATCGGCGTCGGCGAAATTGCAAGGGCCGATTCGCAGGCCGCGTTTCCGGTGTAGAATGTCCGCGTGCCCGCACGGGCGAACGTGCCGCGGACACGCCGCACCCAACGTATTTTGCGGCCGGGCTGTCCTGGCCGCTGTTCCAAGCGAACTCTTGCCACCTAATTGCCGCGAGGTACGATGCCGACCTACTTTGACCAAGCCGCCACCACCTGGGACGACAACCCGGTCCGAGTGGCGTTGATGCGAGACGTCGCGGAAGCCATCTTCCGCCAAGTGCAGCTCGCGTCCGACATGGAGTTGCTCGACTACGGTTGCGGAACCGGCCTGATCAGCTTCTTCCTGGCTCCGCATGTCGCCGCCGTTACGGCCGTGGACAGCTCCGAAGGGATGCTGGCTGTTTTGCGTGAGAAGATCGACCAGACTGGCACTCGCAATATCCGGGCGATGCGTCTCGATCTGGAGCAAGACGCCGTCCCCGATGCCCGTTTCGATCTGATCGTGGTCAACATGGTCATGCACCACGTGGCCGACTCGGAGCGGATGCTGCGGAACTTCCATGCCATGCTGCGGCCCGCCGGTGTGCTGTGCGTGTCCGACCTGGACACGGAACCCGGCGTTTTCCACGATTCCGAAGCCGCCGCGACGGTGCATCACCACGGATTCGACCGGCAGGGATTCCGGGGAATGATGGAGCGTTCCGGTTTCCACGACGTTCGGGAGACCACCGCCCACACGATTCGGAAGCCGGTCGCGGAGAGCGGAGAACGCGACTTTCCGGTGTTCCTGATGACGGGCAGACGATAGCGCATGCCAAAGTGCCGATTCTGCGACCACGACGTACACCCCAGCATCGGTCAGTGCCCGCAGTGCGGTGCGCCGGTGGACAAGCCCAGTGCCGACCTGGAACAGCGAGTTCGGGTGCTGCTGGACCAAGGTCAGAAGATCGAAGCGGTCAAGGTCTACAAGGACCAGACCGGCGCAAGTTTGGCCGCAGCTAAAGAAGCGGTCGAAGCCATTCAGGCTGGCGCAGACCCATCAGTCACATCGGTCTTGGGCGGCGATCTGGAGGCCGAGTTGCTGCGGCTGCTGGGTCGGGGCGACAAGCTGGAAGCGGTCAAGCTGTACAAGGACCGTATGGGCGTGGCGTTGATCGAGGCCAAGCAGGCTGTCGAATCGCTGGCAGCAAGTCACGGGCTGGTAACCCAGCGAGCCGGATGCTTGGGCGTGGTACTGGCGGTTCTGCTGGCTGCCGCCGTCCTGGGCACTGCGATCTGTTGATTGGGAAGGGGACTCACATGAAACCGCACACCGTTTCTGTGCAGGAGGCCGAGCACATACGACAAGGCAAGTGGCAACTCGGGTTCGTGCCTGAACATCGCCATTGGGAGAACGCACCGGAGATGTGAGACCGTTTTCTCGGCTACGGCAGGCCGGGCCCTCGGCTTGACGTAGTCCTGAAACTGGCCGCAGTTGTCGATGGGACCGGACAACCGGGGGCACAGACTGGCCGGGAAGAGCACGGCTGCGATCCGGCACAATCGCAACGGGAAATCCGTGTATCGGCAGCACAGCACCGAATCATCAAGCCGAGATCCAGGCGTCGTGACTTGCTGACGCTCCTGGGGCTGATCGTTGCTGGTGGCTTGCTCGGCTTGGTCCTTGCTTTGTTGCGAAAGCAGATTGTGCCGTACTTGTTTGGATGCCTGTGCTACAACGCGCCCCCGTGAATCATCCGGGCTGGTCTCTGAAGCACATCAGAAACAGCTTGCCTTCGTAGGCCGTTTGAAAGCTGAGATGTGCGAGGTTGCCGCTCATGTCTCGTCATCCCTGCTTGGCCAGCATCCCGGTTGTGAATTCGTCCGGCCCCGCGGCTCGTCGGGCGTTCCGTCGAGTCGTCGTGAACTGGTCGATCGAAAACATCGACGCCATTTGCGGGTCAAGTGCTTCTGCCATGCTGGACTATTTTCCAATCAGCAATGCTTCAACAGAATCGCCAGTCTTTTCGACCCGCCTCGGATCTTCGACCGGCTTGAACTCCGGGTTATGGGTTCGCAGAGACCCTTTTGGCAAGTAATCCCAGCGAAGTGTAGCCGGGTATTCGATCTCGATCGGTCGAATCTCGTTTCGCTTGGCGAGGGCTTCCTTGGTCTTCAGCGTGATCAGACGGCGGGACTCTTCCAGTGGCAGCAGATCGGCGCTCTGCGGGCCCGTTCCCACCTTGGTCTGGCAAGTGACCACACCGGGAAGCCATGACCGGGCCTCCGCACAGCACTTGTCATCGCCAGAAACCATCACCACCGGGACGTTGTGTTCCGCCGCAATCGCCGCATCAACGCCGATCTCGCCTACCTCCCGGCCATTGAGCCACATCCCCTGGATCGAAGCGGACGAAAACGAATGGGCAAGTGTGCCGCCCGGCGTGAGTGCTTTGGCGTGATACCCCAGCAGGATCAACGCAGCGGAACCTTCCATGTCCTTGAAGCGACTTCCTGGAGTCGGGCCTTGGATCAGCTTCGCCCGCTGGTCAATCGCTTGTGGATCGACGTTTCGACCACCCCCGTGATGATCCCGGATGACGACTTCCGTTGCCCCTGCGGCAAAGCACCCTTCGATGCAAGCGTTCATATCGCCGGTCATCAGTTGTTTGCCCTCTTCACCAAAAACCTGCTCGCTGCACGTCACCCCGCTGCATCCCTCCATGTCGGTCGAAATGTAGACCTTGAATCCCTGAGCACAAGTGGGCAGTCCGAAGCAGAGAACCAAGGAGCAACTGATTAGCAGAGGCGTCTTTCGGCGATGACTGATCATTGCGGTATCCTTTCATCTCGCATGACACATTGTCCTTCACGACGGTCATCTTGATGACTCCAGCGGGCCGATCCGCTTCGTGCCCACCGTCAATTCGTCGATCCACAACTTCTGGGCGTGCGGCAGAAGTCCGGGACCGAAGTAGGGCGCCATCAAGAACTGGTTGAACTTCATCTTGGGAAAGTCGGTGGATCGCAGCACAACGTCCGTGTGCTCGACGACGAGCTTCCCGTCGAACCAGCCACGCCCCTGCTCCGCAGAAGCTCCGGTGATTGCCGCCGAGCATCCGTCGAGCTAGTCTAATGTCGTATTCGAGCGATGCAACGGTCCGCAGCCAGGTAATTCGTCGAATTCGGAGGAGGGAAACGATGTTCTATCGCAGCTTCACATTGCTCGCGGTTGTCGGCGTGTTTGCCTGCGGTCCCGGTCAAGCGCGGGCAGACGTGGTGATCCGAGCCGAAGAGGCGGCAATCCGCACCGAAGGCGGTCCGCACGCGGGCGGTGGCTGGAATCTCTGGAGCAGCGGCCGAGTCGGGCAACCTTTGCGGTGTACGTCCCCCGGAACCTACACCGTGGTCGTCCGGGCTTGGGGCAGTCCGGCGGCCGGGGTCTGGCCGGAGATGGCGCTGCTGATCGATGGCAGGACGATCCGAACCGCCACGGTGGAGCATCGCATTCCGGAAGACCATCGGTTCGAAGTCGAGTTGAAGACTGGCATCCACGAGATCGCAGCCGCCTTCCTGAACGACGCCGTGGTCGGCCAGGAAGACCGCAACCTGTATCTGGACCGCTTGACGATCGTACCCCCGCCCGGTGCCGCCGACCCCGTCCCGGTCGACAAACGGGAATTGGCCCAAGCCGCGGAGCAGCGTGAACAGCAGATCGTGGATGCCACCCAGGCGTCCATCGACGAACACCGTAAGGCCCAGGCGGTGCTTCGCGTTCTGGATCGCTCCGGCCGTCCCCTGCCCGGGACGAAGGTGTCCGTCGAACAAACGGGACACGATTTTCTGTTCGGCTGTAACATCTACATGTTCGACCGATTCCGGGACGAGGCCCGAGACGCCGCGTACAAGCAGCGGTTTGCCGAGTTGTTCAACTACGCCACGCTCGGGTTCTACTGGCGCTCGTACGAGCCGCAACGCGGCACGCCGAACTATGCCTACACGGACCAGGTCGTCGCGTGGTGCCAGGACCACGGGATCCGCATGAAGGGGCATCCGCTGCTCTGGGGCGCCCAGGCCGGCGTGCCGACGTGGTCCCAGGGGCAACCGTCGGCGGAGATCCAGCGGCAGCGGGTCACCGAGATCATGCAGCGTTACCGGGGCAAGATCGAGTTCTGGGAAGTGGTCAACGAACCGGCGCACGTCGCGGAACCGAAGATCGACCAGCCGTACCGCTGGGCCCGCGAAGCCGGGCCGGACGATTGTCTGATCATCAACGACTACCACGTGCTGGCGGACGGATGCCCCGCGTTCTTCCGACTCCTGACCGCGGCGAAACAGCAGCAGGTGCCGTTCGACGGGATCGGCATCCAGGCTCACGAACCGCGCACGATGCGGTTTCCGCTGGATCGAGTTCAGGAGATCCTCGACCAGTACGCGACGTTCGGAAAGGGCTTGCATATCACCGAGTTCACCCCCGCTTCGTCAGGCCAGACGATCACCGGCTCGCACCGCGACGGCGTCTGGGACGAGGAAGCCCAAGCGGAGTACGCGGTGAAATTCTATCGCGTCTGTTTCGCTCACCCGGCGGTTCAGGCGATTACGTGGTGGGATCTTTGCGACCACGGGTCTTGGCTGCCGGGTGGCGGGATGCTCCGGGCCGACATGTCGCCCAAGCCGGTCTACGAACAACTCCGGCGGCTGATCCACGAAGAATGGCAGACCAGCACGACCGGCGTCACGGACCGCGAAGGCCGGTTCGCGCTGCGGGGGTTCCTGGGCGAGTACCGGCTGACGATCCGGACGCCCGATGGAGAGATCGAACGCGAAGTCAAACTCGTGCGAGATGGGCCGCCTGAGATCGTTGTTCGGTTGGCAAGTCCTTCCTCTCCATGAACTGCTTGCCGGAGCCGCACGCCTATGTTCCTTCGCCCTGCTGACCGTGACGCGACCCCGCCCACCGCGTCGAACTTCTGGGCCGTCCCCGGCTGCTTGCTGGCCGACACTTGCCCCGGTGATTCGGATCACGAGAATCACGAGGCACACCGGACCAAGGTCCAGGCCCTGATCGATGCCGGCATTCGAACGTCCGTCAACCTGATGGAACGGAAACAGCAACACCGAGAGCGACACCCACGGATATCGTCGGAGTCGCCGGAGCGGTTGCGGTTCGCGAAGGGGTGGCTGGCGTGGCTCCAGCGTCGCAGCCTGGAGTCCTTTCGGGTTCCCGAGATTTATGGCGGCGACCTATTGCGAGAACAGAGGAGCCGCCTGTCCCGAGAGCATCCTCAGTCGTAGATCGGTGAACCGTGACATCGTATAGTAGGCTGTTTCCAGTTGCACTGTTCCTGGTCGCATCAGACTAGCCTCGGCGACTTGAGCTACGTCGCCGGACCATTGAAACAAGACGCGGGGCTCGCGCCGAACCTCGATGGCCACCTTGTTCCCATCCACGAGGACTTTGCAGGACAGAGCGTACTCGGTGCCGATCTCCATCGAAACGTTGTCTCGCGGTTGGGCCTCGGGCGTCAGTCCGGTCAACCGGACGGTGGCCGTGGGCGACTCCGAGTTCCCGCGGTCGCCTCTCATGTCGACGACGACCGCTCGGGTGCTGCTGATGGGCAGATAGATGGCCGTGGTCTCCTTGGCTTGCGTAATGGTGACGCGAGTCCGGAGTTCATAGCTGCCGGCAATCCGCACGGGAACCGAGACCAGGGCACGCGGCTTGCCGGCACTAAAGGTCGCCGAGTGGCCGTCCCATTTCCATCCGGCGTCCTGCAAGTCGCGCTCCACCCGCACCAACGGGGCCAGGGCGATCCATCCGTCCTCGTCGGACGTCAAACCGTCGGTAGAAATGCGGCCATCGGGATCGGACAGTTGGACAGGCCCATCGGGATCGAACTCGTATGCCCCGATGTCCACCACCTTGTTCCGGACCCGCGGACCGCCGGCGGCGTCGACGGCCTCGATCATCCAGTCTTCGTTCCGTCCGGTGTCGATGCATGGCGAGGCAGGCCGCAAACGGAAATCCTGGTCCGAGACGAAATGCGGGTCGTTCGTGCAGGAGTTGTGCAGGCCAATGTTGGCGCTTTGGCGGACGAAGCCCTGCTCGTTGCCGAAGAGGATCATGTTGGCCGGATCGTCGCCTCCTCCGCCCATGTCGTAGGCGTAGAGTCCGGCGCCGCCGTTGTAGGCGACGGTGCAATTCTTGGCGCATCCGCCATGGTTGAAGAAGATGCCGTGGCCGGCGTTCCGCACGATCACACAGTTCCGCACGACGGCGGTGGTTCCCTCGCGATGTCCGAAGCGGACGCCGCCGCCAAATCGGGTGATCGTGAAGCCGTCGACGATCGCCTGGTCCGACTGCACATCGAAGCACCAGCCGTCACGGGGCGCGCCCTCGCCGTCGAGCACGGTTCTTCTCGCCCCTTTGGTGCTTCGCACAACGACCCCCCGATTGACGACGATCGTATGACCAACCGCATACCTTCCCGGGCCAACGACGATCTGATCGCCATCGCGGGCCACGTCGAGCGCGCTGGCGATATCGTGGGCGGCCGTCTCCCAGCAGATAAACGGAGACTCGGCCGTGCCTTTCGGAGAGACGTATCTCGTCTCGCCAGACGCAACGGCCTCCAGCAGCAGGAAAACGCTCAGCGCAGAGCACATTGAAGCCGTGATGGTTCTCATGCCGGACTCCTCTCGATGGACGATTGCCCAGGTTAAAGCAACTCGAAACGCAAGTACGTACCACACTCCAATTAAGACGATGCATACGTCCGAAGTGTTTTCGCGTGACGCTGAATGGCCCATGCCGCCGCGTTTTTGACTCGCGAGTCCGCCTTGGGAAATCGTCGGCGGCACTTGCGATGCTGGGCAACGCCACCACTTCCGCCCGTGGACGCGACACGGGCGGACATCCTGCCACGAAGGACCGGATAGCAGGTGCGCGCCAATTTGGCGAAGTGAATAAGCTAGCTCCCTAGCAGTTCTTTCAGTACCGGCGCGAGATCGAGTAGGGCCTTCGAGCCATCGCCAACAAATGACGAGCCGTGCATGGCAGCCAGGGTCTTCGGTTTGAGAGCGGCCAGTTCTGCCAGGAATCGCTGCGTGTTTGGCGTGTAGGGCATGTAGTTCGCCAACGGACCAGCCTGATACTGAGTGAGTGTTTCCCGAAATCGCCCGATCAAGTCCGATTCCGTTGATGGTTCGACATCGCCGACCTGATGAAACAGATCGGAGCAGAACATGGTCCGCTGCGTCTCCTCGAATAACATGCCCGCATCCCAACCGTGCGGAAGATGCGGCGTGGCAATCAGGCGGAAGCGGTACTTGCCTGTCGCCAGCACATCGTCGCTCTTCAGGATGTGGGCTGGCCGAGTGGCAAAGTCATTCACGCTGACCAACGCTCCGACGAAGGTACACACGGCCTCGGCCGAAGGCGCCGCTTCAAGCCAGTTGTTGAGAGCACCGCATTCATCGGCCTCGAAATGGCTGAAGCCTATCCAGCGAATCGTGGACGGGTCGAGGATCTTGGTTACGCTTTCGAGCACCAGGGGGAACATCGCCCTCGTGCCTGTGTGATACAGCAACGGCTGATCGTCTCTCACGAGAAACTGATTGAACTGCAAGTCGATTTCGGGCACGTAAATCGATATGCGATACACGTCCGGAGCGATCTCGAAAATCGTCGGCATGTTGGCTCTCCTCTTGTCGGACAAAAGTGAGTATCACTGCTTCAAGTGCCGGTCGAAGAACTCCCATGTAGCGTCTGCGGCCTTCTTGCCATGCTCGCCACCGAAGCCGTGGCCCTGCCCCTGGAACACCATCAGCGTGTGCGGAGCCCCGAACGCCTTCATCTTCTCGTCCAACATCTTTGCCTGCTCCACCGGCACCAGAGCGTCTTTATCGCCATGGAGTGTCAGGACCGGTGGATCATCTTTGCTGACGTAGGTGAGTGGGCTGGCAGCCCTGTATCGTTCAGCGGCTTCGCTGGGCGTCCCGCCCATGAACAACCGGAAGATCCAGGCGACCGAGCTTTTCTCGAAGCAGAATGCCATGTCGGTTGGGCCGAACACGTTGACGACCGCCTGCACCCGGCTGGATTGATCGGGATTCCCGCTGTCGCCTTCCAGCTTCGACGTTGGATCGGTGAGACCCACTAGCAACGAAAGGTGGCCGCCTGCGGAGCCGCCCGTCACACCGATCCGGTCTGGATCGACGTGGTACTTCTTGGAATTGGCCCGTACCCAACGGATGGCAGCTTTGGCGTCGTGGATCTGCGCCGGAAAGATCGGATTGGCGGTCGTGGTCTCTTTCTTCGATTGGTCAAACGTCATCAGCCGGTAGCTGATGGTCGCCGCCACGTACCCTCTTTTTGCCGCCTCCTGGATTTGTCCCCGGTACGCCTGCCGATTGCCCCCTGACCAGCCGCCGCCGTGGATGAATACGATGGCCGGAAACGGACCGTCGCCTTGCGGTCGAGCCAAATCCAGTTTCAACTCCGTCTCGCCAGCCTTGCCGTAGGTGATGTTGTCTTCGATGACAATCTGGCCGTTGTCAGCCCCCGCACATCGGCCCGTACAGCCCAGCGGCAACAGAACGCAGGCGAATGCTGCGACGATGGATCTCCAAGTTCTCACGGGTGACTCCTCGTTCTGAAATGGTGTCAAAGTCTGCATACGCCACGGACGCTCAGCGAAGGTGACTGCCGTCGATTGTACACGTCGTTTCCAGCGTCGGGTAGAATGCAGCGAATTATCGAAACACTGCTATCGCAAGCAACATGCATGAATGCCCTCCGTCCCAGCAATTCCCGGCGAGAAGGCGCACGGGCACGATTGCGGTTTTGATGGGGGGTGGTTGGGCGGCTGCAAGTGCCGCGGCATCGCGGACAGGCCGGTGCGGAAGTCTCACGGCGATGGGTCAGGACAAAATTGGACGGGCTCAGCCGCGCTCGTAGAGGGTCAATCTTGAAGACGGCGCATTGTGCGAGCCCGGATGGCGGGCACGGGCGACAACTTGACTTCGTGGGAAGGGGATCCCTGGATTGCGGCTAACCCGGAGGCGGCTGACAAGAGCACAGGCGGCTGCAAGGATAGCTGAAGGAAACCGCCCGGTCTTCGTCATGGGCACGCAGCACTTCCGCAAACCGATGTTCGTGATCATCCTGTCCTTGAAGAACGGCCGCAGCCGGTCCGGTTCAACGGGTCGAGCATTTCCCGCGTCTGCGTGTCACCGGAAATCCGCATGATTCGGAACAGCGTCTTCATGTTCTCGTCGTTGCGACGCGCCTGGAACGCGAGCAGGGACGGATCCTTCAGAGAAGACAACGCCAAGGCCGACATCATCGCATCGGCAAGGAGATAATCGGGCTCTCGACGCTGATTGGGTAGTGGCCTGGCCCGATCGTGAATCAGTTCGATCAACGCTTCAAAAGAGAGAGGCTTCCGTGTCCAAGGCGTATTCACTCGTTCGGCGCGAAGCGGCGGAGTATCATTCAGCCAGCCCCTTTCATCGATTGGCAGAGGCGAAGGTGCATCATTCCGGACCCTGAATGCACCCTTTTACACCCAGAACCTGCACTGTGGGCAGCACCTCTTTGCGTGCGCGAACCGCCAGCACTGCCAGCATCGCGTTTTCCACGCGTCTTCCTCGCTTTCGCCGCTCACCGGGAATTGCTGCTGGCCTTGCCAACCACGTCGGCGAGGCCGGTGGGGAAGTTGTAGCGCGCGGGCATCAGCGAGGCCCGCGTCGGCGCGCACGTCGGGGCTGACGGGGAAGTGCGTGAGTTCCGTGGCTTGGCCGGCAAACGCGTCGATCTGCGGTGTCTCGACAATCCGTCCCGCGAGGGCCACGTGCGGCTGCAAAGAACGACCGCGGCAGCCCTTTGGCGTATTGTGGAAGTCCACACCTTCGGCTATGCAAGTAGGGGACTGGTCGCTTGATTCAACGCAAAGTCCCGCACCGGCTGGCACAGTTGCCGTCCCGCCGGTAGGGCGAACGACACGGAGGCTATCGACGATGAACTCGACAACACGCCGGAGATTCTTGGCGGGGCTGGGCGCGGTCGGTGCAACCGCTTGGGCCGCGTCACGCTCGACTACCGCAGCGGAGATGCAGGACCTTATCGAGGTCACGCCGCGTGAGCTGGATGAGGTGCTACGAAATCCCGGGATCGGCTTCGAGACGGGCGGTTGTTTCAACGGCGACCGCAAGGTCCGCAACTACCCCGAATGCTCGATCGCCTATTTCCGGTTCTACTGGGACCGGCTGGAACCGGAACAAGGCCGCTACGCGTTCGATCTGATCGAGCAACTGCTGACCAAGGCTCGCGAGCGCGGCCAGGACTTGGCGTTGCGGTTCATGCCGATGGATACCGAGCCCAAAGCGCCCGCGTGGTTCCGAGCCAAAGAGAAGGGTTTCACCTACCAAGTCAAAGCCGCCGGTTGGGAACGCGGATTGAAGAAGGGCCAAATGGTCGAGACCTGGGCACCGGACTTCAATTCCCCGTTCTTCCTGGAGCGGCAGGAAGCGCTGGTGCGAGCCTTTGGCGAACGTTTCAACGGCCATCCCGACCTCGTGCGGATGGACATCGGCAGCATCGGCCGCTGGGGCGAATGGCACACATCGGGTACGCCGGTTCCTATGCCGACCGAGGAAAACGCGCTGCGCGTGATCGACTGGTACTTCCAGTACTGGGGACGCACGCCGCTGACGATGCTTGTGGGCTACACTCCCGGTCTGCGCCACGCGGTCGGCCGCGGGGCGGGTTGGCGTGCGGACTCGCTGGGCGACTGGGGGCATTTCTCGGATCGCTGGTGCCACATGGTCCACGCGTATCCGAAACTGGTGGCCGCAGGCGGCGCGGCGGAGGCGTGGAAACGGGGCCCCGTCACCTTCGAGGCGCCCGGCTCGATGGAGGACCTTGAACGCTATGTGCCGAACAAAGGCGGCGGCTACGATGCCATGTGGGATCAAGCCTTGGCGTGGGGCGCGTCCAGCTACCATGCCAAAAGCGTGCCCATCCCGGACGCCCAAGTCGCGCCGATGGAGCGGTTCTTGAAACGGTGCGGCTACCGTTTCGTACTGCGGTCGCTGCAGTATCCGCGAGCCGTGAACCGTGGCGGCCCCCTTGGGTTGCGGATGCAGTGGGAGAACGTCGGAGTCGCCCCACCCTATCGTCCTTACGTGCTTGCCGTGCGTCTGCAGCAGGGCGATCGCTCGCTGGTCCTCGACACGGACGCGAAGCTGACAGATTGGCTGCCGGGAAAACACGAGGTGGACGCACGACTGCAACTGCCGAGCGAACTGGCGGCAGGCGATTACGAAATGGCGATCGGCATTCTCGATCCACACGATCGCGAACCGGAGGTTCGCTTGGCGATCGAGGGTCGCCGAACCGACGGCTGGTATCCCATGGGGCGGCTCGGCGTCACCTGATTCCTTCGTGTGACGGTTGGCCCACGACAAGCTGGCGAGAAACAAGCATGAATACAGCAACCCGCATCCTGGTCTGCACCTTCTTCCTGGCTCAGCTTCCTCCGGCCAGCGGCGCTTCGCCCGCCAGGATTCCCGACAATCTGCCGCTCGACGCAGTGAAATGGACCGGCGGCTTCTGGCAGGACCGGATGCAGCGGCTGCGCGACATCCACCTGCCCGGCGTCCTGGACGGTTCGTTCATGTCCGTCGAGAATGGTTCCACCTTCCTGAACTTGCTCCGGGCCGCGAAACTAGAGGCAGGGGGCGCTCAGGGCAGCACCTGGAGCGACGGCGATTGCTACCTCGTGCTGGATACCGTGGCGCGGTTGCAGGCGCACCAGGCTGATGCGTACCTGAAGTCCAAGCTCGATGGCTGGGTCCCGATCATCGCGCGGATCCAACTCGAGGACGGACTGGTGGACAGTTGGACGGTGCTCGGCGAGTTCGACGCCACGCACGGCAAGCCTTGGCGGTGGCAGATCAAGAAGGGCGACGGAGACGGCTTTCATGGCGCCCTGCACTACAACACGGGATCGCTTTACGCTTTCGCGTCCACCCTCCAGCGCGCCACCGGGGACGGCCGCGCACTGGCCATCGCCGACCGGGCGGTACGCCGGTTCATGGGCCGCAGCAACACCGTGGCGGGACCGATGCAATGGGCCGTTCCGGATCTCTACGCCCGCAGCGGCGACGACGGCCTGCTCGAGGCGCTGCGCCGCGCATCGGGCCAGAACTCGGTGTTCGGCCCCCCGCTGCGCCAGGCGGAGGAGATCTTCGGCCACAACACGCAGGCGGCTCATACGCTTCTCCGCGAGACGGCGTTTTGCGGACTGACCGGTGATGACGGACTGCGAAACGCCCTGCAGCGATTGGCCGAAAATCAACTGACGAGAAAGACGTTTATCACCGGCGCGGTTGCTCACGTTCACCGCGGTCGCAGGCCGGAGCAGGTCGTCGGCGGCAGGACCTATCCCGAGGCGGACTACAACGAAGCGGTGGGCCCGGCCTACGAGTTGCCGAACGACAGTGCCTACTGCGAAAGCTGCGGCCAGTGCCTGTTTGCGGAATGGTACTACCGCATGTTCCGCCTGACCGGCGAGGCAGTCTACATGGATGCCGTGGAGCGTGCGCTCTACAACACGGTGCCGGGCTGCGCCGATCTGGACCGCCCGAATTTCTTCTACTGCAACCCGCAGGAACAACTGCCCGGCTCCCAGCGGAGCCACACCAACGGCCCGGAATCCAAGTGGGAAGCCCACTACACTTGGCGGCGACAGTTCACGAAGAAGTCCGCCTGCTGTCCGCCGAAGGTGATGCGGGCACTCGCGATGTCGGTCGAAATGGCTTACAACGTCAACCGCGAAGGCCTGTGGGTGAACCTGTATGGCGATAACGAGATTCGAGTCGCACTGCCGGCAGGAGGCACGCTCCACTGCCGTCAGACCAGCGTCTATCCCTGGGACGGCAAGGTGCGGCTCGTACTCCAGCAGGTCGAGTCCGCCAGTTCGTTTGGCATTTTCCTGCGTATCCCCGGCTGGGTGAATGGCCCTGTCCACATCGCGGTGAACGGCCAGGCGGTTGCGGGCGTTCCGTCTCGAAGCGCCCATCATGCCCTGCAGCGGAACTGGGAATCCGGCGACGTTGTGGAGCTGGAGTTGCCGATGCCGGTGCGCTACATGGCGGCGCATCCAGCCGTGGCGGACGCCCGCGGCAAAGTCGCGGTGATGCGCGGACCGCTGGTGTATTGCCTCGAGGGCGACGATGTGCCGTCGGACAGTGCGCTGGAGCATTTCCGCCTTCCCGCGGATGCGGAGCTGCAGCCTGCGGCCACGAAAGAACTGGGCGGCGTGATGAAACTGACGGGGACGCTGATCTGCGGCCCGAGCGCGCCGGCCATCGGCGACAAGCTGATCTGCGACGAGGCCGAGACGGCTCTTTACCGCACAGCGCGTTTCGCGGAGAGCGCGCCAATCCTCTCGCCGGGCGACCGACGAGTCAGCGTGAGCATGATTCCCTACTACGCGCGATTGAACCGCAAGAGCGATTACTTCCGCATCTGGCTGCCGGTCTACTGAAGAGAGGACGTTGACCGTTCGGCGAGGAGCGATTCGGCTTCGGCGTAGGCGGCGGCGTAGGTGTAGTCCGGGGGGCCGTCGCAGGTGGCGTGGCGGCGGGCTTCGGCGGCGTGGTGGCGGGCGGTGGGGAGGTCGCCGCGGGAGTGGGCGAGCTTGGCGAGTTCCAGGTGGGCGTCGGCGGCTTGCAGCACGTAGCCACTTCGGTCGGCGATCAGCAGCGCCTCGTCGGCCAGCCGCCCCGCCTCGTCCGCTGCGCCCGTGGCCAAGCGGAGCCGCGCCAGGTCGATGAGGATGTCGGCTTCGTGATCCACCGCGTTGATGCGGCGGGAGCGTTCCAGCGCCTCGTGCAGGTGGCGTTCGGCCTCGTCCGTCTGGCCCGCGACACGGTGCGCCGCGCCCAGCAGCCAGTGGGCGTCGACGTAGTCGCGTTCGACGGGGTGAATCGTGCGGGCCGTCTCGTCCGCCAGTTCCAGCGCGCGGCGGGCAGGGGAAAGCGCGGATTGCGAATCTGAGATCTGAGATTTCGAATTGGAAATTTCCGATTTCAAATCGCCCCCGCACGCCGCCTGCCGCAGCCGGAGCAATTCGCGCAGGGCACGGTAGGCTTCGTCCATGCACTGCCCCTGCACGTCCTTTGTCTTCACCCAGTAGTCGGTTGACGTTCGCAGTTCCGTTTCCGACTCGGCAAACGCGCCGCGGTAGGCCATCAGCCGGCCCAATTCCTGGTGCCCAACCGCCTCGCGGAACTCGTCCTTGATTTCCCGGCACAACGCGATGCGGCGGCGCAGGTTGGCCTCGGCGGCCCGCAGCGCGCCGATGGGAAGCTGCGCCATGGAGGCCACGTTTCCCAAGCCGATGGCGAGGTTGCTCTTGTTGCCCTGCTTCTCCCGGATGGCGATTTGCTGCTCGAACAGCGGCACGGCGCGGCGGGGCTGGCCGCTGAGGCTGTAGGAGTTCGCCAGCGCGGCCAGCGTCCAGGCTTGGTCGCTTTCGTCTTTCAGCCGCGGCGGGCGGTCTTCGCCGTCGGAGAAGAGCGGACGCAGCAGGTCCGTGATCAACTGGTAGGCCCCGAGTTGGTAGTAGAGCGGCGTTGCCAATCGCTTGTAGAAGAGATCGCACGCCTCATCCAACTGCCCGGCGCGGACGGTGTGGTGGTAGAGTTCGATCACGGGGGCGAGGTCTTCCAACCGCGTCACCTTGTCCGGCTCCGGGACGGCGGCGAAGTAGTCGCGCAGCCGCGTGTGGGCCGCCGCCCGCTCGGGCGCGGCCAGCCGGTCGTAGGCGTACCGCCGCACGATCGGATGCAAATCGAAACGCCCCTCCCGCACTTCGTGATGTACCAACCCCCGCGCCACCAGGTCGCCCAGGTCGGAATCGAGGTCGCTCACAGAGGCGCGGAGGCGCCGAGGAGGCGATGATTCCTGAAGGTCTTTTCCTCTGCGCCTCGGTGCCTCTGTGCGAGTCCCCTCGTCCCCGATCGCCCGCAGTGTCTCGTAGGTCACCGGGCTGCGGAAGCAGGCGATGCGCCCGAGGAGCGTCTGCCGCGCGGGCGTCAGACTGCCGTAAGCTGCTTCCAGCACGTGATGCTGGCGCTGCACCAGGTCGCCGCTCACGTCCAACCGCTTCGCCGCGCCGATGTCGCCGGGCTGCCGCAAGTCGCGCGCGATCAAGCCCGCCAGCAGGCATAGGCTGAGCGGATGATAGCCGTACGGCGCGCACGCCGTTTCGATCTCCGTGTGCGTCCCGCGGATGCCCTGGGCGTGAAAGTACGCCACGGCATCATCGGGCTGCATCTGCCGAAGCTGCTCCTCGCGCGCCCCGAGCAGCAGCCCGCCGCCGCGCGCCTCCAGAATCCGCGGACACAGCCGCGTGGTCAGCAGCACCTTGGACCGCAGCCGCGGCTGGAGGGCGACGTTGTACAGGAACAGGTCCGCCAGTGGCGAGATGCAGTCGCGGTCGGACGAAGCCGTGGGTCCAGCGTCGAGGGTCGAAGGCTGGAGGTCGTCGCCTTGGTAAGCGGCGTCAAGGCCGCTGAAGGCGCGCAGGACTCGCTCGAAGCCATCGAGGATCAGCAGCGTGCCGGGGGCTTGGAGCATTTGCAGGAGTGTCCCGACCACGGCCCTGGCGGACAGCTTCGTCGCGTCGAGTTGGCCGCCGCTCAGGTACTCGAGCGTCTCGACAAGAAAATGGTCGAAGCTGGCATCGCCCTCGTAGAAGCTCCACCAGACGACGCGCGGCCAGGCGTCGGGCGGCACGTCGTGCGTCAGCCAGTGCCAGACGAGGGCGCTCTTGCCAAAGCCGCCCAGCGCCCGGAGGCTCAACAGCGGCGGACCGCCGTCGGCGTTCAGCCAGCCGGCGAGCATCTTCCGCTCCGCGACGCGCCCGGTGAAATTCGGCGGCATCGGATACGGATGTGCCAGAAACCACCGCTCGCGTTCGGGCTCCTTCGGCGGCTCCGGTTCCGGCGGACGGCCCAACGCGGTCAAGAGCTGCCGCCACGCCAGCGTCTGATCCGCCCCGTCCGTGAAGTCGATGTGGGTGAACGCACCGATGTACAGGGGCTTCTCGCAGGGTGCCTTCAGCAGCGGCAGCAACCGCAGATCGCGATTGGCCGGGCTCAGCGTCTGGAGCATGATGGCTTCCAGGTCGCACCATTGGCTGGCGATGTATTCCGGCGTCAGCACGAGCAGCGTCTTCGGGCACTCCATGACGCCGCGGGCCATCTCCTTGATGCTCGGCGCTCCGCGGGTGAAATCGCGGTAGTCAATAAACGCCTTCAGCCCCGCCTGCTCGATTCGCGGCAGCAGCTCGCCGCGCACCCAGTCCTTGTCCTGGCTGCTGTACGAGATGAAGACGTCGAACTCGAACGGTTTCTTGCCTGGCATGGACCGCCTCCCGATGGGACACTTTATACCCACGTCCCGGTGGCGTTGTCGAGTCGGCAATCGGCCCGGCGGCGGACGGACCCGCGTTCGGCGCCCGCGGGCCACTTATGCTGTGCGCGGGGCTCTGACCCTGCACTGGCTCTGGTCGATAGGTCTCCAAGGATCGGGACTCCTGATCTGGCCGGAAGATGCGCTGAACCTAGAACGCAGAGGAACGAAGAGCGCAAAGGACGAATTCTCTGCGCTCTCTGCTTCTTTGCGTTCTTATGGGTATCACTTGATTCGCCCGCCGCTGCGAGCGATTTGCCCGAGTTCCTCATTTTCCTGGTTGCGGATCAGGAGAACAGAACGACCTGGGAGACCTACGGTCGGTCGAGTCAGCAAGCGTCCCAGGACCCGCGTTCGGCGCCCGCGGGCCACTCTTGCTGTGCGCGGGTCTCCGACCCTGCACTGGCTCCGACCGATAGGTCTCCAAGGATCGGGACTCCTGATCCGGCCGGAAGATGCGCTGAACCTAGAACGCAGAGGAACGAAGAGCGCAAAGGACGAATTCTCTGCGCTCTCTGCTTCTTTGCGTTCTTATGGGCATCACTTGATTCGCCGGCCGCTGTGAGCGACTTGCTCGAGTTCCTCATTTCTTCTGGTTGCGGATCAGGAGTCCTGAACGACCTGGGAGACGTACGGTCGGTCGAGTCGGCAAGCGGCCCAGGACCCGCGTTCGGCGCCCGCGGGCCACTTTTGCTGTGCGCGGGGCTCCGACCCTGCACTGGCTCCGACCGATAGGTCTCCAAGGATCGGGACTCCTGATCCGGCCGGAAGATGCGCTGAACCTAGAACGCAGAGGAACGAAGAGCGCAAAGGACGAATTCTCTGCGCTCTCTGCTTCTTTGCGTTCTTATGGGTATCACTTGATTCGCCGGCCGCTGTGAGCGACTTGCTCGAGTTCCCCATTTCTTCTGGTTGCGGATCAGGAGTTCTGAACGACCCGGGAGACCTGCGGTCTGCCGACTCGGCAAGGTCGGGAGACCTTCGCCGAGCGAGTCGGCTTCCCCGCCTAGCGGCCAATCGCTTCCGCGGACACGGATACCGTGCCCACACGGTAATAGCCGTCGGGATCTCGCGCCGACGCTTTGAGCGCAAACTCCACCGGACGCTCTTTCCCCGCGGCGGCGTCAAAGAGACCGATGGCCAACTGGTATTGGCCTGGCTGGAGAGCGGCTGGCAGAGGCAACTCGAGCCGCAGGACAATCGGCTTGCCCGGCAGCCACGACTTCTCGGCCTTGCCGGCAACATGCACCCAGTTCGTGCCTCCGCCGGAAAGCTTCACCCGCAGTTCGTAGGGCGCATAGGGCGGAGCCACCCCGCGGTTTTCGATCGTCAAGGTCAAGGGCACGGCAGCACCGGCCACCAGGTTGTCCGGAGTTTCGAGTGCCGTCGGGAAGAGCCAATAGCCGCACTTGTTCAACAACTCCTCGGTCAGTTCCGGATTGTCGGTTAACCACTGGCGCGCGTCGCCGTGGTAGCCGATGTAAGTGGCGTGCAGCAACTCGAGCGCGCCGCGGAAGAAGTCCGGACCTTTCTTGCCCTTGCCGAACCTGGCCGCGGAGGAATCGGGCAGCGCTGCCCAATTCCCAAGGCGTTTCACCGTGCCGTAGTGTTCCAGCTCGAACACGGTCGGAGTCCGTGGATAGGCATCCGCGAAAAATTCGGGGCTGCGCACCGTGAAGCGGTCGCTCGTGCCGGCGAAGTAGCCGTCCACCATGATGCTGTCGTCGCGGTAGCTGATGCCGTTGCTCAGAATGTGCTGGTGCAGACTCGCGCGCTCGGCCGGATCGTTCAACGCGTGGACGTAGTCATCCGAGATGACGAGCTGGGTGCGTTGGAAATGCTTCAGGTGAAGGTCGACGTGCTCTTTCCGCACGGCGAAGGACAAGTCCTTCCGGCTGCCGGCCCAGCAATGGCCCTCGCCCCAGTCGCCGATGCTGCCGATGTCGAGATAGCGCAGCCACGGCTTCGTGTCATAACGGGCCGCCAGCGCCGCGAGGAACCGGTCCAGCTTGGCGAGGAAGACGGGGTCGTCGAACGCGGGTTCCCACGGTCCCTCCGGCCCGGTCGGTTGGCCCATGCGGTAATGTCCGCCTTGCGCGCCGGCTTCCATCACCCAGCGCGGCGTCGCGAACTGCTGCTCGATCCGGTCCGTGCTGGTTTCCTTGCAACTAATGCGCAGCGCGATGCCCAGCCCGTGCGCGGTCCACTTCTCGATGATGCGATCGATGACCGCCCAATCAAACTGGCCTTCCTTCGGTTCCAGGTAGGCCCACGCCAACCGGATGTAGAGATGATCCATGCCGGGGAAATCCAACAAGTCCGCGTCGCGGGCGATCTGGTACTTGTCGGGATGATTGTCGGGGAAGTGGTGATACCAGCCCTTGTGAGGATTGATCAGGACGCGCGTCGCATCGTGCAACGGAGTGAGGTCGCGGACGCCTCGTGCCGGAGGCGACGCTTCGGCGGCGTGGAGCGCGGCCAACGGCGCGAGCAGCAGGGTGGTCAAGAGTGGAAGGCTGGGGTTCATGTTGATCGCTTTCGTTATTAGTTGCTTGGGCTCGGATCGGCGTTCGTTTCGAAATCTCCCATCTTCTGAACAAATAGGGTCCAGTTGGTTGCGGCATGGTGCAGACGCGGCTGCTCGAAGCAGTCGTAGGTCCAATACAGCATGCCGTTGACACGTTCCCTGATCGCCAGGTCGCGAACGCGAACCATGCTCTGGACCGATTCCTCGAACGTCTTCTCGACGAAGTCAAAGGCGCCGAACTCGCCCATGATGATCGGCTTCGTCCTTCGCACCTCGGCCATTTCCGGCGTGAAGAAACCCGTCGATCCCAGATTGAGCCGGAAGGCGTCCTCCACCGACTCGTTGGCACTGGTGCGGTAAAAATGGACATCCAGGAAATCGAGCCGGCCTTGGCCAAGGGTGGTCAGGGTGGGCGGATACCGCTGGTCGCCCTTCTTTCCGGGCCATAGACCGGCGTGCTGCGTTGGATTCATGCCGACGGCACGGGGGACGAAGACGCCCTCGGCCACGAGCATCTCGGCATCGATCGCCTTCACTGCCTGGACGATGCGGTCGTGGTAGTGGTGATAGCCTTCCTCCATCATCGCCTGACGCTCCTCGGTCTTCGCCAGGTCGTAGCTCTTCCCGTTCGCTGCCTGCAACACCCCGGATGTCTCCGTGAATGGCCACTGGTCAGCGAGCAGGTAGGCCTCGTTCTGGCATTGCAGGCCGAGCAACGTGGGCAACACGGCGGGCTCCTTGTTCTTGATGTAAGACAGGAACGAGGTGACAAGCTCAACACGCGCGGCCACGCCCTCTTCGGTCAGGACATTGACGTTCTTGTTGTAACCCTTGCCCCGAACGCGGTCGCGGTAGTAGGCGTTCAACGGAAGCTCGCCATCGCCGAAGGTTGGCAACACGCGGATGCGGTGTCGAGTGGCCCGCCGCAGGAAATCGAGCACGTTCTCCAGGTAGGGCTCGTAGAGAGCCTTGGTCGTGTCGTAGTCGCCGGCAATTCCCGGATTGACCCTGCTGCGCCCGATGATGAACACCCGAACCGTGTTGTAGCCGGCCTGGCTCAGCGCGCTGAACATGGCCTCGGCCCGGTCCGGATCGTAGTGTGCCCTGGTGTTCCTGGTGTCCGCGTCGAACGTCGCATGATCGCCGCCGCTGGCACCGTCGGCCGCACGGAGGCGGATGTAGTTGAACCCCTTGGCAAAGAAGAGAGACTGGGAATCCTTCAGAACGAACTGCGCCTCGTTCTCGCCTCGCCGAATCCCGATCCGCTCCAGTGGTTCAAGCTTGTCCTGTGCGGACAACGCTCCCGAATGGACAAGACCAATGCTCAGGCCTGCCAGCAACAAGGTTCCGCGGAGTCGAAACAACGAAAATGTCGGTTGATCCTTCTTGGCCAATTTTATGCCCTCCAGCATGCCCTCGAAGCCTTCCGCCTCCGGATCCACAGGGGGATCAAAACCGGAGACACGGGACGCTAGTCGCGGAAGCCCTTTTCGGTGCCGGAGCGTCTGCCGTCGTCCTTCAGGGTGCCCGGCTTCCAGTTTCGGGCGATGTCGAGATCGGCGGCCACCTTTTCGGTCAACGCGGTCACATCCACATAACCGACACGGTTGTAGAGCGCCGGAACGTAATGGGCGTCGCGAATGGCCGCGTAACGCTGCCAGTGGGAGTGGGCGTCGCCCAGGTGTCGCAGCGCTGCCTCTTGTTCGAGCCGCTCGCCGTTGACGTCGAACAGCGCCAAGGCACAGGCTCCGCGAATTTTCGACGCGTAGTAGCGGCCGAGCCAGGCCAGGGCCTCGCAATCGTCGACGGTCTTACGGAGTTCGGCATCTTCTCGCGCTGCGTCTCGGAGCCTGTCGAGGGCGGCGAGAGTTCCCGCTGCCGCGCCGTCGAGTGCCTCGGCGATCTCAAGCGGCGTCGTCTGCTCCATCGGCTCGCCCGCAGTCAGACGCACGCGCCAATCGCGGATGCACAGCACCTTCGCGCCCGGCATGGTGATACCCTCCATGAAATGGCGCACAGTGTAGAAGCCCTGGCCTTGGCTTCTGCGATGGCTCCAGCAAGCTTCGGGATACCACTTCAGATCGATATCGCCCCAGAAGAAGCGTGTGATCAGCGGCATGACTTGGGCGGCGCCTTGGAGAGCGCGAAAGATCTGCGGCGACGGGGCGTTTGGATGTCGCGCGGCGAGGGCTCGCTCGAAGTGTGCGTCCGGCAGCGCGGGATCGTATGCCAAGCGACCCCAGAGCATGAAGGAATACCACTGCTTGTCCATCACCAGCGGCCGCGGGCCCGGGTCGGGCTGGCGCTCGAGAAAGTCGCGTCCCCAAATGTAGCCGTCCGGCCCCATGTAGAAGCCGGCCATCTTGTCGGCCGAGGGCATGTTCAAGATGTACTGGCGGGCGTAGACAGGGTCGCCGAAGCGGAAGGTGTAGATGTCGTCGTTGCGCACGGTGAGCCAGGTCTTCCGGCCGGGCGCGAGGTTCTCCAGCAATGGCTGGATGAAAGGCGGATTCGGAATCGAATACATGTGCGCCACCGAGTATTTGAAGCTGAAATCGAACGGTCCGGGAAAGTCCTGGAAGGCGTTCAGGATGTCGCTTTGCGCGGTCCAGTGGAAGCGATGGATCAGGCGGAACTCGCGCTGGGGATCGTCCTGCAAGGCATCGCGCACGCCTTCGCCGTAGGTGTCCCACAGCCAGGCTTCCTTGACTTTCGAGTCCATGTTATGCGGCATGCCTTCGCCGGCGGTGATGCCCATGCCGGCCAACAGCGGGTAGGTCTTCACCATTTCCCGCACGCTGGCGCGGAAGTACTTTTTCGTGATCTCGTTGTTTAGATCGTTCGTGATGCCGTGCTTGCCCTCGGCGCCGAAGGTGAAGACGTTCCAGGTGAAGAAATAGACCTGAACGCCGCGGTCGGCGGCCTGCTGCATGACCCACCGCCAGAACTCGATCTTCTCGTCCATCGTGATGCGCTTCACCAACTCGTGGTCGGCGAGCATTGCGGGTCGGACCATGTCGCTGCCCGCAAAGCTGAAGGTGTCATCCAGCTTGGCGCGCGTGCGCCAGACATCCTCCAGCGCGACCTCCGGAAACTCCGGCACCTTCACCAGCGAGGGAAAGGGATGCAGGCTCCAGAGCGACAGCACGTTGTAGCGATGCCGTGCCAGCGAATCGAGCAGCGCGGTCCAGAAGTCGCGTTCCCACATCTCGGGGATGTTCGCCTGGGCGGCGTCGGAGCAGTCCGAATAACTCGGCGTGCGCAGATCGAGCGGGAGGTTGAACTTGATGCCGCGCCGCGCGATGTGGGGCTGGTGGTCGGAGTCTTCCAGCGAATCGAGCGTACCCGTGCGAATCGCCTCGGCGATGTCCAGCCCGCCGTACATCGCGCCGGCGGCATCGGCCCCGCGCACCGTGATGGTGGGGCGACCGTCCTCGTTCCGCACGCGGATGCTGTAGCTCTGCGCGGCGGCATTGCCCTCGTCTCCAACGGTGATCGCAATGCGGGTCGCATGGGCGTCCTGCCCCAGCGCCAAGCCTTGTGCCGCAGCCTCCCGGAGAATCTCCTCGGCGGCGAACTTCCCCGGACCGCCCGTGGCCCGATCGTTCGCCAGATCGAGTTCGGCGGCCATCGCGGGAACCGCGGCAACCGCGACCAGGAGCATCAGGGCCGCAATGCGTGCGGACATTCGAGCCAGTAGCTTTGGAATCCAGGATGTCATCGTCGTCCTTCGTGTCCTTGGGCTTTTCGCGTCGTAACGAAGCCGCCGTATCGCCCGATCATGCGGCGGCCTCGTTGTATCCGGAGAAAGTTCACGTTGTCTCCTGACAGGCTTCACTCGCTGGGCACCGGGGTGCTGCGTTTCGAGCGGCGGATCTCGCGATAGAGATTCTCCATGCGCGCGATGCGGTCTTTTTGCGCGGGCTCGCCGATCAGGTTCTTTTGCTCGGTCAGGTCGTCGGCCAGATTGTAAAGCGCCGCGGGGGCGTCATGTTCGATGTCGAAGACCAGCTTCCACGGGCCTTCGCGCAGGGAGTGGGCCATGCCGTCGCTGCCGGATTGTTCGCCTTTCTTGGCAATCGCGTTGAACGCTTTGTTTCGGGCCTGCTTGGCTTCGGCGGCCGTCACTTTCTTCCCGGACGCTTTCGCTTTCGGCTTTGGCTTCTCGGCCTGTGAGCGGCCATCCTTGTCGATGCCTTCGGTAAAGGCGTCGCGGCCCGGGCTGCTCTGAATCAGCAGCGTTTGGCGCACCGGCTGGTCGTCGCCGCGCTGGCCGAGCAAGACCGGGGCCAAGCTGACGCTGTCGAGCATCTGGTCGGCGGAGAACTTGCCGCCGGCCAACTCGACGAACGTCGGCACGATGTCGTGCGTGCCGATGACCTGGTCGCGGACCTGGCCGGCGGGCACTCGGCCTTTCCATAGGGCAAGGAACGGCACGCGATGGCCGCCTTCCCAGATGTACGACTTCGAGCCGCGCAGCCCGCCCACCGCGTCGTGGCCGAACGTGGCCCGGTCGGATGGAATGCCCCCGTTGTCGCTGGTGGCGATGATGAGCGTGTTTTCCAGCAGCCCGCGTTCCTCCAGCGCCTCGATGAACTTGCCTGCGACCACATCGAACTCGTAGGCCATGTCGGTCTTGGCCGACATCTTGGTGACGCCTTTGACGGGCGTTCCGAAAATGTCGTCCGGCGGCGTGTAAGGCCCGTGCGCCCCGTCCGTCGAAAGGTGAATGTAGAACGGCTGCGACTTGTCGGCGTCGATGAACGCCAGCGCCTTTTCAATCAGCTTGGGGCCGACCTGGCGGCTGTCCCAGTCGGGCAGGCCCGGCCCGGCCGTCGGGATCACGCCGCCGTTGCGCGGTCCGGCTTCCAATTGCGTGACCTTGGCGCCGTCGCCGTCGACGCGGTTGTTTTCGAAGAAACAATAGGGCGGCGCCTGATGCCCGCCGAGCAGCACGTAGGAATACGTAAAGCCCCATTGCAGCGGCCCGACCTTCATCGGCCGCGTGAAGTCCGGCTTGCCGGCCGAGTCGTTCTCGAAGATGCCGCCGAAGTGCAGCTTTCCGAACAGGCCGGTGCGGTAGCCGGCTTCCCGCAACAAGTGCCCGACCGTCTTCTGGCCGTCCAGGAACTGCGGCTGCTGGTTCCAGCCCCAGGTTCCGCCCGGCTGACGGCCGCGCCAGGTGTAATTGCCCGTCGCCACCGTGTAACGCGTCGGGGCGCACAGCGCGGCGGGCGTATGCGCATCGGTGAAGCGCATGCCCTCGCGGGCCATCCGGTCCAAGTTCGGCGTCGGCACCTTGCCGTTCGGGTTGTAGCACTGGAAATCGCCCCAGCCGAGATCGTCGGCCATCAGGAAGATGATGTTTGGCCGCTCGGCCGCGAAAGCCGCGAGCGCCGGCCCCAGCCAGAGAATCAACAGCAATGCCATCATGCGCTTCATGACTCGGTCCTTTCGTTGGAGGGTGTGTTCTTCACGCGGACGAGACCCGACGCAGAGACTCCTTCGCTCGACGTGATTCGCGCTCCACGGAGATCGTGGTTCTCGCGCTCCGCGAACGATCATCCTACATCATTTGGCAGTACGGTGGTCAGTGGTTTCGAATTTACGAAGGTGTCATCGCGGCCCAAGGCACGGATCAACTCGCGCACCGCGGGAGAGCACGGCCCGCGCACGATGAAGACCAGCGCCGGCGGAGGATCGCCACCGATTTCCTCGCAGGTCCATTCGTTCGCGGCGTAGTCCACGCGGCAACGCCGGCCAGCGACATCCGCGAAGCCTTTGATCCGGTACACCTCGTCCCGAACCAAATCGACCGCCGCCCGCAAACGGTCCCAATCCACTGCCTCCGCCAGCGGCACGTCAAGCGTCGCGTAGTTCGGATCGACGCACGCCGCCAACTCGCCGTGTACCGCCGCGAGCGGGCGAGTCGCGAACACGTCCGCGTCGGTCCGGCAGCGACTGGTTCGCACGATCGGCGCCGTGGGACGGATTTCGCGGATCGCGGTCTCCGCCTGCTCGACGTCGGCCGGAGAATACAGATCGGTCTTGTTGAGCAAAATCAGGCTGGCGGCCTCGATCTGCGCGCGGAGGTTCGGCAACGTGCGCAGCAGCTTCCCCAGGGTGCCCGGGTCCACGATCGCGACGACGGCTGTCATGTCGTAAATCCGGTCGAGCCGCGACTCGCCCAGCATCTGACTGGCCACGGCCGGATTGGCCATGCCGCTGGCTTCGACCACCACGCCGTCGAGCGGTTCGGCCGGCGTCCCGAACCGGTCCGGCAGGGTGCGCAATTGGCTGATGAACTCCGTCACCAGGCAGCGGCAGAAGATGCTCCCGCCGGCGATCGCCACCACGTCCGGCGTCTGGGCCAGCAGCCGCGTCGCATCCACGTCGCGCGCGGAGAACTCGTTGACCAAGTAGACGATCCTCCGCCGGCGATGGCGGTCGACAAGCTGTTCGAGGAACGTCGTCTTGCCGCTGCCCAGGAAGCCGGTGACCAGGACCAGAGGGATCTTCACTTGCGCTTCTCCAGGATCTTCGCCTCGATGGACGCCACCAGCGTGTTCTGATCGGGGATGATCGAGCTGAAGGCTACCGTCCCATCCAGGCAAATCGTGGGAATGTTCTTCACGCCCAGGCGCGTCATCGTGCCGATGCCTTCGCGGCTGGTGATGCGGTGCTCCTTGACGATCACGGGCTGCGACAGCCGCTTGGCCGCCCGATGGACGGCGTCCATCATATATTGGCAGGGGGCACAGGAAGCCGAGTCGAGCGTGATCACGTCCACCGTCACATGCGGCTCCGCGGCGTAGTCCGGCAAGGCGACGGCGGCCGCGTGCTCGGCGGTCTTGGCGATGATGGTGCGTTTGGCCACTTCGCGGCGGTAGCTGTCGTGGACCATCGTGGCGACGGCGGTCAGGTTCTTCTCGGGTGTATGGAACGGCAGGTCGCAGCCGGGGGCCAACACGAAGCCGCAGCCGCCGCCCACGTCGATACAGCGGATGGCGTCGAGTTGCGCGTCCTCCTCGTCGCCCAGCAGCAGGACGCTCGTCAGCTTCAGGTTCCCGCCAAAGGACTTGTTCCGGCCGCGGGTGTAGTCGCGGATCCGCTCCAGGGCGATGTTCTCGTCGATGCAGATGTTGTCGCAATCCGTCCGGCACATGACTTCCAAGTTGCGGGTCGCGTCCCCGCAGACAAACAAGGACGAGAGCCCCCGGCGGTCGCGGACGAAATCGAAAATCTGGTTGGCCACCGGCGACACGAACTGCTCGAAGTGCTCCGGCGAAATCTGGCTGGTCATCGGGTCCACCACGGCGATCACGTCCGCGCCGCGTTCCAGGTAGGCTTGGGCGACCTTCTGGCCGACCGAGGCACAGAAGCCGATCACGGCCTTGACGTAGTCGGGATGGTCGAACATCTGCAGGAAAATGTCGTTCCCCATCAGATGCAGCGCCAGCGTGAACGGTCCGCAGAGCAACCCGTACAGCGCGACCTCGTCGCCGAGCTCCTGCTTTGCCCGACCCAGCGCATCCATCACCATCGGAAACCGGCCCATGCTCGCGTCGAACACCGGCAGCGACAGGAGCGACTTGCCCTGCTCCAAGGGATGCGTGCAGACCGAGGGCGGCGTCTCGTCGGCCCAGCGCAGCTCGCAGCCGAGCACTTCGGCTTCGAGCTGGAGATCGAAGACGATCGGCAGCCCGTCGGGCCGATACAGCTCGTTGGCCCGCCGCAGGCCGGCCATGATCAGGTCGCTGGAGTGCAGGTAGTCCCGAGCCGTCTGCCCGGTGAGTTTAGCGCCGTGGACGCCCACGAACGGCAGCCAGGCCGGACGCGGCGTGGTTTCGTTGTGGAGCGCCTTCAACAGGACATCGCGTCGGTTCATCAAGCTGGGTTCCTTATGACAGAGTTTCCGCCGGCGAATCGTTCCCGGTCGGCATCCCATCGTAGTTTGTCCCCGACCCGGCTGGCAATCTGGGCGAACTGCCCCAGCGAAGTCACGCGGCGGCCGACGCCAGTTGTCCAGAGGGCACGATCGCTGTACTATACTGAGATTGATCTGGTAAGCAGACGGGGAAATCGACAATGGTGTGCGTCATTTGGGATCTCGAGGACGATCCAGATGGCAACTTTCAACACATCGCGGAACACGGTGTGACGCCGGAAGAGGTCGACGAGGTGCTGAACGACCGCAGTTCCCGGACGACCCGCAGTGAGTCAAGTGGTCGCCCTATCACCTTCGGTTGGACGTCTGAAGGACGATACTTGGCTGTTGTGTGGGAGCTGGTAGAAGACGAGCCCATGTCGGTCTATCCAGTGACCGCTTACCCAGCACCTGAACCGCGCGAGGGGTGAGAATGAGCGGTAAGAGAATCCATCGGGCCATGCCACGGACGCCCGAAGAAAAACGGCGTTTGCAGGAGATCCGGGAACGTTTCCAACAAGAGCGGCCGGGGTTGGATGACCTGTTGGCCAGCGGAGATGCTACCGAGGTCGTGGTCCAGGGCGAGTATCTGGATCTCTGCACGATGCTGACAGCCCTGAAACGTCATCGCGAGCGGCAGGGCTTGAGTCTGTCGGACGTCGCCGCGCGCAGCGGCATGGACCGAGCTGCGGTCAGTCGCTTGGAAAACGGCGTCTGCCTCAACCCCACCCTCGAAACCTTGTACCGCTACGCCGAAGCGGTTCGGGCCGAGATCGGCTTCACCATCCACACGTCCTGACCGTGTGCTGAGACCGCGTCGACAGTCATCGGGACGATACGCGGGGTCGTACGGCAACCCGGATTATTCACGAAGTGCTCCGCGGGGCCGTAGTACAGGCTGCCAGCCTGTATTTGGGGAACACAGGCAAGCTGCCTGTGCTACAACTCGCCCCCGTGAATAATCCGGGCTAAGCGGCTATTTGGAGTGTCCGCGACGGCTATTTTCATGTCCCAGCCGCGGGATCTTGTCCCTGTTGTTCGCCAACCGTGCGTCCGCCATAATTGGGGTCGCTCGCGGGCGAGGAAGCGTTCCATTTTTTGCGCAGCAGGGTTCCCCGATGTCCGGCAGTACGGCGTCCAACTACTTTGTGTCCTCGTTGTTGCGAGCCTGGGATTGGCAGCATCGGCCGCAGTTCGACGATGTTTGCCAGTGGTGGCGCGGCGGCGGGCGAGGCGTGTTGGCGTTGGTCGGGATGGGCGGAGCGGGCAAGACGGCCATCGCGGAACGGTTCCTGCGCGTCCTGCCCGGCGGGCTGCCGCCCGACCCGGACGTCCCCAAAGACGGCTCGCTGCCCACGCCGCACGGCGTGTTTGTCTTTTCCTTCTACGACGCGCCCAACCCGGAAGCGTTTTTCGAAGCGCTGCAAATGTGGCTGGAACATTCACCGCGAATTGAAAACGTGTTGTCGCTCGGGCAGATCTTCTACTTGCTGCAGCAGACATCGGGGCTGCTGGTGCTGGACGGTCTGGAAAAAGTGCAAGAGGACGGCGTGCGCGGCCTGCTGGGGCGGCTGGCCAGTCCCAAGCTGCGCGAGTTCCTGGACCGCATCGCCGCCGGATATTTTTCGGAACTGAGCGTGTTGATCACGTCCCGGTTCCCGCTGGCCGATTTGCGTGACGCCCGGCCGCAGTTTTTTCGCTTGCTGCCGATCGAGGAGATCGAACTCCCCGCCGGCATCCGGCTGCTCCGAGCCCGCGGCGTCCGCGGCACGGATCCGCAATTGGCACCAATCGTGGACGCCTGCGGCCGGCACGCGCTGACGGTCGATTTCGCGGGCGGCTACATCGCCGAATTCGGCGGCGGCGATCCGGCGACGCCGGTCGATTTCGAAATGGACTCCGCTCGGCTGCGGCAGCGGTTGGACGACGAGCCGGACGAAGCCCGCCGCCACGTGCTTAAACAGGGCCACCGCTTCGCGCGGTTGGCCGAGCGTTATCGGGACGCGATGCTCGGCGGCATGGACGAGCGCAGCGAAGGCGACGCCGCCGCTCTGGCGTTGCTGCAGCGCATCTGCTTGTTCCGCCTGGGTGTCGACGCCGAAACGCTGGCCAACATCTTCACAGGCGAACAGGCGGTCAAGGTCTCCGGCCTCGCGCTGGCCGGCCTCAGCGGCCCGCAACTCCAGAAGAAACTCGACTGGCTGGTCCGCATGCGCATCGTCGAGTGCCAATCTCCGATCCGAAATCTGCAATCGGCAGTTTCAGATCACAAATCCAAAACCCGTTATTCCATCCACCCTGCCGTGCGCGACGGCTTTCTGAGCGGCATCGCCGCCGACGCGTTGCGCGAAAATCACGAAGCCGTCCGCCAGGGCTTGGAAGTCTCCTTGGGGGACGCGCCGGGCGAAAATCCGTCCGACCCCGCCACGCTCGATCTGCTGGAGGAGATCGTCCACCACACCCTCCAGTCCGGCCACGTTCCCGAAGCCTGGGACATCTACGAGAATCAGATCGGCGGCTACCAAAACCTCCTCTGGCGTCTGGACGAGTACGAACGGGGCGAGCGGATCTGCCGCGCATTTGCCGGCGGCATGTCGCCCGAGAGTCTATTTGCGCCTGCTCCCCTCGCCCCGCGCGCGGGGAGAGGGGCCGGGGGTGAGGGGCGATCGCCAGCCAACGCCACGACCTTTCGCGTGCTCCCATACCAATCCCTGCCCGAAGACGACCAGGCGATCTTCATCAACGAGTGGGCTGTGTATCTGCACTCTCTCGGCCAGATCGCCGCGGCCACACGATGCTACGAACTCGTGGTCGGGATGCCATTCTGTAAGAAGTCGAACAAGCAGGCCTCCATCGGCAACCAGAACCTGTCCGAAGCGTGGCTGCTCTCCGGCCGCCTGACGGCGGGCCAGGCGACCGCTGCCGGGGCCCTGCTACTGGCCGAACTTGCCGACGACGAGGAGGAGCGATTAAACTCCCACGCGGATCGCGCCTACGCCCACACGCTGCGGGGCGAGGTTCCGGTCGCCCTGGCCGACTTTCGCGCCGCTCTCAAGTGGCAGCACAAGGCGGAATCGCACGCCCCCAACCGACCGCTCTACGGCCTGCGCGGCATCCAGCACACCCACCTGCTCGCCCGCCTGGGCCGCCGCGTCGAAGCGACGCGATTGACGACGAAGAACCTGGAAGTTTGGGCCACAGAACATCAGGCTGACGGTGCAAGATCCAACCTCATCCTCTCCGACCTGCACCGCGAAGCGGGCGATCTCGCAGAGGCCGAAACGCTGCTCGCCTCGGCTCACGACTGGGCCGTGGCCCGCGATGCCAAGGAAGTCCTCTGCTGGTCTGCCCTGGTCCAGGCCCGCATCGCCCTGGCCGCGGTCGTCGGCCCTGAAGGGGCCCAACAGATCAGCCCAGGGCAGAGCGACGCGGCGTTAGCCGCGGAGCGCCGCCCTGGGAACGCGGAACACCCCACGCGCCAAGCCCTGAAAGGGCGAAACAAGACGCCAGCCGCGGGATTGTTTCGCCCTTTCAGGGCTGAAGACTCAGCGCGGACACCGGATTCCCAGGGCGATGCCCTGGGCTGGTCTGTGGCTGGCCCTTCGGGCCGAAATGCCGCGGCAGCCGCCACCGCGCTGGCCGACGGCCTGAAGATCGCCCGCGACTGCGGCTTCGGCTGCTACCACATCGACCTGCTGCTCGCCCGTGCTCGCCTACACCTGGTGAGCGGCGAGCCTCATGCCGCGCTCGACGACCTCCGCACGGCGCTCGACGAGGGCGTACCGGGCGACGAGCAGACCGGCCAACCGGAACTCCTCGCCGCCACGCACCCCGAGTGCGGTTACGCCTGGGCCATCGCCGAGGGCCTCCAACTCCGCGCCGAAGCGTTGCTCTTGCAAGCCGCCCAAACACTCGGCCAACCCACCTTCGTCCCCGCTCACCGCTCCGCCCTCCCCGCCGACGTCCGCGACTTGCTCACCCAAGCCGAATCCTGCCTGACCGAATCCCTCGCCCGCTGGCAGCCACTGCACGACCCCGAACCGGAACGGACCGACCAGAATTTCCAACTCGACGGCAAGCAATACAACTACCGCGCCGCCCAAACCCACCGCCTCCTCACCGACCTCGCCGGCGGCGTGCTGACGAACTATCCGCTCCGTCCTCTTTCAGAACCGACTCCAGAGACTCCGAAACCAGAAAGCGAGCCGACGATGACTTTCCATGTCTTCCTCAGCCACAACAGTAAGGACAAACCGGCGGTCAAGGAACTCGGCCTCGAATTGAAGCAACGCGGATTGAACCCGTGGCTGGATGAATGGGAATTGCGGCCCGGTCTCGGCTGGCAGGACGCTCTGGAGGACATCATCAACACCTGCCAGTCTGCCGCAATTTGCGTCGCCGACAATGGTATTGGCCCCTGGGAAGACCCAGAAATGAAGGCCCTGCTTCGCCGTTTCGTCAACGAGAAGAAGACGGGCAACATTCTTCCTGTCATTCCGGTTTTGCTTCCCGGAGCACCGGCAACAATCAAGTTGCCCTTGTTCCTCGAAGAATTCACTTGGGTCGACCTTCGGAACGGGCTTACGAAGGACGGACTCGACAAGCTCGTCTGGGGCATCACGGGGAAGAAGCCAAACCCTTAGCCGACTCATCGGGCCACGACCGGCGCTTGCCGGTGAGTCTTGCTAGTCCAGCGCCAGGCAAGGTCCAAGTCGCTCCTACGCGGCTGCGGCATACGGCCGCGAAGCTGATCGGCCGGGAGGATGATCTGAAACGGCTCGACGACGCTTGGGGCAATCCGCATACGAACGTCGTCGTCGTGCGGGCCTTCGGCGGCATGGGCAAGACGTCGCTCGTCGCGGCGTGGATGGCCGATTCGGCCGCCGAGGACTGGCGCGGGGCCGAGCGGGTCTTCGATTGGACCTTCTACAGCCAGGGGACCGACGAGCATCGGCAGGCTTCGTCGGATACGTTCATCCAGGCGGCGTTGGAGTTCTGCGGCGAGGCCGAATTGGCGGCGAGTCCTGCATCGCCGTGGGACAAAGGCGCCAAGCTGGCGGAGCGGGTTGCGGCGCGGCGGACGCTGCTGGTACTGGATGGGCTGGAGCCGCTGCAGTATCCGCCCGGTCCGATGGAAGGTCGACTTCGCGACCCGGCGATGGAAGCGCTGCTCAAGGGACTGGCGCGCCAGAACGCGGGTCTGTGCGTGGTGACGACTCGCGAGAAGGTCACGGACCTCCAGCCGCACTACGGCCGGACGGCGGACGATTTCGAGCTGCTCCGGCTGACCGACGCGGCGGGGGCGGCGCTGCTGCACGACTGCGGGGCGCGGCGAGCCGGGCCGCGGGAGCTGGCCCCCGACGACGACGAATTGAAGACCGCCAGCCGCGAGCTGCGGGGGCACGGGCTGACGCTGATGCTGGTCGGGCAGTATTTGCGGCTGGTCGAACGCAGCGACATCCGGCGGCGGGACACGCTGCGGCTGGCGGAGGCCGAGCGGGAATACCAGCTCGACGCGACGCGGCCGTACGGTCATGCGTTCAAGGCGATGGCGGCGTACGAGCGGTGGCTCGGGGGAAAGGAGGAAAGCGGCAGGACGAAGGAGGAAGGCCAGCGGATGTTGGCGGCGCTGCGGCTGTTGGGCCTGTTCGACCGGCCGGCGTCGGCGGACTGTTTGGCGGCGTTGCGGAGCGAGCCGCCGATCGCGGGGCTGACGGAACCGTTGGTCGGGCTGAGCGACCGGGAGTGGCGACTGGTGCTCGGGCGGCTGTCGGACATCAACCTGCTGACGGTCCAGGCGGACGGCGGCGTCGATGCGCATCCGTTGTTGCGGGAGTATTTTGCGGAAAGGATGAAGGATGAAGGCGGCAGGATGAACGTCGGAGAGGAAGATCCATCCTTCCGCGTTCCGTCATCGTCCTTCCGCGAAGCACATGGGCGGCTGTACGAATTCCTGTGCAAGACAACTCCGGACAAGCCGCAGCCGACGCTGGAAGACCTCCAGCCGCTGTACCAAGCCGTGGCCCACGGCTGCCAGGCCGGCAGGCAACAGGAGGCGTGCGAGAAGGTGTACTGGGAACGCATCTCGCGCGGGCGGGAAGCCTACGTAGTGAAGAAGCTTGGCGCGTTCGGTGCCGACTTGGGAGCCGTGGCCTGTTTCTTCGAGCTGCCGTGGAGCCGCGTCTCGCCCGCGCTCACGGAAGGCGACCAAGCCTGGCTGCTGGGCCAAGCCGCCTTCCGCCTTCGCGCCTTGGGCCGGCTGACCGAGGCGCTGGAGCCGATGCGGACTAATCTGAAGATGCGCGTCGACCGTGAGGAATGGCAGCACGCTCCATCAAGTGCCAGCAACCTGAGCGAGTTGGAACTGACGCTGGGCGAGTTGCTCGGCGAGACGAGTGGAGCCGTACACGACGCCGAGCAGTCCGTAGCCTTCGCCGACCTAGGCAAGGACGAGTTCTGGCGGCTGGCCGCCCGCACGGCGCTGGCCGACGCCCTGCACCAGGCGGGCCGCAGCGGCGAAGCGCTGGCCCTGTTCCGCGAGGCCGAACAGATGCAGGCCCAGTGGCAGCCCCAGTACCCGCTGCTCTACTCGCTGCGGGGATTCCGCTACTGCGACCTGCTGCTGGCCGACGCCGAACGCGCGGCGTGGCAATGTAGCCATCACGCTCCGCGCGATGACGGCGGCAGGACGAAAGATTCTCCGTTGGTAAGAGATGATCTGGCTGGCGAGGGCGGTGCGCGGGGCCGCGTTCATCTCGCGGAGCGAGATGGCTACATTGCCGCCTGCGACGCCGTCATCGAACGGGCCATGCAGACGCGGAGGTGGGCGAAACAGAACAGTGTTTCGCTCCTCGACATCGCCCTTCAACACCTCACGTTGGGCCGGGCGGGGCTGTACCGGGCGATCCTGGACGTGGGCGAGTCTCTCCGAGACTCGCAACCGGTCTCGGAGAGCCCGGACCTCGTGACCGCCCAACGCCACCTGGACGCCGCCCTGACCGGTGTCCGCCGCGCGGGCACTCAGGAGTTTATCGTCCGTGGCCTCCTCACCCACGCCTGGTTGCGGTTTCTGCTGGGGGAGGTGGACGGGGCGCGGGCCGAGTTGGACGAAGCGTGGGAGATCGCCGAGCGTGGTCCGATGCCGCTGCATATCGCCGACATCCACCTGCACCGCGCGCGGTTGTTTCGCGACCAAGACGCCCTGGCCGCCGCCCAACGCCTGATCGCCCGCCACGCCTACCACCGCCGCGACCCCGAACTCGCCGACGCCCAAGCCGCCAGCGAAGCGAATGCCATGATTAAGGGCGATATTTAGTGGTTGTGTGGGAGCTAGCACCGTTCGAGAAATAAGTATCGGATTTGGCCGTAGCTGCCGTCGCCAGACGGCGGAATTCCACGCTCTGGCGACGGTGAACATTGATGCATAGTCATTCAACAGTTTCCAAAGTGACAGTTGCGAATAGCCACTGGTTTCCATCCTTGTTGTTTTGCACAAGTCGGACGCTGAGCTTCGGGCCGAAGGCTCAGCAATTTGCCCAGCCCAGGCCAACGGCCTGGGAATCGAGGCAGCGGTTTGTCGGGAGGGCTGAAGGCCCGACCGTTTGTAGGATCGCGGCAACCCATGCGCCAAATTTCGACAAATGGCCGGGCCGTTGGCCCTGAACGATCCGTCTACATCCGTCGACCCAGGCCAACGGCCTGGGAATCGAGGCAGCGGTTTGTCGGGAGGGCTGAAGGCCCGACCGTTTGTAGGATCGCGGCAACCCATGCGCCAAATTTCGACAAATGGCCGGGCCGTTGGCCCTGAACGATCCGTCTACATCCGTCTACCCATGCCGCTGGCCTGGGCTAGGCAAGCGGGCGGGCCTTTGGCCCTGATCACGGGCATCATAAACCGCCGTCTGGTGAGCGTAGCTACAACAGTTATTTCTCGAACGGTAGATGATGAGCCCATGTCGGTCGATCCAGTCACGGCCAGCCCAGCAGCGGAAGGGTGTTCGCGAGGAAGCAACGGCGTTCTAGCGGGGATGGCGGGTGACCTTGACGTCGTTTTTCTGAGGCGCGCCGGGGGTGCTGCGGCCGTCGACGATCAGGCGTTCCAGCAGCGACTGCATTTCCTGCACTCGCTCCGGTTGCTCGGCGGCCAGGTTCCGGGTCTCGCCAAGGTCGCTGGCTAGGTCGTAGAGCTGCACGGGCTGCGATCGATCGCCGGCCCCACCCCAGCCGCCAGAACCCGGCGCGGCGATGTACTTCCACGCCCCGAGGCGCAAGGCGGGCGTACCGTTCATGCTTGCGCTCACGGCGTTCTCGCGAATCGGCTGGTCCTGGCCCGTGAGCAACAGCAGCAGGCTGAAGCTGTCTTCCCCCGCATCGTCCGGCAGCGTCGCGCCGAGCACATCGGCAACGGTGCGCAGCAGATCGGCCTGGTGGACAAGCTGGTCGCATTGGCTGCCTGCTTCGACGACGCCGGGCCAGCGCACGATGAAGGGCACGCGGTGCCCGCCTTCCCAGGCGTCCGACTTGGCCCCGCGAAGCGGGCCGCTGGGAAAATGTCCCATCTGCTGGAGATCCGGCATGCCGATGTAGGGCGCACAGCCGTTGTCCGAAGTGAAAACGACCAGCGTGTTGGCGGCGGCTCCGCTTTGCTCCAGCGCGTCCAGCACCTGGCCGACGGCGGCATCCGTCTCCATCACGAAATCCGCGTAAACATTCAGTCCGCTCTTGCCCTTCCATGGCTCGTTCACCGACAGCGGCGTGTGGGGCGAGGTCAGGGGCAGGTACAGCAGGAACGGCTCGTTCGCCCGCGCCCGGGCCGTGACGAACGTCGTCGCCCGATCCGCCAAGGCAGGCAGGATCGGCTCCAATTGCCAATTCGGCAGAGCCGGACCCTGCAGACTCGCCTGATTCTTCACCAGCTTGGACGCGGGCAGCAGCTCGCTGGGAATGCCGATCGTGCGGTCGTTTTCGATGAAGCAATACGGCGGCCAATTCGGCACGTCGGTGCCAAAGTATTCGTCGAAGCCGCGCTCCGTCGGCCCGTGGGCAATGCGTTGGGAGAAAACGGTTTTCCAGCAGTCCCGATGCGCGTCGGTGACCTCTGTGGCGACCTGGCCGCCACCGCCGGCTTTGCCGCCGAAACCGGAGAAATGCGGTTTCTGTTCCGCCGCGATCGGCCACTCCCAGCCAAGGTGCCATTTGCCGATACAGGCGGTGCGGTAGCCGTGCTGACGCGCCAGCGTGCCCAGGGTCATGCGATCGGGAGCAATGAGCGGTGCGCCCCACAGCCCGACGATGCCCGACTGCAATCTGGTCCGCCAATGGTAGCGCCCGGTCAGCAGCGTGTAGCGCGAGGGGGAGCACACGCCCGACGAAGAATGCCCGTCGGTGAAACGCATGCCTTGGGCGGCCAGCTTGTCGATGTTCGGCGTGGGGATCTTGCCGCGCTCGCGATTGTAGCACTGCACATCCCCATAGCCGAGATCGTCGGCGGACAGGATGACAATGTTCGGTTTCTGCTTCGGCACATCGGCGGCAGGCAAGGCGGCCGGCGACGCGAGGAGCACGGCGAGAAGTCGGAGCGTGTGTCGCATGGTGGTCTCCTGGTTTCTGGATACGCAAAGATAGCCGAAGACGCGCGAGGCTCGCAATCACCGACCTCTCGCGCGGCCCGAACGCGGCCCCGGCGCCGCCGCTGCCGGGGTTGTGGAGAAAGAACAGGCTTGCACCAGGCTCCGCAACGTTGGATACTGCCCTGGTTGTCGATTGATGCCGTCGAGCGTCTCGCTCAGGTTCTTTCTTTCGGACTGACCGCCGATGAAGACATCGCCTCGCACCAACCCCGAGCGGTCTGGTCGCTTGCGCAGCCGCTTCGATCTATCCGGATCGCGGTTGACCATCCTGTGCCGCCGCATCGACCCGATGAGGTGTTTTCTGCTGCTGTGGCTGATCGGTCGGACCGTCGGTTGCGTTTTTCTGGCGGGCATGGCGATTCAGCAGCCGGTGGCGGGCGATCAGGTTGGTCAGGCCGCAGGTGAGTTTCCGGCCGAGTTACGGCGCGAAGAACCGGTCGCGGAGATCGACCGGGCGGTGGTGTTCACCGTGAACGAATTCACGCGCAGCGAGGCGGAATTGGCGCTGGCGCGCAGCGTGGGCTCGGACGTGCTGATCCGGGGTTGGTTCAAATGGCGCGAGGCGCCGGCGGTGCAGTCGATGGTCGAGATCCCGCGGCAGGCGCACCAAATCGGGGCGTTGTTCGGCGGCGGAATCACTTGCAGCGCGTTGTACGACGGCGAGAACGGCATCCCGCGCGAGCATCTGCTGGACATGGCCACGCGCGGCCCGGACGGCCGCCTGATCGACGCCTGGGGGCAACCGGGAATCCGCCACGGTTCGTTGTCCAGCCCCGCGTACCGCGACTATCTGTTTCGCTGGTGCCGCGAGCAGATCGACGCCGGCGTGGACTATCTGTTCATGGACGAAATCGACGCCGCGCTCGGCCCGCAGGAAGGATTTGACGACCATTCGCTGGCCGATTTCCTTCGCTGGTTGCGGGAGGAATCCGCGGAGACGAAGGGCTGGGCGGACGACGACGCGCGGTGGACGACGCTGGGTGTCGACTTGTCGAATCCCGCGATCGCCGCGGACGGCACGATGCGCACGTTCGACTATCGCGGTTACTTGCGAGCGGGCCAGTGGCTCGGCGACCCGCACAGCGCCGCCAATCCACTGGCCGCGCACTGGGCCCAGTTCCGCCGGCACCGCGATGACCGGGTGTGGCGCGGGCTGACCGACCGCATCCGCAGCTACGCGGCCGAGAAGCAGCGCAAGGTGTACCTGAGCGGCAACGGCATCGTGCCGTATGTCGATCTGCAGGTCCTGGGCGTGTGGGACCGCTGGGCGGTGCGGGACGGGCGCATCGATTTGGGCGAGAGCCAAGTGCCTGCCTGGCGGGCGGTGGTGCAGCGCGGCCGCCAGGTGGCCGGTCGCGCCGTGCCGGTCGTCTTGTTTCACGATTGGGGCTTCGGCAATCCGCCGTTTCCTTGGTTGGCTGTTCCACCCGCGGACCGTGCGATCTGGATGCGGACCCGCGGCGCGGAGATCTACGCCGCGGGCGGATTCTTTGCCTTTCCCGTATTGGGACCGTTTGGCTGCAACGCCGCACGCGACGGCACGCTGGGCGAAATCCAGCGACAGACGGTCTTCTATCAACGCAACCGTGACCTGTACCTGGACAGCGATTTCCTGGGCAGCGAGACATTGCGGACGGAGGACGAGGATTTGAGTCTGGCCGTCGGTTGGCACAGTGAGCGGCGCTCGGTGTTGCTGCACGTGATCAATCGCCGCGTCCGCGATGGACAGTTGGAACCAAGGCAGGCCGCGCAGGTTTGGCTGCCGCTGAGTGTCGCGCCCGATGCGCCGGTGCAGGGAACCTCGCCCGGCGGCCAAGCCTCGGAGCCTGTGCCATATTCCGTGGTGGTTTCGCCTGACTGGCCCGGAGAGCGAAAGGCGCGGGTGGAACAGCGCGATGGGGGCCTGCTGGTGACGCTGCCCGAATTCGAGGCGTACGCGGTGGCCGAGCTGTCGTATCGCGAGCCGCCGGAACTCGGCCCGCTGCGCGATCCGGCGCGTATCCGTCCCGAGCTGCGCTGGGCGCGGCCGGTGCGTCGCGATTTCCGCGTGCTGCCGGGGGCGGTGGTCGAAGACAGCTTGAACTTGAACGGGTTCCTGCAAGGCGGCCTGCATCCCCATTTGCGAAATCCGCCCGTGTTCGAAGTCGACGCGCCGAACGGAGGCCGATTGTCCGTTCGAGTGAACTCGGTGGCCCAGTGGGGCGCCCGACTGCAGTACTCGGTCGACGGCGAGGTCCGTCGGGTGATCGACCTGCCCGACCGGGACGGCACAAATGATGCTAACGTCGCCGAGTACGGCACCGTGTACGAACTGCCGATCCCCGCTGGACGGCATCGTTTGACAGTCGAGAATGTGGGCCGAGACTGGTTGACGCTAGACTGGTACACGTTCGAGGGCGAGTTCCGGGTTCCCGGAAGCGACGGGCAGTAGAAACGAGTTGGGTTGATCGCAAGCGGTGAGAGGAGCAGGTCATGACGGTCGTCACGTGTCGATGTGGTCGGCGCTTCGAAGCGGCGGCCGAATTGGCGGGCAAGCAGGTGGCATGTCCCGCGTGCGGTGGGGCGATCCGGGTTCCCGGAGCGGCTGCGGCCGGCCCCGTGGTGACGTGCCCATGCGGACAGAGTTTCCGTGCCCAGGCAGCGCTGGCCGGTTCCACGATCCCCTGTCCGTCGTGCGGGAATCCGCTGCGCATTGGGGCGTCGCCGGCAGCGCGCGCGGCGGCGGCTGCCCGGCAGCGAACGGCTCCGCGTTCGACACCCGTCCCGACGGCCGCGGCACCGGCCAGGACACTTGGACACGGGCAGCCACTCGCCCCGACGAAAATGCCTGCCCGAGCAACTCGGCATCCGCAATGGTCCTTTCCATTAGGTTGGGTCGTCGGCGTGGGCGTCGGCGCCGTGGTATTGGTCCTTCTGTTGATCGTCGGCTCGATCGTCTGGCGCAGGGTCGCGCCGGCCCTGACATCGTTCGTCAACCGCGGCAATCCCGCGCAGTATTTCGGACCGGAGATTCCGCTGACTCCGCAGGCATTGGAGGAATACTACCGGTTGCCCGACGGAGTCGAAGACACGACGGCGCTGTGGTTGGCCGCTGTGGAGCAACTGAACACCACGGCTTACGTGTCCGAAACGGCAGGCATCCCTATTGTCAAGAACAATCCGGGCGTTGTGCCCAAATCAGGAATCACATGGCCAGCAGAACCTCAGGCAGTGCGTCTGCTGGAGAAGTACCGAGGATCCCTGCAACAACTGTACGCAGCGGCAGAAAAGGGTGGAGCGGTGCGCTACCCGACGCGATTCGCCGACGCTTGGGCCATGGAGATGGACGAAGAAGCCAAGATCGTCGAAGCGGGACGGTTGCTGCACTTGGACGCTCGCGTGAGCGCCCGACAAGGCGATGCGTCTGGAACGGCCAGAGCGCTGCGGACACTGAGCCGGTTGGCCCGGAGCTTCGACGGGTATCCGAATATCGTTGCGCAGACGGCATACGTCCGGTTTTCAGAGACATTCCTGCTGACTGTTGCCGATCTGCTGCCCGACGTCGAATTCTCTGACGGCGATCTGGCCATGCTGTCACGCGAGCTCGAACAAGTCGACCTGGACCGTTCGATGTATTGCAGTCTGATCGGCGAACTTGTGAATGGACTGCTCGCCTTCGATGACGAAGAAATGCTAGGCATTTTGTACGACAGGCTGTCAGGCCGCTCTCTGATGGACGAACGGAGCAAACAGGCGCGCGCGCTAGTCGACACGCTGAAATCACGTTCTTCAGCAGCGGCCCTGAAGGACAAGGAAGATTATCTTCGGAAAACGCAAACTATTCTAGCCGTTGCGCGAGAACCCTTTCCGCAAAAATGGGAGTCTGCGAAAAAGTTCCCGGACGTGGCTGAACCACTAGATCCCTCCCGGAAATCGCCACCCGTCGAGAGTCTCATCACCTCGCTGCTTCAGTCGCGGCCGAGGACCGCATTTCAAGATTACGCCAACTTTACCGCAAGCTTCAATGCCGCCATCGCCGCGATCGCCGTCGAGCGGTTTCGCCGCGGCCGGGGACAGTTGCCGTCGGAATTGGCCGCACTGATCCCCGATTACTTGACACAGATCCCGCAGGATCCATTCGACGGCAAACCGCTGCGCTACCGGGTGGAAAGCGACCATTACTTGGTCTACTCGGTCGGGGCGAACGGCGTGGACGACGGCGGCAAGCAGTCCGACGACGCGGATGTGCTGGTCAAGATCCGCTTGCGATCCAGCGGCGAGTCGACTCCAGTGGCGCGCCCGAGCGAGCCGAAGATGCCCGCGGTTCCCTCAGCCGGACCATCCGGCACGCCGACGCCGCAAGTCGCGTCCACGGGGCTGGCGAGCCTTACGGAACAGCAGCGGAAGATCCTGTACATGCGCGCCCGCTTGACCATCGTTTCTCACGAACGGCTCATGGAGAATAGCGAGAAATTGCACGCCACTTTGATCGAGGGACGCAGCGGCGAGTTTGTGGACCGGGAGATCGCTCGGTACGAAGCGTCGCGGCGGAAGATGATCGAGTACTTCGAGCAACAAATGAACAACCTGTATGCCGAGTACGCGATCACGCGGGACGAATTGCAGGCGGTCCTCCGCGAGGGCGATGCGGCCGGGTGGAAGTGACGACGGCCGCGAAATGCGTGGTCGTCTTCGGCCAGGTGACCTGGTCGTACGGTCGGAGACCGGCGGCAACGCTGCGGGCAGATCACTTTGTGCGGACTGCCGAAGTCCGGGATGCGCCTCGAATGGGGGATGTTTTGGCTGTTTGGTTACTTGGTTCTCGCGAATTTCTGACTATACTGACCTTGGGATCAATGGTGCGTTGACCTCGCTTGGCGAGTTTGGCGGACGGGATAAACGAGGATGCCGCTGCTAAGGTGGCCTGACCAGTGGAATACCGTAATGTCCAAATCATTCCGTTTTCTCAACGCAAGGGCGGCCGTGGCCATTCTTCTGGTCTGCATGTTCTTGGTGCCGGTCCAGGCACAGATACGCTACGCCCCAGGCCAGCGACCTGCCAACAATGACGCTCCCAAAGTGCCTGGCTTCGGGCATGTCGAGGGGACGACACCGATTCCGGGGTTCGGACTGGACGCCGAAACTCGTGTGGCGTTGCTTCCGGAGGATTTCGCGCGAGCGGACGAAAGATTGCAGCGCGAGGACTCGAATCGTGACGGCCACATCGACCGCGACGAAGCTCGACGAGGACGCTGGTCGGACGATCCCTTCGTGTACGATTACAACCGGGACAACCGTCTGAACCGCACCGAATTGGCCCATCGATATGCCCAGCGCCGGATTCAAGAGACCGCGTCCCGCGGCGGTGGGCCCCCGCCGCCCGCCGCCTCGCGGAATCAGCCGAGCGACGAGCAACGGCGAGAGCAAGAGCGCCGTGCGGCCGAAGAGGCGGCGCGCCGATCCGGCGTCCCGCAAGGAACTCGCGAGAGTTGGCATTTGACCGATGTTCTCATGAGTCGCCACGACCGGGACCGCAACGGCTATCTGGATGCTGCGGAGCGGCGCAGCATGGGGCTGGATTCGCTGGCCGCGGACACCAACCGGGATTTCCGGGTCAGCCGCCAGGAACTGGCCGTCTGGCTCGCTCAACAGCAGACCGAGCAGAATCGCATTGCGCCTGCCGAATTGCCCACTTGGTTCGTGGAGCTTGACCGGGACGGAGACGGCCAGGTCAGCATGAAGGAGTTCTCCGACGAATGGACGGAGGAGAAACTGGCGGAATTCGTCGGCTTCGACAGCAACAACGATGGATTCATCGAACGGCACGAAGCTCAGCGAGCGGCTGAGCGGTCTCAGGGTCAGTTCGCCAACCATCGTCTGCAGGTCATTCCCTCGAAAGGGATCATCCGTTCCGAGATCGATGTCGAGGACACGGCGCAGATCTCCGATGTCGACCTGGTGCTTTCGATCACCCACACGTACACGGGCCATCTGAAGGCGTACCTGATCGGTCCCGAAGGACAGCGAGTCGAATTGTTCGCGGGTGTCGGGGCCAACGACGATCACTTCGACAACACGATTCTGGATGAAGAGGCGCCTGCCTCGATCGGACGTGGCCGACCGCCCTTTGCTGGCCGCTACCACACCGCCGACCGCTCGCGGGACCGGCCCGGTTTGCGGCAATTCTACGAGCGGGGGATGTATGGAAAATGGACGCTGTTGATCGAGGCGAACAGCGACCGGCCCGGCGCGCTCCATAGCTGGGTGCTGGTGTTCACGAAGATCGAAGGGAACGAACCGCCTCCGATGGCCGACGAGTTCGACTGAATCCCCTGATCGATTTCACCCGATCGAACCAAATAACTGGACCATCCCGCGCATCTTAGTCTCATGTTGATGCGATCGATCCGGGTATGGTGCCCGAAACCGCATCAGTGTCCCCACTTGGGAGGGTATTATGATGAGACAACTGTTGTGCGCGCTGGTTGTGGTAGCGATGGGTCTGGGAATGGTCGGCATGGCTCGGGCCGCCGACGAGAAGCCGAAGAAGCAGTTCGATCCGGAAGCCGCCTTCAAGAAATTGGATAAGAACGCTGATGGCAAGGTGTGTCTCGACGAGTTCAAGGGGAAGAAGAAGGACGAAGCCCTTGCGAACGCCGAAAAGGTGTTCAAGGCCAAGGACAAGGACGCCGACGGCTTCTTGACCCTCGAAGAATTCAAGGCCCCGATCAAGAAGGAAGGCGCGAAGAAGCAGAAGAAGGAAAAGAAGGAATAGCCGCTTGGACGGCTGTTCGAGAAACGGGACGGTTTCACCAGCCCCGGCGTCCGCGAGACTCCGGGGCTGTTTTTTTGCCGGATTGGGCGAGTTACGGGCTACACGGTGTCGATCGGGAACGGTGACCGGCATGAGCAGAACGAATTCCGCTACACTTCTGGCTGAACGAATTTCCCTAAAACCAACTGTCCGGTTGACAAAGATGGTGTAGGTGGGATGTATTATGAGCCACGCCGGATGCAGAGGGCGAGGGCGTACCGAAGCAAAGCAGAGAGGTTGTTTGCATGAGATTGACCGTGGCCATCCGCGCATTTTTCTCGGCCCTGTTTAACTCGGCCGCGGCGGAACGCATCGCAGCCGCTTTACAGACGCCCGACCAGGCAGCATTGCCCAAGGCACTGGAGACCGCGCCAAAGACCGAGCGGACGCCGAAGCCGGCACCGCCCAAGCGTCCGGCCCGTAGCGATGCGGTGTCGCTGCTGGCGACGATGCAGCGCGAGGCGCGGTTCGTCGATCTGGTGCAGGAGTCGCTGGACCAGTACACGGACGAACAGGTCGGAGCGGCGGCTCGGGACGTGCTGCGCGACTGCCGGTCCGTGCTCGACCGCTTGTTCGGTTTGCAGCCGGTGGTCGACCGCGAGGAGGGAGCGGCGGTCGAGGTTCCGGCCGGGTTCGACGCGGGACGTTTCCGGCTGACGGGCAACGTGTCGGGCGAGCCTCCGTTCCGCGGGCAGTTAGTCCATCACGGCTGGGAGGCCGTTCGTTGCGAGATGCCGCAGTGGGCGGGCAGCGACGACGCGGCGCGAGTGGTCGCTCCGGCGGAAGTTCAGTTGCGTTTTTAGGAAAGACAACATGACCGCCCGATTTGCTGTGGGCATCGATTTGGGCACGACCAACAACGTGCTGGCTTATACGGCGTTGGATACCGACGAACCGACGGTCCAGGTTCTGCAAATTCCGCAATTGGTGGCTGCGGCGACGATCGAATCGCGCTCGCAATTGCCCTCGTTCGCGTATCTGGCCAGCGGGCACGAGACGGGTCAGGGGGCGTTCGATCTGCCGTGGGCATCGGGACGCGACTTTGCCGTTGGCGAGTGGGCGCGGCGCCAGTCGGCCGAGGTGCCCGACCGGACGGTGGGCGCGGCCAAGAGCTGGCTATGCCACGGGCGGGTCGACCGCCGCGGCGACATCCTGCCCTGGAACGCGCCGCCGGAGGTGCCGAAGATCTCGCCGGTCACCGCCTCGCAACGCTACTTGGAGCACTTGGCGTCCGCTTGGCAGGATGCGTTCCCGGACGCTCCGCTGGCGGAACAGCACGTCGTCTTGACCGTCCCGGCCTCGTTCGATGCCGCGGCCCGCGAGTTGACTCGCGAAGCCGCATTGGCCGCCGGTCTGCCCGCCCATCTGCTGTTGCTCGAAGAGCCCCAATCCGCCGTCTATGCGTGGGTCGACCAGATCGGCAACCGCTGGCGCCGGTCGATGAAGTTGAATGACGTCCTGCTGGTTTGCGACGTGGGCGGCGGCACCAGCGATTTCACGTTGGTTCAGGTCGCCGAAGAGAATGGGGAACTGATCCTGCAGCGGGTGGCTGTGGGCAATCACCTGCTGGTCGGCGGCGACAACATGGACTTGGCGCTGGCCTATCAAGCGTCGCAGATGTTCGCCAACAAGAACGTCCATCTCGACCCTTGGCAGTCCGTATCGCTGTGGCACTCGTGCCGCGCAGCCAAAGAGACGATGCTCGGCGAGAACGGACCCGGCACATACACCCTGTCGGTGCTGGGCCGCGGCAGCAAGCTGATCGGCGGGACCGTTTCCGTCGAGATCAAACGGAAGATGGTGTCCGATTTGTTGGTCGAGGGTTTCTTTCCCCACTGCGGCATCGACGAACGTCCGGCACGGCAGCGTGCGTCGGGGTTTCAGGACATCGGACTGCCCTACGAGCAGGACACGGCCGTGACGCGGCACTTGGCCGCGTTCCTGCAGGATCACGGCGACGGAGGCCGAGGCGGAGCGGTCCGCCCCACGCACCTGCTGCTGAACGGCGGCGTGTTCAAGGCCAAGGTGCTCTCCGAGCGTTTGACCGAAGTGCTGACGCAGTGGGCCGACGGTCAAGCGCCGCAGCGGTTGGAGGGCGAGCACGATTTGGACAACGCCGTGGCCCGAGGCGCCGCGTACTACGGCTGGGCAAAGCATCGCGGCGGCGTGCGCATCCGCGGCGGCACGGCGCGGTCCTACTACGTCGGCATCGAAACGGCCGGGCTAGCCATCCCCGGCGCGCCGCGCCCGTTGCGCGCGCTGTGCGTCGCTCCGCTGGGGATGGAAGAGGGAGACCAGGCCGACGTGCCCTCCGGCGAGATCGGGCTGGTCGTCGGCCAACCGGCCCAGTTCCGGTTCTTCAGCTCGCCGGTTCGCAAGCAGGATCGTGTGGGCGATGTACTGACGTCGTGGTCGGGCGACGAACTGGCCGAGACCGATTCGTTGGAAGCCACACTCGAACCGGACCAGTCGATCGAGGAACCGTACGTACCCGTGAAGTTCCAGTCCCGCGTCACCGAACTGGGCATGTTCGAGCTGTGGTGCGTGAGCACGAAAAGCGACAAGCAATGGAAACTGGAGTTCAGCGTGCGCGAAGAAGACTAGGCTTGGTCTCAAAGTCGAGCCGTTGCGTTCCGGTTCGCTGTACGCAGGAGAACGACAATGAACTTGCATCGGCAAGCGTGGGAGTTGCGTCGAGCGGTGTGGGGGCTGATCGGAGCGGTGGTCTGTCTGTGTTGGGGGGCGAGTGCCGTTGGAAACGACGGTCGTCTCTTGCATCAGGTGGCTGAGCCACGCGAGGAAATCGACGGCGCTCCCCGCGCCAGCGACGTTTGCATGCGGTCCCTCCGTCCGCGTCCGATCCATGCGCGGGATCCGCACGATACCTTGGAGGCGATGCGGGGCTTCCATGTAACCTGGCTGGAATGGACCTACGGCAACGACCGGCAGTTCATCCGCAAGGTTCACGATTCGGGAGCGACCTTCGGCGGCGCCCTGGCCGCAGGATCCTACGCGGGCGACCAACCGCACGAGAACTGGAACGTGCGGAACCTGGCCGGGACGCCCGTCTATGCGACTTGGATGCGCGCGTGGAGCAAGCCGAATCCCTGGGGTTGTGCCAACCATCCCGAGTTCCGCGCCGGGCACGTCCGCGCTGCGATCGCCGCGGTCGAAGCCGGTGCGGACGTGCTGCAACGCGACGAACCGGGCCAGAATATGCATGCGTTGAACTGGGGCGGTTGCTTCTGCGACCATTGCATGGACGGATTCCGCGTTTGGCTGGACCAACACGCCGATCGGGAGATCCTGCGCCAGTTGCAGGTTGGCGACCTGGACCGTTTCGACTACCGCGACTATCTGCGGCAGCGCGACGCCCCCGTGGGCGATGACTTCCACCGTTGGCCCGGCGACCAACTGAAGCAGTATTTCAGCGCCTTTCAGATCGAATCCACAGTGGCCTTTAACCGTTGGTGGCGGGCCCAGTTGAACGCGCATGTCGGGCGGCAATTTCCCGTGTCGTGCAACAACGGGGTGCGGAACTGGCGTGACATCGAACAGGTGTTCGACTATTGCATCGGCGAGCTTTCGGCCAGCCATGCGACGCCCGAGTTCCTCCATGCCGCCATGCGACAAGCCGCCGCCCTCGGAAAGACCCAGACCGTGACCATGCCGCTGCGCCGAGGCGGCGAGCAGGAGACGCCCGACTGGGTGCGCCACACGCGCCAGACGATCGCGACGGTCTACGCAACCGGGGGCCATATCGAGATGCCTTGGGATACCTATCTGCCCACTCCCGACGCGCAGCGTTATTTCGGCAAGCCCGAAAACTACGCCGACTTGACTGGTTTCGTGCGCGGTATGGCGTCGCTGCTGGACGGCTATTCGGAGGCTTTCGCGTGCGGCGGCGACATCGTGGACTCGCGGTGGCTGGACACGCTGCCGCCCATCACGCCCGCGACCCGCGACATCGTTGCGTTCGCCCGAGCTGTCCCGGACGCTGCCGAGCGGCCCGTGGTGGTCCATCTGGTCGACTGGCGAGACGAGCCGCAGTCCTTCCGCCTGTCGCTGCGACCGCAAGCCTTTTTCGGCGGCAAGCCGCTGCGTCTGCGGCTGTGTACGCCGGTGCTGCCTTACGAACAGGAAGCCCACGAGCGGGCGTTTCGCACCGGGAACTACGCGGGGCTGGTTCAGGAAACCACTCTGGCGCAAGGGTATGTGAGTACCGTGGACATTCCCGCGTTGGGACCGTGGGGAGTGTTGGTGGTCGAGCCGGATTTGACGGCGACCGATGGGATCTGGCCGCCGACGTTCGCGACCGGGCGGGCCGAGTTTTTCACGGACACGTCGCTCGTGCTGGATTGCGCCACGCCCGGAGCCAGCATTCACTACACGTTGGATGGAAGCACGCCAACCCTCGATTCCCCGCGTTACACCGCGCCGATCGTGATCCGGGACGACACCACCGTTTCGGCCGTCGCCGTCCGAGGCGCCGCGGTATCGGCCACCGTTTCGGCTCGCTTTGTCAAGAAGGTACGGCCGCCCAACCTGATTCCGAACGGCGATTTTGCCAAAGGACTGGAAGGCTGGCAGCGAGTCGTTGCCAAGGCGGACGAGGACGCGCTGCAGGTCGATGTCGAATGCAACGCCAAGCTGTCGACACCCAACGCCGCCGGTTTGGTCATTCGAAAACCGACAGGCGTGGTTTATCACCTGCGCCTGGTCCATCCGTTTCAGGCCCGGCCAGGTGCGCAATACACCCTGACGTTCCAAGCCGTCGCCGACGGTCCCGTCCGATGCCGCGTCGGCTTGCAGGCGCGTCATGCCCCGCACAAGGTTCTGGGCATGAAGCACGAAGCCATCGGCACGGTTCCGCAACGTTACACCGTGCGGGGAGGCGGGTTGCTCGAGAGCGAGGCGGGTGAGTATCTCGTCCAGTTCGACGTCGGTGACCAGGAAAACGCCGGGCGCACCCTCTGGATCGCCGACGTCCACCTGGAAGAAACCTTCGAGTGAAGATCGCTCGAGAAAAGAGGCGTCAGTCGACCTGTTCCAGTTCGTACTGAAAACGCTCGACCGCTTCGAACGGGTTCAGGTTGAACAGGGCGCGGCCGTCGGTGCTCCAGTCGCGACCGTCGAACAGAAAAACGGCCGTTGCGTCCCGCGTATTGGCAGCCGCTGATCGCTCGCGGACACTTCCCCCCTCGCCCGGCGCGAAGAAAATGGTCAACCCCACAAACGCTCGCAACTGGCCGGTGCTCCGGTCGGTGGCAAAGACTGCCTCGTCTTCGAAGCTGCAATCTCGCCAGACCATACCCCGCGCCTTGCTAGCAGCCGAAGCCATGTTCAAAAAATCCACTTCAAGCCACTCTCGCCGGAGATGGAACCGTTTCCGGGCCTTTTCGAAACGAATGCCCAACTGGTGCCGCCGCCAGTACGGCCAAGCCAGCATTCCCATGGCTCCCAGCACCGCCGCGATCGTAAGAACGAACCACCAGGACTCGCTCATCTGAATTTGCTCCCGCCAGGGTTGCCCATGTGCCCGCCTCTTTCATTCTAGGATTGTATCCGACTGACGGGCTCGCGGGCAACTGTGCGAATTGTAGCCCGCGGGGGCCGAACGCGGGTCGGACCACCAAGAATCTCCAAGCATTGAAGTTCCTGCTTTCACGAGTAGCAGGGGCGATTGCGACGGGATACACTGACGCGAAAAGCCCGTTTTGCTCAATCCGCACTTCTGGGGATGACTGAATCATGACTCTCACCGCGATCTGCCGTTTGCTGTCCGTTGTCCTCGCCGTCTGGACCGTGGGCGCGGTTGCTTCGCTTGCCCGGGCCGCGGACGACGCGAACCGAATTCGACCTTGGGATCAGGATCCCCGCTACTGGCAGTACCGTGGCCAACCGGTGCTGTTGCTGGGCGGCAGCAAGGACGACAACCTGTTCCAGATCCCCGACCTGAAGGAGCATCTGGACGAAATGGCGAAATGCGGCGCGAATTACATCCGCAACACGATGAGCGACCGCCCGGACAAAGGCTTCGAGGTCTATCCCTACCGCAAACTGGCCGACGGGCGTTACGACTTGAATCAGTGGAACGACGAGTATTGGCAGCGTTTCGAGAACCTGCTGCGTTGGACGGCCGAGCGGAACATCGTTGTGCAGATCGAAGTCTGGGATCGTTTCGATCACGCTCGCGACAACTGGCTGCCTCTGCCCTACAACCCGAAGAACAACATCAACTACACGTATGCCGAATCGGGTTTCGAGGAACAGTATCCGGACCATCCGGGACGCAACCGGCAACCGTTCTTCTTCACCACGCCCAAGCAGCGCAACAACACGGTGCTGCTGCCCTACCAGCAGCGGTTTGTCGACAAGATGTTGTCGTACTCGCTGCTATACGACCACGTGTTGTACTGCATGGACAACGAGACGTCGGGCCAGGAAGCGTGGGGCGCCTACTGGGCCGAGTACATCCGCCGGCGAGCCGCCGAGGCGGGCAAGCGGGTCTGCGTCACCGAGATGTGGGATGCCTGGGATCTGAAGTCCGAGGAACACCGGCGGACGCTGGACCATCCCGAACGGTACGACTTTGCCGACGTCTCGCAGAACAATCAGAAGATGGGCCAGGAGCATTGGGACAATTTCCAATGGGTCCGCCAGCACATCGCCGACAAGCCGCGGCCGTTGAACACGGTCAAGACCTACGGAGCGGACGGTGGCCGGTACGGCAATAACCAGGACGGTCTGGAGCGTTGGTGGCGGCACGTCATCGGCGGCGCGGCGTCCGCCCGTTTCCACCGCCCGGATTCGGGATTGGGACTGAGCGAAGCGGCCGCCGCTTCGATTCGGGCGGCCCGCAAGCTCGAGTCGCTGATCAAGATGTGGGAGGTCGAACCAGCCAACCACCTGCTGAGCGAGCGGGCGGAGAACGAAGCCTACTTGGCAGCCCGGCCCGGTGCGGCGTACGCGTTGTACTTCGCCAACGGCGGTTCGGTCGGTCTGGATTTGCGCCAGACCCCCGGCCGCTTCGACATCCGGTGGATCGAGATCGCCACGGGCGAGTGGTCCAAACGCAGTGCGATCGACGGTGGCGCGATCGTCGCGATCGATGCGCCGGAGCCGGGCAACTGGGTCGCGGCGATCGTTCGGGCGACTCCCTAACCAGCCGCCTCAGGGCTATACTTGACCGACCCTAGCCGAATTCGTGAGAATTCGGGCTGTTCCAGACCATGCGTGCCATTCCAACCCATTCCGCCTTCCGGAGTCTCCGCCGATGAACCTGCCGAATCCTCCCCTTGTCGCACGGCCGTCGCGCCGCGGCTTCTTGAAAGTGTCTTCGGCCGCCGCTGTGGCGAGCGCCTTGCCCCGTGCCGCGCACGTCCACGCCGCGGGCAGCGACGAAATCAAGATCGCGCTGATCGGCTGTGGCGGGCGCGGACTGTCCGCGGCGGTCCAAGCGATCCGCAACGCCGCCGGCGCACGTGTGAAACTGGTCGCCTTAGCGGACGCATTCCAGGATCGCGTGGATACCGCGCAGAAAATCATCGGCGCGCAGTTGCCCGATCGCGTGGACGTTCCGGACGAGCGGAAATTCGTCGGGCTGGACGCTTACCAGAAGGCCACCCAGTGCGATGTCGACATGGTCCTGCTGTGCGGCCCGCCCGGTTTCCGGCCGGCGCAGTTCGAGGCCGCGGTGGCAGCCGGCAAGCACGTGTTCATGGAGAAGCCCGTGGCTACCGACGCGCCCGGCGTCCGCCGCATCATGGCAGCGAACGAGCAGGCCAAACAGAAAGGACTGGCGGTCGCGGTCGGGCACCACCTGCGGCACGAGGTCAAGCACCGCGATGCGGTCGCCCGGATCCACGACGGCGCGATCGGCGATCTGCAGTACCTGCGAGCCTACTTTAACAGCACGGGCGTCTGGGTCCGCGGCCGTCAGGAGGGCCAGAGCGAGATGCAGTACCAAGTACGCAACTGGTACTACTTCACGTGGCTCAGCGGCGACCACATCGTCGAGCAGCACGTGCATGACCTGGACGTCTGCAACTGGATGGCTCAGGGCGTGCCCGTCGAGGCCCAGGGCAGCGGCGGACGGCAGGTGCGGATCGGACCCGACTACGGCGAGATCTTCGACCATCACACGGTCGAGTTCACCTACGCCAACGGCCTGAAGATGTTCAGCTACTGCCGCCACATCCCGCACTGTTGGAACAGCTTTGCCCAGCACGCGCACGGCAGCAAGGGCAGCGTCCATATCGAAGGGCACGGCCGCGCGGAGATCCGGATCGCCGGACAGGCGCCGGTCCAGCTTGACCGCGGGCCGGACGGACACCAACTGGAGCACGACCATCTGTTCGCTGCCTTGCTCGAAGGTCAGCCTTACAACGAAGGCGACTACGGCGCCAGCAGCTCGATGACCGCCATCCTGGGCCGCATGGCTTGCTACTCGGGGCAAGTCATCCGCTGGGACGACGCGTTGAATTCCCAGATCGATCTGTGCCCCGAGTCGATGGCCTGGGACGCCGAAACGAAAGTCAAGCCGGGACCGGACGGTCTGTACGCCTGCGCCATGCCCGGCACCACCAAAGTGATTTAGGCCAGCGAGGAAATAGCGGTCCCAAGAATAGTAGTCGTCACGCTCCGTCGTGACGACACGTCATCACGACGGAGCGTGATGACCACATTGACAAACCGACCGTTATTGATTCGCCGGTCATTACCCGCGTAGCACAGGCCGCCAGCGCCTGTAAACCCCTGGAGTTTCCCTGATGCATCCTTTGATCGAGACCCTGCTCACCGGCAGCCCGGTAATCACCGACGGGGCGTGGGGCACGCAGATGCAGGCCCGCGGATTGCCGATCGGCGGCTGTCCGGACGAGTGGAACCTGACGCACGCCGAATTGGTCGAACAGGTTCCGCGCGCCTATATCGAGGCGGGCAGCCAGATCGTGCTGAGCAACACGTTCCGGGCCAACCGCGTGGCCTTGGCCGACTACGGCTTGGCGGATCAAGCCGCGGCGATCAGCCGCGCCGGCGCGGAGATCTCGCGCCGGGCCGCTGGCGACCGGGCGCGGGTGTTCGCCTCGATCGGTCCCAGCGGCAAAATGCTGATGGCGGGCGACGTCGATCCGGACGAACTGCTGGCGGCGTTCCGCGAGCAGGCTCAGGCGCTGGCCGCCGGCGGCGCGGACGGCTTGGTCGTCGAGACGATGGCCGAACTGGACGAGGCGCGGTTGGCGATCCAAGCGGCGAAGGAGACCGGACTGCCCGTGGTCGGCTGCATGGTGTTCGACTCCGGCGCGGCGCTAGATCGGACGATGATGGGCGTCACGCCCGAGCAGGCCGCGGCCGCGCTGACCGAAGCCGGCGTGGACGTGGTCGGAGCGAACTGCGGGCAAGGTATCGCCGGCTATGTCGATATCTGCCGCCGTCTGCACTCGGCGACCGACCGGCCGATCTGGATCAAAGCCAACGCGGGCCTGCCCGAGATGATCGACGGCCAGGTGGTGTACAAGACGACCGCCGCCGAGTTCGCCAGTCACGGTCCCGCGCTGGTCGAGGCCGGCGCCCGTTTCGTCGGCGGTTGCTGCGGCACCAGTCCCGACTATATCCGCGCCTTGTGCCAGGAGCTGCGTCCATGAATTCACGCCAGCGGGTGCTGCGGGCCATCCATCACCAGCCGGCCGATCGCGTGCCGATCGATCTGGGCGGCACGCGCCAGTCGGGGATCGCCGCGTCGACCTATCATCGCTTGAAGCCGCTGCTGGGCATCGAGTCACCGACGCGCGTGTACGACGTCTACCAGATGTTGGCCGAAGTCGAGCGTCCGGTCATGGAGCGTTTCGGCGCGGATGTCATCGGCCTGAACCGGCGCGACGTGGCGTTCGGCATCCGCAACGAGAACTTCAAGCCTTGGAAGATGTTCGACGGTACGCCGGTCGAAGTGCCAGGCGGTTTCGAACCGGTCACCGAGGAGGACGGCGGGCTCGTGCTGCTGCGCGACGACGAGCCGATCGCCCGCATGCCCAAGGACGGGTTCTATTTCGACCGCGTGGAGAAATTCCCCGGCGCCGCGCATGTCGAACTGGACGGGTATCAGCCGCCGCGGCTGAGCGACGAGGATTTCGTCCATTACCGGGCGCAGGCCGAGGCGCTGTACCAGAACACCGATTTCGCCATCGTCGCGCCGCTGGGTCCGCCGTACGAGCTGTTTTACGGCCTGGGCACCGGCGACTTCGAAATGTGGATGATCACGCTGGCCAGCGAACCCGATTACGTCAGCGCGCTGTACGAGAAACTGGTCGATGCCTGGTTGGACAATCTGCGGCGGTTTGTCGACGCGGTGGGCGACCGGGTGCAGATCCTGCAAGTGAACGACGACTTCGGCACGCAACATTCGCTGTTCCTGTCGGTCGACATGTACCGGCGCCAGATCATGCCGTTCTACAAGCGTGGTTTGGACTGGATCCACCAGCACACGGACATGAAAGTCCTGCTGCATTCCGACGGCGCCATCTTCCCGCTGATCCCGTCGCTGATCGAAACGGGATTCGACATCCTGAACCCCGTGCAGACCAGCGCGGCCGGCATGGATCCGGTGCGGCTCAAGACGGAATGCCGCGGGAAGATGGCGTTTTGGGGCGGATCGCTGGACTGCCAGAAGACGCTGCCGTACGGCACGGTGGACGAGGTGGTTCAGGAAGTCGAATCGCACTTGCGGGTCTTCGCGCCCGGCGGTGGATACGTCTTTGCTCCCGTCCACAACATCCAGGCCGGCGTACCGCCCGAGAACGTGATCGCCATGTACGACGCGGCCAGACGCTTCCGGCCGGAAGACATCCCGCACGAAGAGATTTCTTCGTAGCGTGCCCGCGCTGGAGTTCAGGCTTTAGCGTGTCTTTGTGTTGATTGCGCCCCTCCAGCGCCCGCACGCTAAAGCGTGAACTCCAACGATTGCGTGTACGCTTCGGCGTGCCTGCGCCCGAGTCCACGCTGCCTCAGTTCTCCCTCAGTCGTTGTCGAACCGTCCGAACCTCTTCCCACGCGATGCGTTCGAGATACTCGGCGGTGGCTTCGTCGAGCGTGTGGGTGAGGTTGACGCTCATGTTGCGGAACATCCACTTTGCCAACTTGGCCTGATAGGCGTCGGGCTGGAACTCGGCCAATCTGGCAACGGCCGCCGCTTTTTCCGCATCGGTTTGAGGCTTCGGCAAGGCATGCGGCCAAACGCGGTAGGTGCGGGGCAGTCGGCCGACCGGGCTCTCGCCGGTCAGCGCGGCGTAGAAGCAGGCGACATTCAGGAAATGGCCGAGATCGCCGGGATGGGAACTGTCCTGCGGGTGCTGGAGCGCCAAATCGGGGCGTTCGCGATAGACTCGCGCCCACGCGGTCGAGCAAGGCGCATAGAGCCGGATTCGGTTCCGGAAGGCCAGGTCGAAGATCCGCCGTCGTCCTTCCGCCTCGCGGTCGGTCTTGCCCCAGCCCATTTCGTAGAACACCGGCTCGCCGCCGGCGGCGCGGATCGCTGCGCAGTACCGCGTGACGGCGTTGGCATGGACGCCGCCTGTCTGCTCGTCCGTGATGAAGCTGCAGACCGTCTGCAGCACGACCAACTGCGGCCGCTCGTCGCGGATCTTATCGAGAAACGTCTGCCCCGGCCGGACGCCGTATTCGTAACTCTTGAAGCCCGGCTCGGAGTACACCCGGATGTCGCTGCCGCTTCGTCCGACCAGCTCCGGTTCGACCGCGACGCCGGGCCGGTCCGCCAGTTTGCCGCTTACCAGCCGGGCCACCTCGCGCGGCATGTCGTTCCAGTAGGTACTGCTGCTGCCCGCAAAAAGCAGCCGCACGGCCTTCGCATCGTCCGCATGCAGGGGAATTGCGAAGCCGACGAGCATCGGCAGGACCAGCCAACTCAGGTGTCTCATGTGTTCGCCTCCCGTACCGCGCGGCCGAAGACCCGAAGGCTTTCGAGCGAGTGCTCTTCGTACTCTCGACAGGCGACGACGCCGGTGGCGCCGGCCTCGAACGATCGGCGGACAGCCCGGTCGAGTCGCTCGGGATCGCTTCTCCACACGGCCGTGCCCCAGCCGCTGCCCTTGGGAATATCGATGCCGATGCCCGAATAGACCGCTGCTTTGCCGTCCAGGATGGTGACGAAGCGCTTTGTCTCGCGGTACACGTAGTCCGGGGACAAGCCGAGTTCCGCGAGCTCTTCGAGCTTCGGTGCCAATTCGGGGTCGTAGCCAAACAGGGAGTAGTACAGGTCGAGCGATTGAGGCTGCGACAACTCGCTCAGCAGCGTCTTGCGCAGCCGCTCGGTCCAGACGCCCTTGATTCGCGGCCCCAGGATCTCGTGGTACAGGATCGGCTTCACATAGTCGCACGAGGCGGCGAGGTCCGCTCCGGTCACCGCCGCGCGGTAGACGATGTCCCAGCTCCCTTGCGCATGATCGACGTGGCGGCCGACCCGGGCGCCGGGACGGGCGATCTTGACGGCATCGCGCACCAGTTGGTTCACCTCCTCGCCGGCAACGTGCCATTGATAGTCCCAGGCCAACACGGCGGGATACTTGAGAAAGACACGGAGAACGGTTGGCAGGACGCCGTCCGCCGGGCGTGGCTGGTCCAGAAGTTGACCTTGCAGGAACTCGGCCAGTTCCGTGAAACCTCGCCGGGCCTGTTCGGCGTCGATGCCCTGATCGCGTCCGCGGGCCAGGCAGTGGGGACAGAAACACTCCGGCACCTTGCCGCCGTACAGCAACTGCGAGAGCGGACTGACCCGCTCGGCCCCGTACTGGACGCCGTCGAGCTCGTAGTTCTGGAACAAGTCCCGCATCGTGCCCGCGACCCAGGCGCGGTATTCGGGGCTGTTCCAGCACGGTTTCTCACCGGGCTTGCCCTCCAGCGTTGTGGTCAGAACTTGATCGAAGTTCGCGATGTGCTTGGCCGCGCCGGCGCCCGGTTCGTAGATGCGTGCGTGCAGCTTCATCCCCCGGCGCCGCAGGGGCGGAAGCAGTTCGGCAAACACCTCGCGGCCGGCGTACTCCGTGTCCGCGGCCGGCTGGGCGTGTCGAAGCCTGGTGTCCTGGAAACAGGAATCTCGGTGCCGGACCCAAACCATCGGCAGCTTGCGGCCGGCGTTGTCCCGCAACGGCACGCCGTGGTCGCCCATCAGGTGCAGGGGGCGGTTCATCGCGCCGTAGTAGCGGTAGGGACTGAGCAGGAGCGTGTTGACCGCCGCTTGCTCGCGCAGCAGGTCAAGGCAGTATTCGACCCCTTCGTCCATGATGCTGTGGGGAGCGATGTGGATGCCGACAAAGGGTTCCGGGGCCGGGCCGAGCGCGTCTGCGGCTCGTGCCACGGGCCATGTGGCCAGGGCAGCGCCGGCTCCCGCGGCGGTGCGCAAGAAGTCGCGCCGCGAGGAGGCGTCGAGCGGGGGAGACGGGGAGAGGGGGAGATCGGGAGACGGGGAGAGGGGGAGATCGGGAGATCGGGAGACGGGGAGAGGGGGAGATCGGGAGACGGGGAGAGGGGGAGATCGGGAGACGAGGAGACGGGGAGAACGGGAGATCGGAGATTCATCGTATTGTCCATTTGGCAGGTTCTCGGATCATTGCGACCAGCATTGCGAGGATTTCGTCATATTCCGTGTATAGTCGAGCGGCTTCGTTGCGGTCCAGGTATTTGCATTCGACTGCAAATTGAAGCCACGTCTGCGTTTCAGCCGCTTCCGTTTCGGCGTCATTAAGTCTGCTGACAAAGGCTGCTTCGTAACGACGTTTTCGCCACGCTTCGGTGATATTTGCGCAAACAGACCGGGACGATCGACGAACCTGATCGGTCAATGAGTACCGCTCTTCTTTGGGAAACGTCTTGGTCTGTGCAAACACCGCCATCGCAGCATCAAACGCCCGCTGATACACCGTCAACTCGGTATGCCGCGTGATCCTCATCTCGCTGCCTCCCATTCTCCCCCTCTCCCATTCTCCCCCTCTCCCATTCTCCCCCTCTCCCATTCTCCCCTTTCCTCGCCTCCCCCTCTCCTCGTCTCCCTTTCTCTCATTTCAACACCACCGTATCGTTGTCCCGCCAAATCCACTGGCCGGCGGGCGGACGTTGCCAAGGGTCCGGAAACAGAACTTGAACGCGGCGCGGGGGAATCACCGAACCGCCTCGGGCAGCACCCCGGCGGCTGGCGTAGTGACCGTCCTTTTCCACGAAAGTTCCCCAGTACTGGGCGTTCAAATCGACCCAGGTCACCAGCGACATCCATTCGTCCGGGGCAAGCTTGACCTCGGCGACATGCTGGGGATCGTTCAACAGCGTCAAGGTCAGCTTGCTCTTGGCCGAGCCGAATTGCAGCGGCTGAGTGACCTCGGCGCCGCCCGTATAGTCGGCCACAGTGATTAGCTGCGAAGCCGGCGGGTCGCGCAAGACGTTCTTCAGGAACGCTTTGGCGGCACTGGCGGCTTCGTCGCCCAGCGGCGGCTCGTTCGGGTGCCAAATGGACCAGTAGTTCTTGGACACCGGCGTCGGATCGTTGGCCGTCAGGCCGAAGAGCGTGCGGTACGATTGCAGATATCCGTCCACGCGGCGGGACGTGAATTCCAGTCCGCCGTCCGATTCATGCTCGCCGTGACAGCGGACGCAGTGCCGTTCGAATATCGGCTGGATGTGCTGCTCGTAATCCGGCACGATTCGATCGCCCCAAGCCGGCGGCACGGGCGTTGACGGCGCGCGGAGCATGGCCAGCGGAATCGAATCGCGGTTCGGCAACGTGGTAGCCCGGCTTTCGTGGCAACCGATGCAGCCGCGCGACTCGCCGGCGCGGAACGTGACGTTGCTTCGCATTCGACGCAGTTCGAGGAAGTTCTCGTCCAACGCCTGAAAATACACCGTCTGGTCGGCCGGGACTTTGAAGTGCGCCGAGCCGTCCGCTTCCACCGGGACAACGCCGATCACGCGGGCCGCGCCCCAGTCCCACATGCCCAGCACCGGATCCCAGGCTGCCGGCATCCAGTGCAGGTCGTTGAAGCCGCAGGACTTGGATTCGTCCCGCACGCAGGGCCAGGGCACCTTCTGGGAGATCCGCAGGAATCTGATCCGAGCCGTCTCCGCGTCGGGCCAGCCTGCGTGAACGTCGGCCACCGTGGCCACAGCGTAGCGGGAGCCGTCGGCCGGCGCGGGCGGGAGTTCCTCCAAGATCGGCGGACGCGGTGCGGGCCGCACGGGCGACAGGAACGCCACCGACATCCGTTGGTCGCGGTGAATCAGTTCCTTGTTGCCCCAGACGTCGATGTAGTAGAGCGAGAAATTCTGACCGGCGCTTTCCTCGGGACGCTTGTACGAGTACGCCGCGAGGAAGCTTCTATCCGACAGCGGATAGGGGAACATGTAGTGTCCGCCTCCGTCCCGGACGCCGCCTTCGGGAACCGGCTTGACGCCGCCATAACCGCCCTCGGTGCCCGACACGCCCGGCGTTACGTTTCGCATGCCTTCCCGTTCGTTGATCCCCGCCGCGAAATTGACCAGGAACACCGCGCCTTGGTCGTAGTTGTGATGACCGCAGGCGATCGCCACCAGCTTGCGATGGCCGTAGATCTGCCGTGCCTCGCGCAGCGACATCGGACCGGTCTCGATATGCTGTTTGTACAGCGCGTCGGCCATCGATCCGTCGGGACGACTCGTCCACAGCGTGTGCGTTTGCCAAAGATGCCGTTCCTGGTACTCCCAGTGCAGGAACAACAACTGGCCCGTGTCCATGACGTGCGGATGACGATCGAAGTCCTTGTTGTTGGACAGCGGGCGGATATTTCCTCCGTCCGGATCGCACCGGTACAGGTTCAGAATCATGTTGTCCTGCTCGAGGGCGCCGGCGCATTGGCTGCCGAAGAACGAACGATCCGAGACGAAGACGATGTCGCCGTTGGGCAGATATGTCGGTTCCTGGTCCGCATGGAGCGGCTCGTCGGTCAATTGCCGAAGTCCCGTCCCGTCGATGTTCATTTCGAACAGGTGCGACATTTCTTCGATCGCGCCCACGCCCTGACCGAAATAACCGCCCAAGTCGTTCTTCTCGGGTAGTGCCACCTCGCCGCCCTCGAAAACAGGGGACAGGTCCGATTCACGCGCAGCACTCGCCGGACCTGTCCTCCTCTTGTGCATCCCGGGTTGCTTGGCATAGGCGAAGACCAGTCTGTCCGCGTCCCACGAGAGTTCCAAGCCGCGAACGTGCCCCGGCCCGAGGCGGCCTGCCAGAAGCGGCTCGGCCGGGTCTTCGGGACGGAAACCTCGCTTGACGTAGATATCCCCGCCGGGTGTGTGGGTGTTCCAGCGCCCCACGGTGATGTTGCCGTTGCCCGTGGGCGCTTGCCGCACCCCGAACACAACGCGATCGAAATCGATATCCGGATTGGCGAACACCAGTTGCCGCAAGGCTCGCCGGACATGCAGGTAGCCTTCGCGACTCCGCGTCAGGTCGCCGGGCGAGTCGCTGACCGCCTGCGTCAGTTCCCGCAGCGCCCCCGCGACCCGCCGCTGATGCTCGTTGGCAATCGTCGCCTGCTCCGGCGTTCCTGCCTGTCGAACGTAAGCCGACAGTTCTTCGGATCGGTCCGTCCACGCCGCGGCATCGGCGACCAAGTCTTTTGTGGTGCGATGCAAGCCCCGCGCGGCCGCTTGCCGCACGTAGTCCATTTCGAGCTGAGTGTCCGGTCCGATCGCCGCCCACTTGCGATACCAATCCGGTGCGTCCGCATCCGGCCAAGCCTTCGCCATCCGGCGTCCGTTGACGCGCTCTTCGGCGCACTCGTACTCGGTCGCCAGTCGGATCGCGATGGCCCATTCCGCCAAGGAGCGCAAGAACGGATCGGGGTGGTCGAGCAACTTCGCGGCTCGCCGTCCCAGTTCATCGGTGTCCATCGTGTCGGGTTGGAAGGTCCGCGTCTTCCGCTTCCACGACGGAGTCTCGTCACCGCGGGCGATCCAGATCAGCAGATCGGCTCGCAGCGTCGCCGACTCGATCGATTTTTCCCGCTCCAACAAGTCCAGCACTTCCGCCGCTTGCTCCGCCTGGACGGCGAGCCGTTCGCCCAACGAGTCGATCAGCCCGGGGAGGTGCGGATCGTCCCAGCCTTCCAGAATCTGCCGCACCGCCGCTATGGGCGGTTCCGCCAGCGGAACGCCGGACTTCGGCTTCTGTTCGGCTGCGCCGCTCTGGTCGGCGATCGTTCCCCATACCGCGAACAGAAGCAGAACGCAAATGCGACACGGTCGATGGCGGGTCATGGAAGGTCCTCGGAGGGATGGCTGCTGCGGTCAATCCAAATGCGGTCGATCACCAGTCCCCGGTCCACGTCGCCCGTGCTGAACCACAGCAGGTAGGCGACATCTCCGGCACGCGGCGAATCGGGCGGCAGGTCGGCATACCCGACGCCGGGGATGTTCTTCCGAAAGGCGGAAAACGGCACGCTGACCGTTTGCCATTCGTTCGGCTCGCCTTTCTTCCAGAAGCTGCTCTGCAACTCGTAGTTGCCGATATGGGACGGATGAAGCACGTCGGAACGCACGCCCATCATGATTTGAAACCACCCTGGGCGACTCATTTTGAAGGTGAAGTGCAATCGGCTGTCTGTTTCCAACCGCCACAATCCTTGCATCCATTGCTTGGGCAACGTGATGCGGTGCAACGTGGAGTCGCTTCCGTCCAATGCGAAACGCCGGGCGGCACGGACGCTGCCACGGGAAACTTCGGTGTTGTCCTCGCGGAACCACTGACCGTATCGCCAACCGTCGGGCAGGCCGCTTTCGAAGTCCTCCCGCCACGTTTCGGGCGTTGTCGGCCACGGTCTCGTCTCCAGCGCCGACCGCTGCGAGACGACGGCGTATTGCCCGCTTTGTACCTCGATGGTTTCTCCATCGGTCAGGCGTTTGAGGCGGACTCGTCCCTGTTGAACTCCCAACTCCGACGTCTCTTGGTCGGCGCCGACAGCCAATCGCGTTCCAAGCACCTGCATCTCCGCGCTGGACGTCTGGATCAGCAACGGGCGTGCGGCGGCCTGTGCCGTTACGTTCGCGCTCAGATACCCTTCGTGCAACGTGATGCTCGTGCGACCAGCTTCGCGGCGACACTCGATGTGAGTCTCGCCGGCAATACTGACCTCTGTGCCATCGTCCAATCGCAGGGCTGCCAAGCCTGTTAGCCCGACGACATGGATGGATGCTTTCGCGCGAAGATCGACATCCTGCTTCACTGCCTGCGTTCTACCACGATCGACAACCTGGACTTCTCCGGCCAATCGCGTGAGCCGGCCGATGACAGGACGGTCTCCGCCGACGCCGCCCCGTAGGCGCCAGGTCAACAGGACGCCGCCGGCGATCGTCAGCAGCAACACGGCTGCGGCCACCCCGTAGCTTTGCACGTTCCGCTTCCGTCCAGACTCTTCGCGCCCCGTCCGGCTGTTTGCCTCCGGCTGCGAAACCGTGGCGGACGCATAGTCCCAGTGCAGATCGGCGTGCAACGCCATGAACTGCCGGTACTGCCGGCGAGCCGCCGCATCGGTGCGCAGCAGCTCAGCCAGTTGCAGTTCGTCGTCGTCCAGCAGGGTGCCGTCGACCGACTGATTCAGCAGGGCTTCCAGCCTGTTCTTCGCTTCCGCCGTCATGCCCATTCCTCCCGGGCCAACGTGCGCTCGATGCATTCGAGCAAGGCTCGCCGAACCCGCCGCAGCGACTCCGAAACCGCGCCGGGGGTTCTGCCCGATTGGCGAGCCAGTTCGTGGACCGAACCACCGGGCTGGTAGCGGCGCGCGATCCATTCCCGCTGTTGCTCCGGCAGCTTCTGCAGGCAACCGGCCAGCGCCTGCCGTCGCGGGTCGAGTTCCGCCGCTGCGGTGATCGCCTCGTCAGCCAATTCGGCGAGCAGAGATTCATCGAACGTCCGCGGAACCCGTTTCTGCCGTTTCCAATGCGCCATGGCCTGCAGTTGGGCGATTCGGAGCGCCCATGGCAGGAAATCCCGACTCGTATCGAACTCGGCCGCCTTTTGCCACAGGACGATGTTCGTTTCCTGCAGAACGTCCTCCGCATCCGCCGGCTGCCGGACCAGCGTCAGGATAAAGGCGTACAGCGAACGCTGAGCCCGGCTCACCCGGCTCAGGAAATCGACGGACGGAGGGTTGGTCGGGGTATTCTCTGACATTAGACGTAGTTAGCCGCCGAGGCAGAAATCCCACGCGGAAAACGAGACGGTCTTGTGGCCTATGTCCCAGCGGGCCGGCTGATCCTACGTCCTTCTGTTGCCGCGCCCAGACGCAATCGGCAAATTTTGAACAGATGCCTCGACGGCGGCCACAACCGTCGTAACAGTCGCTGAGCTAGGGGCAGCCGTTTCCAGATGGCCAGAGGATAGTAGTCGCCGTCGCCGAATCCGATGTACTGTTCCAAGCAAAACCGCGGATCCCAGGCTTCCAAATCGCGCGCCCGGCGCACCGACCATTGCATCTGCGCGTTCCGAACCGGCTGCCGCCAGTTGTTGTACGCCAGCAGCAGCGGCGACTGGCAGTCGAACACCACTGCACTGCCGGGAAATCGATCGGCCAGTCGCTGCAACAACGTCTGTACTTGCCGAGACCCCAGGAAGTAAAACACTCCTTCGGCAACAAACAAGACCTGGATCGGGGCAAAGGAGTCCAGAATGTCCAGCCAGTCTGTTTCGAGCACCGACGCGCACTCTTGGCGGCGGCGCGGCGTCTCTGCGATCAGTTGCCGGCGCAACTCCATCGCCTCGGGCAGATCGACCTCGAGCCAGGACACCGTGCCGTTGTCGAGCCGGTCGAAACGCGTGTCCAGTCCTACGCCCATCTCGACCACGGTCCCCGTCGGATGCGCGTCCAGGAACTGTTCGACCAGGCGATCAATGATTCGGCCCCGGATACAGAACCCCGCGGCATCGACGTTCGCCTGCTCGAAACGTTCGAACGGATAGTCGATCGAATCCATCAGTTCGATCGCTCGCGGATCGGGCAGGATCGGCTCGCCGTGCCGGTGAGAAACCGCTCGCGCCCAGAGCGGGATCAGCAGCGTTTCTTGAGCCTCCGTCAAACTGCCTGCATCGATCTTCTTCATCGCACCACTAGACCAACGAAGTTCCAGCCGACGCCCGCCGCGCGTAAGGCTCGAGTGCAAGTGCCTTGATTTCGAACGGCCCCAAGATGCGGTATTGTACGCCGCGCCAAGTCACCGTGCTCCTCCCCGAGGCGAGCAACAGCGCCCAAAGATAGACGGCCTGCGTCAGTACCATGCCTGCCAAGGCGACGACGATTCCCGGCGCCGCGGAATCGGGAGACACGTCCTGATGCTGCCGTAAATTGCTGCGGATGGCGGACTCCAGCGCCCGCGCGAAACCGAAACTGGCACCCCAGTAGACGACCTGGGCCAGACCCAGCATGGTTGCGGCAAGACTCTCTGCAGTACAAAATGCCAAGCTCAACGTCAGCGGAGCGCAGGACAGGACGAAGAACAAATACACTGCGTGGAACAACACGACCGCCCATCCGGGATGGTACAGTCGGGCCGTGGTCAACTGCCGCGCGACCCAATTCACGAATTCGGGCAGCGCGATCTCCTCCTGGTTCAACATCAATACCGACTCGGCAAAAACGCACCGGTAGCCGTGCCGATGCAACTGACGGAAGACCACCGCATCCGTCGAGATCGCCCGCCCCCATCGGTCCAGCATCCCGGTTTCGCGAATCACCGATGTCTTCAACGCCAGACTCCCGGCCCAGGCCATCTGGTTGAACCACATCTGAACGACCGCGCCGGCATTCCAGAAGTAACGCACGCGAGTGCCCCATCGCTGTCCATCCGACTTGTACCAGCGGTTGCCTGTCGCCACACCCACCCGGGGATCGTCCATCAACGGTGTCACCAAGTCCTTCAACCAAGTCGCATGGGGAATCACATCGCCATCCAGGATCGCCACGACTTCGCGGTCATCGGGCAAGGCACACACCGCCTGGATCAACGCTTGGTTCTTCCGGCTGCAGCAATCCATGGGCTGATGCAGGATCTCCACGTGAAAACGATCGGAATCGACCGAGTCTATCCAGGCATCAAGAACGTCGCGTGCGGTATCTCCGGGACTGTCCAAAACAATTCGCACGTCGTAATCAGGGTAATCCTGGGAAGCAAGCGCCCGCAGCGTTTCGGGCAGCCACGGATCGGCCCCCCGCAGAGGCAACACGACCGTCGCAGCCGGTAGCCGAACGAACATCCGGCGATCTTCCCGAATGCGACGGACTATCCGGACGAATCGAGCGACGACGGCACCTTGAATTAACGTCGAGCAGACAACGAATGCCAGAACCGCGGTGGCCAGGATCGCGAACCAAGTCATCGGGCGTCCTCCGTGCGTCCTTCCCGCGGAGGATTCTATCCAATCCGCCGTTTTGCTCCAATGTCGCTTGCCGTGATCGAAAAGTCTTGCCGGAGTCGTCCAGTTCGTCGACTTGCAATTCCGGCCGAGACTGCCCAAACTGACCATCGCATTCCGTTTTCCTGTCCCGCCTTATTTTGGTAGCCTTTCACACTGGAGCCATCCTATGAACCCTCGAATGACGCGACGGACTTTTGTTGGCGGTACGTTGGCAACTGGGGCGTTGGCCTCGGGCTATTTCATCAATCCGACCTCCGCTCAAGAATCCAATTCACCCAACGAGAAATTGAATTTGGCCATTGTCGGATGTGCCAACAAGGGCTGGCACAACGTCCAGGAATTGAAGAGCCAGAACATGGTTGCGTTGTGCGACGTCGATGCCAATTATTTGGACAAGGCGGCCCAGACCTACCCAGATGCCAGCAAACACCGCGATTTCCGCCGAATGCTCGATCAGGAGTCCAATCGGATCGACGCGGTGGTCGTTTCGACCGCCGATCACACCCACGCACCTGCCACAGCCATCGCCTTGACCCTGGGGAAGCACGTCTACTGCGAAAAACCGTTGACGCACACGGTCGCCGAGGCCCGCAAGATCGCCCAGATGGCGAAGAAGGCCAACGTAGCCACCCAGATGGGGATTCAGATCCACGCTGGAGGCAACTATCGAAGGGTGGTGGAAATTGTCCAGAGCGGAGCCATCGGGAAAGTCAGCGAGGTCTTTTGCTGGTGCAACAAGGGTTGGTCCGGCGGGAAATTCGCACCCTGGGACGGCCCAGTTCCGCCAAATTTGGATTGGGATCTGTGGCTGGGACCGGCTCGCCAGCGGCCCTATTCACCCAACATCCACCCGGGGAACTGGCGGCGGTTTTGGGAGTACGGTTCGGGCACATTCGGCGACATGGCCTGTCATATCATGGATCTGCCGTTCTGGGCGTTGGGCCTGCGATTTCCGCACCATGTCTCTTGCGAAGGTCCGCCCGTCGATCCTGACGGAGCTCCGGAGTGGGTCAAAGCACGGTATGACTTCAAGCTCGAAGACGGCTCGCCACTAAAACTCCACTGGTCGGACGGCGGTGCCCACTATCCGGCGGTCGAGGCGCTCATGGACCGCTACGACCGCCCGTTGACTCGCTGGGGACTGGGAATTCTCTTCGTCGGCGACAAAGGCCAGTTGGCCGCCGACTACGGACAGTACCTGCTGTTTCCGAAGGATCAATTTGCCGAGTTCACGCCTCCGGAACGTTCGATTCCCGATTCGATCGGGCATTGGAACGAGTGGATTCAGGCGTGCAAGACGGGCAGTCCGACAACATGCAACTTCGAATACTCCGGAGCTCTGACGGAGACTGTTCTTTTGGGAATCGTTGCTTACCGGTCAGGAGGGCCCTTCGAGTGGAATGCGGCCGAATTACAGGCGAAAGGCGTTGGCCAGGCGGAGCAATACATCCGCAAGGAGTATCGACAGGGCTGGGAATTGTCGTAGCGCGCAATGCGCCCCATTCCGCTTGAAAACCGCCAAATCTCCGGTGTTTCCGCGCGGGACGACCCACAACTCCGCCGCTGTTTCTGCGGCGGTTTCCGGGAGTCTTGATCGCGTTCTGAGCGGAAAGCGGAATTTTCTTCTCGCACCCCGTTGCCCCGGACCTCGGTCCATGTACAATTGACCGCTGGCAGGGAGTTAAAGATCCGCTGCTGGGCAGCCGATGAAAGCGTCTTGCGGGTCGCTTTCAGACGCCGGAAAAGATTTTTCCGAAAACTGCCCAGTGGCGGTTGACAAGCGGACGACGCATCAATACATTCTGCCTTTCCCTTGCGGGACGAACCACTGACCGAAACGTCAGCGGGGGCTCGACTCGGGCCTGAAATTTGATCTTTGACAATTTGGTTGATTCGTGCGTAGATGGCATCTTCGGATAGATGATCCACCGAGGCGTGGCGCAAGCCGAGCCAAGGTGGTGTGAAATTGAAAGAGCGCAAAACCTGCAAAGGTAAACGCGAGTGTCTACGAGCAGTGGATATTCGTGGTCAAGCTATTAAGGGCGCATGGGGGATGTCTCGGCATTAGAAGGCGATGAAGGGCGTGGAAGTCTGCGATAAGCCTGGGGGAGTTGACAAACGAGCGGTAATCCCAGGATCCCCGAATATTCCTGCGTTGAATCCATAGACGCGTGGAGGCAAACCCGGTGAACTGAAACATCTAAGTAACCGGTGGAGAAGAAAGAAAGTTCGATTCCCTCAGTAGCGGCGAGCGAACGGGGATCAGCCCAAACCGCGGGGGTTTTCCCCTGCGGGGTTGTAGGGCCTTCCAATTGGGAGTTACCAAATAGCCTGTTAGCAGAACGGCTTGGAATAGCCGGCCACAGAGGGTGACAGCCCCGTAAGCGAAAGCAGTGCTATCTCCCGGAGGGTACCTGAGTAGGTCGGGTCACGTGAAACCCCGACTGAATCCACGGGGACCATCCCGTAAGGCTAAATACTCTCTAATGACCGATAGTGAACTAAGTAGGGCGACTGAAAGATGAGAAGAACCCCTGCTAGGGGAGGAATGTGAACCTGAAACCATGTGCCTACAAGCGGTCGGAGCACGGTGGCCTTCGGGCCTGTGTGACGGCGTGCCTTTTGCATAATGATCCGGCGAGTTACCGTCGTTGGCTTGGTTAAGACCCTCCGGGTCGGAGCCATAGGGAAACCGAGTCTGAATAGGGCGATTTTGTCAGCGGTGGTAGACGCGAAACTGCGTGATCTACTCATGGGCAGGGTGAAGCGCGGGTTATACTGCGTGGAGGCCCGAACCCACTTGGGTTGAAAACCGAGGGGATGACCTGTGAGGAGGAGTGAAAGTCTAATCAAACGCAGAGATAGCTCGTTCTCTCCGAAATAGCTTTAGGGCTAGCCTCGAGCCACTACGTCCTGGGGGTAGAGATACTGAATTGGATGGAGGCCCTTCCCGGGTACTCCACTGAACCAAACTCCGAATACCAGGACGACTATCTCGGGAGTCAGTCCGCGGGGGATAAGCTCCGCGGTCGAGAGGGAAACAACCCAGACCGTCGGCTAAGGTCCCTAAGTCATGCTCAGTCACAAAGGAAGTTAGGATGCAGAGACAGCCAGGATGTTGGCTTAGAAGCAGCCACCATTTAAAAAGTGCGTAACAGCTTACTG
>JAHDXO010000052.1:0-39353 GCA_023382975.1 Pirellulaceae bacterium
ATGGGGCGTCTAGGAAAGTGCGGGAATCAAAGATACGAAAACTCGGCAAGCTGGAGGCTTACCCCACCTCGGTTTTTGCCAGTATTTCAGCAGGCTCCTGCGGCTTGTCGTTAAACGAAGATGCGTTCGCGCATGCTGCGAATGAAGACTTAAAGATCGCGACTGATTCGATGCTTCCGACCGATGACCATTTCGACGAACCGCATCCCGAGCAGGCGGCTGCGCGTTGGCCGGCCGCGCCGCGCAGGCGGGATTCGGTCGGCCGCTTGGCTCGCCTGTGCCTGAAGGAATGGCGCGAGACGCTGCGCGATCGACGCACCATCGTGACTCTTGTGCTGATGCCCTTGCTGGTCTACCCGCTGTTGAGCCTGCTGTTCCAGCGCTTCCTGATCACGTCGCTGCAAGACTCCGCCCGGCCCGCGTATGCAATCGGGCTCGAGTCGCAGGAGACATTGCCGTTTGTCCAGAACTACCTGGATCATGGTGCGGAGCTTCTGGAACGGCAACTGGCCGAGGCGGCAACGATTCGCCCGGATGCGGGACCACCAACGGCGGAATCACCACGTCAACGGCCGAAGATCCATTGGTTCAGTCTGCCGGGGCTCGAACGGGCCGTCGTCGAGGGCCAGATCGACCTGGCCATTCGGTTGACCCGCGTCCCGTCGGACGACCAAACCGGCGGACTGGCCGCAGCGACTCATGGTGAACTGATCTATCGCGAGAATTCGGCTCTCAGCCAAGCGGCGATGGAATACGTCCGCGACTGTTTCCGCGCCGTAAACGACGACCAACTGCACCAGCAAACGCAGGCCCTGGGTGTGCGGCTTGTTCTGCCGGCGACCCTTCACGCCCGCGCGGTCAGCGGGGTGGGGTCAGCCGTGTCGCTGACCGCGCTGATCCCTTTGATCTTGATCCTGATGACGATTACCGGCGCCGTGTACCCGGCCATCGACTTGACGGCTGGCGAACGGGAACGCGGCACACTCGAAACGTTGATGGCGGCGCCCGTACCACGGCTCGAGTTGCTGGCTGCCAAGTACGTCGCGGTCCTGACGGTGGCGTTGCTGACCGCGGGCGCGAATCTGCTGGCCATGACCGTCACGCTCTTCAGCAGCGGCATGGACAGGCTGGTTTTCGGCGTAGCGGGATTGTCGCTGCTGGTGATCGCCCAAGTGCTGGGGCTGCTGGTGCTGTTCGCCGCCTTCTTCTCGGCCATCTTGCTGGCGCTGACCAGTTTCGCGCGCAGCTTCAAGGAGGCCCAGGCCTATCTGATCCCCGTCATGCTGTTGTCGCTGGCTCCAGGCATGCTCAGTTTGACGCCCGGTTTGGAATTCGGCCCGTGGCTGGCGCTGACGCCGCTGGTGAACATCGTCCTGCTGGCCCGCGATGTGCTCGAAGGTTCGGTCGATCCGTCGCTGGCGGTGCTGGCCGTGTGCTCGACGCTGTTGTACGCCGTCGCGGCGATCGCCATCGCGGCCCGGATTTTCGGAACCGATGCCCTGCTGTACGGCAGCGAGGGCGGATGGAGCGACCTGATCGCGCGTCCCGCGCAGCGCCGCGAGGTAGCCAGTCTGCCCGCCGCCATGTTCTGCGTCGCCCTGTTGTTTCCCGCCTCGATCCTGGTGACCGGCTACCTGCGTCAGCAGGAGCAGTTGCCGATGGGCCGCCTGTTGCTGTTCAATGCACTGGCCACGCTGGTGCTGTTCGCCGGATTGCCGCTGGCGATCGCCGTTTTGCAGCGAGTCCGTTTGGTCACGGGTTTCCGTGTGCGCCCGGCGCGGCCGTTGGCCTTCTGCGCCGCGGCGGTGTGGGGGCTGGCATTGTGGCCGGTCGCGCACGAGATCTTTCTGCTCAATCAGTGGCTGGGCCTCACGACGTTGACCGGCGAACAGATGGACATGATCTCCGAACTGCTGGAACAGTGGCGCGAGCTTTCGCCGTGGCTGATTCTGTTCAGTCTGGCGCTGGTTCCGGCGGTATGCGAAGAGTGGTTGTTCCGGGGCTACTTGTTCGCGGCGTTGCAGCGGTCCACATCGGCCGGCCGCGCGATCTGGGTTTCGGCCCTGTTGTTCGGACTCTTTCACGTCGTCGTGGGCAGTCCCGCATCCCCGGAACGTTTTCTGCCGAGTGCGTTTCTCGGTCTGGCCCTCGGCTGGCTCGCTTGGCGCAGCGGCAGCGTGGTGCCCGGCATCCTGCTGCATGTCAGCCACAACGGCCTGTTGTTGATGCTGGCCTATTATCGCGATTGGCTGATCGAACGCGGCTGGGGTGTCCAAGAGCAGCAGCATCTGCCCGCGACGTGGTTGATCGCCTCGCTGCTGGCTCTGGCCGTCGGCGGCGGATTGCTCGAATTGGCCGGACGCTCCGCTCGCCCTACAATATCCGCGGAGTCGAAGCGGTGAAGGTGGGAACCGGCGAGTCCCTTGCCGCGGTACGCAACGACCGGACAGTTGGAATGAACCTCGAACAACCGATATCGTTATGTGGACAAGATTATTGATGGAGATGTGGCTGGTTCTGGTCCACCTCGCGCCTTGGATCCTCCTGGGTACGCTGATTGCGGGGCTGATTCACGTTCTCCTGCCTCGGAACTTTGTTCGGCGCAGTTTCCGCGGCCCTGCCGGCGTGATGAAAGCCGTCGGGCTGGGAGTGCCGCTGCCGCTCTGTTCCTGCGGAGTCATCCCCGCCGGAATCGGGCTGAAAAAGGATGGTGCCAGCAACGGGGCTGCGGTCGGATTCTTGATCAGCACACCGCAGACGGGCGTCGATTCGATCCTGGTCAGCGCGTCGTTCCTGGGCTGGCCGTTCGCGCTGTTCAAGGTGCTGAGCGCCGCGGTGACGGGCATCGTCGGCGGGTTGCTGGTCGACCGGTTCGTGGGGCACGGCGAGGAGGTGGTCGAGCCCGAATCGACGTCGCGCGGGGCGGAGGGGCGCCGCGGCTTGCGCGCCATGGTGGCGCACGGGACCGACATCATCCGTTCGATCTGGCACTGGCTGCTGATCGGCATCGTCGTATCCGCGGCGATCGAAGTCCTGGTGCCGGATTCGGTCTTCGCCGCATTGAGCGCCTGGGGCAGTCTGTCGTCGGCGCTGGCGGCGCTAGCCATCTCGCTGCCGTTGTACGTCTGCGCCACGGCTTCCGTCCCCATCGCTGCGGCGCTGGTCGCAGGCGGCCTGCCCCCCGGCGCGGCGTTGGTGTTCCTAATGGCCGGTCCGGCCACGAACGTGGCGACCATCGGTGCCATCTATCGCCGCTTCGGCTGGGCAACCATGAGCATCTATCTGGGAACGATCGTCGCGGGCAGTATTTTGTTCGCGCTCGCTTTCGACTGGCTGCTGACCGCGACGCCGCTCGCGATCCCCGATTGTCATGAGCACGGCCCGACTCCTTGGGGCAGCGCCATGGCGATTGTCTTGTTGGCCTTGATCGTCTGGTTCGCCGTCGACGATCTCCGACGCCGCTGGCCTCACCGCTCGGGGGCAGACCCGGCCGACGCCTGCGAGTTGCGGGTGTCGGTGCAAGGCATGAGCTGCAACAATTGCGTGACACGCCTGGAGAAGGCCCTGCGGGCCACCGAAGGAATCGATTGGGCCTCGGTCACCCTCGAACCCGGCGAAGCCGTTGTCCGCGGTCGTGTCGACAAACATCACGTCGTCCAGGCCATCCAATCCGCCGGATTCCAAGCCGACTGAGATCCGTCCCACGAAAAACAAACAGGAGCAGCCGCATGGCTCACACGATCGTGATTTTTGGTGCGTCGGGCGATCTGACCAGCCGTAAGCTGGTTCCGGCGCTGTACGAACTTCATCGCAAGGGACGACTGCCCGACGGGACGCGGATTGTTGGTTCGTCGCGCAGCGGATTCAGCCACGAGGCGTGGCGGGAGCGATTGGTCGAATCGACCGCCGGCTATTTGGGCGACCGGTTCGACCGCGGCGTCTGGAACGAGTTCGCGTCGTCGATTTACTATCACCCCGGAGACGTCACGCAACCCGACGACGTCGCATCGCTGGGCCAATTCCTGGACGGGACCGAGCAGGGGGCCGAGACGGTTCGACTGTACTACTTGGCCACTGCCCCTGGCTTCTACGAACCGGCGGTGCTGAACCTGGGCCAAGCGGGCATGACGTGCGAGGATTGCGCGCAGCGGCGCGTGGTGATCGAAAAGCCGTTCGGGATCGATCTGGCCAGCGCCCGGCGACTGAATGAAGTCGTGCATCGCGTGTTCGCCGAATCGCAGGTCTACCGCATCGACCACTATCTGGGCAAGGAGACGGTCAGCAACCTGCTGGTCCTGAGGTTCGCCAACACGATCTTCGAGCCGATTTGGAACCGCAACTACGTGGATCACGTGCAGATCACGGCCGCCGAGGAAGTGGTGATCGGCCATCGCGCGGGGTTCTACGAATCGGCGGGGATCCTGCGCGACATGTTCCAGAACCACCTGATGCAGTTGTTCACGCTGACGGCCATGGAAGGTCCGGCGCGTTTCGATGCGGACGCCGTCCGGGACGAGAAGGTGAAAGTGCTCCGCTGCGTCCGGCCGCTCGCTCGCGACGAGGTCGCGCGCTGGACGTTGCGCGGCCAGTACCGCAGCTACCGCGACGAACCGGGGGTCGGCCGCGGCAGTCAAACGCCAACGTTCGGGGCGGTGACCTGGCACGTCGACAATTGGCGCTGGCAGGGCGTGCCGTTCTATTTGCGGTCGGGCAAGGGCATGTCGTGCCGGACGACGCAGATCGTGATTCAGTTCCGACATCCGCCGCACATGATCTTCGGCAGCAATGCCGTGGACGACCACGAAGCCAACCGGCTGGTGATCCAGATCCAGCCCCGCGAAGGCATTCAACTGCATTTCCAGAGCAAGGTGCCTGACGCCGGGATGAAGCGGCGCCTGGTCGATCTGGATTTCACCTTCCGCGACCGCTTTGCGGGCGACATCCCCGATGCCTATCAGCGTTTGCTGCTGGACGCCATGCAGGGCGATGCCAGTCTGTTCGCCCGCAGCGACGAAGTCGAGGCATCGTGGCGGCTGATCGACCCGATCCAAGCTGCTTGGGACGAGGGCGCGGGGCCACCGCTGGCCTTCTACGAATCGGGAGACTGGGGACCGCCCGGCGCTGCCGAGTGGATGCAGCGCCAAGGGCGCCAGTGGTTTGATTCGTGTCCGGTCTTGAAGTAGGAGTCAGTGCCGTGTCCGAACGTCAGCTACGGATCTTTGACAGCCCGGAAGATCTCGCCCGGGCCGCGGCCGGGTTATTCGCTGCGCTGGCCGCCGACGCGATTGCCCGCCGAGGCCGCTTCGCGGTCGCCTTGGCCGGCGGTTCGACGCCCAAACGCCTGTACGAGATGCTGGCCGACGGTCCTTACGTTGCGAACATCGATTGGCCGCACATGGAGATTTTCTGGAACGATGAACGTGCCGTGCCGCCCGACCACCCGGAATCGAATTACAAGATGGCCTGGGACGCTCTGCTGAGCCGAGTGCCGGTTGACAGGGCTCGCGTGCATCGGATGCCAGGCGAAGCGACGGATGCCGATCAAGCCGCCCTTGACTATCAGCGGCGGATCGCTCGCGTCTTCGGTGTGGACCTCGACGGACCGCCCCCCATCTTCGACCTGATCCTGCTGGGAATCGGCGAGGACGGGCATACCGCTTCGTTGTTCCCCTACACGGCGGCGATCGAGGAGACGTGCCGTTGGGTCGTCGCTAATCGCGTTGCCCAGAAGAACACGCATCGCCTGACCATGACGCTGCCTATCCTGAACCGAGCCGCCCAGGTCGTTTTCTTGGTCACGGGCGAGGGCAAGGCGTCGGTCGTGAGCGAAATTTTGGAAGGACCGCCCGATGCGTTGCGACTGCCGTCGCAGGCCGTGCAGCCGGGCAACGGCCAGTTGCATTGGTTCCTCGACCGCTCCGCCGCCAGTCGGTTACAGGCCCGCAACGCCTGACCGCAGCACAGCCGCCACCAACTTGTTCCCGACTCAGTCGATCGTGTCGTTGGGCAAGGGAGGGGGAGGCGGCCCCGGTGCAGGCTTGGCCGGGCCGGGCTTGGCGGGCTCGGGTTTGGGCTTGCCTTCGCATTCGACTTTCAGCCCCAGCGACGTTCGCCATTCGTAGTTCTCGGAATACGGTTCCCAGCCCGCCAGGATGCCGCGCTGATCGCACAGACTGCGGGCTTCCACGTAGACGTCGAAGCTGTCCGGCCAGACCAGGAAGCGGGCATAGTTCTTCTCGGGATGCATCTTGCGCAGGACCGATTGATACCGCGAATTGAAGTTCCGGAACCGCTCGGGCGTCTCGCCGGAACCCTGGTATTCGTAGAACAGAACCAGATTGTAGTTCTGCACGACCAACCGCGTGCGGAAGTCGCCGTCGCTCAGCGGATCGCGGTTGTAGTTGTCGACCAACTGCTGGCAGTCGATCGCGCCGCCCGGCCCTGCTTTGGCCAGCAGCGGGCGCATCAGGTACTGGACTCGCTTCTGCGCCCGATCGCGGAGCTGGTCCGGAGCGAAGTACATCAGCTCGCCGCCCTTGCACAGGAACATGACGACTTGGGCGCCTTCGGGAGCGGCCCGCGGATTGGGCAGCGACACCACTTTCGGAGCGGGGACTTTCATCTCCGGCTTGTCTTCGACGCGGGCCTGCATCTGCTCGACTTCCACCTCGATCTTCTCCAACTGCTGTTCCAGTTGCTGGACAGTCTTCTCCTGGGTCTGGACCACTTGGCGGATTTCCTTCGCGGGATCGTCGGGGGGCCGTTCGGGCATGGTGCGGCGCAGTTCGACCAATTGGAGTTGGAGTTGCTGCAATTCGCGGCGGTTCTCGTCCAAGACGACATCGACACCGAATGCCTGCGTGGCCAACTCGGCGACCTCGGTGCGTGCCTCTTGCTGCTGCTGCTCGATCTCTGTCAACTGTTCGACCGTGATACCGAATTGGCTGGGATCCAACTCGCGGATCCGCTCGACCGCCTGCTTGATGTTCAGCGTATTCAGGACGAGGATCAGGATCAGAATGCCGACGACATTCGTCAGGGTGTCCAGCAGGAAATCCAGGTTCATCTCCTCGGCGCCGCGGCGACTCTTCATGGCTTGGCGCCTCCCGGCTGGAACAGGCTCAGGTCCAGTTTCCCGTGCCCGGCAACGGCCAGCTTTCCGTTGGTCACGTAATTCTGGCGAGCCAGGTTGCGTGCGGTATTGTACGTCGAGATGCCGTCGGGACGGACCAGGAAGATGATCGACCCGCCCGCTTGCCGTTTAACGCGCTCCATCAAGTTCGCGAACGGCTCGCTGTCGGCCAAACTTCCCACCGGAATGCGGATCTCCTTGGGACCATCGTGCAGAACGACAGCGCCCGCGGCGCACTCGACGAACGTCGGCTTCAGGTCGCTGCCGCTTCCGCTGGGCACGATCTGGATCTCGGCCTCCGGCGGCGGCTGTTCGATGCTCTCCAGTTTCTTCTTCAATTCGTCGCGTTGCCGTTGAAGTTCGCGGAGCCGTTCCTGGTCCTGCTTGATCTGCTGCTCTTGCTGCTTCGCTTGTTCTTGCAGCCGGGCGGCCTGCTGGGGATCTTGCTGGACGATTGCCTCGATCTCCCGGCGTTCGGCTTCCAGCTTGGTCACTTCGGGCTCGACCTGGGCAAGTTGCTGCTGGACCATCTCCGCTTCGGCGATCAGTTTCTCCAAACGCTCGCGCTCGCGGCGGTCCTGCTCGACCGCCTGGACGACCTGCCGGTACTTCATGACTCGCTGCTGCGCTTCGGCGACGGCCTTGGTATCCTCCGGATCCTCTTGGTTGTTGCTGATCTGAGCCAGCGTCACCGCCGTGATCAGCAGAACCAGGATGCCGATCAGGCACGCCATGATGTCGAGAAAGGGAAACAGCGACACGGTGTCGTCGAGATTCGCTTTGGACCTCGGCATGGCGTGGCTCCGACTACCTTCTGCTATTGCGGCGGCCGAACAGTCCCCAGCCCGAACGGGGCTTCGAGTCGGTCTGGATCACCACTTGACGTTCGCCCAAGCTGGCCAGCACGCTGTTCAGGCCCTGGACGCCCTCTTGCACTCCGGCCAGCCAACGCTCGGCCGCACTGGCGGATTGCTGAGTTGACTGGGCGACCAACTGGTGAGCCGCCTGCGTTTCGGTCGCCAGTTGCTCCAGCGACCGCCCCATCTGCTCCACCGCCAGACGGAGATTCGTTTCGATCTGGCCGAGATGCTCCTGGGCTCGCTGGTCCACTTGCCGGACGGCCGCGTCGATGGCCGCGGTCGAATCGGCCATCAGTTGGCCCTGGGCACGCTGCAACTCGGCCATCTGCGTTGCGGTGGCCGCCAACTGCTCGGCCGACCGGCTGATCCCGGAAACCGCATCGTTCAATTGGCTGACTCGCTGGGCGTGCTGCTGCTGCAAGTCCTGTTGGATCGACGACCAACCCTTGACGACTTCGCTGGTCACCGCGCCGCCGATTTCGCTCAACTTTTTGGTCCAAGTCCGAAGCTCGGCGTGATGCGCCGCCATCGAAGCGTCGATAGCCGCCTGAACCCGGCGCGTGATCGAATCCGTGGGGCTGGTGTCGGCGGGATCTTCCTTCAATCGTTTCAGCAAGTTTTCGTTGCAGTACTCGTCCACCCAATTCAGCAGATCCTCTTCCGATTTTTGCAGCGAACTGGCCGGGAACTTCAACATCAAACTGATCACCAGCGCGACCAGGGTCGTGTCGAACGCGACGCCCAGACCGCCGGTGATGGCCCCCAGCGAGTCCTTGATGGCATCGACGTTGGCGGCGTCCTGTACGCCCAGGCTGCCGACGGCCGATCCGAGACCCTGCACCGTGCCGATGAAGCCCAGAATGGGAATCGCCCAGATGAACACGTTCAGGATCGCGTAGCTGGAACTGACGGCGTGGGCGTCGATTTCGGATTGGGAAGCCAGTACCGTGGCCACTTCCGAAGCGCTGCGGCGGACGCGAAAATGTTCCAGTCCGCGAAGCACCCGCCGCGTCAGGAAACTGAAACCCGGGTCGATCGGCAGATCGCGCACGTGCCCGGCGAACTGGTCGACCTGCGCAATGGTGATCTCCTTGGCAAGCGATTCGGGCAGCACGTCCAGCAACATCGATTCGCGTTGTTTGAGCAGTTTCCGCGCCTTGAACACCAGGATCGCGATCGACCAGAACATGAGAAACGCTTCGGCGATGGTGACCCAGCCCCGGTCGAAGAACAGTTGCCGAAAGTAGATGTCCGGCAGCGGGGCGAGCATCAAATAGAACAGGATCGTGCCGCCCACGCCGCAGACCGCGGTGAACGTCATATCGACCCGGGTGCTGTCGGTATTCTCGCCGGGCCGCGATTTGCGAGTCTTGCCCTTGCGTGCCGGCGGGCGAACCCGGCTCGACGGCGCGGCGAGGTTCAAAGCCGGAACCGCCGGCGTCTTGACGCCACCCGTCGCCGCTGGCTCGCCCGACGGCGTCTCCGAGGAAAACGGCGACGGCGGGACGGTCACGCTCGCCTTGCAGTACGGGCAACGCGCCTTCTTGCCCTCGTTCTCTTCGCTGGCTTTCAGATTTTTGCCGCAACTGGGGCAAGCAAAGTTGTAGTACATATCGTGCCTCTCATCCGAGCCGGGCCGCGCTAGGAAATCGCGGAACAGACCCTGGCTGCCTTGCTTCCGCTGTCTCGATTTACAGCGAGAGCCATTCTTTCACAGTTTGGTCGGTCGTTCCAGTACCGCGGCTTTCGAGGGGCAGTCGGCGCAGGGCTCGGCGCCGTTCCAGCAGTAGGTACATAGTTTCTCGCGGGGCAAGCCGATGGCGGCGACCATGTCGTCCAACTTCTGGAACTTGAGCGTCGTGACCCCCAACTGCTGCCGTATCTGCTCGACCATCGCGGCGTACCGTTCCGAGCGTTCATCGGCATATTCCGGCAAGTGATCCTCGCCATCGCCCAATTCGCGGACGGCCCGGCGCGCGGCCAAGTCGAACAACGACCGCGACCGCGAGAAGTTCAGGAACTTGCAGCCGAAGATCAGCGGCGGACAGGCCGCTCGCATGTGGATCTCCCGCGTTCCCACGGCGTAGAGACGCTGGATGGTGTTCGACAATTGCGTACCGCGGACAATCGAGTCTTCGCAGAACAGCAATCGCTTCCCGTCCAGGAGATCGCGGACCGGGATCAGCTTCATCCTCGCGACCAGATCCCGGACCCGTTGATCCTGCGGCATGAAACTCCGCGGCCACGTCGGTGTGTACTTGACGAACGGACGTCCGTAGGTGATGTGCCGTTGATTCGCGTAGCCGATCGCGTGGCCGGTTCCCGAATCGGGGATGCCGGCCACCAAATCGATCTCCACTTCGTCACGCCGCGCGAGCGCCGCGCCGCAGCGGTTGCGGGCGGCTTCGACGTTGATCCCTTCGTAATCCGAGGCCGGGAAGCCGTAGTAGATCCACAGGAACGAGCAGATCTGCATCGCCTCTTCCGGCGGCTGGATCGTCTCCATGCCTTCCGCCGTGATCCGCACGATTTCGCCCGGACCCAAATGGCGTTCGAGCCGGTAATCCAGGTTCGGAAAGGCGCAGGTCTCCATCGTCACCGCATACGCACCGTCCTTCCGCCCCACGGCGACCGGCGTGCGGCCCAGTCGGTCGCGCGCCGCGTAGATTCCGTGGTCGGTACACAACAGAATCGAACACGACCCGCGGATCACCTCTTGCGCGTGGCGGATGCCCTCGGCGAAATTCCCGCCTTGATTGATCAGCGTCGCGGTCAGCTCGGTGGGGTTCACCACATCGCCGCTCATCTCGGAAAAATGCCCCGCGCGGCTGTCGAAAATCTCGCCCGCCAAGTCGTCTAGGTTGTCGATGCGTCCCACCGTCACCAGCGCGTATGTGCCCAGATGCGAGCGGATGATCAGCGGTTGATCGTCGTAGTCGCTGATCACGCCGATTCCGATCGGCCCCTTCATCTGGCCCAGATCGTCCTCGAACTTGCTGCGGAATTGCGTGTTCGTGATGTCCTTGATCAGCCGCATGAAGCCTCGGCCGTTGCGGACCGCCATTCCCCCCCGAACCGTTCCGAGGTGGGAATGGTAGTCGGTGCCGTAGAACAGGTCGGGCACGCAATCGTCCTTCGCAGCCACTCCGCAGAATCCGCCCATGGCACCAACTCCTCACGCGGCCTCGCTACGTTCGGCCGCAACCAACAAAGTAGCAGGGCTCTGCGAGCCGTGCTGGGGTGAACATCACGGCTCGGAGAGCCATGCTGCGACGATACACGCACCGTGCGCGCATCATTCGCGGTTTCCTTTCCGGAAAGCCGCTCTGCGAGAAGCAACGCAGAGCGCAGATTTCAAACGGTCCATACTCGAAGGAAGATCAGCGCGGAACCGGCAGCAGAATGGTCGCGTCTTCGGCAAACGTCGTCTCGCCCGCTTGGCCGTCGATCCGGTACTGGATCTTCAGCCGCTTCACCACCCCCGGCACCGGATCGCCGCCAAACGCCGAGTTGTAGCTGCCGGATGGCAATACGATCAGCGGGAAATCGCGGACATTCCGGCGGAGCGTTTCGGTCACGTCGACGGCTTTCGCGTCGGTGCCGTACTCGGCCTTGACGATCTCCACTTTGACCGGCCGCTGGCCGACTTGAGTCAGCAGTTGCTGGACATCGACGGAACCGCCGATCTTCTGGGCGATGGCCAGCGCCGTCGCCGCCGCGTCGTTCTTCAGCGCCGGAACCTTGGCGATCTCGACCGCCAGCCGGAGCATGTCGACGCTGGGATAGCGCTCGAGCACCTCCAGCACCAGCTTCTTCTCCGCGTCGCGTCGAGCCGCCTGCAAGGCGCTGCGGCACATCGCCGCCCGCTCCTCCAGCGGCACGTCGAACTGGCGCACGATGCGTAGATAGCCGCGGATCGCGCGGATCTCGTACTTTTCCTCCGTCGCCGTCTTCGCGAGGTCCAACAGCACCGGAGCGGCGTCGACCGTCATCCATTCGCCCAGCAACCGGCTGCCGGCGTCCTTCAATTCGTCCTCCGACGCTTTGGCCGCCGCGCCGACCGTTTGCAGAGCCCGTTCCCCGCCCATGGCGGTCAGAACTTCCAGAATGGCGACCTTGGCCGCCATCGATGCCCGGGGCATCGCGGCAGCCAGTTTCGCCGCACATCCTTCGCGGTCCGGCATGCGGATGCTCGCGGCACGCAACGCGGCAGACGCGGCGGCAGCGTCCTCGGCGTATTTCGGATCAATGGCCCGTTCGATCAGCACCGGTAGTCGCTCCAAGTCGACGACCGAGCCCAAGGCGGTCAACGCGGCATGGCGGATCGCCGGGTCGGAATCGTCGATCGCGGCCAGCAGCGGCGGCATCGCATCGATGCGCCGCAGTCCGACGACTTCGATCAGCGGCAGACGCGAAGCGCCCTGAGCCTTGGCCAAACGTGCGGCAAGATCGGCATTGACGTCGTCGCCGGGCAGACCCTCGAGCGCCTCGCGCGCGGCTTGAGCCACTTCGGCATCCGCATCGGCCGCGATCTCCAGCAGAGTCGGCACACAAGAAGCATTGCCCAGCCGCTTCAGCACGCCGATCGCGGCGATCCTCGCCCGTGGCGATCCAGCCTGCGCGGCATGCATGATCGCCGGCAACGCCTCGGTGTCGCCCCGGTCGGCCAGTACCAGCAGCAAGGTCGCTTGTCGCTCGGCCGACGTCCGGCCCATTTCGGCCATCAACGCATCGGTCACTTCGCGGCCCGACAACTCGCGAGCCGTCGTCAGCCCGATATGGAACAAGGCCCGATCGTCCGACTGCAACTGTTCGACCAGCAGCGGAACACCCGCGGGGCCGCGAGCGAGAATCGCACCGCGAGTCGCCTCGACGATCCGCATCTTGGGCACGTCTGCCGCGCGAACCACGTCGTACAGCGCCGCAGCCTGGTCCGCATCGCCGGCGTCCAGTCGTTTCTCGGCGCTCAGGATGCAGCCCTCGGCGGCCGCGTTGCGAACCGCGGCCGATGCGCCGGCCAAGGCGGGTTTCAAGGCCTCGACGGCCGCCGCGTTGCCGATCCGGCCCAACGCTGCCGCCGCGGCCGACGCGACCTCGTCGTCCGTCGAACTCAGGCGTTTCGCCAGTCCTTCGACCGCTTGGCCGTCTTCGCGAACACCGATCGAGTTGATCACGCCGATCAGCAGCCGGCCGCTGGTCAAGTCCATCGCGTTGCGCAACGCTTCATCGGCCGCCGGATCGGGAATCGCTTCGAGCGCGATGCGAGCCCAGGACGACAATTCGGCATCCTGCAGCAGCGGAGCCAGAAACGGAACCGCTCGGCCGTCGCCGTAGACGTTCAGACGCTTGCAGGCCATCGCCTTGTCCGCCTTCGGCGCATCGGACTGCAAGACTTCGATCCACGGCTGCTGCAGATCTTCGGCAGCCTCGGGTTCGGCGGCTTGCGCCGTGTGAGTCGCCAGCGAGTAAAACGCCGCGATCGCGATCGCGGCGGACAGGACGAACGATTGTATCTTGAACATGAGTGAGATCCTTGTTGGGTAGGTTGGTCGGTATCGGGGATCGCGGGGATTCACACGCGCCAGGGATCGCGCAACGCTTCGGATCGCAGCCGATTGGCCTGCTCGTCGCCGTCGAACACGCAAGTCTTGGGATCGAGCCGCACTGCGCGGTTCAGGAAAATCGCGATGTTGGCCGCGTGGCAGGTGATGTGCGAGTAGCAGGCCACGTCGGCGTTGGCCAGCGGCTTGCCCCGCGACTTGACGCAATCCAGGAAATCGCGCACGTGGAATGTCGCCGGATATCCACCGATCTCGGCGACCTTGCGGCCCGCCAACAACGCGGGCGAGCTGATGACCATCTTGCCGCTGTCGCCCGCCTCGATCCAACCTTCGTCCCCTTCGAAACGCACGGGGCACGAACCCAAGGGCAACCAGCCGTCGTTGCGGATCACCAACTTGACTCCGTTGCCGTAGAACGCTTCGAGTCGCCCGTCCTTTGGCGGCTGGTACTCGACGGCCGGCGCATCGTCGGAATTGTTGGCCCACTGACAGAGATCCACGCAGTGCGAGCCCCATTCCAGCACGCCGCCGCCGACCAGTCCGCCGCCTTTTTCGAAGTTGAAACCGTCCAGCAGCGAGCGGTTGAACGGCCGCCAAGCCGCGGGGCCAAGGTACATGTCCCAATCGATCTCCTCGCGCGGCGGCTCGGGTTGAGCGGCCGCCCAACCGCTGCTGCGAGTGCTCATGCCCGCCGGGTGGGCGTACACCGTGTGCAGCTTGCCGAGCCGTCCCGTGCGGGCCAATTCACAGGCAAAGGCGAAGTGCGGCAAGTTGCGCCGCTGCGTGCCGGCCTGAAACACTCGCCCCGTGCGGCGCATCACATTGGCCAACGCCAAGCTTTCGGCGATCGTCTTGGTGCAAGGCTTTTCGCAGTAGATGTCCTTGCCCGCCTTGGCCGCCAGGATCGAGGCCAGCGCATGCCAGTTCGGTCCCGTCGCGATCAGCACCGCGTCGATGTCGCTGCGGCCCAGCAATTCGCGCATATCTTGATAGGTCGCACAGTCCCGGTTGCCGTACGTCTTGTCGGCCATGTTCTTGATGGCTTCCCGGCGAGCCGCTTTCACATCGCACACGGCCACGAACTGCACGTCGGATTGCGGCAGGAAGCACCCCAGATCATACGTGCCCCGGTTTCCGATCCCGATGCCTCCCAACACAATCCGCTCGTTGGGCGGAGTCGCGCCGTCCCTACCCAATACGGCCCCCGGAACAAAGGAAGGGATTGCCAGTGCGGCACCGGCCGTCGCCGCCGCACCCAAAAACCGCCGCCGCTCGGCACGGGTCACTCGTTTGGACATCGTCGTTCTCCTGATCGCCAAAGGAAGTCAATCCGACATGGAAGTTCCCTTTGTACCGAGGAGCCCACAGAAAATCCACTCCCCGCCAACCTCCGCCACAGCAGCCGTCGGAACCTTTGCATTCTGGTCGAACTGATTGATCCGGTTGCTGTTGGAATCGGCATCTTCTTTCGGGCAGTCGGTTTGCGCGGTAAAATCCAATCGCTTGCTCAGTGGGATGCACATCTCGTACACGACATCCGAGGCACGCGAGCCGAGTCATCGGGTTTTCAATGGAGAGAATACATGTCCACCGTCACCCTGGAAGAAGCCCAAGCCGGTTTGGCGGATCTGATTCAACATCTGCAGCCGGGTGAAGAGGTGCTAATCACGCGCGGCAACCAGCCAGTGGCAAGACTGGTGGGCGAGACGATGGCGAACCGGAAGCGGTTGCGACGCCTCGGAACGCTCCAGGGTACCGTCGCCTTTGTTGCCTCCGATTTCGACGAACCGCTGGCGGATTTCGGGGAGTACATGGAATGAAACTGCTCGTGGATTCGCACGTGCTCCTTTGGGCCGTCGATCAACCCGGTCAACTGAGTTCCTCGGCCGCGAGTGCGTTGCGCGATCCGGCCAACGATCTGTTGGTAAGTGCCGCGACGGTTTGGGAACTTGCGATCAAAGTTAGCCTCAACAAGCTGACTTTGACCAAGCCGTATCGGGAGTGGATGACGCAAGTCTTGGCGGACCTCGATGCTCTCGTACTACCCATCACGGTCGAATATGCTGCTGCCCAGGCAGATTTGCCCGCACACCACCGAGATCCATTCGACCGTTTGCTCGTCGCTCAAGCCAGCGTCGAAGGCATCTCGATCGTCAGCCATGACGGAGCGTTGGATGCGTACGGCGTGTCCAGAATTTGGTAACGCGTCTTCTTCCCGGCAACGCGACCTTTTCTGGTAACGGATGCGCCGGCCGGCATGTGCGGGACCGATCGAGCACCCGACGCGTCGGACGGATTCAGGCGTGGTTCCAAAGCGGTGACAAGGCACCGCACTCCAAGAACCTTACTCGGCGGGCAGGAAGAGGTCTGCCGAGACGTGGAAGAACTTGGCCAGTTGGGCGCGGCTGGTTGCGTCGATGGCTTGCGAACCGTCGAGGAACCGGGCGAGAGTTGGCTTCGGTACGGCGGTTGCCGTCGCCACGTCCTGAACGGTTGCGCCGCGTGCTTCCAGCAGGTGAGCCAGCATCTCGCCGGGCGTGACGTCGGGAGCGGGAAACCGGGTCTGTTCGTATTGGGCCACGAGGGATGCCAGCAGTTCGAGCAGATCGTCTTCGGCCCGCGACAACTTGGGCTTGCGCATCAGACCATCGACTTGCCGGAGAACCCGCTGGTATTGCGTGCGACTGCGGATGGCGCGGGGCGCGAATTGCAGAAGCAACCGTTCGTACGGGGTTCGGGCGACGGCGCTAACGTTCATGTCCACAGTCCTTTTTCCAATCGTCCCTGTCGTATGCTGCATGCACCAGTGGCAAGTTCCACGTCGCGGGCGTCGAAGACGGTACAGCCATTGTCCAAAGCGGTGACAAGGCGCCGTACGTCAACGGGCTAGTCGGCGGGTAGCAGTGTTACCTTGGACGGATCGTTTTGCCAGGCGTAACGTGCGGCGAATTCGGCGGGGGTGAGGGTCAGTTGCTGGCCGTCGTCGGTCAGCGCGACCATCACGATGTCTCTATCCGCGTCGGGCGTCCCGCGGTAGTTTCCGTCGGCCATGATCGCCAAGCGGCTATTCGGCAGTAGGACGACCGTTCCGTGCGGTTGCCAAGTCTTGGTGTTCCACAAGCCGACCGTGCTGTCGTCGGCCGCCGTTGCCAGGACACGGCCGTCGCGCGAGAAGGACGGGCTCGCGATTTTGCCGGTATGTCGCGTAAGACTCGCAATCTGCTTCTTTTCAGCGACGTTCCAGATCGATCCATCCACCAGCAGAAAGGCCGAATCTGGCGACCATGCCTTGACATAGTTGTCCAATTGGAATTCCCAGACGATCCTGTCAGACGCACTGTCCCAGATCGTGAGCGGTCGTCCACCGTAAGCCAGCAGGTTCCCGGATAGCGACCATGCGAGGGAGTTCAGGTTGGAATCTTCTGTGATCGTCTTCTTGCGTTCGCCAGTGTCTGCATCGAAAACGGTCATCAACCTCCAACGGGCTCCCGCGGCGAGCATGCTGCCGTCAGCGGACCACGACAGCAGCACTGCACCCGAATTGTTCTGGTTGCGTCCAAAATCGAATTCCCGCAGACGTTCAGCCGTTTTGGCATCATACACACCAACAGTCCGACTTCCGTCAAATGCCGCTACTTTGCTCCCGTCTGGATGCCAAGCCGGGCCACCGGCCCCGAACTTGATCGGCGAAGATTCTTCACCGGTTTCCCCATTCCAGACTTGCAGAAAATTATGACCGGAACATGCCAATCGGTTGTCGATGGGCGACCAGGCAACGGTGTTGGCGGGATATCCTTGGAAGAGTTCGACAAAGTGCCGAAGCTGCGCCGTGTTGGTCTCCCAGACCATGAAACCGGGTTCCGAACCGATCGCGAGGAATTGTCCGTCCTGAGACCAATCTACAGAGGCACCCAGTCCGCTTGGCCTGACAGCACTGACCTCATGCAGGATCTCTCCAGTCTTGGCATCGCAGATCCAAACTATGCCCCACATGTTGCCGCAGGCGAACGTGCTGCCGTCCGGAGCGTAAGCGACGGCTCCGACCTCGTGTATCGCGGGCGATGAAACGGTGAACTTGCGAAGGACGGTATCCCAAATCCGCGCGTGACCCGCGCGCAGTAGGAGGTTCTTACCATCTGGCGACCAAGCGATTCCGTTGGCCATTCCAAACACCGACGGAATTGAGTGAATGAATTCTGCACTACTGGCCAGCCAGAGGCGGACGTCGCCTGTCCCGTAGGCTTGGCCGGAAGCAAGTATCTTGCCCTCTGGCGACCAAGCAAGCGCGTCAACGTGGTGTGTGTGGCCTTCGAGCAGGTTTAGGAGTTCACCCGTGTGCGTGTCCCAAAGCCTCACTCTGTTGTCTATGCCGCCAGACGCCAGGATCTGATCCCGGGGATGCCAACTCACCGCCAACACATCGGTATTTGCCGCTAGATTTCGCACAGCTTGCCGGGTCTTGACATCCCACAGCGTGATGAATCCACCTCTACATCCGAAGGCGATCGTGGCTCCGTCGGGCGACCAGGCGACGCATTCCACTCGACGTAGTGAGCTATTAATCGTTTCTAGAACGATTCCGAACTCTACGTCCCAAATCCTCACCGCTTCGCCACCGGCGGCAGCCAACTCGTTGCCGCTTGGAGACCAACTGAGAGATCCCACATCGGAAGTCGGACTCACCAAAACTTTCCGTAAGACACCGTTGGATGTGTCCCAGATCCGAATCAAGCGATCGGTGCTTGATACTGCAAGCCACTTCGAATCGGGGCTGTAGGCGATGCAATTGACCCAGCCCCGAACTTGGCCGGTCTCGATCGTCCAGGAACGCAGTCCGGGCAGACGCGCTGGTTGGGTGACAAGCGCAGTTGGACTGAGCGCTTGCCCCGGTTCGATCTGCAGCGGTTCCGGATCACCCCAGAGACTTCGTAAAGGTTGCGTCAGCAGATCCACGGGCTCGGTCGGTTGCTGAACCGGCGACTTCGCCATTCCGTCCGGTTTCTCCTCACCCGGTTTGCCCGAATCGAAGACGGGTTTCCCGCCTTGTTCGACGACGATGTGGCTGTCGTCGGGCAGGGTGATCACGGTTTCTCGGCCGGCCTGGTCGCGGATGCGGAGGACGATGACGCCCAGCGCGACGATCAGGAAGCTGGCTGCGACGGCGGCCAGGCCGATGGCGATGGTGCGCGGCGGCCAGCGGCGATCCGCGGCGGAACGGGGTTGGGCAGTCGCGCTGGCCGTGACGGGTTGCGCAACGGGGGGATGGCTGGTCGCGGTGTCGGTGACGGGGGAACCCGACGCATTGTCCGTGTGGCGACTCGGGGCATCCGGCGAGGCGGCGGGATCGATGCTGTGCAGCGTGGCACTCGCCAGACGGCGCAGATCGGCACCGGCGGCGAACGGGGCCAGCGCGGCGGCCACCTCGGCGGGCGTGGCGTAACGCTCGGCGGGATCTTTGGCCATCATCCGCTCCAGTACGGCCACCAAGTCGGCGGGGATGTCGCTGCGCAACTGGGCGATCGGAGGCGGCGTCTTCTGCACGTGGGCCATGATCTTGATCAGATCGTTCTTGTACTCCGGGCCGACGAACGGGGCTCGGCCCGACAGCAGCTTGTACAACGTACAGCCAAGCGAATAGATGTCCGCGCGGATATCGACGGTGTGACTGTCCGTCACCTGCTCGGGCGCGACGTAGTCGGCCGTGCCCATCATCGAACCGGCGGCCGTCATCTCCGCGCCCCGCGAGGCCGGGGTGTGGAGCAAGGCCAAGCCCAGATCGAGCACCTTGACGGTGCCCTCGCGGGTCAGCATCAGGTTCGACGGCTTGATGTCGCGATGGACCAGCCGCTTCTCGTGGGCGTGCTGCAGTCCGATGGCGGCTTGCCGCATCAGTTCGCAGGCGTCCGCGATCGGCAGCGTTTTCAGAGTGGTGACCACCTCGGTCAAGCTCCATCCGTCCACGTACTCGATGGCCAGGTACGGCGTGCCGTCGTGCTCGCCCGCGTACATGGCCCGGACGATGTTCGGGTGGTCGACGGCGCCGACCGCCTCCATCTCGCGTTCGAACCGGGCCACGGCCTTGGGGTCCGCCAGCCGTTCCTTGGGCAGCAGCTTGATGGCCACAATTCGCTTCAACTTCTTCTGCCGAGCTTTGTAGACGGCCCCCATGCCGCCCTGGCCCAGTTTCTCGAACAGCTCGTATTCGCCCAGGTCCGTGGTAGCCGCGATGGTCTGGTCGTCGGGAACCACAGTGGTCGTACGACCGCCGCCCGCCGCGGTGGCCGCCAGCAGGCCCTTGGCGGCATCCACCAAACGGCCGCGGGCGGGTTCCGCCGCGTATTCGTCCCTCGGCGCCGGCTGGCGCAACAGTCCGATGAGCGAATCCTGGCCGTCGTCCAGCGTTTGCAGGCTTTCCTGGCACGTGGTGCAGGACTCCAGGTGAGCGGAGATGGTGTCGGCGTCGTCCGGCGGCAGGGTACCGACCAGGAATTCGTTCAACTGTTGGCGACTGGGACAGGCGGCCGGGCACATGGGAACCTCCGTTGCAGGGAGAACACGGGAATCGAAGGACCGTCCATTTCGGGCGATTGGGCAGCGAGCATGGTTGCTCTACACAAGATCAACGCAGAGTCTTAACGCGCCGGGGAAATTTTTCTTCGGCGGCTACAGCAGGTCGTCCAATTCGCGGCGGATGGTGTTCAGCACACGGTACTTGGCTTGGTAGACGGCGCGCAGACTGAGGCCCAAGTCGTCGGCAACATCTGCCGGGGTTTCGCCGCCGACCGCGATCCGCCAGAACGCCTGCCACGTCGAGTCGGCAAAACGGGCGTGAACAGCGTTCAACCCCAAATGGGCCAACAGTTTACGGTCGTCTTCTTCGATCGCTTCGTCCCGCTCGTCCGGTTCGGCCGCCGCGACTTGCGCCAACACGCCGCGTGCCGCCGTGCCGCCTTCGGCCTCGGTTCGGCCCTCGCGCCGCCGGAAGTGGTCGCGAATCTTGTTCTGGGCGATCCTCCAGATCCAGCCGCGGAACGTGGCACCCGGCTGATCCTTGCGGAATTGGCCCACGTTGGCGAAGACGGCCCCGAATACCTCCTGAGCCACATCGGCCGCGTCGTCCGCCTGCAAATTGCACCGCCGACACCAGCGATAGATGAGCGGTGCGTACAGGTCCACCAACCGCTGCCACGCTTGCGGGTCTTGCGCCTGGACCAGGTACAACAGCGTCGAAGAACTCGAATCGCTGCCTTGCGAAGGAGCGTCCAGCGTGATGTCAGCATCGTTGGGCATGGTTTGGAATGCTCCGATTCGAGAGGAAAACGCGATAGACAGCGGCGACCTTGATCGTAAGCTTGCGAAATGCCCTCGATGTCAACATGGTAGCCGAAGTCGTGAGACTTCGGATTCTGCTGCTTCCATCCGAATTGTCACCAATTCGGCTACAAGGTTACGATCAAGGCCGCACCGATCGTCCGTGGTCCAAGCCAGTCCCATTTTTGGAGCAGGATGGCAATTTGAAAATAGGGGGGCAGAACAAAATTCAGGAAAACAAGACGTGGAAGTCCCGGATGACGACAGGGGCAGGGTGGGCCTGAAAGCTCTCGGGACGACATGGAACGTGACGCTGCTTGTGTTGAAACCGGGAAAAGGCTTCGGCAAGAGTCAATCGACAGCCAGAATTCGGTTGGGCAAGACCGGGCGAGACTTGATCATCGTGCTGGTTGTCGATGGTACGTTCGACTACAATCCCGCCATGAGCACATTCAAGAAAGCCGAGACCTTATCGGCAGTTGCTTCGCAGACGGTCGTGGAACCGCTCGATCCGGGCGATCCTCGCTACGTCGATCTTCGCGCCGGCCGGGCTACGACGGATCTGCGGCAAATGCAGATCCACCTGGAAGACCAGAATGCCGACGAGAACCTGTTTGGCAAGATTGCGTTCGTCGGTCATCGCGGATCGGGGAAATCAACCGAGTTGCTGCGGTTGGAACACGAGTTGGCCGCGAGGTTCACGTCCGTGCATCTGTACGCAGACCAGGATCTGATGAACGATTTCGACTACACGGACATGCTGCTCTGGCTGGCAGAAAGCGTGGCTGGCAAATTCGCGAAGGACAAATCCCTGAAACCGCTGGACCAGGGACTTGTCGACAACGTCGGTCGCTGGTTCGCCGAGCGGACACTCGAAAACGTCGAGAAGGTCGAGAAGGAGATCTCGCTCGAAGCCGAGGCCGAAGGCCAGGCCAAGGTCGGCTGGTTCGGCATCGGCTTCGCCCTGCTGTCCCGATTGAAATCCATGGTCAAGGGCAATGTGGAACGTCGCAGCACGGTGCGACAGAAATTACGCAGCCATGGCAGCGAGTTGGTCGACAAGGTCAACCTGCTGTTGGACAATGCCGCGGAAACGTTGGTACAGGTGAATCGCCGACCGGATCTGCTCGTCGTCCAGGACAACTTGGACCGATTGCCAAGCGACGTCGCGCGCCGTCTGTATTTCGACAACGGCGATACCCTCAAGCGGCTGCGCGCCCATTTCGTATTCACCGTCCCGATCGCCATGATTCTCTCGCCGTGGAACATCAGCAATGTGTTCGAGAACACGTTCTCGATGCCGATGATCAAGCCGCGGAACCGCCGCGGCAGCGAGGTCAAGAAAGCGATCGATGCGTTGGTCTCGGTCCTGGACGCTCGGTTGGTCAGCGACCGGGTGTTCACCGCACGTACGATCCCTCGCCACCTAGCTCGTTCATGCGGCGGCAGCGTACGGGATTTGATCCGATTGCTGAACTACGCACAGTTGTCTGCACGAGCGGCGGACAAGTCCGCCATCGACATGCCGGCTGCGAAAGAAGCCGTGCGCAAGCTCCGCTTGGATTACGAAAAACTACTGGTGCCGGGGCAAGCGTACTATCCCGTCCTGGCACGCATCCATCAAACCAAGCAGGGCCCGCTCGTGACCCCAGCGGTCACGCCGGAGACCGTTGAGACGAACCGGGCGTTCCTGCGCGAACTGCTGTTCAACGGCGCGGTGCTCGAGTACAACGGCGACGAGTGCTGGTACGACGTGCATCCCGCGATCACGGAGATTCAGGCTTTTCAAGATGCCCTCGCGACACTCGACAAACCCAGCGCCGCCGACTAAATCCACCGGAAGCGACCGTCCCGACCTGGAGCAGGAACTGCGCGGGTTGGCGCTGGCGCTCAGCGAGGGTGAGGGGTTTCGGCTGATTCTGGCCACGTATGCCGCCCCCGACGTTCGCGACACGCTGATCGAGCGACTGCGCGTCGAACTCGACAAGCACGGGGTGCGTTTGACCTGCCTGGACACAGGTCACCGCCGCGAGGCCCTCGATCTAGTCGAAGCCTTAAACCGGCACTTGACCGCCGATACCGTCCCGCCAAATTCGCCAGCGCGTCGGGCCGTGTCGGTCGTGAACCTGGAAAGCTGCCTGGACTACGGGCACAAGACTTCGGCGGAAGCCAACGTGCTGCAGCGGGCCAATCTTCACCGCGAACTGTTTGCGGAGCGTATTCGCTGTCCGGTAGTGTTCTGGCTGATGCCCGTGGCCACCGGTCTGTTCGCCCGCGAGGCCCCGGACCTCTGGCACTGGCGGATCGCCACCTTCGATTTCACGAACGTACCGGACGCATCGGCGGAGTCGATCGAGCCATCGCGTCTGACACGAGCGGAATCCTTCGAAGAATTCCGCGGTTTCGCAACGGACCGGCAGCACGAAGGGATTGCGGCCCTTCGCGATCGGCTTCTCCAACTCGAACACCTGGCGGACGGCAGAGCGCTTTCGCCCCGAGAACAGGCCCAACGCGCCGCACTGCTCATCGAACTCGGCAAAGCCCATGCCGCCATGGGCCATCGCGAGGATGCCTTTAAGACTACCAACGACGCAGTGGACATCTACCGACGGCTTGCCGCGCAGCGCCCCGACGATTTCCAGCTCGATTTGGCAATGAGCCTGATCAACCTGGGCATGATGCGGCGGAGCCTGGGGCATCGGGAGGAAGCGCTGCTGGCAACTGAAGAAGCGGTGGATGTCTGCCGTCGGCTGGCCGAGCAGCATCATCATGGTTTTCTACCGGACTTCGCCGCAAGCCTGAACAATCTCGGTGCGATTTTGAGCGACTTAGGTCGTAGGGAAGATGCAGCGCGGGCCACCACCGAGGCAGTAGAGATCCTACGTCCATTGGCCGCTCAACATCCTGACGCGTTCCTGCCAGATTTGGCCAGGAGTCTGCATAATCTGGGAGCTATGCTGGCAAACTTGGGCCGTTGTGAAAAGGCCCTGCTGATGGCCACAGAGGCGGCCGCAATTCTCCGTCCGCTGGCCAGCAAGAACCCCGAATCCTTCCTGCCCGATTTAGCCAATAGTTTAGACAATCTCGGTATCTGGCTGGGCAACCTGGATCGTCGCGAGGAGGCTCTAAGTGCGGCCGCCGAGGCCGTGGAGATTCATCGTCGGCTAGCCGCGCAGCATCCCGACGTCTTTCTGCCTAACTTGGCAATGAGTCTGAACAACCTTGGCAAAAGACTAATCAAGTTGGGCCATCGTGAGCAGGCTCTGCGGGCAATTGCGGAAGCGGTACAGGTGGCGCTGCCACTAGTCGCTCGATACCCGCAAGCGTTGCTAAGCGATTTTCGCACGTACTTACAGAACCTGCGTAAGTTGCACTCGGACTGGGGCCGGGATCCGGACGCGGATCCGCTGGTGCGCGAGGCTGCAGAGTTGCTGGCGCGGTTTGATGCTGGTGCGGCGGGATGATGGGCAGAAAGATTGATGGCAGAAAAATGGGGCTCGGGAGACCGAGGCAACAGGTTCATTTTTCTGCCAACCTTCAGATCACTCGTACTTGAGCGCTTCGAGAAGGTCGATCCTGGTCGCTCGCCGCGCGGGAATCCAGGCCGCCACGAGCACGATCGCCAAGGTCAGCGCGACGCAACCGCACACCAGATCCGCGTGCAGGGCGAAGCCGATGTGGTAGCCGAGCAACGGCAGCATGGTCAGGCTGATCACCCACGCGGTCGTGGCTCCGGCAATCAAGCCCATCACGACGCCGATCAGGCCGACCACCAAGGCCTGCGCCAGTACCGTCTTGGCGACCTGCCGCCGCGTCATCGCCACCACCCGCAGTAGAGCCAACTCCCGCGTCTGTTCGAGGACGTTCATCGTCAGGGTATTGGCGATGCCGAAGCCGGCCACCAGGAAGCCCAACACCAACAGCCCCCAAAGGCTGCCCACGACACCGTTCAGCATGCCATCCAGTCGCCGACTCAGATCCGCGAACGAGTGCAGCATCAGGCCGTGCTGCTGCGTGAGTTCCCGCAACCGCGCTTCCACGGCATCGCGCTCGACGGGGTACGCCTTGACCATGAACACGTCGACCCCGCCCACGTCAAACAGCCGCTGGGCAGCCTCGCGTTCCATGTGCAAGACCAACCCGCCGACCAGGTACTCGTTGGCCAAGCCCGCGATGCGAACTCGTCGCGGGCCGGCATGCGTCGTCAGTTCGACCTCGTCGCCCGCCTTCAACCCGCAACGCTGGGCCAGCACGGTTCCCACGACAGCCTCGCCCGCAAACATTCGCCGGGTGACATCGTCGGGATCCCCGATGGCGAGATTCAGAGGAACGCCTTCGCCGGGCGCAAGTCCCTGGACCAGGATCACGACGGGCTGCTCGGCAACTTGTGCGTTGACGAACCGCAGGCTGCCCAGGCCCCAGACGCCGGGAATCGCGCGGATCTCGTCGCCCAGCGTCTCCGGCATTTCGGCAGCACGGCCGTCGGCCGGGTCGCCCACCATCACGCGCACGAAGAAATCGCCCGCGTGGGTGCGCCGCAACCAACCGCGGACATCGTCGACGTTGTTGGTGATCGTGGTCCCCAGGCCCACGCCGGTGCCAACCGCCAGCACCAGGACTCCCAATGTCAACCCGGTCCGCGTGCGCCGCCGCAGCAACTGGCGGCAGGCCAACGCGCCTTCGACCCCCAGCCAACGTCTGGCGGGGATGGCGGCCAATCGAACCAGAGGCCCCAACAGAATCAGCGCCAGCGGGATGAACGCCACCATGAAGGCCACGCCCACGGGGATCGCCAACTGGATCGGCAGCCAACCGCCGATGGCCGCGCCCAGCAGCGCGCCCGAGACTGCGTACGCCAGCACGGCACCAACGATGAACCACCGCGGCATCTGCATCGAATCGTCGCTGACCAGCGGCCGAAGCGCCTCCAAGGGCGTCACGCGAGCCGCTTGGCGAGCCGGAATGTAAGTGGCGACCAGCGCCATCACTGGCCCCAGTCCTGCGCCCACCGCGAGGGACCAGATATCGAATTGGACCTCCGGCATCGACGCTCCATACAAACGCGACATGGTTTGCGTCAACTGCGACGCTCCCAGCATCCCGGCCAGACACCCCAGAACCGTCCCCGCGACGCCCAACATCAGGCCCTCGCGGAGCAGCATGCCCAGGATTTGACCTCGCGTTGCGCCGACGGCCCGCAGGATCGCCAATTGGCGCCGGCGTTCTTTGACGTTCATCAGAAAAGTGTTCAGGATCATCAGCATCGCCAACGCCAACGTTGTGGCATAGGCGAACCGCAGCCCCTGTTCGAGGCTGGCCATCGTCTCGGCCGCCAACTTCGTGCGCGCCACCGGCGCGCGCACCAGAACGCCGGGCGGAAGCAGTTCCTTGGCCAACTCGGCGACGTGCTCGGCCTGCGCATCGTCGGCCAGTACCAGATTGATCGTGTTGACCTGACCCGGCCGAAGAAACCAACGTTGGGCGTCCGCCAGCGGCACCATCAGCACGCCCGCCTGCTTGAAGCCCGCGACGCCGCGCAGCTCCACCAACCCAGCCACGGCCGTGGTCCGGAGCCCTCGCCGCGTCAGCACCTTGATTTCGTCATCCAGGCGGATGCCCAGCGACGCCGCGAATTCGGCTTCCAAGACGGCGCCGCGGCCGTCCTTCCACAAGTTGCCCTCCCGGATTTCGTAATCCCGGATCGCGGATTCCTTGCCGGGATCGATGCCCATGACCAGCACTCGGATCCGCTGTCCCTGGTGGTAGGCCATCGTCGTCTGCTGGATCGTGGGGACCGCGGCTTCGACGCCCGGAAGCTGTTCCAGGGCGCCCACCAATTCGCCGGCCTGCAATCCGGGGCCATCGGCGATCACCTCCAGCCCCGTGCGACCCGCCAGGCTTTCGTACATCTCGCGGTACGCCCGCCGGGTTGTATTGCTGCACAGCGTGACCGCGACCACCGCCGCGACGCCAATGACGATGCTCAGCAGCGTCAGCGTCGCCCGTCCCGGACGTTGTCGCAGTTCGCGCACCGTGAATTTCCAAAGGACCATAGTTCGGTTGCTCCGTGAACCAACTCGCACGCCCAAGCGCGCCGACGCCGTCTAGCCGTCCGTCACCACCAATCCGTCACACAGTTGCACCAAGCGATCCGCCTCAGCGGCCACCGCCGCATCGTGCGTGACCATGACGATCGTCTGTTGGTGCTGGTCGACCAGGCTGCGCAACAGCGCGGTCACTTGGCGTCCGTTGACGCTGTCCAAATTGCCGGTCGGCTCGTCTGCCAGCAACAGCAACGGCTCGATCGCCAGAGCGCGGGCCACCGCCACCCGCTGCTGCTCGCCGCCGGACAGCTTGCCGGGTGCATGACGACGGCGGTGGGACATGCCCACTTGCTCCAAGACCACCTCCGCCCGCTGAAAGGCCTCGGGCGAAGGAACTCCGTCCAGTTCCAGCGGCAGCGCTACGTTCTCCTCGGCCGTCAGCGTGGGCAGCAGATTGAACGTCTGAAAGATGAATCCCAAACGCCGCCGACGCAGCAGCGTTCGTCCGTCATCGCCCAAGGTCGCCAAGTCCTCGCCCTCCAGCAACACCCGACCGGAACTCGGCACATCGATACCGCCCAGCAGATGCAGCAGAGTGCTCTTGCCCGAGCCGGAAGGGCCCATGATCGCCAGAAACTCCCCGCGTTCGACCAACAGGTCAACGCCGCGCAAGACTTCGACATCGACGTCTCCGGTGTGATACGTCTTCTGCAAACCGCTCGCTTCAATCAAAGGCATGAGAATCATCTCCGAACCGAACTCTGGCTAGTCGGTGCTCATTGGCAAGGGCGCAGCATCAAGCCAGCGTCCGACCGCCGGGAACCAAAAACGGAAAGAGATCCACATTCGGGCGCTCCGCACCGCGGTTGCACAGCGCGGCAACCTGAACCAACCCGCCGTGCATCAGATGCGCAAACGTATCCCTCGGGACACGATCGCCAACGGGGGAAGAGTGACGGTCGGCGTGAGAAGGGAATCGAATGCCGGTTGAAAACCTGGCACACGGCAGACGCCAAGATCGCGCCGCAACCTGGTGGGAGACAGTTCGTCGGCTCCGGTCGGACGCACCTGCTTGCCGCTCGATAGATCCGAGGGAGTGTCCCAGGGATCCGGGATGCCGGCCTGCCGATGGGACGGACCGACCACGACGAACATCTCTTGCTGAGTGTTCCAATCGGCGGTAGGCAACGGAACACCCGGAGTATCCGGCGCTCCGCCGAACAAGGTACCGCACAACAGAAGTTGGCCGATCAACACGCTCACCATGTCGGCAATCTACCAGTCTGCCGCGGCGCCGTCAAGACATTGCGAGGAGACGTGGTTTCCGATACCACACCGCCATCGAGATTCCGCTCACGTACTCCTCGCACGATGCTTCGTATCGGCAAGGAAATAACGGTCGCCAAATTTGTAGTCGTCACGCTCGGTCGTGACGAAACGTCATCGCGGCGGAGCGTGATGACCACATTGAAAATCCGACGGCGAATCATTCACCGATCCTTACGGACGGGACATGGTCTCCGCCAGCCGTGCTTCGTGGTGCTTCTTCCACAGATCGCCAAGGTCTTGCAGGGGCTTGCCGGTCCAGTCTTTCCAGAGTCCCTCCGCGTACTTCCCCTCCCGCGCGGCGGCGTTCAGCTTGCGGACAATCTCCGGATCGTGGTGGTTGACGACCCAGTCCAGGAAATTGGCCGAGACGCGATAGCTGGCATCGTACCTCGCGCGCTCGATGCTCCGCGGCGTGATTTCGGCTCCCTTCGACTCCGGCTCGTACAGGAACCAGCGAATGTAGTCGGCGATGCCTTCGACCAGCCAGCCCGGCATCGGCGTGGCGCGGGGATTGCGGCGCGGTGCGCGTCCGTAGTCCTGAACCACATGCACCAACTCGTGGACGACACAGCCACGCGCCTCGCGATTCAACTCGCGCCGAAACCAGTCGCTGTTCAGGCTGATCCGACCCGCGCTGGCGTAAGCGGGTGTGCCACCCATATCGTTCTGGAAACGCAAGGTGACATGGGTAGCTGCGACGAATCCATCGCTCGGCAACATGTCGACAATCTTGGGATACCACTGCAGGACAACCGGCCGCAGTTTCGCGTCCGCCCATTCCATCAAGTCCGGCGCGGCCGTCGCGTCGATGGTGAAGCGGTACTTGCCGTCCTCCGTCTCGAACGATTTGACGATTCGTTCGCCCTCGCCGCTGGTCGCGGCCACGGGTGCCGGTCCGTCGGCGTCGATCACATCGATCTCGCTGAAGAACGTGTTGCCAAAGGCGTCGCGCGACTCGGTGCGCGAAATGTCGAATAGCAGATAGCGGAACCGGCCCAACACGTCCGAGTCGGGGTCGGACACCGTTGCGCCGTGCTGGCCTCCCCAATCGCCCTGCATGGGACGAGTATCCACACTGGCAACGAGTTTCCAACCGCACGATTCCGGATCGGTCCCCTTCCGCGGCGCGGCGTTGAAGCCGCTGGCCGTGCCGTCCGCTGCGTACAGCTTGTAGACCTGCGGCGCGCGCGTGTTGGTGTGCCACGAGTAGCTATTGACCTGCTTCACGGCAATGACGCTGCCCAGATCGAGCCGGAGTCGGCCGCCGTCCGTGCCCGCTTGGAAAAAGAAATTCGCGGACGGCTGATCTTCGTCCGTTGGAATCCGTCCGTCGTGCAGCACGGCCAGCGAACCGCCGTTCCGGTCTCGCTCGCCGTCGACCAGGGCGAACTCCGCCTTCGTCGCCGCGTCGTTGTTGGCCGGCGCCGCCACGGATTCAAACCGAAATTCGGTTCCACCAGCACGGTGCTCGGAAGAGACCTTTGCTCTGACAACGGCCGACTGAGCGTCGTTCTCCACTTGCTGAATCGCCAGCGGTGCGGTGCCCGGTTCAGCCGCAGGAAGCTGGGCGCATACGGCCACCAGCGCGCAGGAAACAACCGTGCAACTTGCAGTTCTCCACGATGACTTCATCAACAACCCTCCTGAATTTTTGATGGCATTGTAAACCGCAACGACGCGCCGGACGAGGCCCGCGTGTCCTCTTTCTCTCCGCCGCCGATTGCTAGACAATCATGAACTGGGAACAGCATCGAGTGGTCGCACCGCCAGCAGACAGTTCTTCAAAGGGCTGGTTTGGCCACGGCGGTCGGCCATTTCCGTGGGATTCCGAAAGCGAGGCTGGAAATACATGGACATGTCCAAACACACTCGCCGCGACGTCTTGCGCACCGCTGTCATGTCGGGCGTTTGGCTCGCGGGCCGCGGACTGCGGGCCGCCGGGATATCGGCCAACGAGAAGCTGAACGTGGCATTCATCGGCGTCGGAGGGCGAGGCGAGGCGAACCTGGACGCGCTCCAGGGTGAGAACGTCGTCGCGCTGTGCGATGTGGACGAGCAGCGTGCCGCCCGGACCTACGAGCGGTATCCGAGTGTGCCGAAGTTCCACGACTTCCGCCGCATGCTCGACCAATTGGATCGGCAGATCGACGCGGTTGTCGTCAGCACGCCCGATCACACCCATGCGGTGGCCAGCGTCTGGGCAATGCACATGGGCAAGCACTGTTATTGCGAGAAGCCCTTGGCGCATTCGGTTTACGAAACGCGGGTCATGACCGAACTGGCGGCGGAGAAGAAGCTGGTGACGCAATTGGGCATCCAGCGTCACTGCTGGGACAATTTCGCCCAGATCGTGAAGTTGGTCCAGTCGGGCACGATCGGGCCGGTGCGCCAATGCCATATATGGCTGCGCGGATACCGTGGCGGCGGCGAGCGTCCGACGGAGACTCCGCCCGTCCCGCCGCACTTGAAGTGGGATCTGTGGCTCGGGCCGGCGCCCGAACGGCCCTATCATTCCACGTACGCGCCGTACGGTTGGCGTTTCTGGTGGGACTTCGGCACGGGCGAGACGGGAAACCTGGGCTGCCATCACCTCGACGCGCCGTTCCAGGCCCTGCGGCTGACGCATCCGCTGACCATCGAGGCCGAGGGGCCGCCGGTCCATACCGAGACCACGCCGACGTGGATGAGTGTCCGCTGCGAGTTTGCCGCGCGGGGCGACCTGCCGCCGCTACTGCTGGCATGGCACCACGGCCGGAAGCCGGTCGGAGTGCTGCCCGAAGCCGAATTGGCCAAACTGAATCAGGGCATCGTGTTCGTCGGGGAGAAGGGCCTGTTGGTGGCCGACCTGTTCCACTGGCGACTGTTGCCCGAGTCGCGGTTCGCGGAGATTCGGCGACCGGCGGCACCCGCGGCGCAAGCCGCCGGCTTCTCGGTGGAACCGGCCTCGCTGCCGCACTATCACGAGTGGGTGACCGCCTGCAAGACCGGCAGTCCGACCTCGTGCCCGTTCAGCTACGGCGGCCCGCTGACCGAACTGGTCCTGTTGGGAAACGTGGCCTACCGGACAGGCGAGAAGCTGACTTGGGACGCCTCGAACCTCCGCGCCGTCAACTGCCCCCAGGCCGATCGATTCTTCCGCCGAGAGTACCGCGCGGGCTGGACGCTTGAAGCGAACCGCGGATGATGAACGTAACCGTACCACCTACTCCCCCCGTTCCTGCCGCCATGTCGATCGCTCTGAAAAGTGTGACCGCGGATGAATTGCACGACCGTCTGGCGTGTGTCGGCCTGACGCAGCGCCAGACGCAACAGATTTACGCGACCGTGATGCGCCGTGGCACGCTTCCGGCAAATGACGAAGGCATCAAGGCCAAACTGATGGACGAAGTCCGCCGCCGGACGGCCATTCCGAATCTGGTGTTGGTCGACAAGACGGTTTCGACGCAAGACGGGTTTGCCAAGTATCTGTTTCGCGGCGATGGATCGGAACGGTTCGAGGCGGTGCGCATCCCGCTCTTGCACCGCCCGGAGGATCGGAAGTACGTGGTGTGCGTCAGTTCGCAGGTGGGCTGCGCGATGGGGTGCGAGTTCTGTGCCACGGGCCGGATGGGGTTCCGCCGCAATCTGGCCGTGTGGGAAATCGTCGACCAGGTGATCAAGGTGCGTGCCGACTCGCCCTATCCCGTGCGCGGCGTCGTTTTCATGGGCATGGGCGAACCGATGCTCAACTACGACCATGTGATCCAAGCGGCGCGGATTTTCCGGCAGTCGTGTGGCTTGGCCATCGGCGGCAGAGCGATCACGATCTCGACGGTCGGCATCGTGCCCGCGATTCGCCGTTTCACCGAGGAGCGACACATCTATCGCCTGGTCGTATCGCTGAATTCGGCCGATCCGCGGCAGCGCCACCAGTTGATGCCCGTGGAGGGAATGCACTCGACGGGGGAACTGATCGAATCGCTGCGGGCGTACCACCAAGCGACACGCCGGCGCGTGATCCTGGCGTGGACCATGATGGCCGGCATCAACACGCGCAACGAGGACGCCGAAATGCTGGCCGAACTGACGCGAGGACTGCCGATCACGATCAATCTGATCGACGTGAACGATCCGACGGGGCGGTTCCGGCCGCCTTCGCGCGCGGAACTGGGGGCCTTTCGCGATGCCCTGAGGGAGAAGCTCGCCGTCCCCGTTGTCCACCGCTACAGCGGCGGTCAAGACATCCACGCGGCTTGCGGCATGTTGGCCGGCGGGCTGCAGGAGCCGTTTGCCTTGCACCTTGTCTGAGCCCGGCTCGGTAGCCATTCGGTGGCGCAGTCCTGGCCTTGCCCCAATTCTTGAGCAGGCAGCCCGGATCGCCGCATGCGGTCTTCTTGACGAAAACTGACCCACCGCCCATAATCATCCAGGGATCTTTATGTCAACAAGAAAGGGTTGCGAACCATGACCGACAAGACCGACCGTCGCTGTTTCCTTGTCCGAGGCGTTTTGGGAGCTGCTGGAATCGGCGCGGCGTACACCAGCATCGAGGAGAACATCCTCTCGGCCGCGGTGGAGGACGGTTCCGCCAGCACGGATGCTGCCAAGAAGCCCGTGACGGACATTGCGCCTGGCGACTTGCCGTGCGGCAAGATCCGCGACGTTTCCCTCAGCCGGTTGTTCATCGGCGGCAACCTGATCGGCGGTTGGGCGCACGCGCGCGATCTGATGTACGCTTCGGTCCTGTTCAAATCGTACAACACCGAGGCCAAGGTGTTCGAAACGCTCGAACTGGCTCAGGCCTGCGGTATCAACACGATCCAGTTGGATCCCGCCTGCTGGGATCCGATCACCAAGTACAACCAGAGCCGCAGCGAGAAGATCCAAACGATGGTCTGCGTTCCGGTGATCGCCGACAAGACGCAGATGAGCGAGGCGATCAAGCGGCAGATCGACTTGGGCGCCACGCTGCTGTATTCGCACGGCGGATCGACGGATTCCCACATGATGAACGGCGGCAGCATCGACGTGATCGGACAGATGATCGATTTGATCAAGGCCGAGGGCGTACCGGCGGGCGTCGGCGGCCATTCGTTGAACATGCCGATCGCCTGCGAGCAGAACAAGTTGAATCCGGACTACTACGTCAAGACCTTCCACGCGGACCGGTACTGGTCGGCCACGGCCGTCGAGAACCGCAAGGAATACGACTGGATGCGCGGCAACGCCGGCGACCGCAACGCGAACAACGACGCGATGTGGTGCAACAACCCCGAGGAGACTGCGGCGTTCATGGAAACGGTCGACAAGCCTTGGGTCGCGTTCAAAGTGATGGCGGCCGGCGCCATCTCGCCGCGTCATGCTTTCCCGCACGCCTTCAAGAACGGCGCCGATTTCGTCATCGCCGGGATGTTCGACTTCCAAGTCGAAATGGACGTCAAGATCGCCATCGATGCATTGCGTCGAACCGACGACCGTAAACGCCCCTGGCGCGCCTGAACGCCGACGACGTAGCCGAATTCGTGGACATTCGAAACGCCGTAGCCGAATGCGTGAGAATTCGGAGCGGCGCCGCATCGCTCGATCGCTGTATTCGGTCGGCAGCCAAGGTGAGCCCTACGCCATGAGCGTGTACGCACAGCACTCGCCGAGTTCCAACTTCTGTCTCGCGGTCCTGCTGCTGGCGGCGCTGGTTCAGGCGTCGGGCCGCGCGGCTGAAAGCTCGCCGGCCAAGCCGAACATCCTGCTCGTCATGACGGACGATCAGGGCTACTGGGACACCGGCGCCACCGGCAATCCCCATATCGACACGCCGCACATCGACCGATTGGCGGCCGACGGGACTCAATTCCGCCGCTACTACGCCGCGCCGGTCTGCTCGCCGACTCGCGCCGGCATGATGACCGGTCGCTACTATCTGCGCACCGGACTGTACAACACGCGTTTCGGCGGCGACTCGCTGGGCCGAGCGGAGATCACCGTGGCCCAGTTGCTCCAACGAGCCGGATACCGCACCGGGCTGTTCGGCAAGTGGCATCTGGGCATGTATCCCGGATACCAACCGCAGCAGCGCGGCTTCGACGAGTTTTTCGGCCATTACCACGGCCACATCGAACGCTACGAGTTTCCCGACCAACTCTTCCACAACGGCCAGCCCGTCGAGGCGCGCGGCTATGTGACCGATCTGTTCACCGATGCGGCGATGGACTTCGTCGAAACGTCGGTCGAGGCAGGTGAGACGCCGTTTTTCTGCGCGGTCATGTACAACGCTCCGCATTCGCCATTCCTGCTGGACACGTCGCATGCTCGGCAGCCGATTGGTGACAAGCTGCTGGAGAAGTACCTCGACCGCGGCCTGCCGCTCCGCGAAGCCCGCATCTACGGCATGATCGAACGGATCGACCAGAACTTGGGCCGTCTGCTTGCGCGACTCGATCAGCTCGGTCTGGCGGACAACACGCTCGTGCTGTTCGCGAGCGATAACGGCGGCGTGAGCCAGTTTTGGAAAGGCGGCATGAACGGCGCGAAATCCAGCGTGTATGAAGGTGGCGTCCGCGCACCGTTGTTCGTCCGCTGGCCCGGTGTCGTGCCCGCTGGGGGCGTGGTCGATGCGCAGGTGTCGCACGTCGATCTGCTGCCGACCTTCTGCGAACTGGCGGGCGTGGATCCGCCGCACGATCGGGTGCTGGACGGCCGCAGCCTCGTGCCGCTGCTCATGGCCGGGCATGGCACCGCGCACCATCCTTACGTCTACCATACATGGGACCGCTACTCTCCCAATCCTGACCGGCGGTGGGGCATCAGCGATCCGCGGTGGAAGCTGATCGGCATGTTCGGAGAGAACGCCGAGCCCGATCCGGCGAAGTGGCGGCTGTTCGACCTGCAGAACGATCCCGGCGAATTGAACAATGTCGCGAAGCAGCACCCGGAGATCGTGTCGCGTCTGAGGGCCGAGTTCGTTCGCTGGTTCGAGGCGGTGACCGACGGCATCACCTACGAACCTGTCCCGATCCCGGTGGGCCATCCGGACCAGGACTCGGTCAAGCTCGAACCGAGCTGGGCCACCTGCGAAGGCTCCAATGTGCGCTACACCTTCGACGGCTACGACTGGGACACGATCGACAGTTGGAACGAACCGGGAGAGCGAGCCACGTGGCGGATCGACGTGCTCCGGTCCGGCCGCTACGCGGTCAAACTCAGCTACGGCTGCCGCCCCCAATCCGCCGGCGGCATCCTGCAGATCGCCGCGGGCGGTTCATCGCTCCGGCACACCGTCCAGGCCACCGCCACCGCCGAACAATTCGCCCTCTTCCCCGCCGGCACCATCGAACTGAAACCGGGCCAACAAACCCTCACCGCCGAAGTCCTCCGCTCCCCCAAGACCGAACTCCTGCGACTGAACGCCATCCACCTAGAGCCAATGGCACCAAGAGCCCGCGTCCCCGGCGAGTGAAGCGATTGAGGTTTCGTGCCGCCGCACACGTCCGTCCGGATCCCTCGCATCAGTTGCCCCGCACCACCGCCGTCAAACGCGAATAGGATCGAAGACGACGGCAAATTGAATTGCTCACTCCCGCGATGCCAGCCGGTTTCGGATTGGCGTGCGAAGGTTTAGAATGCCGAGATGATCGATATCCATGACTTCTGCGACCCGGAATGGGCGGAATGGTACTTGATGACTCCGGAAGAGCGCTGGCGGGAGACCGAGCGGCTTTGGGAGATCTATCTGACGCTGGGAGGAACGCTTGATCCGGAACCCGATACTCAAAGTCCTTTCTTCGATGCGGAGCAATGGCGTACGCTGTTTGCTGATGGGGGGCCAAGCGTGCGTGCTGTACGGCGCAGCGGAGTTTAGCCGCGACACCGACGATTTTGGGCCGCGAACGCGAAACGAATCGTCTGTCTTGGGAGCCGATTCCTTTGGGCGTTTCGCCATGAAAGCCAACTCGCTTCTGTTTGCCCTGCTGGCTCTCGCCGGTTCTTTCGGTCTTGGTGCCCAGCCCGTGCGGCCGAATATTGTGGTGATTCTTGCCGACGATCAGGGGTATCAGGATCTCGGCTGCTTTGGATCACCGACGATCAAGACGCCGAATATCGATCGGATGGCGGCGGTGGGGGTTAAGTTCACGCATTTCTACGCGCAGGCGGTGTGCGGCCCGAGTCGAGCGGCGCTGATGACCGGTTCGTACCCGATCCGCGTGGCGGAGCCCGGCAACCGCAAGCACCAGCATACGATCCTGCATCCGCGCGAAGTGACGGTCGCCGAGGTCTTGCAGTCGGCCGGGTACGCAACGGCTTGCATCGGCAAATGGCACTTGGGAGCGGCGGACAAGGGCGACTCAACCGGTTGGCGACGCGACACGATGCCCAACGACCAAGGCTTCGACGAATTCTACGGCACGCCGCTGTATAACGGATTCACGGTGCATGTCGATGATGCGCCGTTCCGCAGCCAGATCCTGCGCAATCGCGTAGTTGCCGTAGCCCGAGTCGAGTCGTGGGACAACATCACGCGGGACTGGACTCGGGAGGCGATCGACTTCATCCGTTGCCATCGCGAGCAGCCGTTCTTTCTGTACCTGGCTCATTCGATGCCGCATATTCCGCTGGGCGCGAGCGAGGCGTTCCGCGGCAAGAGTGCGGGCGGTCCCTTCGGCGATGCCGTCGAGGAGCTGGACTGGAGCACCGGCGAGATCCTCGCGACACTCCGGGAACTCGATCTGGACGATCGCACGTTGGTTCTGTTCACCAGCGACAACGGCCCGTGGATCGAGACGACCCGCGGAATGGACCCGGCGGGCAAGCCGTTCATCCCGCGCGACCATTCGGGCCACGCGGACCCGCTGCGCGGCTACAAGATGCTGACCACCGAAGGCGGGCTGCGGGTCCCGCTGGTGGCTCGTTGGCCGGGAAAGATCCCGCCGGGACACGTCTGCGCCGAGGTGGCCACGACGATGGATTTCCTGCCCACGTTCGCCGCCTTGGCGGGAGCGTCGCTGCCGAACGCGACGCTGGATGGCCGTGATATCCGGCCGCTGCTGTTCGCGGAACCGGATGCCAGATCGCCTCACGAGGCGATCTTCTACTACTGCTACACGCATCTGCAGGCGGTACGCTCCGGCAAGTGGAAGTTCGTGCGCCCGCGGCCCGAGTTTCCCGCCTGGACCGGCTTCAGCGGACGCTTCCACGGCGACGGAGTCGACCGGTTTCAGTTGTTCGATTTGGAGAGCGATCCGGGCGAGACCACGAACTTGGCGGCGGAGCATCCCGACGTGTTGGCGAGGTTGCGGCAGTTGGCCCATCGCGCACGGATGGAATTGGGCGACTATAATCACCTGGGCAGCGGAGCGAGGTTCTTCGACGACGGCCCCCGAAGACCGGATTTGAAGTTGCCGAAGGACTAGGGTCTTACACGTCTGAATTCTCACGAATTCAACGACGGGACGCTTCGCCGCCTGGAGCACGCGATATTTCATTTCTGGGGAGATCCACCGATGAGACATAGTTTCCTCTACCTGACCATTGCACTGGCCGCATTTTTCTGCGCGACTGCGGCGCCTGGCGCGAAGCCGAATTTCATCGTCATCAACATCGACGATCTGGGGTACGCGGACATCGGGCCGTACGGTTCGGACAATCGCACACCGCATCTGGACAGGATGGCGGCCGAGGGCCGGTTGCTGACCAGCCACTACGCCGCACCGGTCTGCAGTCCTTCGCGGGCGTCGCTGATGACCGGCTGCTACCCCAAACGCGCGTTGCCGATTCCGCACGTGCTGTTTCCGGCCGGCGCCGTCGGCCTGCATCCGGACGAGATCACGATCGCCGAGGTGTTGAAGCAAGCCGGATACGCGACCGCCTGCATCGGCAAATGGCACCTGGGAGACCAGCCCGAGTTTCTGCCGACGCGGCAGGGCTTCGATTACTACTTCGGCATTCCATACTCCAACGACATGGGGCCGGCAGCCGATGGCTCAAAGAGCAATCCCGGCAAGCCGTTGCCGGACCCGAACGAAGCGGCCGCCAAAGCCGCTGCGGCGAAACAGCAGACGGACGAAACCGGCTTGAAAGGGTTCGCTCAAACGCCGATCCCGTTGTTGGAAAACGAAACCGTGGTGGGCCGTGTGCGCGTCGAGGAGCAGTTCGCGGTGACGCGGCTCTATACCGAGCGGGCCGTCCGCTTCATCCGTGAGCACCACGACCAGCCGTTCTTCGTCTATCTGCCGCACACCGCGGTGCATTTCCCGCTGTACCCTTCCGAGCCGTTCATGGGCAAGTCGCCCAACGGCCTAATCGGCGATTGGGCCCAGGAGGTGGACTGGAGCATCGGCCAAGTGCTCGATACCGTGCGCGAACTCAAGTTGGACGAAAACACGTTCGTGCTTTTCACGTCCGACAACGGCGGCGCGTTGAACCACGGCTCGAACAACCATCCGCTCCGCGGCAGCAAGGGCAGCACGTTCGAGGGCGGCATCCGCACCTGCACGATCGCCTGGTGGCCCGGCAAGATCCCGGCCGGCACTCGCACCGACGCGATGACCAGCATGATGGACGTGTTGCCGACGCTAGCTCATCTGGCCGGCGCGAAGTTGCCCGACGACCGGAAACTGGACGGCGTGAATCAATGGCCGGTATTGACCGGAACCGCGGACGGACAGCCGCCTCGTGATCAATTCTTCTACTTCCGCGGATTCAAGCTGGAAGCGGTGCGATCCGGCCCGTGGAAGCTGCATCTGGCGCTGGCCGGCGGTGCGCCGGGTCAGAAGAAGACGCCGCCACGGCCGCAGTTGTTCCATCTGATCGACGACATCGGCGAGACGAAGAACCTTGCTGACGAGCATCCCGAGGTGGTCGAGCGGTTGCAGGCGATGGCTCGGGCGATCGATGGTGACCTCGGCCTGGACGGCATCGGTCCCGGGTGCCGTCCGTTGGGCCGAGTCGCCGCGCCGTTGCCGGCGATCGACCACGACGGCACGGTGCGGCCCGAAATGGCGGGTGCGGTCAAGCGGTTTCCTTAGGACCGGCGACTGAACGACTGTTGCGTTTCGCGGACGGGGTCGGGAGTCGTTTTCGGAGAAAGCGGCATACCGACGGGACGGAATTTCCCGAAAAACACTCCCCACCCCACGGTGGGCTT
>JAHDXO010000052.1:39363-81853 GCA_023382975.1 Pirellulaceae bacterium
TACGGGCGTGGGGGGGGGGGGGGGGGGGGGGGTGTTGTTTTTCCTCACACCCCCCCCCCCCCCCGCCCGTACCCCCCCCCCCCCCCCCCCCCCACCCCTCGGTGGGCTTCCGATCAAACCGGCAGCAGTCGGCCATCGTTCAGTTCGTACTGCTGGCCGAGCAAGTCGGCCAGTTCGCTGCTGTGAGTGACCACGACCAGCATCGCGTTTTCCTGCAGTTGCAGATCCACCAGCAAACGGCCGACGGCCGCGGCGCTGTGCCGGTCGAGATTGCCGGTTGGCTCGTCGGCCAGCAACAGTTTGGGCTGGCGGATCAGTGCCCGCGCCACGCCCACCCGTTGCCGTTCGCCGCCGGACAGTTCGGCCGGGCGATGCTCCAGGCGGTCGCCCAACCCGACACGATCCAGCAGATCTCGGGCGCGCTGAATCTCGACAGCACCGGGACGCCCGTCGGCGACGGTGGGAATCAGGACGTTTTCCAGGGCCGACAACTGCGGCAGCAGGTGGTGATCCTGAAAGACGAAGCCGATGTTCCGGTTCCGGAAGCGTGCCAGTTGGCGCTCGTCCAAGGCAAACGGATTCTCGCCGTCCAGTTCCACCGAGCCGCTGGTCGGCCGGTCCAGTGTGCCGAGGATGTACAGCAGAGTGCTCTTTCCCGAACCGCTCGGACCGACAATCGCCACGTTCTGGCCGGCTTTCATGCGGAAACTGGCCTCGCGAAGTACGGTCAACGGTTCTCCCCGCGTGGGAAACTGCTTCGTCACAGATTCAACGATCAATCCCGGCATGTGCTCAGACTCCCGGCAGGACGGTGAAAATAGGCGGGGCCAAGCACCCCGCGACCAACAGGATTTCGTGCGTCTACTCGCTGATAGCCAGCGTTACGCCGGACAACAGCGCCAGGCAACTCAGGCCGTAGAACGTGTATTCGACATCGACCGCGTCATCCCACGCCGCGGCGCGAAAACCGCCATCGGGTACTTCGAGCGACAACGCATACTCCCGAACGGCCTGGCTGTCGATCCGGCCCAGGCCGCCCAGATCGATCAGCGTCAGCACACCGGTCAGGCTGCTGAGCAGATCGGCGATCGGGATGCGGGTGTTCGCCCGCAGGCCGCCTTCGTCCGTTTGCATCTCGGCCAGGAAGTCGATCGTACCGCTGCGAACCTCATCGTCCAAGGCATCCAGAATTCTCAGGATGCCGATGGCGGCGGCGGTCGGATTGGTGCCGGCCCGCTTGCCGGCGCGGATCTCCCGGAACCCGCCTCCGTCGCCTTGTTGCGAGAGAACGAAATCGATCAGCCGCTGCGGCTCGGGCAGCGGGCGGTCGATCAATTGCCGGCACAGCAGGACCAGAAAGCTGTGGTACGTGCTGCTGGCTTGCCCTTCGGCGGCCTTGGCATATCCGCCGTCGGGACGCCGCAATTGCTCCAAGCGATCCGCCAAAGCATCCTGCCATCCGCTCGGCACGTCGGCAAAGACATCGATCCCCGCGGACATTTCCAACAGCGAGGCGCCGTAGACCAGCGACAACAGATCGACCACCGTCTCACGGCCCTGCAAGCGGCCGCGCAGAAACTCGGCCGCGCGTTCCGCGGGCTCGCCATACAGGTTGCCCAGCATCGAAAGCGAGCGCAGCCCAAAGCTGGTGTAGTACAGATCGCTGCCGCCCTCGCGGCCGGTGAATCCCCCGTCAGGCTGTTGCGCCGCGGCTAGATACGCCGCCTGCCGCTCGCGCAGTGCCGCGGGCAACTCGGCCATTCCGGCCGCAAGCCGCAGCGTCAATTGTCCCAGGTAGGTGAGCATGTCAACCAGCGCTCGGGCCGGACACGCTGCCCGGCGTACGCGTTCGATTCGTCCAGCATTCATGGAATCAATCGACACCGTACATTGCCAACGCGGTCGCTGTCCAGTAGGCTTCGAATGATCCGTGCCGCACTAGCGTGCGAAGTGATTGCCCACGCAAACGGCAATCATCAAGACGGTTGCCGTCACGTGACGCGGCAGGGAAGTGCGTTGTTCCAACCGGAAGAAGATATCGACCAACCATCCGAAAAAGACGCCGACGACGGGAACGGCGGCCAGATCGAACAGGATCTCGCGAGGGGAAGTGGCGTAGAAGACCGCCACGTAGATGCCGAAGGCGGCCGTTGCGGACAGACCGCCAGCCAGGATCGTCCGCAGCCAAGAACCTCCGGCAGTGCATCCCACCGCCGCGCCGGCCGCGGCGCCGGTCACCGCCCAGGCCCAATGATAAGGAACAATCTCGATGGCGCTGATCAATGCGAATGTGCTGCCCAACACGGACCAGAATTGGGCGTCGGCCAAGCGGCCGGTCACCAGCCCCACCAGGGTTCCCAACAGCAGTGCGCCGAAGGCGGCGGCCAGTCCCAGCGCCGGGTGTGCAGGGTTCAGCGTCCGCAGGTAGGCGAGGCCGAGGCTGATCACGACCATCCCGCACAGCAAGGCACGCAAATCGAATTGCAGACGTTTTCCGGCCATCCCACTTCCTTCCCTCGAACCGCCGCCCCATGACAAAAAACCGAACGATCGAAGCCGACTGGTACGATTATCCTCAATACTATGATATCGCGTTCCGATCCGAGACGCGGTTGGAGGCCGATTTTATCGAGGCCGCCTGCCGGAAATACGCAACGGTGCGGAAAACGGGACAGGTATCGGACGTCCATGCAACGGTGCCCGTCAAGTTTTCGGCGTGGCGGTTGCTGGAACCGGCTTGCGGCACTGGCCGCTTGGTGGCGGAATTCGCTGCGCGCGGTCATCAGGTAACCGGACTGGATTTGAGCGAACCGAGTCTGAACTACTTGCGCCGCCGGCTGGCGCGGCGGCGTTTGTCGGCGGACGTGTTTCAAGCAGACATGGCGGCTTTCCAGTTGGCGGTCCCCGTCGATGCCGCCTACTGCACGTTTGACGGGTTTCGCCATCTGTTGAGCGAAGACGCCGCGCGCCAGCACCTGCAATGCGTCGCCGATGCTCTGCGGCCCGGCGGAATCTATGTCCTCGGGTTTCATCTGCTGCCACCGGATGCCGACGAGGAATGCACCGAGCGATGGACGGAGCAACATGGTCAGACGCGAGTGACGGTGACCTTGCGCGTCCTGGCCACCAATCGACGACGCCGCATCGAAACACTGCGGGTTTGTCTGTTGGTGCGCAGCGGCCCGCGGACACTGCGGTTGCGCCACGATTTCCCGTTCCGGATGTACACGGCCGGGCAGTTCCGCCGTTTGCTCAAGCAAGTGCCGTCGCTCGAATTGTGCGACGTCTACGATTTCTGGTACGAAATCGACCATCCGCTGAAATTGAACGACGAGATCTCCGATACGGTGTTCATCCTCAGAAAACGCAACGCAGACGCCGACGGCGAGAGCTGACCGCTTGGTCGGTCAACGGCAGATGCGTCCCGTCGAGCACGTGAGTCCCGATCCGGCCCAGTCGCCGCCAGCGACCTTGAGTACGGGCGGGCGGATCATTTCGCACAAAAAGGCCGGATTCACCGCCTCGCACAGGCTCGGTCCCTTTGATTGCCCAGGACCCCGTTCTTCTGGGGAATCCTCCCGATTCGCGGGTTTTCACCGACACAAGCTAGCTTGCTCGGGGTTGGCAACGGAGCTAGGATTTACATTGGCTTTTTCAACATGTCTTCCCCAACTTCTCTTTTTGGTTGAAGGAGTTTTCCATGAGACAACGTGTTCGCGGAACCGGCGGATTCACGCTGGTGGAACTGTTGGTGGTCATCGCCATCATTGGCATTCTGGTCGCTTTGCTGTTGCCTGCCATTCAGGCGGCCCGCGAGGCGGCTCGGCGTTCGTCATGCACCAACAATTTGAAGCAGATCGGCGTGGCATTGCACAATTACCACGATACCCACAACAGACTGCCTGCCGGATTCATCTACCGGACGCCCGCCGGGGCGGCCGACTGGGGTTGGGCGGTCTCGATTCTGCCGTTCATGGAGTCAAGTGCGTTGTATGAGGATTTGAATCCCGGCGAAAGCCGATTGACCGATTATTATTATGCGGGCGCTCCCGCAGCCACTCAGGCCCTGCTGCAAACGCGGATCAAGTCCTATCGCTGTCCATCCGACGTGACTCGACCTTTGAACAATCTGGTCTCGTTCGGCGGCACCAACCACTACAATCTGGCCACGGCGAACTACGTGGCTTGTCCGGGAACCACCGTGCCCGACGCGACGGCGGGCGGTGCCGCGGCGCTTCGCGATCCGGGCGGTTTGTTCTTCGGCAACAGTTGGCTTTCCTTCAAAGACATTCTGGACGGTACCAGCAGCACGATCGCCGTTGGGGAACGGGGCTCGCTGAATTACGCGGCGGTTTGGGCAGGCGTGGGCACCAACAACAGCTATGGCAACAACGGCACGGCCCGTACGCTTGGCCGTTCAAGCTTCTTGATCAATTTCGCATATCACTCACCCGAAAACGTCGGCAAAGGCTTTTCGAGCCATCATCCGGGTGGTGCGAACTTTGTCATGGCCGATGCGGCGGTGCGGTTTCTGTCAGCTCACACAAGTTCAACGATCATGAGCAATCTCGGACTGCGCGAGGACGGGACGGCAACCAGCGTGCCGTAGTGCCGTGCCAACGACACGATCGCATTCCAATGCCGAAAGTCCGGCGGCAAACCGCCGTGCGTTCGCCCACTTGTGAAAACACGGACGGATGATCAAACTAGGAATCTGTTGTTACCGTTTCCTCGTTTGTGTGAAACCGTCCGAATCGTCCAGTTCGGGCGGGCGGAAGTGTCCCGATGCATCTGCACGAAGCCGTCTTGTCGGGTTCGCCGGAAGGAATCGCCGTTTTGTGCGTTGGCGCGATTGGTACGGTGGCGGGGACGGCTCTGGGACTGCGCTCGATGGATCACGAGCACGTACCGCGAGTGGCGATGGTAAGTGCGGTCTTTTTTGTGGTGTCGCTGATCCATGTCCCGCTCGGGGTAACCAGCGTCCATTTGGTGCTGAACGGACTGGTGGGATTGCTGCTGGGCTGGGCGGCCATTCCGGCGCTGCTGATCGCGCTGTTGCTGCAAGCCGTTTTGTGCGGGCACGGCGGGTTGTTGGCCTTGGGCGTCAACACGCTGGCAATGGGCCTGCCGGCCATTGCGGTCCACTATGGATTTCATCGCGCGGCGAACTCGGACAACCCGACACTTGCTTTCCTGGCCGGCGGCGCTGCCGGCGCGGCGGCCATGCTCGGTTCTGCTTTCTTGATGGCCGCGGCGCTTTGGAGCGCCGGAGAGGCGTTCGAGTTGGCCGCCAAAGCCGTTTTCGGATTCCATCTGGCGGTGGCCGTGGTCGAAGGCGCCGTGACCGGCACCGTTGTCGTGTTCCTGCGGCAGGTGCGACCGGAACTGCTGCGGCTCGCACTGCACGAAGCCATGTAGGATCGAAGCGATGGCCAAGGCAATCGATCGATCCGCCGTCAGCGACGCCTCGACTGCTTGGTCGCTGAAGCGATCGGGACTGGACGGCGTCGACCCGCGGACACTGTTGATCGCCTGCGTGTTGTTTTCTCTGGTCGTGGCTTCGGCGGACAGTATGCCGGCCCTGACGGCGGCGCTGGGTTTGACGCTAATCGCAGCAGGCTTGACGGGCACCCTTGCACAGGGGCACTGGAAGCGGCTGGTTCCGGTCAATGTCTTTGTGCTGCTGTTGCTGGTGCTGTTGCCGTGCAGCGGCGGTTCGACCCCGGTGGGAACGATGGGCCCGGTGGTGTTTGCGGAAGAGGGATTGCAGTTGGCCATCCAAATCGGACTGAAGGCCAACGCGATCGTCCTGGGCGTCATGGTGCTGTTGCACGGTCTGGAAATCGCCGCGTTGGGGCATGCGCTTGGTCATCTCGGCGTTCCGCAGAAGCTGACGCATCTATTGTTGTTCACCGTGCGCTATCTGGACGTGCTGCATCGGGAGTACCTGCGGTTGCGAGCCGCGATGAAGACGCGAGGGTTCCGGCCCGGAGTCGATTGGCACACCTACCGGACGATCGGCTATCTGGTCGGCATGTTGCTGGTGCGCAGCCTGGACCGCGCGGAACGAATCGTGGCCGCGATGAAGTGCCGGGGATTTCGCGGCCGGTTCTACCTGTTGGATCGCTTCGCCTTCTCGGTGCGCGACGTCTGGTTCTCGGCCGTCTTTCTGCTGGCGTTGGCGGCGGTGGCCGCGCTGGAGTGGTCATGAACGAGAGCCTCGTTTCGCTGGACGACGTCAGCTATGGTTACGACCCGAATCGGCCGGTATTGAACCGCTGCAATTTCCGCCTGGACCGCGGGGAACGGGTCGGCCTGGTGGGCGCGAACGGCAGCGGCAAGACGACGTTGCTGAAACTGATTGTCGGGCTGCTGCGGCCCGCAGACGGTCGCATCGAGATCTTCGGACAAACGCGGCAGTGCGAACGGGACTTTCACGAGGTGCGACGCCGGGTCGGGTTCCTGTTCCAGGATTCGGACGACCAGTTGTTCTGTCCGACCGTGGCCGAGGACGTAGCGTTCGGGCCGCTCAACCTGGGCAAGACGCGCGACGAAGCTTGGCACATCGTCGCGGCGACGCTGGACGCTCTGGGACTGAACGGCTTCGAGCAGCGGATCACGTACAAGCTGTCGGGCGGCGAGAAGCGCATGGTCGCGCTCGCCTCGGTCCTGTCGATGCATCCCGAGGTGCTGCTGCTGGACGAACCCACCGCCGGCCTGGACGACGCCGCGGCCGACCGGGTACTGGAGGTGCTGTCGGAATTGCCGCAAGCCATGATCCTCGCCACCCACGACCCGCGTCTGCTAGACCGTCTAGCGACCCGCCGCCTGCAGTTGAACGAGGGCCGCTTTCTCGCGGAAACCACCAGGATTTGATCTGGTTCTCTGTGAAGAAGACCGTGGCCAGAAGGCGGTGAGCAAAGAAGCTTTTGAAGCGTCGAGCCAGCAGGATGCTCCGAAGCGTTCTGCCAACAGGCCGGCAACGACCATTGGCGATGGATTGCAGGCCCTAGCAACCGGAGTTACACTCGCTGTTAATTGGATTTCGGCCGAGAATACGCCAAGAGAGATACGTTCCATGCGAATTTCAAAAGTCGCCTTCCGGGATTTCCCACCATTCGCGGACGCGATCGTGGAGTTTCCCCCGAGTGCCTCAGATGGTGCCGGCGAAGTGCATCTACTGACCGGACAGAACGGAACCGGCAAGACCAGGCTGCTCTGTCTGCTGGCGGCCGCTTGTGGGAACTTGAATCCGCTGGCTAGGCGACTGGGGCCGCGCACCAAGACGCTGGCAGCCGTGGTAAATGAAATGCCTGTTCACCGAGTTCACCAAGGTATCTGGTTGAGTCCACCTGATTCAGCGTTCTGGTTTGACGGGCCAAATGCGCCACTGATGGTTCGAGAAAGCCTGAAGACTTGCCGTCCGATCGGAGACAGCGAACGATCGGTGAAATTGACCGACAAAGACGGGACGGTGGCACTTGCCTTCCGCGGCATGGCCCGGGTTTCGGATACGCAGATATCGGCACTTGCCAAAGTGGACATGGGATTGCCAGGCGATCATCTCACGTTCGAGCCGGCGGTGAATGAGAATGCGATCATCTGTCAAAGCGTGGCCAATTTGGTGATGGGGGCGGCAATGGATACCCACCGCAAGATTCCCAAAGATCGGTCTCGGGCCACGCGCCTGCTGGAGCGTTTGGAAGCGACGCTGTCGGAGATCTCCCGTCGTCAGTTCTCGTTCGAGGTAACACCGCCGCCGGAGGTCACCCTTCGCATTGTCTGGGGTTCAACGCGGATGAGTCTGTTACAATTGCCCGATGGTCTCCGTTCGATCATCGGCTGGCTGGTTTCGTGCGTGTCGAAACTGGAGTCCATGTCTCCCGAGCATCCCGACCCGTTGAGCGTGTCGCTGATCTTGTTGCTCGACGAACCCGAGGGGCATCTCCATCCCGCTTGGCAACGCAAGGTCTTGCCGGCGGCCCAGATGTTGTTTCCCCAAGCCCAGATCTTCGCTGCGACTCATTCGCCGTTTGTCATTTCGTCCGTGAACGACGGGTGGGTCCACATCTTTCGCGCCGACGAAGCGGGAGTCGTGACGATCGAGCCGCCGCGTGAGTGCAGCAAGGGCGACACGTATCTGGACGTGGTCGAGGATATCCTGGGCGTCAAAGAGTGGTACGATCCGGAGACGGAAAGTTTGTTGGCCGAGTTTCGTCAGACGCGCGATGCAGTCCTGAGCGGAAGCGGTGATTTCGAGCGATTGGAATCGCAGGCACGGACGATCGCCAGTCGCAGCGCTTCGCTGCGCGACCTGATGGCGCGTGAAATGCGTCAAGTCGAATGTTTGGCCACCCCGGTCGGCACCGGCTCATGAGAAAACAGACTCGCCCTCCCAAGCCCGAAATACTCGAACAACACGGCGAACGCTGGAGCCGCCAGTGGGCTGAGTTGCGAGCGAAGAATCCCAGCGCTGGCTTTCAGTGGTATCAAGCCGAAGGACAAACCGCTCGCGATTGGTGTCTCCCGGCTCTGAAAGAAATGACCCAGGGCCACTGCGCCTTCTGTGACGCGTTTCCGTTGGAAGATCGGTCGAAGGAACCCATCGAGCATTTCAAACCCAAAAGCGAGCCCCGTTTCTACGCCGACGCCTTTGCGTGGGACAATTTGTACTACTGCTGCGAGCGCTGTCAAGGCAGCAAGGGTGAACGATGGGATGATAATCTCCTTCGTCCCGATGCGGCAGACTATTCATTCGAGAGATACTTCGTGTTCGACTACACGACCGGCGAAATGAAGGCGAATCCTTGCGCCATTCCGGCCGATCAAGCCCGAGCCGAAATCACTATTCGGATGTACGGACTGGACACGCCGCAGCGACGACGCTGCCGATCCCTGGAACTACGCCAATGGCAGCGCAGCGATGAACGCGTGTTGGACGACTGGGCCTATCGAGACTTCTTGGACGCGGGCGACGATTGGAAACCGGAACAACAGTCGGTGACTTTCTAGACACGGCCAACTGGCTAAGAACCGGACAGATCAGCGATCTTTTCTACAAAGGGAGCATTGGCTGGAAGCCGCTGCTTCGATCCGCTATACTGGCGACCTTGTGGGTCGGACTTGTCGGAAAGGGGATGTCATGGGTGCGTTGGATATCTTGGTTTTTCTGGCTTTCGTGGTGTCGGTGATCACGGTCGGGCTATGGATGAGCAGGGGGGAACAAACGCACAGCGAGCATGGCGCCCAAGACTACTTTCTGGCGGGCCGCGGACTGACTTGGTGGCTGGTCGGGTTTTCGCTGATCGCGGCGAACATTAGCACCGAGCAGTTTGTCGGGATGAGCGGCAAGGCGGCCGACTGGCTGGGGATGGCCATCGCCAGCTACGAATGGATGGCGGCGATCACGCTGGTCGTCGTGGCGTTCGTGTTCCTGCCGACGTTCCTCAAGAGCGGCATCTATACGATCCCCGAGTTCCTCGAGTACCGCTACAACGTCTTCGCCCGCACCGTGATGGCGATCGCCACGATGATTATCCTGGTGGGCGTGCCCACGGCGTCGGTCATCTTTTCGGGCGCCAAAGTGATCACGGGGAATTTCCAGGGACTGGAACTGTTCGGTCAGGATCTGGGGAACATCACGATCGGCTGCTGGATCATCGGCACGCTGGCCGCGGTCTACGTGTTTGCCGGTGGTTTGAAGGCCTGTGCCTGGGCCGATTTAATCCAGGGATCGGCCCTGATCCTTGGCGGCGTGGTGATCGCGATGTTCGCGATGAACCTGCTGGCCAACACCGCCCCGGAGGAATTGATCCAAACGGCGAGGAACAGCGAAGTGTCGGTCGAAAGCCTCCGCGAATCCGGGGCGGTCGCCCGCTTCTGGGATTTGAACCGGGGCCCGTTGCCGGAAGGCAAGACCCACATGGTCCGCGACATCAAGGACCGGGAGATTCCCTGGACCGCGCTACTGATCGGGCTGTGGATTCCGAACTTCTTCTACTGGGGGCTGAACCAGTACATCACTCAGCGCACCTTGGGATCGAAATCGCTGGCCCAAGGCCAGAAGGGTGTCGTGTTCGCGGCGTTTCTGAAGCTGATCATTCCGTTCATCGTCGTGATCCCGGGGATACTGGCCTTCAATCTGTTCAATACCGATTTGAAGAACGATGCCGTCACCCGCAACGCCCTGATCATGTCGGCGCGTTCGCCCGACTTGTATCGCAGCCTGTCCGACGGTGTGAAACCCGACTCCCAGGATCCGCGGAACAAGAGCAACTTGGCCAATATCGAGAAGAACCTGAGTGCGGCGGTGAAGACCGGGAAGATTCAGTTGTACGTGTTCGACAAGACGTTCGCCGTTTTGCATCCCGAAGACGCCGCGGCGATCGTCGATCACGGACGGCGGCAGTTGGCGGGCCGCGTCGATGTGCCATCACCATCGGAAGACGCCGATGCGGAAGGACTCGCCCGCACCAGCGAAGAACTGGCCGCAACCGCCAAGTCCCAACTGGCCGATCGGGTCGCCGTCGAGACGCTCGTGGCACACGACTACGACAATGCCTTTCCCACGTTGATCCGCAAACTGATGCCCGTTGGGTGGGGCATCAAAGGCTTCGTGCTAGCAGCGATCTTCGGCGCGGTGGTCAGTTCGCTGGCGTCGATGCTGAACTCGGCGTCGACCATCGCGACGATGGACATCTACAACAAGCTGCGCAAGGGCGCCAGCCAGTACGAACTGGTTACGGCCGGGCGCGTGTTTGTGGTCATCTTCGTGGTGATCGCGATGACGATCGCCCCGATGCTGGGCCATCCGAGCTTCGGCGGCATTTTCACGTTCATCCAGGAGTTCCAGGGCTTCATTTCGCCGGGCATCCTGGCCATCTTCATCTTCGGTCTGCTGGTCCACCGGGCGCCCCGCTACGTGGGCACGGTGGGATTGTTGCTGAATCCAGTCCTGTACGGAGTCTTCAAGTACAGCCCCTCGATTCCGGTGTTGAGCCAGATGGCTCCGCTCCAGGCGATCGCCCGCTGGTCGTTTCTGGACCGCATGGCGCTGTGCTTCGGGATCGTGATGGCCGTCTTGACCCTGATGACGTTGATTTCGCCGCTGCGCAAGCCCGTCGAGTTGCCGGTCAACCAGCAGATGAACGTCGAGTCGTCCAAAGGTGCGATGATCGGCGGCGCGGCGGTCATCGTGCTGACGCTGATCCTGTATGTGATCTTCTGGTAGATACCGGTACGCAGGACACTTGGCGTCAGCACGCTGCCGCCATCTGCATCCGCCGCTGCCGCGCCGAACGTTTCTTGCGTTGGCAGGCGTCGACCAGGATCTGAGACCATTCTGCGCCGTCTGCTTCCTCTAATTCGTCTTGAACGGACAGCATCGTTTCGACGATGCGGGCCAAGATGCGGGTTTCGTTTTCCTGGGACAGTGGCCGTCGAGTACGAGTTCGGTTCATGATTCGCAACTCCCTGCTTGGTGTCTTGGTGACTGGGCGGTGAGCACCTGCTTCGAGCCGCCCTTAACGACTTGGTTACTGAAGCAAGGACGATGCCAAGACCCGCGGCATTTTGCGACATCGCTTGCTAGCGACCGCCTCAACCTGTTTCTTAACAACGATTTGCGAAACAGGAAAAAATCTGGCCGCGCCAGCGTACGTCCTTTCTCGCCGCGCCGTCCAGGTAGGATCTTCAATACGTCTGAACCAATCGTCAAAACAGCGGCAAATCGCTTTTCCCTCAGCCTCGGTCGGTCGCTCCCAGTTCGGCCCATCCTGCGGAAGGGCGAGGCGGTGTCGCCGCGTCTTTTCTCGGCCTTCCGGTCACGAGCGGCGGCTTTTCCCGTCCGCTGCTAGCACGGACAGCGGTGCCAGCGGGAAGGATGGCCCCTTGTAGACTCGTTTGGCGGGCGGATCGGGGGTTCAATCGTCGGGCTCGTATCGATCTCTATTTACGCGAAGGGGGGAAACCGGTTACCATTTGCCAGCAATACGGTCAGTGAAGGAGTACTGAGGATGAACGGAGTCGCGGTGTTGGTGGCGGCGGCCGTGCTCGGGGTGGACTACGGATGGCAACCCACCACCGATGGGCAGCTGGAATACATCATCCAAATCGAGCCGGTGACGCTTGTCGCTTTGCGGGGCGGACAGGAATTGATCAGTCAGATCGATCCCTACGTCCAAGGTGTGCGCCGGTTCCGCATCCGCGTCGGCACCGAGATGGTGCCGCGCCGCGGGACGCCTCCGCGCCAATCCGCGCCGCCCCAGTCTTTGCCCCTTCCCGCGGGCGTTCAATACGGCTGGCGTGGCATCGACAGCCAGCAGATGGAGTTCATCGTTCAGCTTTCTCACGAGCGTCTGGTCCTGATGCGAGCCGGCGAAGAACTGGTTGGCGAAATGCCGCCCGAGTTGCCAAACGTCACGCAACTGAGAATCCGTTCCGGCGTCGAACCGCCGCCCAGGCAGGGGTTGCAGGTCGCCTCGGCCGCGTTGCCGTCCGAAACCCTCGCGACGAATCAACCGGCGCAGCCTACGTCAGCTCCAGCCGGCGCTCCGGCACCGGCGGGGGTTCAGCTACCCGCTCAGCCACCGGCCGAGTCAGGACCGAACGTCGGTTCTCCGCCGCGGATGGGAACCGAGACACCGGCGCCGAATGACTTGCGACCACCGATATGGCAACCCGGCGACGCACCCGCGACGGGAGCCGGCCCCGGGCAACCTACGCTTGCCGATCCGCAGTTGTCGCCGCCGGTGGGATCGGCCGAGCGGTATCCGCCCAACGCCGCACAACCCAGCGCGGGCAACTGGGGAGCCCCACCTGCTGTCGCTCAACCCGGTGCTGGCGGCAACTGGGGAACTGGCGGTGTCGGATCGCTGCCCGCGCAGCCAGCCACGCAGGCCAACGATCCCCGTCTTGAAATCGCCGGGTCGCAGGGTTCCACCGCCGCATCGCCCCCAGCCGTACCCAATCCGACGTCCCGCGAACCGGCTGCGGCGTTCGGCGCTACATCGCTTCCGGACCCGCGGGCCGCCGCAAGCGACCGTCCTCGCAACGACGCTGAGGTCGGTGGCTGGCCAGCAGCAGGCTACGGTCCAGCCAACGGGTCGGAACGCGCGATGCCGACCGCTCCGTCCAGTGGCGACTGGACGACCGGTCCTGTCCCCGTGGGGCCGGCGCCAACGAACGAAACGCCCTTGATCAACACCTCGCCGCCCGCGGCCGGGCCGACGACAAACTATGGCTATTCGGATCGCGCACCGAACTACGGCGCAGCCGCTCAGAACCCCGGCAGTCCGACACCGCAAGGCGGCTCGGTCTACGGTGCCACGCCGCCGCCAGCGGCTGGCCAGCCAGCGAATCCGCCGACAGTACAAATTCCCTATTCGCCTCCGTGGGCCGCGGGTGGACAATCCGGCGGCTGGACCGTCGCGCAAGAGTCCTCGCCCGCCCCTAGCTACCCGGCCGCCAGTTCGCGTCCGTTCGACATGACGGCCGAAATTCCTCGGATGCCTTGGGAACGTCGTCTGTTCGGCACCGACGGAGAAATCCGAATCACCGAGCAGGGCAAAGACTTCTGGGCGAGCTTGGCGGCCACGGCGCAGGATCCAACGTTGTCATTCTTGCACACCGGCAGCCAGACCGCCGCCAGCGATCAACCGTGGGGACCGCTGGCGCTGGCCTTGATGGTGTTGTTCGTATCGCTCGGAGGGAACCTGTACATGGGCTGGATCGCGATGGACATGTACCAGCGTTACCTGGAGTTGGCGGACGATCTGGCCGAGCACGATTCGCCGTCGCGTCCTTCGCTGGACGACGAAGACGATCCGCTCGACGACGAAGACGACTGGAGGGACATCCGCAGACGCCGCAGCCGCGCCTCGGTCGCCGCGTAGCCGTTCGGAGTTCTCACGAATCCGGCTGCTATGGCTACGCTTCGCCTTCCTTGGCCTTCGAGCCGTCGCGGTCCTTCTCTTCCGTCGAACCGAACGGGCCCGCGTAGGCGTCGCAGATCGCCAGAATGTTCAGCAGTCCGGCGATCATCGTGTACAACGTGCCCAATTCAAAGCGATAACTGAGCCGTTCGTGCCAAGTCGCCAATTCGTCCTCGAACTCAAGGCTCACCGGCTGCTCGGGCGGCGCCATGAATCCGTTCAGCAACGGCGGGCGCGGCGGGTCGCCGAACACCCGTTTCGCTTGGATCAACGCGGGCAGAGCCGGTAGTCCTGCGCCCAACTGGCAGATGAACTGCCAGCGCTTGTCGGTCTTGGTCCACGAGGCGTAGACCACGTGCCCTTCACCGATCGCCAAGCCGAAGAAGAACATGCTGAGCACCACGACCATGAACAGAATGCCCTTGGCATATCGTCGCTGGTAGAGATGGCCGCTGCCGGGCCAAAGCCAGGCCAGAAATGCCGCCAAACCGGCGTTGCGCAGGTCGATCTCCACGAGATCGTCCGATCGCGGTGCTGTGCCTTCCTTCGCCATGATGCCGGGCGTCCTTAAATGTGCCGAAGTCCGATCTTCCGTCATGCCACGCCAGCGGCCATCTTAGCCGCAGTCCCGCCCAGCTCCAAGGGCTCGACACCCATGTTCAGCAAACTTCCTCACTCGTTGACCTGATGCACCAGCGGCTGACCTTGAAGGCCTCGGACCAAGTTTTCGACCGAAGTCTCTGCCATCTTCCGCCGCGTCTGGACGGTGGCGCTGCCCAAGTGGGGCGCGATCACCAGATTCGACATCCGTAGCAAGGGGTGGTCGCGCGGCAACGGCTCCGGATCGGTGACGTCCAGCGCCGCTGCGGCGATCCAGCCTCGCTGCAGTGCCTCGGTCAACGCGTCCGTCTGGACGATCGGACCGCGAGCCACGTTGATCAGCGTCGCGGTGGGCTTCATCCGCTGCAATTCGTCGCGGCCGATCCGGCCGCGAGTCTGCTCGGTCAGCGGCGTGCTGATCACCAGATAGTCCGACTGTGCCAGCAGTTGGTCGAATCCGACGTAGCTCGCGGCCAGTTGTGATTCGGCATCCGGCCGGCGCCGGCGATTGTGATACAGAATCGTCATGTCGAAGCCGCGAGCACGCCGCGCGATCTGGCAACCGATCCGTCCCAACCCCAGAATTCCCAGCGTTGCATGGTGGATCTCCTGCCCCAACATCAACCCCGGATCGTAGCGCAGAAATTCGCCGCTGCGCGCGTAGCGATCCCCTTCGATCAAGCGCCGAGCCGAGGCCATCAGCAACGCCATCGCCATATCCGCCGTCGCCTCGTCCAGCACGCCGGGCGTATTGCCGACGGGGATCCCGCGCTGCGCCGCCGCACGCACATCGATATGGTCCACGCCGACCCCGTAGTTGCTGATCACGCGCAACCCGGGCAACCGATCCAGCAGGGACGCATCGACGCGCGGATGGCCGTAGGTGTACAGCCCATCCACCGTCGGATCGACGCCGCCATCCGCCGCCGGCCAGGGCCTTATTTCGACGCGATCTGCCAGCATCGCGACGATCTCGGCCGCCAACGGCCCGTCGGCGATTACCCGCAGCCTGCGGTTCGTATCGTCAGGGCAGCTCATGGCACGTACCTCTTGATGACCACCAGGTCCAAGGCACCGCGGCCGCTGATCCGGCTGCCAAAAATCTGCAACGCCCGGATCTCGCCTCGGAACTGCCGGTTTGGAACGTCGCTACGCATCGTCTCGTTGAAGTTGCCGACGGCCAGCGGACCGGGTTCGGCGGCCACGGAACCTGCGTTGTAAGTCGTCTTGCGGTCCAAGACCAGCGAGGCTTCACCCGGCTGGTCCTGCACGCGACTGAAATACCAGCAGACATTCTCCGCGGTGTGCGTCGCAGGATTGGCTGTCGACGTCGCACCATCGCCGAAGTCCCACGCAATTGCTCCCTCTGTCTCGCTACGGAACTTCACCGTCAACGGCGGCACGCCTTCCACCTCTGACGCCGAGATCTTAACTTGGGGGCGCAGCTTCTCACCTGGGGCATACTGGGTGAAACGATAAGCCACCTGGTACTTCTCCCGAAACCGGGCGCCGCCCGCCATCTCGGACGTCTGCAGACTGGCGTGCGTAACCCACGCCTTGTTGTGGTCGTACCAAACGCGGCTATTGTGAATGCTCCGCATGCGTTGGTAAGGGTATTCGTTCTGCAGGATCTGGAAAAAGCGATCCCAATCCTCCATCTGCTTGTTGCCGCGATGGCCCTTGGGCCGGTCCGTCATGAAGTCAAACTCGTTGGCCAACGACCACCACACGTTCCGATAGGCGGACAATCGGGCGATGCAGTACCGCAGATACCGGTCATCCTGCGAATCGCTCATATCAGCGAATCCCCAGCGGTCGTAGGGATGCCAGAGGATCAAGTCGGCCTCGATGCCCAGCCGCTGCAAATCCAAGATGCGCTGTTCCAAGTGACGCCAGAACGCCGGATCGGGACATTCGAAGTCGAACGAATCGTCGTCCTTCTTCTGGAAGGCAAACAACGCCGGTTCGTTCTGATTGTAGGCGTACGATTTGGGAAAGATGCAGAAGCGGATCTTATTGAAGGGCGACGCCGCCAAGGTCTTCAATGTCTGTTGCTGCAAACGTTCGGTTTGATGAATCCAGGCGTAACAGGTCGTGCCGAATTGATGATAGGGCGTACCGTCCGCATAACGCAGATAGAAGGTCTTGAAGACCCCGATCGGCCCGTAGTTGTCGGCCGTTGGCGATCCGGCGGTGAACGAACCGATCTTGCCGCTCAGCTCCGGCCGGTTGCTCCGCGTTTCGTAGCGCCATTGGCCCTGGACCGGCGGCGAGAATCGGACTTTGTAGACACCATCTCCGTCGTAGAACCCGGGCACGACAATGCGACGGTCCCCCTGGCTGAAGGCGGCCGCCAGTTGCACATCCAGATAGGGATTGCCATCGCGCGGGCCGTCCAGCGACGTCTCCCATACGCCCCACTGCTCGACTTCGGCACCGATCGCAGCAGCCCGGAATGACAGAACGGCCAAACAGAGGACAGGCAAGACGCCAGTAAGTCGGCAATGTCTCACATTCATCGAACGGCTCTCCTGAAAGAAACTCGCGGCATTCTGGACAGCCGCCTTGTTTCATTTGCCACGCAAACTCACGGGGCTCATTCCAAAGCCGTCGCGGACCCAGTTCACGACCGCCTGCCCCGTAAATCTCGCGTCCCACGGATAGTCGCCGGTCCACGACGGCTTGCCCGATGCGGGGATGCTATCCGTGCCGCCCTGGCGCATATTGGTGGCCACCGCCATGAACGTCTTCAGGCCCGTCGGGTCGTAAATCTCCTTAGCGGCGACGCGCCGGGCCACCTGATCGGTGTCGAGCAGCGGATCATCCGACCAATCGAGGAGCGATAGCTGGAGCACTTCTTGCACATATCGCTTCAGGGTGCGGTCCGCGTCCGGCCAGCCCTCCGTCGCAGCCGCTTTGGCGTAGGGCTGGACCGTGTTGCCCTGTCCCAAACACTTGGCGGCAGGAAGCTCGCGATTGACGTAGAAACGATTATTGCGCACCTCCAGTTGGGACGGCGCGGTGAGGCCACCCGTCTTGTCGTTGATCGGCGTATCGGCAACGAACGCATTGTCTTCCACGATGTTTCCTTTCACGCCCGTCCAGTCGCCATCCAGCGACAGGCCGGTACCCGTGCGATATGCAATGTTGCCGCGAACGATATTCCTCTGCTGTGTATACTCCCGATTGTTCTCGTACTGGATCGGCTGGCAGCCAAGAGCAAATCCGTTTCCATGCTGGTGTTCTCCGAAGCCGAGCTCGTCGGTGAGCATCGCGCCGCTGACGATGTTGCCCTCGCAAGTGGCACCGAAAGTGGCGCCCTGCATCCTGTAGCCCCATCCCGGCTGCGCGCGATTGTCAGACGATCCGTGGGTGTCGGGATCCATGGGGCTGGGGTACTTGTAAATGAACTGCACGTTGTTGCGGACCACCGCCGAGCTTCCCTGCTGCCCGCCCGAGGTCAGCCAGGTGTTCACCGGCTTGTTGCTGCTGGTGGAACTGAACCAGTATCCCTCGATGATCAGACTGTTTTCGATCAATCCTCCAAGCCGCATCTGCGGTCCGCCCGACCCGCCGTCGGCGGAGATGATGTTGCGGTACGTATGCCCCATCTGCGCGCCGCCGCCCTGATAGATATTCCGGTCGAAAATGGTCCGGCGCGGATCGGGGTCGTTCCTCGGGTCGGTCTTGTAACCGTTCTTGTAGAAGATCACTTCGTCGAAGGTGGGCGCGGCATCAAAGCCGCTGTTGAAGTAGCCCTGGTTGTGCGATTTGGCATCCCAGTGGAAGGCGCTGATCGTCCGGCGCACTGTGGTGTCGATCGGCAGATAGTTCATCTGGCTGCTGACGAGCTTGCAGTCCTCGATGTACCATGTGGGCACGCCGGGCGCACCGGGAGAAGTGCAATCCGCATGCATCCCCAGGTGGCTCAGCCCCGCGTGGATCTCCAGTCCCACAATCACCTGATGAAACGGAACGATCTTCTCACCGCCGGAATGGGAGCCGAAGGGCGATCGGTCTCTCGGGTCTACCACCGCCCTGCCCTCCGACAGCGGCCCATAGGCAGCGACCACCATCGGCTCGGATTCACTCCGGCCTCCGTTCAGCGCGATTTCGAAAGTCTCATGTCGCCGTCCGCGACGAAACAGGAACCAGTCGGGATATCCGAAGCTGTTCTCCAGCCGCGGGTCGCGAGCGGGGTGCTTGAAGGCCTTGATCGCCGTTTCATGGGGCACGAGCGGATTGTCGCCATAGGCTGCGCCCGCTCCGTTGGCCGCTTGGCCGGACGAGTCGACGATCCGCTCGCCGTCCCACCAGTACACCTCGCCGGTCGCATTGTCCCCTCTGCCAGGATCGTAGAAGACTAGCTTGCTCCCCCGGTCTCGGGTGTCGTTGCGCCGTTGCCCAACGGGCAAACGGCTGCCGTCGCTGGAGACCAGCAGGGACTTCACATCAAGCCAGCCGTCGCCGGTCATCGGCGGCCGCCAAGCGTCTCGCGCATCGTCGGCGGCCGTTGACTTCGGGCCGGCATCCGCGGCGGCGGCAGAGCGCAACTCCGTCGCGCGACTTATCCAAAGAAGCGAAACTGTAGCGGCAAGGATCGTCAGTGATTTCTTCATGATCGAGGTTTCCTTCGCAGGAAAGGGCGGCGGACCGCTGCCAGGGTTGCTCGGGTTGCGAATGGTATTGTGGCAGCAGGCGCGCTCTCCGTCAAACCGATCCGGTGTGCGTCTTATTGGCGGGCCTGAGCAAGCTCGAACGATTCGGCCAGCAACGGACGTGCTTCCTTCTCCTGTCCAGGTGGCGTGGTAATCCACTTCTCCCGCGCGTCAACCAGTTGCCGGCGTTCCCCACCACCGATCTACGCCTCCGCCTGGCTGTTCAGGCCCCAGAACCTGTCATAGAATGGCAGGACTATGCCAGGAAGTCTATAAGTACTTGTGGGTTCGGGACCCTTGAAGGAGTCCATGCCATGACGCATGCCGTGCTGACCGTCATCCTCGCCGGGCTATCGATCGCCCTGTCGGGCTGCGCCACCGCATTCGCCGACCCGCCCGCGCCGGGCAGCCAAGCCGAGCACGGACTGGTGGGCCTGCGTCCCCTGCCCCGCGACACCCGGGACCACAAGGCCAACCACGGCGGCTCCTGGGCGGGCACCCCCACCTACGCCGAGCAGAAGGGTAACTACCCCTTCGTCGCCGAGCACATCGATGTCATCAAAGGCTGGCGGGAGGGCGACTTCAAGACGAACCGCATGTTCTTCGAGTACTACTGGGGCTTGAGCGAAGCCCGCGATGACCTGGACCCGAAGAAGAACCACCTGATCAAGGACATCCGCAACTGGGAATCGCAGGGCGGGGACATCCTGCACATCCTGATCTGCCGCGAGTATCGGCTGGCCATCCACCGCGGACACAAGGACGCCCAACCCGGCCCGTTCAAGGAAGACACGCGCATTCTCTACGAAGAGGATGTGGACAAGATCCGCACGATGTTCAAGCAGGCGCACCAGCAAGGCCTGACCAGGCATGACAACTACAACCTGATCATGATGGTTGAACACCCGTCATTCTTCGCCGACGACAAGCGCGTGCATCCGATCGTCCGGAAGGTCGAAGGCATCGCCTACGAAGCCCACCAGTTCAACCGCCACTGGCCGCTCGAGACCGGCTGGTCGAAGCCCGAGAAGGTCGTGCGGGGCGCCAAGTGGACCATCGCCCAGGGCAAGGACTACATCTTCTATTACGGCCCGATCATCTGGAAATCGGAGCAGTACCATCCGTTCATCGAACGCGAATGGCTGCAGACCTACTGGAAGGCCGGCCTGCCCAAGCGGCACCCGCTCGTGCATTACTACCTCAACACCTTCCCGCATGCCCACGGCCGGGGGCGGCCGGTCGGTCCGGAGACCGACCCGCACTCGATTCTCGGCCTGACCAAGTGGCTGATCGAGGAGGTCAAGGGCATCAGCGATTCGCCCACCCCGTGAGCCGCCCACAGGCGCATCCACGTCCGGCGCTCACGGTACAACTAAACGGCCCTGCGTGATCTTGGGAATTCAAGGTGGCAGGCACACTCCGTGTGCCGTTTGCCACGGCACACGGAGTGTGCCTGCTACTTTCCCGGAATCGTGCAAGGCCGTTTGGTCCCGGTTATGTGCCGAATTCGTGTTCCATGGCGTAAAGAGCGGCATAGTCCTCGCCTAAGTACGCTTCCAGAGGCACGCTGTAATTGTACCAACCGTCCGACGATGCCTCCCCGCTCTGTGCAGCCCGACGCTGCTGGCGCGACTTCGCGAGTTCTTGCTCGGTAATCTCCCGTTGCTTCAAGTATTCGGGGTCGAGACGAACGCCCAGTTGCTTCAATTCAACTGCGGCACATCGCCAATCGACTCCGAAATGCTTACAGTAACCACGCAGAACATTCTTGCCACCGTACTCCTTCAGCCAGGACGCCGCGGACTGCAGCCGCGCCGATCGCTGCATGCGTTTTCTGCGGGAACCAAGTTGCTTCTTCTTGCGTCTGCGACCCATGTGCCTTTACTCCAACAGCCCACGTTTGCGAAGTGAGCCTTTCAGGTGAGTTAATGACGGGTGTTTCTTGGCAAGCTGAGCGGCGTGTCTGCGTGTGAGTTTCTCGCCCTTCTCACCCCCGACCGCCTCGCGCAGATCGGCAAGCATCTCAGCCGCAGCCTTATAGTTTGCGGTACCTCGAGCCTCGACAAGCTTCGACGCTTTTCGCAACCATGCCTGGGGATCCTTCACCATCTCCTTCATCCGATCTTGTCACTCTCGCTCCCTCTTGGCCGCTTCACGCTTTGCAGCGGCCTCGCGTTTCTTCCGTTCTGTCGCTTCGTGATCGGCCCGAATCTCTTCGGTCTTGGCCAGCAATTCCTGAAATGAACGGCCTAACGATGTCGCTGGCCAATCGGACGCTCCGCCGCCCTGCCGAATCGCAGCGATCGTTTCTGCCTTGACGGCGTTCGCGTCTTCGGTCACGAACCTACGCAACAGCCGGCTGGATTCCTCCTTGGTCAAATGTTCCATCCACTCAAGGCATTGTTGATGGTGAGTCGGCTGTTCCGATGCATCTGGCGATCCCTTTGCGGCGGCAAGCAAGAGGAGTGGATCGAGCCCGAAGAACTTCAGGACCGGGCCGAAGGCTTCGACGGTTTGAGCAAGACCACCCGGCACGGGCGGCTCCACAACATCGCGCTCCACGGACTGGTCGTCCATCGCGGCGCAAAGCCAAAGCACGTACAATGCGCGCAGATCGCCCGCAATCAGGCGGTTGCGCATTTCGACCATGTCGTCCATGTACTCGCCGGGATTCCAAATCTCTTCGATCCCGTCAATTTCCCGATAGGGGCTCAACGATACAATGCCCGCATGGCCTCGTGAGTCATTTTCCCATTTCAGTTCTCCGATCCCGATATACCGGGACCACACAGACTTCGGAAACGGATATCCCGCCGGCATGCGGAACGCTACCGTCCTGATCCCGAAATTCGCGTAGTGCAAATAGACATCGTATCCGTGCCGTAACAGCCCTTTCACATCACCACGAAAATCACCAAAGTGGTACTCGTTTTCGAATGACCAACGTGTGATTTCCGCTCTCGTCGATTGCTGCTGGGCGAACTTCAATTCCTGATCCGTCAGCGGCCGATCGACCGCCCGAAACGCGACGTACTGGTATTCGCTCACGCTGTGACCTCCTATCTCCCGGCGGCTCCGGACTACGGTGCCAAGCCGCGGGTGCTGGACAAATCCAAACAGTCCGTGCGATCTTCTTGGGGATTGTACAGTTCCCAATCGCCCTGACAACGCGCCACAAGCGTCCAATCGTCCACGCGAATCGGGCGATTGCCTTCGCGTTGGGCAAGCTCGTGACCGTTGAACGTACTGGGATATTCGATGCCGGCCAGTTCGGGGCAGGTGGGCATGAAGTTGATCGAGTGGACAACTTGATCGGTCATCGCCCCGCGTGCGGGAATAACCTGGGGCCAGTGGGCGATCAGCGGCGGAGCAATGCCGCCTTCGTGGCCCCAGATTCTGTGTTCACGGAAAGGCGTGTTGGCGGCATTCGAGGCAGCCGACCCCAGCGCGTTTTCGAGCGGCGACAGGCTGCCGGGGGCACTGGCCCGCAAGTACCCGAACGCGGATCGTCCGAGGTAGAGATGCGCAACTTATTTGCTTGCAAGGCTTTGGGTGTTCGATGGCGACCGAGTGGTGCCGATGATAGGCCGACCCGTCCGGTCGGCCTATCCAGCGGCCAATAGGGCATTATCCGGGTCGGCCTATCCCGGTGACGGGCACAACCACGGTCCCGATTCAACTACTTGACAGGCAAGGGCTTGAGTCGATAATTCAAGGTTAGTTTCAGGCGGGATAGCCCGCCATGCCGGTCGGCCTATTCCCAGTCCGCGATGTCCGCGATAGGCCGTTCTGGACAATCAGTAGTTAACCTGTCAGACTGAAGACATGGCGACCACTCTGGCCCTGACAACAGACCTTTCTGTGGAGGAATGCCTCTCTCGACTGCACGAGTCGCTCTCGCCGGTGCGGCCGTTCCGATGGGCAATGCCCAGTACGGAAACGTACTTCGGCAAGGTCAGGGGAGACATGTTCCAGGTTTTCGTAGTCGGGCCGGGAGACATGCGCAAGAATTCGTTCACGCCCATCTTCTACGGTAGCCTAAGGGCCTCGCCGGAAGGCGCCCGGATCTCCGGGTCGATCAGCGTCCACACCTTTGTCTCCGTCTTCCTCACGGCATGGTATGTGGGGGTGTTGGCGTTCCTCGGGGCAATCTGGTGGCACCTGCTGACGAGCGGCAGTGACTTGGGTTCGGCAGTTGGGATGCTCTTCATCGCCTTTCTGGCCTTCGTGTCAGCAAACGCGGTTGCGGTTCCTTGGCTGATCTTCTCCTTCGGCAGGAGACTGAATCGAGAGAAGGAAGGAACCCTCAAGCGATTTGTTGTGGCAACACTTGAGGCCCGGGAAGTTGCGAGTGCAGAGGGCCGTTAACCATGCAATCAAGCTGATCGTCAATTGCCGGGCGGCCCGAAGACGGGCCACCCGTCCCTTGCCGACAGCTTATCGCAACGTTCGTCGTGAAAGGATGACGCGATGGACACGGTCTACATTGAAACGTCGATTGTCAGCCATGCTTCAGCGTGGCCGAGTTCAGGCATCCGGGTCGCAGCACTTCAACATCAAGCTCGGCAGTGGTGGGCACTCGAACGCCCCAAATTCGAGCTTGTGACATCGCAACTTGTGATCGACGAGGCGTCCGTAGGTGATCCATCGGCTGCAATACCTGTTGACGCTGAACTGCAAAGATATTGCCAACGCTCGTGAGCTTCCCCGCATTTACCGCTTGCTCGATGAACGCGGGTTCGGGCAGCTACTGATTTGTACGCCTGCCGAATTCCTTGGCGGAGACGATGACGATGATGAAAAATCCCATTCTTGACGAATTGCACGCGATCCGACAGAGACTGCTAGACGACGCTGGCGGAACGCTCGACGCATTGGTTGACCGTCTCCAAGCCGAAGAGCAGAAATCCAATCGGCCGCGGTACAGGAGACGACGAACAATCCGATGCACGGGCGCGGCGAAGTCAGACGAATTGGCACTTGACAGTCAGTCGTCGCCGCCCCGTGATCGGTGACGTTCGTGGGCAACCCCAGCAGCGCCGAAAACTCCGTTGGACGGTCTTTCCCCGCCTCGACGTCGCTGGCTTCGATCGGATCGGTCCGCTACCGAATTCTCCGCGGCCACGCTGGTCCGGTGTCCATGCCGCTCGCGGCTCGGGAGGCGATTCCGTCAGCGTTCGGAAGCTTGCGGGCTGCGGTGTTGCATCCCGAAGGGGCAGGGACAAATCAGCCCGGGGCAGAGTGTAGCGCCGCCCCGGGTGATGGTGGCGAATGGGTCCCGAAGCCCTGAAGGGGCGACACAGACCGATGAATCGATTGTCCCGCCCCTTCAGGGCTTTTGCGCCGCGTTGATACGCTACCCAGGGCGACGGCGACGCTCGCACAACTCGCGTCGCCTTGCCCTGGGCTGGTATGTCGGGCCCCTTCAGGGCAGAGGCGATGCGAACGCGAAGATCGTGCGGCTCCTCGCGCGGAACCGAGTCGTCACGACGATGGCTGGCCCGGATTCGATTCCCGGCCGCGGGACGCGAAAAAATGCTTGCCAGCGCCGCGGTAGCATGACGCTCCGCCGACTGGCCGACGGTCGTCCAGCGGCGCAACGATCGCAGCCCACGAACCAAACGATGCAACCGATCCGCGTTTACGTCCGGCGGCATGGTGGCGTCTTCCTGTCGCGGCCGCGTGATCTTGGTCGTTCGGCCAGCAAGAGCGGTTTCGGGGATCAACGTTCCCGCCGCCGCGCCCTGAATGGCGATGGGCGGCTCGGCGGCTCTTGTTGATTGCCGTGGAGCATGGTAACCTGGAGTCATGCCAGGCGATTTCCGAGACGTCGATCCCACTGAGTTGCGGTTGCCGTCGTCGCGTTCGAGCGGCGCGGACCCGTACAAGCTTCAGCGCCAGATTGCTAAGTACGGGACATCGGTCACCGGGATGCCGCCGGTTCTGGCGTATGAAGGATCCGACGGCGTACTGGAACTGGTCGACGGGGTGACCAGGGCGACGCGCGTCGCCAAACTGCTGCCGGGCAAGACAATCCGGGTCGAGGTTCTCGGCAAGTTGCGGCGACCGCACGCCCAGAGCCGACGGATAGGGGATTCACTATGAAGACGAACGAATGGACGGACGATGTGGTGGCGCGGCTTGCCGAAGTTCGTGAGCGGTGTCCCGAGATGCGTTTTGGACAAATCCTCGCCACCGTCGGCCTGTTAGGTGAGGATGAAACTGGGCATTCACTCTGGGACATCGAAGACACGGAGTTCGCTGCTGCCCTGGAACGCTTTGCTGCGGACTTGGCACGTCGCGGCTCGGATGCAGCCGAACCAGCGGATGGACCAGAGCGGCGGATGCGGTCCAACGTGATGGTACGATGATTGACCGCCGCCTGGTCATCTTGGTCGTCAGACATCTCGAACCTGGACCGGGACAGCGGGCACCCGTCGCACTTCTTGCCCGTCCGACCACCAGAGGCCAAGTTCGCCGGACGTAACCACGACGTGGCATCCGTGCCGAATCGCCAAGCGGCGGGCCATCATGGCTGGCGGATCGCTGAACCCGGCCGTACAGACGCCCTTCCCGTAGTCCTGGATCAGCAGGGCGTCGCCGATCGGACTCGTTGCCGGGGACTTGGCGGCGTCGCCTGGGATCGCGGCCTTGGATTCGAAGTCGAACCGATCCGGGCGGAGCTGGCTTCGGAGGATGAACCGGGGCTTGTTGGTCGTCGGCCGGGTCGCATCGGCCCACACGTGTGGAGCGATCTCGTGAGCGTCCAGCGGCCGATGACGCCGACCAGCGATTGGGCGGGTGCTCGTCGACAAGTCCCTTCGCGCCGCCCGGGCTGCGAATGATGAATGGCACGCAGATCCACATGACCCCGTCATTTCGGCACCTCGACGACAGGTTGTTCATTCAGACCGGACGGCCACAGCATGTACTTTTCGCCCGGCTGCTGGGTCTTCGCGCCGTAGATCCAGCTATACACAATCGGCAAGCCCTTGCTGAAATGCGGTCCCATCTGGTTCCGCGGATTGCCGGCGACCGTGACTGCCAAGTGGTGTTCTCCGGCACGTAGATCCGTTTTCAGTTCGAGCCGATCCGGCGGCCAGGCGAACAGGCCCATCGGCCGGCCGTCGATGCTCAGTTGCCCCAACGTGCCATCCCAATCGGGCAGCGCGACAGCAATCTGGTTCGCCGGCTGGTCGAGCGAAAACGTGTAGCCGTAGGAAACCTTGTCGGCATAGAAAGGCATACCCTGCTCGAGCCAAGCCCCAGGTTGCAGCGGTCGCGGCTTGACGACGATAAAGCCGATCGCTGCCGGTGCCAAAGCGAAGTCGCCCAATACGTAGATGGGCATAATCTCGCAGAGCGGGTGCATCGGCCGGGCGATCAGCCGCAGGGTATTTCTTCCTGGCTGGACCGCGGGAGAGATCGACGTCTTGCGGATCTCCTCGTCGAACCACGGTTCGTGCTGACCGAAGCGAAGCGGCTGGCCGTTGAGTGTGACCTCGTACAACCACGGTCGCTCGATGGCGATCTGGAGCGAATCGCGAACAACAGCCAAGTCATCCGGAACGATATCGAAGTGATAGTCGACCGTGAAACCGGAATCTTCCGGGAACTTCCGGTCGATGAACGAACGGCGAAACTGGGCCGTGAAACTCCAGATGTTCTTCTCACAGCCGTGTTGTTTCCAGTTCATGTCGTCTGCCAGCGCGGTGTTGACGCCCCGGGCTTCGGTGTCGCCCGACTTGAGGTCGCAGAAGGGGATCACCAGCACATTCGGCCGCTCGCGGACGATCTTCTGCGGCTTCAGTTCTATTTTCTGCCATCGCGGCTCGGGCGGCATGTCGCGTGCCGGCCCGGATTGCGGCAGGCTGACCAGCAGCGCGTGCCCCAGCGGCGGCAGGTCAAATTGCGTGATCTGGCCGGACGCATGCGCATAAGTCGGAACGCAGGTCGCTGTGCCGTTGACGGTGTCCAGCCTGATCAGTTGTTTGCCTTCCAAGCGGACGTCCGCCGCAAGCGGCGTCTCCCAGGGGTTGGCAAAGAAGTAGATCACTGTCCCGTCAGGCCGCACGTGCCGGCGGTACAACAGGTTCTCGGGTAGCGGGCCGCCGGCGGCGGCGGTGATGCGCGGTAGGATCGCCCCGCGCAAGGCGGCGACCGCCTCGGCAACGGTCTGGGATTGCTTCCACTGGCCGGCGTATTTTGCCGCCAGTTCCGCGGGCCTTTCATTCTTCCGTCCATCGACATACGCCGCCGGTTGGCCCGCGGCGTAAATCGTGCCGCCCGCGGCCAGGTACTTGCCGATTCGCTCCAGCGTAGCAGATGTCCAGTTGTCCATTGCCGGTGGGATCATCACGGTCTCGTAGACGGCCTGGCCGATGCAGAGCCGTCCATCGTCGGTCACTTCGCCCAGCTCGGCCATACTGAACTCGTCGCCCAGATCAAAATCGATGCCGGATCGATGGAGTTCGCTGATCGTGTCGATCTGGGCCAAATGGATAGGCTGCAAGGGATCCGGTTGATTTTCGCCTTGGGGCAGGAATTTCTCGTGCCGGTAGCGAATCCACGGCGTGCTGTCCATGTTCAGCATCAGCACGCGATGGTGCGGTTTACCTTGAGCGAGTGTGTAGAGCACGCGGCCGACGTGATTGGCCTGCAGAGCGTAGCCATCCCACCAGGCGCTGTGATCGCTCATGGTCTGGGCCCAGTCGTACTTACGCGCCCCGGCCAGCGTCTGGTAGCTCAGATGCGGCACCATCAGGTTGACGCCCGTGGCCAGGAGAAAATCTTCCAGCGGTTTGAAGTCGCGCAGCGCCATCTCGTAGCCGCCGGCTCCGCACGACTCGCACAGCAACCGCGGGCAGCCGAGTTGGTTGCCGATACTGCTCAACTCCATCTGGTTGGCAAACCATCGAGCCTGATCCTGGAACCTTGTCGGCTTGAACTGGAACCCCAGAAGATCCGTGCCGGGGGCCTGCATCCAGCGCAACGACGACATCACCTGCGGGTGATCGTTCAGGCTCGGCCAACCGTGTTCCCAGTGATGGCCCGTGAACAGCAGATGGTGACGGCCGCACCACTCGTAGATCGGCCGCATGAAGTTGTCGGTCCACAGGCGGTTGACGGTCGAGAAGTAATCGAAACGCACCGCCGTCGAGTCGGGGCGGTCGAACAGGAGCGATTCGAGCTTGTCATGCAAATCGTAGCCCCGGTCCTTGCGGAACGCCTCGGCGAACGCATCGCTGAACGGAATCCCCAGTTTCCCGGGCAAACGCGGTTCGTCGGTAAAGACGTACTTGATCGCTCCGCCGAAATCGGAGGCGAAACGCTCCGCGTACCTGTCATGCGTCGACCGCAGGTAGATTTCTGCCGTTTCCCGTCGGAGCAGATCGGGATACGGAAACCCGCCATACCGGAGATCGGCGGGAACGTCCGTCAACACCACGGCCCAGACCGGGTTTTCCTTCGAGGCGTTCCGCACGGCATCGCGGTCGACACGCTTGGGCTCGCCCGCGTCCAACCCCGTAAAATACGCCACCACGTTCTCGACCGGCGGCTGGGCGGGCGCGGTGATTTTCACTGGGGCCAGGTACTTGGCCCCCAGCGTCATGCGATGGCTCGCTCCGCCGCTGAAGTCGTCGGCACCTTGCCGAACGGCGACGACAGGGACAGGCGAAGATCTGCACAACGCGGAGCGACGCGATCCGGGTGTCCTCCGGCCAAGGCAGGTCCGACTCGTACATATTCACGATGGCGATCGTCGCCGGCTTGTAATCGGACTGGCCCGCGCCCTCACTCTGCCAGGTCTGAACGGGAATGACCGGCTGCCGCAGTCGCGGCTTGCTGAGCAAGGCGAACAGCACGGGATGGGCCGGCCGCTGTGGTGGATGCATTCTTAGCAAGAGCGTTGCTTCTTGAACGCCCTCCCATCGGCGGAAGAGCAGACGGTTCGGCGCCATCGGTTGTAGGTTTGTTGGACAACCGTTACGCTGGAGGAAAGGACTCGGGGAGGATGGCATGGTGAAGAATTGGATGATGTTGCAGACCAGTCTCGCATGTTTGCTGCTGGCCGGACTGGGCCGCAGCGAAGCGCAGACGACGATCACGCTGCTGGAGAAGATCCGCACGGCGGGAGCGATCCACAGCGTTTCGCCCGGCGTCGTCGAGATCGTCGATGCCGACGGGAAACGGCAGGAATACAAGATCCAGGACAAGGGGCGTCCGGGACTCGCCCTGACGGGCGTCGAGGGGCTTCTCAATTTCCCCGCCCAAGTGAAGATTGCCGGCAAGCTGGATACCGGCGCGCTGAGTCGCGGGACCCTGGTGCGTTTTTCCGGCCGGGTCAATCGTTTGGGCCGCACCGATGGCTCGGTCAGCGAGTTGGTGCTGTTCGACGAGGGGGCGGAATCGCTGGGAATCGAAGTCGTGCAGCAGGCTGCGACGGCCGCCAATTATTCCGAATGCACGATCCGCGGCGAAGTCTACTCGCTGCGCGACGACCGACTGGTCGTGACTGTGCCGGCCAGCGATTTCGTGCGAAATCCGCGGTTGTCCTTCCGCTTGGATCAACAAGCCGTCGTGCGGATGGAGAGCGACGACTATCGCCGCGCGGGCCGAGGAGACAAAGTCGTCCTGCTGGCCGCGGCCCGCTTTTCGACGGGCGATATCGCGATCGAGCAACTGGAAGTCGATGTCAGCGCCGAGCGTCTTGCCTCCAAGGAAACCAGCGACGACGGGGCGGGTAAGTACCGTCAGTTGTCGGACGAGCCAAGTGCGCCGCGCGATCTTCGATCGGCACGTTTCCTGCTGCACACCGACATTTCCGACCGCAGCGCGCGGATGCTGCTGGACAAGCTGGAGACGATGATCGAGCTGGTGTCGCTGTACTACGGCCGACCGTCCGTCGGGCTGATCGAGTGCTACGTGGTGCGCGACCTGAACCAGTGGCCGCCTGGCGTCTTTCCGGAGCAGGCACTCGCCAAGATCCAGGAACCCGCGGGCGTCACGCTGTCCGCGTCGTTGGGGAACCAGACGCGCGCGATCGTCTACTCGTGCGACGATCACGGCGTGGTCCAGCACGAAGCGGTTCACGCCTACTGCGCTCAGACTTTCGGCAGCACCGGCCCGACGTGGTATGCCGAAGGGATGGCCGAAATGGGCCAATACTGGAAAAAGGACCAACCGGCGGTCGAGATCAATCCGGCAGTGATCAACTATTTGAAACTCGCCGAGCCCAAGCGGCTGCTGGACATCGTCGCCGCCGATCAGATTACGGGGGATTCGTGGCAGGCTTACGCTTGGCGGTGGGCATTGTGCCATCTGCTGGCCAACAATCCGAACTACTCGGGCCGCTTGAAGGCGTTGGGGATCGCCATGATGACCGGCACGCCGGGCGCCACGTTTGAAAGCGTGTACGGTCCCGTCGCGCGGGAGGTGTCGTTCGAATACGATCAGTTCGTGAAGACGCTGGACAACGGTTACCGCGCCGATCTGTGCGCATGGCAATGGAACCGCAAGTTCTTGTACATTCCCGGAACCCGCTTCGCCACCGTCAATGTCCAGGCCCGCTACGGCTGGCAGGCCAGCGGCGTCAAGCTGCAAGGCGGCCAGTCGTACGACTACGTCACCAAAGGCACATGGAAGACGGAACCGCAAGGCGAGGATGTGGACGCCGACGGCCTTGATGGCGGGCGAGGCCGGTTGGTCGGCGTACTGATGGCCGACTTCCAATTGGGCGAACCGCTCGACCTGGGCGCCCGCGGCACGTTTGTCGCGCCGACCGACGGCGACCTCTATCTGCGCTGCCAGAACGACTGGAATCGCATCGCCGACCATGACGGCTCGATCACCGTCCACTTCCGCAAGACGCCCGAACCAGCTCCGCCCTCCCCCGGTAGCTGAATGCGTGAGAATTCAGACCACCGTTCTATGTTGCACAATTTGGGCAATCGGCTGCCGCTCCACCCTCGAAGTGGGTCGCGGGCGCCGAACGCGACTCAGAAATCTTGAAACAGGTCGAAGCCGCAGAACTCTAACGTCCCTGAATTGAAATGTCACCAAATTCACTTGCCCTCAGCCTTGTCCTGCTCGGCTGCGCCATCGTTGCCCGTGCTGCCGACCGCCCGAACGTCGTCATCATCGTCGCCGACGACCTCGGCTACGGCGAACTTGGATCGTACGGTGGCACCGAGATTCCCACGCCGCACCTGGACCGTTTGGCTGCCGAGGGCGTCCGGTTCACCGACGCCTATGTCACCGCGCCGTACTGCGCGCCGTCGCGGGCCGGGTTGCTCACCGGCCGATACCCGACGCGATTCGGTTTTGAGTTCAATCCGGTGGGGGCGAGCAACGCCGATCCGGCCATCGGACTGCCGGTCGGGCAACGCACTCTAGCCGACCACCTGCGGGCCTCGGGCTACGTCACCGGGTTGGTGGGCAAGTGGCACTTGGGCGGCACCGCGCGGTTCCATCCCCAGCGGCGCGGGTTCGACGAGTTCTTTGGCTTTCTGCACGAGGGCCACTATTATGTTCCGCCGCATTGGGACGGGCACACGACGTGGCTGCGCCGAAGGGCCTTGCCGGACGGTTCCCAAGGGCGCTGGACCGCGCCGGACGGGCGGATCGTCTGGACGACGCACATGGGCAACTTCGAGCCCGACTACGACGCCGACAATCCTGTCGTGCGCGGCAGCCAACCGGTAAACGAGACCGCCAACCTGACCGATGCGTTCAGCCGCGAGGCGGAGCAGTTCATCGCGCGGCACCAATCTCAGCCGTTCTTCCTCTACTTGGCCTGCAGCGCCGTCCACAGCCCGCTGCAGGGCGCTGACGAATACATGCGGAAATTCGCCCACATCGCCGACATTCACCGCCGCATCTTCGCCGCCATGCTCGCGCAACTGGACGACGGCATCGGCCGCGTATTGCACCGGCTGAGTAGCGAGGGAATCGAACGGCAGACGCTGGTCGTGTTCCTCAGCGACAACGGCGGCGCCACCCGCGAATTGACATCCAGCAATCGCCCGTTGCGCGGCGAAAAGGGCCAGTTCCTGGAAGGCGGGATACGTGTGCCGATGATCGTCCGCTGGCCGGACCGACTGCCCGCCGGCCGCACGGAGACCCGCATGGCCAGCTCACTCGATCTGCTGCCCACCGTGCTCGCCGCTGCCGGCGCCGCCTTGCCACGCGATCTCGACGGCGTCGATCTGATCCCGTATTTGATCGGCGAGCTCGACGGCCCGATTCGCGACCGCCACTACTGGCAGATGGGCGGTCGCGCCGCGCTGCGCGAAGGCGATTGGAAGATCCACCGTCCAGCAGCGGACCGCGCCTGGGAGTTGTACGATCTGGCCAGCGATCCGGAAGAATCGCGGGATCTGGCCGTCGCCCGGCCGGAGCAATTGGCGAGGCTGGTCACCTCGTTCCAGCAACTCGATGCCGAGATGGCCGAGCCCGCCTGGGGCGGCCCCGCTCGCCCCACCCCGTGATGCCAACCAAAGTGGGTCGCGGGCGCTGAACGCGACTCGAAGGCAGGACGCAATTCGGACCCGCGGCCGGCGGACGCGGGCTGCTTCGGGTCGCGGGCGAGACTGCTGCTCGAAGGTCTGTGCCAACACCTTGACCGCGGGACTCGAGTATGCGACAAGTAGGGAGTCGAGGGGACAGTCGGCCCGCGTGATCGAGACGTTCTCGGTGCGAGTTCTCGATCGATGGTCGAGTCCGTCGCTAATTCGCAGCCGATTGTTCCCGAAATCCAGGATAGGAATTAACTCATGGCAACGATCAACTATGCGCAAGCCCGGAAGATCTGCTCGCCCGAGGAACTGCAGATCGTCGAGGCCACTCGACGCGATGCGTTGGCCAAATTAGGCGCGGCAGAATTGAAGAAACATGTCACCTTGGCTCGCCGGTTGCGCAACAAATGGCGCGATCTGGCCACTCGTCAGCGGCGCCGAACGCAGAGCGAACAGAGCGCGCGTGTCACCGAGGAAAACAAACGGAGCGGCCAGAAAGCCGAATTGTTCGACGAGGTGTTGAGCAGGCTCGAGAGCCAAGCCGCGAGTCTCGCCGCGGCCTCGAAAGATCCGCCGACGAAAGAACCGGCCGCAGGCAAGGTCACCAAGCAGGCCCGTTCGGCCGGGCATCGGTCGCAACGCGCCGAAGTGAGAAAGAAGCTGCAAGACCAACGTGCCAGTCTGACATCCGCCAAACCTCGCGCCGCCGAACCGGCGGTTGCTCCCGAATCGCCAGCCGCTGCCCCGGCGGCAACCCCGCCTGCGGGGAAAGCTGCCAAAACATCGGCGAAAAAGGCGACGAAGGCCGCGAAGCCGGCCGCGCCGAAGGCCAAGCGAGCAGCCAAGAAGAAACCGGCTGCCCCGGCGTCGGTTGGCAAGGCAACACCGCCCGTGGCCCAGCCGAAAACCGGGGCGGCATCGCCCACGGATACCCAGCAGGTGCGAGTCAAGGCGGCCGCCAAGAAAGCCCGCATCCAAGCCAGTGGCTTGACCACTCGCACCCGAGGGCACGTTTCCGCGCGAGGCAAGCGCTCGCAATCCCGCCGTGACGCGCGCGGCTGAGCGCGCGAATCGGACTAACGGTCAATCCTCAACCACCTCCCGCCAGAATCCAGAAGGGGGAATCAGTCATGAGACTTCGTCGCCTGATCCCGTTTCCTGCGGCTCTCGTATTGACCGCGGCTTTCATCGCGGGCCAAGCCGCCGCGCGCGAGTTCGACGTGCGGGACTTCGGTGCCGCGGGGGACGGAGAAACGCTCGATACCAAGGCCCTTCAGGCGGCGATCGACCAATGCGCGGCGGCGGGCGGCGGGCGCGTCGTGCTGGCCGGCGGGCGAGTCTATCTGTCGGGCGGGCTGGTGCTGCGAAGCAACGTGACGCTGCAGGTTGAAGCCGGTTCCGTGCTGCGGGGCAGCGTCAACAAGGACGACTATCTCGACTTCATGCCGGAGATCCCCTACCTGTACCGGCCGCGGTTCACGCGACACCTGATCTACGCAGAAAAGCAGCAAAACATCGGCATCGCCGGCGGCGGCACCATCGACGGTCAGGGCACGCACGAGAACTTCGACCACCAGAAACATCCGGGTGATCAAGACCGGCCGTACATTCTGCGGTTCGTCGAATGCTCGAACGTCCGCGTCCGCGACGTCACCCTGCTGGAATCGGCGCGCTGGTGCTCGCACTACCTGGCCTGCGACGATGTCGTCATCGACGGCATCACCATTCTCTGTACACCTCGCGCCAACCGCGACGGGATCGACATCGACAGTTGCAGCCGGGTGCGTATCGCCAATTGCCGCATCGAGACGGGCGACGACGCAATCGTTTTGAAGGCCACGGCGCACCGGCCCTGCAAGAACGTGGCCGTCACCAACTGCCATTTGGCGAGCCAAGCGAGCGCGTTCAAACTGGGAACCGAATCGAACGGCGGATTCGAGAACATCGTCATGTCGAATTGCACCATCTACGATACGGACGGCGCCGGCATCTCGCTGCTGATGGTCGACGGCGGCAAGTTCGACGGGGTGACCATCTCGAACGTCAGCATGGACAACGTCTTCGCTCCGATTTTCATCCGGCTGGGCAACCGCGCGCGGCCGATGCCCGACGAAGATCCACCAGGCATGGGCTCGATGACGAACATTATGATCCGCGGCGTCCAGGCGCGGGGGGCGGGCGGTCACGGATGCGCAATCTCCGGTCTGCCGGGCGAGTTCATCGAGAATCTGACGTTGCGGGATATCCGCATTCAGTTTTCCGGAGGCGGCACGCTCGAACACGCGCAGGCGAACGTGGCCGAACGCGAAGCCCAGTATCCGGCCTCGCGCATGTTCGGCACGTTGCCTGCCTACGGCTTGTTTGTTCGCCACGTCCGCAATCTGACCCTGGACGGCATCGACCTGAGCTTCGATCCCGAGATCGGCGACCAGCGGTCGGCGATGGTGCTAGACGATGTGCGGGACGCCAATCTTAGCAACCTGCGCGCGGCGGCTGTCGAATCGATGCCGACCATCCGGATGGTCGACTGCCAGGGAATCCTGCTGCGAGGCTGCCGCCCCGCCTGCCCGCAAGGGCCGTTTGTGGGAGTCGCGGGCGAGGCGAGCGACGGGATCAGCTTGACCGGCAACGACCTGCGCCACGCGCAGCCGCCGGTCGCCGTCGATGCCGCCGTCCCCGCCGCCGCAGTCCGTGATTTCGATTCGCAAACCCAGTAGAAGCGGCTTCGTGTCGCTCTTCAACGACTACGCAGCGTTCCAATCGCCGCGGATCGCGCGAAGAGCGGTTGGACGAGCTGGGGACGCTTGAGGATCATGGCGCAATCACTTCCCCTGAAAACTCTCCCCCGAAATAGAGGCGATCACGTCGATTGCCCGTGCCCACCCGATGAGTACAATACGAGGCGGAAAGGGGATCGTGAGCGGACACGCCACATCCGGCATGTGTGACTCCAGTTGAAATAGCGTGGGAAGGGCAGGCGACCAATGATACCCGACACTCTGCAATCGTTGCTGGCTCGCCCGGACTTGCCGCGGGTTGCACGTGCGATCAACGAAACGCTCCAGCGGGAACGAGTGTGTCGTGAACGGTTTCGCCGCGAGTTGACGCCGAGTCTCAAAGCCGAGTTCATCGCTGGCGAAACCGTCAGGCACTCGCCAGCGAAAGCCAAGCATCTGCGTGCCACACAGAACCTGGTCGGGTTGTTCCGGGCCTTTGTCCAGCGGCACCGCTTGGGCGAAGTCTTTTCGGAAAAGGCCCTGATCTGTTTGACCCGGAACGATTACGAACCGGATGTCGTTTTCTTTGAAAAGGCCAAGGCCGACGGGTTCAGCGCCGATCAGATGGAGTTCCCCGCGCCGGATTTCATTGCCGAGGTCTTGTCGGAATCGACCGAACAGCGCGATCGCGGCGTGAAGTTCGACGACTACGCCGATCACGGCGTCGCAGAGTATTGGATCGTCGATTGCGACGAAACGTCCGTCGAACAATACAGATTGCGGGACGGCGTTTACCAGTTGGCACAGAAACTGAAGCAAGGCGAAATCGACTCGCTGGTCATCCCCGGTTTCCGAATCCCGATCGCCGCGATCTTCGACGATCAGCAGTTTCACGTGGCGTTGACGGAATTGCTGAAGTAGGGCTTCCGAGTACGCCCTACGGAAATTCGCTGTCTCTTTTCATTCCTCGTGAAACGGCACAAGAATCTCGTCGTTTTCGACCCAAATCGCCAAATAGGGCTCGTCGGTGTCGCTCTGCCGCAGGAGCACAAGGAACGGGCGGTCGAACACGAACCGACGCGGTTTGGGCGGTTCCAGTTCTTCCTCGCCGAGAACGACTCCGCCAGTCTCGGTGTCCAGGATGACACCGGATTCGTCCAGTTGGAAACGGATCAACTGTTCGGCGCTGGCAATCCAAAGCCCGGCCGAGTGCCGATTGCGAATCGGACGCTGCAATTCCGGATAGCTCCGTTGCACGAACAGGGATATGATCGGGACGCTCAGCGGTTCATCCACGTCGAGAGGACCGAGTCGGCTGCCGAGCGGTGCCGCGATGCGTTGCCGGACCGCCGATACGGTCTCGGACAACGTCCGGCTCCGCGGGATCTTGGCCAGGACAAGCGAATCGGAATCGGTCACGAGCCTCAGGATGAAATCGTCGTCGCTGACATAGTCCAGCAGCTTGACCTGGATCCGCAAGTGGTTCTGCTCCTCGGTGAAATCCTGGATTCCGAATCCGAGAACCGCTGCGGTGTCTCCGCTTGTTCGGAAATGCATCGGCTCCTTCAACCGGTCGAAGTCCCGCGCGAACGTCAGACGTTTGAAGAAATACGCGTAGGCCAGCAAGGCGTCGGGATCGGGCGCCGGCAGCAGACGTCCCGCGCCGGCCGGGAACCGTTCCTGCAGTTGTTGGCGAAGCTGGTTGATGGCATCCTCGGTCGCAATTCCCGCCCAGGCCAAGTAGCAATCGTCCGCCAGGCTGCTGAGCGGAAAGCGGCCTTGATTCAGCACTCGCGCCAACGCCGGATCGCCCTCCAACTCGATCGGCGCGCCGACTACTTCCGAGACCAGTTTGTCCCAGACCATCTGGAAGCTCGCACAGTACACCAGGTTTCGGCCGGGCGTCAGTTCCACTGCCAGATGCGGGACGATCTCCGTCCGCTTCAAGTCGGTCGCGGAGATCGGCTCGGTGCGATATACCCGAGCCCGCTCGACCTCCTTCGGGCAATCGACGCCCGGAAACGGCTCGTAGGCAGCCGCCAGAAAGGCGCGCAGCCTGGATACCGGCATATCGCGCGGGAGGCTGACTGGATCTTCCGACACCGTGACGGCGCGAACTCGCGTGGCGTGATGAGGATCGGGATGATGCGGAGCAAATCCGTGGCGCAGTTGCTCGTAAAGGACATCGCGAGGCTCGAACCACGGTACGTTTGCGTCGGCGATCTCCAAGAGCAGGGGGCAATTGGAGGTTCCCGCGGTGATGTCAGATCGCTTTGTGGAATAGTGAGCCGGCCAGACGGTTCTAGCGCCGATTACGGCGACGTAATCTGTCGTCCCGGGAGGAGCGTCAGCCGCCTCGGGGCAGCGGTAGATGGAGGGCATTTTGTCCAGCAATTTCCGATTGTGCTCGCCGTCCCAAGGCTCGTCGAAACGGTACTGGTCGTACAGTTCCTGGTATCCCAAAAACGGAAGGACCAGCACTCGCCAACTGTGGACCGGCGTTCCTGCCTCGTCCACGAAATAGGCGGGCGGAAAGCAGCCGTGGAAATCGTGGTACTGCTGGATTGCCACAGCGATCTGCCGCAGATTCGCCAAGCACTTGTCATCTCGGTGGTTCCTCGTGTTCCTCGTTTTCTGAATCCCATCAAGGATCTCCGAGGTAAACCAGACAAGACAGCCGATCAAGACAACGCCGAGCAAGCAACCGGCAACAGCGCGGGAAAACGACAGAAGCCGGGAGCGAACCGGCAGATTGCCACTGGGCGATGGTTCGGTAGCCACAGGCGAACGCTCCTTTCCGAATTTGACACGGACTGCCAATGCCTATTCTCGAAAGAGCTGGGCCAACTGGCAATCCGTCCGGCGACATCAGCCCATTTCGGGGGCTGTCAAGACGTCGCCCGGCGATCCCGTCCTACGTGAATCAAGCAAGGCGAAATCGACTCGCTGGTCATCGCCGGCTTCCGTATCCCGATTGCCGCGATCTTCGATGATCGCCGGCATCACGTGGCGTTGACGGAATTGCTGAAGTATGATTTCCGGCACCAATTGTTCCTGAAACTGCGTTCAGTGCAATCGTTCAAGAGGATACTGGCGGTGAAAGGCCGAGCCCAGAACGAGGTCTGCGGTGGCCAAGCGTTCGAGGGCTTTTGCGGCCAGGGCCGAAGTAATCTCGCGACAGTCCGTCCCCACCACAATCACGCGATCAACGCCGGCCGCGAAGGCATCTGCAATCGCCCGCGTCATCCGGTCATCGAAATCGCCCGGCCCCTGCGCAAGGCCGGGAAATGAATCGCCGAACCGGCTCCGCATCCGAGCCTCGTCCCCGCCCTCGAATCGCACCTGGACCAACACCGACGCCCTGATCCCCAACTCGCGAGCCCAGGCCAGCGCATGATCCGTCATGTCGCCTTGCAGTCGGGCGGCACCTGCCGGTCCCAGTCGCGGAATCATCCGCGTCTTGGTGCGATGCGGCTCGGGAAAACAGGTAAAGATGATCCGGTGTCGCGACACGGACACTCTACTTGTCCAACGACTTGTAATCTTTGTACGGATAGGCGATCTGCCTGTCTGCTTGGAAATCGTGGGCTGTCATCCAAGCGAACGTCCGTTGGTTCGGGTTGGCTGGATCTGGCTCGGGGAGCGGCACGCCATCCGCTTCCGCATAGATCGTCCGGACGACTCGCACCGGTTTCGATGCTGGAGGAGCCAGGGCGTAGTCCACGCCGCGCGTCACGGCGAGCCACGTGTTGTCGCGGAAACCGCGTTGCAGCCGGTCTCGCGCGGCTGCCGCGTATCGTTCTTTCTCCTCGTCGGACAGCGCGGGGGCGTGTTCGATCAAGGCGATCAGTTTTTGCGTCTCCGAGACATCGAAGGGAACCCATCCGTAGGGCGGCAGGAACGCTTCCATCTTGCAGTGCGAAGGCGATTCCTTCGGGAACAGGTTCAGGCCGTACACCACGCGCGTCGGCACGCCCAGGCTGCGGCCGAACGTGGCACACAGGCCGTGATAGTCGCTGCAATGCCCGCGCTGCTGCTGAAAGGCGTGCTCGGCACTGGCCTGAAGCGACGCCTGGACATGATCGTAGTGCAGATTGCGGTCAACCCATTGGATCGACGCCAACAGCGATGCGGCTGGGGACCGACCAACCGCCAGCAGGTTCTGCAGCACACCTTGAAACGCATCGTTCGCCGCGAGGCCATCGACGTCGCGGAGGTACGGGACAAAACTCTCCGGCCAATGGTCGACCGGAACGACCCGGCCCGGATCGACGTCCCAATCCATCTGGCACACTTTGGCTTGGAAGCGATGGCGGATGATCTGCGCTCCCTTGGGCGATGGGAATTCGAAGTAGGCGAACCTGTTTCCGTACACGGGTTCCGTGGCGATCTGCGGATCGACGGTGACGGGAAAGGTGCTCAATCGACTGTCGCGAACCTCCTGCGCCGCATCCGATGCGGGCAGCGGGAACCACACTCGCAGCACCTTGGTGCGATACGGTGCGGTGATCACTGCGGAAAAATCGACTTGGTATTGCACGGGTTCGCTGCGTTTGCCCGAGTAGCCTTGTCCGGCATCGAGTGGCAGCGGCTGCTCCTGGGCCTTGGAGGTTTCCGGAAGGGGAAGTCGGAGAAACAAGCCGAGCGCGGCGGCGCCGAGCATCAGGACGATTCGGGAGTTCTTCATGATTTCTGCCTTCTCAGGGATTCGTGGCGATGGATCGTCGGCGGCTACGACAGCGAAACGACGGAAGCGTAACGGTGGGTCGGCCGTGGCCGAGGCGGCGCAAATCCGTGCAGTTCGGTCGTCTCGGCCGTGATGTGAAAACCGGTAGCGACTTCGGCCAAGGAATGCTCGAAGACGGATTGGAGATGATCGGGGGCCATCAGAACTCTCGCATTGAACAAGATCTGCGCCATTTGCCGACTCCGGTCGAACCGACCCCGGATCGCCGGTTGGACGGCAGTGCCGGTCAAATTGCCGGCGACGGTATCTTGACCGGTGGCCAGGCGGAACTTGACGTGGGCAATCTCGACGAGTCGCGAGCCCAATTGCTGCTGGAACCGACGAAGCAGTTGATCGGCAAACTCCTGCCAATTGACGGGCGAGCCTGCGGCCAATCGCAGGTTGGCGTTCAGGAATCCCAGCGCAGCTTCTCCCTTGGCGTACTGGTCGTAGTCGACTTGGGCAATCCGCTGTCCGGACACGCCGAGAGCCGCCAGCCGTTCGAACCAGGCGTCGACTCCGGCGCCGCTTGCTGCGGACATCGTCAGAACCGGCGTGTCCGGAACAAGTTCGGCCAACAGCGTCCGGCAACGGTCGATCGTCTCCGGAGAAGCCAGGTCCGCCTTGTTGATGACCAGCAGATCGGCCTCCTCGATCTGCTGGCGGACGATGTACAGCACGTGCTCGGGCAGGGTGGCACCGGTTTTTTTGTCGAGTGCTTCGATCGTGCGTTGTGGGTCGAGCAGGACGGTAAAGGGAGCCAATCGGTATTGTTGGCGGTAAAGCTCCTTGAGCGGCTGCAGGACGGTCGCCGAGATATCGGTGCAACTTCCCACGGGTTCGCACAGAATCACGTTCGGATCGAGTTGCGACGTCAAATCTTCCAAGGCTCCTACCAGATCCGGAAAACGACAGCAGAAACAGCCTCCGGCGACTTCCCGAACTGCGCCGCGGTGGGAGGCTTCGAGAATGGACGTATCGACCAGATCGCGTCCTTCGTCGTTGGTCACGAGTCCCACGCGGAGCCCTTCCTTGCGAAACCGGTCGGCCATGTGTTTCAGCAAGGTGGTCTTTCCGGCACCCAGGAATCCTCCCACCATAACCAATTGAGAGGGGGCATGGGCGACGGCCAGCGGCGAGACGACGGACGTCGACGGGATGGACGGGATGGGGGCGATGTCGGAGGTGGACGCTCGTGGGACTTTTCCGCGCGAAGCGGATTCCGCAGGGGCCGTGTGTGAGAGCAACACGTGGATTCCGCCTCCCGCCACGGCTCCGAGCAACGGTCCGAGAATGTACACGATGAAGAAGCCGCCCTGCGGGCCGGGAATTGCAACGCTCCCCCAGCCGGCCAAATACGAGAACAACCGAGGCCCGAAGTCGCGAGCCGGGTTGAAACCCGCCTGTGTTAGCGGCGCGAAGACCGAGATGATCATCGCCAAGCCGAGGCCGACGCAAACCGCGACGGAGCCGACGGTGGGACGCCGCGATCCTCGCTGCGCCGAGGCCGCAAAGACGATGAACGCCAGCAGCGCCGTCCCGGCACCTTCCGCCATCATCGCTTGGAACACAGAGAGCGAAGCGGGGGGGCCGGCCGGTCCGCCGAACATGGCGGGATTCGGGAAGTACTCGCCGTAGATCATCGCCGAACGTTCGCTGCCCGTCGCGCCCCGCACAATCCCCTGACCTTGCTCGAATCGCTCGATCAGGCCACCGAAGAGCGTGTAGAGCGAGGCCGCCGCCAGGAACGCCCCGGCCACTTGGGCCAGCACGTACTTCGTGACCTTCGGCCAGGCAAAGCCGCGGTAGACAGACAAAGCGATCGTAATGGCCGGGTTCAAATGAGCACCACTCAGGCCGGCGGTCGCGTAGATCGCCACCCCGACGGCGATTCCCCATACGGCGGCTACTTGCCACAAACCCACCAGTCCATCGGCTAGAACCGCTACATGAACGGCTCCAAGCCCGAAGAAAACCAGGATGAAGGTTCCGGACAATTCGCCCGTAAACTCGGCATCGGGGCGCGCGAATCGCATCAATCGACCTACTTTTGTCGTGTCAGTGAAGCTGCCCAGGCCAGCAGTGCCACACGATTCGCACGGCTCTGGAACTCGGCGGTGGTCATCGTTCACAAGTACTGTCTCCGGGGTGCTCGTGCCATCTTCGAATCAAAGTCACGATCGTACAACCGGCCTTGCCGCGACGGAAGGACAGGCAACTGTCAGCCGTATCCGCCGAGGGATCGCATGGCCTGCGCAGATGGATCAGGGACAGCCACATTTCCCGCCTAAGCATCGTTCGAGAAACAACTGTCGCCTCGCCAATGTAGCCATCACACTCC
>JAHDXO010000053.1:0-55384 GCA_023382975.1 Pirellulaceae bacterium
GGCGGAAGAGAACGGCAGCGCGGGAGAAGGGGCTCGCTGTAGGGTTTTGCATTTCGACTGGCCGGTTCCGGCCAGCGCTCTCGAGCATCGAGGGTGCGGCGATCCGCGGGGCGCCGAGTTCGAAGCACATTGGTGGCGCGTATTGGGACGGCAGTTCCGTGTTTCGCTGAGCTCTTGCAGTGATCGCATTTTCGAAGGTCGGAATCGCACGGATGGCAAAGCCCGAGCACCGATGATGAGCAGCCCGTCTCGTGTTGGGAACGAGCCTTGGCCCGGATTATTCACGGGGGCGTGTTGTAGCACAGGCAGCTTGCCTGTGTTCCCCAAGTACAGGCTGGCAGCCTGTACCACGGCCCCTCGGAGGACTTCGCGAACAATCCGGGTTGGTCTGGTTCGCCGCGGGATGCGGCAATGGCGATCCGCATTCTCGTCCATGCCCCGGCTCTGCCAGCCGTGCTGTCCAGGACGCGGACGGGTTGCTGCTGTGCAAAGCGTTGCAGGTCTGACTCGCGTTCGGCGCCCGCGAGCCACTCGAAGTGACACGCGTTCGGTGGGGGCGGCTAGGGAATCACGAAGAACATGCCGGCGATCAGAGCGGCTTCGACCGTCGCGGCGTTCAGTTGGAGCGGGGGCAATTCGCGATGCCAGGGAGCGGGGCGGCCAGGCCGGTAGGGGCTCATGTCCTGATAGCACACGCGAGGTCGGTAGACGGTCATCAGGTAGGGCATCGCGGGGACGGTGACGAAGAAGCGCGCTCCGGAGACCACCGGCTGCAAGCGCGGTGTCGGGGTGGTTCCGAAACGCTCCAGATTGATTTCTTCGAAATACAGCGGCTGGTGACAGAAATCGGCAGGTTCGAGAAAGAAATCCGGATTCAACCCGATGTGACTGAGGACCGGGATGTCGTGGTGCTGGCCGAAGGAGCCGAACAGTTGACCTGCGTCACTATCTGGTTCCTGAAGATCCGGCGAGACTTCGGGGTTTGTCTGCAAGGCGGTATCGACCGAAAGCTGGGCGAGAGGCGTGAAGCCCAACGCGGCCATCGGGTCACTTGGGTTTGCCGGTGTTGCAGGTGCCTGGGACCGAGTGGCCACGAACCGGGTGCGGCGACGGACGGTCGAACGCGCGGTGGTGTTGGTGCGGTTGGCGCCCGCCGACGATGCGGCAGGGACGACGCGCACTTCGGCGACCTGGAAGACTTGCGGCAATTGCAGGATGGTCGGGTCGATCGGCTCGACATTGCCCGACACGGCGGTGAATTCGAAGATGCGAGTGCTTTCACTCCGGGACTCGGAAAACGGTCCGACGCTGGATTGGCCGATCGAATCCATCGTCGCGTGACGATGTTCCGAAATGGCTTCGGTGTCGTTCGGGGCCGAAGGTCGCACGATGGAAAATACGCGTGCGCCGGCTAGGAAATTGGCATCCACGTCCAAGCCATGCAGGTTATCGCTAAGCGACATGGACACGGGCTGTGATTCGAAGATCATCAGATCCAGCGGCGGTTCCGGCGGATCAAGGCGATGGTCGGTCCAAGTGATCAGCCCGTCCTTCGGGGCTGGTCGAACGGAGACGGTTTTAATCTTGGGTGGTGCCGGATCCATCGCTGCGCTCAGTTCCGTGGGCAAATCGGGCGGTTGGTCCGTGGCGGCGATGACCTGAAGCAGATCTGCACACCCGAATAGAGCCAATGCTGCCACAGCCATCCGCAGCGGCCGATGGCGCAACGCAAGCCAGTTGCGGCTGAGAGTAAAATGGTTGGCAGTCCGGTTGACGTTCATGCCGGCCCCCTCGGTCTGGATCGAGACGCATGGATACACTTCTAGTCGTTGTTTCGACTGTCAGAAACGGTTCTCTCGATACAGATCCTATGAGCATGAAAACTCTTCCCAGTCATCCCGCCTTAACGGTGAAGGTGTCGTGCCGAGATGGGCGACTGAGGGATTTGGGAAGACTGCGGCATTCATGCGTGGGCGAACCGCAAAATCGTAGGAAAATCTGTGTTGCCAAGTATACTGAGTGGAATATCGCTCAAACCGTCGAGGACGCCAAAATGTTGACGCCGTCATGGTGGCAGAGAATGTGGAAACAGTCGGTACGCCGTCAGCAGCGGGCGCAGCGGAGGCGACGCCGGGACCGCATCACCCCGTATTTGTCGGGTGCCTTTCTCGAAGAGCGTCAGGTGCTCGACGGCATGCCGATCATGGTCTCCGAATTGACCGGGGCGGTCGAGTTGAACAGCGGGACGGCCGCGGACGACGGCGTGGCCGACGTCTATCAGGCTCAAGTCGTTCAGCACGATGGTCAGGACCGCCTGCAAGTCACCGTCAATGGCCAAGTCGCCTACAGCGGACTGCTGGGCTCGGCCGCTTCAATCACGATCCGCGGCAGTTCCGATGCCGATGTTCTGGTGGTGTATGGATCGCAGGAGCATCCGGAGGCATGGCACGGGCTGACATTCGATGCCGGCGGTGGCGACGATCGTTTGGTCCTGGTTGATTGGTCCGCTCAATCGGTTCAGCACACGCTGACTGGCAACGGAGTCGGGCAGTTGTCGGTCGTGGCTCGGGATAGGGAAGCCGTCTTGTCGTACCGCGGCGTGGAATCGATCGCCGACTCGATCGACGCGAACATTCGGGACTTCCAATTCCTGGGCGATGGCGACCGAATCGGGTTGTCCGACGATGGCTGGGAGGACAATGGGATTTCGCGTTTGAGCGGCGATGCGTGGCCCGAGGTGACGTTCGCATCGCCTGGCGACCGATTGCGGATCGACACCACATCCGCTTCGGCAACTCGCATCGACGTGAGCGGCCTAGATGCTTCGTTCGATGCCGACCTGGAATGGACGGCATCGGCCAGCAGTCGGGTCCGTCTCGAACGGGAACTTACGCTGGGCAGTGGCAATCTGCGCGTCCAGGCGGGCGAGATCGAGGTTTCCGGAACCGTGCGGACCAACGAGGCGGCGATCGAGTTGGCAGCCACCTCGCGAATTCATCTTGAGTCCGGATCGTCGATGCAGAACGACGGTGGTCGAGTTACGATTCTGGGCGGGGAGATTCAACACGACGGATCGCTGACGGCACGGGGCGGCGAGGTGACGATGCACGCCCGTGGCGGCACGCTGATCGTTTCCGGGACCGTGGATGTGTCGGACTCGACGCCAGGACAGTCCGGCGGCACGGTCCATCTGTTCGGGGACCGCGTCGGGTTATTGGACGCCGCCCGCATCGATGCCTCGGGAGCGGTCGGCGGCGGCTGTGTCCTGATCGGCGGCGACTACCAAGGCGCCAATCCCGACATCCCCAATGCGTTGCGGACCTACGTCGGCACCGAAGTCCACATCGCGGCCGATGCCCTCGACGCCGGCGATGGCGGGACCGTCGTCGTCTGGGCGGACGAAGCCACTTGGTTTTACGGCCGCATCAGCGCCCGCGGCGGAGAGCAAGGCGGAAACGGCGGCTTCGCCGAGGTGTCGGGGAAACAGTTTCTGGACTACCGCGGCCAAGTCGACACGCGAGCACCGCTCGGTCGCGTTGGGACTCTGCTGCTGGACCCGACGAATGTGCGCATTGTCGTTGCGGGAGGGGAATCAAGTGATCTGACCGAGGTGGACGAGTTCAGCGATCCCGATATTCCTCCGGACGACGACGTCACACTGGACGTCGCCGCGATCAATTCGGCCACGAGCAACGTTGTCATCCAGGCCAACAACGACATCATCGTCGAAGCCGCCGCCATCATCAACATCGCCGACGCCGGGATCAACCTGACAATGCAGGCGGGTCGCAGCATCATCGTGAACGCCAACATCACCACGAACAACGGCGCGGTTACTCTGACGGCCAATGAAACGGTGGCCAATGGCGTTCAGGACGTCGATCGCGCACCGGGGGCCGCGGTGGTCACGATGGCTGCCGGGACGACGATCGATGCGGGCGACCAGGACATCACCATTCGCGTAAGCACCGGGCCGAATACAAACAACACCAGCGGCGACATCACGCTCGGTGATCTGACCACTTCCGGGCACGTGCTGGTCGTCAACGACGGACCGACTGCCGGCAGCGGAATCGTACGCGCGACCCCGTTATCATCGATCACGGCTGCTTCCGTCGCGCTGGATGTGAACGGCGCCGGCGGAGGCGGCGAAATCGGCGAGTCCGATTCGCCGATCCGAGTCGACGTCAGCTACATCGAAGCCCGCGGGCAGAGCGCCGGGATCTTCATCGAGTCGCTCAACGTGGGCGTCACGACCATCGGTGGTGCAGCGCTGGGCGGGCTGACCGGAATCTCGACCAGTCCTGGCGGGCACATCGAGTTGTCGGCAACCCTGGGCACCGAGATCATGGTTTCCGAGGCAGTCAGCGCGGACGGCAGCGGGAATGTCACGCTGAATGCCGGCGCGGGCGTCTTGAACATCGTCGCAGCGGTCAGTTCGGGCAGTGGAAATATAAGGTTGACCTCGGACGACATCGCCGTCAACGATACGATTGGCAGCAGCGGCGAGTTGGTCCTGCAACCGACCACGACGACTCGTTCGATCGGCATCAACGATGCCGGTGATTATCATTTGACCGCCGCAGAAATCGGCAACTTGCTGGAAGGATTCTCGAATATCCGCATCGGACGCACCGACGGCACGCATGCCATCGCCGTGGGCGCGGCCAGTTTCCGAGATTCAATCGTGCTGAGCGCGCCGCAACCCGGTGGCTCGATCGCGGTGAACGGCCAACTGGACACGCTGGCCAGCACCGATTCGGCCGCGATCACGCTAGACGGTCCCGGCGCCACGACCACGCTCAATGCCGATATCGTGACCGCCGGCGGCGCGATCCTGATCAGCGATAGCGTGGTGTTGGCCGGGGGCGGCAGCTACTTGCTGGACACGACCAACGGCGGGGCCGTTGTGACCGGTGCTTCCATCACGATTGAAGGAACGCTCGATGCGACCACGGCAGGCGTGGAGGATCTTTCGTTGCGAGCCGGAACTGACGGGAACGTCGATCTGCAGGGGGCGGTGGGCGATGGAGTGCGATTGGGCGATTTGACGGTCGTGAGCGCCAACGATGTCTCGCTGCCCGCCGTAACAGCCGGGCGTCTGCTGCAACAAAGCGGCGCGGGGACGACCACCTTCCTCGGCGCGGTCGACCTGGACAACGGCGCAGCCGGAGACATCCTGAAATTGGACGACGTAAACGCCGTCACATTCGACAACGCCGCCACCGTGACCACGGCCAGCGAGGGAAATGTCCGCTTGGACGGCGATACTACCGGCGTGCTGACCATCGGGACAGGGGCGTTCCTTTTGGATGGCAGTTTCCAGGAGACCGATTTCACCCTGCTCGGCCTAGCCGCCAACATTGTCACCTCGGGCGACAACATCAGTTTCGCGGACCCAGTGGAGCTGAACGGCGACGTCTCGCTCTCTACCGGAGCCGCTGGCGGCGACATCGCGTTGGCCGGCACGGTGGACTCGGACGGAACATCGCGGCAGTTGAGTTTCACGGCCGGCACGGGTGACATCACCGTCAACGGACCCTTGGGCGGCACGGCCGCTCTCCAGTCGGTCACCATCCACAGCGCGCGGCATGTGACGTTCTCGGGGACGGTGCGAACCAGCGGCGATTTCACCCAGGCCGCGGGCACCGGAACTACCACGCTGAATGGGACCAGTGGCACGGGGATCGGCGGAATGCTGTCGCTGACCACCGATGCGATCGCCTTCAATACGGCCACCGTCGACACCGTGGGAGCGGTCCAACTGCAGGCTCAAAACGCTGTCACGCTCAACGCCGGCTTGAATGCCGGAAGCAGCACGATCGCGATTGCGGCCAATCAGGACGGCGCCGGTGCCGAGGGATTCTCCCAGACCGCCGGCACGATTCAGACAACCAACGCCTCTGCCAGCGCCGTGGCGATCGACGTCAATGCGGCAGGCGGCGGCGCGGGCAGCGCGGCGTTGGGCGACATTTCCTCGGGCAGCGGCGGCACGATCACCGTCAGCACGGCGACCGGCGGCAACGCATCAGGCGGTTCGATCACGCAGACGGCCCTGACGTTGCTGAACGCAGGCACTGGCACCGTGGCGCTGAGCACGCCGACGACCGGGGCTAGTGGGATCGGTACCGCGGCGGACAACATCCGCACGACGGCCGGGACAGTCACCGCAACGACCGGTTCCGCCGGCGTGTTTATCACCGAGACCGACGGCGCCGGTTTTACAGCGACCGCCACTGGCGCGGGCGACGTGCGTTTGACCAACATCGCCGGCACCTTGAACGTCGCCGGCGCGACGACCACCGGTAGCGGGGCGATCGTGCTCAGCAGCGGCGATGCGATCACGCTGAATGCTGCGGTCGGTGGCGTAGGATTCAGCGGCACGGTGACGATCAATGCCAATACCGACAACGCCGGCAGCCAGAGCTTCACGCAGAACAGCGGCGGCTCGATCCAGACCGCTAATGAGACGGCCAACTCCGTTAGTATTACGGTGGGCGGAACGGGCGGTGCCGCGCTGCGCACGATCACCGTCGGCACGACCGTCGGCCGAGTCACGATGAACGTCGGCGGCACAATCACCGACGCGGCCAACAACACGGACGTGAACGTTACGGCCTTGGAGTTGCTGATCACCGCGTCGAACGGCGTCGGGACGTCCGGAAATCCGTTGGAGACAGAAGTATCGAGACTCGAAGCCTTCGGCGGAGCAGGTGGCGTATTTGTGGACAACACCGGCGGATTGACCATCGGTGGCATCGATGCTGGAGTGACCGGCGTGTCGTCCACCAGCGGCAGCATCCACGTCACCGCCAGCAGCCTGCTGACGGTCAACGAAAGGGTCGAAAGTACGGGCGGCGGCACTATCACGCTGGCAGCCACCAACAACAGCGACGATACCGACGATCTGGTACTCAACGCGCAAGTGATCACCTCCGGTGGGCACGGCAACATCGTACTCGAAGCCGGCCACGATCTGACCGTGAACAACAGCGTGGCCCAGGATGTGTCAGTAACCGGCAACGGCACGATCACGGCCAACGCAGCGAACGTCACCACGCTGGCCGCCAACGTTCAACTGGCCACGGGTGGCGGTGCGGCAACCTCGATCACCTTGAGCACCGACGATCTGGTGATCAACGAAGCCGCGGCCATTGTCCTCAACGCCGGCGCTGGCGCTGTCACGATCCGCAATTCGTCCCAAGACCGAAGAATCAATCTCGGCACGCTGACCGCGGCCACTGACGACTTGGACCTGTCCAATACCGAATTGAATCGGATCACTGCCGGCAAGCTGATCGTCGGACGCAACGACAGTCCGAATCAAGCCGGGAATGTCACCATCGACGGCGCGGTCAGTACCAGCACCTCCTTGCTGCACATCATGACCGGGGGCAGCGTGACGGACACCAGCGGCGCCGGTTCGATCAGCGAAACGAGCCTGGCGATTCAAGCCGCTGGCGCCGTGACGCTGACCAACTCGGCCAACGATGTCACCAACTTGGCCATCAATGTCGTCAGCGGCGACATTCGATTCACGGACGCGTCCGGCCTGGTCATCGCCACGGTGGACGGTGTGGACGGAATCCAAACGGATTCAGGCAGTATCCATCTGGTGCTGATCGACGGTTCGCTGACGGTCGACCGACTGATCCAGGCGAACGGCATCGGCCAGGATGTGACGATTGACGTCCATGGGGCCGGCGATGATGACGACGTCGTGCTGAATGCCAACATCGAGGCGCCGGACCAGATCGACATTCGCGCCTCGCGCGACATTATGCAGCCGGACGCGGACCGATTTCTGATCGCCGACAATCTCACCTTGGTCGCCGGACGCAATATTGGCGAGGGCGCCTCGTTGGCTACTCGCATCGACACGCAGGTCACCACGCTAGCCGCCCAGGCCGGCACGGCCACCGACGGCAGCATGTTTATCAATCAAGACGCACTCGGCGGTGCCTTGACGATCGGCGAATTGACCAGCGCGATCACGGCGTCAACGATCACGGGCGCCACGATCGGCAGCGGCGCGACCGACGGCGGTATCGACATCCGCACGGAAGCGGGCAGTATGACGATCAGCCATTTCGTCACGGCCAAGGGGACGGGCAACGTGATCCTCAGCGCCGCGGGTGCGACGAGCGACATGACGCTCGATGCCACGGTCACGGCCGGAGCCACAGGCGGCGACGCGCACCTGCGCGCCGGGCAGGATCTCTTGCAGGCGTCGGACTCGGTGTTCGTGGTCGCTGATCAGTTGGCGTTGGAGGCGGGCCGAGCGATCGGCACGGCGGCCGGAAGCAACGCCATCGATCTGCGAGTCAATACGGTAGCAGCCGAAAGTGGACTCGCAGCGGACAGCGCGAACATCTTCCTGAACGAGGACGCGGCCGGCGGGGAACTGACGATCGGCCAAGTGACCAATTTGATCGACGGCGGCAGTGTGACGGGCGTCACGGTGGGTGCTGCCGCCACGAGCGGCAGCATCGACGTCCGTGCGGAAGCGGGCAGTTTGACGGTCAGCAACGTCGTTACGGCCAAGGGGACGGGCAACGTGATTCTCGACGCCGCGGGTGCGGCGAGCGACATGACGCTCGATGCCGCGGTCACGGCCGGAGCCACGGGCGGCGACGCGCACCTGCGCGCCGGGCAGGACATTCTGCAAACGTCGGATTCGGTGTTTGTGGTCGCTGATCAGTTGGCGCTGCAGGCGGGCCGGGTCATCGGAACGGCGACTGGAGCCGACGCGATCGATCTGCAGGTCAACACGGTAGCGGCCGAGAGTGGCCGCGCAACGGACGGCGGTCACATCTTCCTGAACGAAGATGCGGCCGGCGTGGATTTGGTGGTGGGCCAAGTGACCAACTTGATCGATGGCGGCGACGTGACCGGCGTCACCGTGAGCGGCGACCCCAGCAATGCCGACGTACACATCCGCATCGAAGCGGGCAGTCTGACGGTGGCCAGCTTGATCAAGGCCGGAGCGACAAGCGGCGATGTTACTTTGGAGGCGGCCACCGGCGAAATCACCAATCCTGCGGGGAACGACGCCACGATCGTCGCTAGCGGACTGTCCATGATCGCCGATCAGGGAATCGGAAACGGCGAACTGCTGCGGATCGACGTGGTCACAGTCGCTGCTACCACGACGCAGGGCGACCTTCAGATCGTGGATCTGAGCGGTGGATTGACCGTCGGGACGGTCGGGGGAATCAACGGGCTGAGCATCACGGGCGGCCTGGCCGGCGACAGCATCGTCGTACAAACGATGAACGTGCTGATGCAAGATGTCAACAACGACTGGGTGATCGACGTGCCGGGGAATCTGACGATTAGCGAGCCGATTGAGATCACCAGCACCGACCCGGCGGGCGTGGGGGATATCACACTGGAAGCCGGTGTCAACCCTGGAAACGAGGACGTGTTGGCGGGTGATTTGAATTTGAATGCCAATCTGAGTATCACAAACACGACCAACAGCGCCGACAATGTCATCGAACGCGGAGTCATTACCGGAACGGCGAGTGGTGGATTCTCTTATGATCCTCTCAACGTTGGTGTCATCGTTGAAACCATCCGGGGCAGCGCGGGGGCTGAGATCATCGGCCGGATTTCGTCGGTGGCACCAGTTGTTCACATTCCGGCCAACGGAGTGCCGAAGACGATCGACCAGTCGATCTGGGCCACCATCGGTCCAATTCAAATCGATGACGTTGACGGGGTCAACTATCGTCTGAACGTCAACTGGATCGTCGGAACGGATCCAGGCGATGGTATTGACGTACAGCCTGCCTACCAGGATCGCGGTAATCTGCTCGACGGCGTGTCCCTGCTGCAAGAATTTGATCCCGATCCGAACGAGTGGGGAACTTTTGTGGGGAACACCATCTATGTCATCCAGCACGAGTACCAGCAAGACGACTTCTACCGCCGATGGGACACCAAAGATCCGGCTGCGGTCATTCCCGTCCTATTCACTTTCAGTTTCGATCTCCGCCCTGGCGAGGCGAATGGAGAGACGGATAGTGGAATCAAGTTCTTCCGGAACGGCAACGAGCCCGTCGGAATCCGCGTCGTCGTTCAGGAAACCGTCGAGTTGCAACCGCCGGCGATACCCATCAACATCTTTCCGGAGTTAGAGGAAGATAAACCGACCGTCGTCTACCGCGCGCCGGAAATGCGACCTCCGATCATTAATCGCAGCCCCGAATCGACGGCGATCGAATTGATTACGCCGCTGGGCTCGGTGGACATCGGCCCGGAAGAGCATTTGGAATTATGGCGGGTTCCCGCCAGCGAGATCGGGGAATTGCAGGTCCGGATTTGGGCGGACGGAGACGCCTCGGCCCTGGATGATCTGCCGGGGTTGTTCCGGTCGTTGGGCAACGATCACTACCGGCTCTACCTGGTCCGTGGCAGTCGCAAGGTTCTACTGCTGGACGTGCTCTTGCGGAACGGCGTGCCGTTGCCCGTGGTCCGACCACCGGACGCCGGGGCAGCAAACGTCCCGCAATCCCCCGCGGACGATCAGATTCTCCCCGATCCGGCCGATCAGAACGCGGCGACTGCTGCCGAAGCGGCGTCGGCAATCGCAGTTCCTGTGGAAACGCCGGAGACCGAAACTGACCCGTCCGCCGACCAAGCAAGTGGCGAAGCGACTGCTGCTTCCGCATTCGCCGCGGCGGCCTGGGGCCAGCATCGCCAACTCCGATGGGAGGAACGAGTCGATCAATCGCTCCGAAGATTCCAAGGTCGATCGCTCAGCCGCTTGGCAAGGATCGTCCGCCGCCGCCAAACTTGAACGGATTGCCGCCCAGCGGCAGATGATCCGTCGGATCTTCCTCTTTTGCGATTTGGACGTGCCCTTCGTTCAGCCGCTCGGTGATCGACGATTGGACGGAATCCGGCAGCGCCGACGGCGACGCCGATTCCGGCAGATTGACCGTTCGCAGACTCACCGGCCGCGGGCCGCCGACACGTGGCTCATGGTTCGTCTGGATCGAAATCCGAATCGGCGTATGGCCCGCTAGCACTATGTCGCCGTCCAGAAGCTGTGCATCCGTGACACGGCTGCCGTTCAACCAGGTTCCGTTGGTGCTGTTCAGATCCCGAATTTGGCAACTGTTGTTCGAGCACTCGACGATCGCATGGCGGCCGGAGAGATACCGATCGTGAGGGATCACGAAATCCGAACGACCGCTACGACCGACAATGGCCACCTGTCCGGCCGACAGACTTGTTCGCAGACCTGCGAGGGGTCCGTCCACGATCTCGATCGTCAATTGCATGCTTTTCTCCCGATTGTGTGAGGCAACTCGCCTATTTCCGTTATCGTCGGCACCGGCCGGAAGTTTCCTGCGAATCGGAGCGTCGCGGCTGGCGAAAAGCTGCCGGACGGTTTGGCACAACGGGTCGCGTGAATTAGTCTGAAAGGAACCGGCCGCAGCGGAAACCGCTGCGGGCCAAGGACGATTGCCATCTACGAAAGGTCGAGTGTCCAAAATGACCGAGCACGAACTCAACCACGAACACGATGACGACGAATCCTCGACCGACGCGACGGGCGCCGGTGGGACCCTGCTTCCGCCGTCGGCTCCGGAGCCCGCTGGGAGCGGCACCGTGGGATTGCCCGTCGGTTCGGCGGCGGGTTCGCTGGACGACTCCGCCAAACCGCAGCACAAGACCGTTCACTCGCTTCGGGACAAGGAGATCGGCTACACGCTGGATCCCCGCCAATTACCTGAGCAGGACGTCCAACTGCTTGATACCTTGCAGGCCGGCGCACAGGCATTGTCGGGAGGCGATCAGGCCGCAGCGGACGCGGGGGCCGACAAATCGAAACGTACCGCACGCGACGGAGTCTCCGCCACGCTGCCTTACGAGGTTTCTCCGGACGAGAAATCCCGGGGCTCGGGGACTTGGGGGCATCTCGTCATTCGGTCGCGGAATCTGGCGCGCGGCGTTCGCGAACGCCGGGAGCCGACGGACACGGCCGATTACGAACTGGTACGGGTGCTCGGTCAAGGCGCGATGGGCATCGTTTATCAGGCCCGGCAGAAATCCATCAATCGGTCGGTCGCCTTGAAGATGCTGACAGCACGACTGGCCGAGGACCACAAGCAGCGCGAGCAGTTCCTGGCGGAAGCCGTGGTGACGGGCGAGTTGGCTCACCCCAACATCGTGCCGATCTACGATTTGGCGCTCAATCAGCAGGGCGAGCTGTTCTATTCGATGAAACAGGTCCAGGGCACGCCGTGGAGCGCGCGGTTGGCCAGCAACCGTTTGGCCGAAAACCTGGAGATTTGGATGCGGGTGGCGGACGCCGTCGCGTTCGCGCATGCCCGCGGCGTGATTCATCGCGATCTGAAGCCGGAAAACGTCATGCTGGGCGATTTCGGCGAAGTTCTGTTGATGGACTGGGGCATTGCCGTCTCGAAAGAGATGCTGTCGGATCCCGTGGTCCGAATGTCAAGCGGCATGGCCGGCACCCCCGCGTACATGGCGCCGGAGATGGCCGAGAACGGTCCGCTCCACCGTCTCCGGCCGACGGCCGACATTTATCTGATGGGCGCGATCCTGTACGAGATCGTGACGGGAAAGCCGCCGCACACGGGCTCGGACATCTGGGCGTGCCTCCAGGCGGTCGTCAACAACGAGATCCAGCCCACCGACAAGGAAGGGGAGTTGGTCGACATCGCGCTCCGGGCCATGGCGGCAAAGCCCGAGGACCGCTACCCCGACATGCAACAGATGCAGGCGGCGGTTCGCGAATACCAGTCGCATGCCGAGAGCAACACGCTGGTGGTCCGCGGCGACCAGGAATTGGACGCCGCGTCGAAGACCGGCGATTATGCGCATTATCAACAGGCCATGGTCGCGTTCCGCGAGGCGTTGACGCTGTGGCCGGAAAACCGACGGGCCGAAGTCCGTTTGGAAGAGGCCCGCATCGCCTGTGCCAAACGGACCTTGCGCACCGGCGACTACGATCTGGGCCTGTCGGTGCTGGATCCCGCCAAGCGGGAACACGCGCCGCTGGTCCAGCAACTGCGCCGCCGGCGAAGGTGGCGGCAGGGCGTGCGTTCGCTCGTGTTCGCCCTGATCGGCATCATCGTCGTCGGTTCGGTGGTCGCGGCCCTGTGGATCAACCGCGAGCGAACCGTGGCCTTGAAGAATGCCGAACGGGCGAGGTTGGCCGAACTGGATGCGATCGCCAACGAGAAGACCGCGAACGACAACGCAACCAAAGCGGACGAAGAGAGGAAGCGGGCGGAGAATAACGCCCGGGAGGCGGAACGGCAAGCCAAGCTGGCCAAGGAACAGGAAGCCCGGGCACGCGAGCAGGAAGGGATCGCCGTCGAAAACGCCGAACGGGCGATCCGGAACGAACGCGAGGCGCAGCAGCAGCGGCGCATCGCCCAGCGCCAGGAACGCATCGCCGCCGTGCGGGCTGAAGAAGCCGCCGCCGCGGCGTTCCGCAGCAAGATCGGGCTGGCCGCTTCGCAGATCGAGGCCAACATGTTCAACCGGGCGAAGTCCGAATTGAGCGAAATCGCCGCGCGGAGCGGCGAAGAGGCTTGGTTCCAACCGCCGCCCTGGGAATTCGCCCGCCTGCGGTACCTGTTGGAACTGAGCGATCTGACCATCGATACGGGCTGGGCCGTGAACTGCCTGGCGGTGTCGAGTGACGGTCGGACGGTGGCGGTGGGGGGAGAGGGCAATCGCGTGCTGCTCTACCCGCTCGGGGAGACGACTCCCCGCGAAATTCCCCTGCCGTTGGAACACGTGACCAAACTGGCCTTCTCCCGCAGCGGAAAGCGGTTGGTGGTCGCTTGCACGGGCCAATCGGGCGAGGCGGGCGGTCGAAGCTCCTTCGCCAGTGAATTGGTCGTGTGGGACTTGGACAGCCATCAAGCCGTCGGGACTCGCCGGCCGCCCACAGGGCACTGGGTGCTCGACCTCCATGTCCACGGCCCCGACGACAACCTGGAGATCATTGCGGGAATGGCCAACATGACCGCTGTTCCCGGTGAATTGACGAAGGACGTCCTGCAAGTCTGGCAACCGTCAAACCGCGTCCTGGTCGGGCACAACTCCGCCGTGCGCGCGGTGGCATTGTCCGCCGACGGCAACACGCTGGTCAGTGCCGACGACTTCGGAAACGCCCAGATCTGGCAGCGTACGGACGACGGAGGTTTCCGGTTGCTTCGTGAAAGGGATCAGCGCGTCTTCATGCCCAACGACGGTCAGACCATTCATGCAGTCTGTTTCTCGCCGGACGATCGGCTGGTTGCCACGGCCGGGGCGGACGGAAACATCAAACTCTGGAACCGGGACGATCTGATCGCAGCGGCCAAGAACGAAGACCTCCAGCCAGCTCGCCCCGTGCTGGCCGGACACACGGCCGCCGTGCTGGATGTGGATTTCTCGGCCGATGGCCGGTTGTTGGTCAGTACCGGCGAAGATGCTACGGTTCGGGTCTGGCAGGTGAGCGACGGGCGGCAGACCGCGCTGCTGCGAGGCCATTCGGACGCGGTGCCTGCCTGCGCGTTCTCGCCCTTGGATCCGGATCGCATCGTCACGGGCTCGGCCGATCAAGACTTGCGAGTCTGGAGTCTGGCTGGATACCGCGAGTTTCTGGCGATCCGATCCGAAGCGATGCCCGAGCTGCTCGACGCACGCTTGGCGCCCGACGGACGGCAAGTGATCACGGCTCATCGACGAGGCGTCTTCTTCGGTGCAACGGTCCTGTGGCCGCTGACGTTCGACGGAGACCGACCGAGTCTCCAACCGACTCCTCCGCGGATTCTGCAGGAAGGACACACGCTGTACGTCACGCGGGCGAACGTATACCGGCGCGGTGACAAGACCGAATTGCTGACGGTGGCCGCGGACGGCGTCGGCTGCCTTTGGGATGCCGAACAGGGCCGCGAATTGCTGCGAGTCCCGGGGGTTCTGCGCCGCCTGAACTATGGATTCCCGCTAGCAGCGATGTCGGCCGACGGACGGTGGATCGTTGCTGTCACCGAAGGACGCGGCTCTCCATCCGCGCCGGAAAAGGAATGCGTCAGTCTCTGGGACCGACAACAATTGGCCGCTGCGGAAGCACCGCCCGTCGCCCGGTTGACCGATCCCGTCGAGAGCGCCACGGCCGCGGCCGTCTCCGCTTCGGGACGCTGGCTGTTCAGCGGACATCAGTTGGGTAAAGGCATCCTTTGGAAACGGCCGGACGGCGGCGGGCAGGTCGAGCCTGGCTGGACCATCGAGTCGATCGGTCGCCCGATTTCCGCCGCTTGGTTCTCACCGGACGAGTCGCGGCTGTTCTGCGTTTCCGAATACGTGATCCGGCAGTTCGATGTGGCGACGGGACGCGAACTGGTGCAAGGCCGCCTCGCCCACGCGGAGAACGTGGTCTCCGCCACCATGAACGCTGACGGCACTCGGCTGATCGTGGCCAGCGGCGATGGCTCGCTGACTTTGTGGGATCTCAGCCGCCCCGAGTCTGCCGATTCGAAGAAACTGGCCACCTTGGCGACGGCGCAGCGGAACATCCAAGCGGTGGACATCACCAGCGACGGCGCCTTCGTCCTGGATGTCGGCGCGATCGAGGACGGTGAAAGAACGGAGAAGACCGTCCGGCTCTTTCACGTGCAGCCGGACGGATCGCTGCTGGAGAAATCGCAGATGCGGTTTCCGGGCCTGGAACCGGAATCGGCCGCGTTCTACCACGACGACGCCTCGCAGATCGTGGTTGTGGGCGGATACGAAGCGGTGTTGTGGGACACTTCCCAACCGGTGCCGCAGCGTATGCGGACGTTCAGCGCCGAGGGCATCCCGACCGCGTTGCGGGTTTCCAGCGACGGTCGATTGGTCGTCACGTCTCATCTGGACGGCGCCGTAAAGGTATGGGACGCGGGTTCCGGCCGCGCGGTGAGTCGCCTGCAAACACCGCCCGGCGAAACCGTTCGCTTCGCTTGTTTTTCGCCAGACAACCGATTCATTTTTACGGCCGACAACGGCGGTCAAGTTTCGATTTGGCAGGTTGATTCGGGGGAGTTCGTGCGGCAATTCTGCCGTCACGATAGCGGACAAACGATCCACCAGATCGCGTTCTCGCCGGACAGGACCAAGCTGGCAACGGCATCTGCCGACGGCACCTCCGTTGTGTGGGATCTGCAGACGGGCGAGCTTTTGGCCGAATTGACCGGACATCAGGGTGACGTGCTGGCGGTCGCCTTCCATCCTGAGCAGTCATGGTTGGCTACCGCCAGTTCCGATCAGACTGCTAGGTTGTGGGATCTGACGACGAAGGAGCCACTCGCCGTGCTCCGGGGCCACAGCAAACGGGTCGGCGCGATCGGCTTCTCCCCCGATGGCCGACGATTGGCGACCGGCAGCGCCGATGCAACCGCCAAGATCTGGGCGATCCGTCTGGCAGCGGTCGTCCCGGCGGATGAAACACCACCGACTCCGGACGTCCCAACTTCAGCAGGTGCGCCGCAAGCCGAAGACGATGCAGCGATGGAAGATCTGCCGCCGTTTGCGACAGAAGTGCGAGTGGACGAGATCTTGACGATCAAGGAGCATCGCGACGAAATTACGTCGGTCGAATTTTCCACCGATGGCAAGAACCTGTTGACAGGCGGGCGGGATGGGCAGGCGATCGTCTGGCCATCATCCTCGACTCCCGCGGCCGACGGCGCGACGAACGAGTCAACCACTGGCCCCGCTGTTCCTTGAGGTGGGTACCGCGGTCGCTCGCGGTCGCCTTGCCGGCCTGGAAGAGCTGACCTTCAACCGACGAAGCATGGACTACGGCTCCAGGCCAACCAGCTTGACCATCATGTCCATAATTGGGGTGGATGCCGTGAACGTTTCGGTCCAGGACCACATGTTCCGAATCAGGTCCGCCATCAGCATTCCGGTCAGGCCCAGAATCACAAAGATGGTCAGCAGGGCGATGATGTTCCAGATCGAATAGGGCGCCTCCGGCAGCGGAGCGTAGGCCATGCCCGCTGCGGGCTGAATCCCGGGCGACGCCTGGTATTCGTCCAGCGCGCCGTCCAATTCGTCTTCGGTCTTGCCAAGGACCGGTTCCGCCTCGTCGTCGCCCACCAACATGCCGGCCGCGTCCGTAAACGCTTCGGAGTCCTCCAGAGCAATGACCTGCGAGCCACTGTCCTCCTCGTCCTCGTCGCCCATCATCGCTGATGGTGCCAACTGAAAGTCTTCATCGGCCTTCAATTGGGTCGCTTCGTCGGCCCCGGCATCGAGGTCGTCCAGATCGATGATGTCGTCATCCTCGGGCAATTCGAGAGACGAGACCGATGATCCGGCCAAATCCATCGGTTCTTCTTCGAGATTCAACCCGCTATCGCTGGGGCTGGTCAGATTGATTCCTGATTCGCCGCTTCCGCCGGTGATATCACCGCTGCCTTCGAGAACCAATTCGTCGTCGTCGCTAAGCGCCAGTTCGTCGTCATCGTCGACCGTCAATTCCGCACCTAGCGCCGCAGGCTTCGGCTTGACCTTTGCGTCGTCTTCGAACGAAAGATCCGAACCGATGGACAGATCGCTGCCCTCGAAATCCAAATCGCCGGTGCCTCCGGCGTCGACGGCCAAGCCGGAACCACCCAGAATGTCGTTGCCACTGTCCGCCACCAAATTCACGCTACTGCCATCGCCATCGGTCACTAACGAGACGTCGCTCGATGCTTCGGGAGCCAACCGCAAGTCGTCGTCGCTGGTCACCCCGAGATCGTCGAAATCGTCCATCGCGCCGATGGCCGTTGGCGAGTCGCTGGCGACTCCCTCGGATTCCAGTTGCAGATCGGACGAGCTTGCGTTGATGTCCGAGTCGAAACTGAGAGCATCGTCGTCCCCGCTATCGAGGGATCCGCCGCTACGCTCTTCGGCCACGCGTTCGACTTCCTCGGCCTTGAACTTCCATGTCGAGCCGTCTCGCGTCCCGAAAATCTCGCCCCGCAGACGCATGTCGTTCAATTGATCAGCCGTCACGCCAAGCTGCTTGGCAGCTTCGTTCAGTTCGATGAATTTCGCGGCCATATTCTGCCTTCGTCTTTGCAACAGCGGATGAGAAGCAACGACCGATGCCTCTCGTCTATTCTAAAAGCGACCAAAACCGGTTCAAGGTTTGTCAATCGTGGGCGACTTTAGCGACTAACTAAAAAGTATCACTCCAGTTTTAACGATCGACAAGGAAATTCCTAGCCGCTGCGCGAGATTCCGCACGGCACGTTCAGAAAATTCGGGTTTCGTCCGCCGGATTCTTCCTGACCGCTCAAGGTAGGGATTGGCAGGTTCGGCCACGATTCAACGGCGAGCGCCGACCATCACGCGGTCCCTGTAATCGCCTTGTGGGACAGCGGAATTTGCCCGGCACGGGTCTCTGGTCACCGTTTCGGCGCACCCGCGAGAGGACGCGGCGCAAAAAAAAAGCCCGGCAAACCGCTCAACCGCGGTGCCGGGCTCGTTTCCCCCCCTGGGAATTTTGATTTTGGACCGACTCGCTACGGTTGGCCTGGATCGGGGAAGGAAGCGTGGTGTTGCATGTTTGATCGTGTCCGACAAGCAGTTTATCGGCAGGGCGACGGGGCAACTTTGGAAAAATTCGACGGTTGTATCAATTGCAGCGGAAATATCGATTTTGCCAATTCTGACTGTTTCGTCTGGGCCGCTCAGGCCGATTCTTAGGAAATCCGGTGCCATGCTGCGCCAAGTGCCGGGAAAAGTTGGTAGCCATTCCTTTTTTGGGAAGTTCAACCTCAAATTGAGGAGAATTGCCAGTGTCTCGACGAAGCGATCGAAGCGGGCTTATGACGATCATCAGCGCGCTTGGTTGGCCCATTCTGCTGGGAGCGGCGGCCACCAGCATATTCTACGTATTGGTGTACCGCGGCCCGCTAGACATGCCATTGATGCACCGCTACTTCGCCTCGCATCCGGTGGCCTTCGTAGCCACCGCGATGTTCTTCGTTGGGGTCGCTGCTCTGGTATTGAAGTTGGCCGAAGTGATCGTTCAGTACTGGTCGATCGGCGGGATCCGGCTGGAGGATGCACCGGCCGGAGGCCAATCGTTGGCTGAAGTTCCCGACCTGCTTCAGGAACTGACCCGGTTGCCGGAGTCTTCGCAACAGTCGTATCTAGGTCGGCGGTTGCGCGATGCATTGCAATTCGTCCAGCGTCAAGGCGATGCCGCCGAGTTGAACGAGGAATTGAAGTATCTGGCCGATCTGGATGCGGCTCGGCAGCATGACAGTTTCGCGTTGGTTCGGATCATCACCTGGGCCACGCCGATGCTGGGATTCCTGGGCACGGTGATCGGCATTACGCAGGCGCTGGGCGATTTGGACGCCAATCAACTCGCCACGGACATCCAAGGTGCCATGGACGGCTTGCTCTCCGGGCTATACATCGCCTTCGATACCACGGCACTAGCCCTGTCGCTGTCCATTGTTCTGATGTTCGTGATGTTTGCGATCGATCGCCTAGAGACTCAGTTGCTGGCCCAAGTCGATCTGCGGATCAGTGAAACGCTGACCGGGCGATTCCAACAGGTCGGCGGCGGCCACGATCCTTACCTGAATTCAATCGGCCGGATGTGCCAGACGGTGGTTGAGGCGACGGAGACCTTGGTCGAGCGTCAAACGGAACTGTGGCGGCAGAGCTTCACGGTCGCCCAGCAGCAGTGGACGCAAGCCATCGAAGGAGTTGGAAAGCAGGTCCAAATCGCGTTGCACGAAACGCTGCACGAGTCATTGGGCGGCTTTGCCGAACGGATGGCCCGCGTGGAGGGCGAATCGTCCGACCGCGTCCAGCAGCGATGGGATCAATTGCAGTCGGCGCTGGTGGATCACGCTCGGCTGATGCAAGCGCAGCAGCGCGAGCTGATGCGGCAGGGCGAAATCATGACCGAAGTCGTGGAAGCGACGGGCGAGGTGATCACGCTGGAAAAATCCCTGAACGAGAATCTGAAGACACTGGCCGGCGCGAAGAATTTCGAAGAAACGGTCATGAGTCTCTCGGCAGCGATCCATCTGATGAGCGCCCGTCTGGGCAGTTCGGGCCAGACGCCGCAAGTCGATCTGAAATCTTCCCGCCATCCGTCTCCCAAGGAACGCGCCGCATGAAGCGTGTACCCGCTCGCCAGGCGGAAATCGGTGTTTCGCTGTTCCCGTTCCTCGCCGTGTTGATTTGCACGATGGGTGCGCTGATCGTGTTGTTGGTGCTGGTCGTGCAGCAGGCGCGTGTCCAGGCCGATACGATCTGCGAGCAGATGGCCCAAGAAGAGCGGGAGCAACAGGCGGCCGAACGGCTCAAACAGCAACAAGAGGAAGAAGATCTCCGCTGGCAACAACAGATCCTCGAACAGCAGCGGCGCGAGCTGACCGAGCGGCTGTCGGAACGCCGCTTGGAGTTGGGCCACTTGGAGGACCACATCCGGCGTCTCGAACAGCGCTGGCAGCAATTGCAGGCCGAATTGGCGGCTCTGCAAACGGGCGGAGACGATCGCGCCGAGGACCGGGAGGCAGCCGGGCGCGAACTGCTTCGGTTGCAGGCCGAATTGGATACCGAGCGCAAACGGTTGGCCGAGGCGCGCGAGCAGTTGTCCCGGCGTCAACGCTCCTTTTCGATCATCCCCTACGATGGCCCGCACGGAACTCGCCGCCGCCCCATCTACATCGAATGTCGGGAAAGCGGGATCACGATTCAGCCGGAAGGGATCGTGCTGACTCCGCAGGATTTCTCCGGTCCGCTCGGGCCCGGCAATCCGCTGGACGCCGCGCTGCGGGCCATCCGCGAATACTGGAGCCGTGCCGAGGGGCAGCAGAAATCCGGCGAGCCGTACCCACTGCTGATCGTGCGATCCGACGGCGCCGTGGCCTACTCGATGGCCCGCTCGGCGATGGCCAACTGGGATGACGAATTCGGGTACGAATTGGTCGGTGCCGATTTGTCGCTGGAATTCCCACCGTCGGATCCGCAGTTGCGGGGCCTCTTGGAGACAACGATCCAAACTGCTCGCCAGCGTCAGGCGATGCTGGCGGCGGCCATGCCCAAGAGGTTCTCGGCGCCATCGCCCGAAGGCTTCCGCATGGCGGAGGGCGATGCCGGCTGGGGCGCCGATGGCGACCGCTACGGGCCCGGTGGCGGCGGGACCGGTCCATCACGCGGTCGCGCGTCGGTCGGCGATGCAAGAACCGGCGGCAACGGATTGGGGACCGGCCGTTCGCGCGAAGGCAGTATCCAGCCGGGCACCGCGGCAGGCGTGGCTGGAGTCGGCGGGGAGAGTCGCCGCGGACCAGGGGACGGGACACAACAGAGCGCAGTCGGCGGAGCGGGTGGTGCTCCGGGAGGCCAAGGGTACACCGGGCTCCAAGGCGGAATGGGCGGCGCAGCCGGTCTGCCCGGCTCACATCCCGGCGGAAGCCCCACGCAGGGCTACGCCATGCAGGGTGGCGGTCCCAGCGGCGCGTCGGTCGGCGGGCCCGCGGGGCACGCACCCGGTAGCCACGCCGCGTCCGGCGGCCAAGCCGGGCCGGGTGGTCAAGCTGGCACCGGTTCGGCAGCGGGCGGTTATGCAGGAAACTCCGCCGGCGGCTCCGCAGGAGGTTCAACCAGCGGTTCCGCAGGCGGAGCCAACGGCGATGCGTCCTGCAGTGCCGATTCGGCGGCCGGTTCGGCTTCGGCTCAATTCACCGACTCGGAATCGTTGCCGCCGAGCATCGCGCGTCAGCGCGGCGCGAACTGGGCGCTGCCCAGCTCGGCGTCCCATTCGACCGGCATTACCAGGCCGATCCAGGTCGAGTGCTATTCGGACCGGCTCGTCATCCTGCCCGACCGCGGCGACACGCGCGAACCGCAGACGATCCCCGTCACGGGACCGACGCGAGGTTCCGTCCAGCAATTCGTCTCCGGCGTGTGGAGCCACACGGAGCGATGGGGGATGGCAGTGGCCGGCGGCTACTGGAAACCTGTGATCAAAGTGCAAGTAGCGCCCGATGCCAACGACCGGTTCCTGGAGCTCGAAGCGCTCATGCGCGACAGCGGAATTCAAGTCGAACGGCGCTAGCACGTCGCGTGACGGCGGGAGTCGTCGATCCGCGAGGGGAAACGTGAAACCATCATTGGCAGGAATACCATGAGACGCGGTGCGAAACACCAGGTGGAAGAACCCGGCCAGGACTCGTTCCTGGATATTGTTGCCAATTTGGTCGGCATCCTGATCATCCTGATCATGGTGATCGGTGCCCGCGCCACCGATGCGATGGTATCGGCCGACCCCGACGAAGCCATGACCGACACCCAGCCGCCGATCGATGTTCAAGGCACCCGCGTCGCCGCAGAAGCGGTCGAACGCGACATCCATCAAATCGACGCGAAGATCAATCGCCAAGATCTGGAGATCGCCTACCGTCGCAATGAGCGCGACAAAATCATGCAGATTCTGGGCGCCGTCGAGGAGCAATTGGAATCGCGTAAGTCCGCCTTGGATACCGATCGGCGCAAGCAGCTTGATACCATCGGGCAGTTGGCTGCCGCACGCCAGGAACTGGACGATTTGAAGGCCAGCCGCCAGATGCTGGAGCACTCGGTGCCGCCGTCCAACGTCATCGAACATCTTCCCACCCCCATGGCACAAACCGTCTTTGGCCGGGAAGTCCATTTCAGCTTGCGGGGTGGTCGAGTCGCCTACGTTCCCTGGGAAGAACTGGTCGAGAAACTCAAGGAAGACGCGCCGAATCAGGTGTGGAAACTGAGGGACTCGCCTCGAATCACGGAGACAATTCCTCCGGTGCGAGGTTACTTGATGCAGTACACGCTGCGGCACGGCCGACCGTCTTCGCCCACATCCGGCGGAGCGGTTGCCCAGCGGCAGATCGAATTGGATCGCTTCGTCCTGTTGCCGACCAGTGCCGATCTGGGCGAACCGCTGGCCGCGGCGCTCACCGAACCTTCCGAGTTTCTGGCGATCTTGAATGGCTTCGAACCCAACCGCACGACCGTGACCGTGTGGGTCTATCCGGACAGTTTCGATGCCTTCCGAAAGCTGAAATCGGAGCTGTTCCGGCGCGGTTATGCCACCGCCGGGCGGCCGATGCCCGAGGGGCATCCGATCGGCGGTTCTCCGGACGGCTCCCGAAGCGCTGCTCAATAACGCCCGGAAAATCCGCGTCGACCGCTGCATTCGCATGCCTCGGTTCGGCGCCGCGTCGCATGGTAGGAAACGCGACGACGGCGACCGGTTCTTTCGATTTGCGGGAATGATTCCGCCGTGCGGGCACGGTCTGTCTTATTCACTTCGCATCCCGACACTGGACGATACAGCGATGGTCACGACCGCGAGATGCTCTCACTCTGCGCGCGTCAGAACTGCCGGGACACCCTTGACCGAGGAGCAGCACGATGGCTCGACACACATTCCGGATCGTCACCCGAGGCAGCGACGGATCCTTGCGGATACGCGATTTCGACTCGGAGGAACCCCTGCTCAGGATGCACGTCAAAATCGGCATCGACGATTGCAGCACCGATTTAACGTTGCGCGGCAAGCCTGTGTTCCGCGGGCTCGTCGGTCCGATGCCCGACGGTAAAGGGATCGCGCGGTACGAATCGCCCGACGTCTTTGAAACCCTGACTCGCGAGTGGACCAAGGCGCCGAACAAACGACGCCGACGCCGAACGGCCGGCGTGCTCGAAATGTCACCGGAATCCGTCGCCTTTGCCGAGGAGCCGTAGAGCCCCTACCTCCTCCGCTTTCAAGGCCACTCCGGTCAAGTCGGTCAGCATAGCGGGTTGTCGGCGATCAGGGCGAATTGAGCCAGGGCAACATCTCGCGGCCGGCGATCGTTGACATCCCCTGGACATGTTCGGGCGGAGTCTCATTCGGCAGGAACTGAACGCTGCCGTCCGCCATGCCGACATGGACTCCGTCCGCGAAGCGGCTGCCCATTTCGACTCCGGCCGGACCATTGATCACAAAACGCATCTGATCGGTTCGAAGATCCACCGGCTGAGTCCACGCCGCGCCAAACGTTGGAGTCTCCGCTACGAGAATGGTCTGAGCAAAGTCGTCTTGGATGTCGGACAGACGCGTCGAGCGGCTGCCGGGGAAGGCAGTCCGCGGGCCTTCGAGGACCATGAAGCTGGTTTCGAAGCTCGGCCGTGCGTCCGCGTCAGCCGGGGACGCATACTCGGGGGGCATCAGCGGCAGCAGTTGCATGTTCTGCGGACTGTCCCAGGGCGAATTGAAATCGTACCGTTCGTACACGTGGGAATAGCCAAGGTACGGCAGTATCAAGACTCGCCAACTGTGCTGCGGTAGACCGGCCTCGTCCGCCAAGTAGGCGGGCGGCAGCGACCCTTGTTCCGCTTCGTAACTCCGGAGCGCGGCGACGACCGTTCGCAGATGGTTCGCGGTGCGCGATTTCAAGGCGGCTTGGCGTCCCGCCGACACGGCCGGGAAAACCAGCGTAAACGTCCCGAAAACGAAGATTCCTCCACCGATCAGCACGGACACCAGTACGGTCGCTACGACCAACCAAGTCGCCCAAAGCGATCGCCGGGACACGCGCGAAGCTGCGGGAGTCCGCATGGCGGAAGACGTGGCACCCAGCCCACGGGGAACGGTGATCGTCTTGCCGCACACGGCGCAGGGACCGGTACAGCCGGCGTATTCGTCGAACACATCGGTTTGCGTGCCGCAATGGGGACAAGTGAACGGAATGGTCATTGGCTGAATCGCGTTTATCCTCGCGTTTCCACGACAATCTTCCGGTACTGACTTGCCAAGGACTCGATTCTGGCGAAGTCACCACTCTCCACCGCTCGCTTTTCGACGAGTGATCCGCCGATTCCCAACGCACATGCTCCGCAGCGCAGAAATTCGGCGGCGGTATTCAGATCCACCCCTCCCGTGGGCATTAGCAACACCTGGGGAAGAGGTCCGTGCAAGGCCTTCAGATACTTGGGACCGGTCAGCTCCGACGGGAAGATCTTGACGATATCGGCCCCTGCCTCCCATGCGGCAACCACCTCTGTCGGGGTAAGTGCCCCTGGCATACTCAGTTTTCCGTATCGTTGGCAGAGCCGGATCACATCCAGATTGGTATTTGGTGACACGATGAATTCCGCACCGGCCAGCAGCGCCGTGCGAGCAGTCTCGCTGTCCAACACGGTTCCAGCTCCCAACAGCACTTTGTCACCCAGTTTGTCGCTCACCTTTTCGAGGACTTGGACCGCCTTGGGAACCGTGAACGTGACCTCCATCACATCGACTCCCCCGGCCAACAGGGCCTCGGCGACGTCGACCAGCAGATCCCCGCTGCTGGCGCGGATGACGGCGACGATTCCGGTATCGAGCACGCGGGACAGTTGGTCCGATTTTTTCATGGCCTGAAATATCTCCTAGGACTTGAACCAAGCGTGAGCTGCACCCGTAGTGATTGTAACCGCCAGCGGGTCAAGACGAAACCGAGCGGGTCGCGGGGTGCAGCGATGATCGCTCGGGCTGCTTTCTAACGGTTGGAGCAGAAGAAACGGAGGTGGAATCTGGACTCGCAGCCATGTGACGCGCATAATAAGGCGTCGCAGGGCCTTCGAGGGTGCTCCGGAAATTCAGACGGATGAAGCGGGAAGCGGAGACCATGGCGGAATTCTTACGTTCCACGCCGGCTCAAGCCGTAATTTGGACTGCAGTGCTTGTAGCGATTTCGGCTGTCGCCATCTATTTCGCACTCGGTTTCCGGGGCTCGCAGCAGGACGACAGAACGTCGGCGAGCGATTTGTTAAGCGAATTTCGCGACTTGCACGATTCCGGCGACCTGAGCCGGGCGGAGTTCCAGAAAATCAAGTCGGTGCTGGGCGAAAAGCTTCACGACGAGGCGGGTTCCAAAAATGCGGACCAGACGGGTTGAATCCACGGAAACCGATGCTTCGTACATCGCAGTTCCGAGGATTGTACCGGATGCTCCGCATTAAGAATCTTCATTGGCCCAATAGGCCCCCAGCACGCGATATGGAGGGTACGAAGCACGTTTTACAGCTCGACGTATGCGGACAGGGAAGCCACCAACAGCCAACTGCGAAACGGATCGCATTGGGGCTGATTCGAGCAACACCTTGGAGTTTTCTCACCGCTTGCCTCGCCCGAAGAACGGGGGAAAGCCAGCGGCTTCTCGAAAAGGAGTACGTATGCCCGCAGGAAAGGAGTTGGGTGGCGGTCGGAGAGGCGGCAGCACCACAAAGAAAAACGCTTTCTGTTCGTTCTGTCGGAAGAGCTATCGCGATGTCGGGCCCCTGGTCGAGGGACCGGGTGACGTCTACATCTGTGGTGAATGTATCGATCTCTGCCAGTCGATCTTGGAGCAGGAGAAGCGGCGCCGCGGCCCTTCGAAAAAACTGTTCAACGAGATCCCGACGCCACGCGAGATCGTTTCGCAACTGGATCAATACGTCGTCGGTCAACCGGCATCGAAGAAGGTCCTGGCCGTTGCGGTTCACAATCACTACAAGCGGTTGTCGCTGGGGTGGCAAGGCTCGGATGTCGAAGTTGAAAAGTCCAATATTCTGATGATCGGGCCGACCGGGTCGGGTAAGACCCTGCTGGCTCGCACGCTGGCCCGGATCCTGAACGTGCCGTTTGCCATCGGCGATGCGACCACGCTGACCGAGGCCGGATACGTGGGCGAGGACGTGGAGAATCTGCTGCTCAAATTGCTGCACGCCGCCGATTTCGATCTCGAGGCGGCACAGCGGGGCGTCTTGTACATCGACGAAATCGACAAGATCGGCAAGACCAGCCACAACGTCTCGATCACGCGCGACGTTTCCGGGGAAGGGGTGCAGCAGGCGCTGCTGAAAATGCTGGAAGGCACCGTGGCGAACGTGCCTCCCCAGGGCGGCAGAAAGCATCCGGAACAACAGTACATCCAGATGGACACAAGCGAAATTCTGTTCATCTGTGGCGGTACGTTTGTCGGCATCGAGGACATCATTCGGAAACGCCTCGGTCGCCGCACGATGGGCTTCGGGCAGACATCCGGTTTCCGCAGCGAAGCCACCTCGGCGGAATTGCTTTCGCAAGCCAATTCGGACGATGTGCTCCAGTACGGCTTGATCCCCGAACTGGTAGGCCGACTGCCGGTCGTCTCGGCGCTCACTCCGCTGGACGAAGAAGGGCTCATTCAGGTACTCACGGAGCCGCGCAACGCCCTGATCAAGCAGTATCAAAGCCTGTTTGAGATGGAGAACTGCCGACTTGAGTTCACCGATCAAGCGCTCCGCGCCATCGCCCACCGGGCATTGGTCAAGGGAACCGGGGCCCGCGGTCTGCGTTCGATCGTCGAAGAAGCGATGCTCGACATCATGTATGAGCTTCCGGACCAGGAAGAAGGGATCACCTACCGGATTGACGAGGACTTCCTGTCTGGGCGGAACCAAGTGCTCCGCATGCCGACGCCGCAGACGAAGAGCGCATGACGCCGCCACAGTGATCGTAATCCCCATCCGAAGCGAGGCCGTTTGTCATAATCGGCCTCGTTTTTTTGTTGTCCTGCTATTTCTGCGGGCCGGACAATTGGTCGATGGCAGCCCGCATTTGTCGAGCCGATTCAGCCGGGTTTGACGACTGGGTGATCGCCGCGCTGACGGCAACCCGCCGAAAGCCGGTCTCGAACACGGCAGGGAGACGATCGAGGCGAATCCCGCCGATGGCAAAAGCGGGCAGCGTCAACTCCGCTGCAACTTGCCTCAGAAACGCCAGACCGGGAAACTGCTCGAAATCCTTGGTGGCGGACGGGTACGTCGGACCACAGCCGAGATAGTCCGCACCGTCCTGGACGGCCTGTCGGGCCTGCTCGATCGAATGGGTCGACACGCCGATCGCGCATTCCGTCCCGACAATCCGCCTGACATCCGCGACAGTCAACTCGTCCTGCCCGACATGAACGCCATCGGCCTCGGCCAGCCGTGCCATGTCGGGCCGATCGTTCACGATGAACAGCGTATCTGTCCCGCGAGTGAGTTCTCGCAGAAGTCGTGCTCGGCCGATCAGTTGCCGATCTGGCATCTGTTTGTCCCGCAACTGCACAACGTCAATGCGGGATTCGATCAAGTCTGCCACCAAATGTTCGAACTGGGCGTCGTCGCTTCGGCCGTCGACCAACACGTACAATCGAGATTTCCCCAATCGACCGCGTAGCCACTCGCCTGCCGAGCCCATATTCCACCTCGCCATCCTACGTGCAAATCCAGAAAACTTGGGTCGCGTGCCTCGGAATTCTCACCGACGGCCCGCGATTCGCTACCGACAGGGAATCCATACGTCCAATCTGCCAGATTGGCCGTCACGAGGCAAGGATCGTCCGGAAGGGCATTGTATGTTGGTAAGAGCCAGAATCGCGAGCCTTCGTTACGACCTCGTACCGGAATTCGCGAGTGACCGGGCTGTTGCACAAGAATCCCTAGTTTCGCGACTTGGCCGGCACGTGTGAAACGGCGGGGTTGGCCCGTCGAAGCTTGCCATTTTGCGCAAATATCCCAAAGCGAATGTTCATGCGTACTTGCCTTGATGGAATAAAGTCTGAGAGCTACAATCCGAGGCCGTAGAGCCAGGAATGGATACCACACTTTTGGCCAAGGAAAGCCGGAGTCGCACACTCATGCAACGCTCGTCGTTTTTCGCATGCTTCTGGCCAGGATTGCCGCAACTCTGGTGGCGGGGAGATTTGCGGGGGCTAATGCTCGCTTTTCTGTTTGCCGTCGCCTTGAATTTCGGTTTGATGGCCACGTTTGTTTGGCCGGAAATGGTCTCGCCGCTGATGCGCACGTTGGGGTGGGGTGCAGTGTTGACGTTTTGGGCTGTGGCGGGTTGGCTGGGTCTGCGGGAGGTATCGAGACTTTGCGGTCCTTCGAGCGAGTCGCAGGAACAGGGCTTGTTTGTTCAGGCTCAGTCGGAATACTTGAAGGGGCACTGGCTGGAAGCGGAGACCGCGCTCCGGAAACTGATCGAACGGAACGAGCGAGACGGGGACGCACGGTTGATGTTGGCGTCGCTGCTGCGGCATTCGGGCCGAATTGACGAGGCGCAGGTGGAACTGGATGGCTTGGAACTCTCCGAAGGGGGGCTGAAATGGGCTCTTGAGATTGCGCGGGAGAGGAAGCTGGCCCTGGCGGTGGTGACCGAACCATCCGCCTAGCTCAGCGACGAAGATCGTGTCGAACGCATAACTGGAACCGAAGAGGGGGGAACAAACCCATGTACGAGAGATTTACGGACCGGGCGCGGAAAGTGATGCAACTCGCGAATCAGGAAGCGCAACGGTTCAACCATGAGTACATTGGAACCGAGCATATTCTGCTGGGGCTCGTCAAGGAGGGAAGCGGTGTTGCCGCGAACGTCCTGAAGAACCTGGACGTCGACTTGAGGCGGATTCGGCTGGAAGTTGAAAAGCTGGTCCAGAGCGGCCCCGAGATGGTGACGATGGGCAAGCTGCCTCAGACGCCGCGAGCCAAGAAAGTCATCGAATACTCGATGGAAGAAGCCCGCAATCTGAACCACAACTACGTAGGCACGGAACATATCCTGCTGGGACTGCTGCGAGAGCAAGAGGGGGTCGCCGCCCAGGTTCTGATCAATCTTGGCCTGAAGCTTGAAGACGTTCGGGAAGAAGTCCTGAACCTGCTGGGGCACGGGTTGGAGAGCGACGACGACGCCGGTGAACGGAGTCGCGGCGAGGAGCGATCCGAGGCGCGTTCCAAGGGCGGAAAATCCAAGACGCCGGCGCTGGACAGTTTCGGCCGCGATCTGACTCAGTTGGCTCGTCAGAACAAGCTGGATCCCGTGATCGGCCGCGAGCGGGAGATCGAGCGAGCGATCCAAATTCTCTGCCGCCGCACGAAGAACAATCCGGTGCTGCTGGGCGAGGCGGGCGTCGGCAAGACGGCCATCGTCGAGGGGTTTGCCCAGCGCGTGGTGGGAGGCAACGTGCCGGATCTGCTGAACGATAAACGAATCGTCGTGCTGGACTTGGCGATGATGGTCGCTGGCACCAAGTACCGCGGCCAGTTCGAGGAGCGGATCAAGGCCGTGATGAACGAGGTGCGCCGGGCCAAGAACACGATCCTGTTCATCGACGAATTGCATACGCTGGTCGGTGCGGGTGGTGCGGAGGGCGCGATCGATGCCGCCAACGTACTGAAGCCTGCGCTGGCCCGCGGCGAAATCCAGTGCATCGGAGCCACGACGCTGGACGAGTACCGGAAGTACATCGAGAAGGACAACGCCCTGGCTCGCCGTTTCCAGGAAATCATCGTCGATCCGACCTCGAGAGACGAAACCGTCGAGATCTTGAAGGGCTTGCGCCCCCGTTACGAAGAGCATCACCGGGTTCAGATCACCGACGACGCGATCGAATCGGCGGTCGATTTGTCGGAGCGCTACATCTCGTCCCGCTGCTTGCCGGACAAAGCGATCGACGTGATCGACGAAGCCGGTGCCCGCATCCGGCTGCGCTCGATGACTCGGCCACCGGACTTGAAGGAGATCGACGAGGACGTCGACCGGCTGAACAAGCAGAAGGAAGAAGCCGTCGCGAACCAGGATTTCGAAAAAGCGGCGTCGCTGCGCGATCAAGCCGACAAACTGAAGAAAAAGAAGGAACAGATCACTCGCGAATGGCGAGAGAAATCGGCACAGACCGACGGAGTGGTCGACGAGGAGGTCGTGGCCGAAGTCGTGTCGAAGATGACCGGCGTCCCGCTCACCCGGTTGTCCACCGAAGAGAGTCTGCGGCTGATGAAAATGGAAGAAGAACTCCACAAGCGCGTCGTCAGCCAGGAGAAGGCGGTCGCCGCGGTGGCCAAGTCCGTGCGGCGCAGCCGAAGCGGCCTGAAGGATCCGCGGCGTCCCACCGGATGCTTCATCTTCGCGGGACCGACGGGGGTCGGAAAGACGTTGCTGGCCAAGGCGCTGGCCGAATACTTGTTCGGCGACGAGGATGCGCTGGTTCAGATCGACATGAGCGAATACGCCGAGAAGCACAATGTCAGCCGGTTGATCGGCGCCCCGCCCGGTTACGTCGGCTACGAAGAAGGCGGGCAATTGACCGAGAAGATCCGGCGGCGGCCGTACTCGGTCGTGCTGCTCGACGAAATCGAAAAGGCGCATCCCGAGATTTTCAACACGCTGCTGCAAGTCATGGAAGAAGGCCGTTTAACCGACGCCTTCGGCCGCAAGGTCGATTTCCGCAACGTCGTGATGATCATGACCACCAACGCCGGGGCGGAAGCGATCAAGAACGAGTCGGGATTCGGATTCCAAAAGCCCGACCAGGACGCCAGCTACGACAGCATGAAAGTCCGCGTTCAGGAGCACATCGAAAAGGTCTTCCGTCCCGAGTTTCTTAACCGGTTGGACGACGTGATCGTCTTCCGGCACCTGACACACGAAGACCTGAAGAACGTGATCGAGTTGGAACTGGCCCACGTCCGCAAGCGGTTGTTGGACCGCGGTTTCTCCCTGGAACTGACGGACGGCGCCAAGGAATTCCTGATCAAGATGGCTTGCAAGGATCTGGATTTCGGTGCTCGGCCACTGCGTCGAGCCATCGAGAGCCGCGTGGAAGACCCGCTGTCCGAAGAGTTGCTCCGTGGTTCCTTCCAGGGCAACAACCGCATCGTGATCGACGTGATCCGCGACGATGAAGGCAAGATTCGCCGCCTCGATTTCCGCGGCGAAACCGGAGACGCTCACGCCACGGAAGCGGTTCCCGTAGGTGCCGCCAGCGCCAGTCTCGACTCGTCCGTATCGGAAGCGAGCGACGTGTGACAAGGGGCAGCGCTACGCTAGTACCCGGTCGTGTTCATGCCGACCGGGTTCAGGGCATCGGCAGATAAGCGAAGCCGTCCATCTGCTTGTTGATGATGGTCGTCAGGGCCGCGGCGGCAATCGGGACGTCGGCGGCCACTTCCTGGTCGGCGATCTGCTTGTAGTTCAGGGCTTGGCCGCAGACGAACGCCTGCACACCTTGTCGCTGCAGTTCGCGGAGCAGTGGCAAGTTCGGATTCTGCTCCATGCCGAACCGGCGTTGATATGCCGCGTCGGCGAGCACCGTCTTTGTGGCCTCGCCGTGGAACACGACCACGATCTGGATGTCGGAAGCTTGCAGCCCAGCCGCGCCGTACAGATTCAACAGGCGGGCGATTCGGTCAAGCCCTTTGTTGACGGCGGGCGGCGGAGCGTCGGCGGTGACATCGAAGACAACCTTCGCCCCGGCGCGGGGCGGTTGCTGAGCCGTTGGCCGGGCAACCACGCCGCCGTGCTTGGCGATGACCGGATAGACCAGCGGCGATTCGCCGTCTTCAGCGACCGCTGGTTCAGCGAAAGGCACAAACAGAATCGCCAACAACAAAATGCGAGCAGTCATCGATCGAGTCCTTTCCCAAGAGCCGATTACCCAAACAGATTTCGAATCACGACGAACACGGCGACGGCGAGAATGGCCACCACAAACAACCGTTGAAGAACCAAGCCGGACAATCGGCGACCGATCCGCTGGCCCGCAGCGAGGCCCACGAGACCGCCGACGATGAACAGGCCGGTCATGCCGAGCGGAATGTCGCGTCCCGCCCACAGATGGGCGGTCACGCCCGAGACGCTCACCAGCGAGATCACCAGCAGCGACGTACCGACCGCCCGATGAATCGACATGCGGCTGAACAAAACAAGCGCCGGAACGATCACGAATCCGCCGCCAACTCCGAACAGGCCGGACAGGAGCCCCGTCAACAGGCCCACCAACAGCAGCAGCACCGCGCAACGCGATGAAAGGATCAAGGTTCCGGTGGCATCGCGACGGCACGCCGGTCCGCCAACTTCATCGTTCGGCGGACACGAAAACTCCGACTCGGCGGCCGACGGTTTCTGCCGCCACATCCGCGCCGCGATCCCCACCATCAGACCCGCGAACAGCAATAGCAGCAGCGTCTCCGGCATCTGCCCTGCGAGCCAAGAGCCGACCGGCGCGCCGGCCATTCCCGCGGCGGCGAACAGCAAGCCCGTACGGATCTCGACTTGGCCGACTCGCCACCGTTGCAAGAAGCCGACGAGAGCCGTGATTCCAACCGCCGCCAGCGAAATTCCGACGGCGTCGCGAGGCGGAACCGCCAGGCCGTAGACCAGCATCGGTACAGCGAAGATCGCTCCGCCGCCGCCGGTCAGGCCCAGCGATAGCCCGACCACCATTCCGAAGATCAGGCTCCATGGTGACATCGCTTCGCATTCTCCTCATCCGGCGTCGCCCCACGATGGGACGCACCGGTAAACCGACCTGCGTTCTTAGCTCTCAGGCACTCACCGCGGGAGCCGCCGTCTCGGTCGGCAACTTCGACGCGATCCAGGCCTTGATGCCGCCGACGACATCAAGCAGGTTGTCCCGCCCGGCTTGCGCCAGCAGACTGCAGGCGATGGCCGAGCGGTAGCCGCCTTCGCAATGGACGGCCACGGTCCGGTCGTGGGGAACTTCGGTCAACCGCTCCCGCAGTTGCGACAGCGGAATGTTCAGGCTGCCGGCGATGAATCCGCCTTGCCGCTCTTTTTCCGCCCGCACGTCCAGCACCAGGGGAGCGTCCTGCGCCTGCAACTGCTCGGCCAAAGCCGCGGCCGTGATCCGCGGAATTCCTCGCAGGTGCTCGGGATGCGTCTCCAACGCCTGCAAGCCGTCGCGCAGGTAGCCCGCCACGTTGTCGAAACCGATTCGGCCCAGACGCATCGTCGCTTCCTCCTCGCTACCTGCCTCGGCGATCACGACGATCGGCTGATCGTGGCTGAGGATCGTTCCGCACCACGTGGCGTACTTGCCGCGCAGACCGACGTTGATCGAGCCCGACAGGTATGCACCTTCGAAATCCGCCGCGTCGCGCACATCGACCAGTTGCGCGCCCTGGTCGCGCAGCTTCAGAACCTCGTCCAGTCCGAGAGGACGCAACGACTGACGGAGCGTCTCGTCCAGCCCCGGCCGCTCTTGGCGGTTTTTGATCGCATCGTAGACGAAATAGTCCGGCGCCTCGGGCTGGTCCATCGTCACCAACCGCTTGAATTCGTCGAGACTCATCGGCTGCAAGGCATAGTTGAACCTCTTCTGCTCGCCGATCGTGGATACCGTCTCCTGACTCAGACTCTTGCCACACATCGAACCGGCACCATGAGCCGGATAGACAAGCGTCGAATCGGGCAGGGCGCGGAGCCGGTCGAGCGATTGGTACAGCATCTCGGCCAATTCGTCGGCCGTCACGCCGATCGAAGCCAGCAGATCGGGTCGCCCGACGTCGCCGATGAACAGCGTGTCGCCTGTCAACACCGCGTGCGGCACCGAGTCGCTTTGAGTCTGGTCGAACACCAGCAGCGAAATGCCCTCGGGCGTGTGCCCCGGCGTCTCCATGATTTCAATCCGCACGTCGCCCAGTTCAAACCGTTCGCCTTCCCGAGCGGCCGCGAAATCGAATTCGGCCTCGGCTCGCGTTCCCATCACGATGCGGGCGCCGGCCCGATTTCGCAGCTCGATGTGACCGGCGAGAAAATCGGCGTGGAAATGAGTCAGGAACACGTACTTCAGTGTGTAGCCGCCCTCCGACAAATCCTGCAAGTAGTGTTCGACGTCGCGTTGAGGATCGACCACGGCGGCCATCTTGGTCCGCGGGTCGGCGATCAAGTAGGACGCATGGGACAGACAGGCGAGGTAGTACTGTTTCAAAAACATGGTCAATTCTCCGTGGGAATCGATGGTGGAATGCTTGTGGAACGGGGAGGCCGATTAGCCGACCGCTCGTGATGTTCGGCTACTTCGCGGAGCACGAGGCCGACGACGCGGTGCCAGAACATCCATTGCCGGAGACCTGGTTCCACGGCATCTTCGCCAACATCAGACCCATGCCGCACGTGTCCGTAACACCCGCAAACACCAATCCGGCGCCGACGAAGGCCGACAAGGCGATCCAGTACGGATGCACAAAGAATCCCAACACGGCGCCGACCAGCACCATCAAGCCCGCCACGATCCTGACCTGCCGTTCGAGCGAAACGGCTCGCCTGCCGCGGACCATCGGAAGCCCCGCCTGCTCGCAAGCCATGGTTCCTCCCTCGACGTTGACGACCTTGCAGCAGCCGGCGCCCAGCAACTTCTCGCACGCCTGCTTGCCGCGGCTACCTGAGCGACAGATCACGTAAAGCGGTTGATCCGATCCGTTTCGCTCGGCCGCGATGCGGGCCGTGTCCAATCGATCGAGTGGGATGTTGCGAGCGAACGCGACGTGAACTTCTCGGAACTCCACGGGCGTTCGCACGTCGATCAACTCGACTTCCTGTCCGGCTTGCGTCATTTCGTGCAATTGGGTCGGGGAAATAGTGGCCATGCTCATGTCTGACTCCTTAGTTGGTAAGAACGACTCTCGAAACTTGAAATATCGGAACCTGTCGAACTGTTGTCGCAAAAAAAGGGGCGTCAGTCGCCTCGGGTTGCTCCGAACCGGTCCTCGATGCACTTGAGGATGTTCTTCAGGTGCGGTTCGGCCACTCGGTAGAACACACGGCGACCGTCCCGCTCGCTGGCGAGCAAACCGCACCGCTGCATCAGCCTCAGGTGCTCGGACGCCATGGCGCTCGGCAAATGACACGCTTCGGCCAATTCGCTGACCGTGAAGTCACCCTGAAGCAGCATCTGTACGATCCGCAGCCGATGCGGATGAGCCAGCGTGCGCAGGCATTCCGCCGCTTGGCCCAGGGCGTCCAAATCGGTCAACCGCAAGGTCGATTCGGTCATCTCCGACGAAGTTGTCATCGTTTCGTCCCCTTTGATACGCAAATATATCGGAAGCTTCCGACATGTCAAGTAGTAAAATCCGGAAAAATTTTGGAAATTGCTCGCAGTCGTCTAATGGCAGCATCCCGAGGTGCTGTCGGACCACTCGGTAGGCAGGCGAGAGGCGTCGAATTACGGAGCTGAAATATTCGGATATTCGACTGTCAAAGTGTTTATGCAGTCGAGGCGGCACCCGAAGGCCGTAAACAACCGACGCGATGCGGCTCGGCGGGCCGGCCCCGGTTGCCCAGGTCGGTACTTTCGACAAGAATGCACGAGGAATCGTATATCGAGCTGTCATTACGGAGTGGATGCATGAAGATCGTCGCTGCCAAGCAGATTCTGAAAGCCAATGACCAACTGGCGGCCGAGAACCGTCTGCGGTTTCAGCATCGCGGCGTGTTCGGCGTCAATCTGGTCGGCTCGCCTGGTTGCGGCAAGACGACGTTGCTGGAGAGTCTCTTTCGGACGTTGCGCGGGCGGGTGTCGCCTGCGGTGATCGAGGGTGATATCGCGGGCCAGATCGACGCGGACCGCATGACGGCGATGGGCGTTCCGGTTGTCCAGATCAATACGGACGGCATGTGCCATCTGGACGCCAACATGATCGCTGCCGCGTGGGATGGACTCGAGGGCGACGCTGAACAAGCGGTGGACATGCTGATCGTAGAAAACGTGGGCAATTTGGTCTGCACCGCCGGGTACGATCTTGGCGAGCACTTGCGGATCGTCGTCCTCAGTGTCTCCGAGGGGGATGACAAACTGGTGAAGTACCCGGCTATCTTCCAGCGCAGCCAAGCGTTGGTCATCACCAAGATGGATCTATTGCCGTACACCAACTTCAATGTCGAGCGGGTCCGCGGCGACATGCGTCGTTTGAATCCCGACGCGGAGATCTTTGCCGTGTCGGCTCTTCAGGGCGACGGCATGGACGGTTTGGCGGACTGGCTGGCTGCCCGGCGGTCCGCCGTTCCCGCAACGTCGCGGTCTTGACACCTGTGTATCCCGAGAAGACGACGGAGCGAAGATGCACGGGGAAGCGTTCGACGACAACTTTGTGGCGGACGAAACGCGATTCGCGATCATTGTCCGAGGCACGGTTCAGGGTGTCGGTTTCCGGCCCTTTGTGTACCGCGCTGCGCGTGACGAGTCGCTCTCTGGCTGGGTGCTGAACGACAGCGATGCCGTGCGGATCGAGGTTCAGGGCGAGCGGCAAGCGATCGCGCGATTCCTGGACCGGTTGCGCACGGCGGCGCCGCCGCCCGTGAGGATCGCGGAGATCGAGACGCGGGAGATTCGGCGGGAGGTGGCAGCTACGCAACCTGACGGGTTCACCATCCGCACGAGCCATGCAGCGGCGGCGCCCGCCCCAGCGATTCCGGCCGATCTGGCGCTGTGCGAGGCATGTCGAGCCGAGATCGACGCTCCCGGCCAGCGCCGTTACCGGTATCCGTTCACCAACTGCACGAACTGCGGGCCGCGCTGGTCGATCATCGAACAGTTGCCCTACGATCGGCCGCGGACTTCGATGCGGACGTTCGAGATGTGCGACGATTGCCGCCGCGAGTACGAAGATCCGGAGGACCGGCGATTCCACGCTCAGCCGATCGCCTGTCCGGAGTGCGGTCCGCGGCTGAAGCTGTTGACCGGCGCGGGGGAAGTGATGGCGACGGGCGACGGAGCACTGCGCGAGGCGATCGCCGAGTTGCAGGCAGGCCGCATCCTGGCGGTCAAGGGCCTGGGCGGTTTTCAACTGCTGGTCGACGCCTCGCGGGCCGACGCGGTGGGGCGGCTGCGCGAGCGGAAGCGGCGTCCGCACAAACCACTGGCGGTGATGATGCCGGACTTGGCCTGCTTGCGCGAATATTGCGACGTCAGCGAGCGCGAAGCGGCGGCGCTCTCGTCGCCGGCCTCGCCGATTCTGCTGCTCCGCCGCCACGTTGATCCACCCGGGAACAACTCGTTGGCCGCGGGCGTCGCCCCCGACAATCCGTATTTGGGCGTCATGCTGCCTTACACGCCGCTGCACCATCTGATCGCGATCAGTCTTCTGCGGCCGGTGGTTTGTACCAGCGGCAATGTTTCGGAAGAACCGATGGCCGTTTCGACGGAGGAAGCGGTTCGGCGACTGGGTAGGATCGCCGACTGCATTCTGACTCACGACCGTCCCATCGTGCGGCCCGTCGACGATTCCGTGGCGCGGATCGGCGACGACGGTCTGCACGTGCTGCGGCGGGCTCGCGGGTACGCGCCGCTGCCGATCCGCTTGCACGAAGCCTATCCGACGGTCCTGGCGGTCGGCGGCCACCTGAAGAACACGGTGGCGATGAACCTGGGGGCCGAGGCGGTTTTCAGCTCGCATATCGGGGATTTGGACAATCTGTTGAGCGTCGAAGTCCATCGGCAAGCGATCGAGGACTTGACGGCCTTCTTCGCCGTCACGCCGGAACGCGTTGCGTGCGACTTGCACCCGGACTACGCCTCGACACGGATCGCGGAACAACTGGCCGCGCGCTGGGATGTGCCCTTGATCCGCGTTCAGCACCATCACGCGCACGTCGCCGCATGCATGGCCGAACACCATCTGCAGGGGCCCGTCCTGGGACTGGCTTGGGACGGAACCGGTTACGGAGCGGATCGGACGGTGTGGGGGGGCGAGATTTTGCTGTGTTCCGGGCCAACGTTCGAGCGAGTGGGGCATCTGCGCACTTTCCCATTGCCTGGCGGGGACGCGGCGGCGCGCGAGCCGCGGCGTTCGGCGCTGGGAGTGTTGTACGAACTGTGGGGCGACGACGCGCGACGGATCGCGGAGCGCTGGTTCAACAAGGCGGAACTGCGAACGCTGTTGGCGGCCTTGGGACGGGCGGATATCTTCCCTCGAACGAGCAGTCTGGGACGCTTGTTCGACGCGGTCGCGGCGCTGTGCGGTCTGCCCGGTCGCGGCGTCATCGACAATGAGTCGGGCTCCGGCGCGCGGATGCCCGATGCGAGTCCCGTGCTTGCAGCGCCTTCTCGCGTCTCGTTCGAGGGACAGGCGGCGATGGCGTTGGAATTCGCGGTCGACGAAACCATCCAGGAGGCCTACCCCCTGCCTCTGACCGAAGGAACTTCTAACGGAACGGACTCCGACGCAGGGACGCCCGGAGACTGTTCCGCTTTCGTCGGCGATTGGGAACCGTTGGTTTGCGGTGTCCTTTCCGACCGTGCGCACGGGGTGCCGATCGGCGTCATCGCGGCCAAGTATCACAACGCTCTTGCCGCGTGGGCGTTCCAGGCAGCGCAGCGCGTCGGCTGTTCGCAAATCGTGCTCAGTGGCGGCTGCTTCCAAAACGCCGTGCTCGAGACCCGCGTGCGTCAGCGGCTTTCCGCGGGCGGGTTTCACGTTTTCACTCACTGCGACATCCCGCCGGGCGATGGCGGGATCGCATTGGGACAGATCTTGATCGCCGCACAACACAGCGAGGACCGATGACATGTGCTTGGGAGTTCCCGGCAAGGTGATATCCATCAACCAGCGCGACGCATTGTCGATGGGCAAAGTCGAGTTTGGCGGCATCGTCAAAGAAGTTTGCATGGCCTATGTGCCCGAGGCGGAGGTGGGGGACTACGTGCTGGTCCATGTGGGCTTTGCCATCAGCCGCATCGATGAGGCCGAGGCGCAAGAGATCTTTCGCTACATCGAACAGATTGGCGAATTGTCGGAATTGGAGGACGCCGAAATCGAGACGCAGCAAACCGCCCACGACGCGGGATCGGAGGCCGGATCGTGAAATACGTCGACGAATACCGCTCCGCCGAGGCCGTGAAGCAGTGCGCCGATGCGATCCACCGGCTGGTGACGAGGCCTTGGAATATCATGGAAATCTGCGGCGGCCAGACCCATGCCATCGTGCGATTCGGACTCGATGCCATGCTGCCGGACCAAGTCACGATGATCCACGGCCCCGGCTGTCCGGTCTGTGTGACGCCGGTCGAGATCATCGACAAGGCGTTGGACATCGCCTCGCGCCGCGACGTCATTTTCTGCTCGTTCGGCGATATGCTCCGCGTTCCTGGGTCACACCAAGATCTGCTGACCGTCAAGTCAAATGGCGGCGACGTGCGAATCGTCTATTCGCCGATGGACGCCGTGCAACTGGCCCGCCAGCACCCGCAGAAGGAAGTCGTCTTCTTCGCCATTGGTTTCGAGACCACGGCGCCCGCCAACGTGATGGCCGTCTTGCAGGCCGAGCATCTGGGATTGGAGAATTTCTCGGTGCTGGTTTCCCACGTGCTCGTGCCGCCGGCGATGCGTGCCGTGCTCGGGTCGCCTCGCAATCTGGTCAACGGGTTCCTGGCCGCCGGGCATGTCTGCGCAGTGATGGGCATCGAGGAGTATCGACCGATCGTCGAACAGTTTCGCGTGCCGGTGGTGGTGACGGGCTTCGAGCCGCTGGACATCATGCAGGGCATCCATCTATGCCTGAAGCAGTTGGAGTCGGGCCGGGCCGAATTGGAGAACCAGTACGCGCGCGTCGTCCGGCCCGCGGGCAACCCGGCCGCCCGCGCTCGCTTGAACCAAGTGTTCGTCACCGTGCCTCGCAAGTGGCGTGGCATCGGCGAGATCCCCGACAGCGGTTGGACGCTGAACGAGCGTTACGCCCGCTTCGATGCCGACCGTCGCTTCGCAGTCCAGCACATCGTGGCGGACGAGCCGGCCGAGTGCATCGCGGGCGAGGTGCTGCAAGGACACAGCAAGCCGTACGATTGTCCGGCCTTCGGCATCCGCTGTACGCCCGAGCAGCCGCTCGGCGCGCCCATGGTATCCGCCGAAGGCGCTTGTGCCGCCTACTACCGGTATCGACGACAGCGTGCCCAATCGGCAGCACAGGCCGCCACACCGTAGCACAGGCTGCCAGCCTGTGAAATTTCCCTCTCCCTAAGCGCCGACTGACAGACTTTGCAGAGACCTTCATGACCGACCAACCGATCAATCCGTTCGACATGACTTGCCCGCTTCCGTTGCTGCACCATGCCACGGTCCAGATGGCACATGGCGGAGGTGGCCGCCTGATGCGTAATCTGATCGAAGGCCTGCTGCTGCCTCAATTCGGCTCGTCCAGCTACGAGGCAGGGAAGTCCGCACCGCCTCACGATAGCGCAGTGCTCCAGGCAGGCGACCAGCGTTTGGCCTTCACCACCGACACGTTTGTTGTCAGTCCCCTGTTCTTTCCGGGCGGAGACATCGGCAAATTGGCCGTTTACGGCACGGCCAACGATCTGGCGATGGCTGGCGCCATTCCGCGTTGGCTCAGTTGCGCCCTGATCCTGGAAGAAGGGACGCCCATCGATACGCTGCGGCGGATCATCGCATCGATGCAACAAGCGGCCACCGAGGTGGGTGTCCAAATCGTCACGGGCGACACCAAAGTTGTGGATCGTGGGAAAGGCGACGCCGTGTTCATCAATACCGCCGGCGTAGGAATCGTTCCGCCCGGAATTGACGTCTCGCCTGCGCGAGTTCGGCCGGGCGACCGGATCTTGGTGAGCGGCGACCTGGGCCGTCACGGAATCGCCATCATGTCTGTGCGAGAAGGGCTGGAATTCGAAGGTGCCTTGGCCAGCGATTGCGCTTCGCTGGCAGGTTTGGTCGATGAGCTGACGGCCCTGGGTGGCGATCTGCACTGTCTGCGCGACTTGACGCGAGGCGGATTGGCATCGGCCCTGATCGAGATCGCCGAACACGCCAGAGTGGGTATCGATCTGGACGAAGCGAAGATCCCTGTCGAGCCGCAGGTCGCGGGTGCCTGTGAACTGATGGGACTAGACCCCCTGTACGTAGCAAACGAGGGGCGATTGATCGCGATCGTACCCGCCACCGCCGCGAGCGCTGCGCTCCAGATCATGCAGTCCCACCCAGCAGCCAACCGGCCGTCGGTAATCGGTACTGTGACCAGCAACCATGCCGGCTCTGTGGAACTTCGCAACTCGATGGGCAGCGGTCGTCTTCTCGATCTTCTGTCGGGCGAACAAATGCCCAGAATCTGCTGAATTTCCTTAGGCGAGTTCGTACGAATTCGGACGAGAATCCAGAAGACGCTGAATTCTCACGAATTCAGCCACGAGAGACTGGCCGCATATCGTCGGTTGCGAATCGTCCGGCGAGTGCGTATACTTCCACGCTTCGCAAACAACACAAGGGTTTTCGAGAACGATTCGATAGGGGTTTGGCGTAATGACGATCGACAAGAGTCTCAAGGTCCGGGCCGGAGCGATCCGCAACCGCAACGTACTGACCCGTGCGGAACGACTGACCAAGTTGCAGGATGCCGAGCGATGGCACGAGGGCGATCCGGTGCTGGGCATGCCCAAAGTGCGCGTCCAGAAGATCTCGTTGAAGAAGAAGAAGAAGGCCAAGGGCAAGGAAGACGAGAAGTAGATTGCCCGTTTGAGGGATACGAAGGAGCCGCGTAATGCGTGTGCGTCTGGACTACGGCAGAACCGGTCTGGAAGTCGAGCTGCCGGATACGGTTGGCCTGCGCACACTCAATTATCGGCCCGCGGAACCGTTGAGCGACCCGAAATCGGCGTTGCGTCAAGTGTTGAGCCAACCTACCGGCGCGCCGCCTCTGGCCGAACTGGCTCGTGGACGAACCGACGCTTGCATTCTGATCTGCGATATCACTCGCCCGGTCCCGAACGAACTGATCTTGACCCCGGTTCTGGAAACGCTCGAACAAGCCGGAATCCCTCGCGACAAAATCTTGATCCTGGTCGCAACCGGCTTGCACCGACCGAATCTGGGTGACGAATTGGTCGAGATGCTTGGCCGCTGGATCGTGGACCAGTATCGCATCGAAAACCACTTCGGCGAGCGGAAGGACGAGCACACTTATTTGGGCGACAGCCCGCGAGGCGTCCCGATTTGGATTGACAGCCGCTACGTCCGGGCGGACTTGAAGATCGCGACCGGTTTGATCGAACCCCATCTGATGGCCGGTTTTTCGGGTGGCCGCAAGTTGATTTGTCCCGGCATTGCGGCGATCGAAACGATCCGCGCCTGGCACAGCCCGGCATTTCTCGAACATCCGCGGGCCGACAGCGGCATTTTGGAGGGGAATCCGGTTCACGAGGAGAACACGTGGATCGGTCGGCGGGCCGGCTGCGATTTCATTGTGAACGTCGTGATCGACGCGCAGCGCCGAGCCCTGAAGTTTGTCGCCGGCGACATGGAGCGAGCATTTTTGGAAGGCTGCGAATTCGTTCGACCGCTGGTGACTGCGACCGTGTCCGAGCCGGTGGACATTGTGGTCACGACCTCGGCTGGCTACCCGCTGGACACGACCTTCTATCAGTCGGTCAAGGGCATGACCGCGGCGCTGCCGATCGTCAAGCAGGGCGGCACGGTGATCCTGGCAGCCAGCATGACCGAGGGCATCGGCAGCAGCGCGTTCCAGAGCCTGTTTGAACAACACGAAAGCCCGGCCGCCTTTGTGGAGCGGATTCTGAGCGACCCGGACTATTTCGTGATGGATCAGTGGCAGTTGGAGAAAATGGCCGCGGTATCCCGCCGGGCCAAGATCAAGGTGGTCAGTGAAGGCTTGCCCGCGGAAACCTTGAACCGCTTGTTCGTGAAGGCCTGTCCCACCGTCGAAGCCGCGATTGCCGAATCGCTCCAGGAATACGGTCCTGACGCGACGATCGCCGTCATTCCAAAAGGTCCCTACGTCGTGGCGGAAGTCTCGGCGGCCTGATTCGCTCGAAGCGGCTGTTCGGCGAGTTGCCGCAGTCCACTTGGGCGAATGCTCTTCCACGGACCGGGTCCGATCACGGGAACTGCTTCCCGACGAAGTGTCCGAGTGTTTCGCGAATCCGTGGGATGTTGTACGTTGAGCACGACGGCGGTTGTGCCGCCAGACGTTGCGGGCGGTTTAGCCGATCAATGGTTCCGAACGGAGGAGACTGGATATGCGGAGCTTCCCCTTCGCCTGCGATCAACCGGGGTTAGGCCGGCTTGCGGGCGTTTGGATCGTGCTGGCCATCGGTTCGATCCAAGCTTCGTCGGCTCAAGATCGCGGCCCTACGACGAAACACGTTGTGGACATCGGATCGGCGGACGACGAACTGTTTGTCGGCGAGGGGATCTACTCGCGCGAGGGGGCGAACCTCAAGTCGGCGGTGTCTTTCTACCGCGAGAATTCGATGCGCTGGTTCGGCAACCGTTGGACCATGCGGTTGCCCGTGTTCGCGCGGCGCGACAACCGGATCGAGCTCTCGGCCCGTTTCTCGCGTCGAGTTGAACTGACGCTGGGCGACGGCTGGACGGTAACGCTCGACGGCCGCGGCGATGATTCGACTTCTTACGCGTTCGTGCTGCCAGCCGACGCGGTCGGCGAGCAGGAGTTGATCGAGGTGTACGGCGTCTGCTCGCCGCCGTACATGGTGCCGTCCGACCGGCGCGATGCCCGGCAGTTGGCGATGGCGGTCGCTCGAGTGACGATCGCTCACACGGAGATTTCCGAGAGCGATCCGCGGGCCGTCCGCGCGCCAGACGCGGCCGAACACGCGGGCACGCCGGAGCGATTCATCAACCTGGGCCTGGACGGCGACGAGCCGTTCGTCGTCGACGGGATCTACCAGCGCGAGGGACCGCTGTCCTGGTCCAAAGATCCGCTGGCCCGCTGGGCCTCGTTCCGCTGGTTTTCCAGCCAGTGGGGACTGCGGCTGCCTGTGTTTCCCCAGCTGCACAACGAGATCGTGATCCGCGCCCGATCGTCGCGCCCGATCCGAGTGACCTGCGACGGGCAACTGGTCACGTGGCTGTTTCCCGCCGCGGCGCCGCACTACGAGATGCGTTTGATCGTTCCCGCCGAACGGATCGGTGATCGCAGCGAGATCGAACTGAACGGAGTGGCGATCCCGCCTGTACCCGCCGAGTCCGGTCAACGCGACCTGGCCATGCTGGCCGACTGGGTGCGGATTCGGCCGCTGGACGAGATCCCCGCGGACATGATGCCGATCGCGGATCTCTCGGACCAGCCCGAGGCGGATCTGCCGCTATCGTTCCGCTTGCGCGGCACGGAGAGCCGCCCCCTGTTTACGGACATCGAAGCTTACGTCCACGAGGCCCGCTTGATGCGCTGCAACGTGATGACGATCGGACCGATGAACGGCCAACATTGGACGGCTTTTCCGACTCAGCACGGCATCCCGCATCCGAAGATGCAAGCCGAGTTCCTTCCGCAGCAAGTTGCCGCACTGCATCGCTGGGGCATTGCCGCGATCGGCTGGCTGCCCTTCAACGTGCAGGATCTGCGTCGCACGGTCGATTGCCAAGCGGCCGCGAAATACCCGCAGTGGAAGATGCAGTACATCGACTGGCCCGAACGGCCGGCTGCGGATCGAGTGGGCATGTGTGTGGTCTCGTCGCCCTGGCGGCAGATGCACGCCGAAATCCTGAAGGAAGCGGCGGCGACGGGCATCGACGGCGTATTCTTCGACGGCTTCTACTTGGGTGGCATCCCGCATCCGATTTCGCCGGGTTGCGTGTGCCCGTTCTGCCAGGACAGCTTCCGCCGCGACACGGGACTCGAAACGCCCGCCCGCGTCGACTGGACTGACATTACATTCAAACGTTGGATTCGCTGGCGGAACGAGAAGCTGCTGGAAGTGGCCGCCGAATTTCGGGACAAGATGCGCGAGAGCAAACCCGGATTGCAGGTCACTTGTAACTGGAACATTTGGCCGTTCGGCGACAAGGACTGGGACACGGGCATCCCGCTTTGGTCCCAAGACGATCTGGGGACGTCGCAACATGCCTACACGGGCCGACCCGACTTGGAGTGGGTGATGATGGGTTTTAAGGCGCGGTTGAGCCACGATTTGAATCCGCGTCATTCAGATATCTGGCGGACGTCGCGACCCGCCTGGAACTACGATGGTTCGGACGCGGACCAGGCGCGGCACGAGTTGACGATGCGCACATTCATGCTCAGCGGCCTGACCTACGGCACCACGCCCTGGCACGGAGAGCACATCCAGCCGGCGGAGATCGGCATTCGGGTCCACCAGGCCGTCCAATCGCGGGAACGGTTCTTCGGCCAGGACCATTTGCGACACATCGGCGTGGTCCTATCGCAGAACACCCACGACTTCTACGGCCATCTGCCCGGTACGACGAATCGGGACGACTATCGGGACACTACCCTGGGCACTTGGCTGCTGCTGACCGAGCGGCATGCGCCGTTCCGCTGGGTGTTCGACAACGAAATCGAAGACGAGTCGCTGTCCGCCTACGACGTTCTGTTGCTGCCCAACACGGCGTGTCTGTCCGACGGAATGCTCGACCGGCTGAACCAGTACGTTGCACACGGGGGGCGTATCGTGGCGACAGCCGATGCGGGCTGGTACGACCAGTGGGGCCAGCGGCGTGCCGAGAACCGGCTTACTCAACTGGCCGGTATTCGGCACTTCGACGGCGAACCATCGTTGGCCTGGCTGCGCTCGCGAGACACTGCCGCGGCCGACCGGCTGATCGACGCACTGATGCCCGGCGAGTGGCCGTTGCAGGTGGAAGCCCCGCCCTGGTTGGTCGTAAACGCGAGTTGGGCTCCCACCGATCCGAAGACGGGACAGGCGTTCGGCGAACAAACCTCGGTGCCTGTTCCGATTTCGAGGACGCTGTGGATCCATCTGCTGAACGTCTCCGCATTCTATCCGGCGGGCGACACCGGTTTTCGCGGCATGGGCGCCGATCCGGTGTATGCCGGCGCTGTGGCCAGCGATGCGCAGATCGCACACGGCGGCCGAGTGGTACGAGTCAATACGCCGGTCAAGAACATCGTGATCGCCGTGCCGGGACTGTCCATTGACCGTGCGCAGCTGGCCATCGCGGGAACCGAAATTGCGCCGTCGCCCGACGGGACGTTCGTGATTCCCGAGGTCGACATCCACGACGTTTTGGTGCTCGAGTGCCGTTAGGACCGACAAATGAAGGAGTGGCGTGTTTCGCGCAAGAGGGACGGGTGTCTCTTACGGAGATCGCGTGTTCCATGCGGTTGGTCGTTGCCCGAAAGCAACTCCCGACCTCGTTGGCCGCGGCCTGTGTCCCCATGACGACCGAGATCGTGCCGGGTGTCATTCGGCCCTCGGATGCATCCAGTAGCTCAGCAGCGGCGCGAGCAGCAGGCAGATCACTCCCGAGGCGATGGCGGCCAAGGCGACTTGGCCAAACACCGTGCCGTAAATCTCTACCGTTTCGACCGGCGGCGGGATCACGACCGCACCGCCGTCCTCGCTCCCCGATACTCCCGTGAACTGGGCGATGATCGCCGCCAGCAACTGCGAAAACGCCGTCGCCAGGAACCAGGCGCCCATCACCGTGCTGACCAACCGCGCAGGCGACAGCCGCGTGACCATCGACAACCCCACGGGCGACAAGCAGAGTTCGCCCGTGGTGTGCAGCAGATAACCGACCATCAGCCACATCACGCTGACCATGCCCCGGTCGTCCGACCACAGCGCACCGAGCCAAAAGGCGCCGAACCCCAATCCCAGTTGCAGCAAGCCCAGCGCGAATTTGACGGGCGTGCTGGGCTCGATTCCCATCTGGCCCATGAACGTCCAGAGCGCCGTAAAGACCAGACCGAAAATCAGAATGTAGATCGGATTGACCGACTGGAACGTGCTGGCCGGAGCCTCTTGAACCCGATCGGCGATCCCCATCCCCACGTGCTCGTCGGTGATCTTCCACGGGATGCGGAAATCCGGGGTCGCCCGGTTCTCCTCGCGCAGCCGCGTCAACGTATCGATCGTGAAGATCCGGTCGCCGTGCCGGAAGCCCAGTTGCTCCTGAGTCGGCTGCAACTCGATGGTCTTTCCCACTTGGTCCGCCGTCACTCGTTGCGATTCGAAGACACGGTCGATGTTCCGGTCGGTGAAGTTGTTCAGCGAACTGCCCGCCTGCTCGAAAAACGACCAGAACAGCATCGAGAAGAACGTCAGGATCAAGACCACAAACATCCGTTCGCGGGCGATCTTGTCGAGCAGAAACGTCTCGATCAACAAATAGACCGTGACGACCAATCCCGCCAACATCAGCACCAAACCGGCCGGCCGACTGGCCTCGGCCAACACCAGCGCCAACACCTTCTTGCCTTGGCCGCGGGGATGTCGGGCCTGCAACTCGTCCAGACTCGCCTTGGCCTCATCCGAGCGATTCGCTGCCAGCAGGTCGGTCACGCCGATCAAGTCGCCCAACTGCTGCGCGTCCAACGTTTTTTCCAGGTGTAGTTGGCGGAAGCTCTCGGCCAATCCCGCGATCGTCGCCGATTCCGGCGCTTCGACGTTCTGCCGGAGAGTGTCCAGTTGCGAATGCATCGCGGCATCTTTTTCCAGATACTTGATCACGGCATCCGGGATGACCGTCACGCCGCGGAGATCGGATCGCAGCGGCGCAAAGCCCGAGACGAGCAGCGCGAACACGGGGACGCTCAACAGCGTTCCCAAATAGATAGACCACTCGACGTCGATCAGCCCCCCGCGACCGCCTCGAAGCGCCATGCATGCCACGAAGGCCGATCCCAACAGGGCGATCGCCACAAACCAGTTTCCCGCGAGCGACAACCAATTGTCGGACCGGAACATCAGCAGGGCCACCGCCGACACCACCGCGCCCAACAGCACCAACGCCTGAGTCACCGCGACCGGCCGCTGCCGGAGCCGAGCCGGGTCGGGCGGAGCCCCGATGTTGTCCGGCGGCAGCCAATTCACAAACAGAGCCAAACCCAGCAACATGCCGAGCGTCGCCAAGCCGAATCCGTAGTTCCAGCCGTAGGTCTCACCGATGTAGCCGCAGATCAGCGGAGCCATCGCCGCGCCCAAATTGATGCCGATGTAGAAGATCGTGAACCCGCCGTCGCGTTTGGGACTGCCGGCCGGGTAGAGTTGCCCGACGAGCGACGAGATATTCGGCTTGAAAAACCCATTGCCGCAGATCAGCGTCGCCAGCGCGGTGTAGAACATCAGGTGGCCCGGAATCATCAGCATCAAGTAACCGGCCGCCATCAATCCGCCGCCCAGGATCACCGCCCGCCGCGTTCCCAGCAGTCGGTCCGCCAGGACGCCGCCGAAAAACGGGGTCATGTAGACCAACGCCGTGTAAGCTCCGTAGACCGCCGTCGCGTCCCGATCGCCGAGTCCCAGGAAGCCCTTGATCATGTAGAACATCAACAGGGCCCGCATGCCGTAAAAGGAGAATCGCTCCCACAATTCGGCGAAAAACAGCACGAACAGACCCGTCGGATGTCCGAACAAGGTCGCCGTCGAAGCTTCGGTAGGCTTGTCGTTCATAATCGTTCCCGGCATAAAATCCGCGGCTAGTAGCGATGCTTCCTGGCGTGATCCAGCGGTCGCAGACAAATGGTTTAGCGGCAAGCCGAAGGCGACTGCGCCCGACGGCAAGCCGCGATTTTATAAGCCCCGGGCGGGCCGCATGTCAACGGCGCGCAGAAACACGCCAATCAACCTGCCGCCGAAACTGCCACCACCACCGCCTGCCTCCAGCACCGTGGCCCGCGGGCGCCGAACGCGGGTCCCCGCCATTTCCCCGGCACCGTGGCCCGCGGGCCCCGAACGCGGGTTCCTTTTCATTTCTCCAACACTGCTGCATGGCTCCAGCGGATTCGCGGCCGATCCACCACCGACCAGCCCAAATCGACCGCGTCGTCCAGTGTCCGCGCAAACGCCTTGGCCGTCACGTGCCCAATCGGCTCGACCAACAACAACCTCGCGCCCTCCCGCAGCAAACCGCGGATTTCTCGCAACAGTCGCCGCTGATCGGGCACTTCGTGAGCCGAGTAGAACGCGAGGGCAAAATCGAGTGCTTCGTCCACCAGGTTCAGCGCGTCGGCCTCGCACCGATGCGTGCGGATGCGCGCTCCCACACCCGCCTTGTCCGCCCGTTTGCGCAACACATCGAGCATCTGCTGCTGAAGATCCACGGCCACAACTCGCCCGGAATCCCCCATTTGCCCAGCCGCAGCGATCGAGAAGAAACCCATCCCGCACCCGAAGTCCAGGATGGTCATTCCTGGCCGCAAGTACGGTTCCAGGATTCGCTCCGGCTGATGCAGCCACCGCCGAAGTCGGTTATCAATAAAAAAACCGCCCCACCAAGGGCACACATGCGGCATCTTGCTGCTCCTGTGCTTTCGCCGAAATGATCGTTGAAATCAAACCTATTGACCGAACCGATTTGATCCGATAGTCTTCTTATCAATGGTTGGCGCCGTCGCCAAGTGGCTAAGGCAGCGGATTGCAAATCCGCCACCGTGGGTTCGACTCCCACCGGCGCCTCTTGTTTGTCACGTCTCGCAGGTTCCCGCCGATTGCCGCTAAGTGTCGAAATAGAAACCACTTGCGGAAAGTCGCTTTCTTCAAAGCATTCCGCGTGCCGTTCGCGAGGCTTCGCAGCTTGCATGCATGGTTTCGCGTCCCTACTGCTACCAGATCTGCTACCATGCGCCGCCGGGCCATCTGTACCCGTCGCCGCCGCTACCTGTTCTTCCTTCCCCGCATCCTGGGGCCGCAGGTCGGGCAGGGCGTCCAGTGCCCCTTGGATGTCGTGTAGCCGGGTATGCGAGTATCGGCCGATCGTCAGGTTCGGGGTGGAATGCCGAGCCAGTTCCTGAGCCGTCTTGACCGATGCCCCGCCGGCCACCAGGGCCGAAATGTAGGCGTGCCGCAGTCCGTGGAAGTCGGCCGCCCGCCCCGCCGCGTCCTTGTGCTGTAGGAAATCGCTTCGTTTGCGCTCCGCTCGCTGGGCGTCCGTCTCCGCTTCGGACAACCACCGCCGCCGGGCTTCGTCCAGATCATCGCGCAGCATCCGGGCTGTCTGTTCCGGCATGTTCGCAAAGGGATGTTCGCCGGGTTCGCAGTCCGCCAACCAGGGCCGCAGGATGTCCGCCAGATCTTGCCGGATGGGTTGCACGTCCAACCGTCGCCGCTTGCTGCAAGCCGCCTGAACCGTCACCGTGGGCGGGTCGCTGTCCAGATCGAACGATTCCGGCGTCAGGCTGCGCAGTTCCTTCGACCGAAAACCCGTGCCGAGTGCCACCCGGTAAGCCATCGCCCGATCACGGCCGGACAGGTTGTGTTGTGGCATGGTGTACGTTTCGACCGTCGCCAGCAGATAGGCCAGTTCCTCGGGGGCCATTTCCCGCCGGATGTACCGTCGATCCGTGTCGGCGTTGAATCCGGCCAGAGCCACAAGGTTATCATCGGGGGCGCGTTTCTCGTCGCGCAGCCATCGCGTGAATGCCTTGACCGATCGCAGGTAGGCGTTGCAGGTCCGCAGGCTTTTGTCATCGCCCCGCAGGTCACCGATTGCCCCCATCACCGCCGCCCCCGTCAAATCGCCGATCCATTCGGCCTTGCATGCTTGGATGATGGTTTCAACGTGCTGGCAGGTCATCTAAACATGTTTTGCCGTGTTGTCCTTGTCGGCCAGGAATGCCCGAAAATCGGCCAGGTGTTCAAGGATCGGCCGCCGGGCCTCTTGGGCGTACCGTTCGGCCTTGCTGTCGATGTGGCCGCGTTTCCGCAGGTTCGCATCAAGTTCGATCTTGTTGGCCACTTCCTGAGCCGTCTTTCTGTCCTTGCATCCGGTTGTCTTCTTTCGTCGCTTCCCGCGTTCGTCGAAGTACATGCACGAGTAGATTTCCGCCTCTTGGATAATCTCAGTACCGGCCGAGTTCAGCGGGGCGCGTTGGGCTTTGCCTCGGGCGTCCGTCCAAGTCGCGTAGGGCCGTCCCCGATACGTGGTCACCGTCGCCCCCTCGGGGATCGGCCGCGCTTCTCGCCTCTTGAAAATCGTTGCCACAAATCACCTGCCTTTTGACTGGATGTGGTCAGTTTTGTCCGCGTGGAATCCGATCCGCCGCTTCTTGGTATCCGGGGGCGGAGCCATCAACTGGCGGATCGCATCGAATACTACTCGGAACTGGTCATCGTACTTCTTTTCCAAGTCGTCGAGCTTGCGAGCCAACTCCTTGTGCGTCGTCAGGATTTCGCGAAGACGAACGAACGCTCGGACGACGTAGACACTCATCTCGATCGCCTGCGAAGTGTTCAAAACGCTTGCGGCCATGATGGCGCCATGTTCCGTGAACACGAAAGGCGGGTACTTGCGATGCTGCCCGCGTCCTGTCTTTAAGGTCGCAATTTGCGACCTTAAAGCGTCGTGTTCGTCCGCAGTCAGTTGGAACATGAAGTCCTCCGGAAACCGATCGATGTTCCGTTTGACCTGCTCGTTCAGCCGCTTGGTGGTGACCCCGTAAAGGCTGGCCAAGTCGGAATCAAGCAGAACCTTCTGACCTCGCGCAAGCAGGATGCGACGATCAATCGCTTCGTCCGGTATCGTCAATTCGGTTTTGGTCATTGGAATCTCCTCCCTGCTATTGCTCGGGATCTTGAACCACCAACCGCAGCCGCAGAGCCGCCACCAGCTTGTCGATCGTGTCATTTGTCAGCCGGCCGCCGGGCCTGTCGTTGACGAATCGATGCAACTGGCCAGGGTCCACACCAGCCGCCTTGCAGATCGAATATCGGGATCGGCCGCTGTCCGCGATGATTCGCCGTAGTTGGTCGCTGAATGATTCCGGGCCTGCATTGGTTTTTCGCTTTGCCATCGTCGCTTTCCCCCGCGTGTTGTCTGCTAGCCAACTTGTCTAACCGTCTATGTTATCGGCATGTAGTCCAACTGTCAACTAGTGCCGTTCCCCGTTTTCCATTCCGCCGATTCTCGCAACGTCCCGCAGCCGAGCCGGCCGAAACTGGGCACCCCGCAGAATCGCACGGAATGCCTCTAGAATCGTCGCTGCCGTCCAATAGGTTCCGAGTCATACCGCCGCCAGTTCGTTCGTCCTGGGGCCTGTCTCGCATCGCTTGCCCAACAATCCGCCCCTGCCAGCAGCCGAAACACAACCCCGCCGCGCGTCCGGGTTGTCCTACGATGACCGGCCGCCCGCACAGATAAGAGATTACTCTCGCGGAGGCACGGAGTTCACAGAGAGGGACATCCGGAAAACTCGGTGCTTTCTGTGCCTCTGTGAGATGCCAACCGATGCTCTCCCTCCACCGGCGACCCATCGATTGCCAATCGCAACCCGGCAATCTTGGTCAACTCCCGCGGCGGCCCGTTGGAATCGCCCGTCTCACACGCCGGTCGCGGTTCGGTTATCTTGGATTCGACGGTCGGATATCGGTCCCTTGCCCATGTTGGAGAAAACGCGATGACATCCACTTTGACGCGAATTCAAGTTGTCTTGTTGATCCTGTGCGGCGGATTGCTGCCCGCGGCTGCTTCGCGAACCGGACAGGCGGCTGAGCCGGTCAGCCTGGAATCGTTGCTGCTGGAAATGATCGACCGCGACCGCTTGGCCCGGTTGCCCGAGCCGGCGTTCACCTGTCGGCAGTTCAGCAGCTATGACCGCGACACCGTCGCGCCGGATCAGCCCGGTTGGTTTGCCAACTGGGACCGCAGCCAGTTCGTGCGAGTCGAAGAGAACGCCGGACGGCGCGAGTGGGTGCTGATGGACGCCGAAGGCCCCGGAGCGGTCGTGCGTTTCTGGGCTACCTGGCACGGGCCCGGCGGCGGACCGTTCAGCAACGGGACGCTGCGGTTCTATCTGGACCACAACCCGCAGCCGGCGATCGAAGGCCCGATGGCCGACTTGATCAGCGGCGGCGCGCTGGCAGGGCCTCCGCTGAGCGATTCGGTCTCGCCCGATTCGCCCTACGAACGGCGCGGACACAACTTGTACCTGCCCATTCCCTACGCCCGCCACTGCAAGATCACGTACGAAAGCGACGCGATGAAGGACATCGGCGGCAAGCAGGGCGAGGCCCTGTACTACCAGATCAACTACCGCACCTACGCTCCCGGCACCGCGGTCGAGTCGTTCGCCATGAACCGGCTGGAGGCATTGAAACCGCTGGTGGCCCGAGTCGGCAAGCGGTTGCTAGAATCGGGGCTCGCCGCCGACGCCGGCACCGAACTGGTTTCCGAAGCCGGCACGCTCGAACCCGGCCAGCGGGAGACCGTCGTGCTGACCGGTCCCGCCGCCATCCGCCGGTTGACGCTGCAAATCGCCGCCGAAAACCTGCCTCAGGCGCTGCGCTCGACCGTGCTGGAGATCGAGTTCGACGACCGTCGCACCGTGTGGTGTCCCGCGGGGGACTTCTTCGGCACCGGATACCAAGTACACGCCCACCGCACTTGGTACACGCAAGTTGCGGCGGACGGCACGATGCAGTGTTTCTGGGTCATGCCGTTTGAACGCACCTGCCGCCTGACGCTCCACAACCTGGGAACGCAGCCGGTCGAAGTGCGGCAAGCCCGGGTGACCAGCGGCCCGTGGACCTGGGACGACCGCTCGCTGCTGTTCCACGCCGCGTGGCGGCAGACGACCAAGCTGGCCACGGGCCCCGACAAGAACCAGACGGGCGACGGCGCGTTCGACGTGAACTACGTCCAAATCGAAGGTCAAGGCCAACTCGTGGGCGACACGCTGACCCTGTTCAACGGCACCTCCGCGTGGTGGGGCGAAGGCGACGAGAAGATCTACGTGGACGGCGAGAAATTCCCCTCGCACATCGGCACCGGCACCGAGGACTACTACGGATACGCCTGGTGCCGCCCCGAGTTCTTCCAAGCCCCTTTCCACGCCCAGTCGTGCGGCGCCGGCAACTTGGCCAGCGGGTTGTCGGTCAACAGCCGCTACCGCAGCCTGGACGCGATCCCGTTCACCGCATCGCTGCGGTTCGACATGGAGATGTGGCACTGGCGCAACACCGTGGTGAACCACGCGCCCGCCACGTTCTGGTACGCACGGCCCGGCGCGACGTGGAATGTCGAACCCGATCCGCAAACGGCCGCGGCGGCGGTCGCCTTGAGACGCGCCGACGTGGTCGAAGTCCTGGTCGTGCCAGGCGCGATCGAGGGCGAGTCGCTGAAGGTCGTCGAACGGACCGGCGGCTCGACTGAGGTCCAGGACATCGATCAGTTCCGTTGGAGCAACGACAAGCAACTGTGGTGGATCGACGGCAAACCGGGCGATCGACTGGTGCTCGAATTCCCGGTTACCGAGGCCGGAACGTACCGCGTCATGGCCAATCTGACCAAAGCGCGGGACTACGCCCAAGTCCGATTCCAAGTCAACGGCCAAGCCGCCGACCGGACCTTCGAACGCTTTCACCCGCAGGTCGCCCACGACCTGGTCGAACTGGGCCGGTTTCCGCTCGAAGCCGGCTCGAACCTGCTGATCGTCGAAATCGTCGGCGCCCACCCCCAAGCCGTCAAACGGCACATGTTCGGCCTGGACTACCTGAAACTGGAACCGGCCGAGTGAAGGCAGCTCCGAAGTCCGCGACGGGGTCGGGGGTGGGTTTGGGGGCACCGATTAAGCAATGGTAGACCCCAAAACCCCAAACCCCAACCCACCCCCAACCCAAAAAACCCCCCCCCCATC
>JAHDXO010000053.1:55394-79906 GCA_023382975.1 Pirellulaceae bacterium
TCTGGCATCGATGAACGACATGGAAGACGCTAATCCCGAAAACGACTCCCGACCACCTTCCATGACTGCCGACCCGCGTTCGGCGCCCGCGGGTCACCGGCGTTCCGCCGCGAGCCAACTAGCGGCCGTCGCGGGGGTGGATGAAGTCCTTCAGGGCAACGGCCAGCGGGTCGTCGTCCGGACCGCAGAAGCCGGCGTGAAGGTGGCGGCGCCAACCTTCGGCGAACTCGTAGACTCCCGACATCCTGCCCACTTCCCGATCCGCGTCGCGCAGGGCTTGCAGGTACGAGTCGACGCCCTGCGTTTCGTCGAGCCATTCTTTCTGGCTGACGTGGCAGGCGAGCATCTGCACCTTCTGCTCGACCGCCGAAGACGTATCGACAAACCACTCCGGCCAGACCAACTGCCGTAGCGGATCGCGATTGCTGTAGGGCTGAGCGTGGTAGACCGTCACTTTCTGCTTGACGATCGGCCGCTCCGGTTGGACGGGATAGTTGGGCATTCCGCGCGTAAAGGCCGCAGTGACGGCCAGGCGGCAGGCGTTCGTGTGGTCTTCCATATAGTCGCTGGGCGAGTGCGTCAACAGGATCTCGGGAGCGACGGCGCGCACGACCGACGCCACCTTGGCCAGCAGCGGCTTGTCGTAGAAGATCTCAAGATCGTCGCAAAGGCTCTCGTGATGGACCGCGCCGATCGAATCGCACGCTGCCTGGGCTTCCCTGCGGCGAACCGCGGCGATCTCGTCGCGCGGCAACACCATGCTGCCGCAGCATCCCGAGGCGATGTTCAGGTAGTGGATCTCGTAACCTGCATCGCGAAGCAACATCAGCGTGCCGGCCATCAGGAATTCGATATCGTCCGGGTGGGCTGCGATGGCCAGGACCGATTTCTGCACCATGGATCGATGCTCCTTGTTCTAGGCTTGTCGGATCACCATACACTGGGTCGTTGGCAATTCAATGATCGATTCCGGCTTGTCGGCGAAGAATTCCTGGAACGCCTTGCCGACTCCGGCCAGCAGGTCGTAGTCGTGCGACAGCAAAATGCCACCAGGCACCATGCGCGGGTAGAAGTATTCGAGGCAAGCCAGCGTCCCGTCGTACAGGTCGACGTCGAAGTGGGCAAACGCGAAGGAGGCCTCGTTGACGTGCTCCGCGGACCGAGGGAAGACGCCGGGATGGAACTCAAGTCCGCGGTAGCCCTGCAAGTACGACTGGACCGATTCCAGGCTGCAGGCATACTGTCCCTTGACGTGGACGCCGCGGTCGTGCTCGCCGGGCTGAGGCAAGCCCTCGAACGTGTCGAACAGATGCAGCGTCTTGTCTCCTTTCGCTTCGCAGATCAGTTTTGCCGAGGCCCCCTTGAAAACGCCGACTTCCGCGTACGCTCCCGGAAATCGCTGCTGAGCGCGGGCGAGCGAGTAGACGTTGAACATCTCGAAGGCACTGAGCAGCGAGCGGCCTTCCTTGTGGATCTGGCGCAGCAGTTTCATGATGCTCGGATCCTTCCGAGAACTGAGCGCCGCGATCTGAAGACGCGACCACATACTCAACCCGAACCGTTCCAGACGGCCCCCGCCCAACTTCTGAATGCTCTTGCTCTTCAACCACATCGATGGCGTTCCTGCTACCGTACGTTTCCCGACCGACCTGGCGGAATCGAAATCCGCGGAACGAGCTTACCACAATCGCTGCCGGGTGTCATCCGGAAACACGTGGTGGCGACTCTCCGAGACACCGATCTGGATGATTCACGAAGTGCTACGCGGGGCCGTAGCACAGGCTGCCAGCCTGTATTTGGGTACACAGGCAAGCTGCCTGTGCTACAACTCGCCCCCGTGAATAATCCGGGCCAACCGGTATCGAGCGGCCTCTTTCCTTTTCCTTCCCAGAATTCAGACGGATTCCGCTTCGGGGCCGTAGGATCGCGCCAGTTGTCACAGTCGCTGGAACCGGACTGGATTCATCGCTTCTGTGCTTCGAAATTTTGTGGCCAGCTCCAGCTTTTCCACCAAAACCTGAAAAAATTCTGCCCGTTGGCTATACCCTGCCCTCCAGTGCAACCTAGGTTTCAGCATCGGGTTGCGCGCCGCAAGCGGCGTCATCCGTCAGGCGAAATACGCCGAATGTCGTGTCGAGATCGTGTGCGGAGACGCAGAAATGCCGGTAAATACACTACGACGGCCGCTGTTGGCTGGCTTGGTCCTGGCAATCGCCGGAGCCGTGGCGGCGCCAGCCCATGCCTACACGCTAAAAGACTGGATGCGAACTTGGCCGACCTATCAGCCTGGCGCCCAGCCGGTGTCTCCGTTCACGGCCTGGCCCGCGGCGCCGGGCGCTGCGGGAGCGGCCGTCACCACGCCGCCATCGGTTGTGTTGCCTCCATCGGCCGCAGTCACCGCTCCGCCGGTCGCCGCCCAGCCGCCTGTGTTTGTCGCCCCTCCCCCCGTCGCGCCGCCCGCGGCGGCACCGCCGCCCACGTTCGTGCAGCCGCCGGTGGCGACGATGCCGCCCGCCGCAGGCTGCGGAGCCGGGCCGGTCGGTTGCGATACTCGCGGCCAGACGATGGTGCCGATGGCCACGACCGTGCCGGTTGCTCAGGCTCCGCCTCGGTCCTGCTGCTCGTCCTGTTTCGGGTTTCTGTGCCGAATGTTCCATCACCCGCGGCGATACCAGACGGGATGGGCTCGCGTGCCAACCACCACGTTCCGCCCTGTCGTCGCCTTCGATCCGGTGACCGGAACGACTCGCACCACCTTGCAACCGTGTACGACATACAGTTGGCAAGTCCAACGAGTGCCGTTCTTCGGCCTGGGCTCGCCGCAAGCCTTCTTCATGGACGGTTCCGCGGCGGCTCCCGGCTACATGGTTGCCCCCGCCCCGGAGCTGATCGACTCGGGCGCCTATTCTCCGTCCGCTCCGTCGACGCCGTACTATTCGCCTCCGCCCGTGCCGTCGGCCGCATCGCCCCTGGCACCGCCCGTGCCCGACGCGACTCGAGGTTTCTCAGGTTCCTCGGGATGGGGTTCAAGCGGCGGGGCGACCGGGGCGGACCAACGGCCCACGCTGGCGCCCGGAGAAGCTCAGGGACTGCAGAATCTGCAAGGAGTTCCTTCCACCAGCAACTATCCGCCGATCCCGCTTTCCGATCCCATCGAGACGCGGCGCAGCGGCAGCGACTCGGGTTCTGACTCGAACCAAAGCAGTTCGCGCAATTCGACAACGCTCACGGTGCCGGTCCCCGTGACGTCCCAGCCGCAACGGCCGACGAACAGGAATCCCGCTTCCAAGCCGCCGGTTCAGGCGGTTCCCGATCCGGATGCAAAACACGACAAAGACACGGTTCCGGCCGCTCCGGCCTTGTTCGATCCGAACGACCGCACCGCCATTCAACTCGTGAGTCCCGCCGTCGTCTTGGCGCCCATCGTTTGGCCGGACCAATCGGCGGAGGACGAGGTCCGCACAGCGCGCAACGACGCCCCCGAGCCGCCGCGTCCCGAGTCGCCGCGCGTCGACACAGGCCAGTGGCGCGTCGTCCGGCCGTAAACTTCGGCACGCTGGCAAGCGAGCCTATCAACGAAGCTCGCGCACGTCAGGTTGCGTCTTCTATCACGCGGGCTCGAGGTCGCGTTGGACACCTCGGGTGGATCTTCGTTCTTGCACTTCGGCGCGAACGACTACCACAAGAGACTGCAAATTGCGCCGCAAGCCAAGCGCGCGCATTGTGAATTTTCGACTGCAAAACAAGACGATTTCGCGTTTCAAATGGACTTGTCTTTTGGCTCTGGCTGCTTGCCAAATGGACAGACATTCCTACGGACAATCTTCGGTAAATATCCTTCCTTGACCGAGTCCGCTTTTTTGGCCGTTTCGTTGCTTGACGTGCGGCGGGGGGCACCCCTACAATTCCCGGCACTGAGCACCGATCTTGGGTCGTAGAGTCTTGGTATGATCCGTTTCCGATTTGCTACATCGGGACAGCGCGAGACCGCGCATGGTGGACGGCGGGAGGGAAGTCCGATGGCCGTAACCGGCGAGGCGAGCGTCAGCCAATGGCTTGGACGTCTGGCCGACGGCGACGATTCGGCTGCCGAGAAGATTTGGCAGCGCTACTACGAGCGGCTGGTCAGATTCGCCCGCCAAAAACTGGCCGGGACGGATCGTCGCGCGAGCGACGAGGAAGATCTTGCGCAGAGCGTGTTCGGCAGCTTCTTCTGCGCGGCGACCGCGGGACGCTTTCCCCGGCTCACCGACCGCGATTCGCTGTGGCGGCTGTTGCTGGTCATGGCGTCTCGCAAAGCGGCTTCGGTGGCGCGCCGCGACGCTGCTCGGAAACGTCGCCCGGGCGTTTGCGGGGAGTCGGCTGACGGCCCACCGCGAGCGATGCCCGGCGATTGCGAGATCGACCAAGTGCTCGGCGCGGAACCGACTCCCGAGTTCGCGGCGTTGGCTGAGGAGCAGTGCCAGCTTCTGCTCGACACGCTGGGCGACGACATGCTTCGGCAAATTGCCCTGATGCGTCTGGAAGGCTATTCGGTCGACGAGATCGCCGATCGGCTGGATCGAGCGCCCGGTACGATCCACCGCAAGCTGGCCCGGATCCGCGAGGTTTGGCAGGAGTATCAGCCGACATGACGGACGACAACTGCCCGGTCGACGCCCAAGTTCGGCTTCTGGACCAGGAGCGGATTGACGCGTTGTGCGACCGCTTCGAGGATGCTTGGCGAGACGGCAACCAGCCTTGTCTAGTGGATTTTGTTCGACAGGTCGCTGTGACTGTCCCGCAGAACGGTACGGCTGTGCTGCTCCACCAGTTGATCGCAGTCGACCTCTGGTATCGCTGGCGGACCTCGAATCGCGTCGAGACGTCGGCGCGAGAAGTCCAAGGGTCTACGCCGCGAGAGGCCCTTCGCCCAGCGGACGGCCCGCTGCCACCCTGTCCGCTGCTGGACGACTATGCGCGCTGCTTTCCGGAACTGGGTTCGCTCGACCATCTTCCGGACGATCTGATTGTCCGCGAGTACGAAGCTCGCTGTACACGGGACGCTGCCCCGTCCTGCGAAGACTACGCCGCGCGCTTTAGTTCACGCGATTCGCTGATCCAGTTGCTCCGCAAAGCCGTTGCGCAGCACAGGCCGAATACGGCCAAACTTCCTGGTTCCGCCAGGACGGACTGGGTTAACGACTTCGTGCCGCGCGGCGATGGCCAAGGAACAACGGGGGACTTCGGTGACTATACCATTCTCAAGGAACTCGGCCGCGGAGGCATGGGCGTCGTCTTTCAAGCAAGGCAGCGGAAAACGCAACGGATTGTCGCGCTGAAGTTGATCCTCGCCGGGCGGTTGGCCAGCCAGCGGGACGTTGATCGCCTGTACCGGGAGGCGAGGGCGGTGGCCCGGCTGGACCATCCTCAGATCGTTCCGTTGTACGACGTCGGAGAACATGACGGGCAGCACTATCTTTCGATGGGCTTCGTCGACGGACCGACGCTCCGGCAACGACTCGCGGACGGTCCTCTCCCCGCGCGCGAAGCCGCTGCCTTGCTCGACAAGATCGCCAGGGCGGTGGCGTATGCCCACGAGTGCGGGGTGATCCATCGCGACCTGAAGCCAGCCAACGTGTTGCTGGACAAGGATGGCAACCCGCGAGTCAGCGACTTCGGGTTAGCCAAGCAGTTGGATGTCGCCAGCGACCTGAGCGATGCGGGAGCTTTGGTTGGGACGTTCAGCTACATGCCGCCCGAGCAGGCGGACCGGAAGTCGGAATCGGTCGGACCGCTCGCGGACGTCTATTCGCTGGGTGCCGTGTTCTACGAGACGCTCACGGGCCGGCCTCCGTTTCGTGGCGCCAACGACTACGAGACCCGGGACGCGGTGCTGAACCAACAGCCCGTCGCGCCGCGGGCGCTGAATCGAGCGATCCCGCGCGATCTGGACACGATCTGCTTGAAATGTCTGCGCAAAGATGCCGGACAGCGATACCAATCGGCCTTGGACTTGGCCGAGGACTTACGGCGGTTCCGTGAAGGGGAGCCGATCCTGGCCAGACCTGTTTCCGCGGCCGAGACAGCGTGGCGCTGGGTTCGTCGCAAACCGGTCGCGGCCGGATTGATCGCGATGAGCCTGATCGCCGTTCTGGCGTCTGCGATCGGAGCGTTCTTCCGCCAGGAGTTGCTGCATCACCGGCAATTGCTGGACGCCTCTGCGGCTCAAATCACTCTCGTGCGTGATCTCGCTGCCGAGCGACAGGCCAAGGCGGATCTGCAAGCGTATTTCGCGTTGGTCAACCGGGCCCGCGAGACGCTGGCCTTGAAGCGTCCTGGCTGGACAGCCTCCGCGCTGGCAGACCTGAAGGAAGCCGCCCGGCTGCGGCCAAGCGACGAAGACGCAACCGAGTTGAGGTCGCTGCTGGCGCGTTGCTGGACCGGCTTCGATCTGCAGCTCGACCAGCCGTTGACCGTGGCCGAAGGGTTCGAGGTCGGAGCGCTCGCCTTCAGTCCCGACGGGCGATATCTGGCTGTCGCCCAGGAGAAATCGGACTGGGCGCCGGCGGTGTTCGTATACGACGTGGAAACGCGAGCCAAGGCGTTCGAGTTCGGCTTCATCGGTTTGGCGACGGGCTGGAGCAATTGGCTGAAGGGAGGCAAGTTCCAGGACGGGATCCACTCACTGGCGTTCAGTCCCGACGGGAAGCAACTGGCCGCTGGCTCGCGGTTCGGCAAAGTGCGCTGCTGGCGTCTGGGCTCGTCGGATCCGCCTCGCCTCTTCGCGCCCTTTGGCGACATGGAATCGGTGGAACAAGTGGCGTTTTCTCCGGACGGACGCTGGCTGTTCGCTGCGAATGCGACGGTCAAGGCAATTCCGTTGGATGCAGGACAGGACGACGCGGAGCCCATCGTGTTGGGCGAGTCGGACCAAGGCTGGTACGGTGCGGGCGACAGGTGGTTGGTCACCTACGACGCGGGCGTCCCGCAGATCCGCAGCACGTCGGCGCCGCAGACGCCGCTGGCCGTCGCCTTTCCTCGGGGCAAGCGGGCGGCGTTCGGTCCCGACGACGATCGCCTGGTGATCATCGCGCCGCGGGATAACGACCGACCCCGCGGCATGATCCTGGATGCCTCGACGGGAATGACGGTCCGGATGTTGGCCGATCCTCACGACAGTCAGCCGTGGCTGGCCGGCTTCCATCCGCGGCTGTTTTTTTCGCCCGACGGCAGCCGGATCTACGGTCACGACCGGGAGGGCCCGCTGCTAGTGTGGGACGCGGCTTCGGGGCGTCTGGTGCTGACGGCCCTGCTGGACGAGTTTCGGCTCGGCCGCTACGCAGTCGATCCGCTGGGGCGTTATCTCGCGTTCGGAGGCTTGCAGCGTGCCGCCTTGATTCCTGTCCGAACGAGTCCCTTGCTGCGCGAAGCGGCCTGGCAGCTTTCGCCCGTCCGCTCCATCGACCTCAGCCGTGATGGCCGCAAGGTATTGTGCGGGATGGACGGCGTGCTGTCGCAGGATCAGCCGCAGACCAGACGATTCCTCTTTTCCCGGCACGATGTGTCTGACGGAGGGAATGCGGAGAAAACGGCCGTCTTGATTCCCTTTGCCGGTGGGGGACGATTCGGCGAAGCCAACGCCGACTTGGCGGCCGCGCCGCACAGCGATGGTTTGACCGCGATCGGCGTTCCCTTGGTCGGCGTAACCCTCTGGGACGCCGAAACGGGTCGCGTTGCGACGGCGATCGCCCCGAGCGGCGCCGAGTCGGGGGGCCTGTTCCTGGAGGAAGACCGCTTGGAGATCCGTGGCGGTCAAGAGCGCTGTGAGGTGGTCGAGGACGCGGCGGCGGCCAACGGTCGGGCGTTGCGGATCGGAGCCGGTCCGGAGCGGTGCGAAGTCCACATGGTTTGGCCGCCGTCCGAAGGTCCGGTCGCGGGCAACGATTGGGCCTACTTTGCCGTGGCGAAGCTGCGCGGAGGCGCACCGTGCGCGGAAGTGGTCGAAACGGGAAGTACACGGCCGGATGCAGTCAGCAGCCGCGCGATTCCCGAGGCGGTGATTCCCCGCGACGTCTATCATCTGTTCGCGCTGGGTTGGGGGCCCGGCGGAGACCGGGAAGAAACGCATTTCCTGGCCGCGCTGGCGACGGCAGACGAAGGAGTCGAGGTCTGGATCGATCGGATGATCGCGGTGCCCGTCGGGGATTTCTCGCGCTACAAATGGGTCAACGCCTTTCGCCCCATGGCGTTCCATCGCGGCGACGAACGGCTGTCAGGCATCGTGTCTTCCCGCCGACTGTACCACTGGCAGGTGCCGGGACTGGAACTGGACTGGTCCTGGGACAACACCAAGTTCGCCGAGGCGTCCGGAGCCGGTTACTGGGACGTGCTGGATGCCGGTCGGGAACTCGCTCTGGCCGGCAGCCGCGACGGGATCATTACAGAACTGTCCCGTGGCAAGGTACAGCGCCGCTGGGCGGCGCAATCGGCCGCGATGACTGCGATGCGGCTCAGTTCCGACGAGTCTTGGGCAGTGACAGGAAACCAGCAAGGCGGTTGCCACATGGCACGCGTCCCCGGTGGCGAACCGATCGCTGAATTGCCGGGTCATTTCGGCGCGGTCCGCGCGATCGCCTTGTCGCCGGACGACCAGTGGCTGGCGACGGGCGATGAAGAGGGAACCCTGCGGCTCTGGCGGCGATCCGGCGAGACGTTTTCCCTGTGGTTCGCACTGCCGTTGGCCGGGCCGATCCAGGCAGTGCGGATGACGCCCGACCGTGCCGAATTGATCGTCCTGGTCCAGGGCGAGACGGCCGTGCGGATCCTGGCGTGGGCAGAATTGGAGCAGCGTTTTCGGGAACTGGGCCTGGACTGAACTGAAGGACCGTGATGCAGAATTTCCAAGGAGAGGCAGTTTTTTCGGAAGTGGGGAGGCTGGGATGAGCAGAACAAAGCGGTTGGTGATACCGAGTCGCACTCGCGGATTCACGCTGATCGAACTGCTGGTGGTGATCGCCATCATCGGGATTCTGGTGGCGTTGTTATTGCCCGCGATCCAGTCGGCGCGCGAGGCCGCGCGGCGGATGCAGTGCGCAAACAACCTGAAGCAGATCGGACTGGGATTGCAGAACTACCACGACACGTACCAAACGTTTCCGTTTGCCTGGATGGTGGACCTGTCCAAAGGACTGGGGCCCGGAATGAATGCCCAGGTCTGGGGTGTGCGAATTCTGCCGTTCATCGAGCAGCCGGCCCTGAGAGACCAATTCGACGACCGGTATCCGGCGGTCGATCAGTTTGCAGCCGCTCCGCAAGTCCAACAGAACCTGTTGGTGATCCGCACCGTGCTGACCACATACGTTTGCCCTTCGATGCCCATCGACGCCACGGCGCGGATCTACCAGGCAGATCTCAATCCAGCCGGTTTTCCGCTCACTTGGCGAGCCGCGCCGTCGGACTACTGCGCGACGACCGGTGTGCGAGGCACGCTGGCCACAGTCGCCTACAGCGGCAACGCGGGAGGTAACCGCGAAGGCGTCTTGCAGTATACCGGCTCGGTCCTCAGCAATCCGGCCCAGTGGAATCGTAGCACCTCGACCATGGCCGAGATCACGGACGGCTTGTCCAACACTTTTCTCGTCGGCGAACGGTCGGGAGGCAACCGCATCTACGCGGGCGTCCAGCGGTGGAGCCATCCCGCCGAAGCGGCTTTGGGGGGTGTCAACGGTGGCGGCTGGGGCGACATCTTGAATGGCGAGCACTGGGTGGCCGGTTCGCTGTGGGACAACCCGATGATGGAGGGCCCCTATGCGATCAACCGGACGAACATGAGCGGCCGGGGGTTCCACGGATTCCATCCCGGCGGCTGCCATTTCTTGCTGGCCGACGGTGCGGTCAAGTTCCTGTCCCAAGACACCTCGGCACCGATTGTGGCGGCAATGATCACGCGAGCCAAGGGAGAAGTATTCGCCAGCCCCTGACGGCGAGAAGCACTTATGACAACCTACATCAAACGGACGGCCGCCGCGGCGGTCTTGTGCCTGGGATTGTGCTCGTGCGGCGAAGACACGCCGAGCGGGAAAGCGACTTTCCCGGTCACTGGCCAAGTCTATGTCGACGGCCAAACGGCGGCCGGTTTGCAGGTCAACCTTCACCCGCTCGAAGGCTTCGACGCAGCAGATCCAACCGTCTCGTCCGCCGTCACCGAGCAAGACGGACGGTTCGCCGTTTCGACCTACCGAGCCGGCGACGGCGCACCCGAGGGCCAGTACGCGCTCACCTTCGAGTGGAAGAAATTCGACTTGATCTCCAAGACCTACAGCGGTCCCGACCAATTGAATGGACGCTGCAGCGACCCGCAGAAATCCCCCTGGCGCTGCAGCGTGAATCGCGGCCAACCGACCGACATGGGCCGCATCGAACTGTCCGCGAAGTGAGTCGGATTCCCCGGTCTACAGACATTTGACCACGACGATGGTGACGTCGTCGTAGGCCCGATGGTTCTCCGAAAAATGGAGGACTGCCTCCCGGATCTCCGTCACGATCTCCTGCGCCGGCTTGTCCAAGTGACGACGGACGACATCAAGCGTCCGCGCTTCGCCGAAGAGGCCGTCCGCCCGATTCGCGGAAAACGCTTCGAGAACCCCGTCGGTGACCAGAAACAGCAGGTCACCCGGTTCCAGTTGCACTGACGGACCTTCTTCGATCGGTGCATCGTCGAACAGAGCGAGCACGCCGGCCGAATGGGACAGCCGATGCTTGACTCGGCCGTCACGGTCCAAGACGAATCCGTCCGGGTGACCGGCGCTGACATACTCGACCCGGCGCTTGTCGGGGTCGAGCATCATGAACGCCAGCGTCACAAAAACGCTGTCTTGGGTTTCCCCGGCCAGCACGCGGTTGACGTGGGTGACGATGCCCTTGGCCGTCGAGTGGACCGAGGCGGCGGCGCGGAGCAGCTCGTGCGTGGTGGCGGACAGTATTGCCGCGGCGAATCCTTTCCCGCAGACGTCCCCGACCGCGATCCCCAACCGGTTCCGCGTTGCGGGGATGAAATCGAAGAAATCGCCGGCCGCGTAGTCCGCCGCGTACAAGCCGCCGGCGATGTCGAATCCCGTAACCACAGGCGACTCCCTGGGCAGCAGGTGCCTCTGGATCTCCCGGGCAGCCTCCAATTGGATCTCGCGGGCGCGGATCTCCCGCTCCATGCGGGCCCGCTCGGAGACGTCGCGAATCGAGGCGAAGATATACGGCCCTCGTCCAGGTCCACCGGCGAAAGCGTCACCTCGATCGGGATTTCGCTGCCGTCCTTCCGCCGCGCCAAGACGCAGCGACTCGGCCCCATCGGACGCACGGACGGTCCAGCGCTGTAATTCCCGCGGTTCTCGATGTGGTGCCGCCGAAAGGCGGGCGGGACCAGAAGTTCGACGGGTTGCCCCAGCAGTTCCGTACGGCTGTAGCCGAACATGCTCTCGGCGACGCTGTTGACGAGAATGATCTCGCCGACCAGATCGACGATCACCACCGCGTCCGGCGCCGACTCGAGCGCGGCGCGGAACAGTTCCTCGGCCCGTTTCCGTTCCGTGATATCCAAAGCAGTGGCGTACAGGACTCCCTCTTCGTCCTCGGGAATCGACGTCCAGGACAGCCAGCGATACGACCCGTCCTTGCAGCGGTAACGGTTCTCGAACCGCAGCGTGGGCTGGCCGTTGGCCAGTTTCGCCAGTTCCTTCAACGTCGTGTCCCGGTCGGCGGGATGCACGAACTCGATCAATGGCCGGGCTCGAAGATCATCGACGCTGTAGCCTAGCGTCGCGGCCAAGGCAGGATCCAGCCGCCGGAAATAGCCATCGACCGTCGCCGTGCAGAGCATCTGCCGGGACAGGTTGAACAGACGGCACAACTGCTTGGTCTCCTGATCCAGCCGACTCGGCTCGCGGGCGATCCCCAAACAACCGAAGACATGCCCCTGGGCATCGCGTTGGGGAGTGACAAAAGCGTCGTAACAGCGATCGCTCAATTCGAACGCAAACGTGATCGAATCGCCGCGCAGCGCATGCACGTGGGCCGCCACCATCGGGGACGCCCGGTCCTGAAGCTGAAAAAATTCCACCAGCGGTATCCCCGGCGCGCGACCGTCTTCCAGCCCTTGCGATTCCAGAGCCGAACCGAACCAAGAGGTCAAGCGGAGGTCGCGATCGGCTGTCCACACCAACGCTGACGTTTCCCCAAACACAGCCGGGAATAACGAACCATTCAATCCGGACATGCTTCCATAATCCTCTTTCGGGATGCACCATCTTCCTGATTCGAGCCAACTTCTTACGAAATTCTAACTCGGACCTATGGTGAAGATCGCAAAGCACGTTCCGAACCTAGCGCGCACGCCGGCATTTTTTCGGGAATTCTAGCCGGGGATGGTGCGGACTATCCGATCGCTTTGTCGGCGATGTCTTTGCGGCACCAGGCGCCTGCCCAGCGGATGCATTTCACGGCGGTGTAGGCCTGCAGCTTTGCCTCGGCGACCGAATTCCCCAGCGCCGTGACGCCCAGAACTCGGCCGCCTGCGGTGACGACCTGCCCGTCGACTTCGCTGGTGCCCGCGTGAAAGACTTTGACATCGGGCAGCTCCGCGGCTTGCTCCAAGCCGCGGATCGGATGGCCCTTCTGATAGTCGCCGGGATAGCCTTCGCTGGCCATCACCACGCAGACGGCGGGGCGGGGATCCCATTCCAGCCCTTCGAGGTCTTCCAAGCGGCCATCGACGGTCGCTTCCAGCACTTCGAACAAATCGCCCTTCATCCGCATCAGGATCGGCTGGCATTCGGGATCGCCGAAACGCACGTTGTACTCCAGGACTTTGGGCCCCTGGCGGGTGAGCATCAGCCCGGCGTACAGCACGCCGCGGAACGGATTGCGCGACCGCTTCATGGCGTGGACCGTCGGCACCAGCACGTGCTCTTCGATCCAGTGCATCATCTTCTCGTCGACGATCGGCGTGGGGCTGTACGCCCCCATGCCGCCCGTGTTCGGGCCTTGGTCCAGATCGTACGCTGGCTTGTGGTCCTGGGCCGCGGGCAAAGTCAAGATCGTGCGGCCGTCGGTGATCGCCAGCACGCTTGCCTCCAGACCGTCCAAGCGTTCTTCGAGCACCACCTGGTTGCCCGCGTCGCCGAATTCGCGGTGGAACGCGATCCGGTCGATGGCGTCCAGCACCTCGTCCCGCTTCTGGCAGACGATCACGCCTTTGCCGGCCGCCAAGCCATCGGCCTTGACAACCACGCGGGCGACTTCGTCCTCTTCGCAGTAGCGTTCGTTGACAAAGGCCATCGCCTCGATGGGATCCTTGAACACATGATAGTCGGCGGTCGGAACGTCGGCGTTGCGCAGCAGATCCTTGCAGAATACCTTGCTGCCCTCCAGCCGCGCGGCGGCTTTGCTCGGCCCAAACACCCGCAGCTTGGCGTCTTGAAACGCATCGACGATTCCGGCGGCCAGCGGCGCCTCGGGACCGACCACGGTCAATCGCACGTCGTTCTTGCGAGCGAATTCGATCAGCCCGGCGAAGTCCATCGGCGAGATCGCGACGTTCACCGCCTCGGCCGCGGTTCCGGCGTTCCCCGGCGCGACGTACACCCGCTCGACGCGCGGACTCTGAGCGATCTTCCAGGCCAACGCATGCTCCCGGCCCCCATTGCCAACGACCAGAACGTTCATTTCAAGGCTCCTTTCTACCGCGGACGAGGTGCAATTCGTTCCTTGCCGACCCAGGCGCGCAGCACCTCGGGGACGACCACCGAACCGTCCGCTTGCTGATAGTTTTCCAGAATGGCGATCAACGCCCGGCTGACCGCCACGGCCGTGCCGTTCAAGGTATGGACGAAATGGGTGCCCTTTTCGCCCTTGACCTTGAACCGCGCATTCAAGCGGCGTGCCTGATAGTCGGTACAGTTGGACGTGCTGGTCACCTCGCCGAATTCGCCTCCGTCGCCGCGCCCCGGCATCCAGGCTTCCAAGTCGAATTTCCGGTAGGCCGGGCCGCCCAAGTCGCCGGTGGCCGTGTCGACCACGCGGTACGGGATCTGCAACCCGTCGAAAATGCGGCATTCCAGATTGCAGAAATGTTCGAGCATGGCGTCGCTCTGGTCGGGGCGCGTAAAGGCGAACATCTCGACCTTGGTGAACTGATGGACCCGGTAGATGCCGCGAGTGGCCCGGCCGTGCGCGCCGGCCTCGGTGCGGTAACAGTGGCTGATGCCGCACATCTTGATCGGCAACTGATCGGCGTCCAGCATCTGCCCGGCGAACAATCCGCCCAGCGTGATCTCGGCCGTCGCCACCAGACTCAGGTCGGTGTTCTCGATGCTGTAGATCTGGGTCTCCGGTCCGCGCGGGATGTAGCCGGTTCCCGAGACGATCTCGTCCCGCGCCAAGTCGGGCGTGATCGCCGGGGTGAAACCCTCGGGCAACAGCACTTCCAAGGCGTAGCGCTGCAGTGCCAGTTCGAGCAGCACGGCTTCGTTCTTCAGGAAGTAGAACCCGTGACCCGTCGTCCGCGCGCCGCCTTCGAGGTCCAGCAGGTCGAGCCGTTCGCAGATCGCCACGTGGTCCAGCGGCTCGAAGTCGAAAGTCCGCGGCTCCGTCTTGCCGCGGCGGAGTTCCAGATTGGCCTGGTCGTCGACGCCGACGGGCGCGTCGGGGTGCGACATGTTCGGAATCGCCGCTTGCAGTTCCAGGATCAACGAATCCAAGCGGTCGTGTTCCGTTTGCGCCGCGTCCTTCAAGTCCCGCAGCCGCCGGCCTTCCTCTTTGCGGGCCTCGCGCTCGTCGGCATCCTTCGCCTGACCGATCGTCTTGGAGACTTCGTTGGCCTGGCGGTTCCAATCCTGGACCTCGATCAGTTTGTCGCGGCGCTGCTTTTCTAACTCGACCAAACGGCCGATGTCAGCCTTCGCGTTGCGGTTCACGCAGTTCTGCTGAACCAGGTCCGGGTTTTCGACAATGAATTTGCGGTCGAGCATCAATACCTTCCTTTAAGTTCGCTGTCCCAGTGGTTCACCACCCTGTGTGCGGCTCGGTCAAGGCCGCGAATCGAGGACACTCAGTTCCTGCCAAAGGTGCGCGCTGGCCCGGATTCCGCGGTGAAAATCGGCCAGCGAGAATTTTTCGTTCGGCGCGTGCATGTTGTCGTCGTCCAGGCCCCAGCCCAGCAGCAGCGTGTCGACGCCCAGCTTCTCGCGAAAATCCGACACGATGGGAATCGAACCGCCTTCGCGAACTAGCACGGGCGGTCGTCCGAACCCCTGCTCGATCGCCCGCTGAGCCGCCGCGACATAGGGACTGTCAGGCGGCACAAGCACGGCGGGGGCCGAGTGCATGTCGATCAATTCCCAGCGAACGCCGGGCGGGCAGAGTTGTTTCAATCGCTGCCTCAGACCGGCCGTGACCTTCGAGGCCTGCTGACGGGGAACCAGCCGAAAACTGAACTTCGCTCCGGCCTCGGCGGGAAGTACGGTCTTGCTGCCTTCGCCCTGGTAGCCGCCCCAGATACCATTGATATCCAGCGACGGGCGAGTCCAGCGACGCTCCAGCGTGGTATAGCCCGCCTCGCCGCTGACCTCGACGACGCCCAATTGCCGCAGGAACCGCGGTTCGTCGAATCCCAGGGCCGCCAGCCGCTCGCGTTCGTCTTCCGTCATCGGCACGACGTCGTCGTAGAAACCGGGAACCTGGATGCGACCCGATGCATCGATCAAACCGGACAGCATCGCCGTCAACGCCTGGACCGGATTCGTGATCGATCCGCCGAAGGCGCCCGAATGCAGATCGGTTTGGGCGCCGCGGACGCGCAGCTCGTAGTAGGCGATGCCCCGCAACCCGTGGGTGATCGCCGGCTGGCCGGGGGCAAATTGCGACGAATCGCTGATAACGATCACATCGCAGGCCAACCGGTCGGCCGCCCGATCCAGGTAGGCGTTCAGCGAATCGCTGCCCACCTCCTCTTCGCCCTCGAACAAGAATTTCAGTTGCAGCGGCAGCGACCCTTGCGTCTTCAACCAGGCTTCGGCGCTCTTGACGTGAGTCAGCAACTGACCCTTGTCATCGGTGGCGCCGCGGGCATACACGTTGCCGTCCCGCACCGTTGGCTCGAACGGCGGCGTAAGCCATTGGTCCAGCGGCTCCGGCGGTTGGACATCGTAGTGCCCGTAGACCAGCACCGTGGGGGCATTCGCCACCGCCGGGGATTCCGCATAGACGATCGGAGCCCCGTCGGTGGGAACCAGCTCGGCGGGCAAGCCCAGCGAGGTCAAATGGTCCGCCAGCCATCCCGCCGCTTGACGGATGGCGCCGCGGCACCGACCGTCCGCACTGACGCTGGGAATCCGCAGCAACTCAACCAGATTTTCCTCGAAACGCTGCCGATTCTGTTCCAAATACTCGTGAATACGCTGCATGATGGCCTTGATCGGACAGTGGTCTCGGGGCAGATCCCGGCGTTGGAGGGGTCGTCCTGCACTTCCGGGGCGAAAGTCGTACAGTATAATAACATTGCGTCGATCGGGCCATTCCCGACGCGATCTCGTCGCCAGAATGTTCGATTCTCCGTTTTTCGTTGCGAATCGGCCAAAAGGGAAAGGAACGTATCTTGCCCTCCAAGACTCTCGCAGCCGTTGCCGAAGTAGAAGAGTGGACCGCCGTCCGTAACCGTCCGGAAAAGGACAGCAAGCCGAAACGGCAGCCGCGTTACAACGTCGTGCTCTGGGACGACGACGAGCACACGTACGAATACGTGATCCGCATGATGAAGGAGCTGTTTGGGCACCCGATCGAAAAAGGTACCCAGATCGCCCAGCAGGTCGACAAACTGGGCAAAGCGGTCTGTCTGACAACTACGAAAGAGCACGCGGAATTGAAACGCGACCAAATTCACGCCTTCGGCCGCGATCCGCTGATCGCCCGCTGCCAAGGCTCGATGTCCGCCACGATCGAGCCACTACCTGAGTAATGATCGCTAACCCGGCCAGGAAGCCCCAAGCAAGCTACGGCACCAGCTCGATCGTCACATCGTTCGAGCCCGCTTTGACCTCGACGACATAATCCGGCGGCACCTTGCCCGGCAGCGGCTTGTCGGGATCCTCGGTGCTGACGGAAACGCGGTGCTTGCCCACGATGGCCCCGTCTCCCATCTTGTATGTCGAGAGCGTAAAGCGACCGCTTTCGTCGGCGTTGCCATTGGCCCCTTTGCCCGACAAGGCGGTACTCGAACCCTCGACAACGGGCGTAAACACGATCGCGACACCTCCGACCGGCTGCCCCTGGCAAACGACCTGTCCGGTAACTTTCGCCGTCTTGAACCCGTCACCTCCCGAGCATCCGCCGAACATAGCGGCCGCGAGTAACAGAGCGACCGCGCCGCCGAAAGCCTGAATCCTGTTCATCCGAGTTCCCTTCGCTGCTGATTGGATCGAACCTCGCAGACACCTCTGCCGTACCGTGGCGCTCGCGGACGCCATCCGACATCCGCGAGACGCTCGTGACGAATTTGCCCCGAACTAGGGCAGGTTCACCGCCTCGCCGCCAGCCCGAGTCCCGAGACAGGAAAACAAATAGCCGTTGACGTTTTCCGAGACGAACCGAGTGGCGCCGTCGCCGAACAGAAACTGAGCCCCACCGGGGTGCGTACTGTGAAATCCTGCCCAACCGCGATGGCCGGTGTCCTTGGAATTGATCTCGATGCCCGTCGAGCCCGAGAACTTGGAATGCATGTTCTGCGCGTTGGGCGTGGCGGTGTAAACGTAGTTCCGCTGGCCGATCATCCATCGAGCCCGCTCGCCCACAAAAATCGTGTTGGACGTGCCGTCCACGATTTCCGCCATCGTGCGCGTCGTGTTCTGCATGGTAAAGGCCGCGTCCCAACGACCGTCGTTGGGCCCATCGTCCATGTGATTGTTGTTCTGGCCGCTGCGATTGACGTTCACTCCGAAGGGAGTCAAGTCGATCCCGACCGTGCCCGAAGTCACCACTCCGTAGCTGGCTCGGTAGCGAGGATTTACGCCCCCGTCGTCGAACATTTCCCGAAACTCGATCGTCGACGGGCAGTGGTAGGCCGGAATCCTGGTGCGCGCAACTTCCTCGTTCACGCCGTCATCGTTCCAAACGATGGCAAATCCCATCCCGGTCACTTGATCCCAGAGCGCGCCCTGTTCGATGAACGGTAGGATCAGCCCGCTCCACAACGTGGCCTGAGCGCTGCCGCCACCGTCCTGAACTTTCTCCTTCACGCAACTCGGCGGAAAAACGCGGTGCGTGTCGTGATAGTTGTGCAACCCGATGCCCATCTGCTTCAAATTGTTCGAGCACTGAGTGCGTCGAGCAGCCTCCCGGGCTGCTTGGATCGCAGGCAGCAGAAGAGCCACCAAGATTCCGATGATGGCGATCACCACCAACAATTCCACCAGAGTAAACGCCCTGCGGCGAAAGCGAAGAGTCATGCCAGAACCCCCCAAATAATGGGAACAGAAGAACAGTCCACGCGAATGGCAAGCGAACGCCCGCCACGATGTCGTTTATTAGTTTAGTGTGAAAGCACCAACGAGGCAATCATCCAGTGCGCCGGCGAGCGTGGCGGCGTCAGCCCCACGGTGATCCCATTCCCGGCGAGCGTGGTGGAATCCTGCCCACTGCCCACTGCCAACTGACAACTGACAACTGCCCACTGCCAACTGACAACTGCCCACTGCCAACCGCCCACTGACAACCGCCAACCGCCAACTGCCCACTGCCAACTGACAACTAAAATCACTCTCCGCCACAACCGCGCAGCCGACCACCGGCTCTCAATAATTCTCGTACCGGATCTCCAGGATCTCGAACTTCAGCGTCCCCTTCGGAACCTCGATCTCGACCCGGTCGCCGACTCGTTTGCTCAGCAACCCTTGGCCGACGGGGCTGGTGATCAGGTACTTGCCCGAGTCGTAATCTTCGTCGCCGGCCCCGACCAGCGTGAATTCCTCTTCGTCGCCGTAGTCCAAGTCGCGGACCAGCACGGTGGCCCCCAGCGAAACCTGATCCTTCTGGATCTTGTCCATATCGACGATCGACGCCCGGGACAGATCGCTCTTCAGCTTGTTCACCTTGGCCTGCAGCAATCCCATCGCCTCGCGCTGAGCATGATACTCGGCATTCTCCCGCAAATCGCCCTCGGCGCGTGCCAAGGCGATCTTCTCGGCGATTTGGGGCACTTCCTCCTGCTCCAAACGATCGACTTCCGCCTTGATGCGGTTGTAGGCTTCGCGCGTCATCGGTACGTAGTTGGACATGGTATCCTCTCAGAATCTGTCGTTCCCGGCCAAATGAGAAAGAAAACCCGGCTTCCACAGGAAGAAGCCGGGTTGGCGTCGTTTCAGGGTGAATCGTTCCGCATCAACCCACTATATTACTGATCGCCAACCCAGTGTAAAGCCCGATTGGAGCCGGCAAAACAACAAGTGTCGGACTGGGATTTGTGGTGCGAAACGCGACGGGCTCGGGAGTCGCTTTCAGGCCTCGAGATCCAGCAGACTGGCCTGTCGCTGGCGGTTCAGTTGATCGCGCAACTGCTCGACCTCCTCGCGCAACCGCCGCAACTCCTCCTGAAGCATCTGCTCGTTCGATGGCACGGCCGGCTTCAGAACCGATGGCATCACCGGTTCGGAACGCGGTGCGGGGATCGCGGCCCCACGCCCGGGAATCCTCGGCTGGATATCTCCCGGCATGGGCGGACCGGCTTCGGGCCCCGGCTGTTCCAGTTCGTCCAACTCGGCCGGCTGTTCCGCCTGCGGCTCCTGCTGCGGCGCGGCATGCAGGTGAGGGTGCGGCTGCGGATACGGATGATGACCGTGACACGAACAGCCGCAACCGTGGCTCGGATGATGTCCTTGGCACGGGCACCCACAAACCGGACGCGGCACGACCACGGGCCGCGGAATATCGACACAGACCGGCCCCGGAAGTTCCCCGTACAACCAGCCGATGTCGCCCTGCAACCAACACGGCAATTGGCAGCCCTGGCGACAAAGATCGCCGATCACCAAGGGCGGGGGCAGCTTGATCCTCGTCGCCTTGCCCACCGCCTGAGCGTCGGACGCGCTGGCGTCGTCCCGCGGAGCTTGATTCAACGCGATCCCGCCGTCGCCTCCGTCCTGGGTGTCGATGAAATACGAACCGCCCGTAAACGCTTGTCCGCTGATCACTGGCGGAATCGCGTAGGACTGGTTCAAGCGGCCGACGGCCCGACCGACGTCCGACAACTCGGTGTTCACCTGCGACCGGCTCGCTGCATTGTCCTGCGGTGGGTCAGCAGCCCTCGAATAGACCGAATACCCGATCCCCAGCGCGACGAGCACGCCGACACCGAGGAAAACTCGATGCGGTCGAAGAAAATGATCCAGCAGCATCTCAAGTCCCCCCATCAATAGTTGCCTGCCCCGGCCCAGAACCACCAAAAACGCCAGATACCGCATGAATTATTGATACATTCAGCGCAAACTGTCAACCCCCGGTGGCGCAAACCTGGGTGGACAGGGCAAGGGCGAACAGGCAGAACATCGAGGACGAGGCGAGAATCAGTGAAACAGAAGGTGGGTCAGACGTCCGGCGAGCGTGGCGGCGTCAACCCCACGGTGACAACCTCGGGCGAGCGGTTGTGGGTCGAGCGCCGCCGAACGCGGAACCTCCGGTAGCCGAATTCGTGAGAATTCGAGAATCACGGAAGTCTCACGACTTCCGCCACTTCAAGACGAGCAACCTGAGTCGAGAAATCACCGCCAAGCCGCCAAGAGCGCAAAGCGATTCGCCTTCGCGCTCTTCGCGCCTTGGCGGTGCCAAGTGATCAAGGAGTTAGGAGGCAGGAGGCAGCCTATGGCGTCTTTCGGCTTTGGCGGTGCCAGGCCAGGTTGGTAAGTATCGGCAAGGAAATGACTGTCGCCAAATTCGTGGTCGTCACGCTCCGCCGTGACGAAACGTCATCACGGCGGAGCGTGATGACCACATGGAAAATCCGACGGCAATTCATTTGCCGATCCTAACTGCGAGTCACTGGGCCAACGAGTCTGCCGCACTTCGGCCGCAAGCGGCGGACGCTGGCCGCAAAAGAAAGGGCTCCCGCTTCGCGTGGAAGCGGGAGCCCAATCGTAATCGTCAAGATCGACGCGGCCTACAGTTGAGCGAAGAAGTCGTCGATGTCGCTGTAGCCTTCGCCGCTGTCGCCGACGAGCAGCCGTTCGTAGTCGTCGTCCTGCTCGTCCTGCCAAGCATCCTTGCTCACCCGCAGATCGTCGCGCAGCAGGTCGTCGATCACCCGGTCGACCAGTTGTGGCCCGCGTCCGTCCAGTGGCCCGCGTCCGCTGGCCGCGGGGCCGATTAGCGCCGCACCTTCCGAGTCGCGTTCAGCGCCCGCGACCCACAGTGGCCCGCGTCCGCTGGCCGCGGGTCCAAACAGGGTTGTGAGTTCCGAGTCGCGTTCGGCGCCCGCGACCCACAGTGGCCCGCGCCCGCCGGTCGCGGGTCCGATCCGTTCCGTGCCCGGTTGCAGCACCCCGGCCATGATGTGGTCGGTGTGGTGCAGCGGGTCCAGATCGTCGTAGCCCAGCACGTGGCCCAGTTCGTGCGTCAGCACGGTCAGCAGGTCGTAGGCTGCCGTTGGCAGTTGTCCGTTGGCAGTTGTCCGTTGATGGGTAATGTCCCCTAACCACTGACCACTGACCACTGACCACTGACTACTTCCCACATTCCAGCCCAGCCCCGCACCGCTGGCGTCCAGCCAGATGCCCTCGGGCTTGGCCACGCCCAGCGCACCGCGCTGCGACAAGTCGCCGATCGCCACCGGCGTCCGGTACAACTCGGCCACCTGCCAGTCGGCCAGGCCCGTCGACACCCAGTACTGGCGCGCCACCGGCAGCACCGCATCCACGGCCGCCTGAGTCAGTTGCCCGCCGACCATCTCGGTGCCCCAAGTCGCGGCCAGTAGGTTCGCGGCACCTGGATCGTTGGGACCGAGGACCGCCCCCTCCCACACGTCCATCCCGTTGATCACCCAGTACGGATCGCCGCCGTTGTTGCGGATGCTGATCGTCAGCAGCCCATCGTCATTGGTCGACGTGCCGGGGACGACCAATGTTGTAAACACATTGGCCGCCGTGTTGGCGACGGTTTGCCAGGCACCGCCTTCGACGGAGATCTGGATGTTATTGCGCAGGAAGCTGGCATCTCCGACGTAGACGCGGACGCTGTACAACGTGTCTTCAATCGCCGCCACTTGGAACGTGCGGACCGCGGAACCCCAATGGCCGTCGCGGTAGAGCGCGTCGCTATCCTTGCTGGTCGTCGTCCGCTGGAATTCGGATACCGATTGCGTCCAGCCGTAGCCGTTGTTGGCGTTGTACAGCGTGTTGCCGCGGACGCCGGTGAACTCCGGATCGGTCGTCAACTCGGTGTCATTGGCCGACCCGTTGAAGTCGAACCGCCGGACGGCGGGCACGGCGTAGTTCACCACCACGGGAGCGCTCTTGCCCTTGCCGGTCACTTCTTCCGTCGTGAACGTGGCCGATCCGCCGCCGGCAGGCGGGGTCACCGTGAAGCTGAAGTTTCCGCTGGGATCCGCCGCCACGACCTGATGGCCCGCGTACGGATCGCTCTCGTCTGTCCCGGAAATCGTTCCCAGCGTCGTGGTTACCGTGATCAGCGCACCAGGAGTTGCTCCTATGCCGTTGATAACGGTTCCAGTGCCGTTGGGCGCCAGCGTGTGAACTTTCACTGGATCTTCTGCGATCCGGAACAGCTCCAGCGCGTTGATCGTGAAGTACGGATCGCCGCCGGTGCTGCGGATGCGAATCGCCATTTGATTGGACGCATTGGGGCTCACCGTGCCGGTCGACGCATGCGTGAAACGGCCAGCCGCGGTGGTCAGGTTCGGTATTTGGACAACGAATTGGCTCGTATTCGGGTCGTAGACGGCAACTTCGATATTGTTCCTCGCGAAACTCGCGTCGCCCACCGTCACGTTCACGATGTACGATCCAGGCTCCACATCGACCAGGAACGTGTTGTTCGTGCCCCAGTGCCCGTCCTGTAGCAAGGCGGTCGGTCCGCTGCGGCTTAAGGTCGAAGCGGTCGTCTGCCAGCCGTAGCCCAGCGTCGAGTTGTAGGCGTTGCTGGCGCCGACCGGGGTGAAGCCGCTCTCCGGCGGACTGGACGACGTGCCGAAATCGAACCGCCAACTGGTCGGCAGCGGTGGCGCCAAGTCGTCGTTCAGGATGGTGTGCGTGGCGGGGTTGGTGCCCAACGTAGCGCCCGCGGTCGGGGAAGCCAGCGTGACGATTACCGTCTCGTCGGGTTCGACATCGCTGTCGGCGACCACCTGCAACTTGATCGTCTTGCTCGTCTCGCCCGCCGCGAACGTGATCGTTCCGCCGGTCAGTGCGCTGTAATCCCCGCCAGCGTTGACAAAATCTACGCTCGGCGTCGCTGTTCCGCTGATCGTGTAGGCGACCGTCACCGGATACGTTTGCGGAATGTTCATGCTGACCGTGTAGGTGACGGTGGACCCCGCAGCGGGCGGAGGAGTTCCCTCGTCCGCACTCTCAATATCCCTGCTCACCGAAATCACCGACCTGGCTGGCAGATCTGGCAGACTCCCGGTCGCCACTTCCACGCCGTTGACCGACCAGTACGGATCGCCGCCAAGATCGGCAAAGGTGATGTCCAGCTTGCCGTCGTTGTTCATATCTTTGCCGCCCGAGATCACCACCGCGACGAACTGGTTGGCCGCGGTCGCCGGCGCTTCCACGGGTGCCGCGCCCTCGACCGTGATCTGCAATCGGTCGCGGGCGAAACTGCGGTCGCCCGCGTGGACCCGCACGTCGTACTCTTGGCCGTCTTCCACCTGCACCTGGAACGTGCGAGCGGCCGAGCCCCAGTGCCCGTCCTGGTACAACTGAGGCCAAGCCTCCAGTATCCCCGCGGCGCTGCGCTGCAACTCGGACGGCGAAGTCACCCAGCCGTACCCGAGCGCAGCGTTGTACAACGTCGTCGCCCGGATGCTGGTGAAGTCCGGATCGGTCTGCGTCAGCACTCCGCTGCCGTCGAAATCGAAGCGGCGAGTGGGGGGCAAGGCGTAGGTCTTGGTCACCGAACCCCGCGTCGCGCCGCTCACTTCGGCCAGCGTCACCACCACGTCGCCCGCCGACGAAGGACTCTGGATCCCGAGGATGAAGCTGCCATCGCTATCGGTCACCTGAATGCCCGTGTAGCGTGGATCCTCGTCGGCAATCGCGATCGGAGCGTCTCCTCCCGCGCCGTCCTTGTCGATGGTAACCACCGAAGCACCGCCACTCACCGACAGCGTGTAGACCGCGCCCGGTGTGGCGCCTGTCACGGTGTAGTCCAACACGCTCACGCCGTCGGCCGGTGTGCTTCCCACGGGCGCCGCAACCGTGACCACGGCCGCCGCTTTGCGGACTTCCAACCCTGCCACGCTCCAGTACGGATCGCCG
>JAHDXO010000054.1:0-13347 GCA_023382975.1 Pirellulaceae bacterium
GCTCGACTGCATCGTATGCACAGGCTATCTAATTCGGCAAACGAGTTGCGCTCGTCTGGTATCACGACAGGACGAACGTGCGCGACGAGAAAGGCTATACCACCGATTTGCTCAGTCGGCACGCCCTTGAATTCATGGACAAGAACCGGGACAGGCCGTTCTTCTGCTATATTCCGCACGAGGCCGTGCATGCGCCGTATCAAGCGAAGTACGAGGACATTCTCCGCGTTCCCGAGTCAGTTCGCGATGGAACCCCCTTGCTTTCACAGCAAGAGTATGAAGAGCTTTTTCTGGTAACCGACGGCTGGACCAAACTGCCGAAAGAGCAGCTATCCATTGTCTATTCCGCGATGCTGATCAGTCTGGACGACGGCGTCGGCAACGTGCTCCATTGGCTCACCGACAACGGGCTGTTGGACGATACGATCATCCTGTTCGCCAGCGATAACGGCGCCACCCCGGTTGGCAGCAATCTTCCGCTGCGCGGCGGGAAGCACACGATGTTCGAGGGTGGCATTCGCGTGCCGGCTGCCATCTGGTGGCAGAACGGAGGTCTTCAGGGCGGGAGGATCTATCAAGGGGACTTTGGCTATCTGGACGTGTATCCGACGCTCTGCTCTCTGAGTGGGATCGAAGCTCTGCCCGGATTGCCGCTGGACGGCCGGAACCTGAGCGACGAGCTTCTCTCAGGCAGCCAGACGCCGCCCGTCCCGCAGCACTGGGTATGGGAGCAGGAAGGAGTCGTGCGCGACGGCCGCTGGAAGCTGATCTACAATCTCGCGGACATGCGGCTGTTCGATTTGAATGAGGACCTGGCGGAGACCACGAATCTGGCGAGTGACAAGCCGGAACTGATCGAGAGACTCAAAAAAATGCACGAGGCGTGGCTCGCCGAAACGCGCTGCACGCCCAGTTATGCCGTTCCGCGGATCGGCAGCGAAACCAAGGCCGCTCCGGAAGGAGACGTTCTCGAATTCTATGCCGAGCAGACGGACGCTGTGCCAGGGCCTCATGCGGGTCTGAAATTCATCTTTGCGTTGGGCTACGGAGACGAATACCGGGACGCTCCGTCGCCGGGCGATACGATCGAGTATGACATCTGTGTGGCGGAGGACGGACGACTGGACGGATTCTTCTACACGCCATCGGTCGGCTGGATTCCGGCCTACTTGAGAAATACCGGCTACGATCAGTTCGGCCGTCTGCAGACCTCCGGGCCGGGACCGTTGGGCGGCCAAGGCGTCTGGGAGCGCCGTGTCCTCGGCGTTGGAAACCACTGTCCGAACCGGGTGCCCTTCAACATGATGATCATGGGGAACAAAACGCCTGGAACGTATCATTTCTATATCGACAACCTTGTCGTCCGCAAGGCGGACGGGCGCGTGATCGCCATGTGGAAGGATGCGTCCGACAGCTTCCAGCGGTGGCACGAACCGCCGTTTATGATGACGCCGGATCACAAAGCGTTCAAAAATGTGCGAGTGGAAGCGGTGCCACTCGATTGAACCAAAGTCTCCGCAGGGCACGGTCGCGATCCGTAAGATTGGTCCGGGGGCAGGTCATGTTCATCCTCCTCCGGTCCTAGCGACGAATTCATCCCGTGCATCGGCAGAGCTGAGGATTCGATGATCGACGAACGTCGGCGGTAATCGAACCGCCGCCAATCGACGATGATTTCAAAGCCGGCGTTATCGGCGGCTCCCGTTGACCGCGTGGTTATGCCAGGTTCTCCACGATCCATTCTGAATTGCGTCGAATGAACAGTTCGTGTGACAGGGGATGATCTTCAGAGCCTTTCAGTCTTTCGATTACTTCCAGCAACTCGGCGCGGCCAGCCGGCGAGGAACGCTCACAGAACGCGAGGATATCTCGATTAGGTATCGCTACCAAATAGTCGCCCCCGACAAACTGGCGAAATGAATCACGCCAGAGCGAATCGACGAGAAGGAGCGATGCCTCGAAGTTTCCGTCAAGAAACGCGGCAAAGATAGTGCCGTGTGGAGCGACACGGAGATCGGTTTGAGCGGTCAATGCCAGCAAGTTGTTGATGCCGATGTCATGCAGTTCGTTTTCGGTGACCCTGTCGCTATCAAGGTCGCGGTATTGGATGTAGGCGAACGAGTCGCCGTCATCGAACAGGTAGGCCACAAGTAGGCCATTGCCGACGTCTTTCATGACCGGTGTATCGTCTCGCGACAACTTCATGACCGGTACCGGATCGTCATCAGGAACGACTGGCTTCAAGTACGCGATGGCTCTGGATGTCGAAGATGTCACATGACTGCCCTTCCGCCGAACGATAGCGTTAACGCGGCGGGCGCGTTGGACTATGCTTTCAGGACCCGCGTGATCGCCCGCTCGCGATCAACGCATGGTTCCGTCCTCTTGCTTCACGCCGGGCGGTGGATCAACGGACCGCCGCAACCACATCATACCAACCTGGAACGGGGCGTGCATCCGTCGACCGCGCAGTGTTCCGACATTCGACCGTGAACGAAGAAGTTGATTCCGTCGTAGCAAGCCCGATCCAAGGGCAACGTTTCGGCCTCATCCGTTATCGACCGCAAGGAAGTTCCATTCTGCGAGTTTGTTCTCACGGAGCCGCGGAGGCACAGAGAAGGTGTTGGGCAATCCGGTTTTCGATCTCTATGGGGCTTCTCCGTGCCTTTGTGTCTCTGTGAGAGATTTTTCCTTCCGGACCGGCCGCATCGAACCCGCAGACCGTCGAAACGCTGCCGCCCGTTCCAGCACGACGCCGTCGTTTCGACCGCGCAACTTGGCAGACGGAACTTATGATTGTCCAGAACGGCCTATCTGGGACATCGCTGATTGGGAATAGGCCGACCGGCGCGGCGGGCTATCCCGGCTGCCGGTTCTGCTCGATTATCGCTTTGATCCCTTGCCCGTCAAGCAGTTGAATCGAGGACGAATCCGTGCTGAGCAGCGGCGATGTGAGCCACAATGTACACGAAGCACACGAAAGAGCGGTTGAATGGATGACGAGGGCGTCCATACACCAGCACAACCGTCTGATTCCCAGCGGTCGTCCGTTTTCCTGCTGCACGAACTGACAGCGGCCCCCCTTCGTGCATTTCGTGTCTTCGTGGTGAATGATCCGGATCAGGATTCTGCATCGTTGCCGAAACCACACCTTACCACCGAGCAGCGGCGATGTCTTCGACCAGATCGGCCAACAATCCTTCGACATCCGGCACCGCGTCGTGCAAATCCGCGAATTCATCGTCGGCGTCAGGCAGCCTCGGAGCGAACGGCGTGTCGAGTTCCGCGACAACGCTTGACGGTATCGGCAGAATGGCTTGGCCGAGCGCGGGAAGATCGAGTCCGGTGCCGTCGTCGGACGGATGTTCGGCGGTCGCCGGAGCAATGGGGCTGCCAGCATCGGTTGGGACGAAGTTGCGCGAGGACTCGTGCAGCGTCACGGCGGCCCCGCCCGGCGCTGTCTCGTTCTGCAATGGTGCCTCCGGTCCCTCCGCCGCTTCGCCCTCTGCGGCAGGCGGCGCACCATATTCCAAGCGGTTGATCACCAGCAGGGCGTCGAGCGCCGTGCAGTTGCTGTCCCCATCGACGTCGTAGTAAGGCGGAGAAGCCTCGGAGCGCCAAGGAAGACTCGCCCCGTCCGCGAACGCCTCCAAGTGATTGACGATCAACAACACGTCCCGGGGAGTCACGACTTGGTCGCCGTTGACGTCGAAACGATCGGCCGGGTTCTGCCAGACGTTGGACGCCTCGGAAGCCTCCGACTCGGCTGCCATCACCGCTTCGACGCTCGCAACTCTAGCAACGTCGACACTGCTGGACGGCGATGGCACCACGACGATGTTCGCGATCGCTGTGTTGCCTTCGATTTCCCAGTCGTCCGTTCCACTTGCCAGCTTCGTGAACGTCGTGTCGGGATTGCCACCAATTCTTCCCTTGGCACGCACTTCGACCGCAACCGTTCGGGCCGTCAACGTAGAACTGTCAAACCTTACCAGCCGCAAGGCGTCCGTGAACTGCCCTACCGTGGCATTGCCGATTAATTCGAGTTGTGCGGACCCGTTGCCAACCACGGAAATGGTGCCGGGAAGTTGCTGTTCATCGACCGAGAGCTGATCGCCCGCCGAAGGATTCGCGATCCGCAGAACCACATGCTGAACCACGCGTACCGCGCGGTTCGCAAACACTGCATCCGCATCGGCAATGGCGACAGGCGTTCCTTGGAATTCGGTCTTGTAGTCCGCGCCTTTCGCGCCGGAACTGTTATCGGGGTCCAGGTCGAGGAAGGGGGCTCTCGCGCGGTTCCATTCGACATTCAACGGCCCGAAATCGCCCAGGCCGATCTCGCGTTGGGGAGTCCCGTTCAATGCCCACACGCAAGCGTCCACAACCGCTTCGGCCCCGTTCGGACAGCGCGCGTTGATGTCGGAAAGAGGATCGAACAGCGGTGACGCTCCTGCGGGAATCGGCCAAGCGACGGCCAGCAGATCATCGTTCAGACGTCCCAGATCCAGCAGATCGATCGCCCCATCATAGAAGATATCGCTGTCGTAGGTCGACCCGCCAAACAAATCCACGCGGAACGCCGCCGCGCCGACCGTGTTCACAAGCAGATGATCGCCGCGGACAAACGTGTGCGCCGGGTGGCTCTGTTGGTTGGCGCCGAGCCAATCGGGATACTGCTCGACCACCCGATCGCCGTCGCGGATCGCCGGATCGTAGAACGCAAAGAACTGAACTGATTGGCCGGCCGGAACCACGATCGGCGGATCGACCAAAATCTCCGATTCGTCCTGCTGAACGCTGAGCGGCGCCACCGGAACCAGCGTTCCGTCGGCCTGCTTGCGGAAAACGGTCACAAACCGATCGGCCACCGCGATCTTCGAAGTGTCGATGTTCCTGTCGATCGCGGTGATCTCGATTGCCGATCCGGTCGGATTGGCGATGGTAAACGATTGCCAAGGCTCCCATGCCTCCAACAGCGCCGTCCGCAATGTCGCCGAGCCGATGGAATACTGTCCGAAAAGATCGTCGGCCGGACGAATGAACGGCGAATATTCGAACGAGCCGAAATTCGGGGTCTCGGCCACACCGGCGGTCCCCACGACCGCTTGCCCCGCAAGGACTTCCACCACGTGCTCGATCGCGTCTCGCTGCCCCGACGGATCCGGCGACGGGAAGCGAACCACCTGGAATGTTCCATCCGACAATCCGAAACGGTCGATGCGAATCGTGTAGGTTCCAGGCTCCAATCCGGTGAACGCATAGCGACCGTCCGAGTCGGTGATTGCGAACGGTTCGGTCTGTGGATCGAAGATGTTGTCTTGGTTCGAATCCAAGTAGATGCGCCAACCTGCCCGCCCCGGTTCGCCCGTGTCCCAGACGCCGTCTTGATCCACGTCGTGCCACAAATAGCCTTGAATCGACACGGGCTCGCTGGAATTGGATGGCTGAGGCTCGAAGGGGCCGCTCTCTCGGTAGACACTCATCGGCGCAATGAACTGGACGACCGACGCCGCCAAGCCCGTGACCGTGGTGTCGATGTCCACGCGATTGTTGCTCAAGTCCCGATCTTCGGCGTCCGAGGACACGACGGCCGTGTTGACGATCGTGCCCGCCGTGCCGAGGTTGACAGTCACGACGATCTCGCAAGTGCGGGACTGCCCCACGGGAATCAAATCCCACTGGCAGGTCACATCGCCCGTGGGCGTCACGCCCGCGGGCAGCGTGTCCGTCACCACGACGTTCCGCGCATGGCTCGGGCCCGCGTTGCTGACGGTCAACGTATAGGTCAACTGCTCGCCCGCCACCACCGGATTCGGCACGCCCGTCTTGGTGATCGACAGGTCGGCGACGTCATGCACTTCGGTCTCGATCTCTACGTCGTTGTCGTTCGGTTCCGGATCCTCGGCGTCGGAGGTCACGACGGCCGTGTTGAGGATCGTGCCCAGCGTGCCGGGGTCTACGGTCACGACGATCTCGCAACTGCGGGACTGCCCCACGGGAATCAAATCCCACTGGCAGGTCACATCGCCCGTGGGCGTCACACCCGCGGGCAGCGTATCCGTCACCACGACGTTCCGCGCGTGGCTCGGACCCGCGTTGCTGACGGTCAGTGTGTAGATCAACTGCTCGCCCGCCACCACGGGGTTCGGCACGCCGGTCTTGGTGATCGACAGGTCCGCAACGTCTTGCACTTCGGTCACGATCTCTACTTCGTTGTCGTCCGGGTCCGGATCCTCGGCGTCGGAGGTCACGACGGCCGAATTGAGGATCGTGCCCAGCGTGCCGGGGTCTACGGTCACGACGATCTCGCAACTGCGGGACTGCCCCACGGGAATCAAATCCCACTGGCAGGTCACATCGCCCGTGGGCGTCACACCCGCGGGCAGCGTATCCGTCACCACGACGTTCCGCGCGTGGCTCGGACCCGCGTTGCTGACGGTCAGTGTGTAGATCAACTGCTCGCCCGCCACCACGGGGTTCGGCACGCCGGTCTTGGTGATCGACAGATCGGCTTCGGCGAGGACTTCGGTCTCGATCTCGACCACGTTGTTGCCGGGGTTCGCGTCTTCATCGGCCGAAGTTACGCGGGCCGTATTCGTGATGATGCCCAGGGTGCCGGGGTTTACCAGCACGACGATTTCACAACTGCGGGACTCACCCTCGGGAATCAGTGTCCATTGGCACGTGACATCGCCCGCTGGCGTCACACCGTCGGGCAACGAGTCGGTCACCACGACGTTCCGCGCATCGCCCGGCCCGAGATTGGTTGCCATCAAGGTGTACGTCAATTCGGTGCCGGCCACGACCGGATTGGGAACCCCGATTTTTTCGATTTTCAGGTCGGGCGGTTGGTAGTTGCCGAAGTTCGGTGTCTCGCTGACTTGCCAGCGTCCGATCCAAGGCTGGCCGGCAACGATCTCCACGGAATGGAACGATGCGGGGACGGTGGGATAACTCTGCACCCAGCCCGGTTGCGGCACTTCGCGGACAAGGTAATGACCGGGGGCCAAGCCGGTGAACCAAAATGCGCCGTGGTGTTGTCCGTCAAAGGCTGTCTGAGTGCTGGCGACCAACAGGTCTGACGGCCCCAGATCGCCGTCGCCGTCGCTATCTTGGTAGATTTCGATCGTCCAGCCGTCCAGTCCTTCGTGCTCGTCATGGTCCCAGACACGGTCGCGGTCCAGGTCGTGCCATTTGTAACCGGAGAGGTCCGGCTGGAAATTGCCGAAGTTAGGCGACTCGGTGGTCTCCCAGTGGCCGGTCGTCGATTGGCCCGCGGAGACAGTCACCGTATGAGCGTAATCCGCCGCACCGGGATACGATTGCTTCCAACCGTCTTTCGGAACCTCGCGAATGGTGTACTCGCCCGGCGGCAGGCGGTCGAACCAGTAGGCGCCGTCGCGTTGGCCGTTGTTTCGGGTGACGGCGGCGGGATCGCCTTCGACCGCCGGAGACGTGCCCCAGTAGCGCAGATGGTTGAACCGCGCCGAGCCTTGATCGACGCTGGCTTTGATGAATGCGATTTCGCTGCCCGTCACCGTGATCGTCAGCGTCTGCCACTGGGCGTCGCCCAGCGTCCGCACCTGTTCCGCGAGCCGGTTGCCGTGCTGGTCGTACGCCTGCAGCACCACGCGAGTTTGACTCGCCGCGTCCGCTCGGGCCACATCGAGTGCGACCGTGTACACGGCGGTCGGGAACGTGGCCCGCAGCATCTGGCCGATCGGCCAAACCGCCTCTCCCGCGCCGGTTCCCCAAGCCAGAATCCTCCCCGACGGCTGGCTGGGATCGGGCATGGCCCAAATCGGTTCGCCCGTCGCCGAAAGCTCCAGGACAACTTGGCCGAGTGGATCAGTCACTCGCCGCCCGCTGGGAAACGCATTGGCGTCCATCGCGCCGGCGAACGCCTGTTCGGGCACTGCGGGATCGTAGCGACCGTTGCCGTCCAGATCCACGTAGATGGTCCAGCCATTCAATCCCGGCTCGTCGTGGTCCCACTGGCCATCGACATCCAGATCCTGCCACTTGTAGCCGCAAACGGCCTTGGGCATGGATGCCACCACCACGTCGTCCACGTACCAGCCTTCAGGATCGACGTCCGGGATATCGCCGGTATTGAACGAGAACTGGATGTTCACTTCTCGCCCGGCGAAGGCCGACAGATCGGCGGTCGCCGTCCACCAGCGGTTGCCGGTTTCGAGCAACGACCCCTCGGCGCGGCTCAGCAACCGCTCCCGCCGAATCTGTCCCGCATCGTCCGTGTATTGCACCCAGACTTCCGCGAAGTCCACCGTCAGCGGATCGCGCACGTCCAGCAAATAGCTGAAGCTGAGCGTCGTGGTTGCGCAGTTCGGCACGGCGATGGCCGGCGACGTGAGGACTCCTTGGTGCTGCGTGTTGGTCAGGTACGTTCCGCCGCCCAGCGACGTTTCAAAGCGGCCGTAGTACCAGTTGTACCCGGGCCGCTGCAACTGTCCGTAGGTATGATTGATCAGGCGGTCGTTCCAGCGTCCGAACGACTCGTGCCACATCCCGGGCATCGTGCCGCCGGAGTTGTCCGCCGTGTAGCCTGCCGGACCGTTCTCGAAGTTCGCGTGATGCACTTGGTGCAGCGATAGCGAGTCAGGAGCGCGGTGGAACACCACGTCGCCGGCAACGCCCCGCAGGGGGCCTTCCAGCGAAACTTGGCCCGAGAACTGGCCGCTGGTCCAATCCAGCCACTGCAGCCTGCCGCTGGCAGTCGATGCCAGAAGTTCGGTTTGAACCGTCTGCGACGAGCCGACGGAGACGCGAGTGTCCATGCCCAGGACTCGCTCGGTCAACGCATGGCGGGCCACCAGCGGCGTGCCCCCGCCCGGTTGCTGGACGACCAGCACCGGCGAGTTGTCGGAGGCGTCCAAACCGCTGACGAAAATCGTCCCGTCCGGTCCGAACGCCAATCCGTCCGCCGTCTTGAGCGACGCCAACCACATCGGTTGGTCGGCCGTCGCGATGGCTTGACCGCTGCCCGGGTCGATGACGAACAGCGTGAGCGGGGCGTTGGGGTTCGCAGCCAGCGAGCCGATCCCGTACAATTGAAACGACGCTCCCGGAATCGTTGCCAGATCCCGGATGTGAATCGCCTGGGTTCCGAATCGAATCGGCACGGGGGCCGTTTGCTGCGCCCCGGTATACACATCCATCGAGAGCAGTTCGCTGGCGGATTGCGTTCCTCGATTCGCGGCTCCCAGCAAACGGTTCTCTCCGGGGCCCAGCGCAAGCCCGCTGAAGCCGGCGCCGGGTGCCAGCGTCCAACCTTGCAGGCGGTCACTGGTGGACGAGAACGGAGCGTGCAGGGGGGCGACCGTACCGCTGGCGATCTCGCTCGCGAGCAGCAGGCCCGAATTCGTCGGACTGGCGGACGAATCGGCGATGCCGAAGTAGAGCAGCGTGGACACGGCGTCCGCGTTCAGCAGACTGCGAGTCTCGAGGGTTTCCAACAACAGCCGCCGGAAGCGGCGGTAGTTAAGTGCAGGCGACGCATTGCGTCGACCGAGCAAGCGGCGAAAACTTTCGGAGCTGGACTGAGAGCAGAGAGCTTTTGTTGTTAACACGACGACTCTTTGGAAGACAAAAGTGAATACCGCTGCTTGCCTCCTGCCCGCCGCTGTCCGTCGCCAACCATCCTGCTTGCTTGCGAACGATTCGATTCTATTCCGGCATAGTAGCGGAGACAATGCGCACCGTGGCTTGCGAAGCCCGATTCTCGACAGGCTGCTGTCATACGCCGCGCAGGTGCTATGGATTGCCACCGTTGCCATAGTCTAGGACGAAACCAGCTCGGTCGGATGCAAGCTCCGACACCAATGCTAACTTCACGGCACATCGGTTCTGGATTCATGCTACAACCCATTCAATCGATCTTGTTCCCCGCGCGCCCCACGGCAGGTTATGGGCCGACGACCGATCGGATCATGGCGAGTCTGCCGGTTGTAGCGGTGCCGCCGCACGCTGTCGGAGACAGCAGCAAAAAAACCGGCCGCGCGCTTGCATAGGACGCGGCTTCCGCTTAAATTGACTCTCTGGCAGGATGCTGCTGACCGTTGTCGGCGAGAAGATCATTGCAGCCGGCGAACAAGGTTTCCGTAGCGTTTTTGGAAAGCATGGCACAAGTTCTCTTCACGTGCCGCTGCGGAAGTGATTTTGAAGACGAGCGATTTCAACGCGTGAATTGGTACCAACTCCGACGGAACAGAGTTGGGTTGTGTCTAGGGTCCGGAGGGCGCGACCCATCAAAGAAAACCGTGAGGTGTTACGATGTGGTGGCTTAAGAAGCAGGAGAAGAAACGCGGCAAGCGAGTTGGCAACGCCCGGCAGAACAACCGGCGGTTGCGGTTCGAGGGGTTGGAAGACCGCCGGCTGCTGGCGGCCGGAGTTGTGGACGTCCAAGTGTTTCCTCTGTTGGCCCCGGGCCGCTTGGACTTGATCGGCGACGGTTCGAACAACGAAGTGCGGATCAGCCAGACCGTCAACGTCGGCGAGTACCGTGTCGACGGCCTGAACGGAACTTTGTTGCAGATCAACGGAGCCGGTGTGACGATGCCCAGCGTGACCGTGAACGGCATCACCGGAGATATCGGGGTCTATCTCGACAATGGCGACGACATTTTTACGTTCGACAACACGTATGCGCAGACGGGACAGCAGTCGAACGTGCCCGTCGACTTGTACATTGAAAACGCCCACGGCAGCAACCGGAACCATATCAGCGACGTGCTGATCAACGGCGATCTGAGCGTGATCAAGGAATCCGGCACGACGGGCTACTCCGAACTGCATGTCACGGATACGACCGTGATCGGATTCACGACCGTCGACAACACGGGCGGGGGCAGCGGCGGCGACACATGGACAGTCGTCAACAACTCCTGGCTGCAGGGCAACGGCGGACCCGGCTCGGCGTTCGCGCTGTACAACGGCGACGGCAAAGACATCATCGACGTTCAAGGGAATTCGCAATTCGGCATCGGACCGTTCCCGTTGGGCCCGGTGGCGGTCATCGACAACGGCTACGGCGGCAGCCGCACGACGTTCACGGGCGCCTCGGCGGAAGCCGGATTCGGCACCACCACCGTGTACGGCGATCTTTTGATCAGCAACGGCGATAATCTGCCCGGCACGCTCGACACAGTGACCTTCAACGGCACGAACGTGCTGGGGAACGTCGGCATTTCGAATGCCGACGGCAATACGTCGGTCACCGTGAACAACAGCACGCTGGGCAGCCACCTCGTGGCACCGCCTTTCTCGCCTGTGATCGGCGGCTCGCTGCAGATCGAGAATGAGGCCGGTTTCGACCAGTTCTCGATGACGAACTCGACGGTGCCGTGGGGCCTGCTGATCAACAACGACGTATCGGGCAACGACGATGTGTGGGGCAGCGCGACGAATATCACCGGCAGCCGGATCGGCACGGCGCCCTTCGGACCCAGCATCTCCGGGTTCCCAGGTGCGGCCCTCGTGATCCTCGGTGACAACGGTCGCGACGTGGTCAACGTCGGCAGCACGGTGTTGAATGGCACGCTGGATCTGCGGCTGTTCAACGGCAACAACGAGGCGAACCTGACCAACGGCACGAGCATGGCGGCGTTGTCCTTGGTCACCGGCAGTGGAAACGACTTGGTGCTGGTCGACAATTCGAGCATCTCGGTGGCGGTCTATGTGCGGTTGGGCAGCGGTGCGGACCAGTTCTTTGTCCGCAACGTGAATCCGAGCACCCAGTGGCCCAGCGCTCTGCTCGGGTCGATCGATATCGACGGCGAGACCGGCGTCGATTCCACGAACTTGAGCGCGTTGGCTTTGGGCGCGTTGGGCTTCGAGATCTTCGTCGTCTAGTCCGAACGGTCGGTAATCCGAAGCGTCCGCAAGGCGAATTGGCGGTCTCCTTGGCGGACGCGGCGGTGTCGTATGCACATCAGGGCCGCAACGCATCGGTCGTTGCGGCCCTTTTTGTTTGCGCAGCGGCGGACCGCACAGCCCGCGGTTCTATACCGTCGCGCTGCCGGTCATTGCCGGAGTTACCCCCCCAGGCCGCATAAGTGTCGGCAACAGCCTCCGCCCGCACAATCGCGATGCGCGTTGCACCTTCCAAATGCTTGCCGGATTCGAAACGCGGTCATAGCATGAGTTTTGAGGGAAACTTGATCACCTGGGAACATTTCTAGCCTCATCGCGAAACAGGAACGACTGTGTTGTTCAGTAACCCCCACCGTCCGGATTCCCCTGCATCGTCCAGAACCTCGCGAACCGTCGAGCGGCATTCGCTTCGGCGTCGCCGTACGCGCTCGAGGGTCCAGGGACGCAACTTGGTTTTCGAATCCCTGGAAGCCCGCCAACTGCTAGCGGGCGACTTGTCGGCCCGCTTCGAGTTCACCAATCCAGCCGGCAGCGTCGTGTCCTCGCTGGAAGAGGGCCAAGACTTTCTGCTCTGGATGTATGTCCGGGACATCCGCACGGTTCCTCGAGGCGTTTTTCAAGCCTATTTCGACGTGTTGTATCCATCGAACCAAGCCACGGTGACAGGCGCGATTACGCACGGCGCCACTTTCGCAGCGGCAGGGACCACTTCCGGAGACATCTCGGTCGCCGGGCTGATCGACGAGGTTGGAGGTCGGGACACCGATCAGTTCGCTCCGAATCCCGCGAATGTCGAGCTGCCGCTTTTCAGTGTGCCGATGCGGGCCACCAACGCCGGCACGCTGAATCTGACGCTCGACCTGGCCGACCGACCTGATCGAATCGTGCAGTTTTTCGACACCGTCGGCGGCCTGCAACTGAACAAGATCGACGTGCTTGGCAACAGTATTGTGATCAACAGCGCGGCAACGGGTACGTCGTTAGCCGTCTCACCCGCGGACGCCGTCAAGTTCGAAGGAAACTCCGGCACCACGCCCTTCACCTTCACCGTGACTCGGTCGGGATTGACGACGGGGACCACGACGGCGAACTGGGCCGTGACCGGCAGCGGTGCGAATCCGGCCAATGCAGCCGACTTCGGCGGGACGCTGCCCAGCGGCCAAGTCAGCTTCGCGGCGGGAGAGACCAGTAAGACGGTGACGGTCAACGTCAGCGGCGATACGGTCGTCGAGCAAGACGAAGCCTTTACCGTCACGCTGTCGGGCGCCAGCGGCGGAGCGACGATCACCACCGCCACGGCCAGCGGCACGATCCGCAACGACGATATCGCGTTGGCCATCGCGGCCGCGGACGCCAACAAGTTCGAGGGCAATTCGGGCACCACGCCCTTCACCTTTACCGTGACTCGGACAGGACTGACGACGGGCACCACGACGGCGAACTGGGCGGTGA
>JAHDXO010000054.1:13447-77396 GCA_023382975.1 Pirellulaceae bacterium
CCGGCAGCGGTGCCAACCCGGCCAACGCGGCCGACTTCGGCGGGACGCTGCCCAGCGGCCAAGTCAGCTTCGCGGCCGGAGAGACCAGCAAGACAGTGACGGTCAACATCAGCGGCGATACGGTGGTCGAATCCGACGAAGGTTTCACCGTCACGCTGTCGGCCGCCAGCGGCGGCGCGACAATCACCACCGCCACGGCCAGCGGCACGATCCGCAACGATGATATCGCGCTGGCCATCTCGGCCGCGGACGCCAACAAGTTCGAGGGCAATTCCGGCACCACGCCCTTCACCTTCACCGTGACACGCACAGGGTTGACGACAGGCACCACGACGGCGAACTGGGCCGTGACCGGCAGCGGTGCCAACCCGGCCAACGCGGCCGACTTCGGCGGGACGCTGCCCAGTGGCCAAGTCAGCTTCGCGGCCGGAGAGACCAGCAAATCGGTAACGGTCAACGTCAGCGGCGATGTGCAACTCGAATCGGACGAGGGCTTCACGGTGACGCTCTCCAATGCCAGCGGCGGAGCGACGATCACCACGGCCACGGCCAGCGGCACGATCCGCAACGACGACCCCGGAATCTCCATCGTCGCGTTGGCGGCTGACAAGTTCGAAGGCCAATCGGGCACCACGCCGTTCACGTTCACCGTGTCGCGTCCCGGTGCGACGTCAGTCGTGACGACGGTCAACTACGCCGTGACCGGCATCGGCGCCAATCCGGCCAATGCAGCCGACTTCGGCGGAACGCTGCCCAGCGGGCAGATCACCTTTGCCCCTGGCGAAACGAGCAAGACGCTGACCGTCGACATCAGCGGCGATGCGTTGGTCGAACCGGACGAAGGCTTTACCGTAACGCTTTCCTACGACAGCGGCGGCGGGCAGACGGTAACGACCACCGCCAGCGGCACGATCCGCAACGACGACATCCGGTTGGACATCACCGCCGCGGACGCCAATAAGTTTGAGGGCAATACGGGCACCACGCCCTTCACCTTTACCGTAACTCGGACAGGACTGACGACGGGCACCACGACGGCGAATTGGGCCGTGACCGGCAGCGGTGCCAACCCGGCCAACGCAGCCGACTTCGGCGGAACGCTGCCCAGTGGCCAAGTCAGCTTCGCGGCGGGAGAAACCAGCAAGACGGTGACCGTCAATGTCAGCGGCGATTTGCAGTTCGAATCGGACGAAGGCTTCACCGTGGCACTGTCCAACGCCAGCGGCGGAGCGCAGATCGGCACGGCAGCGGCCAGCGGCACCATCCGCAACGACGATTCGGCGACCTTCGTGGTGACGGCATTGACGCCCACGGACAGTGGCTTCGTCGCGGACTTCAGTGCTCCCCTGAATCCGAGTTTTCTGAACCTGCACAACGATGCCGGTGGGGGACGCGGCGCAGCAGACATCTCGTTCGTCGGCGCCACGACGGGCACCATCCGCGGCTCGGTGGTTCTCCGCGCGGACAACCGGCAATTGACCTTCATCAAGACCGGCGAACCGCTCGCACCGGACAGCTACACCGTGACGCTGCGAAGTGCCGCCGATGGCTTCGTCGACTCCACCGGAAGGCTGCTGGACGGCAATGCCAATGGCGTCGCGGGCGATGATTTCGTGAACGGTTTCGTGGTGGCCCCCAGGGCCGCGAACGAAGTCACGGTCAGCATTCCCGATTTCGTCCGCGGTTTCGGGCAGTCGGTCAATCTGCCCGACGAAAACTCGGTTGGCATTCCCGTAACGTTAAGTACCGGTCAGAATGTTGCGGCCGTGGATCTTGATTTCGTCTTCGATCCTGCGCTGCTGAACGTCGGGTCGTTCACCAACTCCGTGGCCGGCGCTTCGTCTTCGTTCAACCTGATCGAGCCGGGCAGGATGCGGATCACGGTCAGCAGCGTCACCGAGTTCGGTTCGACGTCGGGCCCGATCGAACTGGGGCGGTTCCTCGCCAACGTGCCGGCGACGGCGCCGTATGCCGTCAAGCAAGTCCTGCGGCTGGAGAATGTACTGGTCGAGAACACCGTGCCACAGTCTCGCCCGTCGCGGGCCGATCAAGGCCTGCACATCGTCGCCTTTGTCGGCGATGGCAACGCCAGCCGGACATACACCGGGGGCGACGCAACGCTGCAGCAACGGTTGATCGTGGGTCAGAACCAGGGCTTTGCCGCCTACCCGTTGGCCGACCCGCTGTTGATCGCCGACGTCAACAGCAGCGGCACATTGACCGGCGGCGACTCAACCTTGCTCCAACGCCTGATCGTCGGCACCCCGATCACCCAGGCTCCGCCACTGCCCACCGGAATTTCGCCCCCCGACATCGCCGGTCCCGATCCTCGCCTGTTTATTCCCATCGACCTGACGGGTGGTCCCGGCGAAACGGTCACGATTCCCGTGACGCTGGAAGTCACCGAAGCCGCGGGCATCTCGGTCGCGGCCATCGACTTGGCGATCGCTTACGATCCGGCTGTCTTCACGGTTTCCAACTTCGCGCGAGGAGCGTTGTTGGATGGGTTCGGGTTCACGGCTCCGGTGGTCAATTCATCGACTCCCGGAATCCTTCGCGTCACGATGTCTTCCGCAGCGGGACCGGAATTGGCGTTCGGTGTGAGCGGCGTCGTCTTCCAGTTCGACGCCACCGTGGCCGCGGAAACGCCGGAGGGCGTTACCCGAATCAACTTGTTGCAGAATTCTGGAGTGACGTTTACGGGCATCGAAAACAACGACATCGAGCAATTGACATTGGTTCCCGCTCCGACCAACGCGGACAACGACCCGGTCGACGGCGTGTTCACCATCGCTGATCCGGTGGCCGAGTTGTCCATCGTCGCCGCAGACGCCGACAGACCCGAAGGCAATTCGGGCACTACGCCCTTCACCTTCACCGTGACACGCGCCGGCTTGACCACTGGCACGACGATCGTCGATTACACGGTGACCGGCAGCGGTGCCAGTCCAGCCAATGCGGCCGATTTCGGCGGCTCGCTGCCCAGCGGCCAAATCACGTTCGCCCCAGACGAAACCAGCAAGACGTTGATAATCAACGTCAGCGGCGACACGCTGGTCGAATCGGACGAGGGTTTTACCGTGACGCTGTCGGACGCCAGCGGCGGCGCACTGATCACGACGCCGGCGGCCAGCGGCACGATCCGCAACGACGACACCGAGGTCACGCTGAACGTTGTTCCCGCAGCCGTTCAGGAAGATGGCGGTACACCGCTGGTTTTCACGTTTGCACGTGAGGGGGTGACATCCGAATCGCTGACCGTTTCCTTTACGGTAGCTGGCACTGCGGCCTTCAGCGACGACTATTCGCAAACCGGCGCCGCCAGTTTCTCGTCAACGGCGGGGACCGTGACCTTCGCCGCCGGCAGCACCACGGCCGAAGTGCTTGTCCATCCGATCGCTGATTCCGCGATCGAACTGGACGAAACCGTGGTACTCTCCCTCGTGGGCGGAGCGGCTTACACCGTGGGCCAACCCGGCGCAGCAACCGGAACGATCGTGGACGACGATCGGCCCTGTGTGTTCATCGAAGATCCGCAGCCGATGTTCGAGGGCGACGCGGGCACGCAATCGCTGATCTTCACGGTCCGCCTCTGCCTGCCGTTGGCCACGGAATTGTCCGTGGACTATGCCACGCGCGATGGATCGGCCACCGCGGCCGACAGCGATTATCAATCCGTCTCCGGCACGCTGGTCTTCCGGCCGGGAGAGCCCTTGTCGCAAACGATCGCCGTGCCCGTGCTGGGTGACCAGCGAGTGGAAACGGACGAGGACTTCTTCGTCGACCTCAGCAACTTGGTGACTGCGGACCCCGATGCCATCGTGACAAGGGACTCCGCCCGCGGCGTCATTCTGAACGACGACACCGAAGTACACGTGCTGGTCGCACCGCAGAGTGTGGTGGAGGACGGCAACGAATCCCTGATCTTCACCCTGACCCGCAGCGGCGTAACGTCCGGCGAACTGACCGTGGAGTTCCAGGTCGGCGGCAGCGCCACGTTCAGCACCGACTACACCGTCACCGGAGCAGCCAGTTTTTCTTTCGACGCGGGAACCGTCACGTTTTCCGCAGGCAGCACGACCGCCACCGTCACGATCGATCCGGTGGCCGACGAAACCGTCGAGGACGACGAGACGATCGTATTGACGCTGGTGCCAGGCTCGGGCTACACCGTGGCGGACCCCGCGACGGCGACCGGCACGATACTGAACGACGACACCGACGTCTCGATCACGGTTTCACCGGCGGCTGTGTTCGAGGACAGCGGGCTGGGTCTGGTGTACACGATCACGCGGACCGGGGTCGTCGATCGCCTCCTGACTGTTCACTTCTCCGTGACGGGAGACGCTGGCTTCGACCATGACTATTCGGTGATCGGGGCCACGACCTTCTCCGCGTCGGCGGGCAGTGTCCAGTTTGCGGCGGACCAGACGACCGCATCGCTGACGGTCCAACCGGTGGCTGATGACCTGGTGGAACTGGACGAAACCGTCGTGTTGACCTTGCTGCCGGGCAGCGATTACCGGCCGGTGCAGCCATCTTCCGCCACGGGAACGATTGAGAACGACGACGAGATCCTGTGGATCGCGGCGGCCGACGCGGTGAAAGTCGAAGGTAACTCCGGCAGCACCATCTTGACGTTCACGGTCACTCGCGAGGGATATCTGGCCAACGAGGTCACGGTCTCGTACGCCGTCACCGGCAGCGGTTCCCACCCTGCCGACGCCAACGATTTCGGCGGCTCGCTGCCCGGTGGCCAACTGACCTTCGCGGCGGGCCAGGCAAGCCAGACGATCGAGATTCCCGTGTCGGGCGACACCGCCCCCGAATCGCACGAAGGTTTCACCGTCACGCTGTCCAATGCGTCCGGCGGTGCCCAAATCGTCATCCCGCAGGCACAGGGGACGATCTTGAACGACGACGTGCGGCTGGCGATCGCGCCGGCCGATGCGGTGAAATTCGAAGGCGCTGCGGGCTCAAACACCGAGTACACGTTCACGGTGACCCGCACGGGCATGACGACGGAAGACCTGACCGTCTCCTATGCCGTCAGTGGCAGCGGAGGCCAACCCGCCGATGCCGTCGATTTCGGCGGCACGTTTCCCAGCGGATTGTTGACCTTCGCGGACGACGCACCGCTGGAGTCGGTCCAGACGATTACCGTCCTGGTGACGGGCGACAACGAACTGGAGCCGGACGAAGGCTTCACGGTGACGCTGTCCAACGCTTCCGGCGGCGCGCAGATCACGGCCGCCACCGCCGAGGGCTTGATTCAGAACGACGATCAAGAAATCGGCATCACAGCCGCCGATTCCGTGCGATTGGAAGGAAACGCCGGCAACACCGAATTCACCTTTACCGTGACTCGCGCGGGCTTCACGGGCAATGCCGCTTTGGCGTCCTATGCCGTGACTGGCAGTGGAGCAAACCCGGCCAACGCGGCCGACTTCGGAGGCACGCTGCCCGCGGGGCAGGTGACGTTCGCCGCCGGCGAAACGACCCGGACGATTACGATCCTCGTTACTGGCGACACCGAGCTTGAAGCGGACGAGCAGTTCACAGTCTCGCTGTCCACTCCGTCGGACAACGCTCAGATTACAGTCGGTTCGGCCGTGGGAACGATTCGGAACGACGATGCGGTGTTGAGGATCGCGGCCACCGACGCCGCGAAATTCGAAGGTGATACGGGCACGACCGATTTCACGTTCACCGTCACTCGCGAGGGCTATTTGGCCAACGAAGTCACGGTCTCGTACGCCGTCACCGGCAGCGGTTCCGACCCGGCCGACGCGAACGATTTCGGTGGCGCATTGCCCAGCGGGCAAGTCATGTTCACCGCGGGCGAGGCGACTCGCACCATCGTGATCCCCGTTGCCGGCGATACGGTCGCCGAGCCGAACGAGGGCTTCACCGTCACGTTGTCGGGCGCGACGCAGGGCGTCCAGATCGTGGCGGCAACCGCGGTAGGAACCATCCTGAACGACGATACGATCATCCGCTTGTCGGTGTCGCCGGCCTCGGTTCCGGAGGACGCGGGACAACTGCTGCGTTACACGTTCACGCGCGAAGGTCAAACCGGCAGTCCGCTGACGGTGAGTTTCTCCGTCGGTGGGACGGCGACGCTCGGTGCCGACTACGGCCAAACCGGAGCTGCCACGTTCACCTCGACCACCGGAACCGTGTTGCTCCCTGCTGGCGCGAGCACGGCAACGGTCACGATCGCGCCGCTGACGGATCGCGTCACGGAACTGAACGAGACGGTGGTCTTGACGCTGACGCCGGGTAGCGGGTACCGCGTCGACGGACCAGCGGCTGCGACCGGCACGATCGTCGACGACGATGCGGCAATCCTGTCGATCGAGGATGGCACGCTGCTGGAACCGGAAACGGGCAGCCAGGACCTGGTGCTGCAGATCCGGATGCGCGACGGCCAGGGCGCTCCGGCGACGGCCGACGTCGCGGTCAGTGTCAATTGGACCTTCACGCACAAAACGACCAACGACAGCGACTTCGCTTCGTCCTTGATCAAGTCCGGTACTGTGACCATTCCCGCGGGGCAAAGCGGAGCGGAACTCCGCTTCCCGGTCGTTGCGGACAATCTTGTGGAACTGGACGAGACCTTCGAGGTCACTCTGAACAATCTGACGGCCGGCAATCCGTCCCGCAACGTGCAACTGGGCCGCGCCACCGCTGTCGGGACCATCCAAGACGACCCGCTGACCGCCGAGTTGCGAGGGTTTGTCTATTCGGACAGCAACAACAACGGGCAACGGGATGCCGCGTCGGAGAAGGGGATTCCCGGAGTGATCGTCACACTGACCGGCACGGATTCCAGCGGCAACGCCGTCCAGTTGGTGGCGATGACCGACGACCAAGGGGCCTATGGATTCATCAACCTGCAGGCCGGCACCTACGAAATCCGCGAAAGCCAATCGGGCGCCCTGCTCGACGGCCCGGAGCAAATCGGCTCGCAACAGGGCCAAGTGGCCGACGACCGCTTCTACAACATTGTGCTGGCGCCGGCAGCCAAAGGCGAAGGCTACAATTTCGGCGAGCGAGGTTGGCGGGCGGCCTACATCACGCAACGGATGTTCTTGGCGTCCACACCATCGACGCCCGAAGCTCTGCGACAGCGTTTGGCGGCTGTCGAGGAGAAGAATGGCAACACGCAACTCGCCGAACAGATCCGCAATGCCTCGATCCCATCGGTCGTCAGCGCCAATCCAGCCGGTGCAGCGGCGACGAACTCGTCCGCCGCGGCGGCGAATCAATCGGCCGCGTTGACCAGCCAAGCCACTGGCGGTGAAGGCGAAGCGGCGGAACCTTCGACGCAAGCGGCCAGACTTGCCCAGCCGACGGCCGACGCCGTAGGGGCAGCGGCAGCAGCCGATTTCGTCTGGACTCAACCGGCCAGCGAGCCCCCGTCATTCGAGCCGACCACGGCCTGGATCGAATCGGTCCTGGCGCAAGCGGAAGCGGAGCCGGCGCAGCCCGAACCGGAACCGGTGACGCCGGATACCGCCGCGGAATTGGTCGCCGCGATGGCCTATTTCGCGGAACCGGCCGCGACGCTGCTCGAAGTCCCGGCAGAAGCTGCCTCCGCCGTGAAAACGCACGAGGCGATGCCAAGTGCGGATCTCGAAACGTTCTACGAACTGCTCGCCTGGGAGGCGGCGAACGCCGAATCCGCGCAGCAAGCCGCGGAATTCGAATCGGCCGTCGATTCGAGCACCGCTGAATCGCTGGCCGACAAGCCCGAAGTTCCCGACGCGCAATCGATCGATGCGATTCCCGTCGGCGAAGCCGTGTCCGCCGAACCGGCATCGAATTCCGATACAGAGCTCGACGCCGGCTTCGTGGACGCCTTGTTCGAGTGGGACGAACCGCTGCTAGAGCTTCGAGATTAGAATCGGGCCTGTGGTCGCGGGCCGTAACTCGCTACGGGCTTATTGACCTTGCGGAGCTGGCCGACATTCTTGTCGCCGCAACCCGTGCGGTGCTGCCTTCTCGCCTACCTCATTGCGGCCGGACACCGCCGCGGGTAACCTGAGCCGAAGCTTGATTCGCAGCTTCTCAGCCCAAGCTTTCGGAAAGACCCAAGAGGAACCGTCGCATGAACGTACCGCGCATTGAACGCCGCAAACCGCTGACCGCTCGCATCGGCGTGTTCGGCGTCGGCTTCCACGCGTACTGGCCCCAGTTCGACGGGCTGCTAGTCGAACTGATGGCCAAGCTCGACCGGTTCGTCGGCATGGTCCGGGCCGAGCAGGTCGAGGTCGTGAACTTCGGCATGGTCGACGATGCCGAGTCGGCGTACGCGCTGTTGCCACGGCTCAAGGCGGCGGACCTCGATCTGGTATTCTGCGACATGCTGACCTACGCGACTTCGGCATCGTTCGCGGCCATTGTGCGCGGACTGGACGTTCCGATCGTGCTGGTCGCGCTCCAACCGCTGGCGGCGCTGGACTACTCCCGCGCGTCGACTTACATGCAGTTGTGCAACGACGATTTCTGCTCGGTGCCCGAGTTTACCGGCGTCGCGATCCGCATGGGGCGCAAGGCGCCGCCGTGCATCCTGGGCATGCTGGACGACGATCCGCCGGCCCGCGCGGAGATCCGCCAGTGGTGCCAGATCGCCAAGGTCCTGCACGACCTGCAACGGGCTCGCATCGGACACTTCGGGCATCCCATCGAACACATGCTGGACATGCAGACCGACCAGGCGGCGCTGACAGGCACCTTCGGCTGTCACATCGTCCAGACCGAAGCCGACGATCTGCTGCGGCTTGAGCGAACCGTAACCGACGCCGAAATCGCGGCAAAGAAACAGCAGATCTTGGACCTGTTCGACACGCCCGATCCGGTCTCGGACCCGGTGACGACCAAGCTGACCGACGGCGATCTGCACGTGGCGGCCCGAGTCGCCGTGGCGTTGGACAAATTCGTCGACGAAAACCGGCTCGACGGTCTGGCCTACTATTACGCTGGCGAGGCCGACAGCCCGATGCGTACGCTGGTGACCAACCTGATCGTCGGCAATTCGCTGCTGACCGCGGCCGGGTTTCCGATGTGCGGCGAGTCGGATCTGAAGACGTGCATCGCCATGCTGATCATGGACCGGCTGGACATCGGCGGCAGTTTTGCCGAGTTCCATCCGATCGACTTCCGCGAAGGCTTTGTGCTGGTCGGCCACGACGGCCCGCACCACATCAACATCGCCGACGGCAGACCGGTCCTGCGGAGCCTGCTGAAGTACCACGGCAAGCCGGGTTCCGGAGCCAGCGTCGAGTTCAAGATCAAGGAAGGCCCGATCACGATGCTCAGCGTCGGCATCCAGCGCGACGGCCGCTTCAAGTTCATCATCGCCGAAGGAGAAAGCGTCGACGGTCCCATTCCACCGACGGGCAACACCAACACTCGCGGCTTTTTTCAGCCCGACGTTCGCACCTTCCTGAAACGCTGGGTCGCCGAAGGCCCCACCCACCACTTCGCCCTAGGCATCGGCCACCACGCCGCCACCCTGGAACAGATCGCCGACCTCCTAGACATCGACTCCGCCGTCGTCTCCCCGCGATCCTAACGCTGTCTGGATCGCCTGATATCGGCATTTCGGGTCGGTTCGATTGGACGCCCAGACAGGGAAACCAATTGACGCTCCACACCCGGACCGCGGAAAGGCCCAAATCAGGACAATCAGGTACGCAAGCTGTTGTGCTGTGGTGCAGCTACCTGTCTGGGTTGTTGACGAGTCGCGTATCAGGCTATAATCACGGCGATAAATCAAACCATGCCGATGTGTGTTCCGAGCCATCCTGCCAGCAGGTGGAACGAAGATGACCGCGCCTCAAGAACCTGACACTTCGAAAGACTCAAACACCCCGGTCGAGGGACCGAGCGGCAGTGAATGCGCGTTCGACTTGCTGACGGCAGGAGACAACATCACCGAAAGGTACACGGTCGAACGCCAGTTGGGCAGCGGGGGATTCGGTCGAGTGTACTTGTGTGTCGACGGGGAGAGCGGCAGCCGCGTGGCGGTCAAGGTGCTTCGACCGGACCGAATGGCCCGTGCGGACTGGGAACAACTTGTCGTTAGGTTCCGGCAGGAGGCTCAGGTCCTGGCGGAATTGGAACACCCGCACATCGTCTCCGTGCGCGATTGGGGCAGCACCGGGCAGATTCCCATCTACATCGTGATGGACTACGTTGGGGAATTGAACTTGGCGAAACGAATTCGGACAGCCGGTCCGATTTCTTTTCGAGAGGTTGCCCATTGGATGGTCGCGATCGCCAAGGCTCTGCACTACGCCCATGCCAAGGGTATCTATCACCTGGACATCAAGCCGACGAACATCATGTTGAACGAGTCGCGCCAGGTTCAAGTGGTCGATTTCGGACTCGCCCTCCGTGACCAGCATCGCTTGCTGCGGTTCGGTGAACGATCGGGAACGATGGCCTACATGAGTCCCGAACAGGCTCGCGGCGAGACCGACCGCGTCGACTCTCGCACGGACGTGTATGGTTTGGGAGCGACGATGTACGCGATGCTCACCCGACGCGCGCCGTTTGAATCGCAGGACATGGACGAGTTGTCGGGGCAGGTCACCAACTTGACGTTCGGGCCTCAGCCGCCTCGCGAAATCAACCCGGCGATCCCCGAAGAGCTGGAACGTATTTGTCTAAAAGCGCTGTCAAAACACGCTACCGAGCGATACGCGACGGCCCAGGAAATGGTCGAGGATCTCCGCGAATTCCTGCGGAGTTCCGACGCGGACTTCGCAACAGGCTTCCATCCAGGCATCATGGCCGCAGGACCGGAAGTGAAGATCGTTCCCAAGGGGCTGCGATCGTTCGATCGGAGCGATGCCTATTTCTTCTTGCGGCTGCTGCCTGGGCCGCGCGACCGCGAGGGTCTGCCCGAGAGCATCCGGTTCTGGAAAACGAGGATCGAAACGACGGACCACGAGGACTCTTTCTCGGTCGGCATGATCCACGGACCGAGCGGGAGCGGCAAGTCCTCGCTGGTCCGGGCGGGTTTGCTGCCCAGGCTCAACCCGAGCGAAGTCTGCTCCGTCTACGTCCGAGCGACACCGACTGCCACCGAAAGGGACCTGCGGGAACAGCTTCGCGGCAGCGTCCCCGATCTGCCCGCCGGCCTGCACCTGACCGGCATGGTACGGGCCCTTCGCGACGGCCAGGGAGCCGGTGCAACCAGGAAAACACTGATCGTCCTGGACCAATTCGAGCAATGGTTGTTGGCTCATCCGCACGAATCGGAATCCGAGTTGCTCGATGCCTTGCGGCTTTGCATCGCATCGCGAGTCCAGTGCCTGGTCCTGGTTCGGGACGGGTTCCTGATGGCCGCCAAGCGATTCTTCTCGGCACTGGATATCCGGTTGGTGGAAGGCCGCAACTTGGCCTTCGTCGACACCTTCTCTCCGAAACACGCCGTGACCGTCTTGACGGAATTCGGCAAGGGTTACGATCGTTTCGAAGGCGGACAGCCCGACGAGGAGCAGAAGGAATTTCTTCAGCAAACCGTTGCGGCCATGACCCGGGACGATCGGGTGATCTGCGTCGAGTTGGCTCTGTACGCCCACATGCTGCGCGACAGGCCGTGGCACTCCGGAAGCTTGCTTGCAGTTGGCGGCCCGCGCGAAATCGGCAAGCAATTTCTTCGGGAGAGCTTCAAATCGGGCACGATCCGACACCATCACGAACCGGCGGCACGACGGGTTTTGGAAACGCTGCGGCCCGACGAAGGCGTCGGAGTTGCGAAAATCCGGCGGTCCGTCGAGGAGTTGCAGAGCGCCGCCCGCTGCGTGCGCCCTGAAGAGTTCGAAGAGTTGCTCGGCATCCTCGAACGCGAACTGTTGCTGATCACCCCGGTCGAAAACGACACGGATTCTACGTCGCCCGACGTGCCTGTTCCGGCAGGGGAAAAACCGCCGGCGCCAGCGTTTGCGCCGGCAGCATTTCAGTTGACCCACGACTACCTGTTGGAGCCGCTGCGCGCCTGGCTACATGAGGAACTGGAACGTACGATCGCCGGGCGAGCCAAGTTGACATTGCGGCGATGCGCCAACGAGTGGAAGGCGTCGAACCCCGCCGACCCGACAAAGCGCGACAACCGCTACCTGCCGGGGCCGGTCGAGTATCTGCGCATCGTTTGCTTCGCGGGCGAAGATACCCGAGGCGGCGATCGTGGCGACCTGCTCCGAACCGCGCGCCGGCGGTACGCCAAGTGGTTGGCTCTGGCCGGGATGCTGGCGCTCATCGCGGTTTTCGGCAGCATCTGGATCTGGCACGACAACAACGCGAGGAAGACCGTGACGCTGGTCGATGCACTACTGCAGGCTCGTCCCGAACTAGTGGAACATTGTGTCCGCGATCTATCGCCGTTTCGCCACCTCGCTCAGCCGCACTTGGATCGATACTTTGTCGGCAATGATGCCTCCGCGGGTCACACGCAACAACTCGCCAAATTGCGTTCCGCCTACGCCTTGCATCAATTCGAGAATTCTCCGCCCGAGGTGACGGCCTTCCTGGTCGAGCAAGTCGCCGAAGTCCATGAGGGGGAACTGCAGGCATTGGTGCCAATTCTCACTCAAGCTTCTTACGACAAGGTTTCACCAGCGATGCAGCGGCGCTTCGATACCTCGGACGCCCAGCAGAGAGCGCGGTATGCCGCCGTCGCCCTGCATTGGGGTGCCGTGGAACTGGCAACCGAGGTGCTGCGGGAGCAAGACGACCCGAGCGCACGCACCGCCTTCATTCACGGATTCGCCCGGTGGCCGATCGCCTTCGACAAGGTCACCGAGATCCTGACGCGATCGGAAACCGATGCCGATTTGTCCTCGGGACTGTGTGCGGCGTTGGCCTGGATCGACAATCCCGCGATCCAAGAACGGCTGGTGGGCTTGATGCAACAACTGTACCGGCAAGCACCGACGGGCGGTATCCACGGCGCCGCTGAATTCGCCCTGAAGCGCTGGGGGCAAGGCGGGTTGCAGGTGGGAATCCCGGACATCGAGCGTACGTGGCAGCCCCCCACCGACGAGCCGCCCTGGTTCGTCAACAGCTTGGGCCTGACCATGATTCGAATTCCTCCCGGACAGTTCCGGATGGGCATGGATCATCCCGTGCTGAAGGACCAACACGCGATCCACGACGTGATCATCAATCGCAAGTGCTACCTCGCGAACTCGGAGATCACCGTCGGTTGGATCGAACAGTGGCAGCAAGACCGGGAGTGCCCGGAAATGCATCGCCCGTCGGAAGAAATCGTCCGTGCTCCGTTGTCTCAGCAGGGAAGTCCGACCGTCGATCACCCCTTCTACGGTCTCCCCTTTTGCGAGATCCTCCGCTTCTGCAACTGGTTGAGTTGGCGGGAGAATCGGACCCCGGTGTACCGCCAAACGGATCAAATGGAAACCCTGTGGGGCACTGATCACGAGATACCGATTTGGGAGTGCGATATCGACGCGAACGGATATCGGCTGCCGTCCGAGGCGGAATGGGAATACGCCTGCCGCGCCGGATCCACGACTCGCTTCCATTTCGGCGAAGATCCGGAATTCCTGCCCATGTACGATGTCGTCTCGGCCGACAGGGCGCAGCCGGTTCGGTCCCGTCTGCCCAATCGCTGGGGCCTGTTCGACATGCATGGCAACATGATTGAATACTGCTGGGACCGCTTCGCTCCCATGGGGACGGAGCTGCAGATCGATCCCTTCGGTCAAAGCGTCGATCCGCACTACTTTCGCGGTCGCGCTGTCCGCGGGACCTCGTTCAACGATTCCGTCGCTTGGTGCCATTCCGGCTTCCGTCGTTATAACGACCGCCTCGACCTGCCCTTCGCAGGCTTCCGCGTCGCCTGCACGATACCGCAGTAGACCTATTCTGTCCGCCTGATACTCGGCGCGATCATGGTTCGCCTTGATCAGCCGAGCAGCGCGCGGGTGAGGTACCAGAGGCGGGCGGGCCAGGTGTTTTGGATTTGGGCGATGCGGGCGAGGCAGCGGCGGTACATACGTTGACGGGCGGGCTCCTGGGGGTAGGCGGCAAAGCCGGCGCGGGCGGCGGCGACGCGGCGGCGGACTTCGGCGAATACCGAGCGCTTCTCTTCCGGCCCCGCCTCGGCCATCTGGATCACCGAGGTGACCATGAGCCAATCGAATTGATAATCCTCGTCCAGGGCGTCCGGTGGGACTTCCGCCAGATGCGTCCGCGCGGCGGCTATGTCGCCATCCCCGACGGCGTCGCTGGCCAGCCACAGATGATGCAGATGCTGGCCGAACGCCGGGGGCAGCGAAAGGGCGTGGTGCGACGCTTCAACCGCCTCGGCGTCGCGGCGCACGGCTCGCAACGACTCGATCAGATTGACCAGCATCCACGGTTCCGCGTCCTGACGCTGGCGCCAGTCGGCGTGCCATTTCGCGCCTTCGCCGTAGCGCCGCAGACGGGTCAAGACATAGCCGCCGACGCCCCAAGTGGGCGTCGATTTCCGCAGCCAGTCGGTTTCGTTGCGGAGGAACCGCAGCGCCGCGCGGTGATCTTTGGCGTCGAACAGGCCGTCGACGTAGCCGTGGGTGGCGTGCCAACCGTCGACGGACTGTTCGGCCAGTTCTCGCAACCGGGCAGCGCAGTCCGCATCGCGGCGAAGCCCGTGCAGGTGCCCCCAGCGGCGGAAGACGTGGATGTGGGCGGAACCGCCGCGGATGACCTCGTCCATCACTAGCTCCGCATCGGACTGCCAGCCGGCCTCGAGCATGGCACCGACCGCCACATTCAGCGGCGCGGGCTGATCGTCGCAGGCGGTACAGGTTTGTTGGAACGAGATTCGAGCGGCTGCATGGTCTCCGCGCTTGGCGCACAATTGGACGCCGCGGGCGAAGATCAACGGACCGTCCGTGTGGTTGCGGAGGATAGCTAGCACCGTGTCCGCTCCCGTCAGATCGCCGTCTTCCAGCAGCAGATCGAACAGGCTGAAGCCGGCGTACGAGTAGCCGCCGTTCAGCTCGAAGGCCCGTTGGAAGGCCTGGACGGCGCCCGACCGGTCGCCAGCGGCCAAGCGAGCGTCGGCCATGTAGCCGAAGCTAACTTCGCGGTGCGGGCGGATGCGGACCATGGCCTCGGCCGCCTCGACCGAGGATGCGGGATCGCCGGCCTGCAGATGCCACTCGGACAACTGGGTCCAGGCCTCGTAGTAGTACGGCTCTTCCTGCACGATCTGCCGCATCCGCGCGATCGCCGCCGCCAGATCGCCGCGCTGCGCTTCCAGCCAAGCTGCGCGGCATTGCAAAGGCGGCGGCGGTGCGTCCTGCCAAGCCGGCGGATGGCAGGACGCCAACGCTTCGTCCCACTGCCCGCGGGCCGCCAGCGCCATCGCCCGTCCGTCCCAGGCGTCCAGGTTCCGCGGGCTGAGTTCGATTACGCGGTCCAACGCTTCGAGACGTTCGTCGCTTTGTTCGGGGGCGTCCAACATGCGGGCCAGGATCAACCACGAGCGGGCTTCGCCGGGACGGCGCACGGTCAGCTCGCGGGCCACTTCGAGCGCGCGTTCGGGGCGGCCGAGTTCATCCGACCAAGAGTTCAGACATTCCCAGGCCGCTTCGAAACCGGGGTCCATCTGGGCCGCCTTTTCCACTCGCTGCCAAGCGACTTCGCGGTCGCCGAGACGCCATTGTACCTCGGCCAGCCGCAGATGATTGACCACATCCAGCGGATTGCGAGCCACGGCCCGCTCAAATAATTCTCGCGACCGCGTGTAGTCCCCGCAGCGTTGGTGATAGTCGCACAGCGTCCGCACGGCGACGCCCCAGTCGGGATTGATCTGGTAGGCGGTGTCCAGCGATTGCAGTTCGCCCGCGGCGTCGCCGCGAACATGGCACAATTCGGCGCGGTCCAGCCACAGCCGCGGGATCAGCGGAAACCGCTCGGTCGCCTGGCAGGCCAGTTCCCAGGCCCGGTCCATCTGGTTCATGTCCCTGTGCTGGCCGATCAGCGCCGACCAGGCGTGCCACAAGTCCGGACGCGCCTGCCAGGCATCGGTCAGCAGTTGCAGGACCTCGCCGGGTTCCAGCGAATCGCGGGCGTGGATCTGGAAGGCGAGCAGTCCGTCGCCAAAAATGATCTGCTCCACCAGTTGGTCCCGGACGAACTGCAGAACCTGCCGCCGCTCGGCAATCGTCTGGCACAACTCGATCCATTCGGAGATCGCCAAGTCGTTGTCGACCGCCATCTCGACCACGCGGCGGAGGTCGCGTTTCGCCTCGTCCACTCGGTTCTGACAGCGGCACAGATGCGCCCGGACCAGGAAGAACGAACTGTTCTGCGGGTCGAGTTGACCGGCGACTTCGATCTGCTCCCAGGCTTCGTCGAATCGCCGCTGGGCCGCCAACACCAAGACCAGTTCGCGATGCAGCCAAGCGTCGTCAGCATGGGCGGCCAGCGTTTGGCGAATGACGGCTTCGCTGACCTCGGGCGGTTCCTCGCGGAGCCATTCGATGCGCAGCTCCTGCAGCGGGTGGAAGTGCGGAAACCGCTCGGCCCACTGGCGGAGATGCTCCAGCGCCGCGGGCCGGCCCTGCGTCTCGGCCAGCAGCCGGGCCGCGGCGCGGTGGGCGTCAATCGCCAGCGGCTGATTCCGCAGCACCTGCATCCAGTACTCCAGTGCTTCGCTCAACCGACCGTCGCCAACCGCCAGCCGAGCGGCGGTGCGAAGCCACGCTCCGGCCGGGCTCTTGTCGCGGGCGTCGCGCAGCAACTGTTCCGATCGCGCCAGATGCTCCAGGCTGGAAGCTGCGTAGGAATCGGCAGCAAACAGCAACAACTCGCCGTCGTCGGGCCGCAACTGCAGGGCCGCATCGATCACGGCCAACGCCTCCGGGTTGCGATCCAACTGGCTGTAGGCCGAGTACAGCGTCCGCGCGGGAAAACTGGACTTGTCGCCAAACCGCTCGAATCTCCGCCGCAGGAAATCCAAGGCCGTCTCGGTCTGGCGGCGGCAGACCGACGCCGAGAAGTAGGCGTGGGCCAATTGCTCGTCCTTGTCGTCCAAGCAGGCGGCAAAGCGGTACAGTTCGGACGCCTCGTCGAATCTCCGCTGGTCCCAGTAGAAATTGGCCAGCACGTAATAGTTCGCCGCATGAGTCGGCCAGCGGCGGATGGCCCGGCGCAACAACCAGACCGCATCGTCATGGCGTCGTGCGTCGGCCCGCAATTCCTGGGCGTACTGCTGGTAGAAGATCGGATGCGTCTCTTTGCGGGCGCACAGGTCGCGGTACGTCGCGAGCCGGTCGTCGCGCCGAGCCACGTCGCGCAGGCAGGACAGCCGCTCCAACTGCAACGACTGATCCTCCGGGTTGATTTCCAGCAACCGCTCGACCGCCGCCAACTGCTCGGCCGCGTTCTGGTCGTAGATCGCCAGCCGCCGCCGCGCCTCGCGGCTCAGCAGATGGTCCGGCGCCGACTCGCACAACGCGGCGAAGATCTGTTGCGCCTGGTCTCGGCGGTGACCCATCAACTGGCCGTCCAAGGCGTGAAGTTCGTCCCACAGTTCGGCGTCCGGCAACTCCAGTCCTTGCAGCCTCTCGGCCTGCGCCCGGGGCACCAACGCCATGCCCCGCGGGCCGAAGGCGCGGTAGCGGGCGAGCACCTTGTCGGCTAGGCCTTCATTAGCGTTCCGCCAGTATGGATCTCGCACAATCAAGGTTCCGCGGCGGCCGTCGTAGCCGATGATCGCCTGGACGTGCGCGCTGGCCGGTTCGACCGTGGCAAACGTGAACGGAACGCCGCGATCCAGCAGCGCGGCCGCGGCCGACTCGGTCACCGTGAATTCGCGGGCGACCCAACCGTGCTCGCGCGCCCATTTGCGCTCGCTGTACGCCGAAGTCCCGTTGTAGCAGATCTCGTCCGCCACCTGCAGATGATCGGCCGGCATCGACCAGAAGCGACTGATCGCCGACAGCGTCGCCGGCACGCACGTGACATGATGCTGGCGCACGAAGCCGACCGGCAGCAGAACCACCGGCGCGTTCGTTCGAGCCGGATCTTCCAGCCGATCCGCGATGGTCTTGAAGAACTCGCTGTCCGACTCACGAGCGTAGCGGACCGCGCCGTCGAAATCACCCAGCCGGTACGCGATTTCCGAGCGCTGGGCCGCAAACCACTGGAGCATGTCTTTTTCTGCCAGCGGCGACAGGTCCGCGGCGCGTTCGAGGTTGTCCCGTGCCTGCTCGTACCGCTTCAACTCGCTTTGCATCTGGTACAACTGGACAAAGATCGCATTGCTCTCCAGATGCGCCGCGGCCTCTTCCAACAACGCAATCGCTTCCTCGTCTCGGTCCAGCAGCGAGAGCACGTGCGCCGCGGCTTGCAGGCCCGGCCGGAAGCGGGGCTTCAGTTCCAACGAGCGCCGAGTGGCCCGCAACGCTTCCTCGTAGCGGTCTTCCCACTCCAGCAACTGCGACCAACACACGTGGACCCAGGGACTCTCGGGCGCGGTCTCCTCGGCGCGGCGCATCCATGATTCCGCGGCGTCGAAGTCGCGGAGCGAACCGGTCACCGCGGCGCACAAGGCGTACCAGGACGCACGAACTTCGGCGACGGTGTCCGGCGGCAGCGGCTCGCGCTGCTGGATCCATTTCCAGGCGAAGTAGGGACCGCGCGTCCGCCAAAGCTTGAACCCGTAGTAGTAGCACGCCTCGGCATCCGCCGGATCGCTGCGCCACGCACAGCGCATCAGCCAATTGCCCTGCCGCATCGCGCCCAAGTTCGACGCCAGGCGACCGGCCAGAATCTGCGCCCGGACGCCCCGCCATTGCGAGAACGGCCCCCAAGCCTCGGTCGCCCGGTAGGCTTCCAGATACCGCCCCGTCTCGTAGACATCCAGCACCGCCTGGAGTTGTTCCAGCGAGATCATCGTCGTTTGCGGTGCAGTCGATTCCATCAGCAATTCTCCCGTCTTCCCTGCGACAACGCCGTATTCTGCCCCGATGGCCGATCGAGTGTCAAACGGTGTCCGACCCGCTGCGCGATCACTCCACCCGGAAGAACATGCTGTCGGCGTTCGGCGGCATCGATCGGCGTTTGAGCCAACAGCGCCAGTTCGTCCCATTTGGCGTAGTCCATCGCCTGACGCGGCCAATCCCGATGTCTCCAGACGGCCACGAACAACTCGCGCACCAGCAACGGTCGGATCGTTTGCAGAACCCGGCAATCCACCGTCACCTCACAAACGGGACAAGCACCGGGCGTCCGCGGATCGGAGACCGTCCCGGTTTCGGTGGTTCCGCGTAGTTCGACGCAAGTCGGCAACAACTGGTTCACCTGCTGATCCAGCCACTCCTGCACCTCGTCGGCCATGGCTGCCAAGCGTCCGATGGCCGGAACAAGCCGGGCGTTGTAGTCCGATTCCAGGCGAGGGATCAAATCGTGCCGCAGCCGGTTCCGTGTGAATTGAAGGGCAAGATTGCTCGAATCCCGCCGGTAGTCCTGGCCGAGAACTGCCAGATACTCCAACACACGGCTGCGGCGGACTGCTAGCATGGGGCGGATCAGCGACACGCCGTGCATCAACTCGCGATGTCGGCGAATCCCCGCCAGTCCCCCGATCCCCGTTCCGCGTACGAGCCGGTGCAAGACCGTTTCCGCTTGGTCGTCCGCCGTATGCCCCGTGGCGACATACCTGGCGCCGTGGCGAGCCGCGGCTTCGCACAGATAGGCATATCGGGCTCGGCGAGCCGAATCCTCGGACGACGTGCAGGCCGGCTGGCCTGCCGATGCGGCCCGGCTGACATCACATGCCAGTCCCAGCTTCTCGCTCAGCCGCCGCACAAAACGCTCGTCCTCGTCCGATTCCTCGCCCCGGAGACGGTGATTGAAATGGGCGACGATCAAACGCCCGCTGCCGGGACGACGGGTCGCCACCAAGGCACGCAGCAGCGCAACGCTGTCTGGCCCACCCGAAACGGCTGCTAGTACCGTCACATCGCACCAGACCTCGGGCGGCCAGACTTCGATAATCGGCTGCTGAACGGCATCGGAGATCGACATCGCGACAATTACTCGGACGGCTGGTTTGCTTGACAAAACGCCGGGTGGCTAGTCGAATAGAAGATATCCGGGATCATCGACGATCGCAAACCGATACGGAAGCGAATGGGTCAAGTGGCTCGCTTTCGTAACACCTTACGCCCAAATATGCAGCCGTCGCTCCCGTGGAATCCTCATCGGAACCGAAGAAGAGTGCGCCATCATGCAAACATCTCGTCGTAGACGCAAGTGGCATCGCCCCTATTCCAGGGATGTTCGCGAAGTACTTCCCTCTCGCCAACCTTGCGCCGGATTTACGCTGGTCGAGTTGTTGGTGACCATGGCGGTGACCGTGATCCTGATTCTCGCGCTGGCTCAGGCCTTCGCGGTGGTGGGCGAAGTCGTTGCCGAGGGTCGAGCAACGATCGAGATGGCGGGCAGCTTGCGGAGCGTTGCCAACCGGTTGCAGGAGGATCTCTCGGGCCTGACCGTGCCCGCTCGCCCTTGGGCCGACGAAGCGTCCGGGGGCGGCTACCTGGAGATCCTCGACGGTCCGAGCGGCGATAGCGACTGGAACGACGACGGGGTGACCGATACCAATCCGGCGGTCAGCAATACGGTGTACGGAGACGTCGACGACGTGCTGGCCTTTACGGCCCGCAGCCAGGGTTCGCCGTTTGTGGGCGAGCGGGCGTATTTCGACGCCGGGGGCAATCTGATCACGCTGCCGATGCAGTCCCATCTGGCGGAGATCGTCTGGTGGATTCAGTTCGAGGATCTGCCCAACAACGCAACCGGCGACGGGATCCACGACCCGAACGAAGAATCGTTCACGATCTACCGCCGCGCGATGTTGATCCGCCCGGATCTGGGGCAACTCTGGAACAAAACCTATGCGATCGCCTCCGAGCTGGGCGATTTGCGGAACGATCTGATCTGGTTCTTCAACCACAACGACATCTCGGTTCGGATCAATTGTTCCGTGGGCGGCGGCAATGTCACGGTCGTGATGACAGCCAATTCGCTGGGCGACCTGACGCGGCGCGAGAACCGCTTTGCCCATTTGCGAGTGATGTCGGATCGTGCCAACACCGGTCCGATCTTGAGTCTGGCCCCGGTGGCGGCGGATGCTCCCTGGTGGGCCCTGCCGGGCCGCGTGTTTCCGTTCCCGATGGACTTGAATCGCCGCAGCGTCACGTCGCTCTACCGGGCTCCGAAAACCGGCTCAAACGCCGGCGAGGACGTGATGTTGAAGAATGCTCTGGCATTCGACGTCCAAGTGTTTGATCCGGGTGCTGCCCTTCGCAACAGCAGCAACACGGCCGAGGCGCTTGCCCCAGGCGATCCGGCCTACTTCAGCGGAATCACGACGCCCATCGCGACTTGGCCGCCTGTGGACGCCATCGGCCGCGGCGCCTTTGTCGATCTCGGGTACGGTCATGGCGATACGACAAGCACCGCCCGACTGAGATTCAATGCGTCGGCAGTGGCCAATTACTCGGACTTCGCCGGGGCACCGCACAGCCGCGCGGGTATGACCGCCGGAGTGAACTGGCGCACGCCGACCTACTGCTACGACACTTGGTCGCTGCATTACGAGCGGGATGGGATCGACCAGGACGGCAACGGTGTGATCGATCAGGGAATGGACGGCTTCGACAACGACGGGGTCAACGGTGTGGACGACATGGGCGAGCGCGAGACGTCGCCGCCGTATCCCGTGCCGTTGCGGGGAATCCGGGTGACGATCCGGGCGATCGAGCCGGATACTCGCCAGATTCGCCAAGCGTCGGTGATTTCCGATTTCCTGCCGGAATAGGGCCGTTGGTAATGCCGCATCTGATCCGGCTGCGGGGCCCTTGGCGGTACGAGCCGTTGGCTCGCACGCGGCGATTGGCGGATGGAACGTCCGAGATCCTCCCTGGCTCGTTGCCGCCGGCAGGCCAAACTCAGGTTCCCGCGGATTGGGGCCAGACGCTCGGATCGGACTTTCGAGGCCGAGTCCGCTACCAACGGCGGTTCAACCGGCCGTCCGGGATGGCCGATGTGCTACGGATCGACTTGGTGATCCAATGCGTGGACGCGTTCGGCGAGGCATGGTTGAACGGCCATCCGCTGGGTGCAATTCCGCCGGGTTTCCAGGAATTTCGCGCGGAGATCACGTCGCGGCTGGAGCGTTTCAACCTGCTGGAGGTCGAAGTCGAATTGCCTGAGTGCATCGAAACGAGCGCACCTCTGCCGCGGGGGTCTCGGGCCAAGTTGCCTGGCGGGTTGGTGGGCGAGGTCCATCTGGAAATCACCGGCCGCTGACTTGTGGAGGGTACGCCAGTACGCCGCGGGGTCGCCGGACTCTCTCTTGACTCCGCTGCGGGAAACTGGGACCATCCGCCACCTTGGTCCCATCCCACAGGTGTCGCGATGAGAATCCTCGCCTCGGTACAACGCCGCCACCCGCCCGCACGGTCCCGTAGCGGAAGTCGTGAGACTTCCGATCCCGATCATCCGCAGGCTTGGCTCCGAGCGTTCGTGCGAGGTGTGATAGCCATACTTGCGCTCACGGCAGCCGGATGTCAAAGCATGAGCCACACGGATCGAGGCGCCGCGTTGGGCGCCCTGACCGGCGCTGTGGCCGGCGGCGCCATCGGCAAGCACAACGGCAACACGGCGGCCGGCGCGGTTCTCGGGGGCGCTGTCGGCGCGCTGGCGGGCTCGACCATCGGCAGCAGCGTCGACGCCGAGATCGCCCGCAATCAAGCCCTGATCGAGCAACGGGTGGGACGACAGATGCACGGCGCCGTCTCGGTCCAGGATGTCATGACCCTGTCGCAGGCCGGGCTGAGCGACGAAGTGATCGTCACGCACATCCGCACCAACGGCGTCGCCCAACGCCCGAGTCCCCAGGATTTGATCGACCTGAGTCAATCGGGAGTCAGCCAGTCCGTCATTCAGGCCCTGCAGACCACGCCGCCACCCGCGCCGCCGATGCCGCCAACGGTCGTGGAAAGCCCGCGGACCGTGGTCGTCGAACAGGTTCGCTACCTCCCTCCGCCCCCTCCGCCCATGTGGTTCCACGGCCACTACCACCACGGCCGCCGTCCCAAAGGCAGCAGCGTCCACTGGGGATTCTCGGTCCGTAATTGAAGGCACTAACGTCGCGCGGCGAGGGGGCGCACGAGTGGGGTGAGCAGCGCTGCGAGGCCGGCGGCATAGGCGCCGGCCAGGCTGATGATCCACCAGCCGTCCCACAGGTATCGTTCGTCCGGCCCGAGCAGCTTGCGGTCCACGGCGAGCCACACGGCTGCGATGCCGATGGCCGACACAACGGCCAGCATCAGCCATGTCGCCAACCATCGCCAGCGGTGTGGGGGCAAGCACCTCAGCGTCGTGACGGCGAACGCCACCAGAGGCAGACCGATGAGCACAGCCAGGGGCAGTCGCACAAGCAAGGTGACCAGCAGTTCCAGCGGTGCACTTTGTCCGCCGGTCAGGGCTTGCCGCACAAGCCACGCCAGCAGCCCGCACGCGAAAACGGCGGCCAGCAGTTGCCGGAGGCTAAACCGAGGGCCGCGCCATCGCCGGGCAGCGAGCCACGGCAGCAAGGCGACCACGACCGCCGAGCCAGTGCAGACCGCCAACAGCCCCGGCCAAGGTCCGATCCAGGGCAACGGGACCAGCAGTCGCGGATCCGCGGCGGCGGGATCGAATCGCATCGGCGGACGCGATGGCTGGACAGATTCCACCGACCATCCTGGCCCTGCCGTCGCCCGTCGACAGGCAGTTGCTGCGGTGTGGCCCGCAGCGAATGAGGGCAGCTCCACGACGCTCGGCGGGGATTCCGCAGTCGGCGCGGTCAGTATGTCCGCGAAGCCCTTTGTCCATGCGGCGACGCGCCATCGTAGCGCGCCGGTGGCGCCGTCGAATCCCAGCAATTCTCGATCGTGCTGCACCAGCACGGTTGCTGCTTGCGATGAGGTTTCCGGCAGAACGTCCTGCAACGAACCATCCGCCGACCAAGCCGATCGGCCATCGGGGGCTTGTAGGACATCCACTCTTGGGCCGGCCGCGGACCAGGAGGACACCACAAATTCATCGCCGGGGTCGCCATCCAGATCACCGATCCACAGAGCTTTGGGAAATCCGGGTGACGGCAACTTTGCCTCCCAACGGTGCTGGACCTGACCGCGACCATCCAACAGGACGATTCCCTGAGAATTGCCGTTTCTGGCAAGAACCGCCACCGAGCGTTTTCCGTCTCTTGAAATGTCAGCCAGGGCGGGCGTGGGCCAAGTTCGGTCGGCAAACGCCAAGTCATGGGCATCGTGCCAATCCCAGGACCACAACGCTTGTCCATCGCGGCCGTCAATCGCTCGCACTTGGCACACCGTCGCGGGCCCGTCTGCCGAATCGTCGCCGAGGCTCACCACGATCACCTCCGCCAACTCGTCGCCATCCAAGTCGCCAGCCAGCGGCTCGGGGCCGCTCGCGCCTGGCGCCCGCGACAATACTGTCGCGTGGTCCCACTGCAAGCCGCCATCCAACGAGCGAACCGCGGACAACCGCCAAACATCTCGCTCGCCCTGCTCGCCATCGGGCGTGAGAACCAACATCTCGCTCGCTCCATCGCTCGACAAACGAGCCATCACCGGACGCCCCGGCGAAATCGCAGGCTGATGGCTAGCGTGCGAGGACAAACGTTGCCGCCAGATCGACCGGCCGTTGCGGCCATCGAGCCGGAGCAGCCAATACTCTTGGGGCACCGGGCCGCCCGGCTGGCGCGACGGCGAGTCCATGTCTGTCACGCGAGCGATCAGGAAGACGTCGCTACGACCGTCGCCTGCCGGATCGACTAGCAGCGGCGGACCGGGCCATACGGTCGCCATCCGACCAAACGCGGTCCCGCTCCGCCGCTCCACACGCCAGTCTTCGGCACGCCACAGTTGCCGCCCGGTTCGCCCGCACACTGCCTGGACGGGAACCATCAAAGCGTCGACCGCGATTTTGGAACGAGACTGGCCACCGCTGCCGACCAGCAGCAGATCGGACGTACCGTCGCCGTTCAAGTCCGCCGCGGCCTGTTGCAGGACGCCCGAGTCGACCGCATAACTGCCGCCGGGCGTCGGCGTGTCCGCGCGCCACAGGATCCGCCCGCTGCTGCCTGAGATGGCCGTCAGCCCATGCGTTGTCTCGGCGACCGGACTGACCAGATCTCGCACGTGATCGCCGTCCAAGTCGGCGGTAGGCAGCCAGGTTCCCAAACGACGCCAGCGGTCGGCGCCGCCAGCAAACAGGTGAAGTGTCTGCTTCGCCGGGCGAGCGGTCCAGGATTCGGCCGAGCAAGCGCCTAACTCCGGCACGCTGTCGCCGTCCAGATCGGCGACCCAGGGCCGCACCAGTCCCGCCCCCTGTGCTTCGAGCCGCCCGCTGCCGGCCGACAACAAGTACAGCACCGGCGCCGGGGCCGATCGATCACCGAAGTACGGCACAACCAGTCGCGGCCAGCCATCAGCACCCCTTCCCCACCACACTGGCGACCCCACGCTGACGTTGGGAAGCAGTCGGCTGGCGTCCAGTCTCTGAAACCATGTCCAGAGCGTCCGACCATCGCTGCCGGACAACGCGTCGACGCAGAGCAAGGCATTTTCGACGGAGGTCCGGTCCGTGCGGCGCTCGCTGCCAAACGACATGACGAACACGTCGCGCCGGCCGTCTCCGTCGATATCGGGACCGGTCACGAAATGCTGTAACGCGGGATGACCTTCGGAAGTTCGCAGACGCCGCGTCCACCGCGCGACTCCGTCCATGCCCGACAGGCAACGCAGCTCGCCCCACGGTGAGGCCGTGGCCAGGCTGCGCCTCGACGCGCTGCCGACCAGAAGCTCCTCGGCTCCATCGCCGTCCAAATCCGCAGCGGTCAGAAAGCGGTCGGAGAAATCGGTTTGCATCGCCGACGAATCGAAATCGAGCATGGTCTGCCAACGCGCCTCGCCAGTCTTCAACGACACCGGGGCAACGGCGATTCGCCCGGTGTTCCGAGGCCCGCACCAGATCGCCTCGACCACGCCGTCCCCGTCGATGTCGGCCAGCTTCGGTGCAACCAACGCTCGGTACCCCATGTCGAACGGTCCGAACAACGGTTCCCCGTCGCCCGGCCGCAAGACGGCCAGTTTGGCGCCAGGAGCGATCGCAACCACGTCCTGACCATCGAGCCGAGCCAACTGGGGCGCGTGATGCTGCATGGCGACCAGAGCGCGGCCGCGGCGACCGGTTCCGAAATCCCCGTAGGCCAAACCGCGAGGATCGTTGCTGATCCACGTCGCATCCAATCCGTATTGCCACAACACGCTGCCCGTCCGCCCGGAAATCGCCTCGATCCAGTAGCACACCTGCGGCGGATCTACGGCAACATCAACGCCGCCCGGTGAAACGGCCGTCATGGCAACGATCAGATCGGCGACGCCATCGCTGTCGGCATCCACGACAAGCGGCTGACCCTCGACCCAACTGTCGCCGATTGGGATCGCCGGCGGTTTTACCGTTGCGTCCTCGGGCGCGGTCGTCGATTCGGACGGCACGGCGCCCTGGTGCCACCACAGCAGTCGCCCGTCCTTGCCGGACAAAGCCAGCAGCGAACAAGACGTCCGGCTGGCCCAGACGATGTCCGCTTCGCCGTCCTGGTCGAGGTCAGGGGCCGGATGCGCCATCACGGCCGATTGCCGACCGGACAGGATCTCGTTGTCGGACACCAGCCGATACCAAGCGTCGGTGCGGAATCGCGCTTGATCGGCCGGCGCCGACATCGCTTCGGGCTGAAATTCCCATACCACTTGCCCGCTCTTGCCATCGATGCGGCGTATCGAAGTCCGGTCCGCCACGACCAGATCGGCTCGCGCGGCCGATTCCAGCACACCGACGACACCGGTTCCCAGGTCGATCGGTTCCCCGTGCCGGCCGCGCTTCAATCCCACCGGGTACGTCAGGCTCGCGCGGCGGCTGGCGAGAATCCCTTTCGTTTCGCCGGGCGAAAACCACGAGGCCAGCACGCCCGCCCAGCCCAGCCCGCGCTGGACGGAGAAATCGTAGCTGGCGCTCATCTGTTGCGGAGCGCTCAGACGCAGGCGATAGTCGCCGGTGGGCAACGCGACCGGCTCTTCGTGCGGCACTCGAAAGCGTCGAACCGGTCGCTCGTCCGCGTCGAGGATTTCAGCTTCCAGCGGCACGCCGGCGCTGTCGAGTTGCACGTAGCCGGTCTGTGCCTGGCGATGCGCCGACGCGGCGGCCAGTACGGCCAGCGACAGCAAGACGGCGGTCACGGCCGATCCAATCGCCAACTGCAGGCTGCGGCGTTGCCGCCGCGCCCATTTGTTGGTGCGTTCCCAGAGACTCGCCCGCCGAGCCCGAACCGGGCGGCCGTCGAGAATCGCCCGCAAATCGTCGGCCAACGACTCGGCGTCGGCGTAGCGTTGTTCCGGTTGCTTCGCCAGGCACTTCAGCAGCACCGTTTCCAAGTCTCGCGGCAACTCGGGGCGCACGCGGCGAGGCGGCGTCGGTTCCTGGTGCAGAATCTGCTGGATCACCTCGTGCGGCGTGGTGGCCGAAAACACCGGCTGGCCTGTCGCCCCTTCGTAGAGGGTCGCTCCCAGACTGTACAAGTCCGTGCGGTGGTCCGTGCGCTGCCGGGCTGCCGACGCCTGCTCCGGACTCATGTATCGAGGCGTGCCCAGCAGCGCGCCGGTCATGCTCAGTGTGACATCGTCCAAACGCTTGGCCAAGCCGAAGTCGGTCAGCCAGAGCCGGCCCTCGGTGTCCAACAACAAATTCGAAGGTTTGACGTCCCGGTGGATCACATTTCGCTGATGGGCGTGAACCAATGCCTCGGCGGCCTGCAAGCCCCAGCGGGCCACCGTGCGGGCATCGACGGGGTTTGTTCGCGCCGCCAGCACGTCGGCCAGACTGCGGCCCTCGATGAACTGCATGGCGAAGTAGTGTATGCCGTCCTCGTTGCCCACGAAGAAGATCGGCACGATATTCGTGTGGTGCAGGCGGGCAACCGTCTCGGCCTCGCGGCGGAAGCGGTCGAGTGCTTCCGGATCGGACACCGAGGCGAAGCGCAAGATCTTGACCGCGACCCGGCGTCCCAACGAAATCTGCTCCGCCTCGTAGACCACTCCCATGCCGCCGCGGCCGATTTCCCGCAGCAAGCGAAAGTCGCCCAATTGCCCGGGCGTCGCGGTTTGCGACCGTTCGGCGCGGTGGATGAACCGCAGGCCGGCCAGACACGCTTCGAGCCGCTCCGCCAGATGCGGATACCGCCGAATCAGATCATCCGGATCGGGAAGCGTGCCACTTTGCAACTCGGCCAGATATTGGTCCAGGATCTCGGCCAACTGCCGGTCGTCCGGCGGAAGCTCGTCGGAACACGAACGCCCCGACGGACCAGTCGCCATCGGCAGCGTCTTGTCGGGATCTTCGCAGCGACGTTCATCGCTCATGGTACGGCGCCTCTCGGGACTTCGGGGAGCTGTCCTTGGTTACAGGGTGCCGAAACCGATCCGTTTGTCACGGGAAATCTCGCGTTGCGAGCGACTCATCAAAGAGATCAGTCGATTTTTCGCTATTCGGGCTGAACCGGCTCCGTTGCGTCGAGACGGATGCGGTACAGGTGCAGCGGATCGTCGGGACGAGCCTCGTTGCAGACCAGCGCAGCGCTGTCTTCGCCGAGCCGCGTCAAACGCGTGCTGAAGAATGGCGGCAGCCGGTGTTCGGCTTTCCGCACGGGTCGTCCCTGGCCGTCGATGGTCCAATGCGTCAGAAAGCCGCCCACGTAGTTCTCGTAGGCGCCCGTCAGGTGCCGCTGATGAATCCGTTTCACTTCGGTGTGCGCCAGCAGAAACTCGCGCGGCCCGGTTTGCAGGGCGTCCAGATTGTGGGTTGCCGCAGCCTCGGCCTGCAACCCGGCGATCACGGTCGTCCCGATGCTCTCGAACGTCTGGGCGTCGACCACGTTGACCACGATTTCGCCGAGCAGTCCCGTGGCCGGCCCCTGTTTCCCGACCCGGTCGGAAAACACTGCCGGCCGCAGGTAGACCAGGGCGTAGTGGCCTGAATCGGCCAGCGGGAAGATCGAGGTCATGCGCGGCGGCTCGCCGCTGGCGGAAGTGAAGCGGTCGACCGAATGCAACGCCACGCGGTGGTCGCCCAGATCGATCGTCAGCAGCAGCATTTCGTGAATCACCGAGATGGGCACGATCAAGCGGTTGCCGTCCACCAGCCGACCATAGATCCGCGCGCCAGTCCGCGGCATCACGACATCGGGCAACCGCTGGCTCTCGCCCGTCCTCGCGTCGACCAGAAACCGGCGCACCTGCAAACCAGTGCGGTCGGGGATCAGCAGATGCAGACGGCCGTCGGCCAGCAGATCCATCTGCGGGTTCAGCACGCCGCGCCCGTCGCTGAACTCGAACAGGGCGCGCTGCCGACCGCCGTCCACGCGCGCCAGGAATACGCGGCGGTCGTTCTCGTCCTTGCGGTCGACGTAGAGAAACAAGTTCGCATCGGCACCCAACGGCATCATGCACGTCATGCCGGGGTTGTGGTCGGGGAACAGAGGTTGCTTACGCCACGGTTTCTCGCCGTCGTTCCGGCTCCAATGCGTGAAGTTCTCGCCCTGCCCGTGACCGAAACGCATGTTCTCGACCGTCGTCAGGTGCAAGACGCCTTCCTGCCAGACCGCCGACTGAGCGAACAGCCCGTCGCCCAAGTGCTCTTTCTCGTCCACTTCCACCGCCATCAGACCGCCGGCCAGCAGACCCAGCAGTGCCATCGTAGGCCATCGCAGGTTCATTCGCAGGTTCCCTTTCTCTGGTGCGACCGTGGTCGCGGTTACAGGCTCGCGCATTTCGCCATTCTACCAGCCAACGTTTCCAACAGGTAGAATCGCAATGACGATCTTCAACGACCAGCAAAGGAGGAGGCGGTTCTCGGAAAACTGCTGCGAACTACGATGACGCGAACACCAACGTCTTCTCTGTGCCTTGTCGCGGCCTTGTGCCAGATTCTCGGCGCGGGCGTCGATTGGCGGGCGGGCGCCGCCGAGTCGCTCCGGCCGGGCACTTCGGTGGAATACGGCGAACTGGCCTTCTATCCCGACCGCTGGCGCGAAGCCGCGGTCGACACGCGGCTTGTTCCTTGGTCCGGCGAACAGGTCGTGTTCTTGACGACTCATGCGGACTTCGACGGCCAGATCATGCGGCGGCTGCTCGAACGGCTCGACGGCGCATGGACGCTGTACGATCAATTGACCAGCCGAAAACCGGGCCGTTTGAAGCATCTGGGCGGCAAGCCCACGATCGCCGCGGTGCCCAACGGCAGGCTCACCTGCGGCTATGGCTGCGGCTACGTGGGCTGGACGGGAATCGAGGTGGCGGGATTCTACGATGCCGACTTCGCGCTATTGAGTGCCAACCCCAAGGCGATGCCGCACTACTACTTCTATGAGATCGGGCGGAACTACTACACCTTCGGCCATCGCCATTCGCTGTTCACGACGGGCTACGCCGTCTTCATGCGCTACGTCTGTATGGACACGCTGAAGTGCGATGACCCCGACCGTGCGACGCGGGAGACGATCGAGAGTGCGGAACGACTGTTCGCCGAATCGGACATGTCTTTCCTGCGCGGCTTCACCACGCTGGACGGACTCGGGGAAAAGGATCCCCGCCTTCAGGATGCGCAAGGACGAGCCCTGATCCCGTCCGACCAGCCGGTGCTTTACGCCTCGGCGATGCTCAAGCTGTGGCGCGACCAAGGGGGGAACCCGTGGCTCGGCAGATTCTACCGGCACTTGGCCGCCTGTGAAGAGACAGAACCGAACACGGCCGATGCGGCGGTCAAGCAGTCGCTCAACTGGCTGGTCGCCGTGTCGCTTGCTGCCGAAAAAGACCTCTCGTCCGTCTTCTGCGACCGCTGGCGGCTGCCGCTCGACCCCGAAGCGCGCCGGACGCTCGCCGCCGTAGAATGGAAATCGCTCGACGCCAATGCGGCAGACATCGTCAACCGCATTCTTCCCAAAGCCGAATGAAGCTGGCAAGAAGCGAGTGACCGTCAGTTTCGAAGCCAAACGGAACAGTCAAGTCGCCGGCGTATTTGGCGCGGGTGATGCGGACTTCCCTACAAGCAACGCAAAACCCCCGAAGGATCGCCGCGCGGAGCCCGGCAGAGACACTTTGACACGGTTGTAGACGCCAACACGATGCGCATCCTACCAGCCCAAGTCGTCCGATGGTAGAATCGTGCCCCCAGGCATCGAGGAACATAGATTCATGTTGCGGTTTCTCTTCTGGAATTTGAACGGCAAGGACCTGCAGCAGCGGGTAGCGAAGTTGGTCCGCGCTCATCAGATCGACGTGCTGGTGCTCGCCGAGTGCTCGATTCCAGAGAAGCTGATACTTGACACTTTGAACGTGTAGACGCACTCGCCATTTTGTAAGAGTGACTCGTTTCTTGAGAACCTCGCCGTATTCACAAGGCTTGATTCCCGTTCGGTCGTGACGCTTCTTGACGACGAAGCGATGCGGCTGACGTTCCAGCAGATCTGGTTACCGTCAGGAATCGACCTCTTGCTGGTCGCAACCCATTTTCGCAGCAAGCTTTATTGGTCTGACGCGAGCCAAAGTCAGGCATGCAACCGCTTGGCCCAATTCATTCGTCGCCAGGAAGACCGTGTCGGACACTCTCGAACGGTGCTGCTTGGCGACCTGAACATGAACCCATTCGAAGTAGGCGTGGTATCGAGCGATGGTCTTCACGCAACCATTGCCAGGCAAGTAGCGCGGCTCGAAAGCCGTCGGGTTCTTGGGGAGGAATTCCCGTTCTTCTACAATCCGATGTGGGGGCATTTCGGGGATGCGCTGGACGGGCCGCCGGGAACTTACTACGATTCAAGAAGTGAGCCGGTGACCTATTTCTGGAATATTTTCGACCAGGTATTGATCCGACCATCGCTGTTGGACGCATTCGTTCCCGCGTCCTTGAAAATCTTGGGCTCTGATGGAGACGAAACTCTCTTGACCGATTATGGCGTCCCTCGACAGTCGACAGGGTCGGACCATCTGCCCATTACGTTCGCTTTGAATCTGTAGCAGGAGCCACAATCATGTCAGACGATGGACGAGACTTCTGGTCCGACGAAATCATCGTCGAATCGGTCATCGAACCCGAGGTCATCCTGCGCGAACAGGCTGGAATCCTTGCCGAGAAGACAAAGGGAATCGTCCGCGGTGAAGTGGAAACGATCGAACAGCCAGCCGAGAAAGTGGATGAGTACCTGAAGCCAGTCTTCTCGACCGAGGCGGAATTCAAACAGTACACCCACACGCTGTACCTGGTGGTTCCGGCGCTGGACCACTACCGGTACGCCCTGGTCAGTGCCGAACACGATTTCGAACCGTACCCTTGCCATGCACGCTACCATCCGCAGACCAACACACTCCTTGATAAACACGTGCCGGCAATAATGCGCTGTGACAATCCGGCGGAGTTGGTTTTCTGGCTTGCAACGGCGCTCAAGCAGCCTACCACCACGCGCATCATTCGCGCGCTCATCAGCCGAGTGAACCAACCGCGTCAGGCCGTTCTAGCATCCGCGAAGAAATGAGCGTCGTACTCGACGACGTTGCTCGATAAACCGAGGGGGGGCGGGAGTCGTTTTCGGGCAACGACCAACCATATGGAACACGCTTTCTCCGAAAACGACTCCCGACCCCCTTGCGCGAAACACGACACTTATTTATTTGCCGGATCCCCAGTGCAAAATCACCGCACCGCCGAGCGAGCTCGGCGGGGGCGTTTCCTCTGCGTTGCTGCGTCTCGTTGATGTTCTGGCTGCCCATGCGTTACTGTCCGGCGCGCCGGTCGGCTCGGCTGCCAGGTGCCGAGTGCATGCCTCGGCGGCGGGTCAACGCTGTGGTTCGAGGATGTACCAGGTGGTTACGGGCGTGCCGATGGGAATTCGCCAGCCTCGAGCGGTCTGTTCGGCTTGGACGGGTGGTTCGAGCGGTCGGCCTTCGGCGGCTAGCGGCGTGACCTTGATGCGGCCGGCGTCTTGCAGGCCGACGAGCGTCACGGCGCCCGTGACGGGCTCGATCACGGTGGGCGCGCGGCCCCAGTCCTGGACCGTCTTCCGGTCTGGGTTCCAGGCGAATCCGGACAGCGTCGCCCGCGCCGTGGTCGTCAACAACAGCCGGCCGGATCGGGCGATGGGCTCGCCGTCCAACGCCGTCAGGTAGATGCAGCAGAAGGGATTGTCGACTTGAGCGGCGAGATTCGCGGTTGCTTTGCGGCCGTCGCGAACGTGGCCGATCAGGGCCTGAGTTTGAGGCGTGTCGACGGCGACGACACCTTGCTGCCGGTCCGCATCGTACCAGCCGAGTTCTCCCGTGTCGCTTTCGATCCGCCCCAGCGGTGCGGGATCGGGGTACGGCGAAGCTTGGCCATCGGTCGTCCAGCGCGTCGCATGGCGCAAGGCGGCCGAGCGCGGGAAGCTCGGATCGAAAAACGGTCGCCCCTTCCGGTCCATCCGCAGCCCCTCGGTGATTTGGTCGTCGCTGTAGACGCGCACGATCGTCTGCCGGGCGGCGGACACGTCCTGACGGTGGAACATGGCTGCGCACGCGGCCAAGTGCGTCATCTTGACCGGATCGTTCGAGAAATCGAATGAAGACCGCCAACCCTTGTCCGGCTCCTGCATCCGCCCCTTGCCGTAGGTGAACCAGTAGATCCCATCCCAATCGTGCAGCAGGGCGTAGGCGGTCAGGATCGGAATGCCCTCGCAAGCGTACTCGGCCGGGTACGGATGATTCGTTTCGGAGATCGTAAACGGCAGGCCGACGACCGGTGTGCGGGCAAATTGCGTGACCGTTGAATCCAGCGGGTCGTTGACCATCGGCGTGTTGGCAATCCAGAAGTCCTGGCCCGTGCGCGGGTGCTGCCAGTAGCCGTGGCCATCGATAAAGTCCAAAACCATGTTGCTGCGGATATGCGAGTAGGCACAGTAGGCGTCGGCATGATCCGCCGTGCCGACAAGGGGCGCCGTCACACCCAACTCGTCCGCCAGCAACCGCTTCATGCCCGTGAAGAACGACCGCTCGACGTCCATGTAGAAACGGGCTTCCGTGAAGAACCGCAGCTTGGAGGCTTTGCCGAATTCCCGCGGCGCGAGGCGTTCCACGCGGTCGCTGCCTGCCTCGCCGCGAAGTTGTTTCAACTCGGCGGGCGCGAGATTCTGTTCCAGCCACGCGTTGTATTGGTCCGTCAACTCGTTGGCATACGAAACCGGAATGGGCCGCCACGTCGATTGGCCCGCGGGATCGTCGCTGCCCACCAGCCGATTGTTGACCCAGCCTTCGAGGACCGAGTTCTCGTTGACCAGTTCGACCGTGCAGACGGCCGGTTCGTGACGGTATTGTTGCTTGGTGTAGGGATTGGAGTGCGTCAGCAATTTGCGGGCGAAATCGCGCTGCAACTCGATCAACCGCGGATGGAAGTACGTGGCGCTCTTGCCGTAGCCCAGCAGCGCCGCATCGCGCACGCCGTCGCCCGGCTTGTGTTGTCGCGACACGTTCAGATTCAGGTTGGTGTAGATCCCGCGCGCTTTCAGCTCGGCGATGAAAAAGTCCAGCCGGTCCATCGCGGCCGGATCGAACTGGCTGGTGTCCTGGCGCGTCTTGTCGAAAAGCGGACTCCACGTTCCGTCCATGTGATGGAACCGCACGCAGTTCACGCCGAACCGAGCCAAGTCGTCCGCGATCCTGGGCGCCAGTTCCTTGGGCGGGAAACATTCCGGACCGGTCAGGTTCACGCCCCAGATGCGGAACCGAGTCCCGTCCGGCTTGACCAAGCGAGGCCCCTCGATTCGGATCGGGCCCGCCTTGCCGGCCGGCGCATCGAGATACTGCGACATATCGACGGCCGATTGCTCTGCCTGCGACCAATCGATTTGGTAGGGCTGCAGGTCGATTGGTTCGCCGCACGCCGCGGCACACCAAGCCAGCACCCACAAGCCGCTGAGGCCACAAGCCACTCGTGTCATCCCAGGAACTCCTAACGCGGCACAGCCGCAGCCAATTCGTTTAACGGCAAGTCGAAGACGCCAAGATCCCCCGCCCGTCGAGCGAGCGGGGGACCGGGGATCGTCGCGGACTGTTCAGACCTTGTCTGCCGCGGGCACTTCGAAGCCGGGGCGGTGCGGATCCTGGACCAGCTTGTTCGCCTGCTCGGCAAACTCGCCGGTGAACCGTTCGGTCTGGGCATCGAAGTTCAGCCACGGACCGACGACGTACTCGGCCTTGTCCTCGGGCACGCCGACGCCGTCGCGCATCAGCGCGTGCAGCGTCATGAAGTGCTCGTAGGCGTCCGCGTTGTCGCCGAAGCGCCCGGCCTTGGCGTTGAAGGGCACCTTCTGGCCCAGCCGGTACGAGTTGTTGATCAGGTGCCCCAGCGTGCAGCTATAGTGAGCCTGCGCCGCGTTGCCGTTGGCCATCTGCGGGTCGCCCGCGCGGCAGGCGGCGATGAAGCTGCCCCAGTTGCCGCCCGGCGTGACCTTGCCGGCCGGAACGGAAACCCGCTCGCCCTTGTCGCTGCCCTTGGCGTAGTACTGCCCGCGCACGATCTTGCCGCCGTCCTCGAAGTAGTACTGGTTTTCGACCTGGCTCTGGTAGCCCTGGTAGTTCACGTTACGGACATTGAAGAACACGTACTGGCCGTTGGGATACTCGGCGATGCCGAACATCGTGTTGGGCGTCTCGCCCTGGTCGTTCCACTGGAAGCGTCCGCCGATGGCCATCGCCCGCACCGGATGCGTCACGCTCGGATCGAGCGCCCAGAAGGCCATGTCCAGTTGGTGCGTGCCCTGGTTGTTCAGCTCGCCGTTGCCGGTGACCCAGAACCAGTGCCAGTTGTAGTGGACGAAGTTCCCGTGGAACTGGTCGATCACCGCGGGGCCGCGCCACAGGTTCCAGTCCAGGTTGGACGGCGGATCGCTGGGTTCCTTGAAGCCGATCCCGCTGCGCGGCTTGCAGGCGTAGCCGTAGGAGATCTTCAGCTTGCCGAACTTCCCTTCGTGAATCGCCTGGTGCAGGCCCGCGTTGCCCGAGTTGCTGCGGCTCTGCGTTCCGTGCTGCACCACGACGTTGTATTTCTTCTGCGCTTCCCAGGCGACGCGGCCTTCGGCGATGTCGTGACTCATCGGCTTTTCGACGTACACATGCTTGCCGGCCTGGGCGGCCCAGATGGTCATCGGCGAATGCCAGTGGTTCGGCGCCGCGATCGAGATGGCATCCAGCGACTTGTCCTCCAGGGCCTCGCGCACATCCGCGACGCCCTTGCAGGTGTATTTGCCTTGGACTTTCTCTTCCAGTGCCTTCAGCCGCCGGTCCAGCACGTTCTGGTCGGGATCGATCAGGTAGGCGATTTCGACGTTGGGTTGTTCCAGGTAGCCGCTGATGTGGCCGCTGCCGCGTCCGTTGACGCCCGCTACCGCGATCCGCAGGCGTTCGTTGGCGCCGAACACGCGGGGCGTCGACGCCGTGCCGCAAACCAGCACGCCGGCGCCGATGGCCGTCGAACTCTTCAAAAACGTACGACGAGTGACTTTGGACATAGTCGTTCTCTCCCGAAGTGGATGGTGACGGACAAAACTGGAGCCCATTGTAACGCAAATCGCGTCGCCTGCCACAACAAGCAAGCCTGGAACCGACTTGATGGGCGGCCGTTCCACGTTTGTGGTTCACGGCGGCTGGACTTGGTTTTCAGAAGTTGCCGTGTTCTTTGAATTAGCGATTTTCGACCGGAGTAGCCGAATTCGTGAGAATTCGGATTCTGCGTTGGTGGCCGTCACCTGCGAAACACCAACGAATTCTCACGAATTCGGCTACGCGCAACTTCAAAGGCCGTGGGTCGCAGGCTGCCAGCTTGGGTTACGGGGGGTAGCGACATCGTCCGGTTACCAGCCCGTGTGCGTGTTCGACGGCACGTCGTGGTAACAGCCGCATTCGTCGGGTTTGTCGTCGGGTAGATTCACACAGCCGGACAGCCACGCCCAGGCGGCCTTCTTCAGTTGCTCTTCACTCAAGCCCCACTTCTCCTTCTGATTCAACTGGCGATAGATCGACAGCATGCGCGAGTAGCATTCCCGGTGAATCCGGTCGGCGTTGCAGAGCTTGTAGCCGTCCTGATGGATCGGATGGAAGTGGAACTCCCGACGCATGCTCTGCGCGTTGCTGTACAGTTGCACGAGTTCCAGGCCCCACAGTTCGATCAACTCCTCGAGGCTGGTTCTGGTTCCGTCTTCGACCACCTGCAGCCGGACCGTGTAGACGTTCGAGGCCTGCGCTTCCCAGGGTCGTTTCAATTCGAAAACCAGGGTCTGCGTTCCTCGAGCATCCGGGGCGACGCGCGCCGTGAACACTCGCCGCTCCGTCGGCGCGCCGATCAACGGCCGCCCCCCGGGTCCGGTCTTGCGCGGTGCGGCCTCGGATCGCTCGCTGACCGTCACGCTTCGATCGGCGCGGGCCAAGCGAGCTTCGAACGGGTTGGCGTTCGACAGATTGACCCAGAAATCGATGCTTGCGCCGGGTGCCACGCGCAGACCGAGGTCGTGCGACATGCCCGCCAACGGCAGGCTGCCGCTGACGATCGCCGGCGGCTTGGTCTTGCCGACGACCGGGTCCGGCATCGGTTCGACGGGCGGCTTGGGCGTGGCGTCGGTCGGGTCGACCACGCGCACGCCGACCCACGCGAAGTCTTTCTTCGGCGGCGCGCTGCTCCATTTGCCGCGGAAGTGATCGCAGTCGGTGACGAACCGCACGTCGTCGTACTGGATGGTGACCTGGCCGGAGCTCGGGTTTTGGGCGCTCCAGACCTGACCATCGTCGCTCAGCGGACCCGAGCAGTAGTCTTCCCACTGGCCGTCGAAGTTGCGCATGTAGCCGGTCGCCTTGCCGCGTTCCACGACGACCTTCATGCGGACCTTCTCCGTCGGTTCGCCCGTGCCCTCGACGTTGTTGTACCAGCAGACGTCCCACAGGCCGTCGAACGAACAGCCGGTGACGGTCGGTTGGGTCGGCTCGGGCCCCTCGCGCATGATCAGGATCTCGCTGATGCGCGCCGCTCCGGCCTGGATCGCGATCTCCTTGCCCACGGTCTTGTAGCCGGCTTTCGAGGCGACCAACACATACTCGCCGGCGGTGCTCTGAAGCTCGACACGTCCCTGCGCGTCCGTCTGGCCGCTCCGAATCTCGCGCACGTCGCCCTTCAGAGGTTTCAGCAAGACTCGCACTTCGGCCACCGGCTGACGCCGACCGCCCATCTCTTCGTAAACCACGACCGGCAGAGACACCGCGGGCTGTTCGACCAGAGGCACAGGATCCGGCGTCGGCGGAACCGGCACAGGCGGAACAGGAACAGGTACGGGCGGAACAGGAACAGGTACGGGCGGAACAGGAACAGGTACGGGACTGTCGTCGGTCGGCCACGGCACGACCGGGCCCGCGTCGTCCGGCAATGCGGCAAGGTAGAGACGGATACAGTTCTCGCTGTCTACCACCACGTCGACGTTTCGCGCGTCCGGCTGGAACCCGGGTTTGAGGGCGACGGCCAGATAGGTCGCTTCGCCGTCGCGCAGGGTGAGTTCCGCAGTACCGTCCGGACCCGTCAGGGCGGTCGCCCGCTGCGCGCCTGATCGGTCGTCCTTGAATGCCTGCACGCGCGCGCCCGGCAGCGGCCAGCGTCCTTTGCCCTCGGTGCGGAACACCTGGGCGGTCAATCGAATCTCGGCGAATTTCTTCGCGAGCGTCAGCGAGCATTCGTTGAGGACTCCGCCCTGCGCCTGGATGCGAGTCTCGCCGGGTTCATGGCCGTCGGCGCTGGCGGTCACCGCGTACTTGCCGGCCTTGGGCAATGCCAAGCGGGCCACTCCGTTGGCATCGGTCTGCGCCTCGAGTCGGTTCGCATCCGGGCTCTCGTCCGGAACCACAAAGACCCACGCCCTTTCCAGGGGCACGAGTGCTTTTCCCTCCGGCCCAAGCACCGTCACCTCCAGCATCGTCGACGGATCGTCGGACCCCGGCGGACGCAAGACGATGGTGCCTTGATTGGGTTGCCCCGGCCGGACGTTCACTTCCGTTTCTCCGGGCGCGTACGTTGCGGCACTGGCTACGGCCACATACTTGCCCGGCCCGTCGGACAGATCGAAATGGGCTTTGCCCTGACCGTCCGTCACGGACTCGAATCGGCCGCGCACTCCTTGCCGAATCTTGTAGGCGAACACTCGCGCCCCGGCCAATGCGACGGGCGGCTCGACATCGCCGCGCTGGACGAAGATGTCGAGCGGCAGGGTCTCGGCCGGTGGAGCTTGCGGTTGCAAGGTGATCGAGGCGAAATTCATTCCCGGCAGCGTCTGGGTCTGGGCGAAGCCCGGCTGGAAGCCCGCCAGCGTGGCCTGGATGTTGTAGTTCGAATTGACCTGCAGCCCTTGCGCGAAGAACGCCAACCCCTGGGGATCGGTGGCTTGGTTGAACTGGCCGCATTGGACCTGAGCCCCCGGGCACGCAACAGCGTTGCCCTGGACGATCTTCAGAACCTGCACCTGCAAGGAAACTTGATTGGGAAGGGGCCACGGATTGGGCCACGGATTCGGATTAGGGTTCGGGTTTGGCCAAGGGTTCGGATTCGGATTCGGCCAAGGGTTGGGGTTCGGATTGGGATCGGGTTGAGGGGCAATGTCTGGACGCAACTCGATTTCCAGCTCCGACATGCCGGGCCGGACTTGGACCAGATAGGTTGGGCTGGGGCGATATCCCTGGGCCTGGGTCTCGACGGCATAGTCGCCGCCGGGGATTTCCACGCGGAAGCGGCCCTGGGCATCGGTCGTCGATTGCTTCACGACCACGTACGCGCCGTTGTCGGTCGCCCGCAGCCAGTCTACCTGAGCGCCTGCGACTCCCTGCAACCCGCCGCCCGCGTTGGCCGCGACAACGCGACCGGTGACTTGCACGGCCGCGGCCTCGACCCGCTGCACGACGAAGAACTTCGGCTGCATTCCCTCGGTCACGGCCCACGGGGCGTCGAGCACAGGTTCCCACGAGGCCTCCAAGTCGAGATCGACCAGGTACTCTCCGGCAGGGACCTTCAGCTCGAAAGCGCCGCGTTGATTGGTCACGGCCGAATACACGGCAGACGGCGCATTCAGGATCACTTCGACGCCCCGAATGCCCCGATACCCGGTCGAACTGGTCGCGTCCTTGTACATCACATAGCCGGCGGCAACGATCAGCGCGGGAGTGTCGGGTTGGGACGGTTCGACCTGGTCGGGCAGCGGCTTGAGCGTTTTCGGATCCAGTCCCTGCGCCCCGCCCGGCCGCCAGACCGGAACCTCGCGCGGCGATCGTTCTTCGATCCCGCAGCGTTTGCCTTGCTCGTCCAACCAGGCCGGCGGTGTTAGCCGGATCGCCGCCAAGGACAGCTTGTCCATCTCGTAGCCGTCGCTGTCGTAGACGACCGTTTCGCCGCGCCGCACTTCGACACGGTCGACCAGCCACTCGTCGGCGCCGTCGGACTGCGGTTCCGGATGGGCGAGCATCCCCAGAGCAAAGCCGCGGAAATCCGACGGGTCGAGTGGCACGCGCCGGAGATCTAGCTCAAACCGCCGCGGCCCCATGCCGATGACCGGCGGATCGGCTTTCGAGAAGAGCAGGAACTTATGTCCGCCCACGCCAAAGTACACGTCGTTGTGCGTAGCGGCCGATGCAACCGGACGTGTGGAAACGGTGACCGACAGCGACTCGATCGCTTCCCCGTTGCGCCCCCAAGGTTGGAACTGTGCTTCCTCGTACAGGATGCGGGGCGCGCCGGGCGGTACGGCAGCGGCCAACTGCTGCTTGAGTTCGACGATCTGCTGCTCGATTTGGACCAGCGCCTGCCGATCGGCCTCGGTGCCAAAGCCCGCCTCGCCAATCGCCCGGATGTCGGTGGCCAATTGCACCAGCTCCAACAATCGAGCTTGAAGCACCGGAACCGGCGGCGCATCGGCAGCCTCGGCAATAGCGCCAGCAGGTTCTTGGCCGGTGCCTTGGGGCAGCGATTCCGCCGGGCAGACGTCGATCTTGTCGTTGGCGGCCAGCAGCTTGCCGTTGACGCAAATCGAGTAACCGGCGAGTCTCCAAGGCCGGGCGGCCGTACCCTGCAACGCGATCCGCGAGATGTCGGAAACCTGGACGTCGGACAGCAGTTGGCTGCAGGTGCGGAGCCGATCCTGTCCGTCGTCGCCCTCGGCACGGAACGTGAATGTCGCGGACTGCCCAGCCGAAACGGTTAGCGCCGCGTTCGATTCCTGGGGCACGGCGCCGAACGACGGCAACTGGTCGACGTGGCCTACCGGATGAAGCCAGAAGGGAAAACCCAACCCCAGATCCAGTGCCAAAGGTTCGTCCAAGTCGGCGCCGTCACCAACCGAAAGAGTCGCTTCGACAGTGCGGACAGTGTCCGCTGCTGTCAATTCCGACCCTTGTTCGAACTGGCCACAAGCGTCCTGACCGACGGGCGTCACTGCCGCCAGCAGACACAGCACCGCCGATGCGACAGCAAGTCTTCCGATGGGTTTCATCGTCTCACCCTCCCCCCGCAAAAAGGCCCAATGAACTTCCAGCCAAAGCCGACATGCAAACGGGGGCCGCTTCGTATTCGCCGCCCGCTGAGTGTCGCGCGGAAGTGACGAAGCCGGTCCTCGAAACGGTCAGGATAAGCGACAACCGTATTCTCGCTCGGAACAAACCGCTTGAAAAGCAGGCCGCTTCTTTGAAACCCGCAAAACGCTTGTTCCCGCACTTGATCCTTACGGGTTCCTTGCTGGCTACCTCTTTGCGTTGGCTCCTGCAACCCGCAACACGCGACAACAGCAGAAAATCGATTTCGGCACTTGTGGGACGTATAGAGCGCGGTAGACTACAGAACGGTGCATGCAAATCGTTCGGGGGCAGTTCCATCGAGACAAGGAGCTGGCCATGAGTGATGCCTCTTCCTGCCTGTTGCGCCGTCGGTCTCGTCGCCATCGGTCGCTTCGGCGGCGAACACCCGTGTGGCTCGAACCTCTCGAGCCGCGTTGGCTTCTGGACGGCGCGTTTTGGCTGGCCGCCATGAAACCGCTGGGCGCGGCCGACAGGCCTTTTGACCGGTGGGAGCTGACGTTCAGCGAGGCGGTGGATGAAACGACGCTCGACACCACCGGTGTTCGGCTCAACGGCCCCGGCGGCGATCTTCATCCGCTGGTGCTGACGCCGCGGGGCGATAACCGCTACGAAGCGGACTTTGGCGGTCAGACAGCGAAGACGAACTATGCTCTGACCGTCGGTCCCGATATCGAGTCGGCCGGTGGCCAGCCGCTGGACCAGAACCGCGACGGCACACCGGGCGACGGATACACGGCGGCATTGTTTGCCTCCGGGGTGACGATTCCCGAGGGCGACGGCACGTACGACGGCCAATCGCTGATCCTGTACGGCAGCACGTCGACGATCAACGGCCCGCACAGCTTCGCCGACATGCAGATACTGGGCGGAGCCACGCTCACGCACAGCGCAGCCACGGCGACGCAAGAATACCGGCTGGAATTGGATGTTTCGGACTCCTTGATCATCGACGCCACGTCGAAGATCGACGTCAGCGGGCGGGGGTATTTGCCGTGGCGGACGTTGGGGAACACCACGACGGGCGCGGCAGCCGGTGCATCAGGCGGCAGTTACGGCGGGTACGGTAACGGCGGCACCTCGGTATCCCAACGTACTAACGAAGTCTACGGCGATTTCCGCCAGCCAAACGAACTGGGGTCCGGGGGAGCAGGCCAGGTCGGTTATCCAGCCGCGGGCGGTGGGCTGGTCCGGATCGAGAGTGGGACGTTGACACTGGAGGGGGCGATTCGAGCGAATGGCGCCAATGGCTCAAGTGCCAGCGACAAGAGCGGCGGAGGCGGCAGCGGCGGGGCCGTGTATTTGGATGTCGGGACGTTGGCTGGTGGCGGGACGATCTCCGCGGACGGCGGAAGCAATACCGGCTTCGGAAGAGCGGGCGGCGGGGGACGGGTCGCAGTCTACTACGCTGCTCTCTCGGGATTCGATCAGGACAAGGTGCTCGCGCGAGGCGGAACGTCCGCGACGGGCAGCGGGCATGGAGCGGTAGGCACCGTTTATCTGGAACAGCGAGGTGGGGCGAGCCAGTTGATTCTGGACAGCCACGGACGCGCCTCGGGTGCTTGGACGCCGCTGTCGGTCGCCAGCGGCACGACGTTGGCGGTGGACCGCCTGGAGATTGCGGGGCCCGGCGTGGCGGTGGGGCCGGCCGATGGGCTGGTGTTCCACGCGCCCGAGATCGACATCTCCGGCGGGGCGAGCTTCGAAGTGGCGACTCCGCAGCCAACCGACACCGCGATTGTCGCCACCACCTTGAATGTCACCGGCGGCAGCTCGCTGACGCACCGGGCGGCCAGCGACAGCCGGGAATACAGCCTCCGCATCACCGCCGACGCGATCCTGATCGACGCCACGTCGAAGATCGACGTCAGTGGGCGGGGGTATTTGCCGTGGCGGACATTGGGAAACACGACCACGGGCGCGGCAGCCGGTGGATCAGGCGGCAGTTATGGCGGATACGGCAACGGCGGCACCTCGGCATCCCAACGCACCAACGACGTCTACGGCGATTTCCGCCAGCCAAACGAACTGGGTTCCGGGGGAGCAGGCCAGGTCGGTTATCCAGCCGCGGGCGGTGGGCTGGTCCGGATCGAGAGTGGGACGTTGACACTGGAGGGGGCGATTCGAGCGAATGGCGCCAATGGCTCAAGTGCCAGCGACAAGAGCGGCGGAGGCGGCAGCGGCGGGGCCGTGTATTTGGATGTCGGGACGTTGGCTGGTGGCGGGACGATCTCCGCGGACGGCGGAAGCAATACCGGCTTCGGAAGAGCGGGCGGCGGGGGACGGGTCGCAGTCTACTACGCTGCTCTCTCGGGATTCGATCAGGACAAGGTGCTCGCGCGAGGCGGAACGTCCGCGACGGGCAGCGGGCATGGAGCGGTAGGCACCGTTTATCTGGAACAGCGAGGCGGGGCGAGCCAGTTGATTCTGGACAGCCACGGACGGACCTCGGGCGCTTGGACGCCGTTGTCGGTCGCCAGCGGCACGACGCTGGCGGTGGACCGCCTGGAGATTGCGGGGCCCGGTGTCGCAGTGGCTCCGGCGGACGCGTTGGTGTTCCACTCGCCCGAGATCGACATCTCGGGCGGTGCGAGTTTCGAGGTGGCGACTCAGCAGCCAACAGACACCGCGATTGTCGCCACCACCATGAATGTCACCGGTGGCAGCACGTTGACGCACCGGGCGGCCAGTACCAGCCGCGAGTACAGTCTGCGGATCACCGCCGATACGATCGTGATCGATGCTACTTCGAAGATCGACGTCAGTGGCCTCGGTTACTTATCGGGGCGGACGGTGGGGAACACGACCGTGGGTGGAGCCACGGGCAACGCGGGCGGCAGTTATGGTGGGCTCGGCGCGGGCAACACGACCAACGCCCTGTACGGAGATCCCGCGAATCCGAAGAGCCCGGGCTCGGGCGGCGCCGGCAATTGGTCGACTCCAGGTGGCGAAGGAGGCGGCGCAGTGATCCTGCATGCCAGGACGTTGACGCTGGACGGCGTCATCCGAGCCGACGGCGCGGGTGTGGCTGCGTCTGGTTTTGCCGGCGCCGGCAGCGGCGGCAGCGTGCGGATCGGCGTCGGCGCACTCGAGGGGGAAGGAACAATCTCCGCTGGCGGAGGAAACGTAACCGTGGGAACGGGGAGCGGAGGCGGTGGAGGCCGAATCGCGGTCTACGCATGGGACAGAATGAACCTGCCAATGGCGAACATTGCCGTTCGTGGTGGAACCGGTCCGGGCGGAGCGGGCGGAGCGGGCACGGTCGAATTCCCCACGCAACCGCTGGTCGAATGGGACTGGCCGCAGGATGCGATTTGGCACGGAGCGGAGTTGTTTGGCTGGAGCATCCTGGGACGAAATCCAGCCGAGGTGACAGTAAGCCTCGACGCTTATGCGCCGTGGAATTCGTATTCCCGCCCGCTTGGGCCTGTTTCCAACTTTGTCTGGGATACAACCACGGTTCCCGACGGACGTTACGAAATTCGGTTAACTTTGCGGGACGTTGGTGGGACGCCGATCGGCCAATTCCGGCGGGAGAACGTGCTGATTAATAATTCCGTGGTCTGGCACGAGGGGGCGATTCTTGCGGACGAGACGTGGGACGCGGCACAGGTGCATGCCGTCGAGAACATGGCGACGGTGGGCGCGGGGGTGGCGCTGACGATCGAGCCGGGGGCGGTTGTGAAGCTTGTCCCCGGAGCGTGCCTGGTCGTCGCCAACGGCGGCATCCTTCATGCGCCTGCGACGTGGTCGGCGCCCATCGTCGTGACGCTGCTGGCGGACGACACCGTCGGCGGCGACACCAATCTAGACGGTCCCGCGTCCCATCCGCGTTTCGGGGATTCGTTGGGGATCAGCCTGCAAGGCACTGGGCAGGCCCACCTGACGGAACACGTCCAACTGCGCTACTTCGATAGCGCCCACTCCGGCACGATCGCGACCGACCAAGTCTGGCCGGCTTGGCAATTGCATCGCATCACGGGCGACCTGACCGTGCCAGAAGGCGTAACGCTGACCATCCAGCCGGGGGCGGTGGTCAAATTCGCTGCGGGTGCGGGGATCGTCGTCGAGACCGGCGCCGAGCTGCAGGCCCAGGGCACGCTGGCGCAGCGGATCGTGTTCACTTCGATCCGTGACGACACGGCGGGCGGCGATACCAACGGCGACGGCAGCGCGACGGCTCCCTTGGCCGGCGATTGGGAGTCCGTGCGCATCCAAGGCCAGGGCTCGTTGACTCACGCCGAGTTCCGGTATGGTGGCAACTCGATCATCAATCAGTGGGGCGCGGGTGGCATGGTCGAGGTATCGAACGGACGTGCGACATTGGATGCCTGCATCATCCTCGAATCGCTCAAAGACGGGCTGTTGGCGGTCGGCACGGTCGACGTGACGAACTCGCTGCTGCTCCGCAACGACCGCGGCATCGCGGCCGCCGGTTCGGTACGCGTCGTCAACAGCACGTTGGACGATAATCGGATCGGCATCCTGGCCCACGGCGGAACGCTGCATGTGAACAACACGCTTGTCACGAACAGCCTGCAGTACGGCATCGACTGGGACTTCGGCGGCAATGCGCCCGTGGTCCGTTACACCAACGTCTGGGGTTCGGGCACGGCCGACTTCCACAACCACTTCGACCAACCCGATCCGGTGCCCGGCGTTGACGGCATCCTCTCGGCTGATCCGCGGTATCGGGATGCGGCCAGGGGCGATTTCCGGCTCCGTCATGACTCGCCGGCCATCGACGCCGCCGACGATTCCGTGGCCCCGCTGACCGATGCGGCCGGTGCGCCGCGATTTGACGATTCGTGGGTGCCGAACCGGATGGGTGGTTACGCCGATCTGGGCGCGTTCGAGTTCGTCGCCAATGCGCCGGGTGCCGTCGATCTGGTTCCCAGCTTGGTTTCCGGACCGATTACTGCCCTCGCCGGAGATCACGTGGTCCTGCAGTGGAAGATCACGAACTCGGGCACCGGCACTGCGACCGGCCCGTGGCATGATCGAATTGGGCTTGTGCCCCGGCGCGACAGCGATGCGCCGGAACTGGTGGCGGCGAACGTGTTGGTCGGCCACGGCACCGTGCTCGGCCCCGGACAAGACTTGGTCTTCACGGTCGAAGTGCCGGTTCCCGGAGGCGTCGCGGGGGACTATAACTGGCGGGTCACGACAAATGCCAAGGCGGATGTATTCGAAGGTTCGAACTGCGCGAACAACGTCGCGCTCTCATCGGGGACCGTGGCGTTGGACGTGCCGCGGTTGGCGCTTGGCGATGTAGTTTCGGGGATGCTATCGGCCGGCGAAGATCGCTATTTCCGCCTCGACGTTCCCGAGGGGGCCGACCTCGAAATCGCGGTTCAGGGGGCTGACCCCACTACGGTCGGTTTGCGAGTGGGCTACCGCAGCATGCCCTCGGCATGGGATTCCGCGGACCTTGATGGTTTCCCCAACTCGGGCCAGACAGTTTGGGTGCGGTCGGCGCGTCCCGGCGAGTACTACGTTCTGCTTCACGGCAACGACACAGCGGCGGTTGGTGCCGCGTATCAGCTTGCCGCGCGAATAGTGTCGAACGAGATCACCAACGTCCGACCGTCGCAAGGCAGCAATCGCGGCGAAGTCACGGTCGAATTGACCGCTTTCGGCCTGCCGACCGCCCCGACCATCGCGATCGTCGCAGCCGACGGCACGCGCCGGGAGGCGCATCGGATTTGGCAGCCGGACCTCGGGACGGTATGGGCCACGTTCGATCTGCGGGGGTTGGCGACGGGTCGGTACGACATCCGCATGGAAGGAGAGAGTGTCGTTCAGAAAGAAGGTGCTTTCGAGGTCACCGCAGGTGCGGCCGGGCGAGTCGTCGCGCACCTCAGCGGACCGGAGATCCTGCGCGCGGGGCGTGGGGGACAAATCACGATTACCTACGAGAATGACGGCCATACCGACGTGCCCGCTCCTTTGCTGGTCATCACGGCCAATAACGCTGAATTGGCACCGACGGCATCTCTGCGAACTCCGATCGTCATGCGATTGGGCATCGGCAGCAGCGGGCCGAGTGGAATCCTGAGGCCGGGGGAAAGGGCCTCGTTCACCTTGCCCTTCGTACCCATCGGGCTGAATCGTCCCGCCTTGCGGTTGGAGACCCTGACGGCCGATTCGCCGCTTTCGGCGGCGGCCGTTGATTGGCTCAGCCTGAAGGATGGGTTGAAACCCTCATACGCGCCGTCGGCTGCATGGGACGTGGTTTTCGACAACTTTGTGGCGGCGATCGGAACGACCGGCGGGCAAGTGCTTGCGTCGCTCGGCGACATCGCGACTCACCTGAGCCAGTTGGGGCGTCGAGTCAGCGACGTGGAAACGCTGATCGCGTTTGCCATTCAAGGAGCTGCCGGGTTCAGCCCAGTCGATCTATTGGCCGCCGCCGTCGACGCGATTCAACCCGCTCCGGGAGTGGATCTATTCTTTGGACGCGGCTACTTCAACGGTATCGCCCGGCGTCAAGACATGGGACCGCTGGGGTGGGGCTGGCGTCACACCTGGGAACTGGATCTACAGTTCCAGCCAGACGGTTCCGTGCTCGTCCCCGAGGCCAGCGGAACGGTTCGGCGATTCGTGCCCGACGGGGCCGGCGGATATCTGAGCTCGATCGATCATCCCGACGGGCTCCGGCCGCTTGCCGGCGGGGGCTACGAACTCAGCCGCGGCGATGGTTCGCTCGTCCGCTACGACGCCAACGGCCGGTTCGCATCCCTGCAATCGCTCGACGGCAACCAGATGGTTCCGGCCTACGACGCTCAAGGACGACTCGAACGCATCGACCATTCTTCGGGCGGATTTCTGGAGATCGCTTACAACGCTTTCGGCCGCGTGGCGTCGGTGACCGATGCGCGCGGGCAGACGACGTCCTTCGGGTACGACCCAACTGGCGAGTACCTCGTCTCTTCGACGGACCCGCAGGGTCGGATCGTCGAGTACACCTACGATCCGGGCACAGACAGCGCATCGGGCCGGGCGCTCCGCTCGGTTCGGCAACCCGACGGTACGACGCAGTATTTCGAATACGACGCACGAGGGCGACTCGCTTCTCAATACACAAACGGCCAAGGGGCGAGGATCGATTTTCAATACGGTCCGTCTGGCGAAGTGCGTCTGATTACCCCAGGGGGCGATACGACCGTCTATGATTACGACGAATTCGGCCGGCTGGCGCGGGTCCGCAACGCCAGCGGCAGCACGCGGTCCTACGCGTACGACCAGCAGGGTCGGCTTCGCGAGATCGTCGATGCACTGGGTGGGAGAACGTCGTATGCTTACGACGCGAACGGCAATTTGGCCAGTGTTCTCGACGCCGCGGGAAACGTGGTGCAGTATTCGTACGGCATGCATCCAGTGCCCCAGCCCGATTCCGTGACCGATGCGGCTGGCAATACCGTTACCTATGCGTACGACGAGCACGGCCTGCGCGTGCGGCGCATCATGTCCGACGGCACCGCAGAGACGTTCAACTACAATAACGCCGGACAGGTCGTCCGTTGGGTCAACCGCCGCGGCCAAACGATTGACTACGAGTATTCAGCCACCGGATTGCTTACCGGCAAGAGGTATGCCGATGGAACCGAGTTCACGTATGCCTACGACACAGCCGGACGCTTGATCGAAGCCACGGGACCGGTGGGCGCCGTGCTGCGGCAGTACGATGATTCCGGAAGACTCGCGAGAATCGAGTACCCGGGCGGCCATTTCTTGGCGTACACGTACGACGACGCCGGCCGCCGGCGGACGACCGCCGACGAGTTGGGCAATGCTCTGACCGCCCACTACGACTCGCTCGGCCGATTGGAGCGGCTAGCCGACGAGAACGGTTTGACCGTGGTCGCCTACTCCTACGACGCACTGAACAGGCTTGTGCAAAAGGAACTCGGTAACGGCGTCTACACGGTCTACGCCTACACCGCTACGGGAGCCATCGAGCGGCTGACGAACCACGCGCCGGGCGGCTCGATATTATCTTCTTACGACTACGATTACGACGCTTTGGGACAGATCGTGTCGATCGTCTCGGCGGATGGAACCTGGACTTACGGTTACGACTTGTCCGGCCAACTCGTTTCGGCGAACTTCACGTCGACGAACACGGCTCTGGCCGACCAACAGATCCAGTACCTGTACGATGCCGCCGGCAATCGGATCCGGATCGTCTCCAACGGGTTGACCGAATCGTACGAGCCCAACGCGTTGTACCAGTACATCCGCGCGGGGCAGGCGACCTACGTTTATGACTCCGACGGGAACTTGGTTTCGAAGACCGAAGCGGGCGCTACCACTACGTTCACATACAACGCCGAGAACCGCTTGGTTCGCATCGACGGCGGCGCCGGCACCACCGTGTACGCTTACGATGCCTTGGGCCGGCTGGCTTCGGTTACGGAGGACGCGCAGACCAGATACTTCGTCACGGATCCCTTCGGCGCGGGAGCGGTTGCTGCCGAGTTCGATGCCGCCGGAAACTTGTTGACCCGATACGACAATGCCGCGGGATTGCTCCGTTCCGAGCGGGCCAGCGGCGAGTTGCGCTACTTCACGTTTCAATTCGCGGGTCACAGCAGCGAACTGACGGATGCGATCGGACAAGTGACCGACGCCTACGCGTATAGCCCGTTCGGGACGACGCTGTATGCAAGCGGTGACACAGACAACCCGTTTCAATACGTGGGCGAGTACGGCGTAATGACCGTGGATGCCGACCTGTTGATGATGCAGAACCGTTTCTACAGCCCCACGACAGGTCAGTTTCTCAGCGAAGATCCGCTTGGCTACGATGGCGTGAACAACCGAATCTACGTCGGGAATTCGCCAATTGACGGTATCGACCCCGCCGGCTTGGGCTTCTGGGGCGACGTCTGGAACGCGACCAAGGCTGTGGCCGGAATGGCGGCCAATGCCTCCCTGTTTGTCGCGGGGGTAGCGACGTCGAAGTTGGGAATTGGCGTGCCCGCGGCTATTTACGGAGGTTACGGCTTCGTCAGCAATGCCACGAACTTCATCCGGGCCTTGAAGGGCGAGGAACCGCTTAGCAACGGCGGTTTCTTCGGCGACGCCGGCAAGCTCGCTGCGCACTACACGGGCGTGGAAGCCCTGGAAACGGCGGGAAACGGCGTCGACATCGCGACGGCCTTGGTGGATCCCACGAAGGCGGCCGCCAAACTGCCAGACTGGTTCGCAAAGAGCAAGAAAGCACTGGATCTCGTCGGTACGTCGTCCACGGCCAGTTGTTTGATTGCCAGCAGCATCGATAGCGCTGTTGTGGTGGTCGACCATTTCACGCAGGAGAGCGAGGAATTGACCAAGCAGGGGAAGAAGCTCATCGTCATGGAGCACTATGGGACCATCCAGCCGATCCTAAAAGGTTCGATCGATCCTAACGAGATGATTGGACCGGCGGGAGTTGGGGAGGAGCGTTTCGTGGCCGACGGCACATCGCTTTTCTATACCATCGTGTTCGAGAACCTACCGGCCGCCACGGCGCCGGCGCAGGAAGTCTTCATCACGCAACAACTTGACCCAGGCCTGGATTTCGGCACGTTGAGCATCCAGCAGTTCGGGTTCGGTGACACCGTGGTCGATGTGCCTGCCAATCTTGGCTCGTTTCAACAGCGGCTCGATCTTCGCGACAGCCTGGGCATGTTCTTGGACGTTTCCGCGCACATCAACACGGTGACAGGCAGGATGACTTGGACCTTTCGGGCCATCTTGCCTTTGACCGGCGACCTCCCCGAAGACCCGCTAGCCGGTTTCCTCCCCCCGAACGATCAGACGGGCCGCGGCGAGGGGTTCGTTACCTTTACCGTGCGTCCGCGATCCGGACTGCCCACCGGCACGGTCATCGGCAATGACGCTAGCATCGTGTTCGACGTCAACGAGCCCATCATCACGAATCAGGTCATCAACACGCTCGACGCTGGTGTGCCCACCAGTCAAGTCGCGTCGTTGGCGGCGCTGTCGGCGCATCAGTTTTGGGTCACTTGGGCCGGCGAGGATGAGGGCGGCGCGGGGTCGGGGGTGGCGGCCTACGATGTCTACGTTTCGGACGATGAAGGCCCGTACACGCGTTGGTTGGAAAATACTGCCGAGATGGCTCGCGTTTTCACGGGCCAGTTGAACCACGCGTATCGGTTCTACAGCGTGAGCGTCGACAACGTGGGCCACCGCGAAGCGGCGCCGGGTGCGCCTGATGCCCACACCCAGGTTGCGCGGATCGGCTGGCGGAATCCCTGGAATCCCTTCGATATCGACGGCGACGGATTCGTGATTCCGCTGGATGTCCTGCGGCTGATCAACTACATCAACGCACAGCCCGGCGATCCTACGCTCCCGCCTCCCCCGGCGGTGCCTCCGTACTACTACGACGTCGACGACGATGGCTTCTGCATCGCGCTGGACGTACTGCAACTGATCAACCACATCAATGACCCGACCGCGGAAGCGGCGGGCGAGAGCGAGGTTTGGAGCGGGACGGTTGATCCAGCAGTTTCGATTGGCGCAGAACTGCCGGGCTCCGCGTGGGTCTCGATGACCGGACAGCACGAGCCGACGCGCGGGACGACTCTCTTGCCGATCTCCTGCGATGCGGGTCGAAATTTGCTGTGGGATGCCTGGAGAGCATCGCGGCCGGCTTGGTCCGAGCAGGTGCGGAGGACGAAGCTGGGCACGGTCTCGACGACGGAAGAGCGGTTCGCGTGGGATTCTTCACAGGACGATCTCTCGGCACTCGACGCAGTCCTCGAAGACATCGCCTCCGATCTCGATGCAATTTGGCACCGGAGATGATTCGAGCGTGCCCCTACTCGCTTGCGCCAAGCATCGGAGTGCCCACCTTGGCGTTGGCGAACGCTCCATTTCTCGCTCGCCACCCCAAAGATCACGAGCCGGAAGGGCGATCGTACGTCTCCACCCACGGGCGTTGGAAGTACCGTTCTTTGGAAAGGGGGATTTGCGTTGTGCCGAACAGCAGCGGTCCCAGGTGGGCGGGAATGTCGGTTTCGATTAGATCGGCGCCTTGTTGCAGCAGGGCGCGATAGTCCGGTTCGAGCGATTGCAGGTCGGTCACTTCGCCGCTGAGAAAGCGCCGGTCGAGGTGCCGGGAACTGCCGACGATGCAAGTCGCTCCTCGGCCGTGGATCAATTCGCAGACTTTTGCGTCGGGCGTCGGCAGATGCCCGACGAAGGCGACGATGTTTCGCCACGGGACACCCGTCTTGTCGAACTGGTCGAACTGGGCGCGGGTGGTGATCATCACCTCCATCATGATGTTCGGGTTCAGCGCGTGGCAGGCCTTCGCCTCTTTGAAGCTGTAGACGATCAGCATGGCGTGGGCTTCGGCCTTGTGCTCTTCGATTTTCTTGACGCGGGCCGCCACGGGAACGTCCTTCTGGTCCAGGATCAGGATCGTTTTGCCGCGCGCCCACTGCAGCGCCTCGTCGAGCGTCGGGATCTGTTGCTCCGTGACCGTTCCGCTCGGATCCTTCAATCGCAACTGCTTCAGTTCCTGCAACGTGAAGTCCGCGACCAGTCCGCTGCCCGTTGTGGTCCGCTCCAGCCGGGCATCGTGATGCAGCACGATCGCGCCGTCCTTCGTGTACCGCGGGTCGACTTCCATGACGGCGTAGGTGTGGCGGAGCGTGTTCTCGAAGGTGGCCAGACAGTTCTCCGGCAGGTTCTTCTGGGATCCTCCCCGATGAGCGCTGACCAGCGGCAGCAACTCCCCGGTGTGCTTGAAAAGCTCCTGCAATTCCTGCGGCGTTCGCGGAGCCACCGCGTGCAAGCGGGGCGCCGTACCGGCGGGAGCCACCTCCTGGGACCAAGCGAGGCCGGCTGCGAACAGCAGAACGGCCAGCATCGGGCTTCGGACAGCAAACCTTGAAACGGATCGCCACATGTTCGCTTGCATCGGTCAACTCATTTCGCTTTGGATCGGTTCCTTGCGGCGCCCTCTTCGGCTACGTTAACGGTCGCTCGGTGCGACGGCAGGCAGGGGAATCGGAAACCGACCTCGCTATTGTAGCGTGACCCAGTCGGATGTTCGACCGCCGCGCGTCGTGGGCGGCTTCCGGACCCGCGTTCGGCGTCCGCGGGCCACATTCGGCGCCCGCGGGCCACGTTCAACCTCAGCGTGCGACGTGGGCGGCGTCCAACAACGGACCAGGGGAAACGAGATGAATCGAACGAGACAGTGGCTGGCAATTTTCGGAATGGTATGGTTGGTTGCAGGGGCGGCCGAGGGGGCGGACCTGTTGCGGAACGGCTCGTTCCGCGAGCAGGACGCCGCCGGCCAACCGGCGGGCTGGCGCGTGGCGGATGATGGACAGCGCGTCGAACTGGACACGCAGGAGGGTGTGCTCCGCGTGGGCATTGCGAAGGCCGGACAGAATGACGGACAGATCGGTCAGCGTGTCGAGGGACTGCCGCCGGGCCGTGCTTACGTGCTCTCGGGGCGGCTGCGCAGCTCGAAACCGGGCATCGCCTACCTCCAGGTCAAGCTCCACCGCGATGGGCGCGAGCAGCAGCGGTTGACCGCGCCGTAGCGTAGCGATACCGAGTGGCGTGACGTCGAACTCCTGTTCTCGACGGGGGACGCGGACGCGGTGGAGGTCATCTGCCGTTTCCGTCAGATCCCAGAAACGCTGGGGCAGACGGTGTGGTTCAGCGACCTGCGGCTGAGCGAGGCCGGGGCGCCGAGCTTGGTCTGCGGCGAGGCGGTGGCGACCTTCGAATCGATCGGCGTCTGTGTCGATTTCGCGGGGGGACTGGGCAGCAAGACCGTAGGCCGCGTCCGCTATCGGCCCGAGGGAAGCTCGGACTGGCGCGAGGGCCTGGATCTGGTGCCGTGCGTTCCCGAGCGGCAACTGCGCGGCAGCTTGTTCGGACTGAAGCCTGACACGGAGTATGAGATCGAGTGCCGGCTGGTCGATCCGGCGTTTGAGTCCGCCGCGCCGCTGGTCCTGTGCGCTCGGACATGGCCGGAAGAGGTTCCGATCGCGGAGGTTCGCGCCTTGCCGGCGCCCGAGTCCGGCGGCATGGTGCGCATCGACGCCCAGGGAAAGCCCGACGGTTGGATCCTGTATCGTCCCGCGACAGGCGGCACCGCCGCGATCGACGGAGGAACGACGAGCGACCACGCGCTGCTTATCGCCAACGCGGCCCATGTCATCGTCGAGGGTTTCGAAGTGCGTGGCGGACGCCGGGACGCCGTGCGTGTGGCGAAGTCGCATCACGTGCGGATTCGCCACTGCGACGTCGCCGGCTGGGGCGATCCGGGCACGGCGAAGGACGGACTCGAACAGGGACGGTTTGTTGATGCGGCGGGGCGAGTGATCAACTTTCAGGCCGGGGTGCGGGTCTGCGACGGCAGCAGCCAGGTAGTGGTCGAGCACTGTTTCATCCACTCGCCGCGCGGCACCGCCAACTCGTGGGGCTACGGGCACCCGGCAGGCCCCCAGGGCATCATCCTCGACCGCACGAACGGGAACCATGTCGTGCGGTACAACGACTTAATCGGCTCCGAACGCCACTGGTGGAACGACGCCATCGAGAGCATCGCCAATGGCGAAGTGACCGGCGGCCCATACCGAGACACCGACATCTATGGAAACGTGCTCGCGTTCAGCAACGACGACGGCACGGAGCTGGACGGGGGGCAGATCAATGTTCGGTACTGGCACAACTGGATCAATGGGGCGCTGTGCGGCATCAGTTGCGCACCCAACCGCAGCGGGCCGTCCTACGTGTTCCGCAACCTCGTGGCGACGCTTGGCGAAGAGCGGGGTTCCACCGGTTCGGCGTTCAAAATGGGCGGCGGGGCCGCGCATTCGCCCGGTATGAACATCATCGCGCACAACACCGTCTTCGGACCCGGCGGCGGCCTGCGCAGCGTCGGTTTCGGCAGCGGCTCGGACCGCGGCGGCTACATCGCGATCTCGCGCAACAACCTGTTCGCAGGTTCAGGCCACCAGGATGTCGTCAACATCTCGAACGACCCTCGCAACGACTTCGATTACGATCTGACAAGCCGCGGCCGTGTGCGGCTGGCCACCGGCGGCGAGACGCATGCCGTCACCGAGGCGCCGACGTTTCTCGCGGCAGCGGAAGGGGATTTCCGCCTGGCCGCGGGTTCCGCCGGCATCGACCAAGGTTGCGTTCTGCCCGGACTGAACGACGGCTTCGTCGGCCATGCGCCGGATATGGGCGCGCTGGAGGCGGGTCAGGCCGGACCGGATTTTCCGCCGCGTCCCCATGGACTGAGCGTCCTTCCTCTGCGCGCCGCATCCGCCGCGCCAGTCGCTGGCGGCGCATCGTCGGTGACCGTGCGACTTGTCGCCCCGCCCTCGGTCGGGAACACCTGGCGCGCCCTGCCGAACAGTCCGTGGCTTTCCTGTACGCCGTCGCAAGGCGCAACCGGCGACGAGCCCGCGATCGTGCGGATCGAAATCGCTGACGACGGCCGGGAAAAGGCTGGCTACCGCGGCGCGGTCACGTTTCGCACTGACCGCGGATTCGTCCGCACGGTGATGATCGACGCCGGCAGCCCATGAACCTGGAATGCGATGCGATTCGTCTGACCGCAGGGACTCTACCGGTTGCGGAACAGGTACAGCGAGAGCAGAAATGCTGGGCCACAGACCATCAGGACGACCAGGGTGACGTTGTCCATCGCGACCCCGATCTTCTCGTCGGGTTGGAGTTTCAAGCCGATCACGGCCACTGCGTTGTTGACGGTGTGGCAGAGCACCGCCGGCCAAACCGAAGCGGTTCGCCAAGCCACCGCACCCAGCCACAGCCCGAGCGGCAACACGCCAATCCCGTGCAGCGGGTCCATGTGGGCGGCGGAGAAGATGACGGCGCTGACGGCGACCGCCCAGACCGGCGACCACCGTTCGGCCAGTCGCGTCTGCAAATAGCCGCGGAACATGATCTCCTCGACCAGTCCCGGCACCACCGCCACCAGCACCAGCAACAGCGGCAACGACCGGACCAGATGCGAGCGCATCATCGATTCGATCAGCTTCAGGTTGTCGCTCAAGTCATCGACGAACAGCGAGAGGATCTCCGACGACACGATGCCGACGATCGGAGTGCCGACCAGAAAAACGATCCAGGTCCACAACGGCAAGACACCCGTCCCCAGGCTTAGACGCCGCGCGAACGGCCGTGGCGAAATCATGGCGGCAGCGCAGGCGACCAGCAGGAAAACCACTTGCGAAGGCAACAGCATCACCAGCAGACCTTCGCGCGTCCGGCCAAATTCCATGACCCAGGCTTTCAGTTGCCCCACATCGTCCAGGACTCCGGCGCCGCGATCCGCAAAGGCGGTGACGGCCAACACGACTCCCGAAACGACCGCCGACATGATGATCGCCGTCACACAAACGAGAATCGCCGTCCAGACAGGCCGTTGACTCGGCGACGAATACTGGACCAATTCGGCAGCGACGACCTGCCCAGGATCCGGCCCCGAAGACGGTTGGCCATATTCCCAGCGCGGGGCTTCCGTACCCGAAGGAACATGCTCGGCATCCGGATGCTGCGACGACATCGATCACTTCCCAAGGTTATTGGACTTACGCTGCAAATTTGGCCGGGTCGGCGGCAATCCCCCTGAACGGCCGAATCCAACAGTACTCCATATTACGTTCGATCGACCGGAAAAGCTATCACTTCGGCAATTTCCTGAGCCTCGCAGGCCAACATCACCAAACGGTCGAAGCCAAGCGCTACCCCCGTACAGCATGGGAGGCCGCTTTGCATCGCTGCCAGCAAACGCCCCGCCTCGGGCAGCGCCTCCTTTCCATCCGCCCTTCGCAGTTCGTTGATGCGCCGGTTTCTTCGCCGCAGTTCCTCGGCATCGCTCAATTCATGATAGCCGTTTGCCAATTCCACGCCGCGGAAGTACAGTTCGAACCGCTCGGCCACGGGAGGATCTTCTGGTCGGACACGCGCGAGGGCCGCTTGGCTGGCCGGATAGTCGTACAGAATTGCCGGCCGCCGGAGACCGAGTTGAGGTTCGATCCGCTCGACCAGCAGCAGATCCAGCCAACCATCGCGGTCGTCCGGCGTCATGCTGTCTGGAGCGGCGATGCCCCATCGATTCGCGATTTCCACCAATTGCGGCCCGTCGGTTCGATGCGGATCGATCCCCACCCACTGCTGAAACGCCTCGCGGTAGCTCAGGCGTTCTGCGGCGCCTCGCTCGAGCAATTCCTCGCCAAGATCCGACAACAAGGACATGCCCTGCTGCATGTCGTCGCCCACTCCGTACCATTCGACCATCGTGAATTCCGGGTTGTGCAAGCGGCCCGTCTCGCCGCCTCGGAAAGCCCGCGTGATTTGGTACATCGACGGGTATCCGGCAGCCAGCAGCCGCTTCATGGCGAATTCAGGCGACGTTTGCAGCCACATGCGCTGTCCGTCATGCATCTGGCGCGGATCGGAAAACAACGTCACCGGGATCGGATCCAGATGACGGTCGATGACTGTCTCGGCCGACAGCAAAGGCGTTTCGACTTCGAGAAAGCCGCGGTTCTCGAAAAATCGACGCACACGCCGCAGCAGCTCGGCCCGAAGCCGTGTTGTTGCCAGGGACGCGCTGGGGCGGAAGTCCCCGCGGCTGTGAAGAACGGGGGGTTGCTCCGAACCGACGCGGAGAAGCGGAGCGGAATCTGGCTGATCGCTTGACGCCGGTCCCAATTCTCTCACAGCCTCTCCGTGATGCCCGTCCATGCCAGGTCAGGTGCTGACCCGCTCGACATACTGGCCGGTTCGCGTGTCGACCTTGATCACATTGCCCATGTTGATGAACGATGGACAGATGATCTCGGCACCGGTCTCGACCTTGACCGGCTTGGTGACGTTCGTCGCGGTATCGCCCTTGGCACCCGGTTCGCAGTACTCGACTTTCAATTCCACGTGGTTCGGCGGCGACATCGTGACTGGGTTGCCGTTGAACAGCATCATCGAGCATCCCATGCCATCTTTCAGGTATTTCCAATTGTCGTCGACCTGCTCCGCCGTCAACTCGTACTGCTCGTAGGTCTTGATATCCATAAAGACAAACGTATCCAGTTGGCGGTAAAGAAACTGCACCTCAATTTCTTCGACGTCCGCGGATTCCAGCGAGTCGCCACCCTTGTAGGTGCGGTCGAGAATCGAGCCGCGAAGCAGGTTCCTCAGTCTGCACTTGTACATGGCATTGCCTTTGCCCGGCTTGACGAAATTCATCTCGATCATCAAGTACGGTTCGCCATCGATTTGAACCTTCAAACCCTTGCGGAAATCGCTCGTCTTGTATGTACCCACGCTCTGTCTTCCCCACTACGTTGCTTTTGCTGGAACCATTAACATGCTTGCTTGTCAGACGAATCCAACCGGCATGTTTTGCCCGACTGAGGCACCCAGGCGATGATTCTAGCCGATCCGACCGATTTTGTCCGCACGTCTTCGGCGGTTGCCGAAGATTGGCAGGATGAGCTGCGCAACGCGGTCCGCCAGCCGGTCGAATTGTGCCGAATCCTGCGGCTGCCCCAGCACTTCGAGGCCGCTGCCGTGGAAGCCAGCCGCCAATTCCCCTTGTTCGTCCCCCGCGGCTACATCGCTCGCATGCGTCCGGGCGACGTTCGGGATCCGCTGCTGCGCCAAGTTCTGCCTTTGGCGGAGGAATTCACCGATGCCGCTGGGTTTACCCGCGACCCGGTGGGCGACCTAGCGTCGAAGAGGGAAAGCGGAATCATCCAAAAGTACCGCTCGCGGGTGCTGACCATAACGACCGGCGCCTGCGGCGTCCATTGCCGCTACTGTTTTCGCCGCCATTTTCCCTACTCGACGGTTCCTCGCGGGCCGGACGACTGGTCCGCATGGATCGCGGAAATCCGACGCGACGCATCGATCGACGAGGTGATCCTCAGCGGCGGCGATCCACTGACGCTGGTCGACTCGCAACTCGCCCGACTGGCGGAAATGATCGCCGGCGTCCCCCACGTCCGTCGTCTTCGAATTCACACACGGATGCCAATCGTCATTCCCGCACGAGTGACGCGCGAATTCACGGGGTGGCTGACTGGTCTGCGGGTGACTCCGGTGTTGGTCGTCCACGCCAATCACGCTCAGGAATTGAGTGCCGACGTCCAGCAATCCTTGACGTCGTTGGCGGACGCGGGCGTGATGCTGCTCAACCAGTCGGTGTTGTTGCGCGGCGTCAACGACGATGCCGATGCGCTGGTCGAGCTTTCCCGGCGACTGCTGGACTGCCGCGTCCTGCCGTATTACTTGCATCAACTGGACCGAGTGGCCGGAGCGGCCCATTTCGAGGTTCCGGTCGAGCGAGGGATTTCATTGGTCGAGCAGATGCGCGGCCGGTTGCCGGGCTACGCGGTGCCTCGCTACGCGCGCGAGGTCGCTGGCGAAGCATCGAAACAAGTGCTAGCATAACCACCTTCCGGAAACGGTCCCGTTTTCGAAGATATCGCGTATTTCGTGGGAAGGATTGGATCATGAGCGACTTCACGGTACGAGGCACCGTCCATCTGATCGAGGAAACCAAGAGCTTTGGGCAGAAAGGTTTTCGCAAGCGTCTGGTGGTGCTGGAGCAGGACAAGGGGCGGTTTATCAACTACGTACCGCTTGAATTCACTCGCGAGAACTGCGACCGGGCGGATGAACTCAAGGTTGGCGATGAGGTCGAGGTCGCTTTCTTCCTGAGCGGCCGCAAATGGCAGCGGGATGCTGGCAGCGAGGTGAAGTATTTCCTGAGCGCCGAAGCGACCGACTTCAAGGTGCTTGGCCACGGCAGCCAGAAGCGACCCCAACCGTCGGAATCCGAAGCTTACTACGAAGACGAAACCGCACCGTTCTGAAAGCCGCGCGAATTTGTCTTGACCGGTCTGTGCGGTTCGCTATACTCCGCGCCGCTCGTTTTTGGCTGCCCTATTCGGAAGGTCCAACGCGGAGACCGGTGATGAACGCCTGCGAAGCCTTCGTCGACATTCACTGTCATCTACTTCCCGGAATCGATGACGGTTCGCAATCGTGGGAACAGTCGCTGGAGATGGCCGAAATGGCGGTCGGCGACGGCACGGCGACGATTGTGACGACGCCCCATCAGTTGGGCAACTACGGCCACAACCACGGCAGGCAGATCCGCGCCAAGACCGCCGAGTTGCAGCAGCAACTGGACGGGAAACAGATCGCCTTGCGCGTGCTGCCCGGCGCGGATGTGCGGATCGAAGAAGGGATGATCGACAAGCTCGGCAGCGGCGAGGTTCTGACGCTGGCCGACCGCGGGCGGCATGTGCTCCTGGAACTGCCGCACGAGTTGTTCTTTTCGATGGACGATGTCCTTGCCCAATTGCGTCGAGCGAACATGGTCGGGATCCTGTCCCATCCGGAGCGGAATCAAGGCTTGTTGAAGCAGCCTCGCATCGTCGAGTCGTTGATCAACCACGGCTGTCTGATGCAAGTGACGTGCGGCAGTCTGATGGGCACCTTCGGACCGGCTTCTCAGCAGATGGCCGAGTGGATGCTGGGGGAGGGGTTCGTCCACTTCCTGGCGACGGACGCTCACGGCCCGAACGCGCGCCGTCCCCTGATGCAACGGGCGTTCGAGCGGGCGGTGCGTCTGGTGGGCGAAGACATCGCCACGGACTTGTGCTGCCGCAATCCGGCGGCGGTTGTGGCCGGCGAGGACGTCTCGATTGTACGTTACAAGCCGAAGCCGCGCGGTTTCCTCGCGGGCTTGTTCAAACGCAACCGAGCCGCCTGATGCCTCGGACACAACCGGTCACCGGCGAGCTTGCATGATGTCAGGCCTGGCGCGAACTGTTCTGCTGTTACTTACCGGAGTGGCTGGCGTTGCAGGCTTTTCGGAACGACCGCTGCGCGCGGCGCAGTGGCCGGACGAGTACCGCGTCGGCCAGTTCTCGATCCATGCGGATTTCCCCCTGGCACCGCATTACGGACTGCTGCAGGGCCTGCCGCAACTGCAGACGCAACTGGTCGAGATGCTGGGCATCCAACCGTCGCACGAATTGATCTACGTGTTTCTGTTCAACAAGCGGAGCACGTACCAAGCGTATCTGCGGGAGTATTTTCCGGAAGCGCCGTCGCGGAAGGCCCTGTTCATCAAAGCGCGCGGCCCGGGCATGGTTTTCGCGTGGCGCGGCGACGACTTCGAGACGGACTTGCGGCACGAATGCACTCACGCGCTGCTGAACGCGGCGTTGCCGGTGGTGCCGCTGTGGCTGGACGAAGGGCTGGCGGAGTACTTCGAGGTGCCCGCGAATCAGCGGCGCGACGGCAACCCGCACCAGCGATCGATTGCGTGGAGCGTCCGGCTGGGGCAGGTTCCCCGCTTGGAGGAACTGGAAGCGCTGAGCGACTTGAAGCAGATGGGCCGCACCGAGTACCGCAACGCCTGGGCGTGGATGCATTTCCTGCTGCACGGACCGCCGCAAGCCCGCGAGGTGCTGCTCCGCTATCTGGGCGACATCCAGGCCCTGACACCACCGGACCAACTGAGCCGTCGGCTGCGGCATCGGATGCCCGAAATGGAACGTGCCTTCGCGGATCATTTCCGAGGCTGGTAGCCGCGGCAGAGCGGAACGTGTTCCAAGCCGGCCGCCTCCGCTACGAGGAGAGGCGACGGTAGAGGGCTTCGAGGTCGGACGGCGAAACGGGGCCGCGGCGAGTACCCGCCAGACGGCGCAAGCGGCCGAGCAGACGCTGGGCAGCGCCGTCGTCGGTCAGGTGGATTCCTCGCTCCGCCAACGCCCTGCGCACGGCAGCCGTTCCGGAGTGTTTGCCGAGGACGAAACGCGAGGCGTCGCCGCCGACTTCGTCCGAAGCGAACGGCTCGTAGGCTCGCCGGTCGCGATGCATGGCGTGGACGTGAATTCCTGACTCGTGCTCGAACACCGCACGCCCGACAATTGGTTTGCGGCGCGCAATGGGCTCGTTTGCCGCGGCGGCGACCAAGCGGCACAGTCCCGTCAACGCTCGTGTGTCAACTCCGCACTCCCGGCCGATCGCGATCCGTGCCGCCATGACGACCTCTTCCAGCGCCGCGTTGCCCGCCCGCTCGCCCAGTCCCAGCACCGTGACGTCCACGCTGTCCGCACCGGCCGATAATGCCGCCAGGCTGTTCGCCGTCGCCATTCCCAGATCGTTGTGGGCGTGCAAGCCGAGTTGCAGGTCGCCGGCAGCCGCACGCACGTCGCGGACGCACACGGACGCTTGCTCCGGTGTCCAAACGCCAACCGTGTCGGCCAACCGCACGCGGTGAGCGCCCAGCGAGCGGATGGCGTCGGTCAATGCAATGAGAAACGATCGCTCGGCTCGCGAGGCGTCCTGCAGGCCGATCGATACGAAGTCGAAGCGCGTCGCAGCCAGCGGGATCAGTTGTTCAAGTTGCGTGAGAACCCAGTCGGGCTGTTTGCGCAGCGCCGCCAGGTGGACGGCCGACGCGGGGGCCGAAAAGTGGACCGCATCGACGCCACAACGCTCCGCCGCTTCCAGGTCCGCACGGTGCAAGCGGCACCAGGCGGTCAGGCGACTGGCAAGTCGCAAGCCGACGACGGCGCGAATGGCGTCGATCTCGTCCTCGCCCATCGCCGGCGTGCCGATCTCGATTTCGGGGATGCCGGCCGCGGCGAGCGCCCCGGCAATGGCCAACTTCGAGCCGCGGGAAAAGGCAACGCCAGCCGCCTGCTCGCCGTCGCGCAACGTGGTATCGACCAGCCACATCCGACACCTCACGCTGCCAGCAACTCGGCAGCCGGCTGGCCCGATTCCAACGCATCGAGGATCTGGTCCACCTTGTCCGGATCCACCTCGGGATACCACCATCCGCCCGGGTAGACGACCACCACTGGCCCCTTTTCGCACTGCTTCAAACATCCGGTGCTGGAGACGAGCGCGTCGATGCCGCGGTCGATCACCTCGTTCTCGAACATCTGCAGCAGGTCCAGCGCGTCCTTGCGGTTGCACACGCCGCGCGGATCGCCGCCCACGCGGAAGCTGTTGCAGACCAGAATGTGATACGTCGGTTTTTCCATCATCTACCTTTCAAGTTGAATAGAAACATAGGGGAAGGGGTCGGGAGTCGTTTTCGGGGTAGGGATGAACCACACGGAAAACACTCTCTCCGA
>JAHDXO010000054.1:77406-78094 GCA_023382975.1 Pirellulaceae bacterium
CACTTATCTCTTTTTTCAATTTCTGGTGTGTGGGGGGGTGGGTGTTTTTTGGGGGGGTCCCCACACACCCCCCCACCCCCCCCACACCACCCCCCCCCCCCCCCACCCCGGCGGCGGTGCCATTCACAGGCAGCCTTGCCCGTCGCCGGCGCAGCCTGCGCCGGCGCCGCAACGGTGTTCGCGGCGCAGCGGAGCACGCACGTTCCGGCCCGCGAACACCGCTTCCAATCCTTCCTCGATCAATCCTTCCATCATGACCACGCGGATTCCTTCGCGGCGCAGCGTCGCGATCGGCGCCGAGCCGGCGCTGGACACCAGCAAGGCGCGGCAATCGTGCAAGACGTCGGCCAGTTGCTGCCAGCGTTGTGCGCCGCCGCCGGGCGGAGGAGCGATGCGGGTTTCGACCACTTCGAATTCCCCGTCCTGTTGTTGGAAGATGGTCAGCCGCGTGGCCTCGCCCAAGTGCTGATTGACCAACATGCCTTCGAGCGTAGCGACAGCCACACGGGGCCGGTCGTCGGCGGGCATCAGCGGCTGGGCCGCGGCGTGCCGCAAAGCGGCGTGTTGCTCTTCCCCAAGCGATTCGCCCAACAAACCGCTGGCGTCGGCACGGCAGCGGGTGCAGTGATGCATGAGCGCAACTCGTTTGCCGAATTAGATAGCCTGTGCATACGATGCAGTCGAGCTA
>JAHDXO010000055.1 GCA_023382975.1 Pirellulaceae bacterium
GGGTTGCCCCGGAGCCCCTCCCACACCATGAGAGCATGCGGGTCCGCACTAGGCGATTCGACTCTTGGCAGTAAGCGTCTGTCAGATGCCTAACCCGGATTACTCACGGGGGCGCGTTGTAGCACAGGCAGCTTGCCTGTGTTCCCCAAATACAGGCTGGCAGCCTGTACTACGGCCCCGCGGAGCACTTCGTGAAACATCCGGGCTAACAGACTGGGCAAGCCTCGTTCTTCCAAGAGTGCCGTGGACAGTGCTTGATGCACCGTCTGACTGGACGCGGCGCCGAACCGTTGGATGAAGAAGACCGGCGACTGCGTCCAGCGGTGTGGCTTCTCCGGAGCGTTCCTGTCCGACACCGGGAGCGGCGTCTCGGAGAGACGCCGCGACACGAGCGTTCCCTGGGCCAGTTCGATGAGGTTTACTCGGCGGCGGCTTCGGGTTCGGCGTCGGCGTCTTTGGGGACTCGGACGACGGCGGCCAGGGTGTCGCCTTCGTCCAGACTCATGATGCGCACGCCCTGGGTGTTGCGGCCGATGATGCTGATCTCGGCGGCTTTGATCCGCTGGATCTTGCCGCGGGCGGTCATCATCAGCAGTTCGTCGTCGTCGTCGACGCGGGCGATGCTGACCACTTTGCCGTTGCGCTTGGTGGTCTTGATGTCGCGGATGCCTTTGCCGCCGCGGCGTTGAGTCCGGTAGCGGGCGCCGGACGAGGTCTCTTCGTCCGATTCGGCCTCGTCCGTTGCCGGTTCTTCCACCGTTACCGCTTCGGTCGCGGGCGCCTCCGCCACGGTCCCACCGGCGGTCTCGGCTCCCTCGCCGTTCTCCGGTTCGGGTTCCCCTTCGGCCACGGTGTTCGGCCCGAAGTTGGTGCGTTTTCCGTAGCCGAATTCGCAAACGGTCAGCAGCGTGGCGTCGGGGTCCGCGACGACCATGCCGACCAAGTCGTCGCCTTTGCGCAGCCCGATCCCTTTGACGCCCGAGGTGTTACGGCCCATCGGCCGCGCGTCGGATTCGTTGAAGCGGATCGCCATGCCGTTGGCGGTGGCCAGCACGACTTCGTCACCCGGCTTGGTCACCACGACGTCGACCAGTTCGTCGTCCTCGCGGAGCTTGATGGCGATGATTCCTCCCTTCTTCGGGCGGCTGTAGGCTTCCAGCGGCGTCTTCTTGATCAGGCCCTTGCGCGTGGCCATCATCAGGAAGTGCCCCGGCAGGTCGAAATCCCGCACCGCCCGGCAATCGGCGATCTTTTCGCCCTCGCTCAACTGCAGCAAGTTGACGATCGCCCGGCCCTTGCTCTCGCGGCCCAACTGCGGCAGATCGTACACCTTCTGCCAATACACCTTGCCTTGGTTGGTGAAGAACAGCAGGTAGGCGTGCGTGCTGGCGACAAACAGGTGCTGGATCGGATCCTCGTCCTCGACCTGGGCGCCGCGGATTCCCTTGCCGCCGCGGCGCTGGGCGCGGTAGACGCTGGCCGGCGTGCGTTTGATGTAGCCGCGGTGGCTGATCGAGACGACCATCGTCTCTTCGGTGATCAGATCCTCCAAATCGATGTTGCCCAACTCTTCGCCGGTGATCTCCGAGCGGCGATCGTCGCCGTACTTGCGGCGGATCTCGCGCAGGTCTTCCCGGATGATGTCCATGATGTTCTGGTCGTCCGAGAGGATGCGCAGGTACTCGGTGATCTCCTCCAGCAGCTTCTGGTGTTCGCCGGCTAGCCGTTCCTGTTCCAGGTTGACCAACTGGCCCAGCGTCATCTTCAGGATCGCTTCCGCCTGGACGGGCGTCAGTGTATACGTGTCCGAAACGCCCCGTTCCAGTTGAAACTGCTCGAAGCCTTGTTCGCCCAACGCCCGGGCCATCATCGACGCCGGGCACTCGACGCCCATCAGTCCGACCTTGGCCGCCGCTTGCGTGTCCGAGTTGCGGATGATGCGGATGATCTCGTCGATGTTCGCCAGTGCCAGCAACAGCCCTTCGATCGTGTGCTTGCGGCGCCGCGCGCGGGCCAGCAGGAACTGCGTGCGGCGGCGGATCACGGTCACGCGGTGGCGGATGAATTCGGTCAGCAACTCCTTGAACGAACACAACCGCGGTTTGCCGTCGACCAGCGCCAGCAGGATGATCGAGAACGTGTCCTGGAGCGGACTGAACTGGTACAGTTGATTCAAGACGACGTCGGGATCCGCGTCCCGCTTGACGTCGATCGCGATCCGGACGGGCTCTTTCAGATCGCTCAAGTCGGTGACGCCCGAGATGCCCTTGATCTTGTCGCCGTTGACCAGCGCACCGATCTTCTCCACGATGCGGTCGCGGAACTGCTGGAACGGGATCTCGGACACGACGATCTGGTAGCGGTTCTTGGCCCTTTCCACGATTTGCGCCCGAGCCCGCACCACGATCGTGCCGCGGCCGGTATAGTAGCCTTGCCGGATGCCGGCACGGCCGCAGATCACGCCGCCCGTGGGGAAATCGGGGCCTTGCACGATCTCCAGCAACTCGTCCATCGACACTTCGGGATCGTCGATCACGCGGATCAGGGCGTCGCACACCTCGCGCAAATTGTGCGGCGGAATCGACGTCGCCATGCCGACGGCGATGCCCGACGAGCCGTTGACCAGCAGATTCGGGAACTTCGACGGCAGCACGGTGGGCTCGGTACTCCGTTCGTCGTACGTCGGAATGTAGTCCACCGTGTCCAGCTTCAAATCGTCCAGCAAGGCTGCGGCGATCGGCGACAAACGGGCTTCGGTATAACGCATCTGAGCGGCGGGGAGACCGGCGATCGAACCGAAGTTCCCCTGCTTGTCGATCAGCACGTGCCGCATGTTCCACTCCTGGGCCATGCGGACCAGCGTCGGATAGATCACGCTTTCGCCGTGCGGATGGTAGTTACCGCTGGTATCGCCCGAGATCTTCGCGCACTTGATTCGCGCGGCGCCGGGACCGAGGTTCAGATCGTTCATCGCGACCAGGATGCGGCGCTGCGACGGCTTCAGGCCGTCCCGGACGTCCGGCAAAGCCCGGCTGACAATCACGCTCATCGCGTACGTCAGGTAGCTGTCCTTCAGTTCATCCTCGATCGGGTGGTCCACGAAACTGCTGGCATCGTTTTGAGGAGCAACCGCACCTTGATCTGCTGGCTGGGGGACTTCGTCGCTCGGCGTGGAATCGTTGGACAAGGGCAAGGTCCTTTCTTGCAGGTTGAATCGCCGTCGGACCGCTGCCGAGTCCTTTCGGTCGGCCGATCCGGCGAATGGGCAGAGTCTAGCAGATTTGCGGCCGGATGACAACGACCCCGGCGGTGACTTGAACCGCTGCAAGTTGTTACCGGACGGTAATTTACAGCTAGCCGAAAAATCCCGGTCACGGTGGTGTCCATGACGTTATAATCAGGACGTTCCCGTTGGATGCCGAACTCGAACGCATGAAAGATCGCTCATGACAGTCGACCTGATCCTCGGCACTGCCGGACATATCGACCACGGCAAAACGTCGCTGGTCCGCGCGCTGACGGGGGTCGATACCGATCGGTTGCCTGAGGAGAAGCGTCGCGGCATCACGATCGAGTTGGGCTTTGCCGAGCTGCAGTTGGACGATTTCCGGCTGGGCATCGTGGACGTGCCGGGGCACGAGCGTTTTGTGCGAAACATGCTGGCCGGCGCGACGGGGATGGACTTGGCGCTGCTGGTCGTGGCCGCGGACGATTCGATCAAGCCGCAGACTCGCGAACATCTGGATATCCTGCGTTTGCTGAACCTCGAAGCCGGGGTTGTCGCGCTGACCAAGTGCGATCTGGCCGAACCGGCTTGGCTGGATCTGGTCGAGGAAGAGATTCGCGAACTGGTGGCCGACACATTCCTGGCGGGCGCGCCAATTGTCCGCACCAGCGTTGCGTCCGGGTTGGGCATCGACTCGCTCCGGGACCGGCTGCGCGAAGCCGCCGCGCGCGCCGCCGAGTCGCGCCGCATGAGCCGCCTTGCCGCCCCGTTCCGCATGGCCATCGACCGCACTTTTACGATCGCCGGGCACGGGACGATCGTGACGGGCAGCGTCAGCAGCGGCAGCGCGCACGTGGGCGACGAGTTGTGGATCGAACCGCTCTCGCGGCAGGTGCGGGTGCGGGGTCTGCAGAACCACGACCGCACGGTCGACCAGGTGCATCGCGGCCAGCGAGCAGCGATCAACCTGGCCGGCGTCCATCACGGCGAAGTCGACCGCGGCCAGGAATTGGCGTCGCCCGGGCACCTGGTGCCCAGCCGCTTGCTGACGGTTCAATTGTCGCTGATCGGCCAGATTCCGCGTCCGCTGAAAAACCGCACGCGACTGCGAGTCCATCTGGGCACCGCGGAACTGCTGGCGACGGTGAACCTGCTGGACCGCGACGAGATGGCACGCGGCGAATCCGCGCCAGCCCAGTTGTTCTTGAACCAGCCGGCGGTTGCCGTCTGGTCCCAGCCGTTCGTCGTGCGCAGCGAGTCCCCCGTGTTGACCTTGGGCGGCGGAGTGGTCTTGGATCCGAACGCCGAGCGACTCCGCAAGCCGGATGCTGAGAGGCTGAACCGGTTGGCCGATCTGCGTTCGCCCGACGTGCAGCAGCGGGCTTCCGCGGCCCTGTATTTTTCCGGCTTGCGAGATTGGCGGCCCGGCGACCTGGCTCGCACAGCCGGCATCGACCAGCCCGGCGAAATCACGGACCACTTGCGTGCCTGCGGCGATCTGTGCGAAATTCCCCTTTCGCCAACGCGGACGATCCGCGTCCACCAGCAGGTGATTCAGCGGCTGAGCGACCGGATCGAAGCCGTTTTGCGCAAGATGCACCAGCAGAATCCGCTGCGCTCGACGCTAGATCGGCACCAAGTCGCTGCCGCGTTTCAGTACCTGGGCGATGCGGCCTTGTTCGACGCGATCCTGGACCACCTGCGCCGAGCCGGTCGCATCCGCGTGACCGATCGCGGGTTGGCCGTCACCGGCGAAGGCCCGAAACTTTCGCCCAACGAGCGGAAACTGCTGGGCGAATTGATCGAGATCTATCGCCAGGCGGGCATCCAGGCACCAACGGTCGACGAGTGCCGCAAACAGTCCGCCCGGAATCCGCAGGCCGTTCCCCAGTTGATCGCCCTGGCCGCCGCGGATGGCGAATTGGTCGAGGTCGCCGCCGGATACTATCTGCACGCCGAGGTCGACCGTCAATTGAAAGAAACCCTGCGCGAGCGGTTGTCCGGCAGCGCGGGGATGACGCTGAGCGAGATCCGCGAATTGCTGAACACGACGCGGAAGTATGCGGTGCCGTACTGCGAGTACCTGGACCGAACTGGATTCACCCGCCGCGAAGGCGACGTCCGCTTCCTGGCGAAACTCCCGTAGCACAGGCTGCCAGCCTGTATTTGGGGAGCACAGGCAAGCTGCCTGTGCTACAACTCGCCCCCGTGAATAATCCGGGCCAGTGGATGAGGGAACCCATCACAGCAGATTCAGCGGATCGACATCGACGATCCATTGGACTTCGCCGGGCGGTTGCAGGTCAGCCGTGGCGGTTCGCACGATGGCGCGTAGGGCCGGCAGATCCTGGCTTTGCAGCAGGGTGTGAAAGCGGAACTTGCTTTGCAGTTTGGCGATCGGCGCGGGGGCCGGGCCCAGGATGCGGACTTCGGCGTTCGCCGCGTTCTTCGCCGCGTGCAGGCGACCGGTCAGCGAGTCGGCGAACTCCTCGGCCTCGGTTTCCACCGGCCCGCGGACGATGATTCGCACCATCGACGCCGCGGGCGGGTAGTGGAATTGTTGCCGGACGGGCAACTCTTGCGCCGCGAAGGTGTCGTAGTCGTGCCGGATGGCGGCCTGAATGGCCGGGTGTTCCGGGCTGAACGTCTGCACCAACACGCGGCCGCCCCGCTCGCCGCGGCCGGTGCGCCCGGCGACTTGCGTCACCAATTGAAAGGTCCGTTCCGCGGCGCGGAAATCGGGGAAGTGCAGCGCGGTGTCGGCGTTGATCACGCCGACCAGCGTGACGTTGGGAAAATCCAAGCCCTTGGCGATCATCTGGGTGCCGAACAGGATGCGGATCTCGCCGGCTCGGAACGCCGCCAGCGCTTGTTCGTGACTTCCCGGACGCTGCATGGTGTCCGAGTCCATCCGTAGCGCAGCGACGCCCGGAAAACGCTCCTTCAGTTCCTGCTCCAAGCGTTGCGTGCCTTGGCCGGCGAAGCGGATTCCGGCAAAACGGCATTCGGGGCAGATGTCCGGCGTGGCGATGCGGTAATCGCAGTAATGGCAGACCGCGAGGTTTTCGGCCCGATGGTGAGTGAGCGCGATGTCGCAGTCCCGGCAGCGGATCACATGCCCGCACGAAGGACACTGGATGCTGGTCGAGTAACCCCGCCGGTTCAGCAGCAGGATCACCTGGCCACCGTCCCGCAACGCCTGATCGACGGCTTGCTGCAACTGGCGGCTGATCGCGCCGCGGCTGTGGCGCTGTTGATGTTCCAGCCGCAGATCGACGGTCATCACGTCGGGCAGCGGACGGTCCAACACACGGGCGGGCAGTTTCAGCAGTCGGAATTCGCCCTGTTGTGCCCGGTACCAGCTCTCCAGCGACGGCGTCGCCGAGCCCAGCACCAACGGCACGCCTTCGGCCCGCGCGCGTTGCAAGGCGACTTCGCGGGCGTGGTAGCGCGGCACTTGGTCCTGCTTGAACGAGGCGTCGTGTTCCTCGTCCAGCACGATCATCCCCAACTGCGGCGTCGGTGCAAACACGGCGCTGCGCGCCCCGACGACCACTTGGATCTCGCCGCGGGCGATTCGCTGCCAGTGCCAATGCCGTTCCGCGTCACTCAGATGGCTGTGCAGAACGGCAACTCGCTCGAAGCGCGACCGGAACCGCTGCCGGGTCTGCGGCGTGAGACTGATCTCGGGCACCAGCACGATCGCCTGGCGGCCGAACTGGATCAGCTCCTCGATGGCCCGGATATAGACTTCGGTCTTTCCGCTGCCGGTGACGCCGTACAGCAGCAGCGTCTCGTGGCGACCGCTGTTCAACACTTCCCGGATCGCGTCCAAGGCCTGCTGCTGGTCGCGGTTCAGGGGGCGGCGCGAGTCGGCGTCCTCGGCCCGTTCGGCGACCTCCGTCGTTTGCACTCGCCGCATCTGGATCTCGATCAGTCCCTTGTCGCGCAACTGATGGATCGGCGACAGCGTACAGCGGGCCGCCGCGGCCAGTTGCTGGGCGGTCAGCGGTTCGGGCGAGGCGGCCAGAATTTTCAATGCCTGCAGTTGCTTCGTCGGCAACTTTAGCTGCGTGATCCGCGCCGAGACTCGCGTCGGGACGCTCAGGAACGCGGTCGCTCGCGTGCCCGCGGCGGTTCGAACCCCGGCCGGAACCACTGCTTCCAGCACGACGCCGCGCGGGCACAGGTAATGCTCGGAAATCCATTCGGTCAGCCGCAGCATCGACGGCGACAGCAGCGGCTGGTCATCCAAGACCGCCCGGACCTCCTTCAAACGCCGTGTGACGACGCGGCCGTATTCGACCTGAACGCACCAAGCATCGACGCTCCGGTTGCCGCGGCCCAGCGGCACGCGGACTCGCTTGCCCGCCGCGACGGTTGGGCACAACGACGGCGGCACCGCGTAATCGAAGGGACCGTGCGGCGGTTCCGGGAACACGACGGTGGCGATCAGCCGTTCGTTCGCATCGTCCACCTCCCACGGAGCCGGATCGGGCTGGAACAGGTCTTGTTGTTGCTTGCTCATCGGTCCTTGATCGATCCATGTCAAAGCGGCTATTATCTTGTGTCGGCCCCGGCGATGGTACCGGGGTTCTCGATCCTCCCTCTCTGCAAAAAAACTGCGCGGCAACTCGATGAGAATCGGCATTCTGGGCGGAAGCTTCGATCCTGTTCACTTCGGGCACTTGCTGTTGGCCGAGACGTGTCGCGAGCAATGCCGCCTGGACGAGATCCATTTCCTGCCGGCCGCCGCGCCGCCGCACAAGATGCATCGCGTCTTGACGCCCGCTTCGCATCGTTTGGCCATGTTGCGATTGGCTGTGGCCGGTCACGAGGCATTCCGAGTTTCGTCGCTGGAGATCGAGCGGGGCGGGGTCAGCTACACGGTGCAGACGCTGCGCGAAGTGCATGCGCGGCAACCGGATGTCGAATGGTTCTTTCTAATGGGCGCCGATTCGCTCCGGGATCTGCCCACGTGGCGCGAGCCGGACGAGATCTGCCGGCTGGCAATCCCCGTGGTCGTTCGCCGCGCGGGGGCGCCCGCCCCCGATCTGACCGTGTTGAGCGGCATCGCAGCGCCCGAGCGACTGGAGACGATCCGGCACAGCCAGGTCGAGATGCCCGTGGTCGAGTTCAGCAGCACGGCCATCCGCCAGGCGGTCGCTGCGGGACGCAGTATCCGCTACCAGACACCGAGGGCCGTCGAGAAGTACATTGAAACCAGCGGCTTGTACCGTCAACAGGAGTTCGGATGATGCTCCAGTTCCAGGATTTCGTGCCCAAGATGATCGCGGCGCCCGCCTTTCTGCGGTCCGCCGAGTTCGAGACGTTTGAAGCGGCGCTGGCCGCGGCCAACCACTGGCTGCACCAGAACCAAGTGGAGGTCGTGAACGTCGAGACGGTCGTCCTGCCCAACATCTGGAGCCGGTACGAGGAAGGCTCGACAGACACCGAGCTGGGAACCAGCGGCGAATCGCCCAGCCACTGGCATCAGTTCATCCGCATCTGGTACCGCACGGACTCGACCACGTGACGACTCCCGCGTCTTCCGTCCGGGCGTTCCGCGCCCGCTGGATCGTCCCCGGCGATGGCCCGCCCATCCGCGATGGCGTTCTGGCCATGGCCGGGCAGCTCATCCAATACGTTGGGCCGGACGCGGGCGATTTCCCCGCGGAGGATCTGGGGAATGTGGCGATTCTTCCGGGCTTGGTCAACTCGCACACGCATCTGGAGTTCAGCGGGCTCGAAGCCCCGCTGGGCCAGTCCGGAATGCGGTTCACCGACTGGATCGCCGCGGTCGTCCAGCACCGCCGCGCGCGGGACGCGGACGGTCCGGTCGAGCGATCGCAGGCGATTCGGCGCGGGATCATCGAGAGTCTCGGTCACGGAGTGACCGCGATCGGCGAGATCTCGTCCGGCGATTGGCCGACCGGCGCGGTGTCGGAACTGCCGATGGAGGGCATCGTCTTTCGGGAATTGCTGGGCGCGTCGCCCGAGCGAATCGAGGCGGAACATCAGTCGGCCCGCACGTTTCTGGAATTCGATCCGGAAGCGGGACCGGCTCCGGAGCAAGGAAGTCCGGCGCCGGTCCCATTTTCCCCGCCGTCCGGTTGGCTTCGCGGCTTGAGTCCGCACGCGCCGTACTCGGTGCATCCGGAATTGCTGAGCCGCGCGGTCAGGCTGGCGCGGACCTTCGATGTTCCGCTGGCGATGCATCTGGCGGAGAGTCCCGAGGAGATCGAACTGCTGGCCGAGCGCCGTGGGCCGTTCGTGCCGCTGCTCGAGTCGCTGAACGCTTGGCATCCACGGGCCATTCCTTCCGGCTTGCGGCCGATGGATATCCTGCGCGTGCTAGCCGACGCGCCGCGAGTGTTGGTCGTCCACGGCAATTATCTGAGCGACGACGAGATCGATTTCCTCGGTGCGAACTCCGATCGCATGTCGGTCGTCTTCTGCCCTCGCACACACGGCTTTTTTCAGCATCGCAGGTATCCCTTGGCGCGGATGCTGGCCGCCGGGGTGCGAATCGCGCTGGGCACCGACTCGCGGGCCTCGACGCCGGATCTCAGCCTGTTGGCCGAGATGCGCCAGGTGGCTCGGGACTACTCCGAGATCCCGCCGGCCCGGATTCTGCAGATGGCCACGATCAACGGTGCCCGAGCGCTGGGCCTCGACGGCCACTGCGGGACGTTGGTGGTCGGGAAACACGCCAACTTGGCGATTGTGGCCTTGCCGGACGGCGAAACGGACTGCTATGAATCGCTGCTAGCAAGCGACACGCCCGTCACGGCGACTGTCTACCGAGGAGAGTTGATTGCGGGCTTCTAGAGAACTGCTGTCAGAGTCGCGTTCGGCGCCCGCGACCCACTTGGTTAGCGGGCGAGGATTTCTTCGGTCTCGAACACCGTCGGAACTTCATCGTCGGCAATGCTGGTCGGGACGATGTCCGGCAGAATCCGGTTGATGACGTCCAGCGCACTGTAGGTGAGTCCGTCGGGCGGCAGGAACCGGGCGATGGTCGCGACGTCGTCGCCCGAAGTGACCAACGGCTTTTCCGTCGAACCGTCCGCAACGACTTGTCCCAGACCGATGTTGCCCAATAAGGCGTTGCACAGGCACTTGCGGCCCACCGTGTCCTCGATCGCGCCGCCCTTTCTCACAAAGTCATCCTCGGGTTCGGCGGAGCAACGCCAGCCGATCGTTCCGTCCTCGGTGCGATACGCTTGGCGAAGGTATCCCAAGTCGCAGACTCGCTTGCGTTTTTCGTAGCGATTCCGTTCGGACAACGTGCCTTCGAGCTGCACGACCTTGAATGGGAAACCGGTTGGTGAAGCCACCGGGTCGGTGAAGACCCGTGCGTCGTCGGCCAGACTGGCCTTCAACACCTGCTCTTTCAATTCGTGATCCAGGTCGGATTCGTCGCAGTAGGCAAAGGCGGTGCCGATTTGGACGCCGGCGGCGCCGGCCAACAGGGCCTGGGCCAAGCCGCTGGCCGAGGCGAATCCGCCAGCGAGCCAGAACGGCAGACCGATGCCGCGGATCGTTTCCAGATCGGGATTGTCGCGCGGCCCGTAGATGGGTTCGCCTAACTCGTTCAGCCGCAATTCGCCGCGCGGCGGAGCGTTGTGGCCGCCCGCTTGCGACAACTCGACGATGAAACCATCGACCCGCCCCTCGGATCGCCGCGCCAACATGGTGGCGAGCGTGGCCGAACTGACGATGGCGACGAACTTCGGGCGCGGCACCGGCAGTGCCTTACCGCCGCAGAAGGCGTTGGGATCGAACGTCGTGCCGTATTCCTCGTCGGCTTTCCCGCCGGTGACGTTCAGTTTCAGGGTTGCCGCCTCGCCGCGGGACAAGCGGTCGATCAGCCCCGGAATGGATTTGGGAATCCCGGCGCCCATCAGCACCCAGTCGACGCCGGCCAGCATCGCACCGTACAGCGACGGCACGGTCGGCAGTTGGATCTTCTCCAGATAGTTGATGCCGACCTGTCCGTCATGGCCCTCTTTGGCCAGATAGATTTCGACAAAGTTCGCGGCGACCAGCAGTTCCTCGCCCAGCCGAGTCGGATTGACCGCCAGCATCGGTTTCGCGCGGAACGATTGATCGGCCCTCTTGCCGCCCGGCACAAAATACCGGTCGAGAATCCGCTCCGCCACTTCGCGGATCGGAAACATCTCGAGCGCCCGCCGCACATGGCCGCCTGGGTCTCCCAACTGCAGCCGACGGGTGAAGACGACATCGAGGCCGGTTCCGGACACCACGCCCAGTTGTCCGGCCTGCGACACGGTGCGAGCCAGTCGCCAGCCGGAGACGCCAACACCCATTCCGCCTTGAATGATCGCGGGCAGTTCGTGATTCACTGAATTCTCCATACTTTCGACCGTCTTCGCCAAGATTCACCACCATCATACCGGCTCACGCCATGAAGGATAGGGCGATTCGATGAAGAAATCAAATTTCAGCGGATTTCGCCCGATTCGCGCACTGCATCCTGCTGGCACGTATGCAAACGATTCCGCCGATACGATCGACATTCTCAGCCAGAATGCGTGCCAGTCCCGCGGCAACCAGAAGCGCAACGCAGGACTCCGCAACGAGTTAGTCGCCGTGATGCGGCAACATCCGAATTGTCACAAATCCGGCTCGGGCGCAGCTACCGCAGCCTGCCTAAACGGCAAGCTCTGTATCGATCGAGCGTCAATAGAGCGCGGCTCCGATTGCGGCGCCAGACCCGTGGTCGATGCTGGCGCTTGCATCCTGCCTCACTGGATCTCGTACGTCATCTGACCGTGGTGCTGGGACCGAGAGACCAAGTCCATGGCGTACAGTCCGGCCAGAACGAACTCAACGCAGGATGCCCGCATCGCGGCGTCGGACGAGGCGTTGACTTCGAACGCCTTCTCCCAGATCGGCGGCACACGTTTCAGTCGCTCCGCGTACTGTGAGGAAGGCAGCAGATCGCCTACCTCGATCTTGACGCCGCGATTGAAGATCTCGCTGATCTCCGCCAGACCGTGCTTGTCGACGTACTCCTCGAAGACCTTGCGGATCGCTTGGGCGAGCACGGCGTCCAGGACTTGACGCTCGGACATCTGATGGCTGCCCATCAGATCCAACTCCAGCTTGCCCAGCGACGAACTGTAGATCCGCCCCAGGTCGCTGATCCGCGGGACGGCCGGCTTCTCGCCCAGCAGCACGCCGCGGTGCCGCGCGCTGGCGACCATCGTGCGGTAATTGGCGATGCTGAACCGGGCGCTGACGCCCGACTGTTGATCGACGTATTTCGACTTGCGGGCCTGCACCGTGACCTCCTCGACGATCTCCCGCATGAAGTACGGCACGACGACCGGATAGTCGCCCGCCAGATCGATATCGGCCTCCTGCTCCATGATCTCGATTCCGACGTCGCGCGAGCGCGGGTAGTGCGTGTGGACCACCGATCCGATGCGGTCCTTCAACTGAGGAATGACTTTGCCGCTGCGGTTGAACGTCGATGGATTGGCCGAAAAGAGCAAGAAGATGTCCAGATCGAAGCGGATCGGGTAGCCGCGGATCTGCACGTCGCGTTCCTCCAGGATGTTGAACAAGCCCACCTGCACCAGTTCGTCCAGTTCCGGCAATTCGTTGACCGCGAAAATGCCGCGGTGCATTCTCGGGATCAGACCGAAGTGCAACGCTTCCTCGGCCGACATGCTCTCGCCGCCGGCCAGTTTCGCCGGATCGATTTCGCCGATGATGTCGGCGAACTTCGTGCCCGGCGCCAACCGCTCCGCATAACGGTCCTCGCGGCGCCACCAGCCGATCGGCACGTGATCCTCCGAATGCTCGGCCACGAAGCGGCGGCAAACCGAGCTGATCGGAGCGAACGGATTCTCGTGGAACGGCGCTTCGGGGATAGCCAGATAGGGGATCTCGGCATCCAGGAACCGGACTAGGCTTCGCATGATCCGTGTCTTGCCTTGGCCTTTCTCGCCTAGGAACAGCAGGTCGTGGCCGGAGATCAACGCCAGATTGATGTCCGGGATCACCGTGCTTTCGAATCCGATCACGCCGGGAAACAACTCGTCCCCCGCCGCCAGCATCCGTAGGAAATTGTCGCGGATCTCCTGCTTGATCGATTTCGGCTGCCAGCCGCTGTCGCGCAGCTCGCGCAGCGTCGTTGGTCGGCGACTTGGTTGGTTCATGGCGGCGTGCTCCGGAGATCGAGAGAATTGCGGAACCTCAGCATTATAGACGCCACCGCCGTTCGGCAAGTCTCGCGCCCCTTGTGCGGATGACGGGAAAGTGCCTACGATAGGCAAAGGCTGGGCGGACTGCTCGCACAGCCCGTTTTCCGGTTTCGCTCCAGCCCTGTTCCGGTTCGTCATCCGCATGTGGCCCATCATCCTCATCTCCGCGTACTGTCTGATGGTCGCGCTGGCTTCGCTGTTCGGCGGCTCGCTGCCCTCGAAAATGCGTCTCACCCACACCGAGATGCAAACCATCATGAGCTTCGTCGGCGGGCTGGTGCTGGGCGTCGGCTTGCTGCACCTGCTGCCTCATTCGGTGGCGGAGACCAGCTCGCTGGACACAACGGTTCGCGCGGCACTGGTCGGTCTGCTGACCATGTTCCTGTTGATTCGGATCTTCCAGGTTCATCAACACGGGCCGGTCGACCAATCGACGGCGCTGAGCGGATTACCGGAATGCGGGCACGGTTGCGGACACGATCATGAGCACGAGCACGAGCACGAAGGCGACGACGAGCACGGGCACGCATGCCGGCACGGGCACGACGACGAGCATCGACAGCACCACGGTCCCGAGCCGATGGCGCAGGCCCCGGAGTATCCGGTGGACGGCCAGTTGTGCGCGGCGCACCGTCATCAGTACAGTTGGATTGGATTGGGGGCGGGGTTGGCCCTGCACACGATGATCGACGGCATGGCCTTGGCCGCCAGCGTCACCGCCAGTTCGCGGCACGAAGGCGCCGATTGGAAGCTGCTGGGCGTGGGTACGTTTCTGGCGGTGCTGTTGCACAAACCGCTGGACGCCATGTCGATCACGTCGGTCATGGTGGCCGGCGGCTGGTCGGCGAAAGCTCAATGGCTCGTAAACCTGGGATTCGCGTCGATGTGCGCCGCGGGCGCCGCGGTCTTTTTCCTGGGCATCCAGCAGTTCGGCGACCAGCAGCAGATGCTGGTCGGAGTGGCGTTGGGGTTTGCGGCCGGCGTATTCCTGTGCATTTCGTTGGCGGACATTCTTCCCGAAGTCCAGTTCCATGCGCACGACCGGATCAAGCTGACGGCGGCTTTGTTGTTCGGCACGCTGCTGGCGGTCCTGATCGGTTTCCTCGAACCGGCCCACCAGCACGGCTACGGGACGGACTGCCCCGACCCCGCCGTGCAACAGCAGCAAATCGAATAGACGGCACGAGTGTACCATCCTACGAGTCGGGTGCGCGGTCCAATCCGGCGGTTGCTGAATGTACACGCTACGTGGCGTCCGCTTGCTCGACGCGACTGACCAGCGTGCCGCGCGCGAGGCGGGTGGTGATCGACGCGCCGACTTCCGCCTGGGCGGCGTCCGTCAGCAGGGCACCGTCGCCGGTGCGCAGCGTCAGGCTGTAACCGCGTTGCAGCACGGCCAACGGGCTGAGCGATTCTAACTGGCCCGCCACGCCGCGAAGCCGTTCGCGGGATCGTTGGAGCAAGTAACGAACCGCGCGGGCGGCTCGCAGATCCAGGTCGTCCAACTGGCGCGCGCGGTCTTGGATGCGCTCGAACGGCTTGCGAAACGCGCGGTGTTGGGCCAGCGCGTCCAGCTTGGTGCGAGCGGCACTAGCGCGGCCTCGCAAGGCGGCGGTCAGACGCTGGCGGTAGCCATCCAGTCCGGCTCGCAGTTCGTCGGCCGACGGCACGACCAGTTCCGCCGCTTCGCTGGGTGTAAGCGCCCGGACATCGGCCACCAGATCGGACAGCGTGACGTCGATCTCGTGCCCCACGGCGGAAACGACCGGGATGCGCGAGGCGTAGATGGCCCGCACCACGGGCTCTTCGTTAAAGCACCAGAGGTCTTCCAAGCTGCCGCCCCCGCGGGCGACGACCAGGACGTCGGGCGACTCGGGCAGCGCATTGGCAGCCCGGATGCCCCGGACCAGGTCGGCCGCGGCGCCCTCGCCCTGCACCCTGGCCGGGATGACCAGCACATCGACGCCGCGCCAACGGCGCCGCAGCACCTCCAGAAAATCCCGGATGGCCGCGCCCGTCGGACTGGTGACCAACGCGATGCGCCGCGGAAAGCGGGGTAGCGGCTTCTTGTGTTCGGGAGCGAACAATCCCTCGGCGGCCAGCTTCTGCTGCAATTGCCGCAATGCCAGTTGCAACGAGCCCACGCCCAGCGGTTCGATTCGCCGGATGACCAACTGGTATGCGCCGCGCGGCGGATAGACGTCGATCGCTCCCCGGCAAACCACTTCCAGCCCGTCGCGCAGATCGAAGGCCAGTTGCGACGCGACGCTGCGCCACACCACACCGCGGATCTGTGCGTCCTCGTCCTTCAGCGTCAGGTAGACGTGCCCGCTGTGCGGACGGGAGACGTTCGAAAGCTCGCCACTGACCCAGACCGACGAAAAGTCCGCTTCCAGCGTGCCTTTGATCAGCGACGTCAACTCGGACACGCTCAGCGGTCGGTCGTCGTCGGGGCCGGCGTCCATTTACAGTTCTTTCATCGCCGTCACGATGTCCAGTACCGCCTTCTGTCCGTCGGCGAAGTACATCAAGGCGTTGTCCATCGCGAACAGCGGGTTCGGGATGCCGGCGAACCCGGGGCTCAAGCTGCGTTTGATCACGATCACCGTGCGCGCCTTGTCGACGTCGATGATCGGCATGCCGGCGATCGGGCACTTCGGGTCCGTCCGGGCCAGCGGATTGACCACGTCGTTGGCCCCGATCACGATCGCCACGTCGACCGTCTCCATCGTCGGATTGATCTGGTCCATCTCCTTGAGTTGTTCGTAGTCCACATCCGCTTCGGCCAACAGGACGTTCATGTGCCCCGGCATCCGCCCGGCGACGGGATGGATCGCGTACTCGACCGTGCCCCCGCGTTCTTCGATCAAACGGCCCAGATCGCGCACGGCGTGTTGCGCCTGGGCGACCGCCATGCCGTAACCGGGGATAAATACGACTCGCTGTGCTCCGTCCAGCAACATCGCGATGTCCTCGGCTGAAGTGCTGCGTACGTTGGCGTACATCTCGTCGGCGCTGCCGGCCAACGCTCCCGCTTCCATCACGCCGAACAGCACGTTGCTCAACGAGCGGTTCATCGCCTTGCACATGATCTTGGTCAAGATCAAACCCGACGCGCCGACCAGCGACCCGGCGATGATGAGCACGTTGTTGTTGATCACAAAACCGGTCGCGGCGGCGGCCAGACCCGAATACGAGTTCAGCAAGGCGATCACCACCGGCATGTCGGCGCCGCCGATCGGATTGACCAGCAGGACGCCCAGGACCGAAGCCAGTACGACGATTCCAAGGTAGAAGAGCATCGGCTGAACGTCCGATTGGCCGAACCCGCCCGCGACCATCGCCAGCGAGAGGCCTAGCAGGAGCAGAGCCAGCAGGGCGTTCACCGCTTGCTGCGCGGGCACGCGGAACGGCCGCTTGAACATCTTCAGTTCCTGTAGCTTGCCGAACGCCACCATGCTGCCCCAGAACGTCACGGCGCCGATCAGGCCCGACGCGGCCGTGGCGGCCAGCATGACGTACGGATTGACTTCGGTTTCGGCGCCGCGCAACAACTCGGCGCCGGCCACCAACACGGACGCCCCGCCGCCGAACCCGTTCAACATGCCAACCAATTGCGGCATGGCCGTCATCTGGATCTTCACCGCGAGAACGGCGCCGATCACCGTGCCGATGACGATACCGGTCGCCAGGAATCTGAAATCGATCACGTGCCGGTCCAACAGGGTGACGGCCACGGCCAGCAGCATCCCCAGAGCGCCCAGCAGATTGCCGCGCACCGCGGTCTTTGGGTGCGACATCTTCTTCAGGCCGAAGATGAACAAGACGGCTGACAGCAGATAAACGAGTGGAACGATACCCGGAATGTTCACGTTCAAAGCTTCCGTTGGCTGAATCAGAATTCGGTGTTTTCTATCTCTTGCGGAACATCTGCAGCATCCGGTGAGTCACCAGAAAACCGCCGACGACATTGATCGTAGCGAGGGCTACCGCGATGGTGCCCAGGAGCGTGGCCAGGAGTTCGCCCCCGGCACCGGCGGCGACGATGGCTCCCACCATCGTGATCCCGCTGATCGCGTTCGAGCCCGACATCAGCGGTGTATGCAGCGTAGGAGGCACCTTGGTGATCACCTCGAAGCCCACAAAGATCGCCAAGACGAAGATTGTCAAGCTGGCGATCAGGCCGGTGATCTGAGCATCCGTGAAACCCGAGTCTGCAGACGAGCCCGGCCCGCTCTTGATGGACACGCCGCCCGCGTCTCCTGCGGTCGCCGCGATGGGCGGCCTTTCCGCGGAGTCGTCGGGTCCGTCGGCGCTGCACGGCGAACTAGCCCAGGAGACCGCGCCCAGGCACAGCAAAATTGCGAAGGAGTTTTTCAAGCAATCCATGGGAATCAAATTTCAAATCTCGGATTTCGAATGTCAAAGTTCCGATTTCGGGTCTCGTGGCGGCCCCGCGCCGCGAAACGGCGTCACGAAGTTGACGGTGCCCCGCCGGACGATTCCGTTTGGCCGCTGTCGGCTTCCGCCGCGGGAGTCAAGGCGGGCAAACCTAGCAGTTCTCGGATCTTCGGGTGCGCGACTTCGCCTCCGTGGGCAACACGGGTTTCGCGGATGATCTCGTCTTCCAGGTTCATCGCAAGCTGGCCGTTCTTGACCATGTTCAGCAGGAAGCGGGTGATGTTGTTCGAGTACATCTGGCTGGCGTGGAACGGGGCCTCGCTGACCAGGTTCGTCGGGCCGTGAATCACGACGCCTTGGTGAACCACTCGCTGATTCGGCTGGCTGGGCTCGCAGTTCCCGCCTCGCTCGGCCGCCAAATCGACGATCACGCTGCCGGGCGCCATCCCCTCGACGGCCGCCCGAGTGACCAGCAGCGGCGACGGTTTGCCGGGAATCGCGGCTGTGGTGATGACGACATCGCTTTCGGCCACCACTCGCGCCATCAATTCGCGCTGCTTCTGGTAGAAATCTTCGCCCAGTTGCTTGGCGTAGCCGCCCTGGTCTTCCGACTGCTTCGTTTCCAGTTGCAGTTCGACGAACTTCCCGCCTAGACTCTCGACCTGTTCGCGACAAGCCGGGCGGACATCGTAGGCATGGACGATCGCCCCCAGTCGCTTGGCGGTCGCGATGGCCTGCAAACCGGCCACCCCGGCACCGATGACGAACACGCGGGCCGCGGTGATCGTGCCCGCGGCGGTCATCATCATGGGGAACATCTTGGGCAATTCGCTCGCTGCCAGCAGCACCGCCCGATAGCCGGCAACGGTCGCCATCGACGACAGCACGTCCATGCTTTGAGCGCGGGTGATGCGGGGGATCAATTCCAACGCGAACAGTGTGGCGCCGGTTGCCGCGATCTGCTGGATGGCTTGCGGAGCCCCGAGCGGATCGCACATGCCGATCACCGACAGCCCCGAGCGGAACCGCTCGACGTCCTGGCGTCCCGCTTCCGGATTGGCGCCAAGGCAATGAACCTGCAACAACACGTCGGCGCTGGATAGCAGCGACTGGCGGTCGGCGACGACTTCGGCTCCCCGTTGTTGGTAAGCCGCGTCGGGATAGCCCGCCGCATCACCGGCCCCCGCTTGGACAACGATTTGCACTCCCGCCTTGGTGAGCTGCGGCACGCTCGCTGGAATTAGCGCGACTCGTTTTTCGCCCGGAAACGTCTCGCGCAGCACGGCAACTTTCATCGAATCTCCAACACGAAGCAGGGCATCAGGGACGATAATAGTTGGCGGATTCTACCTGATTTCCCCAAGAATCCAAGAGCCCCCATTCCGAAGAAATCGTTTCCGCGATCGACCGTGACCGAATCTGAACCCAGTATCACACAGATCGAAAAACACCTCAAAAGTGTCACATTAAATGGTGGGGGTTGCCGTCTAGTCGGAAAATGGCGAAGCGACGTGAACCGACGTTTCGTGGCTTCGGCAGCGCCGCTGATGCCATTGCCGTTGTCGCAGTCCGCTCGTTCAAATCGACAAGAGGCAGAAATTTTTCCGGCTGTAGCGATTATGTCAATTTTCCGGAATCTACAGCCGATATATCAACGACAGTCGCGGATGAAAGACGGACACTGAACTCCTTTGACGGGCTAGTGATCTTGACTCTAGTGCTTACGCCATTTACACTTGGGTCGCTTCAAATCACTTGCTGAGTTCGACGGGCGTCGTTCTCAGGCCCCCTTGTCAAGGGAGACGCATGACGTGACCAAGAAAGAGATCGTTAAGACGATTTCTGATGAGATCGGTCTGACCCAGTTGAAGACCAAGGAAATCGTTCAGAAGACGTTCGATGCCATCGTCGAAACGCTTGTCGAAGAGGGGCGTATCGAACTTAGAAATTTCGGGGTGTTCGAGGTGAAGAAGCGGGCCGCCCGAAAGGCGCGGAATCCGCGGACGGGAGATCGTGTCGATGTGCCTGCCAAGTACGTCGTCACCTTCAAGCCGGGCAAGGAGATGGAGGAGCGAGTACGGATGCTGGCCGAGGCGCGAGACGCTCGGATCGCAGCGGCTGCGAGAAGTCAAGCTTCGGGGCGAGGTCCGGTCACCGGCAGCACGGTCCCGACAGCAGGTGGCGGGCAGACGTCGGATGTGGCTCGCGATGGCGTGGCAGCCAGACCGTATTTTGCAACTCCGGAATGAATCCGGCATCGTCGCACAAGTTCGAACCTCGAAAGCAGTCAGGTAGAGTTACCAAGTTCCATTCGGCTCGTCGGTCAAAGCAGTTTTCGCCACCGTACCCGATTCAAGGAGGATCGCAAGTGATGCGTCGGCTCATCTTTACGGCGCTACTGGCAACGGCTCTCAGTTCCAGTACGGGTTGTTTGATACCTCTTTATTCCGGGGATCCGGTGCGCAGAACCGAGCAGTTGATCTTCACCTCGGAAGATCTCCGCGCGTTGCTGAACGAGTGGGAGCGGTTCTGGTTCTTGGACCAGCCGAGTCACTTGACGCCGCAGCGCGTGCATGGCGGCGTGATCTAGGCCGCCCGAATTGCCCTGTCCGCCGCTTGTGGTTACATTGGGCGACATGGCTGAAATATCGTTGCACGTACAGCTCGGCCGCTTGAGTCTGCCCAATCCCATTCTAGTGGCGTCGGGCACCTTCGGTTATGCGCGGGAGATGGAGCATCTGGTCGACCTCAACCGGCTGGGCGGGATACTTCCCAAGACGGTCACGCAGGTCGCGCGGCCCGGGAATTCGCCCTGGAGAACGGTCGAGACATCGGCCGGGCTGCTCAATTCCATCGGTTTGGACAACGACGGAATCGACGCCTTCATCGCTCACCATCTGCCGTATCTGAGCGGCTTGGCTGCGCCAGTGATCGTCAGCATCGCGGGGCGGACGCCCGACGAGTTTGTTGCGATGGCCCGTCAATTGGACGGACAGTCCGGGGTGGCGGCGATTGAGCTGAACATCTCTTGCCCGAACGTCAGTGGCGGAGTGGATTACGGAACGGACGCCGAATCCTGCCGGCGGCTGGTCGAATCCGTTCGCAAAGCGTGCGACTTGCCGCTGCTGGCCAAGCTGACCCCGAACGTGACTCGCATCGCCGACATCGCGCGCGGCGCGTCCGACGGCGGGGCCGACGCGATCAGCTTGATCAATACCGTGCTGGGAATGGCGGTCGATTGGCGCCGCCGCCGTCCGCTGCTAGGCAATGTGATGGGCGGATTGAGCGGACCGGCGATCAAGCCGATCGCTTTGCGGTGCGTCTATCAAGTGGCCCAGGCGGTCACCCTACCTCTGGTCGGCATCGGCGGGATTGCGACGATCGACGACGTGATGGAGTTCTTGGTCGCGGGCGCCAGCGCGGTACAGATCGGAACGGCCAATTACTACGATCCTTCGGTGACCATGCGTTTGCTGAACGAATTGCCCGAGGCGTTGCGGCAGCTCGGCGCGAGTTCGGTAGGCGAAGTGGTCGGAACGCTCCAGACAACGAAATAAGTCCCGCCGGCGCGTACGGGACGCCTCTTTTTAGACGGAATCAAGATGCGAGTACTTTCGGGAATCCAGCCGACGGGTCGGTTTCACTGGGGAAATTACTTCGGGGCGATCCGCCAATACATCGACCTGCAACACGGCAACGAGGCGTATTACTTCATCGCCAATCTCCATGCGTTGACGACGGTCCGGGACCGGGACGTCCTGTGGCGGAATACGGTGGATGCGGCGATCGATTTGCTGGCGTTGGGCCTCGATCCGAGTCGCGCGACGTTGTTCGTCCAATCCGACGTGCCGGAGGTTTCCGAGCTGTGCTGGCTGCTGATGACCGGCGCGCCGCTGGGCCTGTTGGAACGCTGCCACGCCTACAAGGAGAAGAAGGCCCGCGGTTTGACGGCCGATGCCGGGTTGTTCACGTATCCGGTGCTGATGGCCGCGGACATTTTGGCCTACGACGCCGACGTGGTGCCGGTGGGCATGGACCAGGTGCAGCACATCGAGGTCTGCCGCGACCTGGCCGGCAGTTTCAACCACGAGTTCGGCGAGGTGTTCACGCTGCCGAAGGCGAAGGTTTTGGAGGAATCCGCCAAGGTGCCGGGAACGGACGGCGAGAAGATGTCCAAAAGCTACGACAATACGATCGACATCTTCGAGGACGGGAAATCGATGCGCAAGAAGATCATGCGGATCGTCACTGATTCCCGGCCGATGGAAGACCCCAAGGATCCCGACACCGATCCTCTGTACCAGTTGTACACGCTGTTCGCCGCGGGGTCGGAGCGCGAGGCGATGGCGGCCAAGTACCGCGCGGGCGGGTTCGGCTACGGCGAGGTGAAAAAGACGCTGGCCGACGCCGCCGAAGGCTTCTTCGCGGAATTCCGCGACCGCAGGAACCAGTTGGCGGCCCACCCGGAGAAAGTCTGCGAGATCTTGGGCGACGGCGCTCAGCGGGCGCGGCGCAAGGCAGGGGAAGTATTGCAGCGGGCGCAACAGGCCTGCGGACTGAAAGCACCGGCATGAACGTGATCGGCATCGGCACCGATATCGTTGAGACGCTGCGCATCGCGAAGATGATCGAGCGGCATGGCGATCTCTTTCTGACTCGGGTCTACACCCCGCAGGAAGTCGAGTACTGCCAAGCCCGCCGCGCCTCGACCCAGCATTACGCCGGACGCTGGGCCGCCAAGGAAGCGGTGCTGAAGGCGCTGGGCACCGGCTGGTCGCGTGGCATCCGCTGGCGCGATATCGAGGTCCGCAACGACTTGGCCGGCAAACCGCGGATCGTCCTGGACGGCGTCGCCGCCGAGTTGGCTCGGCAACAAGGCATCGACACCGTCATGATCAGCATCTCGCATTGCCGTACCCACGCCACCGCCTATGCCCTGGCCGTGGGAAGCAAAGAAGATCGATGACGTCCAATTTATGACATTCAATCTATAACCCCGAATTCCGTCGCGATCCTTCCAGTCTCTGAGGACCGGAATGCCATGCCCATAACCGCTTCACACCCGATTCGTCGTCTTACTCAGGACGAATTTGGCGAACTCGCATTCGAGGTGATGCGGTGCGTGTTTGATATCCACAATGAGTTCGGCCGCTTGTTTGTCGAAAAGATCTACAAGCGTGAACTTGCCAGCCGGTTTCCGCAAGTTGAGATCGAGTTGCCGATTACTATCGCCCATCGGACGTTTTCGACGACCTATTATCTTGACGCCCTGGTCGCCGATGGCGGACCATTCGAATTCAAGGCGGTCGAGCAGTTGACCCCTAGGCATCGAGGGCAATTGTACAATTATTTGTTGTTGCTCGACTTAGCCCATGGGAAACTCGTGAACCTTCGACTGGAGAGCGTCCAACACGAGTTCGTGAATGCTCTGCTGCGACCGGAGGATCGACATGTTTTCGAAGTCTCCGCGAAACGGTGGAAACTCACGTGCCCCGGCAGCGAGATCATCGCCGACTGGGTTGTCAGCCTGCTCCGGGATTGGGGCACTGGCCTGGAAGTTGCCTTGTATGAAGCGGCACTGGTACATTTTCTGGGCGGCGAAGAGCGAGTCGTCCGCAACGTGGCCATCGCAGGCAGCCGTCAGACGCTGGGTTACCAACCGATGCGTCTTGCGGAGCGCGGAGTCGCCTTCAAGATCACCGCCTTCGACTCGGAAGGGGATAACTTCGAAGATCACACTCGACGCTTGTTGGCCCATACGGACTTATGTGCAATTCTATGGATCAATATCGGCTTGAAGAAAGTCTCCTTGGTCACGGTTGAGCAATGAAGGAGGTAGGAACGGCAGGAGGAGCTCGGGAAACGGCAGGCGGCAGACTGGCCGCGGAAGATGATTGGTTATAGATGGAGGGTTATAAATGATGGAGGGTGACAGATGGATCGGAAAGATGTGATTCTTGCCGTGCTTGCACCGCCACCAAAGTCGCACTGTTTGTGATTCGATCGTGCGGAAGTGAAGTGACTTCCCTTTTTAATTCATTCGTTTTGCCGTCGCTAGGCTCGATGCGGGCCGAGGCGGGTTCGAGATGTTTATGACCGATTCAGGTTTTCACGATGGTCTGCCTTCGCAACACCCGGCTTCTGGGACGATCGATTTCCCGTGCGGCAGTTGCGGACGCATGTTGAAGGTGCCGGCCGATTTGGCGGGCCGCAAGGCGCGTTGTCCGGAGTGTTCCTGCGTGCAGACCATTCCGAGTGCGGAGTCAGCATCGGTGCCGCCGAGTTCGGTCGACAGGGATTCCGACGCCACCGCCGAAGCGCCGCCGGTGATCGCTCCAGGAATCGGTTTTCGTTCGCCGCTCGCCGACCAGGTACTCGCGGACGCAGCGTTGGCCGTGACACCCTTTGATCGCGAACGCACGGCGGCCTCGGTCCAGCCGCGACTGGAACCGGAACGGGGCCAGCCGCTCGCCCGCGACACCGAGACACGGCGCTTGTTCGACCGGATCACCGGCGAGATCTCCAAGGTGTTCATCGGCCAGCAGGAACTGGTTCTGGGCTCGCTGGTCGCGTTGTTTTCCAGCGGACACGTGCTGATCGAGAGCGTGCCCGGATTGGGCAAGACGCTGTTTGTCCGCACGCTGGGCCGCGTGCTGGGCTGCCATTTCGGCCGCATCCAGTTCACGGCCGACCTGATGCCTTCGGACATCACCGGGGCGCCGATCTTCGACATGAAGAACCAGGAGTTTCGTTTTCGGCCCGGCCCGGTGTTTACCCAGTTGCTGCTGGCCGACGAGATCAACCGCTCGCCGGCCAAAACGCACGCTGCGCTGCTGGAGATCATGCAGGAGTACCGCGTCACGATCGACGGGAAGAGCCACGAGTTGACTCGCCCCTTCCTGGTCCTGGCGACCCAGAACCCGATCGAATCCGAGGGAACCTACAATCTGCCCGAAGCGCAATTGGACCGGTTCATGTTCAAGCTGGTGGCCGATTATCCGCGAGCCGACGAGGAAGCGCGGATTCTGGAGATGCACAGCCTGCAGATCGACCTGAACGAGCGTTTGATGTCGCAGGTCTCGCCGGTGACGACGCCGGAGGAGATCATGCGCATCACGCGGGCCAACAGCGACATCCGCGTCGACCCGCGGCTGATCGACTACATCAACAAACTGGTGCGGCTGACTCGGCGCTGGCCGCAGTTCCACATGGGCGCCTCGCCGCGTGCCGGAATCGCCTTGATGCAGTCCGCGCGGACGCTGGCGGCATTCGCCGGACGCGACTACGCCGTGCCGGACGACGTCGTCCAGTTGACGCTGCCGGCGCTGCGGCACCGCGTAATCCTGACGGCCGAGGCGGAGGTCGAGGGCCGGAGCGTCGATGAATTGTTGACCGAACTGATCCGCTCGGTCGACGTCCCTCGGTTGTGAAGGACATCGCTGTGGGCGAGTGGTTTGCCTGGTTGCTGAACAGTGCGATATGGTTGCAGTCGCTGCCGTGGCTGTTGCTGGTGGCGTTGATTGCGCCATTGGCGCTGCTGGGTTTCTGGAAGCAGATCTATCCTCACACGCCGCTGGTCGTGCTGCTGCTTGCCCCCTGCTTGCTCTCGCTGGGCACGCTGTTCCGCCCGGAGGTCTTCCTGGTGGTGGCGACGCTCGATGTCGCGCTGGTGCTGGTCGCCGTCGCCGATCTGCTGTCCTTGCCGCCGGCTCGGTCGTTGGAGGCGGAACGGTCCACCCTGCGCATCGTTTCGGTCCAGCAGCGGCATCCGGTCACGTTGACGGTCAGCAATCGCTCGTCGCGCAGTTGGCACGTCGCCATTCGCGACGACGTCCCGCAGGAGTTCGTCGCCACGCCGGACGAACTCGTGCGGCGTTTGCCGCCGCGGAGCCGCATCGTGTTGCACTACGAGGTGAGGGCCAGCCGTCGCGGTTCGTTCTCGATGGACCGCATCTACGTGCGGGTCCGCAGCCTGCTGGGGCTGTGGCAGCGTTATCTGACCTACCCAGCGGCTTCGGTGTTGCACGTGTACCCGGACATGAAGCAGTTGAGTGAGTACGCTATCCTGGCGCGCACCAACCGGCTGAGCCTCATGGGGCTTCGCCGTATGCGTCGCGTGGGCCAGGACCACGACTTCGAACGGTTGCGCGACTACACGCCGGACGACAACTACAAGCACATCGACTGGCGCACGACGGCGCGGCGCAACAAGTTGACCGTCAAGGACTATCAGACCAGCCAGAGCCAGCGGATCATCTTCCTGCTGGATTGCGGCCGGATGATGACCAACCAGGCGGCGGGCCTGAGTCTGCTGGACCATTCGCTGAATGCCATGTTGATGCTCAGCTACGTCGCGCTGCAAAAGGGTGATTCGGTCGGCCTGATCTGTTTCTCCGACGAGATCCACAACTACGTTCCGCCGCGCGGCGGCATGAGTCAGATGAACAAGCTGCTGCACGCTTCGTTCAACCGCTTTCCCCAGTTGGTCGAGTCGCGGTACGACCAAGCGTTTTTCTATCTTTCGTCGCACTGCAAAAAGCGGTCGCTGGTCGTGCTGATGACCAATCTGATCGACGAGGTGAACGCGAACCAGGTCGAACGCTATCTCAGCACGCTGGTCGGCCGCCACCTGCCGCTGGGCGTGCTGATGCGGGACCACCAGTTGTTCGACGCCGCAGCTCATCCGCAGCCGCACGAATCGGCGCTGTACCGGGCCGCCGCGGCCGCCCACATCCTGAACTGGCGCCAGCAGGTACTGACCGACCTGCAACACCAAGGCGTGCTGTCGCTGGACGTATTCCCGGAAGACATGACCGCCCCCCTGGTGAACCAGTACCTGGAGATCAAAGCCCGCCACTTGCTGTAGCCGAACCGCGTGAGAATTCGGACCTGCTCGCCGCGGGGCTCCGGACCCCGCACCCGCCGAGCTTGCTCGGTGGCGCGAATGATTCTGCACTAAGCGTCGCGTTGACGGTAATCTCTTCCGCCCCGCGCGGCGACCACGACCAGCAGCAGTCCTGCTGCCATCAGCCCCATGCACACGTAGTAAGGCAGCGTGATCGCGATTTTCAGCATGGGGATGCCCAGTCCCGCGCCCAGGATGCGGGCCATCGAATTGACGCTCTGGCCGACTCCCATGATCGCGCCTTGCTTCTCCGGGTCGCTGCGCCGGGAAAGTAGCGAGTTCAGGTTCGGTTGCATCAGTCCCGCGCCGGCCGTAATCACTCCCAACGCCGCCATCAGCAGCGGCGCCGAAGCCCGCTCGGTCGCCACGAGCACGATGATGAACCCGATCACTTGCAACAGGGCGCCGCTGCCGGCCAGTCTGCCTTCGGGCACGCGGCCGGCGAGCCGGCGGACGAGCACACCCTGGACCACGGTCATGGTCAGTCCGATGTAGGCGTAGGTCAGACACACCTGGCCCCAGCCAAAATGAAAGGGGCCGTGCTCCGCTTCGGCACTGCCCTTGATCAACAGGGACAGCGTGGTCTCGAAATTCGCGAACGAGAAGATGCACACGAAGATCGCGGCCAGCAGCAGGCCCACGGAGGGCACCGACATCGCCTGGCGAAATTCGTGCAGGTGGGCGATTCGAGCGGTTGCGGCGCGGCTGTCGGGCCGCAGCGACTCGGGCAGCTTCCAGATCGCCAGCACCAAGGCCACCGCCGACAGGATCGCCGCCGCGTATCCGGGCCACGGACCCGGCTCGCCCCGCCCGCCGGGAACCGCCAGGAAACCTACCAGCGGCCCGAAAGTGAAGCCGAGCCCGAACGCCATGCCGATCAGTGCCATGCCCTTGGAACGCTTTTCCAGCGAAGTCGTATCGGCGATGTACGCCTGGGCCGTCGCGATCGTTGCTCCGGCGATCCCGGCTCCGACGCGGGCCACCAGCAGCAGACTCAGGCTGCGCATCACCGTGGCGACTCCGAACAACAGGTAGAACACCACCGATCCCGCCAAGCCGATGATCAACACAGGACGCCGCCCGATCCGATCGGAAAGCCGTCCCCAAAGCGGGGCGAACAGGAATTGCATCACCGAAAAACTGGCCATCAACACCCCGAGCCGCCAGCCCGACGGATCTTCGGCAAACACGTCCGCGTAGATCGGCAGCAGCGGCAGGACCATGCCGAACCCCAGCAGGTCGATGAAGACGGTCAGAAAGATGACTAACAGCGAGCCTCGCCGGGGTTCGTCACGCATGGGGAAACATTCGGAGTTCGAGCAATCGGGCGAATACACGTTCCAAGACTGCTTATTGTGCCGATGCGGGCGACTTGCACAATCCTGCTTTCCCCCGTTCCGGCTTCGTCGTATGATGCGCCCATGAGCCAAACCACCTACGAACAACGCCGTCAGTTCGAGCAGATGGATGCCGAGCAGTTGGCCCGGCATCAGTTGGACAGGCTGAACGCCCTGCTGCAACGGATTCTGCCCGAGAACCACTTCTACGCGGACAAGCTGGCCGATGTGCGGTTGCCGCTGGAATCGCTGGACCAGTTATCCGGGTTGCCGTACACGTACAAGGACGAATTGGCGACGGCGCACCACGGCGACTTCGCGGCCAATTTGACATGGCCCCTGGACCGCTACACGCGGTTCCACCGCACTTCCGGTACCCGCGGCCGACCGATCGCGGTGCCGGACACCGCCGAGGACTGGCAGTGGTGGATCGACACGTGGCAGTACGTGCTGGACGTCGCGGAAGTGGACAGCCGGGACCGGGCGCTGATGGCCTTTTCCTTTGGCCCGTTCATCGGCTTCTGGAGCGCGTTCGAGGCGGTGATCGCCCGCGGCGCCTTGGTCATCCCCGGCGGCGGGATGGACACGTTGGGGCGGCTGGAATTGATCGAGTCCACCGGGGTGACGGCGATCTTCTGCACGCCCACCTATGCGCTGCACATGCTCGAAATCGCCCAGCAGAACCAATGGGACGCCGCCTCGCTGGACGTCTCGCGCATCATCGTGGCCGGCGAACCGGGCGGCAGCGTGCCGTCGATCCGGCAACGATTGGAATCCGGCTGGAACGCGCGCGTGATCGACCACGCCGGCGCCACCGAGATCGGCCCCTGGGGCTACGCCGATCCGTCAGGCCGCGGGCTGCATATCGTGGAGAGCGAGTTCATCGCCGAGTTCCTGGCGGTCGAGACGGGCAGTCCGGCGACCGAAGGCGAATTGGCCGAATTGGTGCTGACCGTGTTGAACCGTCCCGGGGCACCGGTCATCCGCTACCGCACCGGCGACTTGGTCCGCCCCAGTTGGGACACCATCCACGACAACCGCTTCGTGTTTCTTCAGGGCGGCGTGCTGGGCCGCGCCGACGACATGCTGGTCATCCGAGGCGTGAATATCTTCCCCGCGTCGATCGAGCAGATTCTGCGGAGTTTTCCCGAGATTGTCGAGTACCGCGTGACCGCGCGCCGCGAGTCGCACATGGATGCGCTGACTGTGGAAATCGAAGACCGGTTGGAACAGCCCCAGCGAGTGAGCCGGGAATTGCGGTTGCGGCTGGGGCTGCGGATCGATGTGCAATGCGTTCCCCTGGGATCGCTGCCTCGGTTCGAGGGCAAAGGCCACCGGTTCGTCGACGAGCGGGACCGCTGAAACGTACCTTCCGATAGGCCGGATGCTTTGCCATGCCTGACACAACGCAGTTTTTTCTCCGGCTACGCGACCAGTTTCCGGCGCTCGAACGCGAACTGGACGAGCGTCCGGTCGTCTACCTGGACGGCCCCGCCGGTACGCAGGTTCCGCAGCGGGTGATCGAGGCGATCCAGCAGTACCTGTCCCGGCACAACGCCAATCACGGCGGCCGGTTCGCGACCAGTCGCGAAAGCGACGAGGTATTGGACCGCGCGCACCGGGCGGCCGCCGACCTGTTGGGCGCCGACGATTCGGACACCGTCTTCTTCGGCCCCAACATGACCACGTTGACCTTGGCGTTTTCGCGCGCGTTGTCGCATTCGTGGCGGCCCGGCGATGAAGTGCTGGTGACCCGCTTGGACCACGACGCCAACGTGAGCCCGTGGGTGCTGGCCGCTCGCGACCGAGGTGCCACGGTCCGTTTCGTCGAGATTCGTCGAGACGACTGTACCTTGGATTTGGACGATTTGCGGTCCAAGCTGAGCGACCGCACCCGGTTGGTCGCGGTCGGTTGCGCATCGAATTCCGTGGGGACGGTCAATCCGGTAGGCGATATCTGCCGTTGGGCGCACGACGCCGGCGCCTTGACGTTTCTGGACGCGGTCCACTACGCCCCGCACGCGGTGATCGACGTCGCGTCTTGGGACGCCGACTTCCTGGCCTGTTCCGCGTACAAGTTTTTCGGACCGCATGTGGGGCTGATGTGGGGCCGCCGCGAGTTGTTGGAAGCGTTGCCCGCGTACAAAGTCCGACCGGCGCCCGACGATCTGCCCGGCAAGTGGATGACCGGCACGCAGAACCACGAAGGCATCGCGGGCGTGCTGGCGGCCATCGACTACCTGGCCGACCTGGGACGGGAGATATCCGGGCAAGCGGGACTCGACCGCCGCGCAGCGCTCCTCGAAGCGTGGGCTGCGGTCGGCCAGCACGAGCAGCAGATGGGGCAGCGTCTGCTGGCGGGACTGCTAGACATTCCCGAGGTCAAGGTGTGGGGGATCACCGCCGCAGACCGCTGGACGGAACGGGTCCCGACCGTCTCGATTACCCACAGCCGACTGCGGGCCGCCGAGATGGCCGAGCGACTCGGACGCGACGGCATCTTCGTCTGGGCGGGCAACTACTATGCCCTGCAGTTGACCGAGACGCTCGGCCTGGAGCCCGACGGCATGGTGCGGTTGGGTTTGGTACACTACAACACGTTCGAGGAAGTCGACCGAACGCTGGCGGCATTGCGTCGCCTCTCGGCATGATTCGAATCTTCGCCTTCAACCGGAAAGTACACCCATGACTCAGCACGCTTACTCTTCCGTCGTTGTGACGTTGCTGATTGTTGCCAGCGCCGTGGGCGCGGACGACCGAGCCGCCTCGGTGGTCGCACCGGGCGAAAAGGTCCAGAAGCTCGCCGGTGGAATGAAATTCACCGAAGGCCCCGTCTGGGTGCCCGCCGAGAAGAAACTGATCTTCTCCGACATCCCCAACAGCCGGCTGATGCGGTGGCGCGAGAGCGACGGTCTGTCGGTCTTCCGCCCCAGCGAGCAGGCCAACGGCAACATTCTCGATCTTCGGGGGCGGCTGGTTTCGTGTCAGCACGCCGGGCGCAACTTGGTGCGGACCGAGCCCGACGGGCGGATCACCGTGCTGGCGGACAAATTCGACGGCAAGCCGTTCAATTCACCCAACGACGTGGCGGTGCGGTCCGACGGCACGCTGTGGTTCACCGACCCGGCTTGGGGCTTGACGGGGCCGCACGAGATTCCCGGTCACTGGGTGTTCAAGCTCGATCCGGAAACGGGCAAGGTCGACGTGGTGATCAAGACGCTGGCCATGCCCAACGGCATCAACTTCTCGCCGGACGAGCGCCGCTTGTACGTCGCCGATACCGGGGGGCATCCGCGGCATCCCGATCCGGCCTTCCACAATATGCCGGCCGGAATCCATTGCTACGAAATGAGTCCGGATGGCCAGCTCGGCAAGAAACTTTTCAGTATCCCGCAAGGCAGCGACGGGATGGCAGTCGACGTCCGGGGCAACCTGTACACGACGCACGGCGCCGCGGTCGAGGTCTATGACGCCGATGGAAAGCCGCTCGAGACCATCCGAGTGCCCGAGAACCCCGCCAACGTCTGCTTCGGCGGCGATGATTTCAAGACATTGTTCATCACGGCCCGCACTTCGCTGTACAGCGTCCGCCTGAAGCACCCGGGCGCGAAGCCGGTCGGCGCCGAGTGGTGAATCGGCAGTCTTTGAAGTCGCGCATTTCGGCGGGGAGTAGCCGAATTCGTGAGAATTCGGAGGCGGCGTTGGTCGCTCCCCTTCGCGCAACACTTCCGAATTCTCACGAACTCCGCTACGCGCAACTTCAACGCCGGGCGTTGGTAACGATGCGCACGGGTTGTCCGGGGGTGAGGCGTTCGGCGCCTTCGATCACGACGGTGGTTCCCTCGGTCAGTTGCTCGCGGCCTTTGTCGGTCTCCGGCTCGATGGCGTACAGGTCGCGCATGCGTGCCGTGATCGCGACGGGAACGGGTTCGGCGGTGATTTCCGAGTCGCCGAGGGACTGGGTGACCCACACGGTCGCTTCGTCGGGCCGGACCAGCACCGCATCCCTCGAGACGACCAGGGCCTCGCGCGGCGGCCCAACGGCGATCCTTGCCGTGACGCTCATGCCGATCTTCAGCCGACCCTCCTGGTCGTCTAGTCGCACGCGGACGGGAAAGGTGCGGGATGCGGAAGGTCCGTAGGGCGTTGCCGAAACGACCGTGCCCTCGAACTCCTCGCCCAGCGGATCGACGAGGATCGACAGGGACTGGCCGAGATAAATCCGGTTGATCGCCGATTCGGGAACCATCAACCGTGCGTCGACCTGGCCGCGGGAAACGATCTCGACGATCGGAGTGCCGGCCGAGAGATGGCCTCCCAGTTCGGCGAGTTTCTCGACGACGATGCCGTCGAAAGGTGCGAGGATGGTCGAGCGGAGAATACGCTCGCCCTCTTCTTCGAGACCCGCCTGGGCTTCCGCCAACCGGGCTTGGGATTCCTTCACGGCGGTGCGGCGGGCTTCCAGTTCGCTGTCGGTGATCGCGGCTCGTTCGCTCAGTTGTTCGCTCCGCTGCAACTCGACCTGCAAATACTGCAACTGCGCCTCGATCGATTCGGCCTGGGCACGCATTCGGTCCACTGCCAGCCGTGGCCAGATATCGTCGACGCGGGCCAGCACCGTCTGGTTGGCAACGACCGATGCGCCGACTTCGATCGGCATCTCGACGATCTTGCCCGTCACTTCACTGGAGACCGTCACCTTCCGCACCTCGATCAACCGGCCGATGATCGAACTCTCCGGCTGGACGGTTTTCCGTTCGGCACTGCTGACGCGGATCAGGGCCGGAGCAGGGCCCGTCCGTTTTCCGTTGGATTCCGCGTCGACGCGATCCAATTGTTGCCGCAGGAAGTCGGCGTTCTGCAGATTTTCGCGCGAAGTCCGCTCTGCGATCCAAGCACCTCCGAATGCGCCGGCAAGCAAGGCGGTTAAGGTCAGCGAGGTCAACAGAACCAACCATTTTTGACGGGACTCAGTCATCGTTGGCAATCAAAGGTAAGGCGTGATGGTGAGCAGAGTCAAGCAAGGCCGCTACCAGCTACTGTAACCATCGGGAACGCGACGGAAAACCCAAGTGGCGAGGAAAAGGCGTAGAATGTAGCGAACTTGGCAGGCAGACCGCGTTTCCCCTTCAATCGGTCCAGACTGGCCCTCCGGGATGAAACTGGCCTTGGGATTGATGCCGCGGCGTTGACGCGGTTTCGAGCGTGAGCCCAAAATTGAAAATCCGAGCTTAGGAGACGATGTATGGCAAGGCCTCGATGTGATGGGCGGATGCGCCGGAGTTTCAACGGTTCCCGAACGATGAGAATTGCAATTTCCTCCGGCGGTCTGCGGTTGACGGGCTTGGCGCTCGCGGTTTGTTTCCTGGTCGCAGGCTGCGGCCCGCACAACCCGCCCCCGGCCGGCAACCTGCCGCAGCGGCGCATTGCGAATCCGCCGAACTTCGTGGTCTTTCTGGCCGACGACGTCGGTTACGGCGACCTGGGCTGCTTCGGCCAGAAACACATCGTTACGCCCAACTTGGACCGCCTGGCCAAGCAGGGATTGCGCATGACCGAATTCTATGCGGGCGATCCCACGGGCGAGTCGACGGCCTGGTGTCTGATGACCGGATACGACACGGCGCGTGCCGGCAAAGAAGAGGCGACGCGATTCTCCCTGGTTGCCGAGCACGCGACCATGCTGGAAGTGCTGGCGGCGGCCGGTTACGACACGGGATACATCGGCGCGTGGACGCTCGGAGACACGTCGAACCTGCTGCCCGAACGCGGCGTTCTCGAATCGGCGGCAATTGTGCCCGGAGAAAACGCCGGTGAATATCCCGCGGCCATCTTGAGAAGCGGCGTCGAAGAAGCCGTTCCCGAGAACGCCGATGGCCAGCAGCAATTGCACGTGACCGATTTGGTCGTCCGCGAGGCGGCGGCGTTCCTGCAGCGTCGCCAGTCGGGCAATCCGTTCTTCCTGTTCATCAAACTGGAACTGCCCCACGGATCAACGTCGGCGCCTTCGCTTCGCCAGTACGAGGGGCAGGACTGGACCGATGCACAAAAAGCGTACGCTGCGCGGATCGGCGAATTCGACCGGGCGATGGGAATGATCCTGAGCCAGTTGCAGGAGTTGCAGTTGGCGGGCCGCACGACCGTGGTCTTCACCAGCGACAGCGGACCGCCCGCCGACGATGAAGGCACACTCGAGTTCTTTGGCAGCACCGGGGGCCTGCGCGGTCACCAGGGTTCGTTGTACGAAGGCGGAATCCGCGTCCCCTGCATCGCACGCTCGCCCGGTCAGTTCATGACGGATATCGAACGCGACGATCCGGCCGCCGTGTGGGATCTGCTGCCGACGTTCATCGAGTTGTCCGGTGCGGTTCGGGTGCCCCGGACACTGGACGGAGTCTCGATCGCTCCCCTGTTGCGCGGCGGCATCGGAAACGTGCGCGACATGCTGTACTGGGAGAATCGCGAGGAAGAGGGCTTGGCCCAAGCAGTGCGCATGGAGAAGTGGAAAGTCGTACGTCCGGCCGGCAAGATGGAACGCGAAGCCTGCGAATTGTACGACCTGAAGAAGGATCCCGGCGAAACGAAGAACGTCGCCAAAGACCACCCCGACGTGGTCACAAGATTCCTCCGCTGAAAGAAGGGCATTCCACTTTTCTGAGATGGTAGAAAGCCTCTCATTTCCCTATAGGCTGGCAGCCCGTGCTACGGCGGGGCGATTTCGATCGTTTCCAGGATATGCCACTCGACGAGCGTCTTGGCGTCGGCCGGGCGCTGGATGATCTTCAGGGTGGCCGACTCGGCTTCGGCGGCTGGCAGGGGGACGAGGATCTCGGATGAATCGCGGGAGGGTCCGCGTCGCATGGGGACCGGGCCGCGGTAGCGTGATTGGTCATCGATGAAGACCTCCAGTTCCGCCTCGAACGTCTCATCGCCGGGCGGACGTAGCGCGACGATTCGCAGATGCGACTGGCGACCGAGTTCAACGCGGCGAGTCATGGTCAGTGGGCGGAGGCCCGTGCTGATTGCCAAACGGCACTGGGCGGGCCGCGTGCGGCCGGACGTCCAGTAGCTGACCAGACGAGGCGGGGCGCCGTCGTCCGCTGTGACTTGCCAGCCTTGAAAGGCCGGAATCCAGCCATCCAGCTTCCGATCGCTTTCGATGAGCAGTCGATCGCGATTCAGTTCGAGTTCCGGATCCAGCCAATCCACTGTGTCTCGGATTGTGAACGGGTCGGCTCCGGCGGGGCGTTGCTGGTGAGCCGCGTCGACCTCGAGGACCAGCCGCGCGGTATCGCCGGAACCGGTCGGCAACGGCAATCGGCCCGAATCAAAGACCTGTGCCGATCCGATCATGATGGGGCTCTGCCACAGCGTCCGGGGGCTGCCGGCATCGAACAACACCCGCGCCAGCGCGCATCCGCCGTCGCCCGCCAGATGGTCCAATCCGGCCTGTGTCCGAAAGGCATCGGCCAGGGCAGGCAGTTGGAACGCCAGTCGGTTGGGCGCGTGGACTCCGAAACCCCAACTGTGCGTCCGGCCGCCGGTGATCAGCGGCTGGGCCTGAACATTCCGGTTGGTCTGTGGAGACCAGCCGAATTCGGACGCCGTACCCACGACCGCGGGGACAGTCACATTCCGGCAGGAAAGGGGAACCCGCTCGGGCGCGAACTGGCGGCGCGCCACCAGACTGGTCTCGTTCAGCCACAGCACGTCCGCCGACCAGGCGGGCTGGACGCCCAGATGCCAGACCTGTGGCTCGGCATCGTGATGCCACGGCGGCAGACAGTGCGATCGTTCGAGCGAAGCGGTTGCGATCAAGCCTTGATCCGTTTCGAGATGCACCAGCACGTCCGTCAGCCCGGGACTCAAGACGGCGAGTTCCTCGTAATAGGCGTCCCACGGATCACGCTCCGGCAGATGGATCTCGGCCAACTCGGCCCAGGTGGCCGTCAGCAGTCCGTCGGGCGTCAACAGCTTGACCGCGCCGTCGTCGAACCGCACCGACCGGAAGCGTACTCGGGAGCCGTCGCGGAACCGGACCGAACCGGGTTCGCATGCCGGGTAGTCTCGCGGTGCTGGTTCCCAAACGATTCGCCGCACGAACTGCTGGAGCACTTGCACCGAATCGCGTTCGCTTTGGTTTGGGGGATTCCACTCCGCCAGCGGCTTGACCACCAGCGTCGGCGCGGCGGCCGGCGTGGCGAAGGCGTCTAAGGTTCCCGCCCCGACGACGCGCCCCGGCAGCCGGTCGCCGCCGAAGAATTCCACACAGGCCATCGCTTCGCCCGACACTTGTCGCCGAGTGTCCCGCTGCCACAGCCGCGGGTTGGCCGGGTCGAAGAAGGGATGGCCCGCGTAGACTTGAAACGTGACCGGACCGGCGCCAGCGTCGTCCAGTCCGCCCCGGGCGCGGAAATGGGTGTAGCCCGGCGGCAGGTCGTAGATGATCAGCGAAGGATCGTGGACTCCGATCCCGTACGGAACCGGCGCGCCGTTGATTCGCAGCGGGTCGCCGCGGACATTGGCGTTCACCCGCGGCTGGCCGTAGCCCGCACTGGCAAATTTCCACCGCAGGTCGGTCAGCCGCAGTTCGCCCTCCGGACCGACCAGCCGCGGTTCGGCCCAGTTCGCCCAGCCCCAGTGCGCGCCGAGCACGACCAGGAACAACTGGCTGGCGCCGGCAATCTCCGCCTCGATCTGCATTGCCCGTTCCCGCATCCGGGTGACTTCGCTGCGCGCGGAAAACCGTGGCGGCGAGGTGGTCTGTGCGGCACCCGGCCGCGGTCCGGCGGGAAGGCTCGCCAGTACGGCGCCGACGAGCACCAAACTGCGCAGGCTGACCCGCGCCGATGCGAGACCGAAGTTGCGATACCGGAAAACCGTCAAATTCACCTCGTCACCACATCCATCGCGTCGCTGCCCATGCGCTATATTTCTCGTCGATTGCTTGTCAAGCAATCTGCGAGAAATCGCACGCGTGGTTCGGTAGTCTTCTGCGTTCACGGCCCCTATGATAGGAGACCATGAGTGCCGAAACGATGCCCCTGAAGATCGGTGACGTCCCGATCGGCTTTCCGGTGGTCCAAGCCGCGTTGTCCGGCTACAGCGATTGGGCCATGCGGCGGATCGCCCGCTGCGCCGGCGCTGCGTACACGCTGTGCGAGGTGATGCTTGACCAGTTCCTGCTGAGCGTCCGCCAGCGGACTCGCACCCGCCATTTCCTGTACATGACGGACGACGACCATCCGGTCGGTGGCCAATTGATGGGCGCTGAGCCCGAGCAGTTTGCCGCAGGCGCCCGGCGTCTGGTGGCCGCCGGATTTGACGTGATCGATATCAATTTCGGCTGTCCCGTCAAGAAAGTCCTGGGACGCTGCCGCGGCGGTTACCATCTGAGTCAGCCCGAGGTGGCGCTGGACATCGTCCGACGAACGCGGGACGCCGTGCCGCCGCAGATTCCGGTGACGGTCAAAATGCGTTGCGGCATCGATGAATCCGAGACCAGTCGCGATCGATTCTACGCGATCCTGGACGGTGCGTTTGCCGCTGGCATCGCCGCGGTCACGGTTCATGGCCGCACGGTCAAGCAGCGTTACGACGGCCCGAGTCGCTGGCAGGTGTTGGCCGAGGTCAAGCGACATGTGGGGCCGCGGACGATCCTGGGGAGCGGCGATTTGTTCTCGGCCGACGACTGTCTGCGGATGATGCAACAGACCGGCGTCGACGGGGTGACCGTGGCTCGCGGAGCCATCGGCAATCCGTGGATTTTCCAGCAAGCCCGCGCCTTGTTCGACGGTCGACCGTTGCCCGCGCCGCCGACGCTGTTCGAACAGCGCGACGTCATCCGCGAGCATTTCCGACTGGCCGAGCACCTGTACGGACCGGAGCGTTGTGGTCCGCCGATGCGCAAGTTCGGAATCAAGTATGCCGCTTTGCATCCGCAGCACGAATCGGTGCGTCAAGCATTCGCCCGCGCCCGCAATTGCCAGGACTGGACGGACGTCCTGGACCGCTGGTACGCCGAGGACCAGCCCGGCGTGTATCCGTCGCCGGAGATCCATCGGGCGCAAGGCGAATGCGATTGATCGCGCCGATGGGCCGAAGATCCGACATGCCGAGGGCCGGGAGTTGTGCGGCCCGTTCTGCAACAAATCCTCCAACCTGCAGGTCACCTCGATGCTCGAATCCATGTTTCAACGGTATGGCCGTCTGTTGGTTGTCGTGCGTCACGGAGACGCTAAGGCCGAAACCGACGATTCCGCGCGGCCGTTGAGCGATGCGGGACGCGAATCCGTCCGGCGAATGGCCCAGTGGGCGGCGCGGGTCGGCATGCGGGTGGAAGCGATCGAGCACAGCGGCAAACTCCGCGCGGCGCAAACGGCCGAGATTTTCGCCGAGCATCTGCAACCCGGCCGGGGTTGCCGCGCCGTCGAGGGATTGCGTCCGCACGATTCGGCGGTGGACACCGCATGGCGGCTGGAACAGGAACAACCACCGGGCACGCGCATGTTGGTCGGCCATCTGCCCCACCTGGAGCGTCTGATTGCCGCATTGACGGTGAATCATGCAGACGCCGCACTGGTGCGACTCGACCCTGCCGCCATCGCCATCCTTGCCTCGGTCGAAGGCGGTTGGGTGCTGCTGGGCGTGATCCAGCCGGAGTTGATTGCTTAGCGTTGCGCAAGGCAGGACACCGGAGTGCGGAGCAACAGAGAAGTCGTGCGGATTCTCGCGGATCCAGCGACCGGAATCGGAGGCGATCCGCTAAATCGCCGCGATACCACTCGACGATTCCCCGGTGTCGGACTATTCTCAGTTGGATATGCTCCCGCGCGGGAGCCAGCCAAACGGCATGTTGCTCGGGCAGTTGTGCGATAGGTCTCACTTTTCCGGTTTTGCGGGCGGACTATGGACACGATCAAGGTGGCGGTTGTCGGTTTCGGCACGATTGGCTCTGGTGTTGCCAAGTTGCTTCTGACGCAGGGCGACCGTATCGCGCGGCACGCCGGGTGTCGTCTGCAGTTGACTCGGGTTGTCGATCCCGACGTGACCCGCCCGCGCAACGTCCAGTTGCCCGATGGCATGCTGACCAGCGATCTTTCGCAAGTAGCCGACGACCCGGAGATCAAAGTGGTCGCCCAATTGATCGGCGGCATCGAACCGGATCGGTCGATCATGCTGCGGCTGTTGGAAAGCGGCAAAGACATCGTGACGGCCAACAAGGCGCTGCTGGCCGAGCATGGTGCCCAGGTCTTCAACCGGGCCCGGGAACTCGGACGCTCGATCGCTTTCGAAGCCTCGGTCGGCGGCGGAATCCCGATCATCGCTGCAATCGGCCAAAGTCTGACCGCGAATCAGATCCGGTCGCTGCGGGGGATCTTGAACGGAACCAGCAACTTCATTGTGTCGAAGATGGAGGAAAGCGGGGCGGATTATGCCGATGCGGTAAGAGAGGCGCAGCGATTGGGGTTCGCCGAAGCCAATCCGGCCATGGATGTGAACGGAAGCGACGCAGCCCAGAAGTTGGCAATCCTTGCCCAACTGGCCTTCGGAGCCAGGGTCCGGTGGCAGGACATTCCGCGAATCGGAATCGATCGACTCGATCCCGCCGATCTCCGCTATGCCCGGGAATTGGGCTACCGCATCAAGCTGCTGGCCAGTGCGCAACTGGTGGACGACAGCCTTGAATTGCACGTCTCACCGACTTTGGTGCGGGTCGGCCGCCCGTTGGCCGAGGTGCGCGAAGCCTTCAACGCGATCAGCGTCGTGGGCGATGCGGTCGGACCGGTGTTCTTTCACGGACTGGGGGCTGGTCAGATGCCCACCGCGTCGGCGGTCGTGGCCGATATGATCGATATGGTCACCGGCCGGACGCAGATCACCTTCCGGCGGCTGGAGATGTGGTCCCACCGCCCGTCCTGCGTCTCGATGCGCGACTATGCCCAGTTGACCGCCCGCTACTATCTGCGGTTCAGTGTCGAGGACCGCCCGAGCGTGCTGGCCCAGATCACCGGGATTTTGGGCAAGCACGAAATCTCGATCGCTTCGGTGATTCAGCACGAACCAACCAATGGCGAGCAGGGCGACATCGTCCCCTTGGTGATCATGACTCACTCGGCCAGCGAAGGAGCTGCGGACTCGGCGCTTAAGGAGATCGACCAGTTGGGGTGCGTGCGGCCACCCAGCGTGCGAATGCGAGTGCTCGACGAAGCAAACAGCGGAAGTGCGTAAGGTCCGCGACGGAAACCCTCACTGCGGTGGATTGCTGTGGCGAGAAAGCGTCCGACAGATCCGTTTGCATCGGCGATCGTGCTAGAATCGTGTAGAAAGGTTGAAGTAGTTTTTCCGGAACTACCGATTGTGAAAAAGTGATCTCAACTTTGGGCGTGCGCGCCGCAAGGGCACTGTGCCCCCCACTTGAACTGTGGATAAGACGGTCTCGCTGGAATCACGATTGTTTCGAAACGCGAGGAATCCTGCCGTGAAACACATTGTCGCGACAACCTTGATCTGGCTGGCGGCGGCGTTTGCCGCGGAAGCACATGCCCAGGATTGGGCGCGCAAGATGTTCAAGACGACCAGTCATGATTTCGGCGCCGTCGGTCGTGGCTCGAAGCAGGAGTTCGCCTTTGAATTCACGAACATCTACAAAGAGGATGTGCATATCGCCTCGGTTCGTTCGACGTGCGGATGCACGACGGTTCGCACCACCAAGGACGTCTTGAAAACCTTCGAGAAAGCCGCGGTGCTGGCAACCTACAACACCAAGTCGTTCTTGGGCGCCAAGAGTTCGACGATCACCGTCGTAATTGACCAGCCCTACTATGCCGAAGTGCAGTTGAGCGTTACGGGCTACATTCGCAGCGATGTCGTGTTCAATCCCGGAGCGGTGGAATTCGGCGCGGTCGAGGCCGGTCGGGGTGCGGAACGGAAGATCGACGTGGCTTACGCCGGACGCAGCGATTGGGAGATCGTCGATATCCGCAGCGCCAACGAGCATTTCGAAGTCGAATTGGACGAGACGTTGCGGAATTCAGGACGCGTCAACTATGTGATGACGGTGCGACTCCAACCCACTGCGCCGGTCGGGTACATCAACGACCAGTTGACGATTGTCACCAACGACGGCGGAGTCAAGACGATCACGTTGCCGGTAGAAGGCCAAGTGGAATCGCTGTTGAGTGTCAGTCCGGCTTCCTTGTTCCTGGGCATTCTGGAACCGGGCCAAACGGTCAAGAAGATGGTGGTGGTCAAGGGAAACAAGCCGTTCCGGATCGTTGGCATCCGTTGCGAAGATGATCATTTCACCTTTGCCGATCCTCCGGCCGAGAGCAAGCCGCTGCATTTCGTGCCGGTGGAGTTCACCGCCGGAGCCGACGTTGACAAAGTGGCTCGAAAGATAACGATCGAAACCGATCTGGGCAGTCAGTCGGTCGCCGAGTTCACGGCGACCGCCACGGTCAAACGCTAGATGATCCGCATCCGGGACCTCGAATTCCGCTACTCCCACGGCGGCTTTTCCCTGCGCGTCCCCGAACTGACCGTCGAACCGTGTGCTCGAACTGCGGTCATCGGCCCCAGCGGCTGTGGCAAGACGACGCTGCTGGGCTTGATCGCCGGAATCCTGGTGCCGGAATCGGGGAGCGTCCTGGTCGGTGATACCGAGATGACGAAGCTGGCCGACGCCGCGCGCCGCGCCTTTCGTGTCCGTCGGATCGGTTTGGTTCTCCAGGAGTTCGAACTGCTGGAACATCTGAACGTGTTGGATAACATTCTGTTGCCCTACCGGATCAGTCCCGCGCTGAAACTGGATCGGGACGTGCGCAATCGAGCGATCGAGTTGGCCGGTCAGGTGGGGATCGGCGACAAACTCCGCCGCTGCGTGCGGCGATTGTCGCAAGGCGAACGTCAGCGCGTTGCGGTCTGCCGCGCCCTGCTGATCCGACCCGATCTGCTGCTCTGTGACGAGCCGACCGGAAATCTGGACGAAACGAACAAGCAGCACGTTCTGGACATTCTGGGCGACTACGTCTCCCGCTGCCGGGCCACGCTGGTTGCGGTCACGCACGATCACGAGATCCTGGGGCGATTCGACCGCGTCGTTGATTTTCCAAAACTCCGCGTATCCGCCGAGCAGCCACCATGACCGAGATCGCCTATCTGGCTTGGCGCTACTTGGCCTACCACCGCATCAAGACAGCCGTTTTGATCGCCGTGGTAGCGGTCATCGTCTACCTGCCCATCGGCCTGAACCTGCTGCTGCGCCGCAGCGCCGCGGAGTTGGTGTCCCGCGCCGAGGCCACGCCGTTGATCGTTGGCGCGAAGGGCAGCCGGTTAGAACTGGTCCTGAGTTCGCTGTATTTCGAAGCGGACTCGCCCGCGACGATCCGGTTCGACGAGGCGGACCGAGTGGAAGCATCGGGCTTGGCGCGGTCCATTCCGCTCGATACTCGTTTCCGAACCGCCCGCAGTCCCATCGTCGGCACGACGCTGGATTACTTCGAATTCCGCGGCCTGCAGTTGGCCGATGGGCGGATGATGGCGATGCTGGGCGAATGCGTGCTCGGAGCCGAAGCGGCCCGCAAGGCTCATGCCGAACCCGGCGGTCATGTCCTGTCCGCGCCGCAGACGGTCTTGGACATTGCCGGTGTCTACCCACTGAAGATGCGTGTGGCGGGGGTCTTGCGTCCTTCGGGGACGCCGGACGACCGCGCCGTGTTCGTGGACATCAAAACCGCCTGGGTGATCGAAGGGCTCGCTCACGGGCACCAGGATCTCAGTCAGCCGGAGGCGTCCGGCGGGGTGCTGCGAACCGAGGGCGATCAGATCGTCGCCAATGCCTCGGTCGTCGAGTACAACGAGATTACGGCGGAGAACCTCGGCAGTTTCCACTTCCACGGCGATCCGGCGGCCTTTCCGTTGACGGCGGTGATCGTCCAACCGCACGACCAGCGATCCGGAATCGTGTTGCAGGGACGCTATCTGGGCGAGGATCAGCCGGTCCAGATCGTCGCTCCGCCGGACGTCTTGGGGGATCTGCTGAAGACGGTGTTCACGGTCGGCAGCTACGTGACCGTCGGCATGGTGATCGTAGGACTGGCCACGCTCGCCACGATCGGTCTGGTCTTCGTGCTGTCGCTTCAGTTGCGGCGCCAGGAGATCGAGACGATGCGGAAGATCGGCGGCAGCCGAGCCCGGATCGCGGCGATACTTGTGTTTGAAATCACCAGCGTGCTGCTGGCCGGCGTCTTGTTGGCCGCCGTGTTAGCGATCCTCACCGGGTGGGCCGCCGCGGCTTTCACCCGAACGCTCGTCGCGTGGTCCTAACGCAAGTGGGTTCCGGGCTTTCCTTCGGACGCCGAACCGGCAAAAATACCTCGAATCGAGTTGACTTCACGTATTCCTCCACAGCGGAAAGTGCCTGCGAAAAAATGGCTTTGAATCAACCACTTCGGATCGCGCGCATCGACACGAACCAGGACAACGTCCAACAGGCGCTGGATGCGTTGCGCGAGCGACTGAGTCCGCGTGGCAACGTGGTCAGCGAGCGCGGGCGGCAGCGCACGATCGCTGTGTTCGGCCAGCCGCTGATGCCGCAGCAGGTGGTCGAGCGGATCTGCGACGACGTTCGCCGCGAAGGACTCGCCGCCGTTCTGCGGTACAGCGCCAAACTGGATGATGCCCAACTGACTGCCGAAACCGTCCGCGTCGGTTCGGAAGAAATCGCCGCCGCTCACCGCCAGGCGGCGCCCGAGTTCCTGGAGACGGTCCGCCGCATCCGCGACAACATCCTGGACTTCCAAACGGCCATCCTCCACCGGGACGTGCAGGTCACCCGCCCCCACGGAGTCACCTTGCGTCAACGCTACGTGCCGCTGCATCGCGTGGGCGTCTGCGTTCCGGGAGGGGCTGCCGCCTATCCCTCGACGGTGCTGATGGCCGCGGTGCCGGCGATCGCCGCGGGCGTGCGGGAGATCGTGGTGGTCGCGCCGCCCACGCCGTTCGGGGCCAATCATCCCGACGTGCTGGCAACGTGTCACGAGCTGGGCATCCGCGAGGTCTACCGGATCGGCGGCGCGCAGGCCGTGGCGTCCTTGGCGTACGGCATCGAAGGCCTCGCGGCCGTGGACAAGATCGTCGGCCCCGGCAATCTGTTCGTGGCATTGGCCAAGAAGCTGGTTTACGGCGAGGTGGACATCGATTCGATCGCCGGGCCGAGCGAAGTGGTGGTGATCGCCGACGAAACGACACGGCCCGACTACACGGCCGCCGATCTGCTGGCCCAGGCCGAACACTCGCCTGGGGCCAGTATTCTGGTTACCTGGAGCCGCGAGGTGCTGGAAGCGACGGCGGCGGAACTGGAACGCCAAGTGGCCCGGCTCTCGCGCGCCGAATTGACGGTCCAAAGCCTGCAGGATTTTGGTTGCTTGATCCTGGTCCGCGATGCCGAGGAAGCGTGCCGGTTGACCGATTGGATCGCGCCCGAGCATCTGCACATCGCCACGGACAATGCGGCCGAGTTGCTGGAGAAGATCCATCACGCCGGCGCTTCGTTCCTGGGAAACTACACGCCGGTCTCGTTGGGCGATTATGTTGCCGGTCCCTCGCACGTGCTGCCAACGGGCGGTACCGCCCGTTGGGCATCCGGGTTGTCCGCCAACGATTTCCTGCGCGCCCACAGCGTGATCGCGTACACGCGCGAGGCGCTCCGTCACGATGCGCCCGACGTCCAGCGCATGGCCGACAAAGAAGGCCTGACCGCCCATCGCGCCTGCGTCGACATCCGGTTGGAATAGACGGCCGGTTCGCGATCGTCCTTCACCCGTAACCCCGAAGACACGAGGAGGTCGATGATGCATCGTATTCTTGCCAGTTCTTTGCGTGTCGCGTGTTGCTTGCTGTCGGTGATCCTGGGAAACCAAGCGTTGCGCGCCGAGCCGCAGGGCGACTTGCCGGGGACGGGGCGGTACGTCGAGCAGGGCGATCTGGCCGAACGGACGTTGGACGGGATCGCACGCTTCTTGCAGCAGAAGACCGTGGAGTCGATCGCCGCCCGGGCGGCCCATTGGAAACGCGACCTGAGTTCGCCGGCGGCGTACGCTGCGTCGATCCGTCCCAATCGTGAGCGGTTCCGACGCTGCATCGGTGCGGTGGACGTGCGCGAGCCACTCGCGGCGTTGGAGTACGTGGCGACGACAGCGGTGCCGGCCCGGATCGCACAGACGCCCAGTTATTCGGTCTACGCTGTGCGCTGGCCGGTCGTCGGGTCGATTTACGGCGAGGGGCTGTTGTTGGAGCCCGCCGCAGCGCCTCGGGCGCGAGTCGTCGCGTTGTCCGATGCCGACCAGACTCCCGAGATGCTGGCCGGCTTGGTGCCGGGGATCGCTCCCGAGTCTCAGTTCGCTCGTCGGCTGGCCGAGAATGGTTGCCAGGTGCTGATCCCCGTCCTGGTCGATCGGAGCGACGAGTTCTCCGGAAATACGCTGGTCGCTCGGTTCACGAATCAGCCGCATCGCGAATGGATCTATCGCCAAGCGTTTCAGATGCGCCGCCATGTAATCGGTTACGAGGTGCAAAAGGTACTGGCCGCCGTCGACTGGTTCGCTTCCGTCGATGACGACCCCGGACAACAGGAGCGCCGGACGAAGATCGGAGTCGCTGGCTACGGCGAAGGCGGCTTGGTGGCGATGTACGCAGCGGCGCTGGATGAGCGGATCGATGCGGCACTGGTCAGCGGATACTTCGAACCTCGCGAACCACTGTGGCAGGAGCCGATCTACCGCAACGTATGGAGCCTGCTGCACGAATTCGGCGATGCAGAGATCGCCAGCCTGATCGTGCCGCGGACGCTGATCGTCGAGTACAGCCAGCCGCCGCAGATTCCGGGTCCGCCGCCGGCGCGGGCCGGTCGAAGCGGTGCAGCGCCGGGGCGGATCGCGACGCCCGAGTTCGCACGCGTGGCGGCCGAATGCCAGCGGGCCAAGGACTTGGTGGGCAGCCAGTTGGGGACGAAGGTCTTCTTGGTCCACGGCGACGAGAAGACCGTCGTGTCGCCGGGCTCCGAGCCGGCGCTGAACCGTCTGCTCGCCTCGCTCGACGACGGCGCTTCACTTCAACCGCTCCAAGATCCGCCGGTCGCGGATGGCCGGGATTTTGGAATTTCGGAGCGGCAATCGCGCCAAGTCCGGCAGATGGAGGCGCACACGCAACGTTTGATGGAACAGTCCGCGTTCGCCCGCGCCGAGTTCTTCTGGAAACCTGCTCGCCAGCGGGCGAAAGAATCGAATATCGTGCCCCACGACGCGGCTTGGAACGACGCCGTCCAGCCACTGCGACAGTACCTGCGCGACGAAGTCATCGGCCGTTTGCCGCCGCCCTCGCTGCCGCCCAACGCCCGGACTCTGAAGATTCGCGACGAATCGAGTTGGACGGGCTACCTGGTCGTCCTGGACGTCTGGCCTGACGTGATTTCGTGGGGCTATCTGCTACTGCCGAAGGATCTGAAGCCTGGAGAAAGGCGGCCGGTGGTCGTTTGTCAGCACGGGTTGGGAAGCGAGCCGGAGAGCACGATCGATCCCCAGAACCAAGGATACCGTGGCTTCGCGGCGCAGTTGGCCGAACGTGGCTTCGTCGTTTACTCGCCCTACAATCCCAACGCGATTCGCGGAGGCGACCGATTCCGCGTCTTGCAACGCTTGGCCAATCCGCTGAAATGCTCGATCTTCTCCGTGATCCTGGGGCAGCACGAACGGATCCTGCAGTGGCTGGCCGAGCAGCCGTTTGTCGACTCGAAACGCATCGGCTTCTACGGACTGTCTTACGGCGGCAAGACGGCGATGCGAGTTCCGGCGTTGCTGGACGGTTATGCCTTGTCGATCTGCTCCGGAGATTTCAACGAGTGGATTCGCAAGATCGTCACCATCCACGCGGTGACCAATGCTGCGCCCGATGCGCAGCGTTTCAGCAGCTACATGTTCACGGGCGAGTACGAGATCATGGAATTCGACTTGGGGCACACGTTCAATTACGCCGAACTCGCGGCGTTGATCGCACCCCGACCGTTCATGGTCGAACGGGGACAGCGCGACCTTGTCGCTTCGGACGAGTGGGTGGCCTTCGAGTACGCGACCGTGCGCCGTTTGTACACCGATCTCCGTGTGCCGGAGCGTACGGAAATCGAGTTCTTCGACGACGGCCACATGATCCACGCCGGGGGCACTTTCCAGTTTCTGGAACGCCACTTGGGGTGGCCCGAGGGACGCGTCGCCGAACGGGAATGATGGCGATCTCACAGGCTGGCAGCCTGTGCTACGGGGTGAGATCGCGAGGCCACAGCCTGGCAGTCTGCGTTACGGGGCGAGGTCGAAATTGTGCTCGAGTTGCCCTGGGGCGATCTGGGCCGTGAGACCGGATGTATCGGCTCGACGATATTTCTCGGGGATGTTGTCTACGTCCTTGTAGCCTTCGTCCGGAGGCGTATCCGGCCCGCCGCCGATTTGGATCGTGGGCGGCTGGATGCTCACTTGGTAATTGCCGTCCGCCAGCGCGACGGTGTAAGCCCCCATGGCATCCAAACCGGCCGAGTTTGCAAAACCGGTGGCTGGATCTTCAAAGGTGACTTGGCCTTCGGTGACCGGCGCGCCCTCGAAGGTAACACGCCCCTTGACTTCGTGGCTGACGAACTTACTCCCGCCGCAACCGACCACGGCCGGCAAAACAACCAACAGACCAGCAAGCAGCCTGCTTCTCAAAACTACCGATTGAAACTGCATGACCTGTTTTCCCTTTCTCCAACGGGGCAACTGAATAGAAAGCGGGACGGACTAGAGATCCGTCCCGCGAAGACTTTCGAGTTACGTACGACTCGGCCGTTCGCCTAGTAGGTTCCGATGACGTTTCCGTCGTCCCGGTCCGCCAAGTTCTGGAGCAATCGCAGGTCGATGTCGTCGCCGAGGAACTGAACCTTGCCATCGCCCAGCAGAGCCATGATTCCTCCGGGGTGCGCCGAAGTCAGCGGCGTGTTGCAGCGAGTTCGCTGCTGCCAATTGGCAGTGCCCTTCGGATTCGGGCCCTGGCGAACGGTGGTAAAGGCATACGACCGCATGTCCTCGGTCGAGGTACCGGAACCGTGTGAGCCGCTGCTCGACCACGTGCCCACGCCCCTCGGAATGCGAGAGTTCTTACTGCCCATCCACGGTCCGCTGGCTTCGAACGCGGTGCGCAGTGTGCCGATGTTGCCTACGATGTAGTGCGATTGCTCGCCTACCAACATCGTGTTGGACGTTCCGTCGGTGATGTCGGCCAAGCGAACCGCAAGATTGCCCGGGAAACACCCGCCGCCCGAGCAGTGGCCTCCGTCCTGACCATTGGTGTCGGTTGTGTTGTGGGCGCTGCTGCCGGCGATCAAAACGTAGCTGCCTACCATCTGGTTGGTGCCGCCCACCGCTTCCGTCTTCGGGAAAACCGACGACGGGCAACGATAGGCCGGCACTTTGCACTGGGCCAGAATCGGTGCGATCAACACCGTGTTCGCCGCGGTCGATCCCAACCAGTAGTTGGTCTGGCTGCCGAATCCGACGGACGCCAACTGATCGTAGACGGCACCTTGCTCGACAAACGGCAACATGCGGACAAAGGCCGTGGCTCCGTGCGATCCGGTGGTCATGGTGGCCGGCGGCAGAGAGTTGAACGTGTCATGGTAATTGTGCATCGCCAATCCGATCTGCTTCAGATGGTTGACACACTGGGTCCGGCGAGCTGCCTCCCGAGCCGCCTGAATGGCCGGCAGCAGCAGGGCAACCAAAATGCCGATAATGGCGATCACGACCAGCAGTTCGACGAGCGTAAAGCCTCGACGAACGGATTGGAAAGGTACAGCACTCATCTCAAGTTCCTGAAATACGAGTTAGCGAAACGAATAACGCACGACGAAACAGACATCCAAAAGAACGCTCCCGACTCGTTTGCAGCCAGCGCGCGTTACCACGACGTTCCCAACTGTCGGGTGGAAAGGAAACTAGCCGTCAGACTTGTGTTGCCACAATTCAAGCGGGGGTAGGATGCAGGCCTTCTGGGCAGGGCAACTCGGCAGGATGTCGCGAGTTGCGGAGCAGCACCGCTGCGCACGATGGCATTACTGCATGGTAGTTTTCCAGAGAGGTAATTGCAACCCCCTCTTGAGAATTGATGCCCGCTTCCTATGCAGGAGCGGCATTTTTCGTGGCGGATCTTTCGTCCATGTTCCGTATGGATGATACGGCGGCACGGCGGCTTGGTGTCGTTGAACCGCGGACTGCCGATCGTGCCTACGGAGCCGCTGGAGGCTGGTCTTTTTCCGTGCGGACGAATTTTTGCAGGCGGCGACCGTTGATGTCACCCGCGTAGAGATTTCCCTTCGAGTCCACGGCGACGCAGTGCAGCCAGTTGCATTCGCCCGGCTTTTCCTGGCCGTCCAGGCCGACGGGAACCGTCCAAAGTTGCCGAAGCCGACCATCCGTGGAGAACCGCATGAAGATCTGGTCCTTGGGTGGCGGATACTGGCCGTCCTTGCGCCACCATTGCGGCGACGAACCGCAGACCCAGAGTTCATCCCGGCCGGAGATCCATAGTCCCCAGGGCATAATCAGGCCCGTCCATTGATCGAGAGAGCGGCCTTGCTGGTCGAACAACTGAATGCGTCCGCTGTTGCGGTCGGCCACGTACAGCACGCCTCGCGAATCGACAACGATTTGGTGGGGCAGGCAGAACTGGTCGGGACCGCCGCCGTAGCTTCCCCATGCCTTGATGAATTTGCCCTGCGCGTCGAAATGCACGACGCGGCGATTGCCGTATCCGTCGGTTACGAACACGTCGCCTGCGGGTGTGATCGCTGTGTCGGTGGGTCGGTTGAAGTGCGTTTCGTCCTCGCCCGCCTCGCCCGGTGTGCCGAGTGTCAGCAGCAGTTTGCCCTCGGGCGTGAACTTCTTCACCACGTGTTGCGCGAAGTCGGAAATCCAGACGTTTCCCTCGCGATCGAAGCGGATGCTGTGCGCTGAACCGAATTCGCCTCGCCCCCAACTGCTCACCAACCGGCCATCGGCCGTGTAGATTTGCACTGGAACCTCGCCTCGTTCGACACACCAAACGCGGTCTTCGGCGTCGACGGCGACGCCCGGTACGGCGCCGCGCGGGCCCAATTCGGCCGGCCGATTCGGCCAATGGGGATCGACCACATATTCGATCACCGTCGGCTCCGGTGGATAGTTCGGGTGAGCGGCCTGGGAAACGTCGGCGGTCAAGTTGCCGATGCCTAAACAGGCAAGTACGGTCAACCAGGTTTTTTGTTGGGGAACGATCACGGGCAGTCTCCTTGGCTTCGTAGTTCAGAACCTTCAGGCTTCAGCAGCGTCGATTTTCGTCGATGTTGTGCCGCGCAGGAATAGTCGGGAAGGAAAAAGATGTCGCTCCAGGACCGAAGGGTGATCCGTCGCGATGGCGAGTCAACTCGCCATCAAGGCGTCGCTAGGGCCGGGCGTATTGCTCCAGGCCTTCGCGCCATCGCGGATTGACTTGCCCCCGTGCGCGGATGGCCATCCGCTCGTGCGGCCAGGGCCAGAACCGCGCCACGGACAAGAGCCACCCGCCCAGTCGCAACGCGATCGGAAACCGTGGCGGCCGGATGGAGCCGGATTCCTCGACCGGCGTCTTTTGCAGCACCAGCGGCGTCCAGAAAAATCGGCCCGCCACCGGACGCAGGCCGGCAGCGCCGTACAAATGCCGGATCTCCCCACTGTACTTGCGGTTGGCGCGCAGATGCGTCGGGCAGTGTTCCGTCACGAAGAAGAACGGCGCGTGCGTAACGAAGAGGCCCCCTGGGCGCAGGTAACCGGCCAGTTGTTGGACGAACGGCGGCGGATCCGGTACGTGTTCGAGAACATCCAGACACACCACGACATCATAGGACTCGAACTGCAATTCCGACGTGTCGCCGATCACTCGCACCGGTTGATCGGCCAAGCGAAAGATCCGCTTGGCGAAAGCGACGGCTCGTTCGGAAAGCTCCCAGTAAGAGACTTGGTGCCCGCACTGGGCGAGATAGAGACTGTCAAATCCGGCACCGTCCCCGACGGTCAGCACCCGCAGACCGCCGTTGGACTGGCGGGCGAGATACTCGCCGATCCAGGCCCGCATTTTCAGCTTTTCCGGCCGCCGGTTCCAAACCGCGTACGATGTCAGCCACACGGACAATTCGCGATAGTACCGCTCGAACTTGTCGTCCCACACGTGTGGAGTCAGGCCGTGTCGCGCGAAATCCTCGCGATGGTATCGGCCCAGGTCGTGCTCCTCGTCCCACAATTGCCGTCCGATCACCTCGTCCGGTTGCTGCATCACCTCGGCGATCAACTCGACCAGACGCCGGTTGTCGTCCAGCGGCGGCACCACAGGATCCGGAAGGGGCTGGTTCTCGCTTGATTCGCCACGCGTCATGATGGGATCCTGTCATCGTTTCCCGTCAGCGTTTTCGGAATCGGCCCTCGACTCGCAACGGAAAACGCTGGTTCGAGTTTGTCAGACAGCAGGAAGCCGGTCAACCGCACTTCTGCGGGCAGGGCCGCCGTACCGGCCTCATCTGCCGTTGACCGGGCGGGAATCGACCGCGTCGCGTTTCGGCGTCCGCAGCAGATCCAACGTGTAAACGGCGTTGGGCAGCACTTCGCATTCGGCCCAGCAACCGGGGCAACGGCGGACCCAGCCACGTTGCTCCGCGGCGACCGCGCTTTGCCAGACTTCGGCGAACGACTGCTCGCGCAGATTGCCTACGATCCGGCTGTTGAATTGGCAGGTAGGCACATCGCCGTTGGGAAAGATCCGCAGATGGCTCTGCAGTGCGATGCACGGCGGATTGGGCGTCCCGCGGCCTTGCAGCAACCGATGCCGGACACCTCGGAGATAGTAGCGTTTGGCGATGCGTTCGAACCAAGGCAGGGAATCCGTGTCGCGTTCCGCCTCGTCCAGCAAGGTCATCAGACTCGCGGGCGTGAACTCGCCGAAGGTGGTGAACTGGCCAATCTGCCGAGGAGCGACATCGACTTCGGTCTCAACGTTGTATGTGGCCGAAGTGTCGTAGGCCAAAACGATCTGATTCGCCACTCCCAGGGGACGCAGGATCTCTCGCAACTGGCGGTAGTGGTCCGCGCCTTCGGCGTCCACAATCGTCTGGTTCACGGCCAGCCGGACATTCCAGCGGCGCTGCATTGGCGCAATCGTTTGCAGCGTTTCCATGACGGATTTCCAGGCCAGCCCGCTGCCTCGCACCCGGTTGTGTTTCTCGCCAACGCCATCCACCGAGACCAGCAGGTGCAGTTTCGTCCCTCGGTCGCGTTGCTCGCAGAACCGAACAACGCGGTCGGTCAAGAATCCGTTGGTGGTCACATGCAGGACCAAGGGGCGCAACCGTTGCACCGTCAGATCGGCGATGTCGCCCAGGTCGCGCCGCACGAACGGCTCGCCGCCCGTCAACCGCACGGCATCCAGACGCGGCAACTGGGCGAAGACGCGTTTCAGATCGTCCAGGGTCAATTCGTTGCGGGCCGGCATCTTCCACGAATCGCACATGATGCAGCGCGCGTTGCAGCCGAAGGTAACTGTGTAGGTCAACATCCGAGGCAAGACGGTCAAACCGCGGCGTTGCCGCAGGACGTTGGAAAGCAATCGGAGACTGCGCTGGATCATGAACATCATGCCGCTTGGTAAGCCGGCGCCCGAGCGGTTGTTTGCTGGACCGCGGCTAGTTCGGCAAGGATGGCATCGACCGCCGCCGCGTTGCCCACCACCGCCTCGCTGCGAATTTGCTGTCGGTACTCGGGAACCCGGTCCAGGAAACGAAGGAGGGCCTCAGCGTCCAACCGATCGAACGGAATCCAGTCGCCCGCGCCGCTTTCCCGGACGAAGTGAGCATTGATGGACTGTTCAAAATTCCCCGATTCCGGCAGCGCCAGAAACGGTTTCTTCAAGTAGATTGCCTCGCCAACCAGTTGGTTGCCCGCGTTGGAAACGACCGCGAAACACTGGCTCAGGTCGTGGAGGAAATTTCGCTCGTCGACTTCGCAGAAGACAACGCCGTCCAGCGGCGGACGCACGCCGAGACCATAGACCTTGACCGGCCGCCCGCAGTGCAGCAGGGCGTCCAGCAGATTCTTGCGCAGGAACCGCCGCATGTAGACCAACACGTGCTGGCCCGCGACTGGACGGCTGCGGAGAATCTCCGGCCTCAGCAACGTGCCGATTTGCGTGACGTGGCGCATGTGCGGCTTCAGCGGAGGCTGGTAGAACGAGGAGACGATCGTCCGCCGTTGTCCCCGGTAGAACATTCCAACCGACGGAGCGAGCAGCCGCGCCTTCCACCGCAAATGCCAAGGCAGGCCGGACAGGTCGTTGACCAACAGGAAGTGTTGATGATCGAAGCTGACGTAGGGTACGCCGCAGCGAGCCGCCGCGCGGGGCAGCAGCGGCTCGAAGTCGGTGATTGCCAGATCCGGTCGTTCCTTCCGAAGCAACGCCTCGATTTTCGCGGTCCAGTCCCGCATCCGCCACAAGAAAGGCAGAGCCAAACAGCAACTTTTCAAATAGTCCAACCGCTCGCCGCGATAGCGGAATTGCAGTCCGGGTATCTCGCAGACGGCCACGCGGTCGGAATGGAAGTAGGCATCCGCCAGCAACTGGTACGCAGCACCGGGCGCTAGCACGATGATCCGGTGCTCGCGCTGCAACGCTTCGACGATCGTCCTGGTGCGAGTGGCGTGTCCTCGCCCCTCTCCGGCCAGACTGAAGATCAATTTCGCCATGGGAATCCTCTTCCCTGCGGGGCGTGTTCGAGCTTGGGTGGATTCGGCTACAAGGCTCGAAGGGAGCTTGAATCCTCACGAATTCCGCGAGCGAGGATAGTCGGCTGCGATGAAGATAGAATGAAGGCTGCGACAAGATTCGGTGAGGTTTTGTTCGGCGATCTTCTCCGATTCTTCACGCTTCCTTCATGCTGTCCCAACAATTTTCAGGCAAGATTGGAGTGGCGAATATGGAGGTGATCCGCCCAGTCGTTCTTTTCACCGGAATGGATACCCTGATGAGCAGAGAGCCCAAGATGAATGTGACTCGCGTCCGCTCGATCTTCGTCAGCGATGTGCATTTGGGATGCAGGTACGCGCACGCGGGCGCCCTGTTGGATTTCCTGATGCAGCACGACCCCGAATACGTCTACTTGGTTGGCGACGTGATCGACGGCTGGCAGTTGAAGCGGCGCTGGCATTGGCGGCCGGAGTACAACCAGATCTTTCACCGCCTGATCGACCTTGCCCGCCAAGGGACTCGAGTCTGCTACGCCCCGGGCAACCACGACGCGTTCCTGCGGAGTTTCCTGCAGGATTTCGGGCTGATCGAAGTGGCCGACCAGTTCATTCACCGGGCGGCGGACGACAGTCGCTATCTAGTGCTGCACGGCGATCAGTTCGACGATGTGGAACTGCGGGCTCCGTGGTTGTCGGTCGTGGGCTCGGTCGCCTACGACGTCTTGCTGTGGGCCGACCGGCAGATCAACCGGCTGCGCCGGTGGTTCGGTTGGGCGCGCCGTTCTTACAGTGCCGATGTGAAGGCGCGCGTCAAAGGGGCGGTGAAATTCGTCAGCCATTTCGAGGACCGGTTGGCCCGGCACGCCGTGGCCGAACGTTGCGACGGGGTGATCTGCGGCCACATTCACACACCAACGATCACGCGACACCAAGGCATCACGTACTGCAACACCGGTGACTGGGTCGAGAACTGCAGCGCCCTGGTGGAACACCAGGATGGCCGCATGCAGATCCTCCGCTTTGCGTCCCACGCCGGTGCGTCCGCGGAGAACGAATCCACACTGGCTGTTCCGCCCGAACCGGAAACGACGCTGCCGCAGATCACAGCCGCCTGACAGGCTCAGTCCTCCAGTTCTTCGGCGCCCAGGGCGTCGTCATTGAGATCGTCGTCGTCGAACTGACCCGGCTTGTTTGCCCAGACCTCGACTCGCTCGATCGCCGCGCTCGGCGGTTCGTTGGCGTAGACCACCGACAGGAACGCCGGCAGATACATGTCCAGCATGTTGACCGCCGCTCCGATCATCCGGTCGATCACTTCCTCGCCGATCATGCCGTAGGCCAGCATTTGAGCGATGTGAAAACGCAGTTCGCCATCATCCAGATCCAACTCGAACTTGCCGAGCCGCAAGCCGTAATTGGCCCGCGCAATCGCCTCGGCCACCGCTGGACGGCAACCGTGGGGCACGTGAAGCGGGCAGTAGCCGAAGACTTGGAACAGGTCGTACTGGTCGTCGACTCGCGCCACGATCCGGTACGCGGCCACGTCGCCGCGAAGATCCGTCCGGATCGACTGATCGTCGCTGGCCGAATATCCGATATCGCGCTCGTCCAGAAGACTCAGCAATTCCTCGAAGGCAGCGCTCATGGTGGGTCCTTTCGCGTCGTTCGAATCGATCAGGTCTGCACGCGTTAGCGGCCTGTTCTCCGGCGATGCCCCTTGCTATCGATTCGCCGGTTCGACGACACCTTGGATCGTTGGATCGTCGGAAGCCGCAAGAGAAGCACATTCCACGGCTATTCTATCGTCCACTACCGCATTGGACAGAAGAAAACCGTGAAAACTCTCGCCGCTTGCCACGAACGGGCGGCGGCACCGATCGCCGGTTCTTCCGGTTTCAAGATCCAGTTAACCGGTCTTGGCGGCTCGCATTGGACCGGACACCGGACGGCGGCGTTATCCCTCGAGCGACCACGGGGCCCGCAACGGGCGGCTGAGCATCCTCGCTGCCTCGGCATCGCCGATGATTTCTTGGCGTTGTGGATCCCAGCGGATCGTCCGCTTCAGCAGCATGGCGATGTTGCCCAGGTGGCAGAAATTCGCCGTGTGGTGTCCCGCCTCGACACTGGCGATCGGATCCTTGCGAGATTTGACACAATCGAGAAAATTCCGCGCGTGGTCGGGAATGTGGTACGCGCTGGAATCGCTGGTCCGTGCCGGATTCGACTGCGGCAACCGCACGTCGTTGGGACCGAACTGGACTGTCTTGAGCGATTCGTGCGAGACATGCACCCCCCGGTAATCGACTTGCGCCCAACCTTCACTGCCGACGAACCGCGTGCCGAACCAGGGTGCCATGGTCTCGCAAATCACCTCGACCCCGTTGGCATAGCGGGCCTTGAAGGCCACCTTGGTGGCCGTGTTGAAGAAGTAGTCGCGCGGCGGCCACTCCGAGCCGTTGTCCTCGAATTCGACCGGGCAGGACAGGCTGTTGCCCGTTCCCCACTGGGCCAAGTCGTTCGAGTGCGCGCCGAAGTTCGTGGTTTGGCCGCCCGAATAGTCCAGCAGAAAACGGAAGCGGTACAGGCAGCGATCGATGTGGTACGGAGCGGCCGGCGCCGGGCCGAGCCACATGTCGTAATCGAAGCCCTCGGGCACCGGCATCGGCTTCCAGCTCGGGCCGGGGTCGGTCGCGTTCTGCTTGTCGACATAGGTGTGAATCGTCCGCAGTTCGCCGAGCTTGCCGTTCAACGCCAGTTCGCAGGCGTAGCGCGCGTTCGGGCTGGATCGGTAGTGGCTGCCCGTCTGGAGCACCCGGCCGTACTTCCGCACCGCCGCGACCATCGCCTTGCCCTCCGCGATCGTCAACGAGAGCGGTTTCTCGCAGTACACGTCCTTGCCCGCCTTGCACGCGGCAATGGTCATGACGCCGTGCCAGTGGTCGGGAACGATGATCGCCACAGCGTCGATGTCGTCCCGCGCGAGCACTTCGCGGAAGTCCGCATAGGCGGCGCAGCCCTGGTAACTGCCCGCCCCGGTCTTCTCGGCGTAAAATCGGTTGACATTCTCTTGCTGAACGGTGCGTCCGAGGAAATGAGTCGGCTCGCGGTATCCGTGACTGGCGGTGTTCACGTCGCACACGGCCAGCACCTGCGCGTCGTCGTGACCGAGGAACGCCGGCAGATCGATCCTGCTCTGGTTGCCGCAGCCGATCACGCCCAGCGTGATCCGGTTGCTGGGCGCCGACGCGCCCAGCACCGATGACGGCACCACGTAGGGCGCCGCCAGGGCCGCTCCGCCGGCGAGCGTGCGAAGGAACCGGCGGCGGCTGACTCGGGTGCGGGTGGAACGGCTCATCGCGGAATCTCCTTTCGGTGAAAGTCCGAAGACGACGACCCGACTTGAGCGGAGCGCCAAACGCAGTCTACCATGCACGAAGTCGGCTTCTCAACGGCCCGACCGCCGACGGACGAAGATACAGGCAGTCGGCAGGTCAGCCGGATTCTCGCCCACGCTGCGGTCGAGCCGCGGTTTTGTGGAACCAAGCTCTTCGGTCCAAGCACCTACCGGCCGACGGTGACGCCCCAGTGGACTCCGGTGCGGTAGGGATAGGGACGCGGCGGCGGATAATGGGGATGCCAAGCAGGGTACGCCGGATAGTAGCGCGGCGCGACGTAGTAGTGTTCTTCCACAATCACCCGGTCCCGGTAGACCGGAGCGGGGGCGGGGGCCGGGATGGAGGCCAAACGGGCGGTCTGCATCGCTTGGATCACAGGGTCGCTCACACCGGACTGCTTCAACACGATCAGATCGTTGGGCTGTAAGCGGTAGGCGACCCCGTGGGTGTGGATATGGGTCACAATCACGCTGTCGCTCACGCCGGCACGCGACATCGAGATCACTTGATCGATCGTCGCCGATTGCGAGACCTGATAGCTGTACTGGCGCTGGCGGTACGCCTCCTGCCGGGCGATGTCGGTATCGACCGAATCCCCGATCGCCGCACCGGCCAACGCCCCGACCGCCGTGCCGATCGCTGCGCCGGCCAATGCCTCGTTATTGCGGTCGCCGATCGCCGCACCGGTCAGCGCGCCCATCAGGGCGCCGATGGTCATGCCCTGGTTGCGGTGTTGATAAGGCGACTGGCCCAAAGCCGGAGAAGCTAGCAGAACCGTGCAGACGATCAACAGCAGCCACTTTGCGCTCATCTCGGCACCCCTCGCGTAGTTGATTTCGATCCCTGGGTTCGTTCGCGGACAGCGTCGCCCCGCGTGCGAACCGCCGATACGGACCCAATTCTTCTATCGGCAGAATTCGTTCGACGGAATAAGCGTTCCGGGAAAGCCTGTCAAGATCGCCGGGACGCTGGGAAAACGCGACCAACTGGCGGACGTCGACGGATTGCCGCGACCGACGCTTACGAGGTAGAACAAGCAGCGTGTGGCGCGCTGGAGTGTACGCTCAAGCGTGCGTAAATCCACGTAACGAGTACGCTGAAACCTGTGCTCCGACAAACACGCATGATGGACTCGCTGACAATCCGACCTCGGCTGACGTTTTCCGGGGGCACGCTGTTGCTGAGGGGACTTGCGCGGGAACGGTTCTCGCGTGAGGCGGCGTTCCTGACGCTCGGCGGGACTTGGGACAGCCGCGAGGCGGCTTGGCGGTGCGACGCCCTGCACTATCCGCGGCTGATCGCGCTGCTCGAACGTCTGACGATCGCCGTCGATGACACCGTTCCCGAATTCCAGCCGGTGGCCTGGCCGCACAACGCCGTGCATCGCTTGCGAGCCGAGCAGGCCCAGGCGGTTGAGGCCTGGGCCGTGGGCGGGCGAGGTTTGATCGTGATGCCGACAGGCACGGGCAAGACGGAGGTCGCTCTCTCGATCATGGCCCGAACCTTGGTCAGCACGCTGGTGGTGGCTCCGGTTCGCGACTTAATGTACCAGTGGCATCGTCGCATCTTGACCAGTCTGGGATACGACGCGGGTGTGATCGGCGACAACGTATTCCGAGTGCGGCCGGTTTCGGTGACGACCTACGACAGCGCGTATCTGCACATGGAACGACTGGGCAACCAGTTCGGGCTGGTGATCTTTGACGAATGCCATCATCTGCCCGGCCCGCTGCGCCGCGACGCGGCCCGAATGAGCGCCGCGCCGTACCGGCTGGGCCTGACCGCTACGCCAGACCGCGCCGACGGTCGGCACGTCGATCTGGCTTGGCTGATCGGCCCGACCGTTTACGAATTGCAACTGTCCGAAGCGGCCGGGACGTCGCTGGCGAACTACGACGTCGTGCGCATCCCGGTGTACCTGTCGCCCGACGAACAGGCCCGCTACAACCAATACAGCGACGAGGTCCGGCGCTACGTGCATCAGCGGCGGCGGGAGAATCCGGACTTTGCTTGGAAAGACGTATGCGCCGAGGCGGGAACGACCCCCGCAGCCCGCGCCGCGATGAAAGCCTACCGGGCTCGTCAGGCGATCGAGGACCGGGCGGAGGAAAAGTTGCGAGTGCTGGAAGACTTGTTTCGACTGCACGTGGGCGAGCCGTGCCTGGTGTTCGCCGGTTCGAATGCCATGGCGCGCGAAGTGTCGCGGCGATTCCTGATTCCCTGCCTGTTGAATCACTGTGGCAAGAAGGAACGCATCGACGTCTTGCAGGGTTTGTCGGTCGGCAGTTACCCGGCGCTGGTCGCCAATCAGGTGCTGGACGAAGGCGTCGATCTGCCCGAGGTCAAAGTCGCGATCGTGATTGGCGGCACGTCGTCCAGTCGGCAAGCGAAGCAGCGACTGGGACGCATTCTGCGGCGAAGCGGCAATCTTCGCGCCCGGCTGTATGAGATCGTCTGCGCCGACACCAAGGACGAACAACGCTCGCGCCACCGCCGCCGCAGCGACGCCTACACCCGCACCACCCACCGTCGCCCGAAGCCACGCGACTGAATACATGCCGGCGGCGAACGGACCATCCGGTTCTTCGAGCGCCCCTCGTCGTGAATTCGTGAGAAATCGGACTTTTCCCAGTTCGTCGAATTCGCGAGAATTCGGCTTTCTGCGCCAATTCCATTCCTACCTGCCAAGCAACCCCTGAGCCAAGATGTCCAGTTCCATTCGCGATCCGAAAAAGTTACTCCCCGGTCTTGTTCGCGGCCTAGTGCTCCAAGGCGAACGCATTGTCGGAGGGGTCGATCTGCCCGCCGATCTGCGGACTTTCGTCGACGATTTCAATCGTGAATACGCCGCCGTGGGACTTCGGGTCGTTCCCGCGAGCCATCCGGCCGCGATGGCGGCCAGTGGTGGGAACTGAGCGGAAACCCAATCGCGGCTCTCCGACCCTCGCATTCTCGCAAGTCCCTACAATCGGACCATTTCGCGCGGGGTCGATTGAACTCGCCTGGACGACTTTGCCAATTCCGTAGTCCGGGTAACTTAGGGTATACTGGCGCGGTTTCCAGATCGCCCGCTCGATCCTGAACCCTCCGCGACCTTTTTCCGCACAATCGACCTGCTTCCAGGGTAACCACGATGACCAGATTTTCGTTCCGAATGCTCGCTTCCCCGCTGCTGCTCCTCGTGCTCGTCAGCGCCGCCAGCGGACAAACACCCGCGTCGTTTGATGGCAAGGAACTGTTGGCCGGCTACCCCGAGCAGACGTTGTTGATCGAAGTGAAAGACGCGCGGAAAGCGGCTGATCTGGTCAGGAAGGCGGGCGGCGAAGTAGTCTACGACCCGAATCTGGGCATCGGGCATGACATCCCGTTCCTGGTGGTCAATCTGCCGGGCGAGAAGATCGTCGACCGGAAGTTCATCGAGTCCCTGGAACTCAAGTCGGGCGTGTCTTCGTATCCCGACGATTGCGGCTGCGGGCAACCCGAATTGCCCGAAGAAGGCGAATTGAATTTCGATTCGCTGTTCGTGCCGATCGAGGACATCAAGCTGCCCGAACTGCGCCAGCGGGCGCGCGGCGGTGCGTTGGGCAAGGGCACCTTGGTTGCCGTGATCGACACGGGCGTCGACGCCAGCCATCCCGTCTTCCAGAAGCGGGTCGTCTACTGGTCGGACGCGACGCGCGAGGGCCGCATCGCGCTGGAGAAGGTTCGGGTGATCGAGGGCAAGATCCGCTACCAGGACAAGGATCTCGCGGTTCCGAAACGCATCGCCGAGAACAAAGACATCTTCGTCGGCGTCTTCGACGAGACCGCGATGGGCGTGCAGTTCCGCGACTCGGTGAAGACTGCCGGAAACGAGGGACTCGATTTCAACCGCAACGGTTCCGTCAAGGACCGGTTCTTGGTAATGATCGGTGTCGAGACGCAGACGTCAGCCGCCGAGGCGAAGGCTCAAGCCCCCGCCCCAGTCGCTGAAAAGAAGGAGGAAGAGAAGAAAGAAGAAGCCGAGCCCCAGACGCCGCCCGCAGACGGTGCTGAAAACAGCGAAGAGCCGCAAGCGGCGCCGCCGGCCAAGGCGCCGGCCGAGGGAGCCGAGGGGGACGAGAAGAAGGAGGAAGCCGAAGCGTCGAAAAAGCAGGACGCGGAGCCGAGCGAAGAGGCAAAGAAACAGCCGACTGAACCCAAACCCACCACTGAACCGAAGCCCACGCCGCGTTGGATCGCCTTTTTCGACACGGACGGCGACGGTCAGATCAAGGACAAGGAAGCGGAACAAGCGATCTGGGATTTCAACGCAGCTCGCAAGACGCAGCGCGAGGGTCAGGACATACCCGACGCCGACATGGTGGTCTTCCCGTCCCGAACCCGTACGATCGCTTACCCATTGCTCTTCGAAGCCGACAGCAAGGGCGAGGTGAAGCACGCGACGCTGGGCGTCGATTTCCGGTCGCACGGAACCCACGTGGCGGGCATCATCGCCGGCAACGGCGACGAGATCCGCGGCGCCGCGCCCGAAGCGGAGATCATGGCAATCAAGACGTGCAGCGGCATCACGTGTACCAACGCGGCCATCCTGCGCGGGTTGCTCGACGCCTTCTTCAATCCGCAGGGCTACGTCCCCGACGTCGTGAACATTTCGCTGGGCAGTCCGGAAGGCTACGAGAAGACGGGCATCAACCTGCTGATCCAGGACTTGAGCGCCAAGTTCGGCACGGTGTTCTGCATCTCGGCCAGCAACGGCGGAACGGGCTACCGCACGATCAACCATCTCGGCTCGCTCAGCCCAGCCATTCTGGTCGGCGCTCACGTATCCAAGCAGACGCTGACTCGACATTACCGCCTGCAGGAAGGTGTCGAAGTCCCCGAGCACGGCTTGCTGCATTTCACGTCGGTCGGTCCTTCGTACACGGGCCAGTTGCGGCCCAACCTCGTGGCGCCCGGATCGGCGCTGTCGTCGACGCCGCTGATCGACGAGGGGTCGGCCATGTTGAACGGCACGAGCATGTCGGCGCCGATCACCGCCGGCGCGGTGGCTTCGCTGCTGTCGTTCGTGCGGTTGGACAACGAATACGCGGCATTGGAGACGTGGCGCAAGGAAAAGATCCAGTCGGTGCGGGAGAAGACTGCCTCAGCGAATTGTTCGCTGACGTCGTTGCCCCTGGCCGTGCGCACGGCGCTGGAGGAATCGGCCGAACCGCTGCCCCAGTTCACCATCGCTCAACAAGGGCACGGACTGCTGAATGTCGACGCCGCCCAGCAACGGTTGCTGGCTCTGGCGGCTCGAATCAACAAAGAACGGCTGCGGTTCGCCGAGTTCAAGATCAACGGCAACTCGCAGGCCGGGCGGCTGTACGACCGTTCGAACAACATTCCGCCGGTGAAGCAGGTCGCCTTGACGCTGGACGAGGACGGCGAGTTGACCGAGTCCACGCGATTGCGGCTGCGCAACGCGGCGACACTGGTGCGGCTGGAACGCGTGCAGATTCAGAGCATCGACGGAACGGTTGAGGAACTGGCCGGCGACCAAGCCGACCTGCCGTTCTCGATCGGCGTGCCGGGCAAGGAAGGGGAACAAGGCCGCAGTCTGGTTCTGGTGCTCTCCAATCCGGCCAACCGGGGCTCGTTCCTCAGCGTGCGACGACTGGAACAGATGGTGGCCGGCAAGACGTACATCGCCCAATACAACGTGTACCAGAACGAACAGCGGCTGCTCACCCTGCTGGACGTGGTCCACAAGCCGATTGAACTCTCCGATCTGGAAACCGAAGTCAATCTGCCGGGGATCGAAGTGAACCTCTCGCGGCGCGTCGCGAGTTACACGAACCGCGACCAAGCCGTGGCGGCGAGGTCGTTCCATCGCTATCCCGTCGCCGTCACTCAGCGCGATTCGATGTTGAGCGTCGAACTGGGCTTCGGGCGCGAATCCACCGGGATGCTCATGATGCAGATCTACGATCCGGATGGCTATTTGGCCGGCATGGCGACCATCCGCAAGTCGCCCCAGTTGACCAGCGAACAACGCACGGCGCGGGCCGCGGTGCCGACGCGGGACAAAGAAGGGATCTGGGAGGTCACCATCAGTTCGTACTCGGGCAGTTGGGTCGGCGCGTCGGGCTACGATCTGCTGATCGAGGCGTATCGTTTCGTGCCGTCCGTCGAGCGACTCAGCCTGGGCACGAAACAGGTGGGCAGCGGCGGGGGGCCGAACGAGAGAATCGTCTCGCTGATGAACTCGTCGCGGCAAGTCAAATCGGTCACCTTGAACTGGGGCAAGACCGAGCGGATCGCGCCGCTCAAACCGTTCGGCATCATCCCCAACCATCGCACCTACAAGCGGGTGCCGCTGCCCGAGTGGGACGAAAAACAGGGTGGATCGAAAACGACCACGGTCGTGCTGGAACTGGATCGGGCGAACCGCATCAACGAAGCCGTCCAAGGCCGGATCGACCATCGCTTGTACCGCCGCACGTCGGACGGCAAGTACGAGGTGGCTCACACGGCGGAAAAAGCCGGCGGCGGCAGCGACCGCAAGACATTCCGGGACATCCCGCGCCCAGAGTCCGGCCGCAGCAGCGAACCGCTGTACGCGGCGATGGAAGTGTTTGGCGTCGAGTCCAAGGGTCCGGAACTCAGCCAGTTCGTCGACCGCGTGGACATGCTGGTCGTCTACCCCGATCTGCCCGTCCGCTTCAAGGAACCGCTCCATGCCGGCTACCTGGGAAGCGACTCGACCGACTCGGTCAAGCTGGTCCGCGTCCGCGCTCCCGAAGAGGTTCTGGACGAAACGACCAAGCCGACCACCCGCGGTTCCAAGGCCACGCTGAAGGTGGAAACCGGCGACCCGCGCGTCCCCGAGATCTCCGTCGAGCTGCCCGTGACGCTGGCCGACAAGCCGACCGCCAATACCAGCAAGGCTCTCGAACGCGCCCGTTCGACGCTGGAGATCAAGACCGATCACCCGCACATCTCCGTCACAATCCCCGTGGTGGTTCAGCAATAGCCGGGCGATTGCAGCGGGAATTTTGATTGCCGCGAAAGAACGCAAAGAACGCAAGGAAGTCTTGGATGGGGCAAGTCGAGCGGGTAAACGAACTACGACATCATGGCCTTGCCTAATTCATTTCGAATACACTGCAACTTTTGTGTTCTTTGCGTTCTTTCGCGGCAATAACCTGGAGGTGCTCAGCCCATGCAAACGATCAACCAGTTGTGTGACGTGATTCGCGAAACCGCCTACGCAATTCACGTCTACCATGGCCACGGACACCTGGAAAAGGTCTATGAGAACGCGTTGGCTCACCGGCTGAGGAAACTGGGGGTGGACGTGAAGCAGCAGCATCCGCTGACGGTGATGGACGAAGACGGCACCGTGATCGGCGAGTATTTCGCCGATATGCTGATCGAGGAGCGGCTGATCGTTGAACTCAAGGCGGCGAAGGACACGGCGGACGAGCATGTGGCGCAATTGCTCGGCTATTTGAAATCATCCCGGATCGAGCACGGATTGCTGATCAATTTCGGCTCGCATAGGTTCTTCATCAAGAAGTATGTCCTGTCCCGGTAGTGCCACCCGAGCGCGGGCGATCAGCGGGGTGGCGGGGGCAGGTTCAGGGGCGATTGCGCGGCGGTGCGGGCGTTCAGATAGTTGCGCAACTGCTGATACGCGGTTTGAAATTCCTGGCGTCCCGTGAGCGCGGCGAATTGCGGATCCTGCGCGACGGTGTCGAAGCGGGACAGGGCTTGTCGCAGCGATTCCACATCGGGCGGATTGGCGCCTTCTTGAATTCCGGGCGGCAGCGCGAGGAATCGCTTCCAGTGATCGTCCAACAGCAGTTGCAGACGTTGCGATGCGGCCGCCAATTGTCCTCGCAATTCCGCTTCGGACGGAGCCGATGCGGGCGTTGCGAACCCGGGCGGCACCGTTCCCGGCGCTGGGGTCGCCGCCGGCGCAGCGGGCGTCCGACTGGTGTGTTGCGCCACGGTCTCCATCAAGCGAACGGCGGACGGAGGCAACAACGCTGGGGCCGCGTTGCCGGCAGCGTCCGGTACTTGGTTCGCTGTCTGATAGAACGCCTGGGTGGCAGCCTGGTCGACTTGCAGAACCGACCCCTCCAGCGACACGCCGGCGAACAGACCGCGGCTGCGGCTGTACGAGAGAATTTCGGCCCGCAACTGGGCGTCCGTGGCGGCGGATGCCTGTCGGCCCACCGGACCAGCGGCGGCCGCCGCGTCGGCGCCGATCGTGAATTTGCCGTTCATCAAGCCTTGAACGCTTTTGGCTGTCCTGAAGACCAGGATCACATCGGTCGCTTGCAGTCCGGCCTGCCAGCCGACGCTGCCGCCGGTCAGCGAGATGAAAGCCGGGGGCCGCCACGCACCCTGTTCGTCGCGGACCAGCACGACGCCGCGCCCGAAACGGACCCCTACGACAAATCCGCCCTTGATCACTCCAGGGACGATCGCCAGACCCTGGGCGTCCGCGAGCAGGGCCTGCGGGATGCTGCTGGTCGGCACCTGCATGATCTCGTTCAGCACGTTGGTGGCCGTCTGAACCGTCTGGTCCTGGATGGATTGAGCCCGCGACGGAGCGGCGATCGCGCCGCCGATGGCAAGCAGGGAAGCGACGACGATGATCCGGTAACGTTTCACGGTGGTTGGATTCCTTTCCTCGGTGAGATCGGACATCTCACGAATTCGGCGACAAGACAGGGACCGATGGCTGTGAGCTGCTCGTCCGGTTCCCTCAAGACTCGGGCGCGCATTCTATCCCGAACCCCGCGACGGAAACAACGCGAAAATATGCGGCAGCCAGCAATGCTAGCGACGTTTACCGCTTGCCGTTCTCCCGCCCCCGGTCTCGAACAGGACACGTCCCAGGCTGGCAGCCCGGACTACGGGGCGGCGGGGTCGGCGACGAAACGATAGCCCGCGTCGCGGATCGTCAGGAAGTGGCGGGGGCGAGCCGGCTCGGGCTCGAAGATCTTCCGCAAGCGGCGGATGAATTGGTCGGGCGCCCGGGTGTTGACCGTCGCCGCCATGCCCCAGACTTCCCTCAGCAGTTCCGCACGGGGGATCACGCGGCCTTCGTGCTCGATGAAATACTGCAGCAGCGTGATCTCCAGTTGCGTCATCCGCACGGGCTCGCCGCGCACCTTGACCTCGAAGCGGTCGAAATCCACCCGGTTCTCGCCGAACTCGAACGTCGAAACGCGGTTGGTTGCGGGTGGAAGACCGCGGCCGTGAAAGGTCAGCAGGTTCTTCACGCGGCTGAGGAACTCGTCCAGGTCGAACGGTTTGGTCAGATACTGGTTCGCCCCGAGGTTGAAGCCCCGCGTGCGGTCTTCGGCCAGCGTCCGCGCGCTGAGGATCAGGATGGGCAGCCGCGCGTTCTTGCTCCGCACCGCCTCGCACACGGCGTAACCACTCATGCCCGGCAGCATGATGTCCAAGACCAACAAGTCGATGTCGTCCGCGTTCTGTTCGAGGACACGCAGCGCGGAGGGCCCGTCCCCGACGCAGGTGACGCGGTATCCCTCGGCCACCAGGTTGTATTGGATCCCGGTCGCCAAGTGCTCCTCGTCTTCGACGATCAGAATGTGCGCTCCGCGTTGTTCGGCCATCGTCTTTCGATCCACTCTTGTCCTTCGCCAATCGGCCCAAACCTCACTTCGACCCGTTCGCGGCGGGGCGATTGCCACATGGCAGTTCGACCTCGAACACCGTGCCCGGCCCCGGTTGCCGGTCGTCAACGCGAATCCGTCCACGCAGCCGCTGCACAAGCGTGCGGACGATGTGCAGTCCCAGTCCGGCACCGGGCTTCTCGCGTTCCAGTTCCATCCGCAGCCGCACGAAGCGGCCGAAGATCTTCCGCCGCAAATCCGGCGGGATGCCGCAACCGTTGTCGGACACCCGCACCACCGCTTTGCCGTCCGGACGGCACCGTGCTTGGACTGCGATCTCCGGTTCCGTCCCGGCGTATTTTACCGCGTTGTCCAGCAAGTTGCGGAAGATCAGCGTCAGCTCGGCGGACCGAGCCCAGACCGTACACGGCTCGACGTCCAGGGCGACGATCTCCGGCGAGAGGCGGTAGCTGGCACAAATGGCCTCGGCGCATTGACGCAGCAGCGTCGCCAGTTGCACCTCTTCCACGTCCCCTCGCTCGCGGCCCGATTCCAGCCGCCCGGCGTCCAGGATCTGATTGATCAAATGGTCCAGTCGCTCGACGTCCTCCAGCATATACCGGTAGAATCGCGTCCGCTCCTCCTCGCTCACCTGATGGCGGCCCAGCGTCTGAAGAGCCAGCTTCATCGACGCGATGGGCGTCTTCAGCTCGTGCGTCACGGCATCGATGAAACTCGCCTGCTGCCGGTTCCAGCGGATCACTTTGACCGACAAGATCAGGTACAGGATCACACCGGCCAGCAGCACACCGATGAACACGGTGCCCGCCGTCAGCAGTACCCAGTACCAAACGGCAAACCGATCCGCCGTCAGCGCCCCGAACACGGACAGCAGAACCCACCCGACCGTGAGGATCACCAGCAACGTGATCATCACGATGGCCAGAGCGATGGGCAGACTGAGCGTACGCCGAGGTTCCATGAAAACGGCCGTGAGCAACCGGGGAGCTGCGGAAATCGATTCGTCGCCGCCTATTCTGACAAATTCGTTCAGCGGAGGCGAGGCATCGGACGATATCCAACAAATTCGCGAGACTTCAAACGGAAACTCCTGCCGTCATCGACCTCGCGTCGAATGGCGTGGATTTAACGGGGGAAACGCTGCTCGCAGTCCACAGATATCGCCCCGCAGGGGCCTGAACAAATCAGCCCAGGGCAACGCCCTGGGTTGCGGAGACAATCGAATCCGATCGCCCTGAAAGGGCAGGAGAATAGGTGGCGTCGGCGGCCTGTGCCGCCCTTTCAGGGCTCAGGACGGATATTTCCCACCTCAACCCAGGGCGTTGCCCTGGGCTGGTATGAGGCTGCCCCTTCGGGGCGAACAATGTCGCAACTTTCGGCGGTTGTGCATCGGAATACCGCAAATCGAGGCTGCCGATGACCTTAAGTCCAAGCCATTCGACCTCGCGTCGGTGGAGCCACGCCTGACGGCTGCCCAGTTCTGCGATTCTCGCGAATTCGGCCACCGTCGCCACCGTGCGATCCTGCGACCCACGTCGGCTTCGACCCTTCGAGACCTTGGTTTTGAAAGCGCGCAATCGCAGCGCAGGCCGGGAATTTGAACTATTACGAAGCTATTACCTAGCGTATACACGGCGGGAATCGAGTTGCTGGCGGTCTGCCGTAGAATTGGGATCGCAGCGTGGTTTTCCCGCGCTGCCTTGCCAAAACGAATTCGCTGAACATTCTTGGGGAGAGACATTGCAATGAGTCGCGTTCATGCCGAGATCGCCGCTGTTCCTTCGTCGGATTTCCCTCGCCACCCTGCCGGATCGCGGACTCGCGTCCTGCTGACCAGCGTCTTCGGTCCGTACGCTAAAGACGACGAGTATGGCTCGCGGGCCCTGAATCCGATGGAGCTGTACCACAACCAAGTCACGCGCACGCAAGGTCCGTTCTCGCTGCGGATGTTTCATCGCAGTTGGGGATTGATGCTGATTCAAGCGAACGTCGAGGCCCCGTGTACCGTGCTGGACTTTCCCACCCGCGACCGTTTCATCGCGGAGATCCAGCAGCACGACTACGACGTGGTAGGCATCACCTCGATCATTCCGAATCGACAGAAGGTCGCGGACATGTGCCGGCTGATTCGCCACCACCTGCCCAAGGCCAAGATCGTCGTCGGCGGCCACGTCGCCAATTTGCCCGACCTGGACGACCGCATCGACGCCGACCATATCGTCCAGGGCGAAGGCGTCCGCTGGATGCGGCGGTTTCTGGGCGAGGCCCCAGATCGGCCCATCCGGCATCCGCTGATCCGTTCCGGCTACGGGACTCGAAACGCGGGCCTGACGCTCTCCGTCCGTCCAGACGACGTCGCGGCCACCGTGATTCCTTCGGTGGGCTGCCCGCTGGGTTGCAACTTCTGTTCGACTTCGGCCATGTTCGGCGGCAAGGGCAAGTTCGTGGACTTCTACCACACCGGCGACGAACTGTACGAGATGATGGAGCAGATGGCCGACCGCATGGGCGTCAATTCGTTCTTCATGATGGACGAGAACTTCCTGCTGCACCGTCGCCGCGCGCTGCGGTTGCTCGAGTTGATGGAGGAGAACGACAAGTCGTGGGCGCTGTACGTGTTCAGTTCGGCCAACGTGTTGCGGTCGTACACGATCGAGCAACTCGTCGGCCTCGGGGTCTCCTGGGTCTGGATGGGCATCGAAGGCGAAAACAGCCGCTACACGAAGCTCGACGGCATCGACACGCTCGCCCTGGTCCGCCATCTGCAATCGCACGGCATCCGCGTGCTGGGCTCGACCATCATCGGCTTGGAGAACCACACTCCCGAGAACTTGGACTCGGCCATTGAACACGCCGTCCGCCACTGCACCGATTTCCACCAGTTCATGCTGTACACGCCGCTGCCCGGCACCCCGCTGCACGCGGAACTCACGGCGCAAGGGCGGATGAAGGACGAGTCCGAATACGATGTGGCCGACATCCACGGGCAGTTCATCCTGAACTACCGCCATCCGCATCTTACCGACCAGCAGACGTCCGAGTTCATCGTACGGGCCTTCGACCGGGACTTTGCGCAGAACGGGCCCAGCACCGTCCGCATCGTCCGCACGACCTTGGCGGGCTGGAAACGCTACAAGAACCACCCGGACCCGCGCGTCCAGCGGCGTTTCGCCTGGGAAGCCCGCGAGTTGGCCAATACGCTGGCGGCGCTGGTCGGCGGCGCTCGACTCTACTACCGGACCCAGCCGGCCATGTACGCCGAACTGTCCAAGCTGCTGAAGGATCTGTGCTGCGAGTTCGGCTGGAAGACGCGGCTCTACGGCGAACTCGGCGGGCGCTGGTTGCTGGGCAAGATCCGCCGCGAGGAATCGCGTTTGGCCGGCGACTGGACGTACGAGCCGCCCACCTTCTACGAACGCAACGCCGCCGTGACGGACAATCCGGCAGCCGGTCTGTGCCAGTTCATCAGCCCCTGCCTTGCCGTCACCGAGCAGCCGACGCCAGCTCTCCCCACTCGCCCGCGCGTCAGCGACGCCGCCACCGTCCAAACCAGCGGCTGAACACCGACGCCGCGGACCCGGCCTTGTGCTCTGGCGGTTGCCAGTTGGTTGCAGTTGCTCGATAATGTTGAAAATGCTCCTGTGCGGCGGGACTCCGCACGGAGATCGTGAATCGAGTGGCACTTCTGCTCAAGGAACAAGCCTGATGACCACGGTTTCGATCCTGGCGGTTCCAGCCGAAGAGGGCGGCACCGCCTATCGTGCGCTTGCTGGCGGACGACGCGGCGCTGGGAAGACGCCGGGCGATGCTTTGGATGCAATCCTGGATCTGGACGAATCTGCGACACTTGTCGTGGTCCAACAAAACCGTCCCGATCGGTTCTTCGCCGCCGAACAACAGAGCCGTCTCGATGAACTGATGGCGCGCTGGCGTGCCGCACGCGATGCGGGTTCGACACTGTCGCCGCAAGAACAAGAAGAACTCGAAGGCCTAGTTGAAGCGGAAGTGCGCGCGGCAGATGCTCGGGCGGCGGCGCTGGCAGACGAGTAGGAGAAATGAACGTAGAAGCGCCAGACAACGAGACCGGAACCACGGTTCGCTTATTTGACCCTCGTCGCGATCACTGGGAGCACCATTTCCATGCGGACGCCGACCAGGGGCTGATCATCGGCATCACGCCGGTCGGCCGGGCGACCGTAGAACGCCTGAAGATGAACTCTTCCACTCAGCGCACCGCCCGCCTTCAGTGGATCAGATTGGGACTATTTCCGTAGTCCATCGTTGGGAGTTCGCCCTGAGTTGCATCCCCTCTGAATCCTGGACGACAACGATGAACCCAAGAGTCTTCGCCCCGTTGTTGACGGAAAGAGACCCAGTCGAGTCGGCCGAAGGCGGGCTCGATCCCTTAGGCACGGAAGCTCTGGCCGACGCGCTGGCCGTTCGGCTCGTCCCAGGCGTCCGCGAGCGGCAGCGGCATCCGCGGTTTCTCACCGCAATAGCCGTGTCGCTGGAGATCTGCCGCGACTTTGACGAGGACACCTTGGCGAAAGACGGCGTTAGCGAGCCGTGGCAGGTCTTCGAATGGTACTTGGTGGAAGGGCTCGTCCGCAGGGCCGAAGTATCGGAACGAACCGGACTCCCTGGGAGCCAGAAGGCTGCGCGAGCGATCGACGACGGCGTACCCCTGTCCGCGAAGCGTTACCTGAAGTCGCCCAGCGTCTTCGGTTTTCACGGCGTCTATCGGCAGTTGGCTCGCTCCGTGAACATGGAATCGAACGGCAATTTGGGTGAAGTCGGCTTCGAGCTGCTGAACCTGTGGGCCAAGGAACAGGGCTTGGAAGGATTTGTCGGAACCGGCGGTGGGCCGGGGCGGGCCGTTCGCTCGCAGCTGGTTGACGCCGTCCAAGCGGGGCTGGAGCAAGGTGCCACGTCGCGCAGCAGCACCTGGTCGGGATGGGATTTCTTTCGCAAGCACCTCGCCCCGTACGATGCCGGGCCGAACGAATCGCAATTCATTTGGGCCGCTCTGCTCGACGATCCGAAGGGATTCCGCCGCGACACGCTGGAATTCGTGGTGTCACCGCAAGGCGGCGAGGTCTGGCAGTCGGCATGGTCGGAGCGGGCATTTCATCACGCACTCAGAATGACGGCTCGCGATGATTTGCGAGTGTTGCTCGACGCCATCGATGCCTTTGAAACTTTCGCCCGGCTGTGCCACGACGCCTTCCAGGATTGCCTTTTCGAGTTGACTCGCCAGGGAGCCCAGAAGACGCCACCTTCCGCGCTTGCAGCGCTCGATTCCGTTCAACGAGCGGCCAAACTTGTGCCCGATTCCTGTGATTCCTTGATGGAGCGGCTCGAGCCCGTCGGTGAGGCGACTCGGTTCCGGGAGACCTTCGCATCGCTCGTCGAGCCCAGTAACCCGCTTGAATGGGTCCAACGGCTCATCGAGCATCATCGCAAGACGCAGGCCAGAAAGCCTCCTAGCGGGAAGAATCCCTGGTTCGAGCGTTTTGACGACGGGAGTCTCATGATCAGACCGGACTATCGGACTGACGAATCAGGGGCACACGACGATTCCTACGTTCACCTGTACCGGACTCGATCACTCTGGCAATTCGGAATCGACTTGGGGCTCGTCAAACCATGAGCAAGCAGAAAAGCACGAAGCCAGGATATGGCAAGATCTTGGACGCCTGGATACCTCCCGAGGACGCCGGTCAACCGGTGGGCTGCGTCGTCACAAGCTTCACATTCTCGCCGGTGCTGTTTGAGGAGGAATGCCTGGGACGCTTTCTTCAGTTGGAGACAGACCCCAAGGACGATGGCGCCCTGTACCTTGTCGAGCGCGAAGAGAAGATGCGGCAACTCATGTGCGCGGCGGCGCTGGTGGATCAGCATCATGCCCGTGGCGTCCGGAGCCTGCGGTGGGACTTGCTGCCGGCACGGCTCGTACGAGGCCAAGGCATCCTGCACGCGAAGATATCGCTCCTGCTTTGGAGTAACCGTGCCAGGCTAATCATCGGATCGGCGAACCTGACAGAGGATGGTTATCGCCGAAACCACGAGGTCTTTGGTGTACTGGATTATTTCGCTGACAGCGACGCTCCGCTTGCCGTGTTGAGGGAGACCATCCAGTTCCTTCGAGACGCTGTGGGGTACGCGACGCCGGCAATTGGTGCGGCAAGCCCTACCGTCGGACGCTGGAACGGTTTTCTGGACCGGGTTTCGGAGCTGAGCCGCCAATGGGGACGGGATGAGCTGCCTCGTAATCTCTCCAAGCCGCGAGTCTTCACCCTCCTGACCGGGCCCAACCGGCCTGACGTGTTCGCCGCCATCCGCGAACAGTGTCCCGCCGCCATACCGTCGGAATTGGCCTGCGTCGCGAGCCCTTTCTTCGATCCCCCGGAGCAGGTTCCGAACCGGCCGGCCAGCGAGTTGTGGACGCTGCTCAAGCAGCGCGGCGAGGCCATCGTCGAATTCGACGTGACAGCCGAAGAAGTATCCGGCGAGAATGCCTTCTTCCTGAAAGCTCCTGAATCGCTCAAGTGGGCGAATCCCGCCAACCGTGCTTCGGCGGAGACGGTCTTCAAACGACTGCGACAGGAGGATAACCGGCCGCTGCATTTGAAAAGCCTTTGGCTGCAGAACGACCGCGTGGTTCTACTGTTGATCGGCTCCAGCAACTTCACGTCCGCCGGGTTGGGCATTGGACGAGCGCAGAATCTGGAAGCCAATTTGGTGTACGTGGCGAGCCGACAAGACGGAGATGCGGTGGGAGCGTTCGAGCAAGCGTGGCTTCCCGTCGAGGAGTTTCCGATCGGTTTCGTGCAGAAATTCAAGCCGAGGCTCGACGAATCGGAAGATGTCCCGGCACCGGGTCTCGTGCCTCTGCCGTCGGAGTTTGGGGAAGCGACTTTCGGCTGTGACGAACAGCAAGAGAGGTCCATAGAGTTCACGTTTCTCGGTGCCCCGCCGGAAGGCTGGGCGTTGTTTGCCGAAGACGGACAAGAGGCATTTGTCACGGAAACGGCTTGGCAATCGCAGGGAAGTCCGTCGCTCCTCAGATTGTGCTGGTCGTCCCCAAGGGCCCCGTCGGGGTTCGCCGTGACTTGGTCGGGGGCAACGGGCTGGGCCTGGTGGCCGGTCAACGTTCAATCAGCAGCGGCTTTGCCCCCTCCACCGGAATTGAAAGACCTGCCCCTGGAATCGCTCATCGAGATATTGACTTCTGCTAAGCCGCTGTCCGGCGTGCTGAAATCGCCGCGGGGGCCGAAGGTCGGTCCCACATCGGGAAACAATCCGCTGGACCCGCACAAACGGGTCGATACGTCAAAGTTTCTGCTCCAGCGGACTCGCCGGGTCTCCGACGCGCTCTACGGCTTGCGGCAGCGACTGGAGAAGCCCGTAGTCTCTCAGCAAGCCCTGGATTGGCGACTGCGCGGACCTGTGGGAGTGATGGCCTTGGCGGAGGCCATCGAACGGGAAACGCAGCAAGGAGAGCGGGCTTTTCTGCTGGCCGAACTCTGCCTGGAATTGGCTCGCGTGAAACCGCAGGTCGGGTCGGGGAGCTTCTCCGCGTCCCGCCTGCGTGCGGCGTTGCGCGAGATCGCCGCCGAGATCCGTACGAAGATTCAGGCAGACGCTCTTTCGCCACAACTGCAGGCTTACGTCAAGGCCGCCTTCGAGGAGTTCGCAAAATGACCGATTGGCATCCCTTTGCGTCATGCATTCAATTGTACGTGGCGGGACGCATTTGCGAGGCGGATGCCCGCCGTCAGGAGCGTACAGCCCGGGAAATTCTCCGGCGGCTCGCCAATCAGCCCGGCGTGGTGCTCGCGGACGAAGTAGGGACCGGGAAGACGTTTGTCGGTCTGGCGGTCTCAACATCCGTTGCGATTTCGGATCCCCAGCGCCGACCCGTCGTGGTAATGGTGCCGCCGAGTTTGAAGGAGAAATGGCCGCAAGACTTCGCCGTGTTCAGCGCGCAGTGCTTGGCGCCGGCAACAGCTCGGCAGGTGCGTACCGCGTCTGCCGGCTCGGCCGTCGAGTTCTTGAAGCTACTTGACGATACCGACGATCGCCGAAAATCGATTATATTCCTGACGCACGGCGCAATGCATCGCGGTTTGACCGACGGCTGGGTCAAGTTGGCGGTGATCCAACGCGCCCTGCATCGGCGGCACCACACTGGCGCACTGCGTCGAGCCTTGGCGCGCGCGGCTGGTAAGCTCCTGCAACTCGGCTGGGCGGAAACTCGCGGAAACGACATCTGGGACCGGCTCTTGGACGCTCCGACTACTCGCTGGTTGAAGATTCTGCAATCGTGTGGCATCGATCCAGAACACGACGACAATCCCGAGACGGACGACGACCCGGTTCCCAGCTCGGTCGTCGACGTTCTGCGGGATTTTGACACCGCCGAAGTCTACCGAGTGTTACAGGAGATCCCTCACCGCGAAACGCCCACTTATAACACGCGAATTGTCCAAGCCCGGCAGCGGCTGACAGAGCAGTTGAAGCAGGTGTGGCGAGAATGCCTAAAACGGCTTGATCAGAAGTTGCCTCTATTGGTGATGGACGAAGCGCATCACCTGAAGAATCCGGGAACGAGACTGTCCAGCTTGTTTCACAATCCCGAAGCCGAGGGTGACGCGGGGGTAATCGCACGAGGCGGTATGGGAGGCATGTTCGAGCGAATGCTCTTTCTCACTGCCACGCCATTTCAATTGGGCCACCACGAACTTTGCTCGGTATTGGAGCGATTTGAAGGAATAGCCTGGGACGTTCCTGGAGCACCGGGAGACGGTCGGGAAGGATTTCGAAAGCAGATTCACGACTTGCGCGAGCGGTTGGACGCTGCCCAACTGTCGGCACTGAATTTGGACCTCGCTTGGGGGCGGTTGCGTTCGGAGGATCTTACCGCTGCCGGTCACAGCTTCAGTCTTGCCGAGGTGGAAGCTTGGTGGGCCGCATTGCAGGGTGGCGCCGCGATCACGCCCAACGCGGACTTGGTCTTGGAGGCCCACCGAAGAACCAACGAGAAGATGCGGGCCGCCGAGGAGGCATTGCAGCCCTGGGTGATCCGCCATCTGAAAGACAGCCAGCTCAACAGTCGTCCTCGCCGGGAGCTGTTGCCCGGTGCGGCGATTCAGAGCGACTCGTCTGACGGCTCGGAAGCGGGTATCGAGATATCGGGGGATGTTCTGCTGCCGTTTCTCTTGGCAGCGCGGGCAACCGCATGTGCGCCCCAGGCACGCCCGGTTTTCGCCGAAGGGCTCGCTTCCAGTTACGAGGCGTTCCTTCAAACCCGACAAGCCCAATCCAACGACACCGATGGCGACGATGATGACGATTCAACCGCGATCGAAGCAGACGCTGTCGCGAGTTGGTATCTAGACCAGTTAGCGAGAATACTGCCGCTGGATGATGCCCATTCCTCCGCCAAGCACCCCAAAATCGCAGCGACGGCCAAACGCGTTATCGGCGCTTGGCAACGTGGTGAAAAAGTCATTGTCTTCTGCCATTACATCAGGACGGGTCACGTGCTACGCCAGGTCATCTCGGGCCTGATGATGGACGAGATCCTGCTTCGTAGCAGCGAGAAGCTCCGTTGCTCGCAGGCCGACGCCGCCGAGGAATTGGAGCGAATTGGAAAACGATTCTTCGACGTCGATTCGCCGGTCCGCGAGGGCTGCGATCTACAAGTGCAAGGACTCTTGAGCAGCCATCCGCGCCTGGTTCCCTACGCGGACCCGCTCCGCGAGATCACACGCCGCTATCTCCGCACTCCGTCGTTCCTGGCACGGTTTTTTCCGGTCGCTGTGGACCGCCTCGATGAAGCGTCCGTTCAAGAAGCCTTCGTGTCCGGCGACGGTTCGGGCCTGAGCCTAAGGCAAGTGCTCAACGGCTTTTTTGAGTTCCTGGGAAACCGTTGCGTCGACGAGGAACGAAGCAGGTACTTGGACGCGATCCTGAAGATTCAGACGGGGACGATTTCGGGACGCGACGTCCCCGGTAGCATCACCGAGGACGAGCGGCAGGGCGCCGACGTGGCGAGGCTTCTGCCCAACGTACGCCTGGTGAACGGAGCCACGAAATCGGAGACTCGCCAGCGTTTGATGTTGGCTTTCAATAGTCCGTTCTTCCCCGAGGTCCTGATCGCCAGCAGCGTCATGGCCGAGGGAGTGGACCTGCACCGTTTCTGCCGCTACGTCATCCACCATGACTTGTGCTGGAATCCCAGCACGTTGGAGCAGCGGACGGGACGAATCGATCGGATCGGAGCCAAGGCCGAACAATGCGGCCAGCCGATTCGCGTGTACCTGCCTTATCTCGGCGAGACGCAGGACGAGAAACAGTATCGCGTAGTGATGGACCGCGAACGCTGGTTCAAGGTCGTGATGGGCGAGAAATTCAAGGTCGACGCGCGGACCACCGAAAAGTTCGCGAGCCGCGTGCCTCTGCCCGCCTCGATCGCGGACGGATTAGCATTTCGTTTGGCCGTGGTGCCTTGACCCTGCGCCGGGTGGTCGGGATACCCGAACGGGAATTCGTTTTACGCGGGTCCGCGAGGGCTTCCTCGCACCAACCGCTCACGGAAGGCTCAACCCGCTTTCAGCGGTGAGGGAGCGACTCGTTACAGGAAGTCGTCAATGTCTCGCTGCAGTTGCGTCAGTTCGCTACCCCCTTCTGGCGTGAATTGTTTCGTGGTTCGCTTTTTCCTTGGCATCGCTTCGATCAAAGCCCGCAGAACCTTGTTGACGGCATCGGCGTCGGCGAAGACTTCGGCTACGTCGGGATCCAACGCGACGACTACGCGGGTTGGATCCACCCGAGACGCGAACCGGTTTGGCTTCGCCTTGCTGTAATCGAACCGATATTCGGCCTGCAATTCGTCGCTCAGCCCGCGAGCTGCCTCAAGTTCCCGTGCCTTCT